>NC_017025.1:1496544-2993089 GCF_000455605.1 Flavobacterium indicum GPTSA100-9 = DSM 17447
TTTTCAATATCAGAATTATTAAAATCTATTTTTTCAAAAATATCAGTAATGATATACTTTATTTCAGCATATTCTTCTTTAGTAAGTAAATTTAATTCTAATGAAATATAGCTTTCTAAGATCATTCCAACAGCAATTGCTTCACCATGAAGTAAAGTTGTTTTTTCTTCATTTTCAAGGAAATAGCTTTCAATTGCATGACCTAAGGTGTGACCAAAATTTAATGATTTTCGGATTCCATTTTCGGTTAAATCTTGTGAAACTATAGTATTTTTAATTACAATAGATTGTTTAATTAAATCGTCTAAATCATCTGTATTTAAGTTACTTATATTTTTAAATTTATCCCAATAAGTTTTATCAAATATCAAACCGTGTTTTAACATTTCAGCCAATCCAGAACGCATTTCTTTAGCTGGCAAAGTACTTAGAAAACTAGAATTAATTAGTACCGCTTTCGGCTCTTTTATAATACCAATTTGATTTTTCAACTTACCTAAATCAATGCCGTTTTTTCCACCTATAGATGCATCTACCATAGAAAGTAGAGTAGTAGGTATATTAATGAAATCAATACCTCTTTTAAAGGTACAAGCAACAAAACCTCCCAAGTCAGTAATGACTCCTCCACCTAAATTTAGAATAATACTTTTTCTATCAGCACCTAATTCAATTAAAGTTTCCCAAAGTTCAATACAGGTTGCAATGTTTTTCACTCCTTCACCTGCTTCAATTTCAATGATTTCAATTTCTACTTTTGTAGCTATATTTGAAATAAAAGAGGGTAAACAATATTCATTGGTGTGTTCGTCAACCAGAATAATAGCTTTTGAATAATTCGTTGGAATTAAAATTTGACTCAAATATTCAAAACTATTTTCATTGAAAACTATCTGATAATTATTTGCTTGAATTGCGTTCATTGAAGAATTATAAATTTCATGCAAAATAAATCAAAATAATTCAAAAAAACAGCGTTTCATTAAGTATATTTGCATTCCGAAAGAAGCTATTATTTTGCATGGAAAAAATATTTAATAATACAGAAAATGCATTCATTTTAAAATCAGATAATGAGTTAAATAGAGCTTATTTTTTATTTAAAATGATTGGCAATCCTACTTTAGTAAAAATAGGTACTTCATTAACAAATTTCGCGCTTGGCTTACATTTACCTGTGGAAGGATTGATTAGAAAAACAGTTTTTGATCATTTTTGTGGTGGTGTAAATGAACAAGACTGCCTTAAAGTTGTTGATAAAATGTACACCAAAGGCGTGTCTTCTGTTCTTGATTATTCTGTTGAAGGTAAAGAAGAAGAAGAGCAATTTGACGCGGCTTTAGCAATGACAATTAGAACTATTGATTTTGCTAAAGAAAGTCAGGCTATCCCTTTTGCAGTTTTTAAACCAACTGGTTTAGGACGCATTGATTTATATGAAAAAATTGGTGCTCAATTGCCTTTAAGTTCTTCCGAACAAAACGAATGGAATAGAGTAGTGGCTCGTTTTGAAAAAGTATGTCAATACGCATATGATAAAGATGTTACCATTTTAATTGATGCTGAAGAATCATGGATGCAAGATGCTGCTGATGATTTAGTTGAAAAAATGATGGAAAAATTCAATGTTAACAGAGCATTGATTTTTAATACGTTACAAATGTATCGTTGGGACCGTTTAGATTATTTAAAAGGGTTACACGAAAGGGCAAAAGTAAAAGGATTTCATATTGGGATGAAATTAGTTCGCGGAGCTTACATGGAAAAAGAAGCTAAACGTGCAGAGGAAAAAGGATACAAGAATCCAATTTGCCCATCAAAGCAAGCAACCGATGCTAATTTTAATGCTGGAGTTGCATACATGATGGAACATATTGATACAATGGCTATTTTTGCTGGAACACATAATGAAGACAGTTCTTATTTAGTCATGCAATTGATGGCCGAAAAAGGATTAGCAAAAAACGATCCAAGAATTTGGTTTGGCCAATTATATGGTATGAGTGATAATATAAGTTATAATTTAGCCGCTGCAGGTTATAATATTGCAAAATATTTACCATTTGGTCCCGTACGAGACGTTATGCCATATTTGATTAGACGCGCACAAGAAAATACTTCTGTAGCTGGGCAAACGGGTAGGGAGTTATCCTTAATTATCTCAGAAAGAAATAGAAGAAAATTAAAATAATCTAAACAAAAAAGACTAAGCCAAGCTTAGTCTTTTTTTTCATTGTTATTCATCATAAAAAAAACGGCACCGACTAAAGCTAGTATTACTAAACCAAAAACAATAGTCATAATTATAGCACCGTTACTCCAAGAATATAATGGCACAATTAAATTTTTCATAGGAGTTAGATTTAAAATTGATTCAAATTTAAATCTAATTTAAGGATTATTTTATGACAATTATCAGTTTAAGGCTATATTTAAAAATAGGGTTAATTTTTTGGCTCCAATTTCATTTAAATGATCACCATCATGAAAATCCTCTTTGGTAAAGTAATTTGAATCCAACAAATTAAAGTAAAGTAAAGAAGAATATTTTGTCTTTAATTTATAAGCCGTTTGAATAGTTTTCAAGAGTTGGTTTTTATCCAAATTTTGATAATAAGTAGCGTAGGTTGGAAAAGAGACTAAAATAGGCTTGATGTTGTATTTTCTTGTAAAATTCAAAATAGCAATCAATGATTTATAATTGTTTTTGTAAAGTGAATCAGATTGGGCAAAATGTCGTTTAGCAGCTTCAATTCCGGTTGTTTTTAAATCTAAATTTGAACTTGACTGAAAAGCCGTTCCATATCCTAATTTAGTTGCTGTAACTTCATTTTGACGTAATAGGTAATTTTTTATTATTCGTTTACAATTGGATTTAAAATCAACATTGAAACACTCAAAATTATCTTGAAATTTGTTTCTTATAGATAAGTGGTGGTAAATTTTGTAGTTTTTAATTCGCCAATCTTCGTCTGAATGGTTTAACTCTTCAAATAAAGAAAAATAATCCAACGGAATAATCACATATTTTAATTTTTTCCATTTCGACTCATATTTTTTCAGAAATGCATAGTCTATATTTAAGGATTGTGAAATATGGCCTAAATTATATGCTTTTTTAGAACAATATTCTGGACGAATACCATAGAACGTATGTGAATTTCCTAGATACAACACTTCAATTTCAGAAGCATTTTTAATTAAGTATTGTCTTTTTAATTGGTAATCATTGGGTATTGAACGTAGTAATAATTCAAATAGAATTAAAAATACAACAAACGGTAAAGTTTGAATGAAAAGAAATTGTACATATCGAATTACTTGATTTTTCAAGACAAAAATTTATTTCTAATTTCTTCATTTGGAATCATACAAGCCTCTTTTTTACCATACCATTTGTATCTATTCCTTGCAATATAATCATAAACCAAATCTTTAATTGAATTTGGAATAAAATTTAAAAGCAACACCCATTGATAGCCTGTTTTGAGTTCTTTTAAAATAGAAAAAACGGCTTGAGATTTAATATAATAAGCAACTCCAGGTTCATACAATACAATACTGTCTATAGTATTGGAAATCCCCAAATATTTTATAATTTCTTTTCCTTTATCACTTTGTAACGCAACAAATCGGAATACATCTTTATTGTCGTGTTTTATAATGAAATTAATTTTAGCATTGCAATAATTGCATACACCATCAAACAGTATTATTTTTTTATCCTTTGGAAAATCCATTACTTAATATCCATTATAAGTTTAAAAATCAAATTCAAAAAACAATTTCTAAATTTTTTACAGAGGCTGAATCCATTCTAATTCTTCAAGTGCAACTTTGGAAGTAAATATTCCGTAATTTACGGTTGCTTTGTTTTTTTCAATTTTGTCAATAGTACCAATCGATTTTCCGTCTTTCATACGTACTCTATCACCCACTTTCAACACAACTTTTGGTTTATTTTCTTCCGCTTTCTGAGCTTTTATTTTCTTTTCTTTTTTCTCTTTACGGATTTCTTCTACTTTAACTTGCACTTCAGCTTCTACTTGTTTTTCAACAATTTCTTTTTGTTTTTTCTCTTTAGCCGATAGTTTTTTTCGTTTTGAATTTTCAATTTCAACCATCTTTAAAAATTCACCAATTAAAGATTTTTTGTCTTTATTGTTAAAATATTTTTCCGAAATATCATCAATTTTTTGCCCCATATAAATCAAACGCTGATTGGCATCATACATTTCTTGATAGCGTTCTAATTTTTCTTGAATTTTGGCATTGATTTTTTCCATTTTCTGACTTTCCTCACGAGCTTTAGATTCTTCTTCTTTTAAAATAGTAGAAGTTTTTTCTAATTTGGAACGTTCTTTTTGTAAAGTTGCAATGGTTTTATCAAATCGAACTTTTGTATTTTCAATTTTCTTCTTTGCACGATTAATCAATCCATAAGGAATTCCGTTTTTCTGAGCAACTTCAAAAGTAAATGAACTACCTGGTTGACCTAAATGTAATTTAAACATGGGCTCCAGTGATTTTTCATCAAATAACATATTGGCATTACTCGCAAAAGGCAATTCATTTGCTAAAATTTTTAAATTTGTATAATGTGTTGTAATAATACCAAATGCCTCTCGGGCATAAAATTCCTCTAAAAATGTTTCAGCCAAAGCACCGCCCAATTCTGGATCAGAACCGGTTCCAAATTCATCAATTAAAAATAAGGTTTTAGCATTACATTTTTTCAAAAAGTAATTCATATTTTTTAATCGATAGCTATACGTGCTTAAATGATTTTCTATGGATTGATTGTCACCTATATCTGTTAAAATTCGATCGAACAAGAAAGTTGTACTTCGCTCATGAACAGGAATTAACATTCCGGATTGCAACATCAATTGTAATAATCCCACTGTTTTTAAAGATATGGTTTTACCCCCAGCATTGGGACCGGAAATTACAATTATGCGATTTTCATTATCTAAATCAATGGTTTGTGGATAAGTTACTTTTCCTTCTTCTTTGTTTTTTAAATAGAGGATAGGATGGAAAGCTTCTCTAAAGAACAAATGCTTTTCTTCAGTGATTTCAGGTAAAATCGCATTGATTTTATGTGCATATTTTGCTTTAGAAGCAATGACATCCATATCACTTAAAAAATCTTGATACTCATTTAAAGTACTGACAAATGGTCGAATAGACGTTGATAGATTTCTTAAAATCTTAATAATTTCTTCACGTTCTTCGTATTCCAAATTATTTAATTCACGAGAATATTTCAAAGTCGTTTCAGGCTCAATATAAGCAATACTTCCTGTTTTAGAATTACCTAAAATAGTACCTTTTACTTTTTTACGATACATGGCTGAAACTGCTAAAACTCTACGATTATCAACAATAGTTTCTTTAATTTCATCCAAATAACCTAGTGCGTTATAATGCGACAATGCCATACCGAAACTCTGATTGATTTTACCACGAACCAATTGAATATTTCTTCGAATATTTACTAAATCTGGCGAAGCATCATCTTTAATCTCACCATACTTATCAACTACTTCATCAATGGCACGAGCTATGACAGTTGTAAATTCAATTTGAAGTGATTTTTGAAAAAGTTGTGGGTAATATTCTTTAAATTTTTTTAAAAATAGAATGTATTGATTGGCCGTTTTATTAATTTGATAGATTTTTCGAATACTGGCTAATTCTAAAAAACTATCTTCAATTGCTAACAATTTCAAATCGTTTGTAATGGTTTCAAAGCCGTGGTTAGGCAAAGCATTATTGTTTGAAAAAGAAGCTAAATATTCGTTGGTATAGTCTAATTCGGCAAGTAATTCTTCTTTGTTTTTAAAAGGTTGAATTTGAAGTGCTTTTTCACTACCAAGTTCAGTATTGCATCGTTCTGAAATGGTTTGTAAAATGGTATTAAATTCTAAATCTTTTAAGGTCTTTTCGTTTATAGCAATCATTTTTAATAAAATAAAAATCAAATTTACAAAGTAATTATCTTTGTAAAAAATAAAGAAACTACTTTTATGTTAGATTGTACCATTGAAAATTCTTGGAAATCATTTTTTGATACAGAAACCCCAAAAGATTATTTTAAAAAAATAGAACAAAATGTACTTTCTGAATATGAAAATCACATTTGTTTTCCGCCAAAAGAATTAATTTTCAATGCCTTCCATCAATGTGATTTATCTAATTTAAAAGTTGTCATACTAGGGCAAGATCCTTATCATGGAACAGGAGAGGCACATGGATTAGCCTTTTCAGTTCTCGAAGGAATTGCTATTCCTCCCAGTTTAAAAAATATATTCATTGAAATTCAAAATTCACAAAACGCTGTGTTTTTTCCAACTTCGGGAAATTTAGAACACTGGGCCAAACAAGGTGTTTTATTGTTGAATGCAACTTTAACGGTTCGAAAAGATCTTGCAAATAGTCATAAACATATTCCTTGGCAACAATTTACTGATCGCGTGATTGAATACATTTCAAAGGAGAAAGAAGATATTATTTTTTTGCTTTGGGGAAGTTTTGCTCAAAAAAAGAAAAAATTAATAGATACGACTAAACATGTTGTTTTAGAAAGTGGACATCCATCACCCTTAAGCGCTAATAGAGGGTTGTGGTTTGGTAACAATCATTTTAACCTGACTAACGAAATACTTAAAAAACAAGGAAAACCCGAAATAGAATGGTGATTATAATCTAAGAATTCCTAAAATTTCCTCACCTAAAAATGGCCCACCAGGGTAATGTGCGGTATAATCCATGTTAAGCCAAATTTTATCATCTTCATCTCTATGAATAAACAACACTTTTCCTTTAGTTAAATTTTTAAATAGTTCGTTTTTGATAATGTAAACTACTTGTTCTAAATCTTTGGCTTTTCCAATTAATAGTTCAGGATACATATGTCGTCCCGTATGAATTAAACGCATGGTTCCACCAATAGATTTTATTGTTGCAGCCATTAAAATTGCATGATCATCACAATCTCCTGAAAAATAAGTTAAACTTTCGCTAGCATTGGCAAAATATTCGTCTGTTTTAGGATCATTAACATAATTCCATCTCGAATTAATTTCAGTAAATACAGCAAAATATTGAATATATTTTCTGTTTTCTGGTTGAAGTTTAGCCTCTTTTTTAAAATGTTTATTTACACAATACAAAGCAAAATTTCTAACTTTTGGATTCAAATAATCGACACTTTCTTCAACCCGTTTTTTATTTGGAAACGGAAGCAAGGTATTTGGTTTTACAGCTTCATTTTCATAATTATCATCTGCATTATAAACGATTATTCTATAAGCATCAACAACCTTGAAAAAAGAATAATTACCTTCAAGTGATGCTATAATAAAAGTAGACAAATAAATTAAAAATGAAAGTATTAATTTTTTTCTAAATTTATAAACTAAATAGAAAAAAACAGAAAAAATTAACAAAAAAAGTACTATTTTATCAATTGGAATTTCCCAATTTAAATCAAAAATATTTTTCCTAAAAAAAACAAAAACCGGAATTGAAATTAAAAATGAAAGTACAATTACAATAGCAGTAGACCACCATTTATTTTCATAAATCGTCGTCTGCCATTGATTTAATTTCATTAGCAATTTACTCATGTTTTTAAAAAGAAAAAGGTATCAATTAAGATACCACTTTTGCATATTCTAATTTATTTTTTATCAAATTTAATTTAAAAAGTTGATTTTGAATTACATTAAATGTTTTTTCATCTAATTGTTTTTGGGACCAATGGGTTTTAGATAACCATAATTGAATATCTTCCAACTTTTGGCCGTAGCGTTCCGCTAAATTTCGATCAATACTTGGAATGAATTTAAATTCTTCAGTTGTAGTATTAATTATGTCTAAAATTTGTTCAACTATTGTCTTATTGTTAGCTAGGAATTCATTTCGAACCGCAATTACAAAACACGGCCATGGAGTAGGGCATTCTCCAATTCTTTTAAATATTCCATTATCTACCAATGGTTTAGTGGTGAATTTTTCCCACATGAAATAAGCCGCTTTTCCTGTTGAAAGTGCATCAATTGCCCCATCAACATTATTCACAATTTCAAATTCTAAATTTGCTGTATTCCAATTTTGTTTCTCGGCATTAACAACCGCCATTAAATGGGAACCAGAGCCTGGTCTACTTATAGCCACTTTAGTATTTTCTAAATCTGAAACAGTGGAATAGGAAGCATTTTTATCAACATGAATTCCCCAAATCAATGGAGATTGCACATATTGTTGAATAATACTACTCTCATTGCCATCAGTAATGTCTTTAACAATACCTTCTGTTAAAATTATAGCTAAATCGGTCTCATTATTTCGAAGCATTTGACACATTTTCCCAGTACCTTCAGGAACATCAGTCCATTGAACATCCAAACCAACTTCTTCAAATTCGCCACTTTCAATACACAAATGCCAAGGTAAATTGAAATGCTCTGGAACACCAGCTATTCTGATTGTTTTCATATTTTATTTTTATAATCTGATTGTAACAATTGCCACCATTTCCAAATAACGCCTTCTTTATCTGGATATTCTTCTTTAAAGTTAAATCCAACTTTATTTAATACCTGATTAGACGCACCATTTTGAGCATGTGTGTATGCATTAAGTTCGTCAATACGCATTGTTTGAAAAGCATAATTTAACCAAGCTAAAGATGCTTCAGTTGCAATTCCTTTATTCCAAAATTTTTCATTTAATCGATAGCCATAATCATAGAAATTAGTATTTCCATTTTCTACATGATCAGTTACAAATTTTAAACCCGTCCAACCTACAAATTCTCCGGTTTCCTTCAATACAGTTGCAAATCTTCCTATACCATTATCTACATATTGTTTTTGAACAAATTCAATAATCTGAATTGTTTCTGAAATATCCTTTGTTGGATTTTGCCATAAATATTGATGTACATTCGGATTATTATCCATAGCAAACATCGCTTCTGCATCAGAAATTTCCAAAGGTCGAAGTATTAATCGTGGTGTTTCAATATTTAAAATCATTTGTTAGTTTTTTCAATATAAATTATAAGTATAAAAATTGTAATTAAAAAAGTAAAACCATTTTTAGTTCTTACAGTAAAACCATTATTGTCTTTTTCATCTGAATCAATATCTAAATAATAATTTATATTTTTTTGAAACTTATCATTTAATGGAAAATTCAAAATTTGAAAATATAGCCATCGTAAAACTCCACCAAATCCATAAACAAATTGTTGTAATAAATACCCCATTTATTCAACCAACTTCATCAATGTATATTCAATTAATTGATCGACAGTTTTATATGGATCTTCACTAAATGTACCATTTGCTCTATTGGCAATAATTGCATTTAACGACAAACATTGATGTCCTAATAATTTCCCTAAACCATAAATAGCTCCGGTTTCCATTTCTAAATTAGTCATTCTAGTTCCATTAAAATTAAAAGCATCCATTTTGGTATTTAATTCAGGATCTTGAATATTTAAACGTAAAACACGACCTTGAGGACCATAAAATCCACCTGCAGTTCCGGTAAAACCTTTAAAGATTTGATTACTTTCAAATTTTTTAATTAAAGCATCACTTCCAGCAATAACATAAGGGCGCCCTTTTTTCAAATCCCAATTGGTTTGAGCTATGAAAGCTTCTTCCATTTCTTTTTCAGAAATACTATCAATAAGGTAAGAACGTAACATATTATCTAATCCCAATCCATAAGCACTCATAACCATTGAATCTACTGGAATATCCGCTTGTAAAGACCCCGAAGTTCCAACACGTACAATATTTAAAGACGTTAATTCATCTTTAACTGTTCTTGTATTCAAATCGATATTGACAAGAGCGTCTAATTCATTCATAACAATGTCAATATTATCAGGACCAATTCCCGTAGACATTACTGTAATTCTTTTCCCTTTATAAGTACCGGTTTGCGTTTTAAATTCACGTTTTTGAGTATTAAACTCGATAGAATCGAAATGTTTTGTGATTTTTTCAACTCTATTTTGGTCACCAACAAAAATGATATCTTTTGCAATTTGCTCTGGTTTTAAATTGATGTGATAAACACTTCCGTCTGGGTTTAATATTAATTCTGAACTTTGTATCATAATTTAGTTTGTTTAAAAATTGAACTTGTTTTCAGTTGTGCTGTTGTTGTTTATCCGCCAACTCGTTTAGTTTTAAACCCTTTATCTTTTAAAAATTGCATAATTTTTTCTCTATAATCGCCTTGTAAAACAATTTCACCGTCTTTAATTCCTCCACCAACAGCAAATTTTGTTTTAATTTCTTTGGCTAAAAGTTTGAAATCTTCAGGTTCACCTTCATATCCAGAAATAATCGTTGTAGGCTTACCATTTCGTTTTTCATATTTACAAATCATCGGCTCTTTTTGAATGTACAATTCATGAACCATTTCTTCAGAAGTTTCTGGTTCTTTAGAGGGTATATGATCTGGAAAAAGTTTCTTAAGTTGTTCTTGTAAATCCATAATGTGTAAAGTTACAAAAAACAAATTCCAAATTCCAAAACATAAATGTCAGGAATTTGGAATCTGTTAAAAAGATTGTATTATTATTTTTTAATCAATCCTAATTCTATTAATCTTTCAGTTAAGAATTCACCAGCTGTGATATCTTCATATAACTTTGGATTATTTTCATCAATACATTCAGGCAAACAGTTTAACGACATGTCGCTTACTGGATGCATAAAAAATGGAATAGAGAAACGAGAAGTTCCCCACAATTCTCTTGGTGGATTAACTACTTGATGGATCGTAGATTTTAATTTGTTATTGGTATGTCTAGACAACATATCACCCACATTAATCATTAATTCATCTGGTTCTGCCATAGCATCAATCCATTCACCATCATGATTTTGTACTTGTAATCCTTTTCCTTGAGCCCCCATTAATAAAGTAATTAAATTAATGTCGCCATGAGCGGCTGCACGTACAGCACCATCTTTCGGCTCATCAGTGATAGGAGGGTAGTGAATAGGTCTTAAAATACTGTTTCCATCTTTGATAAAATTATCAAAATAAAACTCATCTAAGCCAATGTATAAAGCCAAAGCTCTTAATACATAAACTCCTGTTTTTTCTAGCATTTGATACGCTTCTTTACCTACAGAATTGAAATTAGGTAATTCCTTTACTTCCACATTGTCAGGATATTCACCAGCCCATTTTGAACCTTCTGAAACATACTGACCAAAATGCCAGAATTCTTTTAAATCACCAGCAGAACGACCTTTTGCATGTTCTTTTCCAAAAGAAACATAACCTCTTTGTCCGCCAATACCAGGGATTTCATACTTTGATTTTACCTCTAAAGGTAAATTGAAAAAATTACGCACTTCAGCATACAAATTTTCAACTAATTTGTCATCTAAGAAATGACCTTTTAATGCTACAAAGCCTATTTCAGAATAAGCTTTCCCGATTTCATTTACAAATTTTTGTTTGCGTACCGGATCATCCGATAGGAAATCACGCAAGTCTACACTTGGAATTTTTTGCATTTAAAAATTATTTGTTAATAACTACAAAGTTTACAATCACTTTGTATTACAAATGTATAGAATATTTTTTTTATATATTTTGAAAAGTTATTAACATTTAACATTTCCCTATTGAAACTATTTATAACAAAAGCTGTTTAAAATGTTATTTTTATTAATTTTGGAGCACAAACAAAGAATCCACAACATTCATGATTTTTGAACGACAAAATTTAAGCAACGAAGAATTAATTAGTTTATATAAAAAACTAACTAAACCAAGATTAATTGAAGAAAAAATGTTAATCCTTTTGAGACAAGGTAAAGTTTCAAAATGGTTTTCAGGTATAGGTCAAGAGGCAATTTCTGTTGGAATTACTGCGGCTTTGGATAAAGATGAATATATTTTACCCATGCACAGAAATTTAGGTGTATTCACAACTAGAGAAATTCCTTTGCATCGTTTATTTTCTCAATGGCAAGGAAAAAAATCGGGATTTACTAAAGGAAGAGATCGAAGTTTTCACTTTGGAACACAAGAATTTAATATTATTGGTATGATTTCCCATTTAGGTCCGCAAATGGGTGTGGCTGATGGAATAGCTTTAGCCAATAAATTAAAGAAGAATGGCAAAGTAACGGCAGTATTTACTGGTGAAGGTGCAACATCTGAAGGGGATTTTCACGAAGCTTTGAACGTGGCTTCTGTATGGGATTTACCAGTATTATTTGTTATTGAAAATAATGGATATGGCTTATCAACACCTACAAATGAGCAGTATAAATGTGAAAATTTAGCCGATAGAGGTGTTGGATATGGAATGGAAAGTCACATTATTGACGGAAATAATATTTTAGAAGTTTACACTAAAATTAAAGCTTTAAAAGCTTCCATGATAGAAAATCCACGTCCTGTTTTATTAGAATTTAAAACGTTTAGAATGCGTGGTCATGAAGAAGCAAGTGGTACCAAATATGTTCCTCAAGAATTGATGGATGTATGGGCTGAAAAAGATCCGATTGAAAATTTTAGAAACTATTTAAAATTAACAGCCGTACTATCAGAAGCATTGGATGAAGAAATTCGTGCTGAAATTAAGAAAGAAATAGATGAAAATTGGGCTATTACTCAAGCTGAACCTGAATTAGTGGCTAATTTAGATGAAGAATTAAATGATGTTTACAGACCTTATGAATTTGAATCGTTCAATCATTCAGAAGAAACAGAAAACATTCGAGTTATAGATGCGATTTCATCGGCGTTAAGTCAGTCTATGGAGCGTCATGAAAACTTAGTAATTATGGGACAAGATATTGCAGAATATGGTGGAGCCTTTAAAATTACAGAAGGTTTTGTTGACAAATTTGGAAAAGAGAGAGTTCGAAATACGCCAATTTGTGAAAGTGTTATTGTTTCTGCAGCAAATGGATTATCGATTAACGGACATAAGGCTGTTGTAGAAATGCAGTTTGCCGATTTTGTATCTTCTGGATTTAATCCAATTGTTAATTTATTAGCCAAACAACACTACCGCTGGGGTGAGAATTCAGATGTAGTAGTTCGTATGCCTTGTGGAGGTGGAACTCAAGCTGGACCATTCCATTCGCAAACTAATGAAGCTTGGTTTACTAAAACCCCAGGATTAAAAGTTGTTTATCCGGCCTTTCCATACGATGCAAAAGGTTTACTGAATACAGCAATAAATGACCCAAATCCTGTAATGTATTTTGAACACAAACAACTCTATAGAAGTGTTTATCAAGAGGTACCAAAAGATTATTACACTATACCATTTGGAAAAGCAGCTGTTTTAAATGAAGGTAATGAAGTAACAATAATTTCTTTTGGTGCAGGTGTACACTGGGCATTAGAAACATTGAAAAACAATCCGGAGATTTCAGCAGATTTAATTGATTTAAGATCATTACAACCTTTAGACTGGGAAACTATTTATGCTTCTGTAAAGAAAACAAATAGAGTAATCATTTTACAAGAAGATACTTTATTTGGTGGAATTGCAAGTGATATTTCATCTATGATCATGGAAAATTGTTTTGAATATTTAGATGCGCCTGTAAAAAGAGTGGGTAGTATTGAATCGGCAATTCCATTTATGAAAGCACTAGAAGACCAATATTTACCTAAAGGAAGATTTGAAAAAGAATTGAAAGAATTATTGGCATATTAATAATTTTTAAATAAAATTATTTAAAAAAGGCATCAAATTTGATGCTTTTTTTTTTAAAACCAAACAAATGAAATCAAACTTCTACTTTACTTTTATCCTTATACTTTTATCTTGTACATCAAAAAATGAGTCTGTAAAAACTACTCTTAAAAAAAGAATTGTTGGAATTCAACCCTATGAAAATATTTCTATAGCAGAAACTAAAAAAATAGCACAAGCATTAGATAGTTTTTATGGATGTAAATCCATTGTTTTACCCCCAATTAAACATGATAAAAAATCATTTATTTCTATAAAATCTCCAAGATATAGAGCTGACAGCATTATTAGATTTCAAAATAGAACAATTCCTTCTCATGTTGATTATATAGTGGGAGTGACCAATTCAGATATTTCTACAACAAAACATGATACAAAAGGGAATATTGAAAAACCAACATGGAAATATTCCGATTTTGGTGTTATGGGATTAGCTTACAGACCGGGAAATAGTGCCATTATTTCAACATTTAGATTAAAACATAAAAACAAAAAATTAGCCTTTACACGTTTTAAGAAAGTTACCATTCATGAATTTGGTCATAATTTAGGATTACCTCATTGTCCAAATAAAAAATGTGTTATGACGGCTGCAGCAGAAAAAATCTCCACAATTGATAATGAAAATTTAGCACTTTGCAAGTCTTGTAAAAATAAAATAAATTAAAATTTATACTATAATAATTATACAAACTTAATTTTTTAATTATTTTTTTTATTTATTCAATAAAAATATGTGAAAAATTAAAGTTCATTGCATATATATCAAAAAAATAGCTGAAATTGCATGTTATTAATGTGTTGATTTAGTAAATTAGACTAATTATTAAATATTATTCAATAAATAAAACTTTTTTTTTAATTATATAAAATAATATTGAATAATAATTAAGAATAATATTTGTATATTGTTGCTAAATTAGTATATTTATGCAAAATTTATATATATGGATGTTTTAAGTTGCCCGAAATGTCAAAATACAACTGTTGTAAAAAGTGGAATCATTAAAGATCGACAACGTTATTTGTGTAAAAAATGCAATTATTATTTTACCGTAAATAAACTTGGTAAAAAGATAGATGATTACTATGTTACAAAGGCATTACAGTTGTATTTAGAAGGATTAAGTTATAGAGAAATTGAACGAATTATAGGGGTATCACATGTATCAATCAGTAATTGGGTAAAGGAATTTAAAATTAAAAAACCACCACATCCAAATTACCATCCAACCTATAAAATTTTTAAGCATGCTGAATTGGTTGAGTTTTTAAAGAACAAAGATCAATTATCAGGCGCAGGTATGATTATCACTGAATTGGGTGACAAATTTATGCTTATCAAATGGGAACGTTTTAAAGATTAATCTATATAACTTAACATAAATATATATAACAATTTTTTTCAATTGTGATTTTTTAGAATTTGGTCAAACGAAAATCGATTACTAACCAAATTAATCATTATGAAAAAAATTTTAATCGCTGCTGCATCTTTGTTATCAGCAATCTCCTTTGGTCAAGGATCTCCTGACTATGGTGGTGGTTTAAAATTAAACCTTAATCCAGAAGGGAATAAGTACATCCGATTTATTGCTTGGAATCAAGTTTGGATGCGCTCCTCACAAATGAATCCAGGAACAATGATTGGCGATGCTTCAGCATCTGCACAAGAAGATATTGGATTACGAAGACTTAGAATTTTAGCTTATGCTCAAATATCGCCGCGTTACATGATTGTAACACATTTCGGTATCAACAATCAAACTTTTACAAATGGTGGTGCTGCAGGTACTGCTGGGACTGGTGGTTACGGTGCAGGAAAAAAACCAGGTTTGTTTTTTCATGATGCATGGAATGAATATGCAGTAGTTTTGCCAAAAGAAGGTAAACCTTTTAGTTTATCAATAGGAGGTGGGCTACATTACTATATGGGATTGTCTAGAATGACTATGGCTTCAACTTTAAATTTTTTAACAATTGATGCACCTATTTTCAACTGGCCTTTAATTGATAATTCAGATCAATTTGCTCGTCAGGTTGGTATTTTTGCCAAAGGAAAATACAATAAATTAGAGTACCGATTCAGCTTAAACAAACCTTTTGCTACTTCTATAGCACCTACTAATGTAACTGATGCATCTGCGGCTGTAGCTGTTGATAACAATGGAAATGCAAGATGGTCAAAAGCTGGATATGTTGAATATCAATTCTTAGACAAAGAAGCAAACCTTTTGCCTTTTAAAGTGGGGACTTATTTAGGTACAAAAAAAGTTTTTAATATAGGTGCTGGGTTCTACACTGCTCCAAGTTCAACTAAAACTTCTGTGAACGGAGTAGTTGAAAAACATCCTATAAACTTATTTTCTGGAGATATTTTCTTAGACATGCCTTTAGGAGCTAAAGAAAAGAAAATGGCTTTAACTGCTTATAGTGTCTATTATAATTATGATTTTGGACCAAAATATCTTAGAAACATTGGTATTATGAATGAAGGAGTTGTTGATCCAACATTCACAGGGAATAAAGCATTAGCAGGTCCTGGAAATTTACAACCAATGATTGGTACTGGTTCAATTTGGTATACTCAGGCCGGATTTTTATTACCAAATAAAAATGAAAAACCTAAAGTAAGAATTCAACCTTATGTTGCTTATACAAATAAAAATTTTGATGCATTAAAGACTGGAAGTAATCAATTTGATTTAGGAACTAACTTATTCTTAGATGGTCATCATGCTAAATTAACAGCACAATATTCTAATAGACCCATTTATACTGCAGTAGATAATATAGATGGTTATAAAGGAGAATTCTTATTACAATTACAAGTATATTTATAATAACAAAAAACAAACTAAATATATAATTATGAGCGATAACAATAAAAAAGGAATTTGGAAAGTGATTTCTGCTTCCTCTATGGGAACAATGATTGAATGGTATGACTTCTATATTTTTGGAAGTTTAGCAGTAGTTTTATCTACAAAATTTTTCCCTTCAGACAATCCAACAGCAGCATTTTTATCAACATTAGCCACTTTTGCTGCGGGATTCGTAGTTAGACCATTTGGAGCTTTATTTTTTGGAAGATTAGGCGACTTAATTGGTAGAAAATACACCTTTATGGTTACACTATTATTAATGGGTGGTGCCACTTTTGTAATTGGCTGTGTTCCTAGTTATGAAACTATTGGATATGCTGCACCGGTTTTAGTATTAGTATTACGTTTATTACAAGGTTTAGCTTTAGGAGGTGAATATGGTGGTGCTGCCACATACGTAGCTGAACATGCTCCAAAAGGAGAAAAAGGATATTGGACTGCATGGATTCAAACTACAGCAACGGTTGGTTTATTTGTGTCTCTGTTAGTTATTCTTGCAACTAAATCATTATTGTCAAAAGAACAGTTTGATGATTGGGGATGGAGAGTACCTTTCTGGGTTTCAATTTTAATGGTATTTGTTTCAGTACAAATCAGAAAAAACATGCATGAATCGCCAGAATTTGCAAAAGCTAAAGCAGAAGGTAAAACAGCTACCAATCCATTAAAAGAAAGTTTTGGAAATAAATACAACTTAAAATTTGTTTTACTTGCTTTATTTGGAGCAACTATGGGACAAGGAGTAGTTTGGTATACAGGGCAATTCTATGCAATGAATTTCTTAAAAACTGTCCAAATGGTAGATGCTTCACAAGTAGAAACGTTATTAGGAATTGCTTTAGTTTTAGGAACACCTTTCTTCATAGTTTTTGGTTGGTTAAGTGATAAAATTGGTAGAAAAAACATCATGATGGTGGGAATGTTAGTAGCTATTTTATTATACAGACCTATTTATAAAATGATGTACAAAACTACAGATGTTACTCTTAAAACAGAGATTGTTGAAAAAACAAAAATGGTACCATCAATGAAAGAAATTGATGCAACAAAAATTGATTCAATTTACACAACTAACAAAGAATATTCAGACGGAACTTTATTAGAAGAAGTAAAAACAGTACATTTAGAAAACGGAAAAGTTATCTTAGATGAGAAAGGAAAAGAAAAAATTGAAACAAAAATTACAAAAAAAATCAATTCTTCTGATATGGCTTTACTAATTTTCTTAGTATTTGTTCAGGTAATATTTGTAACTATGGTGTATGGTCCAATTGCTGCTTTCTTAGTTGAAATGTTCCCAGTAAAAATTAGATACACGTCAATGTCTTTACCGTATCACGTAGGAAATGGAATTTTTGGTGGTTTATTACCTGCAATTTCAACTTATTTTGTTACAACAGCAAAAGATGCAGGAGATCCAGAGTTTTATTTAGAAGGATTATGGTATCCAATCATTATTGCTGGTATATCATTTATAATTGGTATGATATACATTGATAGAAAAATTAACACATTACACGAATAATAAACTTAAAGATATGAATGCATTAAAAAAATATTTAGGAGTAGTATGGATTTTACTTGCTGTTGCAGTAGCCTACTTTAGTATTGGAATCTTTGGAAGTAAATTAACTTCTGGTAAACAAGACGATCTAGTTTTTGGAATCATTATCTTCTTCATTTTATTGCCATTAGTCGTTACTGGATTAGCAATTTTCGGTTACTATGCAATAACAGATGAATATGAAGATTAAGTAAATAATACTTTTATAACACCTGTAAAGCTCTTGAAATTCAAGAGCTTTATTTTATTTCTATAACTATATTAATTTAGCAAAATGTTTTTTAACATCTAAAATAAATGTTATATTTTTAAGAAATTAATTTTAAAATCAATAGATAATTATTAAAAATGAAAAAAAGACATCAGCAAAAATTAGTAGTGCTTTCATTTATCCTTTTGGTAGGGTTCAATTTGCCTATTATTTTACTGTTTGATCAGTCTTCATTTATTTTCGGAATTCCAGTAATTTATATTTATGTGTTTTCCATCTGGTTTTTTTCAGTTATTCTTTCCTATCTAATTTTGAAAAGATATTATGAATAGTATTACTCTAATAATAGTTTTATTAATTTATTTAGGTTTTCTTTTTTTTGTTGCACATTGGTCAGAGAAAAAAGAAAATGTTAAATGGAGTAATAATCCTTACGTATACTCATTATCTTTAGCAGTTTATTGTACAGCTTGGACTTATTATGGAAGTATTGGAGTAGCTGCAAAATCAGGATTAGAATATTTACCCATTTATCTTGGTCCCATAATTATTATTCCTGCTTGGATAATAATACTTAGAAGAATTATTAGAATTTCTACAGTAAACAAAATTTCAAGTATTGCAGATTTTATTTCTTTGCGATATGGGAATAGTAGATTTTTAGGCGCCTTAGTGACACTTGTTTGCTTAATTGCAATCTTACCTTATATAGCACTACAATTAAAAGCAATTTCGGAATCATTTCATATAGTATCTGAAACAGAATCGAGTTTTAACATATTTGATGACACTACTACCTATGTTTCGATAGCATTAGCCATGTTTGCTTCTTATTACGGTTCAAAATATGTAGACGCCTCTGAAAAAAGAAGAGGTATTGTTACAGCAGTTGCAGTAGAAAGTATTTTAAAGTTAGTATTTTTTATTTTTATTGGTATATATGTAACATTTTTTGTTTTTGATGGCTTTGAAGACATTTATAGTAAAGCATCGAAACTTCCTTTTTTTAAAGAAAGAAACCAAATTGGTGGATTAAGTCAAGGTATAAATTGGTTTTTCTTAATTTTAATGTCGCTTTTTGCTGTTTTTTTGTTACCAAGACAATTTCAAGTTTCTGTAGTTGAAAACAATAGAGAGAGACATTTAAAAACTGCAATTTGGTTGTTCCCTTTATACCTATTGCTATTTAATATTTTCGTATTTCCAATAGCTTGGGGAGGTAATATTTTATTTGAAGGTCAATCTGTTAATGCTGATTCTTATTCCTTATTAATTCCACAGTTATTTAATAATAAATTTTTAACAATTATTGTTTTTTTGGGTGGATTTTCAGCAGCAATCTCAATGATTATTGTTGCTTGTATAAGTTTATCTACCATGTTGAGTAATAACTTATTAATTCCTTATACTTTTCTTGGAAAATTAAGTAATGAAGTGCAAGTAATTAATAATAAACAAATTATAAAAATTAGAAGAATTGGAATTTTTACTTTAATTGTACTTTCTTATCTAATTTACCGCTATTTTGCTCTGAATTATAATTTAGTTTCAATCGGATTAGTCTCTTTTGCAATAATAGCGCAATTAGCGCCTTCATTTTTTGGTGCTTTATTTTGGAGAAGAGGTTCAAAACAAGGAGCTACATGGGGTTTAATTGTAGGAGTAATTATTTGTTGTTACACGCTGCTTATTCCGTATGCCATAGGAATTTCAAGTACTGAAACAAATTTTATTAACAATGGTTTGTTCAATATTTCAATTTTAAAACCTTTTCAATTATTTGGCCTTGACTACCTACAACCTGTTCCGCACGCCTTTTTTTGGAGTTTATTATTCAATTGTATCATTTATTTTGGTGTATCTGTAAGTTTTAAAGGAAATTATCGAGAAAGAAATTATGCTGAAATGTACATTGATATTGATAAATATAGTAACAATCATGAAA
This sequence comes from Flavobacterium indicum GPTSA100-9 = DSM 17447, assembly GCF_000455605.1. Taxonomy (NCBI): domain Bacteria; kingdom Pseudomonadati; phylum Bacteroidota; class Flavobacteriia; order Flavobacteriales; family Flavobacteriaceae; genus Flavobacterium; species Flavobacterium indicum. Next base: position 1,516,924 of record NC_017025.1, read on the forward strand.
ATGCATTTGTATGGAAAGGAACAGCTTATACTAGTGATATAGAAAAAGTTTTAATTAAATTTTTGGGTGAAGTAAGAACAAAAAGAGCATTAACAATTTTTAATTTAAAATATAAAGTAGATACTGATTCTGAACTTGCTGATGCTAGATTAATAAAATTTGCTGAAAATTTATTAACGGGACATATTGGTACGGCATCAGCAAAAATTTTGATTTCTAGTGTTGTTAAAGAAGAGAAAGTTACACTTGCAGAGGTCTTAAAAATTCTAGAAGAATCTAATGAAAATATCATTATAAATAAAAAGTTAACGGAAACTTCAAATGAATTAAAAAAGATCACAACTCAACTACAGCAAGCAAATGAAACTTTGGTATTAAAAGACAAGCAAAAAGATGAGTTTTTAGATACGGTAACACATGAATTAAGGACTCCAATTACAGCAATTAGAGCTGCGAGCGAAATTTTATTCGATGACGACGAGATTCCTGATGAAATGAAAAAACAATTTTTACAAAATATTATTTCAGAATCAGACCGGTTGAATCGCTTAATTGACAAAATATTGGATTTAGAAAAATTTGAAACTGGAAAACAAAAAATCCATCCCGCTAAATATAATTTAATTGAAACTATAGACAAAACAATAGAGCCTCTTCAACAATTAATGAAAAACAAAAATGTGACTTTATTTCTAGAAAATAACAGGCCCGTTTATGCCTATTACGATGAAGAAAGAATTATACAAGTAATTACAAATTTAGTTTCAAATGCAATAAAATTTTGTCCTGAATTAGAAGGTTTAATCACTATACAAATTAAAGAGAAAGAAGGTTATATTCAAACTTCAATTCAAGATAACGGAAAAGGAATTCACCCTAATGATTTCGAAGTTATTTTTGATAAATTTTATCAATCTAGTAATCAAAATATAAAAAAACCAATCGGAAGTGGTTTAGGTTTAGCCATTTGTAAACAAATCATAGAACATCATAAAGGAAAAATTTGGGCTGAAAATAGTAAAAACGGAGGCGCTTGTTTTTATTTTACACTCCCAATTAATGAATAGTAAGAACCATGAATATGAAGAAAATTTTAATAGTTGACGACGAACCCAATATCATCATGTCTTTAGAATATACTTTCAAGAAAAGTAATTTTCAAGTTTTTATTGCACGTGATGGACAAGAAGCATTGGATATTTTAGAATCTGAAATCCCAGATGCTATCATTCTTGATGTAATGATGCCTAATGTAGACGGATATGCTACAATTACTGAAATTAAAAAAAATGAAAAATTAAATCACTGTAAAATAGTTTTCCTTTCAGCAAAAAATAAAGAAAGTGATATCGAGAAAGGAATAAATTTAGGTGCCAATGCCTATATGACAAAACCATTTTCTATTAAAAAATTAGTAGAAAAAATAAATGAACTTTTAGAAGAAATTTAACAATATAATATAACTATTAAAAACACTATGAATTATAATGAAATATACACCGAAAGTATTGAAAATCCTCAAGCTTTTTGGGAACAGCAAGCTCAACAAATAGAATGGTTTTCTAAACCCAGTATAATTTTATCTAAAGACAAAAATGATTATCCATTATGGTTTGAAGATGGTGAGTTAAACGCCTGCTATTTAGCTATTGATAAACATATACAAGATGGTTTTGGCGATAATATAGCCCTAATCTATGATTCCCCTGTAACACAGACAATAAGAAAATTTACATTTAGTGAAGTAAAATCAGAAGTTGCAAAATTAGCAGGTGGGTTACAATCATTAGGGTTGCAAAAAGGGGATACAACCGTTATTTATATGCCCATGATTCCTCAAGCTTTATTTGCCATGTTAGCTTGTGCTCGAATTGGAGTTACGCATTCCGTGGTTTTTGGTGGTTTTGCACCACATGAGTTAGCCATCAGAATTGATGATTGTAAACCTAAAGTAATTTTAACAGCATCATCGGGTATAGAAGTTGAACGTTTAATTGCTTATAAACCTTTAGTAGATGAAGCAATTGAATTAGCAGAACATAAACCACAGAATGTTGTTATATTAAATAGAAAATTAGGAGCTAAGATACCATTTAAAAAATACGATATTGATTATGACGCTTTAGTATACGGTTCGGAAGAAATACCTTGTGTACCCGTAAATGCTACTCATCCATTATATGTTTTATACACTTCTGGAACAACGGGTAAACCAAAAGGAATTGTTAGAGATACAGGTGGTTATGTAACGGCATTAAAGTTTTCAATGACGCATATTTATGGTGTTAAACCCGATGAAGTTTTCTGGGCAGCTTCTGATGTTGGTTGGGTAGTTGGACATAGTTTTATTACGTATGGACCATTAATTAATAGAAATGCAACCATCGTGTTTGAAGGTAAACCAATAAAAACGCCAGATGCCTCTACATTTTGGAGAATTATTTCAGAACATAAAGTAAGCACCATGTTTACTGCACCAACTGCAATACGTGCTATTAAAAAAGAAGATCCAAATGGAGATTTTATTAAACAATATGATTTAACATGTTTAAAAACGCAATTTTTAGCAGGTGAACGCTGTGATGTTGCAACTTTAGAATGGTACAATGAACATATTCCTGTGCCAGCTATAGATCATTGGTGGCAAACAGAATCAGGTTGGCCAATGATAGCGAACATGATGGGAGTTGAATATTTACCTGTAAAACCAGGTTCAGCAGGTAAAGCTGTTGCAGGTTATGATATTAGAATTCTAGGTGAAAACGGACAAGAATTAGGACCCAATGAAGAAGGATATGTAGTTATTAAATTACCATTGCCTCCGGGTACTTTATTAGATTTATGGAAAGATAATGAACGATTTAAATCTGGATACTTAAATAAATTTGAAGGCTATTATTTCTCAGGTGATGGTGGTTTTAAAGATGAAGAAGATTATATTTATATTACGGGTAGAGTAGATGATGTTATAAACGTTGCTGGACACCGATTATCTACTGCAGAAATGGAAGAAATCGTTGCTTCGCATCCAAGTGTTGCAGAATGTGCTGTAGTTGGAGCCAATGATGATTTAAAAGGACAAATTCCTTTAGCCTTTGTTGTTATTAAGTCGGGTATTGAAATGGAACATTTTCAATTAGAACACGAAGTAGTACAATTGGTACGTGAAAAAATTGGAGCAGTGGCAAGCTTACGTAATGTTGTTATCGTACAGCGTTTGCCTAAAACACGTTCAGGTAAAATTTTAAGAAAATTATTGAGAAGTATAGCTGATAAAACCGAATTTCAGATTCCATCAACTATTGATGATGTAGCAATAATAGATGAAATTCAGACAGATTTAGAGCAATATGGTTTTGGAAAGAAATAGATTTATATATATCTATTTAGCACGATTTTCAAAAACTGAATTGTTTCTTTGATTATATTTACATTATTAAAAAATTAACAAAATGAGTTACTATAAAGTTAAGGATTTAGAAAATTACTTTAAAATGTATAAAAAATCAGTAAGAGAACCTAGAAAATTCTGGGATCGAATTGCTGATGAAAACTTTGTTTGGTATCAAAGATGGGATAAAGTTTTTGAATACGATATGCAAGAAGCTCAATTTAAATGGTTTCTAAACGCAAAAGTTAATATTACTAAAAACTGTATTGATAGACATTTAGCTAAAAGAGGGGATAAAACAGCTATAATTTTTGAACCAAATAATCCAAGTGAAGCAGCACAACATATTTCATATAATGAATTGTATGTTCGTGTTTCAAAAATGGCAAATGTTCTGAGAGATTTAGGAATAAAAAAAGGTGATAGAGTTTGTATTTATTTACCAATGATACCCGATTTAGCTATTGCTGTATTAGCATGTGCTCGAATTGGTGCCATTCACTCTGTTGTTTTTGCAGGTTTCTCAGCTGGTGCTTTAGAGGCTAGAATTACGGATAGTGATTGTAAAATGGTCATTACATCGGACGGTGCTTATCGTGGAGATAAAACAATAAATTTAAAAAGTATTGTTGATGAAGCACTTGAAAAATGTCCTTCTGTAGAAAAAGTTTTAGTGGTTAAGCGTACAAATGAAAATGTTTCTATGAAAGACGGACGAGATATTTGGGCGCAACCGTTATTAGATGCTGCAATGGATAATAATGTTGCAGAAATTATGGATGCTGAAGACCCGCTGTTTATTTTATATACTTCGGGTTCTACAGGTAAACCAAAAGGAATGGTTCATACAACCGCTGGATACATGGTTTATACAGCGTATACATTTAAAAATGTATTTAATTATGAAGAGAATGATGTGTATTGGTGTACAGCTGATATCGGTTGGATTACTGGCCATTCATATATTCTTTATGGACCGCTTTTAAATGGGGCTACAACTGTAATTTTTGAAGGAGTTCCATCATATCCTGATTTTAGTAGATTTTGGGAAGTAATTGAAAAACATCAAGTTAATCAATTTTATACAGCACCAACTGCTATTCGTGCATTAGCTAAAGAAAGTATTGATTATGTACAAAAATTCCCTTTAAGTTCTTTAAAAGTGATTGGTTCTGTAGGTGAGCCAATTAATGAAGAAGCATGGCACTGGTATAACGACCATGTAGGAGGGAAGCGATGTCCTTTAGTAGACACTTGGTGGCAAACAGAAACTGGTGGTATAATGGTTTCACCACTGCCGTTTATCACACCTACAAAACCTACTTATGCATCATTACCTTTACCTGGAATTCAACCTGTTTTAATGGACGAATTGCGAAATGAAATTGAAGGTAATCAAGTTACGGGTAGTTTGTGTATTAAATTCCCATGGCCGTCTATTGCTAGAACCATTTGGGGCGATCATCAAAGATATATTGACACCTATTTTAAAGCTTTTCCAGGAAAATATTTTACAGGTGATGGAGCTTTAAGAGATGAAGTTGGTTATTATAGAATTACAGGAAGAGTTGATGATGTAATCATTGTATCAGGACATAATTTAGGAACTGCACCAATTGAAGATGCAATAAATGAACACCCTGCTGTTGCTGAAAGTGCGATTGTTGGATTCCCACATGATATTAAAGGAAATGCCTTATACGGTTATGTTATTTTAAAAGAAAGTGGGGAATACCGTAATCACGATAACTTAAGAAAAGAAATTAATCAACTAATTTCTGATCAAGTAGGCCCTATTGCTAAATTAGATAAAATTCAGTTTGTTAACGGTTTACCAAAAACTCGTTCTGGAAAAATCATGAGAAGAATTTTAAGAAAAATAGCTGAAGGTGATTTCTCTAACTTTGGAGATACATCTACGCTTCTTAATCCAGAAATTGTTGACGAAATTAAAGAAGGTAAAATTTAGTTTAAATTTACTTTTGGTTATGTTTATTTAAACAAAAAGCCTACCAATTGGTAGGCTTTTTTATTGAATTCCTAATTTATCTTTTAATTTAAGGAAAAGTAAAGCAATGGAATAAGCATCATCTGATACAGAATTTCTATCACTCAGGTTTATCTTTAATGCTTTTCCCATGTGTTCTAGGGAATAACTTTTATCGTTCGTTTCTTGAAGCTTATTAAACATAGCTTCAATATCATAAGCTTCATTTCTAATTTTACCCAACTTCATTCTACTTAAACATTTATCTAACATTTCAATATCAAAATTAACTCTATGTCCTATTATAATTGAATTAGATAAATAATTTAATAAGGTAACAATGGCATCATTTTCAGAAATCTTTTCAAATTTATTGACTGTAATAAATTCATTGGTAAGTTCAGAAGAATTTTCATTGATTCGTTGAATAAATAGTTCAAATGAATCTTTGATAATAATTCGATTTCCAATTACAGATGTTGCTGCAATTGCCATAATTACATCTTTCTCAGGATCAATACCAGAAGTTTCTAGACTAATAACAACATATTTTGTTGCTTTAAATTTGAAAGATTCTGTATATTTTTTCCAAAATTCCGGATAATCTTTATTAAATATATTTGAAATGCCTAACATTCTTTATGAAAATCTTGTTAATTGATATTTTTCTTTTATTAAACGAACAATTTCATCAATTGTTTGCAATGCTTTCTTTAATTCTTCTTTATCTATTTTACTCATTTTAGAAGTATTTAAATAAGAACCATCATTATCATTCAATATTCCTTCTTGTGCTCTAAAACGTTGTAATTCAAGATAATTTTCGGCAAAATCTAAATATAATTCCTTATTTTTTAGATCAGTTATTGCCATTTGTTTAAATCGTAAATAGGTATTATTGATTCCTTTTAAATTATGACTTAAAGCAAAAATTCGCGCAGCATCAACAAAAAACTGAATGCCTTTTAATTTTAAATTAAATAAGTCTTTGGTACTACCATTTTCATCTAAATTGAACTTTTTAAAGAAAGACAATGGTTGTGGTGTTTTCAATAATTGATTGCCAATGTAATCAAAAAACAATTTATTATTTCTCAAACTTTGATAGATAGCAATTTCTAAGCTATCTTTTATTTTATTTTCACCATAAATGTATTCAAAATCAAAAAATATTCCACTAAAATCGGACATATTTTCTCCTGGTGATTTTATCCAATTGGTATAAATACTTGTAAAATCTGACATTGATTTACACCATTTTATATTACTCGCTAAATGTTCATTTGGACACGGTTTGTACCCTAATGATTCCATCTTTTGAATCACCGTTTTTGCCAATTGAACAAAATAAAATTTAACATCTCTATGTTTTTCTGGCCCCACATCTTCATATACAATCATATTATCTTGATCGCTAAGAACCAATTGCTCTTTTCTACCTTGACTTCCTAATGCAAGCCAAACAAAACGGGCAGGAGGTGTACCGTGTTGCTCTATAGATAATTTTATACATTGATGAATTATGGAATGTAAAATTTCACCTGCTGTATTATTAATATGGAAAATAGGAATATTTTTTGTGAACGAATTTTGAATGATGAACAAATACTTGGAGTGAACATATTTTAATTCTTCAAAATCTCTTGAATTTCTAATTTCATCAATTAAAACTCCAGGATTATTGGATTGCGATTTTATAATGTCGCGTTCAGAAATTATACCTTTAATTCTTGAATTGTCGGAACCATCCTCAGTTACACAAAGAAAAGCAGTATCGTTTTTTAATAATAATAATTGAGCTTCTGCAACTGAAATTGAAGAATCAACAATTGTGAATTTAGTTTGCATTATAGTAGTAATATCAGCATCTAAATTGATAAAACCAAAAGCAATTTTTCTTCTAAAATCACTATCTGTAATTAATCCTGTAATTCGGGCATTATTAGTTACAATAGCATACGATTTATTACCATCAACCATTTTTTTGGCAACTGTTGAAATAGTGGTTGTTAATGGTACTAATAATGGATTTTTATCATATTCTAATTCTTGAAAATAGGAGAAATCCGTAGTTTCTGAATCTGAATTAATTTCAGAAATAGATTTTAAATTTTGATAATTTTCGCCAGTCGATTTTGATTGATCTGAAAAATGTTCTAAAAAATAATCTAAAACGGAAGCATACTTAGATAATATTGGTTTAAATAATGCAATAGGAATAGCATAAATAATCGCGTCTTCGTTTGCTATGGAGTTTAAGGCATAATTATTTTTTGCAAAAAAGGGACGCAAACCAAAAATAGAACCAGAATAACATTTAGTGATTAATGTTTCTTGAGCATCTATAATTTTTGTTAAATGAATTATACCTGAATTAACTATATAAAAATTAGTATGCAATTCATCATTAACCTTAAATAATCTTTTATTTTTTTCTAGATATATAATTTCAGATTGAGAAGCAATATCTAATAAATCTGAATAATCTATATTTTTAAAAGGGTCATGTTGTTTTAAGAAGTCAACTATATTTTCTGCAAAAGTATTCTTCATGATGTAGAGTAGAAATTACAAATCAAAAATACAATTAATTCATTAAATAGATGAAGAATACTTTTAAAAATATTCTATTTTACATAATGTATATTATAGTTCAAAATACTTTAATAGATTTTGCTAAAAAGTTGGTAATACACAAATATTAAATTATTTTTGCAACTTAAAATTACACACTTTGAAAAATAAATACGCACTTTCGTTAATTGAGAAAATTCAAAAAGAATTATTATTAGATAAATTTGATTGTTCTTCTACAATTGAAAATTTAAAAAAGTTACGTGAATATTCATTTGATGATCAAAATCCGGTTTTAACTAAAGCATTACGATTAGCTTATGAACATTTAGAAACTAATGGCGCATTTTTAATTGGAATTCCAATGGATGAACCTATTGATGATTCAGAAAAAGAATTTAATTTTTCAGAAACAAATGATCTAGAAAGTTTTGAATATTTTATTTCTTTACTTTTAGATTTAGAAAAGAAAAATAACATCTTAGATTTAAGAGAATACAACAAAGCATTTTTAGCTTTTTAGTATTTTCTATTTTACATAATATTAAGCTAATTAATTAGTTTAACTACTTATCTACTTACTTTTCAATGATAGTTGGTTAAATTGATCAATTGGCTTTTTTATTTTTAACACTATTTTAAGCACTGCCAACTATTCATAATTAGTTTTAGACTGAAGTATTTCCTATTTTTGCAGTATAATTTCAACCAAAATATATGTTAAAAATATTTAAATATACCGCACTTTTTGAAGGAGTTTCTTATTTAGTTTTATTAGCTAATATGTTAATAATCAAACCAAATAATCTAGAATTATATAAGACACTATTGAAACCTATTGGTATGGCTCATGGTGTGTTATTTATTTTATATGTAATTTTAGCTTTTCTTTTAAAAGAAGAAAAAAACTGGAATAAAAAAGACTTTGCAATCATTCTTGGGGCTTCCCTACTTCCTTTTGGAACTTTTTATATTGATTCAAAATACTTAAAATCAACAAATTAACATGAAGTTATACGATATAGCTGAACCCATTTTAAAAAACTTAGAAGTTAGTCCAACACTATCTTTATATATAAATTTAGTAGTTAATTTAATCATTCTAGGTATAATTGCTTATATACTCGATTATGTTTTTAAAAAAATATTAATTGTGTGTTTGGCAGTGGTGGCTATTCGAACGAAATCGAGTTTTGATGATTTTTTGGTTGCCAACAAAACCGCCAAGTATATGGCGCACTTGGTTCCTTTGTATTACATTAGTAAAAAAGTGCCGCTAGTATTAGACAAATTTGTGTATTGGGAATCACTTTTTACAAAATTGGTCAAATTCAATATCATTATTTTATCCATTTTAATTTTACGTAGTATTTTAAACGCTTTACGTGATTATTTAAAATTGCAACCTAAATATAAAGACAAACCTATTGACAGTTATGTTCAAGTGATCATGATTACGATGTGGATTTATGCTTTCATTTCGTTCATTTTAATTTTATTTGATACTACAAAAACGACTTTATTAACCACCTTTGGTTCGGTCTCTGCCGTTATTATTTTAATTTTTAGAGATACGATTCTTGGTTTTGTAGCAAGTATTCAAGTAACTGTAAATGATATGGTTAGAATTGGCGATTGGATAACCGTTGAAAAATATGGCGCTGATGGTGATGTTGAAGAAATAAATTTAGCTACAGTAAAGGTTCGTAATTTTGATAATACCACTTCTACAATTCCTACGTATAGTCTAATTTCCGATAGTTTTAGAAATTGGCGCGGTATGATTAATTCTGATGGTAGAAGAATTAAACGTCATATTTTAATTAAAGGTGGATCGGTACGTTTTTTAAAAGATGAGGAATTAGAACACTTAAAACGAATTCAATTTATTTCAACCTATATTGATAAGAGAAAACAGGATATTGACAAGTTTAATAGTAGTAACCAAATAGATAAGTCTTTATCAATCAATGGTCGTAATCTTACCAATCTTGGTTTATTTAGAAAATATATTCAACAATATATTCTTTCTCATCCTGGAATAAATAAAGATATGTTGTTGATGGTACGTTATTTACAACCTACTGAAAAAGGAATCCCATTAGAAATCTATTGTTTTAGTAAAGATAAAAAATGGGAAAACTACGAATATATAATGGCCGACATTTTTGATCATGTAATTGCCTCAATCAAATATTTTGATTTGGAATTATTTGAATTACAACCCGCCAAAAATCAAGACGATTTTACTCTGTAATTGCCATTTCAATAATTTCTCTATGATCAAATGCTAATTTTGGTAAATTATTGATATTAAACCATTTTAACTCTTTTGCATCATCCATTGCTTTAGTATTTTCTGTATCGTTTGAGTAACCCAAATATGCTATTGAAATCATGTGTCCTCTTGGATCTCTTCCTGGTGTTCCAAAAGCACCAATTTGGTATAATTCTTCTACTTCTAAGTTGGTTTCTTCTTTTAATTCTCGATGAGCTGCTGCTTCTAAATCTTCATTTTCATCTACAAAACCTCCTGGTAAAGCCCAACAATCTTTAAAGGGTTCATTTAATCGTTTAATTAAAAGAATTTCTTCCGTTTCATTGTTAATAACTAATATATCAACTGTTACAAAAATTTTTGAAGTATAGGTACTCATGGCTATTTTTTTTGTAAATTTAAAATAAAAAAATGATTGAGAGAAGTCAATTTTTACTGCCCCTGAAAACAGTTCGCTTTGGAAATGAAAACATAGAATCTTTAAGTGAAGAATATTTTCAAAACAATACACTTAGACCCATTCTTAAACTTCAAAATGAATTATTAATTGAAGTTTTTAAGAATTATGCAACGAAACAAAAAAATACTTTCTTTGATCTTAGTCCAGAAAAGAAAGAAAAATATATTGAAAATGCCATTCAAAAAGACTTGAAATTTAGAAATTCGTTGAAAGGAATGATTATTGGTTTATTTAGTGTAGAGGAATACCAAGAATACATTAAAAACTCATCTAATTTAAACAAAAGAATGATGAATTTATTGATTGAACGCCTGAAAAGTCAGGTTATGTTACTAAATCAATGACCCTTGTATGATTTGTTTCAATTCAAATGAATTATATATTTTCAATATCTTATTTAGATACTAAAACCTGACAACAAGTAAATTAATAAAGACTTTCACCATTTAAATCGGTTGTTAACACATCACTCATATAATCGAAAAATGGACGCATAGCTGCAAATGTAGCAATAACTTCTTCCTTAAATTGAGGCGCTAAAACTTCTTTATTGCTAAATTGACGCGTTAGTAAAAATTGTTTTTTTCGTATTAAATGAATATCCGGATGATTCTTATCAAAATTTTTAGGTGCCGTTTTCAATTCTTCCCCTTCTAATCCATTTTTAAAATAAAATTTGAATTTTTCATCATTCAAAAGTTCTTTTAAATCAGACGCATCTAATTCTAATTCTTTTCGAATACGATACAAATCTTCATTATTTGGTTCCCAAAAACCACCACCAACAAAGCTACCGCCATCTTCAATATGTAAATACATTCCACCTCGTAACAAAGGTTTAGTTCTTGTGAATCCGACTGAAAAATGAGTTTTATAAGGCGTTTTATCTTTAGAAAAACGAACATCACGATAAATTCTAAAAACTTGCATCCTTTCAATACTATCTATTTTCTCTAAATCAGCCAATACCTCAGTAAAAAAGTTTTTTGCATTTTTATTTTCAACCTCAAATCGTTTTTTATTATCGGTAAACCAGTCACGATTGTTATTTTTCTTTAATAAATCTAAGTATTCGAAAGTGGAATTTGTAAGCATAGTTATTTGTTAACACGATTTACACAAATTTACATTAAGTTTTATAAAATCAACTATTTTTTATGGTTACATATTCAAATTGACTTATTGGCACATTAATTTAGCTCCTGTTCCATTTTCATTGCTATATATCGTTTTTCCAAAATCAATGGAAACACCCGTTGCAATATCTTTTTCCAACAATAAAGCCCCATCCATATCCACAAAATCTAATAAAGGCAACAAATGTGCAATGGCTGAAATTCCGACTGTAGATTCAGTCATACAGCCTACCATAGTTTTCAATCCTAATTCTTTTGCTTTTTTAATCATTCGCAAACCAGGTGTTAATCCGCCACATTTCATCAATTTAATATTTACCCCATGAAAATGATTGAAACATTTCACAACATCTTCTTCTTCAATACAACTTTCATCAGCAATAATGGGTAAAACCGAATGTTTCATAACATCCTTACAACCTTCCCAATCGTCTGCTTTTAAAGGTTGTTCGATAAATTCGACACCTAAATCTTTAAAAATTTTCGAGTTTTCAATGGTTTCCTCAACCGTCCAACCACAATTAGCATCCACACGAAAAATAGCATTGGTTTCTTTTCGTAAGGCTTTAATTATTTCTATATCATCAGCTGTACCTAATTTGATTTTATACAAAGGCCAAGGCATAGCCCTCATTTTCTCTATCATTTTCGGGATTTCTGCAATACCAATTGTGTAATTCGTTAAGGGTAAATTTTTAGGTTGAAGCTTCCAATACTCGTATAATTTTACACCTAATTTTTTAGTATATAAATCGTGGTACGCTTCATCTAAAGCGCATAAAGCAAAAAGATTATCTTTAAATAGTGGTTGTAAATTAGTCCAAAATTCTTCTGGTTTCAAACCTATCTGTGATTCAATAAACGCTTTATTTATGAGAATATCTTCCGCAATTTGAAACGTATCTAAATGATAATAAGCATTTTCAGTCGCTTCACCATAACCCGAAAATCCATCACTAATTAGTTCAACAATTAAAGACGGTTTGACATCAAAAGACAATCGTGAGATTTTAAAATTGTCTTTTAACTTTAAGTTGTAATGATGAAGTTTTACTTGCATATTTTTTTAACATATAAGTCATATGAGCTAAATTTATAGGTAGTTATATCCTTAACTACTTTTAAGTTCAATATAAGTTAGCTTAACAAAGAAAAGAAAAAAACTTAAATTACTTATATGTTTAAAATTATTCAACATTTCCTAAACGATCTTCTACAAATTCAATTTGTGTTTTTCCATGTGGTTTTGGTTTGCCTTGTTCGTCTAAATTTACCATTGTAATATTTTCAATAGTAATTATTTTTTCACGTGTCATCATGTTTCTAACCTCTGAACGAAGCACTAATGAAGAAGTTCCAAACTTCACAACATCAATGCCAATTTCGACTATATCGCCTTGTTTAGCTGCACTCATGAAATTAATTTCACTCATGTATTTAGTAACCACTTTTGGATTTTCTAACTGTACAATAGAATATAATGCTGCTTCTTCGTCTATCCATGCCAATAATTTTCCTCCAAAAAGTGTTCCGTTGGCATTTAAATCTTCTGGTTTTACCCATTTTCGTGTATGAAATCTCATAATTTTTATTTTTCATAAAATTATAAAAAACCATAGAACTTAGAAAGGTTAAGTAGTTGCTTTTATTAATACAACTATTACTTTTCTCTATTTTTCAATACATTCACCACATCATTCAATTGATAGCCTTTGGCTTGTAATAATATTAAATAGTGAAACAACAAATCAGCACTTTCAGACAAAAACAAATCATCATTAGAATCTTTAGCTTCAATAACTACTTCTACTGCTTCTTCACCCACTTTTTGAGCAATTTTATTAATGCCTTTTTCAAACAAAGAAACTACATAACTATTGTTATTCTGACGTAGGTCAGAACTTAATTCCGAAAGTTCCTTACGTTCACGAATCGTATTTTCTAATTTTGTGATGAATCCGTAATTTTGACTATTGTTTTGGTTCCAACACGTAGCTGTTCCTTTGTGACATGTTGGTCCGACAGGCTTAACTTGAATTAATAACGTATCATTATCACAATCCAAAGCAAAAGAAACTAGGTTTAAAAAGTTACCACTTTCCTCACCTTTTGTCCATAATCGGTTTTTAGTTCTGCTAAAAAATGTAACTTTATTGGTTGAAAGTGTTGTATCAAATGCTTCTTGATTCATGTATCCCAACATCAAGACATTTTTAGTTTCAACATCTTGAATGATGGCAGGAATTAATCCATTCGTATTTTTAGTAAAATCTATATTCATTTTTTTAAATTCTAATTTCAATATTTTGTTGTTTTAAAAACTGTTTAAGATCTGGAATAGCAATTTCATTGTAATGAAAAACACTAGCTGCTAAGGCGGCATCTGCTTTACCATGTGTAAATGCATCTGCAAAATGTTGCATGGTTCCTGCGCCTCCACTGGCAATAATGGGAATATTTACCAATTGTGAAATTTGAGCTAATGCTTCATTGGCAAATCCGTTTTTAGTACCATCATTATTCATTGATGTAAATAAAATTTCACCTGCGCCTCTTTTTTCAACTTCTACAACCCAATCAAAAAGTTTAATTTCGGTTGGAACTTTACCCCCAACCAAATGCACCATCCATTCTCCATTAATTTCTTTGGCGTCCACAGCAACTACTGTACATTGACTTCCATATTTTGCTGCAATTTGATTAATTAAATCGGGATTTTGTACCGCAGAAGAATTAATGGAAACTTTATCAGCACCGTTGCGCAGTAAAAAATCAACATCTTCAACAGAAGAAATACCCCCACCAACAGTGAAAGGTATGTTAATACTTGCAGCGACTTTTCGAACTAAATCAATTAATGTTTTTCTGCGTTCTTCGGTTGCTGAAATATCTAAAAAGACTAATTCATCAGCCCCAGTATCGGCATATTTTTTGGCTAATTCTACCGGATCTCCAGCATCTCGAAGTTCTAAAAAGTTGACACCTTTAACGGTTCGACCGTTTTTAATGTCAAGGCAAGGGATTATTCTTTTTGTAAGCATATGGAATAATTACCCTTGAAGGGTTAGACCCTTCAAGGGTGGTTTAATTAATAATATAGTTTTCTAGTTGTTTTAAACTAATTCTTCCTTCGTAAATTGCTTTACCAATGATCGTTCCTTCACAACCAAGCTCAGCTAATTTTGGTAATTCATCAAATGTTGAAATTCCTCCAGATGCAATCAATTTACAATTAGTTGTTTCAGATAAAATTTCTTGATATAAATCAAAACTCGGACCTTCTAACATGCCGTCTTTAGCAATATCTGTACAGATAACATATTCAATTCCTTTACTTTGATAATTTTTAATAAAAGGAATAACCTCTTGCGTTGATTCTTCTAACCAACCTGAAATTGCTATTTTTTTATTATTTGCATCAGCACCTAAAATAATTTTATCCGCACCATATTTCTGAATCCAATTTTCAAAAACAGTCGGATTTTTAATTGCAATACTACCTCCCGTAATTTGATTTGCACCACATTCAAAAGCAATTTTTAAATCTTCATCTGATTTTAATCCTCCGCCAAAATCAATTTTTAAAGTTGTTTTAGTCGCTATTTGATCTAAAATTTTATAATTGATAATACGGTTGGATTTAGCCCCATCTAAATCCACTAAATGCAAATATTGAATTCCGTGTGCTTCAAATTCTTTAGCTACTTCTAAAGGGTTTTCATTATATATTTTTTGTGTTGAATAATCTCCTTTAGATAATCGTACACATTTTCCATCAATGATATCGATTGCAGGTATAATTCTCATTGTTAAATAGTTAAAAAATTAAACAAGATTTGTTCACCCGCTTTACCGCTTTTCTCAGGGTGAAATTGTACTCCATAGAAATTATCTTTTTGAATGGCTGTGGCATAATTAATACCGTAATTCGTAGTTGCAATACAATACGTATTGACGGGTGCATAATAACTATGAACCAAATACATGTATTCTTCTTCATTTATGCCTTTAAATAATTCTGTCTTCAAATTAGTAATCGTATTCCAACCCATTTGAGGCACTTTCAATTGGTTTGAAAAACGTTTAATTTGAATATCAAATATTCCTAATCCCTTTGCATTTCCTTCTTCCGAAGAGCTACAAAGCAATTGCATTCCTAAACAAATCCCTAAAACAGGTTGGGTTAAGGCAGGAATAATTGTATCTAATTTTTTATTATGAATCATTTGCATAGCACTGCTCGCTTCTCCAACACCAGGAAAAATAACTTTATCTGCTTTTTTAATTGTATTTGGATCATCTGTGACTGTTGCTTGATACCCTAAACGTTCGAGTGCAAAAAGCACACTTTGCACATTACCGGCACCATAATCTATTAGTGCAATTTTCATAACATTCCTTTTGTACTTGGTAAAATCATTTTGTTTGGATCTCTTTTTACGGCTACTTTAATTGCTTTAGCAAAAGCTTTAAAAATAGCTTCAATTTTATGATGTTCATTAGTTCCTTCCGCTTTTATATTCAAATTCGCTTTAGCCCCATCTGTAAAGGATTTGAAAAAGTGAAAAAACATTTCTGTTGGCAATTGACCAATCATTTCACGTTTAAAAACGGCTTCCCAAACCAACCAATTTCTACCCCCAAAGTCAATCGCCACTTGAGCTAAGCAATCATCCATAGGCAAACAGAATCCATAACGCTCAATACCTAATTTATTTCCCAATGCAGAAGCAAATACTTCACCCAAAGCTATTGCAGTATCTTCAATTGTATGGTGTTCATCCACTTCTAAATCGCCTTTAACGTTAATTTCTAAATCCATTTGACCGTGACGCGCAATTTGGTCTAACATATGATTAAAAAAGGGTAATCCTGTTTCAATTCTACTTTTTCCAGTTCCATCTAATTGTAATGAAATAAAAATATCCGTTTCATTTGTTTTGCGATGAATCGTGGCACTTCGCTTTTCTAATTTTAAAAATTCATATATATCTTGCCATTGGGTGGTTTGCAAGGCAATTGACTCTTCTAAAGTTGTGTTGTCATTAGCTAATTCATTGATACCTAATTGAGCATCATTTTTGATATAAATGGCTTTTAAACCTAAATTTTTAGCCAATTCAACATCTGTCATTCGATCTCCAATTACAAATGAATTTGCTAAATCATATTTATCACTGTCAAAATAATTCGTTAACATCCCCGTTCTAGGTTTTCGAGTAGGTGCTAATTCTTCAGGAAAACTTTTGTCAATACAAACCTCTTTAAACACAATACCTTCATTTTCAAAAGCTTTTATAATAAAATTATGCGTAGGCCAAAAAGTTTCCTCTGGAAAACTAACTGTTCCTAAACCGTCTTGATTAGTAACCATTACTAATTCATAGTCCAATTCATTTACGATTTTATTCAGACAATTAAATACGTTTGGGTAAAATTCTACTTTAGATAAATCATCCAATTGATAATTTTCAGGCTCTAAAACTAAAGTCCCGTCTCGATCTATAAATAATATTTTTTGTGCCATTAGAGTTGTTTTATAATTTGAATTAATTTGTCATTTTCTTCTGAAGTTCCAATTGAAATTCTCAAACAATTGCTACATAAGGGCTGTGAAGAGCGGTTACGAACCACTATTCCATTTTTAAGCAATTGATCATAACGTTTTAGAGCATTATCGACTTCAACTAATAAATAATTGGTGTCAGATGGATAAACTTTTTTCACAAAATTAACTTCAAGTAATACTTTAATTAATCTCTCTTTTTCTTCTTTAATACTAATAATTGTATTTTTTAATTTATTTATATTCAGCAATTCTTCAAATGCTTTTTCTTGTGATAAAACATTAATATTATACGGCGGTTTAATTTTGTTCAGAATTGATATGATATCCGCAGAAGCAAACAAACTACCAATTCGTAATCCGGCCATCCCATACGCTTTTGATAGTGTTTGGCAAATGATTAAATTGGGATACAATTCTAATTCCGACAACCAACTCTTCTTTTCTGAAAAATCTATATATGCTTCATCAATTACAACCAATCCACCGAATGAAGATAGAATTTTTTCAATTCGCTCTGATGAAAATGTATTTCCCGTTGGGTTATTTGGAGAACATAGGAAGACAATTTTAGTTCGGTCATCGATTGTTTTCAAAATACTGTCAACATTGGGTTCAAAATTTGAATCGAGCAACACTTCTCTATTTTCAACAGCGTTCAAATTTGCTAAAACTGCATACATTCCATAAGTCGGTGGCAACGTAATGACATTATCAATATTAGGCTCGCAAAATGCTCTAAAAATTAAGTCTAATACTTCATCACTACCATTACCCAACAACAGTTGATTGCTATCAATTCCTTTTCTTTTTGAAATTACTTCTTTTAACTTTTTTTGCTGTGGATCTGGATATCTATTGATTCCATTATCGACAGGCGACTCATTGGCATCTAAAAAAATAAACGACTCACTACCCTCTTTAAACTCATCACGAGCAGAGGAATAAGGTTGCATTTTTTTAATGTTTGGTCGGACTAAATCCAGGATATTATAACTCATACTAAATCTTTTAATCGCAATGTTACGGCATTTTTGTGCGCTTGAAGCCCTTCAGCTTCTGCCATTATTTCTATGGCTTTACCAATATTTTGTATGCCTTCTTTTGAAATTTTTTGAAACGTCATGGCTTTCATAAAACTATCTAGATTTACACCACTATAATTTTTAGCATAGCCATTCGTAGGTAATGTATGATTTGTACCTGAAGCATAATCTCCTGCACTTTCTGGAGTATAATTACCAAGAAATACTGAACCAGCATTTTGCAAATTATCTAAATAAAAATCTTCCTCTTTTGAAACAATAATTAAGTGTTCAGGAGCATATTCATTCACAAATTCCATAGCCGATTCTTTATCTTTGAAATAAATAAAGCGGGAATTCAAAATTGCTTTTTCAGCTATAGATTTACGGGGTAACTTTTTAATTTGTAGCTCAATTTCTTGTTGAACAGCTGAAATTAAATTTGAATCAGTAGTTACTAAAACCACCTGACTATCCGCACCATGTTCAGCCTGACTCAATAAATCTGAAGCAATATAAGAAGCATTTGCCGTTTCATCAGCTAAAACCAATAACTCAGACGGACCAGCTGGCATATCAATAGCGATACCGTAATTGGTTGCTATTTGTTTCGCTACTGTTACATATTGATTTCCTGGTCCAAATATTTTAGATACTTGAGGAATTGTTTTTGTTCCAAATGTCAATGCCGCTATTGCTTGAATGCCTCCAACCTTAAAAATTTTAGTCACGCCACATAATTGAGCCGCATATAAAATAGCCGGATTGATTTTGCCTTCTTTGTTAGGAGGAGAACACAATACAATCTCTTTACACCCCGCCAATTTAGCTGGAATCGCTAACATTAAAACGGTTGAAAATAAAGGCGCCGAACCTCCAGGAATATACAATCCAATTTTCTGAATAGGTCTTTTTTCTTGCCAACAAATTACACCCTTAGCGGTTTCAACTGCAACCTTTTCTGTTTTTTGTGCCTGGTGAAATTTTTCAATATTTGACTGGGCTAATTGAATTGCTTCTTTTAATTCAATGGGTACTTGTTCAATAGCTTCTTGAATTTCAACACTCGTTACTTCAATTGAATTTAAAATTACACCATCAAAAAAAGAGGTGTACTTATCTACTGCTTTATCACCTTTTTGTTGAACTTCTTTAAAAATATCCGTAACTGTATTTTGTAAATCAGCTATTGAATCTGTTGGTCTTTTAAGTAATTCAGACCAATCATTTTGACTTGGGTTTAGATAAACTTTCATAATGTATTGTGTTGTTATAATACCATTTTTTCAATTGGACAAATTAATATTCCTTCGGCTCCTGCATTTTTTAATTGATCAATAACTTCCCAAAACTGATCGTCATTAATTACAGAATGTACACTACTCCAGCCTGCTTCTGCTAAAGGCAATACCGTCGGACTTTTTAATACGGGAAGAATTGAGCTAATTTCTGCAATTTTATCATTTGGTACATTCATCAAAATATACTTTGATTTTCTTGCTTTTAAAACCGATTGAATTCTGAAAATTAATTTATCCAAAAGTACTTTCTTCTCTTCTGATAAATTTGGAGATGCAGCTAGAACTGCTTCACTTTTCAAGATTACTTCCACTTCTTTTAAATTATTTTTAAAAAGCGTGCTCCCTGTAGAAACAATATCTACGATAGCATCTGACAAACCAATATTCGGTGCAATTTCAACTGAACCTGATATTTGGTGAATCTCTACATTGACATTTTTAGATTTAAAATAATTTAAAACCGTGTTGGGGTATGAAGTAGCAATGCGCTTCCCATCTAAATCTTCAATTGAATTGTAGTTCACTGTTTTAGGAACAGCTATCGAAACTTTACATTTTGAAAAACCTAATTTTTCAACAACTTCAATAGCGCCTCCTTTTTCAACTAAAAGATTATCTCCGACAATAGCAATATCTGCCACCCCATCAATTAAATATTGAGGAATATCCGAATTACGTAAAAATAAAATCTCCAATGGAAAATTTGAAGCGGTTGCTTTCAATTGGTCATTTCCATTATCCACAGAAATTCCGCAATCTTTTAAAATTTTAAGGCTGTCTTCATTAAGTCGACCCGATTTTTGAATAGCAATTTTTAAGGTGTTCATGTTAAATTTAATTTTAAATTTATTTGAGAAACACCAGACGGGAGGGAGAAATTAACTTAACTAAAATAAAAAACCCGCCTGATGAACTCAAACGGGTTAGTAGTTATATTTAGATTACAATCATAGCATCACTACCTCGCTTGAGCGTGGAATAAATGATGATGATGATGTAATTGATTTAAAAACATATTTTCTTTGTTATTTGATTTTGCAAATTTAATTGAATTAGAATTTAAAAAACAAATATTTTTTATAATTATTTAAAATTATTCATTTTTTTCTTCTTCTACTTGATTGGAAGTGTTTGAATTAGAAAACGTTGAATCATTTTCACGAATTTCAGTGTGACGAATTTCTCCTCCTGTTGTACCTGCATTTTTTGATAAAAATACACAAACTACTCCTAAAACTAGAACTAAATAGGAAATCCATTTTTCAAAAGAAAGCTTTTTTGACTGAGCATATAATCCAACAATTGAAGCAACTCCTAAAATATACATAGGAATCATAAATGCCTCTGCTGCTTCTTCATGTTCATGAATAACCTCATGCGAAAAACCAGGTAAATCTTCAACAAAATGCTCAGCTTTATCCCCTGTCATCATGGCTAATTGACCAGAAATGACACAGATAATTAATATAACAAAAGCGGCCGATTTTAAAACTGAATTCTTTTTTACTAAACCAAACAATACTAACCCCAAACCAAAAAATAATCCAATGATAGGGAAATGGTTTACCAACATGTGTATATGCGCTTCATTCATAGCTAATTTATATTGTTTCTAAAATTATTATAATTCTTTTTTTAATATATTTGAATATATTTAATCAAATTTATGAAAAATTTACTTAAACACCACGTTGTTTATAAAAATATTGCCTTGTTTTATTTAATTGTAAGTCTACTAACTCGTGTAATTTTATTAATTCATCCCATAACACAAAGTCATTTTTCATTTGTAGATTATCTAAAAATTTTTTCATTTGGAATTTTAAATGATTTATTTGTCTTTGTACTTATTGGCTTTATATTGTGGTTATATTTAATTTTCATATCTGATTCAAAATTTAAAAAACCCTACGGATACCTTATTTTAGGAATATTTGTATGTACACTACTCTATATAGCTTCAGGAAAAAGTATTTTAAGTGAATATGGTGGCGTACTTCCTGAAATAGGATTAGCTTTTGTAGGACTTAAAACAATTTTGTTTGCTCTATTATTATTTTTTGAAAAGAATAGAAAAAAAATTCGTTTTGTATTATTTTCTTTTACCATTTTTCTATTTGTTTTATTAATTATCCAAAACGCTGTAAGCGAGTTCTTTTTTTGGAATGAATTTGGGGTACGGTATAATTTTATTGCTGTAGATTATTTAGTATACACGAATACCGTAATTGGAAATATTATGGAATCTTATCCTGTAGTTCCTTTATTTTCAATAATTGGAATTGTATCAGTTTTATCTACCTATTTTATTATTCAAAAATCTAAAAAATATTTAGATGAAATTCCTAATATAAAAGCTAAGATTAGCATTGTTTTAGGTCAACTTGCTTTAATTGCTTTAGCTTTATTTACCATTCCAAATCTTGCTAAAAAAGAAGATTCTTCCAATGTTTTCACTAATGAATTACAAAGTAACGGTCTTTATAAATTCTATTTAGCATTCATGAATAGTGAATTAGATTTTATGAAATTTTATGACACCCTACCTGAGAATGAATTAGCTAATTTTGAAAACACAACACATATCAAGTTGAATCAAAACACCGTTCATATTCAACCCACTGAAAAAGAAATACATAAAAATGTTGTGTTGATTACTATTGAGAGCATGAGTGCTGAATTTATGAAACACTATGGAAATACTGAAAACATCACCCCTTTCTTAGATGAATTAGCAGATAAAAGTTTATTTTTCACCAATTTATATGCTACAGGTAACCGAACCGTTCGTGGTTTAGAAGCAGTAACTTTATGTTTACCTCCAACACCAGGCGAAAGTGTTGTGAAAAGAAAAGATAATAAAAACAAATTCAGCACGGGTTGTATATTTAAAAGTAAAGGTTATCAAATAAAATACTTATATGGTGGAGATGCCTTTTTTGATAACATGCAAGATTTTTATAAGGGTAATGGCTATGATATTGTTGATAAATCCAGTTTAAAACCTAACGAAATAAGTTTTTCGAATATTTGGGGCGTTTGTGATGAAGATATGGCTAAAAAGGCAATTAAGGTAATGAATGCTGAATACCAAACAGGAAAACCTTTTTTTAACCATTGGATGACTGTTAGTAATCATAGGCCATTTACCTATCCTGATGGTAAAATTGATATTCCAGCAAATTCAAAATCAAGAAATGGTGGTGTAAAATATACCGATTATGCTTTGAAGCAATTTTTTGCACTTGCTGAAAAACAACCTTGGTTTAAAAATACTGTTTTCGTAATTGTTGCAGATCATTGTGCATCAAGTTCTGGAAAAGTTGAATTACCATTGGAAAAATATAGAATTCCAGCGATGATTTACGCCCCAGGCTTCATAAAATCACAAAAATGTAATACGCTTATGTCGCAAATCGATTTAATGCCTACAGCTTTAGGTCTATTAAATTTTAAATATAGAAGTAAATTTTTCGGTGAAAACATTTTTAATCCTACTTATACACCAAGAGCATTTATTGCTACATATCAGGATTTAGGCTATATAAAAGATAATTATTTAACTATTATTTCACCGGTAAAACGAGTAAAACAATTTGTTTTGAAACCTAAATCAAATTCAAATTATGAAATTCATTTTGATGAATTAGCAAATACTAAAATTAATAAAAAACTAGAATTTGAAACAATTGCATTTTATGAAGAGGCTGCTTTACTTCTTAAAAATCATAAATATCAAGCAATTCATGGAACAAAATAATCAATAATTATAATAATCCATTATACTTTCTAACAAACCATTCCGAGGCTAAAGAAGCAATTAATAAAATAAGCAAAGTTAACCATTCAATTAAAGGAGTGGTCTTTACAACCGATTTTTCAATAGGTAAATAGGTACCTTTTTCAGTTAATTTTTGAATTAGTTGATCTATTTGATTAGGAAAGAAAAGCTGACCTTTATTTTGAAGTGCGAGTTGTTCTAATCTTTCTTTATCTGGATTAACAAATTGCTTTTCTACATCAAAATCTAATACTTCAAAAGATCCTGAATAAGAAGCATTACTGTTATTTTCCTTTACTTTAAAACTATAATTTCCATGTTCAAGTCCGTCAAAATTCACTTCAAATCCTTGATTTGCTTTTGAAAAACTGTAATTTTTAACTTTTTTTGTTCTATTATTGATTAATTGAATAGATAAATTAGCAGTTTCATCTAATTCATAATTTTTATTAAAATATTGAGCAAAGATACCAATTGTTTCACCTGAATTATAAAAACTTTCATGTTCAACAATAAGTGACTTTTTTGATGAATTAGTTGCTAAATATTGAATTATTTTATCTATAAATTGATCAAAATCTTCAAATGACTGATTGTTTAGATGACTTTCTAATCGCCATTTCCAAATATTCTCACCTAATAAATACGCTGTTCTATTAGCTCCTTTTTCAGAAAAGGTTAAAATTGGATTTTCAAAAGACACTCCATTTACTTGCGCTTTCAATAATGTTGCAACGCTTGACTTCTCGATGATTTTCCCAAATTTATTTTGTAATGGAGGCAAACTACTAAATTGAATATCTTTTTGAGCAAATAAGTTGAAATTAGATTCAAATGTAGCACTAAAATCTTCTTTTTGCTGTGACATTTTAAAATCTAAATCGGATTGTATTTGATTTAAAAAATTAAAATCAGTGCTAAGTCCAGATATAATAAAAGTATTTATTTTAAGATTTTTATTTTTATCAATTATTGATTTAAACAAACTTGTTGGTTGATACAAAATCAACAGATTGTATTTTTGTAAATCATTGACTTCATTAGGTTTAATAAAAGTTACTTTACGTTGTTCATTAGACTCAATAGCGCGTTTTAGAGCACTTAAATCTGGATGAGTGATGTCTGAAATAATTGCAATTTCTTTTCTTTGATCAATAACTTCAACTGCAAAATTCTTAACATTATTATACAAATTTTGTTCTTGATTGGAAGAACGAATGGATGCTTTATATTTTTGAATTCCAACTTTATCGGCTTCTAATAATACCTGAAAAGATTGCACTTTAGAAGCATTTGTAAAAGATATCGTTTGTGAATGAACTTTTGTATTTCCTTTTTCAATCATAAAGTTTGCTGAAACATTTTTAGTACCGTTGTATTGTACAAAAACTTCAACTGGAAATTTATTTTTTAAAAAGGCATACTTATTGGCATTCAATTGATTTATCTTAATATCAAAATTAGTTGTAGTATCACCCAAAACTACTGGATAAACTGTAGCTGATTCTTGAAAACTATACACATAATCATTTCCAACCGTTTGATTACCATCTGATAACAAAATTACAGGATAGAAAATATTTTTATTTAATTGTTTTAAATTTTGAGCCGCTAAATCAATATTGGATTGTTTCCCTTTAAAATCTAGATTTGTATTAGAATTAAAATCCGCATCAAATGAATAATGTTGAATATCAAACTTATTTTTCAATTCAGCATTATTCTTTAAAATTTGGGTTAATTCCAATGCTTTTTGATCTGCTTTTAATTCTTTTATAGAAGAAGAATTATCTGTTACTATTGCTAACGGAATTTTGTTTATTTCCGTGGATTTACTGGAGATTACAGGATTTATAAGCAGCAATAACAATAAGAAAATTGATGTAAAACGCAATAAAGCCAATATCCAATTGATTTTCAATTGTTTATCGGCTTTATATAAATAATGATAAAATGAAACAGCACTTGCAATTAAAACTGAAAGTAAAAGTAATAGTACTGTGCTTGTTGTCATTTGTTTTTTTTAATTATAATTAGGTTAACATTCCGCCATCAACATTAAGAACTTGTCCTGTTACATAGGCACTCATGTTTGATGCTAAAAACACACACACATTTGCAATATCTTCAGGAGATCCACCGCGTTTCAATGGAATAGATTCTCTCCATCCTTTTACGACATCTTCATTTAACTTGGCAGTCATTTCTGTTTCAATAAATCCAGGTGCTATAGCATTACAACGAATATTTCTTGAACCTAATTCTAATGCAATTGATTTAGTAAATCCAATCATACCTGCTTTAGAGGCAGCATAATTTGCTTGACCTGCATTTCCTTTCACCCCTACCACACTACTCATATTAATGATAGAACCTGCTCTATTTTTCAACATAATTTTTTGCACAGCTTTTGTCATATTAAAAACTGATTTCAAGTTAATATCAATAACCGAATCAAAATCTTCTTCCGACATACGCATCAACAAATTGTCTTTAGTAACACCCGCATTATTTATTAATATATCAACCGTACCAAATTCAGCAATCACATCGTCAACTAATTTTTGAGCTTCATTAAAATCAGCAGCATTTGATTTATAGCCTTTAGCTTTTACGCCTAATGCTGTTAATTCATTTTCTAAAGCCATAGCTGATTCAGCAGATGAACTATACGTAAATGCAACATTTGCACCATTTTTAGCAAAAACTTCAGCAATTCCTTTTCCAATACCTCTACTTGCGCCAGTAATAATTGCTACTTTTCCTTCTAATAATTTCATAATAATAATCAAATTTTAAAAGTTGTAATTTAAAACAACTCTAATTATGGTTTTGTTTGTTTTGTTTAAAATGAAGTCAAATATAGTAATATTTTAAAGTAATTAAAAAGCACTTTTAAACCTTTTCTAAATTTTATAGTCTTATTAACAACTAACTTAATTTCTACCTTATGAAAAAACTAACAAATCTCTTAGGATTGATATGTTGTATTGCATTTATTAGTTGCAATAATGATGACGATTACGAATCAATTCCATCTTCATCATATTCTAATTCTTATCCCAATGTAGTAGCAACTTTTGGTACTAATTTAGACTTAGATCATTTGTACAATTATGCAAATCAAACGATTCCAAGCTATATAACAAAAGATAATTCTGCTGGAAATAGCATTAATGATAAAATAGCTACCTTAGGAAGAGTTTTATTTTACGACAAAAATTTATCTTCTAACAATTCTATTTCTTGTGCTTCATGTCATAAACAAGAGTTTGCATTTGGAGATAATGTGGTAGCAAGTACAGGAGTCAATGGTACTACAGGAAGACATTCTATGCGATTAGTAAATTCTAGATTTGCTACAGAAACTCATTTTTTTTGGGATGAAAGAGCTTTAACTTTAGAACAACAAACAACTATGCCTATTAAAGATCATGGAGAAATGGGCTTTAGTGGTTTAAATGGTGATTTGTCTTTTAATGATTTATTAGTAAAGTTAAGTGCTAAAAATTATTACAAAGAATTATTCCAATTTGCTTATGGCAATCAAGAAATTACAGAAATTAAAATTCAAACTGCACTTGCTCAATTTATTAGAAGTATACAATCATTTGACTCCAAATATGATACAGGAAGAGCTTTAGCGCCAAATGATGGTGTACCTTTTTCTAATTTCACACAACAAGAAAATCAGGGTAAAAATCTTTTTTTAACCCCACCAACATTTAATGCAAGTGGATCAAGAACTGGCGGAGGCTTAGGTTGTGCTGGATGTCATAGAGCACCAGAATTTGACATTGATCCAAATTCAAAAAATAATGGCATTATTGGTACAATTGCTGGTACAGGAATAGATGTAACCAATACAAAAGCACCATCTCTTAGAAATTTAGTTAGAAATGACGGTACTTTAAATGGACAACTCATGCATACTGGAGTCATTACAAGTTTACAAGCTGCGATTGGTCATTATGGCACAATTACAATTGCCCCGGGAAATACCAATTTAGATCCAAGATTAACACCAAACGGAGTAGGTCAACAATTAAATTTAACACAGAATGAAGTAGATGCGGTAATTGCTTTCTTAAGAACACTCTCAGGAACTGACGTTTATACCAATGCAAAGTGGAGCAATCCATTTCCAAATTAAAAAAAATCCCAATACATAGTATTGGGATTTTTTTTAGTAACTTATTTTAGAATGCTACATTCCATCTTGGAAGTTTACCATTTTCTTCAAAATGATTTTGAAGCAAATACCCTTCAATATAGGTTGGAATACATTTAATTTCATCATTAAAAGTAACATACCAAACTACTTCTAATTGTGTAATATCTTCTTTCTTCATTTGTGTTGGCCATGAGAATTTTCTGGCCGATTTTGTAAATTGACTTCCATTTACAATTTTATCAAACAAATTACTTTTAATCTTTAGTTCACCATTATTTTGCACTGTTCCAGTTGAACCTACCATGATTAGTTCTTTTTCATTGTCCTTAACATCAAAAACTAAAAACACACCGACTGCATTTTCAGGAGCATTACAAACGATTTCCAAATTATCATTCGTTGTATAACCAAAACTATTGCTATTTTTAAATTTTTCTAATTCTTTAAACATATTTTATAAAATTAAAAAGCTCCATCAAGTGAAAACTGATGGAGCTTTACTATTACTATTTTTTTAAGATTATTATCCTAAAATCTCTTTTACTTTTTTACCAATTTCAGCAGGAGAATCTACAACATGAATTCCGTTTTCTCTCATGATGCGTTTTTTAGCTTCTGCTGTATCATCAGCACCACCAACAATAGCACCCGCGTGACCCATTGTTCTACCTTTAGGAGCAGTTTCACCTGCAATAAATCCAACTACTGGTTTTTTATTACCATCAGCTTTGATCCATTTAGCTGCATCCGCTTCTAATTGTCCTCCGATTTCACCAATCATGATAATTAGCTCAGTTTCAGGGTCGTTCATTAATAATTCAACTGCCTCTTTTGTTGTAGTTCCAATAATTGGATCTCCACCAATTCCAATAGCTGTAGTAATTCCGAATCCTTGACGAACAACTTGATCAGCAGCTTCGTATGTTAAAGTACCTGATTTAGAAACGATTCCAACTGTACCTTTTTTGAAAACGAAACCTGGCATAATACCAACTTTAGCTTCTTCTGGAGTGATTACTCCTGGGCAGTTAGGACCTACTAAACGGCAGTCTTTTCCTTTAATATAATCATAAGCTTTAATCATATCTGCTACAGGAATACCTTCTGTAATACAAATGATTACTTTAATTCCAGCATCCGCAGCTTCCATAATAGCATCCGCTGCAAATGCAGGTGGAACAAAAATAATTGATGTATCAGCACCAGCTTGAACTACAGCATCTTTAACAGTGTTAAATACAGGTCTATCTAAGTGAGTAGAACCACCTTTACCTGGAGTTACACCACCTACAACGTTTGTTCCATATTCAATCATTTGAGAAGCGTGGAAAGTTCCTTCACTTCCTGTAAAACCTTGAACGATTATTTTTGAATTTTTATTAACTAAAACACTCATGATGTTATTTTTTTTTAATGTTGAGCAAAAGTAAGTTTTTTGATAGAAATATTTTAATTTTTTCTATCTTTTTTTTAGGTAGGTTTGCTAATTTGATATCCTTTTAAAATTTTACCATTTTCAAACTCCCAAATTGTAATAAAACGTGCAATTAATTGAAAATCCCTAGTATTTTCAATTGTTGTAGCAAAATGTTTATAAGCAATACAAATTTTATTTTCTTCTTCAATTAGATAGTTAATATCAATATTTGAAGTTGCATAATTACCTTTTAATTCATCTGCAAGGTTTAATATTTGATTTTTATCAAGAATTGTTAAATCAGAAGAGCTTTGCCATTCCATTTCAAATTGTGGCAATAACACTTCATTTAAAAAATCACGATTTCTTAATCCATCATTCTGATAAATTTCAAGGATAATTTCTTTATTTGTCATTACTTTAATTTTTCAATAATATCAGGAATTTTTTTAATATTTGCTAGTTGTTTTAATTTTTCTCTAGATTCTTCAATTGGAGTTCCAAAGTACGTTTTTCCTCCTTCTATTGATTTTGTTACACCTGTTTGACCTAAAACAACAGCTTTTTCACCAATTGTGATGCCACTAGTTGTTCCCACCTGTCCCCATAAAGTAACTTCATCTTCAATAACTACACAACCCGCAATACCAGTTTGAGCCGCTATTAAACATTTTTTACCAATTAAAGTATCATGACCAACATGCACTTGGTTGTCTATTTTAGTACCTTCACCAATTGTTGTATCACCTGTAACTCCTCTATCAATAGTACAGAGAGCACCTATACCAACACAATCCTCTATAACTACTCTACCTCCAGATAATAATTGATCAAATCCTTCAGGACGTTTTTTATAATAAAAAGCATCTGCACCTATAATTGTCCCTGCTTGAATAATTACATTATCACCTAAAACACAATGGTCATAAATAGAAACATTTGAATGAATAATACAATTTTTACCAATAACTACATGATTACCAATAAAACAATTTGGTTGAATAATGGTTCCTTCTCCAATTGTTGCTGTTGAAGAAATTGAGACAGCAGCATTTGTAAAAGGTCTAAAGTATTGTGTTAATTTATTGAAGTCTCTAAAAGGATCATCAGAAATCAGCAAAGCCTTTCCTTCTGGACATTCAACTTCTTTATTTATTAAAACAATAGTAGCGGCTGATTGTAAAGCTTTATCATAATATTTTGGATGATCTACAAATACAATATCTCCAGGTTCTACCACATGAATTTCATTCATACCTAGAACAGGAAAATTAGGATCTCCAATATATTTACATGAAATTATTTCCGAGATTTCTTTTAAACTATATTTTTTATAAAACTTCATTTATATTTTTATGAGTACAAAATAAAATAGTGAATAATTTTAAAAACTATTCACTATTTCACAAGTACAAAATTATACTCTTTCCATATACTTACCTGTGGCAGTATCAATTTTAATTTTATCACCTTCATTAATAAATAAAGGAACGTTTACTGTTGCTCCAGTTTCTACAGTTGCAGGTTTAGTAGCATTTGTAGCTGTATTACCTTTTACTCCTGGTTCTGCATAAGTTACTTCTAAAATAATATTGGCAGGCATATCAACTGCTAAAGGCATATCTGTTTCAGTGTTGATTTGTACCATTACATTAGTTCCTTCTTTTAATAAATCCGGAGCATCTAGAACATCTCTATTTAGGGTAATTTGCTCAAATGTTTCAGTGTTCATAAAATGAAAATCTACACCTTCATTATATAAATATTGAAAAGTATGTGTTTCTACACGAACTGTTTCAATTTTGTGACCAGCTGAGAATGTATTATCCAACACTTTTCCATTTGTTAAAGACTTTAATTTAGTTCTAACGAAAGCTGGTCCTTTTCCAGGTTTAACGTGTAAGAATTCAACAATTTTATAAATATCATGGTTAAATTTAATACATAACCCGTTTTTAATATCTGCTGTTGTAGCCATTTTTAAAAATTATTTAGTTTAATATTTTCTATTATAGTGTACTTCCTGTATAACCTTTCATAATACCTCGAGAAGAATTTCTAATAAATTGAATGATATCATCTCTTTCAGGAGTAGCTTCCATTTCTGCTTCAATAATACTTAAAGCTTGCGTGGTATTATAATTTTTTTGATACAAAATTCTGTATATATCTTGAATTTCTCTAATTTTTTCTGTTGAAAATCCTCTTCTTCTCAAACCAACTGAATTAATTCCAACATAAGAAAGTGGTTCTTTTGCAGCTTTCGTAAATGGAGGTACATC
Organism: Flavobacterium indicum GPTSA100-9 = DSM 17447; assembly: GCF_000455605.1. Lineage (NCBI taxonomy): Bacteria > Pseudomonadati > Bacteroidota > Flavobacteriia > Flavobacteriales > Flavobacteriaceae > Flavobacterium > Flavobacterium indicum. The sequence continues at coordinate 1,548,296 of NC_017025.1, forward strand.
TTTTCTAACTAAACTTCCACCAGAAATCATAGCATGATCGCCAATTGAAATAAATTGATGTACAGCAGCTAAACCACCAATTACAGCAAAATCACCAACAGTAACGTGTCCAGCTAAAGCAACGCCATTAACAATAATAGCATTATCACCAATATGACAATCATGTGCAATGTGAGCCGTAGCCATGATTAAACAATTTTTACCAATTACTGTTTTTCCAGAAGCTACTGTTCCGCGATTAATTGTAACACACTCTCTAATAGTTGTGTTATCACCAATAATAGCTAAGGACTCTTCTCCTCCAAATTTTAAATCTTGAGGTACAGCTGAAATAACAGCTCCAGGGAAAATATTACAATTTTTACCAATTCTTGCTCCTTCCATGATAGTAACATTGGATCCAATCCAAGTACCCTCTCCTATTTCTACATTACTGTGAATAGTTGTAAATGGGTCAATTACAACATTACGTGCAATTTTTGCACCAGGATGAACATATGCTAAAGGTTGATTCATAATTAATCGTTTTTAACTTTTACAATTTGAGCCATTAATTCTGCTTCTGAAACTAATTTTCCATTAGCATACGCATACGCTTGCATGTGACAAACACCTCTTCTTATTGGCGAAATTAAATCACATTTAAAAATTAATGTATCTCCTGGTAAAACTTTATTTTTAAACTTCACATTATCAATTTTCATGAAGTATGTTAAATAATTTTCTGGATCTGGAACCGTACTTAAAATTAAAATTCCGCCTGTTTGAGCCATTGCCTCTATTTGCAAAACACCCGGCATTACAGGAGCCCCAGGGAAATGTCCAACAAAGAATGGTTCATTCATTGTAACATTTTTTAAACCAACAACATGTGTTTCAGACAATTCTAATATTTTATCTACTAATAAAAAAGGTGGTCTATGAGGTAAAAGATTCATAATCCCGTGAATATCCAACAATGGTTCTTTATTTAAATCATACGTTGGAACTTGGTTACGCTCTTCAATTTTAATAATTTTTGCTATTTTTTTTGCAAATTGAGTATTTACAAAATGACCCGGTTTATTTGCGATAACTTTTCCTTGAATTCTAGTTCCAATCAACGACAAATCTCCTATTACGTCTAATAATTTATGACGAGCAGCTTCATTTGGATAATGTAAAGTAAGATTATCTAAAATTCCATTTGGTTTTACTGAAATTTCATCCTTATTAAAAGCTTTTTTCAAATTTTCCATTGTTTCTGGTGAAATTTCTTTATCAACATAAACAATTGCATTATTTAAATCACCTCCTTTAATTAATCCATTATTTAACAAAGCTTCTAATTCATGTAAAAAACTAAAAGTTCTACTATCTGCAATTTCCGTTTTAAATTCAGCAATATTTTTCATAGTTGCATTTTGAGTACCTAAAACTTTAGTACCAAAATCGACCATAGCAGTTACACAATAGTGATCACTAGGAATTACTGTAATTTCACTGCCAGTTGCTTCATCTGTATAAGAAATAACATCTTTTACAACATATATTTTTCTTTGTGCTTCTTGTTCAACTATACCAACTTTTTCTAGAGCTTCAACAAAATATTTAGAAGAACCATCCATAATTGGTAATTCTGACGCATTAAGTTCAATGATAACATTGTCAACATCACAACCAACAACTGCTGCTAAAACATGCTCAGGAGTTTGAATCATAACACCTAATTTTTCTAAATTAGTGCCTCGTTGTGTATTAACTACATAATTTGCGTCTGCTTCAATAATAGGTTGACCTTCTAAATCAACTCTTACGAATGTAATACCGTTATTTACTGGTGCTGGTTTAAAAGTCATAACAACATTTTGTCCCGTATGTAATCCTACACCAGTTAATGAAATTTCTTGTGCTATGGTAGTTTGCTTGACCATGGTTTATTTATAAATTATTTTTCCTTTTTTAAATTTTCTAAATCTTTTACTATTGAAGGTAAATTTTTGAAATGCACGAATGATTTTGCAAAATCACCGTAATTAAAAGCGGGACTTCCTTGAACTACTTCCCCATCCTTTAAGCTTTTTGCAATTCCGGATTGTGCTTGTATTTTTACATTATCACCAATTGTAATGTGACCAACAATTCCTACTTGTCCTCCAATCATACAATTTTTTCCAACTTTTGTTGAACCCGCAATTCCCGTTTGAGAGGCAATTACCGTATTTTCACCAATTTCAACATTGTGTGCAATTTGAATATGATTATCAAGCTTCACTCCTTTTCTAATTATTGTAGAACCTAAAGTGGCTCTGTCGATTGTAGAACATGAACCAATTTCTACATCATCCTCTATAATTACATTTCCAATTTGAGGAACTTTTTTATACGAACCGTCCTCTTGTGGAGCAAATCCAAAACCATCTGAACCAACTACAGTACCAGAATGAATAGTAACACTTTTACCTAAAACTGTTTCTGAATAAACACGAACTCCAGCAAAGAGTATGCAATTATCACCAATTTCAACATTATCACCAATAAAACTATTAGGATAAATCTTTACGTTATTTCCAATTTTTACGTTTTGCCCAACATAGCAAAAACTTCCTAAATATAAATCGTCCCCATAAGTTGTGCCTTCTGAAATAACTGAAGGTTGTTCAATACCGGACTTCATTAATTTAATTTGGTTGTAATATTCCAATAATTTTGAAAAAGACTTATAAGCATCGTCTACCTTAATAAGTGTAGTTGAAACTTCTTGTTCTGGTTCAAAAGATTTATTTACTATAGCAATAGTTGCTGCAGTTGAATAAATGTAATTTATATATTTTGGATTGGCTAAAAAGGTTAATGAACCCGGAGTTCCTTCTTCAATTTTAGCTAATTTATATACTTCAGCATTTGGGTTACCTATTACTTCACCTTCCAAAATGCCTGCAATTTGTTGCGCTGTAAACTTCATCTCGGCAAAAATATAAAAATAAAATGAAACTCTAAATTAATCAATTACTTTTGGATAACAAATAAAATATTTAGTCACAGGTTTTGACAATGCTTTTAAATGCATTTGGTCCGATGCCTCTACAACATTTTCAATTGTTCCATCTTTTTTCAAAATACGTATAGGCTCGCTTGATTTACTGTATGCTTCATTTTTAAGTTTGCCTTTAAAAACAAAATACTCTATATCTTTTTCCAACAAGTTGTATTCTGAAATATATTTTTCTTTTAATTCTAAGTATTTGATTTTATCTATTTTATCTTCTGTTATTTCAATTTTAAGTAGATGTCTATTGATAAGCATTTTACACAAACTACTCAATACAAAATCATTATGAAATTGCCATTGTTTAATTGCTCCAAGAACATCATAATCATCTAAATTTGAAAATTGATCCAAAACTTCTTTATTTACATCTTGTAATTCAAATTTATTTTTCATGAAGTTTATTAAAAATGAGCTTCCAAATAATTCTTCCCCTTTTACAACCAACTCTTTTGCTCTTTTTAATATTTTGGTTAAAATTAATTCTGCCACAACACTTGTTTTATGCAAATAAGCCTGCCAATACATTAATCTTCTGGCCATTAAAAATTTTTCAATAGAATAAATTCCTTTCTCCTCCATTACTAAGAAATCATCCTTAACATTTAACATTTGTATTAAACGCTCACTATTGACATTTCCTTCGTTTACACCCGTATAAAAGCTATCTCTTTTCAAATAATCCATTCGATCCATGTCTAATTGACTAGATATCAATTGCAACATGAATTTTCTGTGGTACTCTCCTTTAAAAATTTGAATTGCTAAACTTAATTTTCCATCAAATTCTTTATTTAATTGCTCCATAAAAAGCAAAGAAAGTTCTTCATGATGTACTTCTATAACACTGTGTTCCAACGCGTGACTAAAAGGTCCATGCCCTATATCGTGCAATAAAATCGTAACATACAATGCATTTTCTTCTTCATTAGAAATCGAAACCCCTTTAAAGCGTAATGTTTGAACCGCTTTTTGCATAATATGCATACATCCAAGTGCATGATGGAAACGGGTATGATGTGCGCCAGGATAAACCAAATACGACATTCCCATTTGAGAAATACGCCTTAATCGTTGAAAATAAGGATGTTGAATTAAATCATAAATTAAAGTATTCGGAATAGTTACGAATCCATAAATTGGGTCGTTAAGTATTTTAAGTTTATTTATCTGGCTCACAAGATTATTTTTTGTAAACAAATATAAAACTTTTACACAATTTTTAAGAAAATTTACGTTTGACTGTAGTAACTTGCACTTAATTAAATTATAAAAACCATGAATACAATTAAAATCCTTTGGGTAGACGACGAAATTGATTTATTAAAGCCACACATTCTTTTTTTAGAAAAGAAAAATTATGAAGTAACAACATGCAATAATGGACAAGACGCCATTGATTTATATAAAGAACATAACTTTGATATTGTTTTTTTAGATGAGAACATGCCTGGTTTATCTGGTTTAGAAACGCTTTCTGAAATGAAAGAATTTAAATCGACCACACCTGTAATTATGATTACTAAGAGTGAGGAAGAATACATCATGGAAGAAGCCATAGGAAGTAAAATTGCAGATTACTTAATTAAACCTGTAAATCCAAATCAAATTCTTTTAAGTTTAAAGAAAAACTTAGATCATTCTCGCTTAGTTTCTGAAAAAACAACCTTAGATTATCAAAAAGAATTCCGTAAAATAGCTATGGATTTAGCTATGGTAAATTCTTTTGAGGATTGGATTGAATTGTATAAAAAATTATTGTATTGGGAAATTGAATTAGAAAATATTGAAGATCAAAATATGATTTCAATATTGGAGAGTCAAAAAACAGAAGCAAATTTACAATTTGGAAAATTTATTGAGCGTAATTATGAAGATTGGTTTGACACATCTGTTCGTCAAGGTTCAGCTGAAGAAAAAGCAGATAAACCAATACTTTCACATAAATTATTTGGCGAATTAGTTGCTCCAGAAATTCGTAAAAAAGATAAGCCAATCTTGTTTGTAGTTATTGACAACCTGCGTTATGATCAGTGGAAAGCTTTTGAAAACATAGTTTACAATCATTACAAACCTGAAAAAGAAGTAAGTTATTTTTCAATACTACCAACTGCTACACAATATGCTAGAAATGCCATTTTTTCCGGATTATTACCAGTAGAAATGGAAAAAAAATACCCTCAATATTGGAAAAACGACACCGATGAGGGTGGAAAAAACTTGCATGAAGCCGATTTCCTTACTGAACAATTAAAACGATTAGGTTTAAACATTAAACATGAATATTATAAAATTGTCAATCAACGAGACGGTAGAAAATTAGTTGAGAATTTTAAATCATTAAAAAACAACGATTTAACAACTATTGTTTACAATTTTGTAGACATGATTTCACATGCTAAAACTGAAATGGATGTAGTGAAAGAATTAGCTTCAAACGACAAAGCCTATCGTTCTTTAACCTTAAGTTGGTTTAAAAACTCCCCCCTTTTAGAATTGATTCAATTAGGACAACAACACGGTTTTAAATTAATCATTACAACCGACCACGGTACAATTAATTGTAAAAACCCATCAAAAGTAATAGGAGATAAAAATACCAGTTTAAATCTTCGTTATAAAACAGGAAGAAGCTTAACGTATGAAGAAAAAGATGTTTATGTCGTTAAAGATCCTAAAAAAATTGGATTACCTTCCATAAATATGACAAGTTCCTTTATTTTTGCTAAAAGTGATTATTTCTTAGCTTATGTAAATAATTTTAATCACTATGTGAGTTATTACAGAAATACCTACCAACATGGAGGGATTTCATTAGAAGAGATGATTATTCCTTGTATAGTTTTGAATCCTAAATAAAATATATCATTAATAATGACAAAAATTTTTAGTTTAGAAGAAATAAGTGAAGTGGCTAAAGAAATTTTGGCCACTTCTAATTTAAAAAAAGTAATTACTTTTCATGCCAATATGGGTGTTGGAAAAACTACTTTAATAAAAGAATTAGCAAAACAATTAGGAGTTACTAACAATTCAAGTAGCCCAACATTCTCTCTAGTAAATGAATATGAATCAAAAACAGGAGAAGCAATCTACCATTTTGATTTATACAGAATAAACAATGAATTAGAAGCCTATGATATAGGAATTGACGAATACTTTTATTCTGGTAATTGGTGTTTTATTGAATGGCCCGAGAAAATTCCACATCTAATTCCTTTAGACCACGCTGCTATTATTATTAATTTATTACCAAATGGAAAAAGAGAATTAGTATTAAAAAATGAATAATCAGATTTCTTTTTAAGTAAAAATTGACTAACTTGGCTTCAAATTTTGTTTAATATGGCAATTTACAGTCCTTTTTCGGCTAAACAATTACTACCTCAAGAAGAAAAACTAGAGGTGCAAAAACATAAAAGTCAGCTTTTTATTGGAATACCTAAAGAAACTTCCTATCAAGAGAGAAGGATTTGTTTAACGCCTGATGCCGTAAGTTCATTAGTATCACACGGGCATCAAGTTATGATAGAATCAGGCGCTGGAGTCAATTCGAGTTATTCCGACAAAGATTATTCAGAAGCTGGAGCAGAAGTAACCAATGATACTGCAAAAGTTTTTAGTTGCCCTATTATTTTAAAAGTAGAACCGCCTACTTTACAAGAGATTGCTATGATGAACCATGAAGCAATATTGATATCCGCCATCCAATTAAAAACACAAAAAAAGGACTTTTTTGAAGCATTAAGTACAAAAAAAATCACCGCACTTGCTTTTGAATTTATTAAAGACGATGATGGTTCATATCCCGCAGTAAAATCATTAAGTGAAATAGCCGGAACTGCCTCTGTTTTAATTGCGGCAGAATTAATGATTAACAATAATGATGGAAAAGGTCTACTATTTGGAAATATAACTGGAGTTCCTCCTACAGAAGTTGTAATATTAGGTGCTGGTACAGTTGCAGAATATGCCGTTCGAACTGCATTAAGCTTAGGAGCAAATGTAAAAGTTTTTGATAATTCAATAACCAAATTAAGACGTTTACAAAATACATTAAATCAACGAATTTTTACTTCAACCATTCACGATAAAGCCTTATTAAAAGCCTTAAGAAGATGTGATGTTGCCATTGGGGCTATGCGTGGTAAAAACCGTACTCCAATTGTAGTTTCTGAAACCATGGTAGAGCACATGAAAAAAGGAGCTGTTATTGTAGATGTAAGCATTGATACCGGTGGATGTTTTGAAACTTCAGAAGTCACTACCCATGAAAGACCAACATTCATCAAAAACAATGTAATTCATTATTGTGTGCCTAATATACCTTCAAGATATTCAAAAACCGCAAGTATTTCTATAAGCAATATCATCTCTCCTATTTTAATTCACATCGCTGAAGATGGCGGAATTGAATCGGCTATACGATGCAATAAAGGTTTAAAAAATGGAATTTACAATTACCATGGAATTTTAACCAATAAACCAATTGCCGATTGGTTCAATTTGGAACATAGAGATATAAATTTATTAGTGTTTTAACTAAAACAATTTAATTTAGTTTTACCTTTGCAAAAAAATAAATTATGTCACTGAGATACAGATTAGCTTTTTACTTACTTGGATTAACGATTGGATTTTATTTTGTTGGAGAGTTTTTAGGAGCAAAAGCAAAAGCAAAAGGTGTAGAATTTTGTTATTTTCCAAACTGTAGAGTTATTAAAGATATTAAAAGTAAACCATTTCAGACTTCCGCGGCTGTTGATAGTATTTTTGCCAAAAAAATTACATCAATAAACGAGATTAACGAAGCTTTAGATAATGGAGATGTTGATTTTTCACAGAGTAATGTTTCTTATAAAAAAGGTAAAAAATACATTATTGAAACCTATTTACCTAAAAACAAGAAAGTTGTATTAACAATTATAAATTACAGCAACAAAGCCGTACTTGAAGAAATAAAATTTAATTAATATTTTTATTAAAAAAATTTGCAGATATAAAAAACAGTAGTATATTTGCACTCGCAATGACGAAATAAGCACTGCAAAATAAAGGGCGATTAGCTCAGCTGGTTCAGAGCACCTCGTTTACACCGAGGGGGTCAGGGGTTCGAATCCCTTATCGCCCACAAAAAAAGCACCTCAATTGAGGTGCTTTTTTTTATTACAAAATAATGCAAATTGAATAAAAATAAAATCTACATTATATTATAATTTTGAATAGTTAAAGAATTATAATAATTATAAACTATTTACTTTATTCTTTAGAAAATTATCTACTAATACAATAGCAGTTAATGCTTCAACAATTGGAACTGCTCTTGGAACCACACAAGGATCGTGTCTGCCTTTTCCCTGTTGTTCAATGATTTCTCCTTTATTGGTTAATACATTTTGTTTTTGTAATAATGTGGCCACTGGTTTAAAAGCAACTTTAAAATAAATATCCATTCCATTAGAAATCCCACCTTGTATTCCTCCTGAAAAATTTGTTTTAGTCGTTCCGTCTTCATTAAACAAATCATTATGTTCACTTCCTTTCATTTTTGCACTTTCAAATCCTGAACCATACTCAAAACCTTTAACAGCATTAATTGACAACATTGCCTTACCTAATTCAGCATGCAGTTTGTCAAAAATGGGTTCGCCTAGACCTACAGGCACATTTTGAACAACACAAGTTATAGTACCTCCAATAGTATCACCTTCTTTTTTAACAGAAGCAATTAATTCTTCCATTTTATTAGCGGTAATAATATCTGGACATCTAACTGGATTACTTTCAATTAAATTAAAATCTAAATCTTTGTAGTTTGTAGTTAAAGAAATATTGCCAACGGAAGAAACGAAGGCATTAATTTTAACAGTTGGAATTATTTGTTTAGCAATTGCGCCCGCAACTACCCAATTAACAGTTTCCCTAGCAGAAGTTCTTCCCCCACCTCTATAATCACGATGACCATATTTTTTTTCATAAACAAAATCAGCATGACTGGGACGATAAGTATCTTTTAAATGATCATAGTCATTAGATTTTTGATTTTCATTTTCAACAACAAAACCAATTGACGCACCAGTTGTAATACCTTCAAATATTCCTGATAAAAATTGAACTGTATCACTTTCTTTTCTTTGTGTAACAATTTTAGATTGCCCAGGTTTTCTCCTATTTAGCTCATTTTGGACCAACTCAAAATCGATTTCAATTCCAGCGGGACAACCATCAATTATTCCGCCTAATGCTTTTCCATGAGATTCACCAAAAGTGGTTAATTTAAATAAATTACCTAAAGTATTTGACATTTTTTAAAAGATTTAAAACAAAATTAAAGATTAATTTTTGTTATATTCGTATAAAATTAATCTTTCTTATGAAAAAACTACTACTACTGTCATTTATTGGAATAACCCTATTTTCATGTTCTAGTGATGATGCTACCGATTCAACTGGAGAAACAGACGTTAATTTTCCGTTGCCGTTAAATAATGGAAATTATTGGACTTATGATGTTGTTGGAAATGGAACTACAACAAGAGATTCATTATATATATCTGGAGATACTTTAATAACTTCAAATACATATAAAAAATTTAAAACAAAAGATAATGTTGCCACTGGTTTTTATTCTTCATCACTCAGAAATAATGGAGTAAGACAATCCAATCAACTATTATTAATGTCTGGAGATTTTTCATTTGGACAAGGACAAGCTTTACCTGTTGGACTTGATTTATCCTTAAATGATTTTATTATTTTTAAGAAAAATGCTAATAATGGCGATATTTTAAGCACTAAATCTGGTAATTTTAATCAAACTGTAAATAATATACCATTAACTATTGAGTACACATTAAAATCAGTTGGTGGACAAACATTATCTACCTTTACTAGTCCAAACGGCGATAATTATACTGACATAAAAACAACTAAAATTATTGTAAACCTTAAAGTAACCACTACACAAGTAGTTGCTGGTGTGCCATTTACTATAACTTTATTACAACCTCAAGATGTTGTTACATCAACACAGTATATTGCTAAAAATATTGGAGTAGTCTACACCAATACTCTAACAACTTATAGTATAGATGCAGCAGTAGCAGGTCAATTAGGTATTCCAGCATCTACAACTCAAACACAAGAAGAATTTTTAGATACATATAATGTTAATTAAAGAACATGTAAATTCTGAAACAAAAAAAAATATTTATATAAACTCAAACTGCTTTCAATTCTGTAAATTTGTATTAACAAATAAATTAATTCGAATATGAAAAAATTATTATTTACAGCTTTTATGTTGCTAGGCTTTGCATTTAATGCACAATCTCAAAATTTATCTAAAAATGCGTTAGGTCTTAGATTAGGAGACAATGATGGTTTTGGTGGAGAATTATCTTACCAAAGAGCAATTTCATCTGATACTAGATTAGAATTTGATTTAGGATGGAGAAATAATAAAGATTACGATGCAATTAAACTAGCGGCTTTACATCAATGGGTTTGGAATATTGATGGAGGATTTAACTGGTATGCTGGTGTTGGAGGTGGATTAGGTTCATGGAAAGCAGACAGCTTTTATGTTAATGGAGTAAAGTATAGTGGAGATTCAAATACAGTATTATTTGCTGCTGGTGATGTAGGTATTGAATATAATTTTGATATTCCTCTTCAATTATCTTTAGATTTTAGACCAGAATTTTATTTTTCAGACGGAATTAAAGATGATTTTGGACCGGATATTGCATTAGGAATTCGTTATAAATTCTAATAAATAAAGCCACTCAATGAGTGGCTTTATTTATTTAACAATAATTTCTTTCCCTTTGGATATAGTGACCATAACATATGGAGATGTAATAGCCGTAGTAGAAAACGAATCTTTTGAAGGAATGCTAATTTTGGGATAAACTTCTATAGTTTTTTCTAAAAATAAAACTTTATCAACATCAATATCATATCCGCCCGTTGGCTTTTCACCTATAAATAAAACTAATAAGTTATTTTTTTCAAAATCTACATTCAATAACACCTCATAATCAGCAGGTTGAATATTTAATTCTGATATTAAATTAGTAAACGATTCATTATCTTTAATAACAATATTTTCTTTTACTTTTTTAGAGCTAATTTGCCCTTTATAAATGACTTTATAAGTTTCTAATTCTTTTTCAACAATTATATTTGAAGGAGCAGGCTGAGTTTTACAAGATAGCAAAAAAGTAAAAATACTTATGATTACTACTACTATTAATTTATTCATATTTATTTTGAATTTAATTCAATAGCCTTATTATATAAATTTTCATATAATGGCAAAATATTTAAAATATCATATTTTTTGGCGACTTCAAAAGCTGCGGTTTTAAATTGTTGATGAATTTCATTTGATTTTAAAATTGAAAGAGCATTTTTACTCATGTCATCAACATCTCCTACATTACTTAAATATCCAGATTTTCCATTTTCATTTACTTCTGGAATTCCACCCGAATTACTTGAAATTACAGGAACACCAAAAGCCATTGCTTCTAATGCTGCTAAACCAAAACTTTCTGTTTCAGATGGAAGTAAAAATAAATCTGAATATTTTAATATTTGATCAATATCATTACTATTTCCAAAGAAAATTACTTTATCAGAAATACCAAGTTCATCACACATTTTTTCTGCGATAATTTTTTCTGGCCCTTCACCTACCATCATTAATTTAGATGGAATTTCTTTTTGAATATTATAAAATGTTTTCACAACATCTGGAATACGCTTTACTTTTCTAAAATTTGAAATATGTGTAATGATCTTTTCATTATTTGATGCTAATACCGAACGTTGACATCTTTGACCTTTTAAAATATGTTTCTCTTCATCAATTTCAATAAAATTAGGAATCACATATATGTCTTTTTTCACATCAAATAATCTGTAAGTATCTTCTCTTAAACTATTAGAAACACTCGTAACAAAATCAGATTGATTGATACTGAAAGTAACAGCGGTTTTATAAAACGGATGATTTCCTACCAAAGTAATATCAGTACCATGAAGTGTTGTTATCATTGGAATAAAAATCCCTTCGTCTTCTAACATTTTTTTTGCCATGTAACCAGCATAAGCATGCGGAATTGCATAATGCACATGCAACACATCAATTTTATGCAATTTTACCATATCAACCAATTTACTAGAAAGTGCTAATTCATAGGGTTGATAATGAAATAAAGGATAATTAGGAACATTTACTTCGTGAAAATAAATATTAGGATTCAATAATGATAAACGAACAGGTTGCTTATAAGTTATGAAATGAATTTCATGACCTTTTTGAGCCAATTCTAAACCTAATTCAGTAGCTACTACTCCACTACCTCCAAATGTTGGATAACAAACTATTGCAATTTTCATATGCTACTTTTAACGTTTTAGATTTTGTTCATAGGTAGCAATCCAATCTTCTACAGAAATTTTTGCTACTAATTCACCTATTAATTGGAAGGGAATATCTTCAGGTTTTTTAAAACGGATACAACTTTTCCCCATATCTAATTTTTTCTTTGAGTGCTTAGGAAACTCATTAACAAACCAATCATAAATATCTTTATTTGCATAAATTCCCATATGGTAAAAATTGATGCTATTTTTTTGAGATGCTAATGCCATAAATGGTAATGGTTGTTTTGGATCACAATGGTAACCTGAAGGATAGATCGTGTGTGGAACAACATATCCCAACATTCCATAGCCAATGCCTTCTGAAAATCCTTTTGGCAACTGCGCTAAAATTACATTTCGCAATTTATTAACCGCTTCTTTTCTTTCTTCTGGAAGTTGATCAATATAATCCTGTGGTGTTTTAGCATTAGATGTCATAATTATTCAATAATTGATTCATAAATTATTTCTTGAATTTTTTCTCTAATATTTAGTTTTGATAATTTATTAGGTTCTGCATTTGGATACGTTCTATTGGATAAAAAAACATAAACAATTTCTTTATCAGGATCTGCCCATGCCATGGTACCAGTAAATCCTGTATGTCCAAAACTTGTCATAGATACACAACCACAAGTTGGTCCTTCTGCCCCTAATTGAGGTTTATCAAATCCTACCCCTCTTCGATTACCATCTTTACAGTAATAACATTTATTAAAATCGTTAAATGTTTTTTCACTAAAAAATTCATGTTCACCATAATGTCCTTTTTGCAAATACATTTGCATCATTTTAGCCACATCAATTGAACTAGAAAATAATCCGGCATGACCTGAAACACCTCCTTGCATAGCAGCAGCCATATCATGAACGTATCCTTGAATAGTTTGGTATCTAAAATAATTATCCTCTTCAGTAGGTGCAATGCGTGTTAATTCAAATTTTTGTAATGGATTATAAGTCATTGTAGAGGCACCTAAATATTTATAAAAATTATCTTGAACTAAATTATCTAATTTTTTATTTGTAGTATGCTCTAAATATTCTTTTAAAATGATAAACGAAAAATCACTGTATTTGTATTGCTTTTTATCTAATAATGGCGAATCTGCAATTAATTTCATTATTTTGTCGTTATAATCTTTTTTCAAATAAAGATTATTTGCCACTTTAACTGGAAAATCTTCTGAATAAGCATACCTGTAATAAAGAGAATCAGGTCTTTTTAAAGAATCCAGTGTTGCTTTATAGAAAGGAATCCAAGCTTGAAAACGAGCTTGATGAGTTAACATATCTAAAACAGTAACATCAGCTTTGTTAGAATTTTCAAAAACTGGTAACATTTGACATAAATGTGTATCAAATGTTATTTTTTTTCTATCATATTGCTTCATAACCATAGGCAAAGTAGCTAATACCTTTGTTAAAGATGCAACATCGTAAATATCAGAATCTTTAACTTTTTGAATACTGTCATATTTTTGATAGCCAAAAGATTTTCTGTAAACAATTTGTCCTTTTCTTGCAACTAAAATTTGCATTCCAGGTGCTGCTTTTTGTTTAATTGCATAATTTGCAATTGAATCAATCTTTGCTAACTTTTTAGAATTCATACCAACATTTTCTGGAACTGTAAAACCTAATCGATCCATTTTGTGCGTTTCAATTCCTTGATTTACATGAAAATTATCTTTTATTGTAACGGGTAATTTACCTTTAGATTCTTTTGCACCAAAAATAATCTCAGCGGTAACAGTTTGAGCTATATCTGTATTTTGATAAGCTTGAATTACAGTTTCTGTATGATCAAAATTTGGAATTTTTAATAATGAATAAGGTTTTGTAAAAAAGGCTAAAATAGTTTCCTTTTCTTTTGAAATTTTATCAATCCAATTTATTTCTTTAAAAGTTAATTCATTTTTACGCCAAGCGCCATCAGGCTTGTGATATCCAATAATTACTTTGGTAAAACATTCTAAATCTAATAATGCCGTATCTAAATTAAAAGAATTAATTTCGATAACTTCGGCATAATCTTTAATTTTATTTAGGAATACATCATTAGGACCATCACCTAATTTAACATATGCAATTTTTTCTTTTTCTAATTTTTTAATTGGTATAAGTTTATCTTCATTTTTAAGGACTGTAATTGCATTTTCATATAATTGATAATTTAATGCCTCATATTCAATTGCATTCATATCTTCATATAAATGATTCAAATCAATAGGTTTGTATTGATTTAATCCTGCAATGTATTTGTAGTTTAATATTTTTTTCACGGAATACGCCAAACGTTCTTCTGTAAACAACTTTAAATCAAAAGCCTCTTTGAATTTTTCAACTGCTTTTGGAACATTTTCAGCAAAAAGAAGTACATCATTTCCTGCCAAAAACGCTTCTAAATCAATATCTCCAGGTTGTTTAAAATTACTTGCCCCTTTCATGTTTAAAGCGTCCGTAAAAATTAATCCCTCAAATTTTAATTCATTTTTAAGAATATCAGTAACAACGGAATAAGACAATGATGTAGGATAACCTACTCTTGCTTCTAAACTTGGGACATTTAAATGAGCTACCATTATACTTGCTAATCCATTTTTAATCAACTCTTTATAAGGGTAAAGTTCCACTTCGTTTAATCGATCTCTTTCAAATTTAACGATTGGAAGTGTATGATGCGAATCTGTTTCTGTATCACCATGACCTGGAAAATGTTTAGCCGTTGCAAAAATGCCGTTATCTTGTAGGCCTTTCATATAAGCTAATGCTTTTTGTGTAACATTTTCCTTTACTTCACCAAATGAACGATTACCAATAATAGGATTGTTAGGATTTGTATTAATGTCAACCACAGGACCAAATGTAAAATGTACGCCTAATCGTTTTGACTGTTTAGCCATTTGAGCGCCTATTTTTTCAATCAGTTTATTATCTTGAATGGCACCTAATGTCATATTCCATGGGTATTTTACCGTTGAATCTAAACGCATACTAAAGCCCCATTCTGCATCATTACCAATTAACATGGGAGTTTTAGATTTCGATTGGAAACGGTTTGTTAATTGCGCTTGTCTTACTGGTCCTCCTTGAAAAAAAATAAGTCCCCCTATTTTATATTTGGTAATTAATTTTTCTAAATCTTGTGCATGATCTTCTTTTTTATTAGAATAAGCAGCTACCATAAATAATTGGCCTACTTTTTCTTCAAAATTAAGACTGTTATAAACACTATCAACCCATTTTGTTTGTGCAATAGTTTCTTTATATTGTGAATGTACTTTATTTATTGAAAAAAGGAATAGTAATAAGAAAGCAATTTGTCGCATATATATATTTGTTTCTTTAAAATGGTATAAAATAACTAACAAAATAAAGCCAATTAATTTTAATTTAAAGAATTTTAAGTTTTTTTTAGTAAAAATAAATAGTGAATAGAAAATTCTAGCTAATTAATTAAATCGATGTGTCTGTCATGATAACCTAATAAGTACAATACACCATCTAAACCTAAACTAGAGATTGAACTTTGAGCGTTATCTTTTACTTTAGGTTTTGCATGAAAAGCAATCCCTAATCCAGCTAAATTTAACATTGGTAAATCATTTGCACCATCTCCAACAGCAATAGTTTGACTAATATCAATACCTTCTAAAGCCGCCAATTCTT
Organism: Flavobacterium indicum GPTSA100-9 = DSM 17447; assembly: GCF_000455605.1. Lineage (NCBI taxonomy): Bacteria > Pseudomonadati > Bacteroidota > Flavobacteriia > Flavobacteriales > Flavobacteriaceae > Flavobacterium > Flavobacterium indicum. Next base: position 1,564,431 of record NC_017025.1, read on the forward strand.
TGAGGTATTCAGCTTTTTTATTACCATCGACAATTTCACCAATATAACCTCCCGTTAATTCCCCATCAATTATTTCTAATTGATTAGCAAAAACATAATCAATTCCAAGTTCCTTTTGCAAATAATTCCCAAAATAAGTAAACCCTCCTGATAATATTGCTGTTTTAAATCCGTAAGCTTTTAGGGTATCGATTAATCTTCTTGCGCCTTTAGTAATAGGTAAATTGATTGCAACTTCCTGTAAAACATCTTCTTTTAAACCTTTAAGTAATTTCATACGCTGTTTGAAACTTTCTTTAAAGTCAATTTCTCCTTGCATAGCCAATTCTGTGATGTGTTTAACTTGAGCGCCAACACCAGCCAACTCAGCTAATTCATCAATTACTTCGGTTTGTATTAATGTAGAATCCATATCAAAACAAACTAAACGTCTGTTTCTTCTAAAGATAGTATCTTCTTGAAATGCAATATCAATGTTTAACTCACGTGATATTTGCATAAATTTTTCAGTAAATTCAGCTTTATTGTTTATTGCGCCACGAATAGAAAGTTGAATTGATGCCCTAGGATATTCATCTTCATTAACCAAAGAAGCTCTGCCAGTTAGTCGCTTTATGGCATCAATATTTAAATTTTTTTCTGAAATTACTTTTGTAACCTCTGAAATTTGTTCTGCAGTTAATCTTTCACCTAATAAAGTAACTATATACCTGTCTTTACCCTGAAGTTTAACCCAATTCTCATAATCTACTAAAGGAATAGGTGTAAATTTAGCTTTAATATCTAATTCATAAGATTTAAATAATAAATCCTTTAAAACGGCTGCAGATTTTTTTCCAGATTTAATTTGAAAAAGAATCCCTAAAGATAATGTATCGTGAATATTAGCTTGACCTATATCCAATATTTTAGCATCATATTCCGCTAAAACAGCTGTTAATGAAGAAGTTAAACCTGGTTTGTCATGTCCAGAAATATTCAATAAAAAAATATCACTATCCATAGTGCTTAAAGTAAAATTTAATTTTAATAACTAAAAGCAAAAATAGCTTGTTTTTTAAAATATTCCCTTATATAATTTATAAAAAATAAGGCAAAATCAAAAGCAATTAGAAAAACCTATTATGCCAACTTTCACTTGCTGGAACTTCCCAAAATTCTATAAATTCTCCTTTTGAAGTCACTAAATTATTAAATACAATTGTTTTATCGGTTACTGCTTTTTCTTTAGCCATTTTTTTAAAATCTATTAATGGCTTATGAGCAATATGATCACCTACTTTAAACGTTACATTCATTTTATCTAAAAGTTCAACGCTGTATTCTTTTTCTAAATCTTGAATAAAACGCACCGAACTATCAATTGAACATCCTGTTGCTGCTTGAACTTCTTGATTTACAACAAAAACAATAAATCTATTATATTTTGTTATAAAAGAAGCCTCTAGTGGAGTACCATGTGCAGACCAATTTTCTACAAAATCTAAACATTTTTTTTCAATAGAAAGAATTTCTTCATCCGAAAATTTTCTATTAGATTGATAGATCCAAATTCTTGCATCATCTGGTATATTTTCAAAAGGTATATACATTGTTATAGTTTTTGTATATCAGTTATTACTTTAGTTCTCAGAAACTTATTTAATTTCACATCGTATAATTCTGTTTCAAAGTAATTCACTTTTATTTTATCGTTAGGTTTTAATACATTATCAGTAATTAAAAAAGAATTATCAAAATTATTGATTAAATATAACTGATGTGATTTTCCTGAACTTTCTTTTAAAGTTATGTACAAATAATTTTCTTTTGAAACAGAATAAAAATTACCTTCTACAAAAGAATCTTCCTCTATAGAAATTGGAGATTCATCACTACTTTCATCTTCATTGATTTCTGCAGCTTGATCTTTTTTAAGTTCGCTTCTACCTAATGCAAGAATAAAATCGGGGCAATAAGAAATCATTTTCATTCCCAACTTTTCCCCAAAAGTTCTCATTTGTGATGAATTTGATAAATCTAGTCTTTCTTTTTTTGGAACCAAATGTTCATATTTACTATAGGATTCCATCATACATAAACCTAAACTTAATTTTAACTGCTCATCTTTTTTAAGATCAATCTTCTTTTTAGTAATACATTCACAAGTACCTTCTGCTATTTTATCCATATATTCTTGTGAATATGAATTAATAACAACTAAAAAAAATAAAATATTTACTATTGTTTTCATTTTATTGATCTTGAGCATTAGCGATAATTTCTGCTATATCTAAAACTTTTATGTTGTTTTCTTGGTGTGCAAATTTTACGCCATCAGTCATCATTGTATTACAATATGGACATCCTGTTGCAATAATGTTAGGTTTTGTTTCTAACGCATCTTGCGTACGTAAAACATTAATCTCCATATCCCCTTTTTCAGGTTCTTTAAACATTTGTGCTCCTCCAGCTCCACAACATAAAGCAGTGTTTTTACTACGTTTCATTTCCACTAAATCAGCATTTGTTTTAGCTAAAATAGCTCTAGGGGCTTCAAATTCATTGTTAGCACGACCTAAATAACATGGATCGTGGAATGTAATTCTTTTTCCTTTGTATTCAGATTGATTGAAGTTAATTCTTCCTTCATTTAATAATTGCTGAATATATTGTGTATGATGCAAAACTTCATACTTTCCACCTAAACTAGGATATTCATTTTTTAAACAGTTGAACGAATGCGGATCGCATGTAACTATTTTTTTTACTTCATAAGCATTTAACAATTCGATATTCATTAATGCTTGCATTTGAAATAAAAACTCATTTCCTGCTCTTTTTGCAACATCACCAGTACAACTTTCTTCTGTACCAAGCACTGCAAAATTAACATTGGCTCTATTTAAAATCTTTACAAAAGCTCTTGTAATTTTTTTGGCTCTTTCATCATAACTTCCAGCCGAACCAACCCAAAATAAAATTTCTGGTTGTTTTCCTTCAGCCATCATTTCTGCCATTGTAGGTACTACTAAAATATCTGACATACTATTATTTTATTTTGATTATTGATTATTCGTTTTTCCAATTTAAGCGATCCATTTGGTTGTAGGGCCATGGAGCACCATTATTTTCAATATTTGACATCATGTTGTTTAACTCCATTGGCGCAGCACTTTGCTCCATAACTAAATACCTTCTCATATCCATAATAATAGATAATGGACTAATACTTACTGGACATTCTTCTACACATGCATTACATGTTGTACATGCCCAAAGCTCTTCAGGAGTTATATAATCATTTAATAAAGACTTTCCGTCGTCTACAAAAACACCTTTATTTGCGTCTATATTTCTACCTACTTCCTCTAATCTATCTCTGGTATCCATCATGATTTTACGAGGCGATAATTTTTTACCTGTTAAATTTGCTGGACAAGATGATGTACAACGACCACATTCAGTACATGTGTAAGCATTTAATAGTTGAACCCAATTTAAGTCTTGTACATCACTAGCTCCAAATTTAGCTGGAACCGCATCCGGATTAGCTGGTGCTGCAAAAGGATCGGCATTGGGATCCATCATTAATTTCACTTCATTTGTAACACTTTCTAAATTATCAAATTGCCCTTTTGGATTTAAATCTGCAAAATAAGTATTAGGAAATGCTAAAATAATATGTAAATGTTTTGAAAAATATAAATAATTTAAGAAAATTAAAATTCCTATTATATGTAACCACCACGCAGTTCTTTCTACTATAGTAATGCCTTCTAGAGAAAATCCATTAAAAAAAGGAGCTATAAATTGAGAAATAACATTTCCTCCAACTTCACTTTGCTGAAAATGAATATCTGTTGCATTCATGATTAGAAACAAAGACATTAAAACCATTTCAAAGTATAAAATTGTATTGGCATCTTTACTAGCATAACCTTTTAATTCAGGCTTAGTAAATCGTGATAATTTAATCACATTTCTTCTGATCCAAAAAACAATAACTGCTACTAAAACCAAAGCAGCTAAAATTTCAAATGAACCAATTAAAAATCCATAAAAACCTCCTAAAAATTCAAAAATTCTATGGGTTCCAAATAAACCATCAATTACAATTTCTAACATTTCTAAATTGATAATGATGAATCCAACATATACTATAATATGAAGTAAAGCTGGTATAGGACGTGCAAACATTTTTTTCTGTCCCAATGCAATTAAAGTCATATTTCTCCATCTTTCAGAAGAATTATCAGATCTATTTACATCTTTTCCTAATTTGATGTTTCGAATTAATTTCTTTACATTTTTTGCAAAATAGCCAATTCCAACAGCTAAAATAACAGCAAAAAGAATTTGTGACACAATACTCATAAATAGTTAGTATTAATTGGTAATTTTTGTTTCCGAATTTGTTTCTTTTGGAGCTACATAAGGTTTATTTTTCTTTCCAAAAACAGATACATTTACGTATCGGGTTGGATTTAATCGTAAATCCTGAAGTAAAAGCTCTAACTCTTTAGAAGTTTTTTCTAAATTATTGTATAAAGCTTCATCTTTTAGTAATTTACCCATTGAACCTTTTCCCTGCTCTAGGTTTTGCATTATACCATTTACATTCGTTAATGTTTTTTCTAAATTTTTAACAGTTCCAGCTAAATTTGCTTTAGACAACGAATCTGATATTTTAACTAAATTAGTTGAAGTCTTATCAAAATTAGTTAATGTAGAACTTAATTTTGATTTATTTTCTGCAAGTAATCCATTTAAATTTTTAGAAGTTTGACTAAATTCATTTAAAGTAATTTGCAATGATGCAATACTTGCCTTTATTGCTTGTTGCGTTTGACTATCTAATGTATGGTTTACATTTTCAAACAATGCATTCGCGTTATCTAATAGTTTTTCAACTTTATCTTTTACAGGAACCAATTGTTGTGCTAATGCATCTGTTATTCCTAATTTTTCTGAAGCTTTTAAGAAATCACCCGATTCAGTATAATTTTTATCTGAAAAATTATTAAGTATTGCTATTTCTCTTCCTCCCATTAAACCAGCTCCTTGAATTTCTGCAATACTGGATTTTGCAATCTTTATTTCTTCATTGGTAATTACCATTTCAACTAGCATTTTACCATCTTCTAAAACCTCAATTTTATTTACTTTACCAATTGCTAAACCATTAATAGTAACAGGTGATGATGGCGTTAAACCAGCTACATTAGTATAATGAACATATAATTTATTACTGGAATCAAATAGATTTTTACCTTTTAAGAAGCTAAATCCCCAGTAGAATAAGACTATGGATAAAATAACTAAAACTGCGACTTTGATTTCTTTAGTAACTTTCAATTTCTTTATATTTAATTAGCAAAAATAATAATATTTATGATATTTCAAAGCAAATTAGTATGCATGCATAATTTATTTTATTGCATCCTTTATAGAAATTTGTTTTCCATTTTGAATGGCAACAATAAAAGATGATGTATATCCTTTTGCTTTAGCTTCTTCCAATAATTGTTTTGCTTTTTTATAATCAGAGGTTTGACCATAAAAATATTTATATATTGATTTTTCTTTTTGAACTGAAATAGATTTTAAACCTTTAAAGTTTGTAGGTACTGTTTCTATTTTTTTCGCACTTGCAGAAATTTGAATTTTAAAAAATATGTCTTCTTTTGAACTTGAAGTAACATTTGCTTTATCGTCCTCTTTTTTGGGAGTATCTTTTTTATCTTCTTCTTTTGACACTTCTTGTTTTTTTGGAAGATTAGATTCTGAATGAAAATAATCTTTCTTATAATTAACAATAGCTGTTGCAATTGCTTGTGCCAATTTTAACTGTCCCTCTTCTGAATTTAAAAAAGCGCCTTCATTTTTATTTGAAACAAATCCCATTTCAATTAAAATACGAGGCATAGCTATTTTTCTTAATACTAAAAATCCAGCTTGTTTAACTCCTCTACTCTTATTAGGTGTGAATTTTGTAAAAGCTTGTTGAACTTTACCTGCAATTTCAATACTCTGTTGTAAATTTTCTTCTTGCAAAATGGAAATCCCTATAACTGATTCAGGTTTCTTAGGATCAAATCCGTCATATTTCACTTTATAATTACTTTCTAAAGTTACAACGGCATTTTCTTTTTTAGCAACTTCTAAATTAGATGCACTTTTTGTAATACCCATAACATAGGTTTCATTTCCAGCAGCAGCTTGATTTGGATTTGCATTACAATGCATAGAAATAAACAAATGACCTTTTGATTTGTTAGCAATATTTGCTCTTTCATCTAATTCTACAAAAACATCTGTATTTCTGGTATATACAACTTCTATATCGTGTTCATTTTTAAGAATTTCACCAACTTTTAAAGCTGTTTTCAAGGCAATATTTTTTTCAATATTTCCATGATAGGTCGCGCCATAGTCTTTTCCTCCATGACCGGCATCTAATACTACTTTAAATTTTTTATTTTGCGACCAATTTAAAAATGAAATCAACAAAAAAACGGCAAGAAATATTTTTTTTACACTCATATTAATTATCTTCAACAATAAATGCCGACTTATACCCTTTAGCTTTGGCTTCAGCTAATTTTTTTTTGCATTCTTCATGCGTACTTCCGGCTCCATAATAATATTTATAACCATTATTTTGCTCTACCAATACCACATTATTTAATCCATTAAAATTAGAAGGATTCAAATCTAATTTTTTTGAACTAAAACTAATTTGAACTTTATATTTTTTCTCCGTTACAATTTCTTTTGAAGCATTTGTTGTAGTAGTATAATTTGGATCATCCTTTATAGTTACTACTTCTTGTTTAGGTTCTTCTATAAGTACAGGTGTCAAAATTTTAGGTTCAAATAATGGCGTATTAGTTTCCATTAACTGATTCTTGTACTTTAAAATTGCTAAAGCAATGACTTGAGCATAATTTTGGCGTCCTTCTTTTGAATTGATGTATTTTGATTCTTTTAAGTTGGATAAAAAACCTAATTCAATTAAAACTCCTGGCATTACCGTAGCGTCTAAAACCCATAATGGTTGTTGATGCATGCCTAAATCTTTTCTTTCTAGTGTATTTTTGAATTGATTTTGAACCTCACTTGCAAAAGAAATACTTTGCAAAAGAGTTTCTTCTTGTAAAATTTTTAATCCAATTTGAGTACTCGGATTATTGGGATCGAATCCTTGATAATTTTTCTTATAATCATCTTCTTGAAAAATTACTGCATTTTCAGTTTTTGCAATTTCAAAATTTAAATTAGATCGCGAAAGCCCCATAACTAATGTCATAGAACCATATGGATTTGGAGACGTTGAAGAATTACAATGAACAGAAACAAACAAATTTGCTTCAAAATCATTAGCAATTTTTGCTCTATCTTTTAATGGAATGAAAACATCTGTTTTTCTTGTGTATTTAATATCGAAATCTGGATATTTTTCAAGAATTTGTCCAATTTGTAAAATTACATCTAAAGCAATTTCTTTTTCAACACATCCATTCTTCTGAGCACCAGGATCTTTACCCCCGTGACCAGCATCAAGAATTAATTTAAATTTTCTATCTTGTGAATAAGTTAGAATTGTAAAAAATATAGTAAGTAATAGAAAGAATCTCTTCATCTTCAAAAATTAGTTATAATTTTACTAAATAGATAAAATTTAACGAAAAATATACGTAAGTTTGACACCGCAAAAATCAAACCATTTTTACAAAAATAGTATATAAAGATTTGAGTACAAAGTTAATTCATATCGTTTTTTTTATTTTTTTTCTAAGTGTTGGAAATTCAATAGTTTACTCACAAAATGAAAAAAAATCAAGCACTGTTACACTATCCTCGTCGGAGCTTTTGAAACCAAAAGATTCTACTAAAAATGATTCTATAAAAAAGAAAAAAGTTTTTATTGAAGGAATTGTTAAAAGAAAAGCTAAAGATTATGAAAAATTAGATCAGCGCAAAAAACAATTAACTCTTTATAATGAAGCAGAACTCTATTACCAAGATTATGAAATTAAATCGGGTATAATAGTTTTAGATTATGAAAAAAATGAAATTTATGCTGGTCGTTTAAAAGACAGTACGGGAAAATACATTCAATATCCCTATTTCAAACAAGGAGAAACTGTTATTGAACCTGATTCTATTCGATATAATACAAAAACTGGAAAAGCTAAAATTTGGAACACAAAAACTAAGCAAGGCGAAATGCTTATTAATGCTGAAATTTCTAAAAGAGAGAATGATTCAGTTATTTTCTTTAAAAAAGCAAAATTTACTACTTCAGAAAACTTAGAAGATCCTGAATATTATTTTTTAGCCTATAAATCCAAGTTTGTACCAAAGAAAAAATTTGTCACAGGATTAACTCACATGTTCATCTATAATGTACCTACTCCTATTGGTGTTCCTTTTGCCTTTTTTCCAATGACCGATAAAAACACTTCAGGAGTTATAATTCCGACCCCAGGTCAGAGTAACGACAGAGGTTATTTCCTTCAAAATGGTGGATATTATTTTGCATTGAGCGATTATTATGATTTGGCTATTTTAGGTGATTACTATACCAATGGTAGCTATGCTTTAAGAGCAGAATCAATGTATGCCAAAAAATATAAATTTAATGGAAACATTCAATTTAGATATGAAAACCAAGTATTTGGAGAAAAAGGATTCCCTGATTATTCAAGAACAAATTTATACAATATCCAATGGTCTCATTCTCAGGATTCAAAAGCATCTGCTAATTCAAGGTTTACTGCCTCAGTAAATTTTGGTAGTAGTAAATATTTCAGACAGTCAATTAATATTATTAATGCCGGATCTAATATGAATAACACCATGAGTTCTTCCATTAGTTATTCTAAAACAATACCTTCTACTCCACTTATTAATTTTTCATTAGCCGTAACACACAATCAAAATACTAATACACAAGTTGTTAATTTAACTTTACCAACTTTTTCTGCAAGTGTTGATCGAATTTTTCCTTTTGTAAAACAAGATGCTTTAAAAAAGGGCATAATCGACAATATTAATTTTCAGTATAATTTAAAAGGAGACAATAGAATTTCAACAACTGAAGATTTAATGTTTACCTCTGGAATGTTTAAAAATGCATTGGCGGGAATTTCACATTCAATTCCAATTAGTACCAATTTTAAACTATTTAAATATTTCAGTGTAACTTCAAGTGTGAATTATTCTGAAAATTGGGTTTTCAATACTTTTAATAAATTTTACAATCCTGCAACAAGTAAGGTAGAATCTATTAGAGTAAATGGATTTGATTCATTTAGAACATATGGTTTTAGTTCAAGTATAGGAACAACTATTTATGGAACTTATACATTTAAGGAAACTAATAGAATTCAAGCCATTAGACATTTAATGCGTCCGAGTATTTCATATGGTTATACTCCTAGTTTTAAACAATATTATGATACTTATTTAGATGCAAATGGTAACCCAGTTGATTTTAGTAGATTTGATGGAACACTATATGCAGCACCTGGAATTGGAATTTCAAATGCTATTGGATTTGCTCTAAACAATTCATTAGAAGCAAAAATAAAAGATGAAAATAGCTCTAAAGGTGAATCTAAAAAGATTTTTTTACTCAATCAATTTAACTTTTCTACCAATTATAATTTTGCAGCAGAATCTTTTAAACTAGCTCCAATACGATTTTCGGGAGGTACTCAGTTATTTGATAACAAACTTGGATTAAATTTTGGAGCAACTTTTGATCCGTACGATTTAGATGCAAATGGTTCGAGAATAGATGAATACAGCATTAGTAATGGAAACGGACTTGTTAGAATGACAAGTGCCAATATATCTATGAATTATAATTTATCAAGTACCGACTTTGGTGGTGATAACAACAAAGAAAAAGATAAAGCAAAAACACAAAATATTCAAAACGGCGGAAGAGAAGATGATTTATTTGGAAGAGGTGCCGATTTGAGTAATAATAATCAAACTTTATTTGATAACAAAAATAAAGCTGGTCAATCAGAATTATATAAATTTAAAATTCCATGGGATCTACGTTTAGCTTATTCATTAACTTTTTCAAATGATAGAAAGGAGAAAGAAATTACAACTAATTCATTAATGATGTCTGGAAATATAGATTTAGCTGTTAAATGGAAAATGGGATTCTCTTCTGGTTATGATTTTGCAAATAAAGGATTAAGTTACACTCAATTGCGTTTTGAAAGAGATTTAGAAAGCTGGAGAATGAGTTTTAGTATAGTGCCTGTTGGAATTTATAACTATTGGAATTTCTTTATTGGAATTAAATCTTCAATGTTGAAAGATATTAAATGGGAAAAAAGAAAATTACCTGATCCAAGATTACGATAAAAAAAATAAGAAATGAAAAAAATAATTTTTACAGAAAAAGCCCCTGCTCCTATTGGTCCTTACAACCAAGCAGTACTAGTTGATAACACTTTATATACTTCGGGACAAATTGCAATTAATCCTGAAAATAATGAATTAGTTTTAACTTCAATTGAAGAAGAAACTAAAATGGTTATGGAAAATTTAAAAGCCGTGCTTACTGCTGCGGAAATGACGTTTGACAATGCTATTAAAGCTACTATTTTTATAAGTGATATGAATAATTTTGCTAAAATAAATAGTGTATATGGTAGTTACTTTAATGAAGAATCTGCTCCCGCTAGAGAAACAGTTCAAGTAGCATGCTTACCAAAAAATGTAAATGTTGAAATATCAATGATTGCTATAAAATAATAAAAAGCCCAACAATGTTGGGCTTTTATATTAAAACTAAACAATTAAACTAAGTATGATTTTATTTTCGAATAAACATCATGGTATAATATTTTTTTCCTTGAGCATCTTGTTTTACAGACAATCCAAAGTGAGTATAATTTGATTCCATATTTAATCTGTGTGATTCGCTAGCAATCCAAGCATTCAAAGTAGCTTGTGCCGAAGAATAACCAAAAGCGACATTCTCTCCAACATTTAAAGCTCCTACAGTGGCATGTAAATTTTCTTTTCTTGTTTCAAAATTAGCATGACTAATCTCTTGTGTAGAAATCATATAATCTGTATGACCTGAAGATACGAATGATATTTGTTCAATTATTGAAAGTGCATTTAATCCTTTACTTACTCTATATTCATTTACTAAATCTAGCAATTCTAATTCGAATGTAGACTGTGTATATGAACTAACAGGAAAATTTGAAGTTGTTGGTTCATCTACAGATTCGGTACTAGATGAACAAGAAATTAATGAAGTGGCAATAATTAATACTGCTAAAATTTTAGTAACTACTGATTTTTTCATTTTTTTTATTTTTTTATAGTTTCGACTAAATGATTGATTTTCAAGTCAAAAGTACAAATTATCAGTTTAACTGCAAATAAAATCGATGAAATACACTAAATTTTAACATTTTAATACATTGTTAATCAGTATTTTACATTTTTTGTAAGTTATATAGCAAAAAAAGACTCCCGAAGAAGTCTTTTAACTATATTTTTCTATAAATTTGATTATCAAGGAGATAACCTTTCTATTTTCCAAAGGTAATCTTCCTCAAGATGATACCTAATTCTGTCATGTAATCGGTTCGGTCGACCTTGCCAAAATTCAACTTCAATAGGTTTTACTAAAAATCCACCCCAATAATTTGGTCTTTTAATTTCTTTACCTTTAAATTGATTTTCCAATTCTTTCAGTTTAGTATCTAAATATTCTCTTGATGAAATAACTTCACTTTGATTTGAAACTATCGCTCCTAATTTGCTGCCATCAGGTCTACTTTCAAAATAAGCATCAGAAACATAAGATGACGTTTTTTCTGCAACTCCTTTTATAATAACCTGACGTTCCATTACTGGCCAAAAAAAAGATAAACAAATATTTGGATTTGCTAAGATTGCTTTTCCTTTTTCAGAATTATAATTAGTATAAAAAATAAATCCTTCTTCATTAAATTTCTTTAAAAGGACTACTCTACTTTTAGGAAAACCATCCAAACCTATAGTAGCAACAGTCATAGCATTTGCTTCGTCTACACCCTCGTGTTCATCAGCTTCATAAAACCATCGGTGAAACAATTGAATAGGATCTTCTGGAATTGTTGTTTCTAACAATTCACTTTTTTCATAGGATTTTCTGTAATTGGATAAATCTTTCATCATTTAAAAAAATTAAAATTCAAACGCTGCACCATCATCTCCCAAAAGTACATTTTCAAAAATTTCTTGTGCTTCTTTTTGAAATAAGTTTATATCGCCGTAGCGCGTAGAATAATGACCTAATAATAATGTTTCTGCATTAGCTAATTTAGCAATATTTGCCGCTTGTTTTGCAGTTGTATGCATCGTTTTTTCAGCCAAATGTGCTTCTTTTTCCAAAAAAGTAGATTCATGGTACAAAACTTTTACATTCTTTATAATTGGGAGTATAGTTGTAGTATACACTGTATCTGAACAAAATGCATAGCTATTGGGTAGCGGCGGATCAAAGGTTAATTCAGTATTTGCGATTACTCTTCCGTCTTCTAAAGTTATATCGCCTCCCATTTTTATTTTATTATAATAAAGTTTATCAATATCATAATTTAAAATAGTTGCTATATTCAGTGGACGTTCTGTAATTTTTTCTTCAAACAAATAACCGTTTGTATACACACGATGTTTTAAAGGTATGGTAGAAACACGTACTTTATTATCTTCAAAAACAATTTCGCTTTCATTTGATGTTAATTCATGAAAATAGAGATTGTAACTTGTATAAGCATTTCCCAATTTCAATAATAACAAAATAGCTTCTTTTATTCCTTTTGGTCCGTAAATATGTAAATCTTTTTCACGTCCAAGTAACATAAAGGTTGAAATCAATCCAATTAAACCAAAAAAATGATCTCCATGCAAATGAGAGATGAAGACATGCTCAATTCTTGAAAACTTTATTTTATGTTTTCGCAATTGAACTTGAGTACCTTCTCCACAATCAATCAGAAACATATGATTTTTAATTTCTAAAACTTGTGAAGTTGGATTAGTTATAGTTCTTGGAGTGGCTGCATAACAACCTAAAATTTTAATTTTCATCTTTTTGATAAAAGATTTTATAAAGGTTTATCGTTGGATTTAGTAATAATAGAATTGCTACTAATAATGAAAGCAACTTAATTTCCTGATTAATATATGCTATTAAACTAAAAATAAAATATTGAAAGCAAATTATAAAAAATACAATATGAAAATATTTCATCGTTAAAATCCTAAATCACGTTCAATTTCATCCATTTCAATTAAGTCATGAGCTTCAAGTATTGAAGGTACTACCTGTAGTTTTGATGGAACTTTATTAAAATCAATGTTAGCTGCTACAATTACCAAAGATTTTTTATTTTTTTTATGAGTTTTAGTCAAATCAGTAAAATTTTTCAAACTAGTTAAATCTACCGATTTATCGTGTGTTATGTCTAAAATAAGATTAGTATCTTTAAAAGAATTATATTGAGATGTTAATTTCTCAACAAACTGAAGATAATTACTTTCAGTATCTTTGATGATCGTTGTATGTCCTTTGTGTTCGACTTTCATAAATTTTAATTTAATTCTAAAAGTAAAAAATCTTTAATGAAATTTAAAAAATAATATTTTAATTCTTGATCTTACTTGCTAATAAATAAATCACTGCCATTCTCACAGCTACTCCATTTTCAACTTGATCTAGAATAACAGAATGTTTTCCATCAGCAACATCGGTAGTAATTTCAACACCTCTGTTTATTGGACCTGGGTGCATAATGACAATTTCTTTATTTAAACATTCTAAAATTTCACTTGTTAACCCAAATTGCTGAGTATATTCACGTGTATTAGGAAAATAGCTTACATCTAATCTTTCATTTTGAATACGCAACATATTGGCTACATCACACCATTCTAATGCTTTTCTTAAATCAGACTCAACCTTAACACCAAGAGAATCAATATATTTTGGAATCAATGTTTTAGGTCCACATACTCGAACTTCAGCACCCTGCATTTGTAAAGCAAATATATTAGAAAGTGCTACTCTACTGTGTAAAATATCACCTACTATCACTATTTTCTTTCCTGCAACATCTCCTAATTTTTCTCTTATTGTAAAACTATCTAACAAAGCTTGCGTTGGATGTTCATGCGCCCCATCGCCAGCATTGACAATACTTGCTTTAACATTTTGAGATAAAAAATGAGCGGCTCCTGGAGAACTGTGTCGCATAACAACCATATCTACTTTCATAGATAAAATATTATTTACGGTATCTATAAGTGTTTCTCCTTTTTTTACGGAAGATTGTGCAGAAGAAAAACTAATTACGTCGGCTGATAATCTTTTTTGAGCTAATTCAAAGGACAATTTAGTTCTTGTACTGTTTTCGAAAAAGATATTGGCAATAGTAACATCTCTTAGTGAAGGAACTTTCTTTATTGGACGATTGATTACTTCTTTAAAATGATCAGCCGTTTCAAAAATTAATTGAAGATCGTTTTCGTTTAAATATTTAATTCCAAGTAAATGATTAACGCTTAATTCTTTCATTGTGTGTTGTGTTGTTGTTGATTTTATTCAATATAAACGGCATCTTCTCCATCTTTCTCATGCCATTTAACCCTTACTTTTTCATTATTGATTGCATCTACTTGTCGACCTCTATAATCCGGTTGAATAGGTAAATCTCTACTAAATCGTCTGTCTATTAAAGTAAGTAATTCAATCGATTTAGGTCTGCCAAACGACTGAATTGCTGTTAATGCTGCACGAATACTTCTACCTGTATACAATACATCATCAATAAATACAACCTGTTTATCTTCTACTAAAAAATCGATTTGAGTTTTATTCGCTTCTAAAGTTTTTTCATTTCTTCTGAAATCATCTCTAAAAAATGTAATATCTAACAACCCAAGTTTGACTTGGTCAATTTGATAGTCGTCCTTTAAAATTTTAGCAATTCTTTCAGCTAAAAAGGAACCTCTTGGTTGAATTCCGATCAATATGGTAGTAGAAAAATCTGAATGCTTTTCAATTAATTGACAAGCTAGTCGGTGTAGAATGATATTGACTTCTTTAGAAGTAAGCAATATTTTTTGACTCATAGTATGTGTGTTGTTGTGTGTGTAAAAATACGAATTTCAATAACAATATCAAAAATCAAATTCAATATCAAATTCAATATCAATATCAAATTCAATATAAATAACAATTTCAAAATTCAAATTCAATAACAATATCAAATTTAATAACAATATCAAAAATAAAATTCAATTTCAAAAATCAAATTCAATTTCAATATCAATTACAATTTCATTAGTTCATCATACAATCGATGTGTAGGTAACCCAACAACATTTGTATAAGAGCCTTCAATTTTTTCAATGGCAACTAAACCAATCCATTCTTGAATACCGTACGAACCAGCTTTATCAAAAGGTTTATATAAATCAATATAATACGTTATTTCTGAATCATTTAATTCTTTAAAGGCAACTAATGTTTTTTCAAAAAATGTAGTTGTTAAATTAACCGTTTTTATGCAAACAGAAGTTATAACTTCATGTGTTTTACCCGACATTTCTTTTATCATATTAAAAGCATCAACTGCATCTTTGGGCTTTCCTAATGCTTTGCCATTTAACCAAACAACCGTGTCACTAGTAATCAAAACATCATTATCAATTAATTCGTCTTGAAATGCATTTGCTTTCAATTCAGCTAAATAATTGGTGATTTCTTCAGCTTTTAAATGATCTGGATAAATTTCTTCAATATCTTTTAAACGAATTTCAAAATCAACATTTAATTCACGCAGAAAATGTTGGCGTCTAGGTGAACCAGAAGCTAAAATGATGTTTTTATTTCTAAATTTTTCTTTTAGCATACTAACTTCCTATAAAAACAATTGCAGTTAATGACAACATAATTGTTAACATTATAACTTTTAGAAGTTTACTAATAAATGTAAAATCTGCTTTTTCTTTAGCTTGAAAAAGTTTTACAATAACAAATAAAATTGGAGTGATTATTGTAACTATAAAATAAAACAACACATACGTTAAATGATAGATATTATTGTAAATGAAATACCCCATAAACACCAATAATCCTGCTAAAATTATAGCTGTAATTATTTTACTTACATTAATTCCAAAATAGGTAGCGGCAGTTGTAATTTCATAGGCTTTATCTCCTTCATAATCTTCAATAGTTTTTACAATTTCACGCGCAAAATGAATTAAAAAAGCCATAACTACATAATTTAATAGAAAATGAATTATGCTTAACATTTGATCATTATTAAATCCTAACATATAGGGAAATATGTTGAATAAAATAATAACGATAATACTTGAAGAAGCAAGTAAAGCCACTATAGCATTTCCTATTAATGGTATTTGTTTTAAACCGTTTGAATAAATATACAACAAGGCCGAACAAATAACAAAAATTGATGCTAAAGCTGAACGATTTACTTGGTTACTCAAATAAACTCCGATAACAACGCCTAAAATATTTAAAGCAAAATACCAATTGAATGCCGTTTTTTCGGAAATAGTATTCCCTATAAAAACTTTATCTGGTTTGTTTATATAATCTACGTTTACATCATAAATATCATTAATAATATAGCCAGCAGCTGCAATGCACAGAGTTGCAATGATTAACAAAGTATAGTTTAAATTACTAAATCCGTGAAAAAGATTAGCGTTATTAATGAACGTATAACGAACTATGATTTGCATCAAAGCTATCATAACTAAATTCTCAATTCGAATTAATTTTAAAAAGTTTTTCATATTTTATTTTGGCTTTTAAATTAAAAATAATTAGCAGAAAAATCATCCATCCAAGTTCCGTGAACTTTCATTACTTGCTCGATTACATCACGAACAGCACCTCTTCCTCCATTTACATGCGAAATATATTTTGAAATACCTTTAATTTCTGGTGCTGCATCTTGAGGACAGGTGGGCAACCCTACTTTTTGCATGACAATATAATCTGGAATATCATCTCCCATGTAAAGTATTTCCTCAGGTTTTATTCCATATCCATCGCAAAATTCATAAAACTTTTCCAATTTATCAGGAACCGCTAAATAAATATCTTTAATCCCTAAATTTTGCAAACGAACACGTACACCATCATTACTTCCACCTGATATAATGCAAACCGGATACCCTTTGTCTACAGCAGCTTTCATTGCGTAACCATCTCTAATGTTCATTTGTCGCAACAATTGTCCGTCTTGTGAAACATGTACCGTTCCATCGGTTAATACACCATCAACATCAAAGACAAAAGCTTTGATGTTATTCATAATTTCTTTATAACTTTTTGACATTTTGTATGGATTGAGTCAATAATTGATATATTTCTTTTTGATTTTTATCTTGTAAAAAATCTAAATGTTTCGAAATTGTTTTTTCATCTCGCCGAATAGCTGGACCAGTTTGTGCTTCAATTGGTGTTAATGTTTCAATTTTGGCAGCAGTTTCTTTAATTAATGGAAACAAAATAGAAAAAGGAATATTGTTTTCTTCACAAATTTCACTTCCTATTTGGTACAAATGATTGACAAAATTACACGAAAAAACAGCCGCAACATGCAAGGCTTTCCTCTGATCACTTGAAACTGACTGAACAACTTTTGAAATTGACAACGCCATTTTTTCAATAATAGCATAATCCTCTTCAAATTCTGTTTCCAGACAAAGCGGAATTTCAGAAAAATCTACTTTCTTTACTTTAGAAAAAGTTTGCAATGGATAGAAAACACCTCTTCTATTTTTAGTATCTAATACGTCCAGCGCAGAGGTACCCGAAGTATGTACAACCAACTGATTTTCAAAAGGAATAGATTTTGAAACTTCAGCAATTGCTAAATCCGTAACGCTTATTATATAAACATCGGCAGGTATTAGTTGATTGTAACTATGCACTTGAATAGTAGAAGGAAAATCTAAAGATTGATTTCGTGTAAAAACCTGAATCACTTCTACTTCACTCGTTTTTTGAAACGCTTGATATAGATGTGTAGCTACATTTCCTGAACCGAGAAGTACCACTTGAATCATAAGGCGAAGATAAGGAATTCAAAGGCAATGACAAAATTCAAATTATTGTTACAAATGCATTTTTTAAACAACTTTTATAAATTATTTAAAAATTAAAATCGAGAGAATCTATACTACTAATTTTTACGTTTATTAAAAATGATTAATTTTGAACAAATAAATTTTGAAAATGAAAATTGTTATATCGCCAGCCAAATCTTTGAATTACGAAACTGTTGTACCAACGACTGAATTTACAGAGGCTTCTTTTTTAAAACAAGCAGAAACTATTCAAAAAACATTAAAAAAGAAAAAGCCAAAACAGCTCATGGAATTGATGGATATTTCTGAAAAATTAGCAGAATTAAATTGGCAACGTAATCAAGATTGGACTTTACCTTTTTCATTAGAAAATGCTCGACAAGCTGTATTTGCTTTTGATGGTGATGTGTATACGGGATTAGATGTGTACAGTTTACCAACTGAAAAACTTTCGGTTTTACAAGATAAATTGCGTATACTATCTGGACTTTATGGTCTATTAAAACCATTGGATTTAATGCAAGCTTACCGATTAGAAATGGGAACTTCAATGGCGGTAGGTACCAAAAAGAATTTATATGAATTTTGGAAAAAAACAATTACTGACGCTTTAAATAAAGAACTTGAAAACGAGGAATTGTTTATCAACTTGGCAAGTAATGAATATTTTAGTGCTGTTGATGTGAAAAAATTAAAAGTTCCTGTCATTACCCCAGAATTTAAAGATTATAAAGACGGGAAATTAAAAATGATTTCGTTTTTTGCTAAAAAAGCCCGTGGTTTAATGGTTCGATATATAATTGATAATAATGTAGAAACTTTAGAGGAATTAAAAAACTTTAATTATGAAGGTTATGCCTTTGACGCCAATTTGAGTTCAGAAAACAAACTTGTTTTTACAAGATAAAAAATGCCTCTTCCGAAATAAATCGAAAGAGGCGATGTTCAAAATAAAACCCTAAATTAATGAACATTAGATAAATCTACTTTTCCTTTTCCTGTTTTTACAAATAATACAATAGGAATACAGGCTAAAAACAAGATTCCTAAAAACATAAAAACATCCATATAAGACAAAACAGTAGCTTGCTTTGTCACTGATAATTCTAAAATTTTATAGGCTTTTTCCAAGGCTTCATTTGCTGGATATCCTTTGGACATAAACCCTAATTTCAATTGTTCAATGCGTTGTTGAACTGTTAAACTTGAACCGTTCAAATTACTTATTAAATCTACTCTATGATTTTGTGACCAACGTGCTATATAGGTTGTGATAATTGCAATACCAAAAGAACCACCTAATTGTCTCATCATACCTGTAAATGCTGCGCCATCACCTATTTCTCTGCCTTTTAAACTAGACAAAGACAATGTAGTAATTGGAACAAACAATAAACCTAAACCAATTCCCCTTAATAATAATGGATTAAACATATGTTCACTACCAGTATCTGGCGTCATTATGGAATACATCCAAAAAGTAAATCCAAAGAAAATAGCAAACCCTATGGCTACCATATACGTTTGTGGAATTCCTTTTTGTATTAATTTTCCAATAATTGGCATCATTATTCCTGTCATAATCGAACTCGGAATCAATAATAAGCCCGCATCAGTAGCTGTCCAACCTAATATTGCTTGTGTGTAAATAGGAATTACGAAGGTAGAACCATACAATCCGAACCCCAAAATAAAACACAAAATAACACCAATTTTTAAATTACTATCGTTCAATACACGTAAATTTACTATGGGAAATTTATACACCAATTCACGCCAAATAAAAAGGATTAAACCTAAAAAAGAAACAATTGAAAGAACTACAATAGTACTATTTTCAAACCAATCATCTTGTTGACCGTGTTCTAACACAAATTGTAACGAACCAATAAAAGCGGTTAAAAATAGGATTCCCCACCAATCCACTTGATTTGCTTTTAATTTTTCACCGTATTTTGGACTTCTAACATAAGTCAATGTTAATAATGTTGCAATAATTCCAATTGGGATATTAATGTAAAAAATATACGGCCAAGAAAAATTATCTACTAAATACCCCCCTAATGGCGGACCTAATGTAGGCCCAACAATCACGCCCATTCCATAAATAGCCTGCGCCATTCCTCTTTTTTCTGCCGGATACGATTCTGTGATAATGGTTTGTGCAGTTACCAAAAGAGCTCCTCCTCCCATTCCTTGAATGAATCGGAAAATCACTAATTCCCAAATATTACTTGCGTTTCCACATAAAAAAGAAGCAACGGTAAAAATAACAATTGATACAGCAAAATAATTTCTTCTTCCAAATTGTTGAGACAACCAACTGGTCATAGGGATAATAATAACGTTTGCAATGGCATAGGCTGTAATAACCCAAGCCACATCTGTTAAAGTAGCGCCTAAACTCCCTCGCATATCGTTAAGTGCCACATTCACAATAGTTGTATCCACTATTTCTAATAAAGCACATAAAATGGCTGTAATGGTGATAATTACCCTTCTATAACCATATTCAACTAAATTTTCTGTTTCCACAATTTAATTATTTAACGTGAACATCAACAAAAACATTCATTCCTGGACGCAATAATTTCACTTTTTCTTTATCGTTATTACCAGATAATTTAATTTTAACAGGTAAACGTTGTATGGTTTTAACGAAATTTCCTGTGGCATTATCTGGAGGTAAAATCGAAAATTTAGAACCTGTTGCTGGTGAGAAAGAACTAATTTCTCCTTCAAATGTATCGTCTGGGTAAGCATCTACTTCTAAAGTAACTTTTTGACCTACACGCATTTTATTTAATTGCGTTTCTTTAAAATTAGCTACTACCCAAGTATCTTGATTATTAACCAAGTAAAATAGTGATTGTCCTGGTTGTACTAATTGCCCTGCTTGTATTTCGATATTAGAAACTTGACCATCTATCGATGCCAAAACTACTGTATATCCTAAGTTTAATTTTGCAGCTTCAAAAGCAGCTTGCGCACGTTTAATATTTGCATTAGCTACATCTGTTTGTTTTGAGGCTACATTTGTTTTAGAAACCACTGCATTCTTTTGATTAGTACTGGCAATTTTTTGTTGCTTTAAAATTTCAACTTGTTTTAAAGCTTCTTGTTTTGCTGCCCATGCTTGTTCGTATTGTTGCTTTGTTATAGACTGATTTTTATAAAGATTTGAATAACGTTCAAAATCATTAGAAGCTCTTTCTAAACGAACTTTTGCCATTTCAATACTTTCAGTATTTGATTGAATGGTTGCATTTGAAATTGAAATAGTAGCAGCTGTGGCATCTACATCAGCTTTTGAAACTTCAAATGTACTTTTAGCAGCAATCAAAGCTGCTTCTGCTTCATTGACTTTTACTAAATAATCTTGACTCTCAATGGTAAAAAGGGTATCGCCTTTTTTAACCAATTGATTATCTTTAACATACACTTTACTAATATACCCACCAACTCTTGGAATTATAGGTGTCATGTTTTGTTCTATTTGTGCATCGTCAGTTTCTTCATGGCTTTGGGCATGATTGTATTTATAAATTCCATATAGCAAACCTAATACTACGAATGAACCTAATACTAGTGTGAATTTTTTATTGGTTTTTTTAGTTTCCATATATTTCGATTAATTTTTGTTAGAAGGTAATAGTGTTCCTTGTGCTGCTTGTAAATCCATATATTTTAAAAGAATATTAGCTTTACCATACGCTTCAGAAATTTGCGCTTGCAATTGTTGTATTTCGGCATCTAATAAATCATTGGTGTCTGCCAAACCATTATCGTATTTATCTTTTATAATTCTGAAATTTTCAATTGCTTGATTTACCGCTTCTTGATAAACTTTATATTGATTTTTTGCTAATGTAAAATTTGTTTCGGCAGACTTAATTTCGATTTTTACTTTATCGTTTAAACTAGCTAAATGGTATTCTAACTCTTTAACCTTGCTTTTAGCTACTTTAACTTCTTTATTATTTTTGAATAAAGAAGAAACATCATAGGATACACCAACACCAAAATTCATTGCATTTGAAACAGTTACCACATTTTGCAGATCAAACGCAATGTAACCCGTCATCAATGAAATTGCTGGAAAATAATTCCCTTTAACAATTTTTACGTTATTTTTTGCTGCTTCAATTTGAGAGGTTAATGCTCTAACATCTTTTCTTTCATTAGAATTAGATAGGTTTTCAAGAAGATTCATTTCGCTATCATTAATTTGAAATTTTGAATTTTCATCCATCTTTAACAATAACGCCAATTGATAACTTAAAATTTCTTCATTTGCAACTGCTTCTTCATAGGCAATTTGGTAATTAGAGACTTGTAATTCTGCTTTTAAGTAATCATTTTTTGCAATAATTCCGTTATCCATCATTGCTTTAAAATCTTTTACTCGTTGTAAGGCTCTTTTTTGATTTTCTTGAATTAATTTTTGACTTTGTTGTGCTTTGTATAAATTCACATACAGTTGAATGGCTTGATGAGTGACTTCTTCTTTGGTAAATTCAGCAGTATTTTTTTCAGCTTCGACCAAATTTTTTGAAAGTTCTATATTATTTCTTACTTTAAAACCAGCAAATAATGGGTAAGAAAGTGTGGCATTCCCTAAAAGTAATTGATTCACTTTCAAATCTCCACCTCCACCTTGAACAGGTAATTTTAATTCAACATTTGCCGTTGAAAGTCTTTGATATTGCCCTGAAATTTTAAAATCAGGCAATTGCTTGTTTTTAGCAACTTGCCATTCAAATTCTTTTGTTTTCACCTTAATATCAGCCAATTGAGCCGCAGTAGTTTGCGTAGAAGCAATCGAAATTACTTCATTTATTGTTACTACTTTTTTATCTTGTGCCACTACTGCCCCAATGGAAAACAGAGCAATCGCAATATATTTGTATTTTTTCATTTTATTTAATTAACATTCCTAACACAACATTTGTAATATCTTCTTTGAACGTATTTAGCATATAATTTTCAAAAGCTTTATCATCTTTCAAATTCAACATTTCTATATAAAATTTTTTGTTATTATAAATTTGAGAAAATGTGCCAATAACCAATGCTGGAATTAACAACGAGTTACAATTGGATTTAAATTCACCGTCTTTTTGTCCTTCTTCAATAATATTTTGAAGCAGTTTTAAGTTTTTCTTTTTAATTTCCGAAAAAGCTGAAAAATCACAAGCTCTTTTTTGATTCACCATTTCAAAATGTACAAGCTGATAAAAATCTTTATTTTGAAACAACATATTTACATAGAACGAAACAAATTTTTTAATTTTCTCAATAGGTGAAATTAGTTCTGTTTGCAGATTTTCTAAAATCATCCTAAAATCAGAAACTCGGTAAATGATAATAGCTTCAAGTAACTTTTCTTTTGAACCAAAATAATAAGACACCATGGCAACATTTATATCAGCTGCTTTTGCGATATCTCTAATTGACGTTCCATCAAAACCTTTTTCAGCAAAAAGTTTCAAGGAAACATTTAAAATATCAATTTG
Organism: Flavobacterium indicum GPTSA100-9 = DSM 17447; assembly: GCF_000455605.1. NCBI lineage: Bacteria > Pseudomonadati > Bacteroidota > Flavobacteriia > Flavobacteriales > Flavobacteriaceae > Flavobacterium > Flavobacterium indicum. The sequence goes on from NC_017025.1 coordinate 1,588,097, forward strand.
CTTTGAATTATAGTTCATATTAATTGTTTTAAAAACAACACAAAATTAAACAAACGTTTAATTTAAACAATTGTTTAATTTTGTTTTAACATATTTTTAACAATTAAAGATCTTGTTAAAATACAAGAAGCCTGATATTATCAGGCTTCTTCTCATACTAAATACTACTTAACAAAAACAATTGACGAACGTATGAATTCGGACGATTGAATTTTCTTTTAGAAATTTTATAAATTCACTGCCTATAATGGCGCCTTTTTGAAATTGAAGGGCTTGGTTGAAGGTTTGTTTATCTTTAATTCCAAACCCAATTATTTGAGGGTTTTTAAGTTGCATGGAATGAATACGTTTAAAATACTCCGTTTGTTGTTTTCCAAATTCTGAAGAACCACCAGTAATAGCTGCTGTACTTACCATATAAATAAAACTATCCGATAATTGATCTATTTGAAGAATCCTTTTGTCTGTTGTTTGAGGTGTAATTAAAAATATGTTTTTTAATCCGTATTTTTCAAAGAGTAACTTATAATGTTCTTCAAAGATTTCCACAGGTAAATCGGGGATAATTAAACCGTCAATTCCAATTTCATGGCATTTTTTACAAAATTGCTCTACACCAAATTGCATAATCGGATTAAAATACCCCATTATTAATAGCGGAATTTGAACTTCATCACGAATGTTTTTTAATTGTTCAAATAATAACTTTGTGGTCATTCCATTTTCAATTGCCTTGGAAGAACTCTCTTGAATAACGGGTCCATCCGCTAAAGGATCGGAAAACGGAAGTCCAATTTCAATCATATCTACTCCAGATTGCTCTAATTCTTTAATAATTGACACTGTATCATTTAAACTAGGGTAACCTGCTGTAAAATAAATCGATCGTATTTTTTTATCTTCTTCTAATTTCAAATTTATTCTATTCATAAATGCTATTTTAAAAATCAAAGTAATTGATATAGGTATTCAAATCTTTATCTCCTCTTCCCGAAAGATTTACCACCACAACGTCATTAGAATTAAATTGCATCTGATCTAATGCTGCAAACGCATGCGCGGTTTCTATAGCTGGTATAATACCTTCAAGTTTACTAATTGCTAATCCTGCCTTCATCGCTTCACTGTCGGTAATTGCAATAAAAGTAGCTCTTCCAGTTTCTTTTAAATGGGCGTGTAACGGACCAACTCCAGGATAATCTAAACCAGCAGATATTGAATAGGGTTCCGTAATTTGACCGTCTTCCGTTTGCATTAATAAAGTTTTACTTCCATGAATAATTCCAGGTTTCCCTAACACAGACGTCGCAGCACTTTCACCAGAATCAACGCCATGTCCAGCCGCTTCAACTGCAATTAATTGTACCTGTTCATCCTCTAAAAACTCATAAAAAGCACCCGCTGCGTTACTTCCTCCTCCAACACATGCCACCACATAATTGGGTAACATTGTATTTTCTTTTGCTAAGAGTTGCTTTCGAATTTCTTTTGATATTACCGATTGAAACTGAGCTACCATATCCGGATAAGGATGCGGCCCAACAACAGATCCAATGATATAAAAAGTATCTTCAGGATTAGCAATCCAATCACGAATGGCTTCATTAGTGGCATCTTTTAAAGTTTTTGAACCCGATGTAGCCGGACGAACCTCTGCTCCTAACATTTTCATTCTTGCAACATTTGGAGCTTGTCTGTTTATGTCAACTTCTCCCATATAAACAATACATTTCAATCCCATTAAAGCACAAACAGTAGCGGTTGCAACACCATGTTGGCCCGCTCCGGTTTCGGCAATAATTCGTTTTTTACCTAATTTCTTTGCCAGTAAAATTTGCCCAATTGTATTGTTAATTTTATGTGCGCCAGTATGACATAAATCTTCTCTTTTCAAATATATTTTGGCTCCATATTTTTCAGATAAACGTTGGGCAAAATATAAAGGCGTTGGTCTACCCACATAATCTCGCAACAAGGAATAAAACTCCTCTTGAAATTCATTAGTTGTAATGTAATCCAAATATTTAACTCTCAGTTCTTCCACATTAGGATAAAGCATTTCTGGAATAAAAGCACCTCCAAAATTGCCGTAAAATCCATTTTCATTAACTTTATATTTCATATAACTTTTGTTTAAATTGTTCTAATTTTGATTTATCTTTTATCCCATAGTATAATTCAAATTTACTATTGACATCAATAGCAAAACAGTATTTAGCCTCTGGTTGTTTTAAAAAATGTTTTACTGCATCAAGTTGATCTAAACCAATACCTCCACTTAAAAAGTAAGGCACGCTTGCTTCATATTTTTTTAAAATTTTCCAATCGAATTGTGTCCCATTCCCACCAGGAAATTTGCCTTTGGTATCAAATAAAAAACCATCCAAAAATTGGAATTTATTTACCTGTCCAAAAGTAAAATCATCATCAATTAAAAAAGATTTAACTATTTTAGTATTTAACTGATTATGATTTAGTTGATTAATTAAATCTAAACAATAACTTTCATCTTCATTTCCATGTAATTGAATATAATCTAAATGGTAATTTTTAACTTTTTTAAGGATTATATTTATGGATTCATTTACAAAAACACCTACTTTTTTTATTGCCCTATTTAACGACGGTAACTCATCCAACGTGAAATTTCTTTTTGAATTTTCATAAAAAATAAAACCTAAAAAATCAGGTTCTAAAGAAGCAATTTCTTTGATATTTGCTTCTTCATTCATTCCACAAACTTTTATTTTTACTTTAGTCTTCATTTGAAACCATTGTTTTTATTTCTTTCATAAACTCATATAAGGATGCTCCAGGATCATCGGTTTTCATAAAATTTTCTCCAATTAAAAAACCTTCAAAACCATATTGCATTAATTGAACTACAGCTTCCGCTTCATTAATACCACTTTCTGAAACTTTAACAAAATCATCTGGAATTAAACTACTTAACGATCGACTTGTATCTAAACTTACTTCAAATGTTTTTAAGTTTCTATTATTAACACCAATTAAGTCGAGTGAAGGCATTATTGATTTTTCCAATTCTTCTCTACTGTGAACTTCCAACAAAACTTCTAAACCTAAAGAATGTGCCAATTCTGAAAATTGTTTAATTTCTTCTCGTGTTAGAATTGCCGCAATAAGCAAAACCGCATCAGCTCCATGTGCTTTAGCTTCAATAATTTGATATTCACTTATAATAAATTCTTTTCTTAATAATGGGATTGTTGTAGCACTTTTAGCAAGATGCAAATCCTCTAATGAACCACCAAAGTACTTCATATCTGTTAAAACCGACAATCCAGCTGCACCTGCATTTTGATAGCCTTGCGTTATAAAATCAACGCTTAATGATTGATTTATGATTGATTTTGAAGGTGACTTCCTTTTATGTTCGGCTATAATTCCTAATCCCATTCCTTTTATAATTTTACTTAATGAAAGGGTTCTTACATTAAACAATGAAGTTTGTTCTAGTTGTTTAATGGAGAAAAGTTGCTTTTTTAATTCTACTTCTCTTATTTTATCTATCACAATTTTATCCAATATATTCATGACTTAACTGTATTAATTGGGTTAAACTTTTTAGTGCTTTTTTACTTTCTAAACTTTCTTTAGCTCTTTCATATCCTTCTAATAATGTACAATTTTCCACTAAAGCAATGGCTTGTGCGGCATTTGCACAAACTACTTGATTTTGTTGAACGGTTCCTTCTCCATTAATTATTTTGTAAAATAATGCTGCCGAATCATCAATTGTGACCCCGCCTTTAATAGATTCTAAATCAATTTTCTTTAATCCAAAGTTGGTCGCATTTACAGTAGCTTCAATTTCTGGAGTAATTATTTTAACGTCATCTGTTAATGATATTTCATCAAAACCAGTCAATCCATGTAAAATGGCATAATTCGTTGAGGTGTTTTGATACAAATACGCATACATACGAGCTAATTCCAAACTAAATACGCCAACCATTTGATGTTTAGGAAATGATGGATTTACCATAGGACCCAACATGTTAAAAAAGGTTTTAACCCCTAATTCTTTTCGTATTGGAGCAACAAATTTCATAGCAGGATGAAATAACGGAGCATGCAATATGGCAACATTTGTCTTTTCAATAGAACGTTTTAAGAATTCTAGATTGGTTGTGAATTTCACCCCCATTTTTTCCATCACATTACTGGAACCAGAAATAGAAGAAACACCATAATTGCCATGTTTGGCTACTTTAATTCCGGCTCCAGCCACAATAAATGATGCCAATGTTGAAATATTAAATGTATCTTTATTATCGCCTCCTGTTCCACATAAATCTATGGTTTCGTATTCAGAAAAATCGACAGGAATACAGAGCTGCAATAACGCTTCTCTAAATCCTATTAATTCATCAATAGTTATACTTCGCATCAAATAAACGGTCAAAAAAGCCGTAACTTGACTCACGTTATATTTTCCTTCTGAAATTCCAATCAACGTTGCTTTAGCTTCTTCTTTTGAAAGAATCTCATGATTAATTAATTTATTTAAAATTGTTTTCATTTTGTTAAAATTTGATATGAGTTGGGCTGTACTTCTTCAGAAAAGCACTGAAAAAGCAATAAAATAGTTATGTTAAATACTTGATTACTTAATTGTTAAGCCAATTTTCTAGAATTTTCTTTCCGAGCGGTGTTAATACACTTTCTGGATGGTATTGAACCCCTCGAACATTCAATGTTTTATGCTTTAAAGACATGATTTGATTATTTGAATCTACAGAAGTAATAATTAAATCAGAAGGTAAATTTTCGTTAGAAACCACCCAAGAATGGTACCTGCCTACTTCAATTTGATTGGGTAAATCATTAAATAAAATATCCTCTTCAATTGTAGTTACAATGGAAGCAACTCCATGAAAAACTTCACTTAAATTAACTAATGTCCCGCCAAAAACCTCTCCAATGGCTTGCAATCCTAAACATACACCAAAAATATCTTTCGTTGGAGCATATTTTTTTATCACCTCTATTAATAAACCCGCTTCATCTGGAACACCGGGTCCAGGCGATAAAAGTATTTTTTCGAATCTTTGTAATTCCTCTAATTCAAATTCGTCGTTTCTATAAACCGTAACTTCGGCACCTAAATCTTCCAGATAATGAACTAAATTATAGGTAAAACTATCATAATTATCAATTACTACTACTTTCATAAACTTAAGATTTAAATGGTTTCTGCTACTTCCAAAGCCTTATTTAAGGCATTCAATTTATTATATACTTCTTGTAATTCATTTTCTTCAGATGAACGCTCCACGATACCAGCTCCAGCTTGAAAATAAAGCGTATGGTTTTTACTTAAAAAGGTTCGAATCATAATAGCGTGATTAAAATTACCGTTAAAATCTAAAAATCCAACTGCTCCTCCATAAAAACTTCTATTGGTGGTTTCTATTTCTTCGATTAATTGCATCGCTTTAACTTTAGGGGCTCCAGATAATGTACCGGCAGGAAATGTTTCGGCTACAACTTGCAGTGCATTTTTATGTTTCAATTTACCTGTAACTTTTGAAACTAAATGAATTACATGAGAAAAAAACTGCACCTCTTTATACTTTTCTATCGTCACATCAGAACAATTTCTACTTAAATCATTTCGGGCTAAATCCACCAACATAACATGTTCGCTATTTTCTTTTTCATCTTCTGCTAATTTTTTTGCCAATAAAGCGTCTTGTTCATCATTCCCAGTTCTCTTAAATGTACCCGCAATCGGATGAATTTCAGCAATTGAATCTGTAATTTTGATTTGAGCTTCAGGAGAAGACCCAAATAATTTAAAATTACCATAATCAAAATAAAACAAGTAGGGTGACGGATTTATACTTCTTAAAGCCCTGTAAACATTGAATTCGTCACCTTTAAATTCTTGTTCAAACCGTCTTGACAAAACCAATTGAAAAACATCGCCTCTTTTACAATGTCTTTTAGCTAAGTTAACCCGCTCTTTAAAATCGTTATCTTCTAAATTTGAATGCAAATCTCCATTTCTTGCAAATGAAAATGTGGCAAAATTTTTAGTCTGTAAAAGTTGTTCAATTTCTGAATTATAAACGTTTTCATTTTCAGATATAGTTACAATATAAGCTTCATTTTTGAAATGATTGATTGCAATGCACGTCTGATAAAGTGCATAATACATTTCTGGAATTGAATTTTCATCCGATTTTGAATGAATTGCAATTTTTTCAAAATATTGTACCGCATCATAACTCATATATCCGAACAACCCATTGATCTGAAAATCGGCATTTGATTGCACCGTAAATTGGTTTTTAAAACGGTCTAATTCTGCCATGGCCTGGTTAGGATTAATCATTTTTTCTTCAACAATTTCACCTAAAAACTCAATTGTTATTTTAGAATTTTCTAGTTTGAAAAAAGCCATTGGCTGACAACAAATAAAAGAAAAACTATTGTCTTTAGCATGATAATCACTACTTTCTAATAAAATACTGTTTGGGAATTTATCTCTAATTTTTAAGTAAATGCTAACCGGAGTTAAGGTATCAGCTACTATTTTTTTTGTTGTACTATGTAATTTATAATTTTTCATTTTTATCAATTTAGGGTAAAAAAAAAGGCTTGTCGTGATTGACAAGCCTTTTTAGTATATTTTAGTTTCAATTATACAATAAGCGACCTTCTCACGACCATCGACGTAAGTTAGACCACCACCATGTATTATTTAAAATTGAAATCATTTTTCTGAATTTGATTGATGCAAATCTATAAACTAAAATTTATTATACAAAATTTTTGCTCATTTTTTTATAATTTTGGAAATTCTCAAATGCTAGGAATAAGAATGAATACTACATTTACTATTGGCGATACTGTAATGGTATTGGATGATTCTTTAGAAGGAAAAGTTGTTGGCTTTAATAAAGATCATTACATAAAAATTGAAACAACTGAAGGTTTTATTTTAGAATACAAACCCAATGAAATCATAAAAATTTCAAATGAAGAAACACAGATACAATTTAACCAAAGTGTATCTCAAGTTTTGGCAGAAAAAGAACCTACAAAAAAGAAAAAATCGCCTCTAATTAAACCATCCAAAAAAGATCAAATGGTTTTTGAAGTCGATTTGCATTTAGAAAAAATCATTTCAGGCAAAAACCATAACCTGACTAATTTTGACAAATTAACCATTCAATTGGACGAAGCAAAAAGAGCGATTGATTTTGCAATAAACAAACGCTATCAAAGAGTGGTATTAATTCACGGTGTAGGTGAAGGGGTATTAAAATCTGAATTAGAATATTTATTAAAAAGATACGATAATTTAGTCGTACAAGAGGCCAATTACAGTCGATACGGATTAGGGGCAATGGAAATTTATATTAAACAAAATTAAAGCTATGCAAAAAATATATTTAGATAATGCCGCTACTACTCCACTTCGCAAAGAAGTTATTGAAGAAATGGTACATGTTCTAACACATGATTTTGGAAATCCATCATCTACACATTCCTTCGGAAGAAGTGCTAAAACAATAATAGAAACTTCTCGAAAAACCATAGCGAAACAGTTAAATTGTTCTGCACAAGAAATTATTTTTACGAGTAGTGCTACTGAATCTACGAATTGGATTTTACATCAATTTGTTTCTAATTTGGGGGTAAAAAGAATCCTATCCAGCAAAATTGAACACCACGCAACATTGCATACGCTGGAACATTTAGCAAAAGAATTTGGTATTCAAGTTGAATATGTTACAATTGAAAAAAATGGGGCAATTAATCTTAACCATTTAGAAAATTTACTTGAAGATTCCGTTAAAACTGCCGTATGTTTAATGCATGTAAACAATGAAATAGGAACTGTTTTAGATTTAAAAAAGGTATCCGACTTATGTCAAAAAAATAATGCCTATTTTTTTTGTGATACAGTACAATCAATAGGGAAAACAGAAATTGACTTAAAAGAAATTCCAGTCGACTTTATTATTGCAAGTGCACATAAATTTCATGGCCCCAAAGGAGTTGGTTTTGTGTATATCAAAAAGAATATTCTAATTAATCCCATGTTATATGGAGGCGAACAAGAAAAAGGAATGCGTGCTGGTACTGAAGCCACTCATCAAATCGCGGGTTTAGCAAAAGCATTAGAATTAAGCTATTTAAAATTAAATGAAGAACGAGAATATATTTCAAATTTAAAACAATATTGTCTATCAAAATTACAAGAATCCTTACCGGCGACTACTGTTAATGGGGAAAATACTTTTTATAATATTTTAAATATAACCCTGCCAATTTCTGAAGAAAAAACCGCCATGATTTTATTTAATTTAGATATGAAAGGAATTGCTGTTTCTAGAGGAAGTGCTTGCCAAAGCGGGAGCATTAAACCTTCTCATGTTTTAGCGGCTTTTTTACCAGAAGAAGATTTAAAAAAACCTTCGTTACGAATTTCATTTAGTCATTACAACACTAAAGAAGAAATTGATTTATTTGTAAGTGAAATTACAAAAATTTAAATTGGACAATTCAAATAGGAATAAAATGATTCCGTTCTTGGATTTAATTTAGCTTATCAATTTACTCAAGAAAAAATACTTCTTAAAAAATCATAAAAAAATCCCGAGTCATTTACTCGGGATTTTTTTTATTTTTTAGACCAAACATTTATACTGTCTGTATTCTGTTTAATGTAATCTTGATTATTTGCTTTAGTCGCCCCAGCTAGAGAAATTTTAGCCGATTCAATAGCCGCTTTTATATCTCCTAACTTATATTGAATTAATGACTTTAATCTGTAATACCAAAACGGAACTTCAGGCTCTTTACTCAATGCAATGGCTTTATTAATCCACTCTAATGCTTTGTTAAAATCAGAATTGGATTGATAGAAATATTGTGCAGAAGTAAAATAATCATTTGCCGTTGGACCTTCTAAAGTTTGATTTATATTTTTAATTACCACTTTTTGCGTTGGAACTTCAAATTTCAATGATACAAATGTCTTCTCCCAAGACAAATCTAATGTTGCAGAATCAGTAGTTACATTATCAATCGAAATAGTAAATGTTTCAATATGTGTAGGTAAAACTTGTGGCGAAACAGAAACTCGTAAGGCTACTTCAGCTTCATCCCAAACTTCTGGTAACCCCCAATTAGATACATCTTTATAAAAAATAATGTCCCAAGCATCTGCCTTTGGTGTAGTATATAAAGCATATTTCCCTTTTGGTAATAACTTTCCAGAAATTGTAACGTCTTCACTAAAAGAAATTGTTGTATTTTCATTTGCTCCCGTTCGCCAATTTTTTCCATAGGGTACTAATTCACCATAAACAGGTCTTCCTTTAGCACTAGGTCTAGAATAATTAATATCAATTGTTGTTAAACCTACAACTTGCTGTACTTTTGATAATGGACTTGCTTGAGGAATTTTAATTTGTGCCTGAACTATTGTAGCTACAAATAATATCCCTAATAATAACTTGTTCTTCATAACTCTATTTTTTTGCTAATTTACTATTAATTTACTTTTTAATATTGTTAATAAAATTATAAATATAAAATTATTTATTTTATTTGTTTAACATTATTTCTTTTTTGTTAAACAAAATTGTAACTTTGTTTCGTTATAAAAAAATTGTACATGAAAATATACCGCTTACATACGAAACAAAATTTACCTATTTCTAAAGAAACCGCATGGTCATTTTTGTCTGATCCAAAAAACTTAAAAACCATTACTCCGGATTATATGAGTTTTGATATTTTAAGTGGAGCTGATAGAAAAATGTTTCCGGGACAAATTATTCAATACATAGTTACTCCTATATTAGGTATAAAAACAAAATGGGTAACTGAAATTACTCATGTTGTAGAAGATGAATATTTTGTTGATGAGCAACGATTTGGGCCTTATTCTCTCTGGCATCATAAACATTTTATAAAAGAAATTGAAGGAGGAGTTGAAATGGAAGATATAATTGATTATAAAATTCCATTTGGATGGATAGGACAATTAATGCATCCTATTCTAGTAAAGCCAAAATTAGATGAAATTTTTGCCTACAGAAGAAAGAAATTAATTGAACTTTTTGGTGAATTTAAATAATATAAAATGACAATTTTCTGGTTTAGACGCGATTTACGTTTAGAAGACAATACCGCTTTATTTCATGCCTTAAATGAAAATGAGGAAGTATTGCCGATTTTTATATTCGATACCACTATTTTAAAACACCTAGACAAGCAAGATGCCCGTGTTTCATTCATTCATCAAGAACTTAATAAAATTAATCTAAAACTAAAATCTATAGGTAAAAGTTTAGCCTTGTTCTATGGTACACCAGAAGAAATATTTAATCAATTAATTGCTGAAAATTCAATTGAAGCTGTTTATGCCAATCATGATTATGAACCCGCTGCACGAAAAAGAGATAAAAGCGTAAATGAACTATTGAAATCAAACGGTATTTCGTTTAAAACTTGTAAAGATCAAGTCATATTTGAGAAATCTGAAGTAGTTAAAGAGGATGGCTCTCCTTATGTGGTCTATACCCCCTATTCAAAAAAATGGTTAGAAAAATTCAAATCAATTCAACTGAATAATTATCCTTCTGAAACCTTAACTCATAAATTTACAAACCATAATTATCCTTTTTTAACTTTAGAAAATATTGGTTTTGTCCCCACTTCTATTCGATTGCCACACTTTACAATTGATGAAAAACGTATTAGTAATTATGAAGGTACACGAAATTTTCCTGCTATTGAAGGTACTTCTTTAATTGGAATTCATTTAAGATTTGGCACCATCAGTATTCGAAAATTAGTTAATTATGTTCAAAATTTTTCAAACGTTACATATTTAAAAGAATTAATTTGGCGTGAATTTTTTATGCAAATCCTTTGGCATTTTCCTCACACAACAGCTAAAAGTTTTAAAGAAAAATACGATGCCATTGAGTGGCTAAATAATGAATTAGACTTTAATAAATGGTGTGAAGGAAAAACAGGATATCCATTTGTAGATGCAGGGATGCGCGAACTCAATGCAACCGGACACATGCACAATCGTGTTCGTATGATTGTAGCCAGTTTTTTATGTAAACATTTATTAATTGATTGGCGTTGGGGTGAAGCTTATTTTGCTACTAAACTTTTAGATTACGAACAAGCAAGTAATGTCGGGAACTGGCAATGGGCCGCTGGTAGTGGTGTTGATGCAGCCCCTTATTTTAGAATTTTTAATCCGACTGAACAAATAAAAAAATTTGATTCAGAGTTAAAATATATTAAAAAATGGATTCCGGAGTTGAACACTTCAAACTATCCAGAACCTATAATTGAACACAAACTAGCAAGAGAAAGATGTTTAACTACGTATAAAAAAGCCGTTGGATAAATGAATGTAGTTTGGTTAAAAAAAGATTTACGATTAATTGATCATGAACCCTTGTTTGAATCACAAAAACAAAGTGGGAAAACCCTTTTATTGTATATATTTGAACCCGAACTCAAAAATGATCCACATTATAGCAAAAGACATTTCGATTTTATAAAACAATCTCTTGAAGAGTTACAACTTGAATTATCTAAATTACATACTCAAATATTAATTGTTGAAGGCAATGCTTTAGCCATTTTTAAAAAACTACATAGCATTCATTCTATTAAAAATGTGTTTTCACATCAAGAAACCGGTATAAATACTACATACCAAAGAGATATTCAATTACATAATTGGTTCAAAAGTGAAAATATAGTTTGGAATGAATACGTATGGAATGGAGTATTCAGAGGTCGAAAAAATAGAGAATCTTGGAAAAACGATTGGTATCAATATATGGAAAGTAATCTCTTCCCTGCTCCAACGAATTCAAGGGTTTTTATTAAATATTCCGAAATAGAACAGATTGAAAACAGCTTTCAAATTCCTAATTTAAAGACAAATACTTTAACTCTTTTTCAAAAAGGTGGTGTAAAAACTGGTTTACGTTATTTGCATACATTTCTAAATGAACGGGTTCAAAACTATTCAAAATATATTTCAAAACCAGAACTGGGCCGAAAAAGTTGCAGTAGACTTTCGCCTTATATTACTTGGGGCAATTTATCGGTTCGTCAAGTCTATCATTTGGCTTGGCAAAAAAGACAAGAAGGAAAATTTAAAAAACAAATTGATAATTTTGCTTCACGATTACGATGGCAAGCACATTTTATTCAAAAATTTGAAATGGAACCAGAAATGGAATTTCAAGCCATAAACAAGGCATTTAGAAATTTAAATCAAATGAAAAATAGTGCCTTTCAAAAAGCTTGGAAAAATGGAACTACGGGTTTCCCTCTAGTTGATGCCTGTATGCGTTGTTTAAAAGAAACCGGGTATTTAAATTTTAGAATGCGTGCCTTAATAGTGTCTTTTTTTACTCATGATTTGTTTCAACCTTGGCAAGATTGTGTTCATTATTTAGCACAACAATTTTTAGATTTTGAAGCCGGAATTCATTATCCTCAAATTCAAATGCAAGCGGGAGTTTCAGGAATTAATACCATTCGCATTTATAATGTTGTAAAAAACTCGCAAGAACATGATGAATCGGGTGAGTTTATAAAAAAATGGGTACCCGAATTGAAAAATATTCCCATTCAATTTATACATGAACCTTGGAAAATGACGCCAATTGAAGAAACTTTATATGGTTTTAGAATAGGAATAGATTACCCAAAACCAATTGTAAATCAAGAAAATGCGAGAAAAAAGGCAAGCGACTACTTTTGGAACATTAAAAAATCAGAAGAAGCAAAAAAAGATAATAAACGAATTCTAAAAATACACACCGACGCATCAAATAACAAATCATAATTTTAGTTCTGAAAAGTGTCGGATCACTTGGTCTGCTAAACTATAATCTTGGTTTTTAGAATTTTCGCTTTTATATCCAACACAATATACACCAGCTGCTTTTGCCGCTTGAATACCATTTGTACTGTCTTCTATAATGATACATTGCTCTTTTGAAGAATTGGATAATCGGACCGCCTCTATAAAAATAGCTGGATTAGGTTTGGATTGAGGAAAGTCTTCACCTGATACGATATGGGAAAAATAAGGATGTAAATTAAAACGATTAAACACCCGTTCAATGGTTACTTTTGAAGCTGAGGAAGCCAAAATTAATTGCTTTCCCTTTAGATGCAATTGTTGTATCAAATCTTCTACTCCATCTAATAAAAACAAGTCCTCTTTTGTATCAAATGCATCATTGAATAAATTTCTTTTTGTTTGAACTAAATCATGTATTTCACCTTCAATTCCAAAAATATCTTTAATTTTTTGATAAACATTTTTAGTAGAATTTCCAGTAAAAGAAGTATATAAATCATGAGACACTTCAATATTTAATTGTTTAAAATGCTGGTAATAAGCATAATGATGAACCGGCTCTGTATCAACAATAACACCGTCCATATCAAATATTATAGTTTGAATCATAATTTACGATTTTTTACAAAACTACGTTAATTTTGCAAAAATTCAATTTTGAATTAAACCTTTTTATTTACTTTTAGTCTTATTAGAAAAAGAAGGAATTTTGCAAGACGAAAAATTATTCATTTCCGATTTAATCAATCCGAAGACTCAAAATGAAGCCTTCAAAAAGTTAATACAAGAGTATCAAAAACCTTTGTATTATCATATCCGTAATATTGTTTTAAATCATGATGATGCTGATGATGTTTTACAAAATACTTTTATAAAAGTTTTTTCAAATATTCAAAATTTTAAAGGCGAAAGTAAATTATATTCGTGGATGTATCGAATTGCCACGAACGAATCCTTATCGTTTATTGAGCAAAGAGCAAAAAAACAAGGAATATCTACTGAAGAAATTCAAAACAAGATGATTAACCGATTAGAAAGTGATGTCTATTTTGAAGGTGATGAATTTCAGTTAAAACTTCAAAAAGCCATTGCAACACTTCCAGAAAAACAACAATTAGTTTTTAAAATGAAATATTTTGAAGAATTGAAATATGAAAACATAAGTGAAATACTGGATACAAGCGTTGGAGCTTTAAAAGCGAACTACCATCATGCCGTAAAAAAAATAGAAGATTATTTAAAAGAAAATTAAACTTTTCATTTAAATTAAAGTCTAATACAATATGAAAACGAATTTAGAAAATAAAAAAGTAACAAGCGGTTTTACAACACCCAATAACTATTTTGAAGAATTACCAGCTACAATTCTCTCTAAATGGAATGGAGCATATAATTCATCAATAATTCCTTCAAAAACAGGTTTCTCTATACCAGAAAATTATTTTTCTGAAAATGAGGGAAAATTAATGGATTTAATTCCTCATAAAAACTCCAAAGTAATTTCGATAAAACCAAAATTATATTGGGTTACAAGTATGGCTGCCGTTTTACTTATTACTATTATGCTACCCTTATTTTATAATTCAACAGAAATAACAAAAACTGAATTAGCAACTCAAGACTATTTAGAAGTACATAAAGATGAATTGTCTGATTATGAGGTTGGGGTGTTACTCGATAATGAAGATTTAGAATCACTTGAAAACGAACTGATATACAATAATTTAAAATAAACACACAAATGAAAACTAAGATTTACTCCCTATTAATTTTATTACTTTTTACTTCCCTTGGCTTTTCGCAAGGTTTTAGAGATAAAAAAGAAAAGATTAAAGCCTTAAAGATTGCTTTTATATCTCAAAAATTAAGTTTAACAACTGAACAAGCGGAGAAATTTTGGCCTATTTACAATAAATATGAGGATAAAATTGTGGCGTTAAAAGAGACACAATTAAAACAACGCTTTCAGAAAAAAGAACTTACAGATGAAGAAGCTTTAAAGCAAATTGAAGAAGCAGAAGCAGCCGAAGTGGAAATTATGTCTTTAAAAAAGAAAATGCGTGCTGAATTAATTCCTGTAATCGGAGCCGATAAAGTGGTGGAATTACAAAAAATTGAGCATGAATTTCATAAAAAACTATTAGAAAAACTTAAAGATAGAAAAGGACCACCTCCGCCAAGAAGATAACAAAATAGCTGCTTTAGGCAGCTATTTTTATTTTAGTTTCATTTTTGAAATTTTACTTCTTCCTGCTAAATAGATCGTTTTTGAATCTAAAATACGTAGGGTATAAAACTCTTTATCATCTGAAAGTTTGCTCCATGTTTTACCAAAATTTTTAGAATAAAACACTCCAGAAGCACCACAAGCAACAAGTTCTTTTCCATTCTTATTTGGTACAAATTGAATACAAGAAGTATAACCGAAATACAAATTAGATGCAAGTAGTTCCCATGTTTTACCGCCATCAAAAGTAATTGCTTTATTTTTAGAATTATCCTCTTGCTTATCATAATTTCCCCCAGCAATAATTCCAATATTTTCATTATAAAAGTCCATTGTAAAAGCTCCAGTCATGGCTTCACCTTGAATAATCGGCGTTTCAAAAACAGTCCAATTTTGTCCAAAATCTTTACTTTTAAATAATCGTGACTTTTTTCCACCAGAAATTATAAAAATTGTGGAACCTATTACTTTTACATTGGTATTACTCGCCGCAAAAGCTGCTTCACCTTCAACTAACTTTGGCAATTGCTTACACGGAATTTTATTCCATGAATTCCCACCATCGTTTGTAACTAGTATCGAAAAACAATCTGCTGTAGGATCGCCTATAATAACACCATTTGAACTATTTGTAAAATACATGCTATCATAAAATACTTTTTCTCCTTCTTCATGATAGACATTTTTAATAACATTTAAATCCTTTGAAATAGCAACTAAATTGGCTGGTGTATCTACATTGATTGCAAGAAAATTTTCCCCTACTAAAGCGGAACTTCTAAACTCTACTTTTGCATCGGCTACTTGTTTTATTAAAATTGAATCTTGCTCAAATTCTATAATCCCAACCTTTCCGCCACTTCCTGCAAACCAAACTTTATCTTTTCTTTCTATAGAAATAGCTCTGATACTTGTCTTTTCAATTTTCTTGTTTTCAACGGATTGCACAACTGGTACTACACTACATCCAACCAAAGCATAGCTAAAAATTATTAGATATTTTTTCATATTCACACAATAAAAAACGAATATAATATTTTTATTAATAAACTCTATTTTTTTGTTAATGAACTCTTAATACCCTTTTTGTGGCATAATAATTGGAAAATACTAATTACTAACGAAATACATAAAGTTATGAAAACAAGAATTACAACATGGGCAATTGGAGCATTACTACTAAGTGCGACTGTTTTTGCACAAGACAAAACAAAAGTTACTGCAAATAGCAGTGATATTAGTGACAATTTAGATCTTCGTGCTGTAGCAACAGTATTTGGAGATGCCAAAGATTTAGAAGATTTTGAGCAACGATTAAACGATCCTAAAACACAAATTTCAAATTTAGACTTAAATAACGACAATTATGTAGATTATTTAAGAGTTATCGAATCTATCGAAGGAAACACACATATTGTGGTAGTTCAAGCAGTATTAGGTAAAGATTTGTACCAAGATGTAGCAACAATTGAAGTAGAACGTGATAGAGATAATCGTGTTCAAGTTCAAGTGGTTGGTGATGTTTACATGTATGGTTCAAATTATATCTATGAACCCGTTTATGTTCATGTGCCGGTAATTTATAATACCTTTTGGGTAAGCCATTACAGACCGTATTGCTCGTCATGGTATTGGGGTTACTATCCAAGTTATTACTACTATTGGAATCCTTTCCCTATTTTTAGATATAGAAATCATATACATGTGCACATCAATTATGGTCATAGCTATCATTATGTAACGCATAGAAGATGTCAAACTGCTTATTATGCTTATTATGGAAGAAGAGGAAACTACTGTGAAAGAACCTATCCAAATCGTTCATTCAACCATAGAAATAGTGGATATAGCAATCGTTATGAAATGGATAATCACAGAACGGTTAAAACCAGAGTACCAGGTTCTAATGAATTAACAACTAACGAACCAAGAAATAATGCTCCAAGAGGAAACTCGATTGGAACACCAAGAACGGAATCACAACCGAGAAATCAAAATGGAAATACACCAAGACCGAGAACAGAAACACCAAGAGAAAATTCAATTGGAACACCAAGAAATGAGAATACTATTCCACGTCCAAGAACAGAACATCCAAAAGAACAAGGTACATTAACTACACCAAGACCAAGAGTTGAAACAACAAATGGAAATTCAGAACCTCGAGTGAATAATCAACCTAGATATGACACTCCTAGAAATCAATCAGAGCCTAGAGGAACGAATCAACCTAGATATGATACACCAAGAAATCAATCTGAACCAAGAGGAATGAATCAGACTAGATATGATGCTCCAAGAGGAAATACTCCACCAAGAATGGAAACTCCTAGAAGTCAAGGTCCAAGATTTGAATCACAACCAAAATCATCCAATCAAGGAATGTCAGGCGCTCCTAGAGGTGGAGGAAGAGAAAATAACAGAAGAGGATAAAATAAAAGCTGTCAAAATTGACAGCTTTTTTGTTTTTATTACTATCTTTGCAAGCATTTTTTTAAATAAAATTCATGAGATTTCACAGAAATATAAGTTTTGCAGTAATTGATGGTTTAATGGCCATTTTTAATGAAGGAGAATACGCCGATAAAGTGGTTGCTAGAGCATTAAAGTTAGATAAAAGATGGGGAAGTAATGATCGTAAATTTGTTGCAGAAACAATTTATGATATTGTACGTTGGAAAAGATTATATTCTGAAATTGCCGAAGTAAAAGAAACAAATTATACTCGTGATAATGTATGGCGCTTATTTGCAGTTTGGGCTGTATTGAGAGGTTATACACTACCCGACTGGAAGTATTTTGAAAATACTCCTGTTAGAAGAATAAAAGGAAAATTTGATGAATTTTCAAAAATCAGAAAAATTAGAGAATCTATTCCCGATTGGATGGATGAAATGGTTGTTGCTGAATTAGGTGAAAAAGTTTGGGAAAAAGAAATTAAAGCTCAAAACGAACAAGCCAAAGTTATTTTACGAGTAAACACTTTAAAAAATACAAAAGAAAAGCTTCAAAAATTATTAAACGAAGAATATCAGATTGAAACTGAAGTTTTAAAAGATTATCCAGACGCTTTAGTATTGAAAGAAAGAGCGAATGTTTTTATGACTGAAGCATTTAAAAATGGTTTGTTTGAAGTTCAAGATGCTTCTTCTCAATTAGTTGCTCGATTATTAGACATAAAACCTGGAATGCGCGTGGTAGATGCTTGTGCAGGAGCAGGTGGTAAATCGTTACATATTGCAAGTTTGTTAGAAAATAAAGGTCAAATCATTGCAATGGATTTGTATGAAAGTAAATTAAAACAATTAAAATTAAGAGCCAAGCGCAACGGAGTTCATAATATTGAAACACGTGTAATTGAAGGAACTAAATCAATTAAAAAATTATACGATAAAGCAGATCGCGTATTAATTGATGCGCCTTGTAGTGGTTTGGGTGTATTAAAAAGAAATCCTGATAGTAAATGGAAATTACAACCAGAATTTGTTGAAAATATTAAAAAAACACAGCAAGAAGTTTTAGAAAATTATTCTAAAATGGTAAAACCTGGAGGTAAATTGGTATATGCAACTTGTAGTATCTTACCTTCTGAAAATCAGGAGCAAGTACAAAAATTTTTAGCCACTGAATTAGGAAAAAACTTTACCTTTGTAGAAGACAAAAAAGTATTAGCGCATGAATCTGGCTACGACGGATTTTACATGGCTTTGTTAGAACGTAAAAATTAATTATCTCATAAAATTAAAATGAAAAAAATTACTTTATCGATAGTACTTTTACTATCGGGGATAGCTTTCGCTCAAATTCCATCTGGTTACTACAATACAGCAACCGGAACAGGCTATACCTTAAAAACTAATTTGAGAAAAATTATTGACAATCAAAATGATGGAATACCATCTGAACATATCTCAACGGATCAAGGCTATTCCGGATTATACACTACATATTTAACTTCAGACAAAGATTTTTATTATGAAAACGATGGATCTTTATTAGATATGTATACTGAAAACCCAACTGGTGCTGAATGTTTTTTTACTTATGGTACAAATCAAGATGATGGAACAGGTGGAACAGCAGAATGTCAAAAATACAACAGAGAACATATTATTCCTCAATCCGTATTTGGTTCAGCTACACCAATGTATTCTGATGCGCACTTTGTAACTCCATCAGATAAATATGTAAATGCACAAAGAGGAGATTTACCGTTCGGGGTGGTCTCAACCGCTACAAATACTTATTCAAATGGTTCTAAAAAAGGAAATAATTTAAATTCAGGATATTCTGCAGGATACTCAAGCGCCGTTTTTGAGCCTATAGATGAATTTAAAGGAGATGTAGCGCGAATGATACTTTATTTTGGAACAAGATATGAAACTCAAGTTGCTTCATGGTCTTTTCCTATGTTTAATGGAACTTCAGATCAAGTTTTTAATAATACATTTTTAAACATCCTTCTTAAATGGCATATGATAGACCCAGTAAGTCAGAGAGAAATTGATAGAAATAACGCTATTTATGCTAGACAAAATAATAGAAATCCATACATTGACCACCCTGAATATGTTTGCCAAATTTATCCAACGCAATGTTCGGCTTTAGCTGCTTCATCGTTTGCACTAAATGAAGCTATTAAAATTTTTCCAAATCCAACTAATACCAATGAAATTAACATAAATACTAATGAGATAATTTATAATTTAGAATTATATACTATTAACGGTCAATTAATTAAATCGGTTTCCAATCCGGTTTTTACCAATAACACCTATACACTTTCTAATTTAACTTCTGGTTTTTATTTATTTAAAGTTTACAGCGATAATGGAATCGCTATAAAGAAAATTTTAGTTAATTAAATTAAACTCAAATGAGAAAAATAATAAGTATACTATTTATTTTTAGCTGTTTATTTTCTTTTCAATTAAAAGCTCAAAATATAGAACTCAAAAAAACAATTGATAAAAATTTAGTTGGAGTTTGGAAAGGAGAAGAAAAAGAAAATCAATCTGAAGGACTGTCAAAAAGCTGGGTTATGACTCGTAAAAATGATGGCACTTTTTTACTTGTTTTTAAAGTTAATGATAACGGAAAAATAAACACTATAAAAGAAAAAGGTAATTGGTGGGTAGAAGATGGTAAATTTTATGAGTTTCACAATACTTCCGGATTAACAGATGTATATACTTATACAATCCTTAGCAAGGATAAAGTCAAGTTTAAAGCCGTAAATATGGCTATAGAGCAAAATAATGAAAATTATGAATTTATAGATGAAAGAGTAAAATAAAAGCGACATTAATGTCGCTTTTGTTTTATTAATATTTAATCATTCATTGAAATCAAAAACTCTTCATTATTTCTTGTTCCTTTTATTCTCGATTCAATAAATTCCATAGCTTCAACGGGATTCATATCTGCTAGGTATTTACGTAAAATCCACATGCGTTGAATGGTTTTCTCATCTAATAATAAATCATCACGTCTTGTACTTGAAGAAACTAAATCAATAGCTGGGAATATACGTTTATTGGCAATTTTTCTATCTAATTGTAATTCCATGTTACCAGTACCTTTAAACTCTTCAAAGATAACTTCATCCATTTTAGATCCTGTTTCAGTTAAAGCAGTTGCTATTATACTTAACGAACCTCCATTTTCAATATTACGAGCTGCTCCAAAGAAACGCTTTGGTTTTTGTAAGGCATTGGCATCTACTCCACCACTCAAAACTTTTCCTGACGCAGGCTGAACCGTATTGTAAGCTCTCGCCAAACGAGTTATTGAATCTAATAAAATAACTACATCATGACCACATTCAACCAAACGTTTTGCTTTTTCCAAAACAATATTGGCTACTTTAACATGTCGTTCTGCTGGTTCATCAAAGGTAGAAGCAATAACTTCAGCTCGTACCGAACGTTGCATATCTGTAACCTCCTCTGGTCGCTCATCGATTAACAAAACAATCATATAAACTTCAGGGTGATTTGCTGCAATTGAATTGGCAATATCCTTTAACAACATGGTTTTACCTGTTTTAGGTTGCGCAACAATCATAGCGCGTTGGCCTTTACCAATAGGTGCAAATAAATCAATAATTCTAGTTGAAATTGACTTACTTCTATCAGCTAAGTTTAATTTTTGCTCAGGAAATAAAGGTGTTAAATGTTCAAATGCGATTCTATCACGTACAACTTGTGGATCATATCCATTGATTTTAAGCACTTTTACCAAGGGAAAAAACTTTTCTCCTTCTTTTGGTGGACGAACTACCCCTTTTACGGTATCTCCAGTTTTTAAACCAAAAAGTCTAATTTGTGATTGTGATAAGTAAATATCATCCGGTGAAGCCAAATAATTATAATCAGAAGAACGAAGGAAACCGTAGCCATCTGGCATCATTTCTAAAACACCTTCTGTTTCAATAATACCATCAAATTCAAAATCATTATCTCTATAATTCTTCTGATTGTTGTTGGAATTCTGATTGTTGTGGGGATTTTTGTTGAATTTATTTTTTTTAAAGTTTGGATTTTGTTTTTCAACATTATCTAAATCCTCTGTCTTACTTTCTGAATCTGAAGAATTTGGAGTAGTTGGCAATTCTTCCGAAATTGGTTTTACAACCGCTTTATTCTCTACTTTCGTAGATTTTATTTGTTCATCATCAAATGTTATTTCTTCCTGAAAATCGGGATAACTGATTTCTGATGATTTCTTAATACGTTTTCTAGGTTCTGATGCTTTCTTTTTTTCCTGAACAGGTGTTGGCTCTTCTACTACATTTTCAGCAACAACAGGATTTACATTAGATTTAGCTTTTTTATCAGTAGTTGATTTGAGAGCGGGTTTCTTTTTTTCAGTAGTTTTATCTGCTTGAGAAGTTTCTTGTACATCTAAAATTTGTGTAATAAGCTCTTCTTTTTTTAAGGTTTTAAACTTTTTAATATTTGCAACTTTTGCTATTTCTTGCAAATCAGAGAGTTTCATCTCTTTTAACGTCGATTGATCAAACATGCTAGTGCGTTGATTGGGTTAATCTTTAATTATTCAATAAAAATTGATGTGATTATTTTTTGATTTAAAAGTATCGTAGAATGAAGTACTTACGAATTTTCATTGCAATAATACAAATAATTTAGCAGAAAACAATAGTTTTTTAAAAAAAGAAACTTTATTTTTGCTACACTAAATAACCAAAATGTTACAAAGAATACAAACAGTTTATCTAGCTTTAGCTTTTATTGTATCGGGCATCTTACCGATATTTATTAGCTTATGGACAACTACTGCTAAAGTAGATGTTATGGCTATGCATAATTTAGCTTATATTTCTTTATTTGGAATAAGCGCTTTACTAACATTAGTAAGTATTTTTAGTTATAGAAACCGACAAAACCAATTTGTTATAAACAGATTGAATATGATATTAAACTTTATTTTAATAGGATTGTTGGTATATCATTCACTAACTTTATCCGGAGAAGCGCAAGTTTCAGAGAAGGGTATTGGGATGCTTCTTCCCATTTTTTCTATCGTTTTTCTTGTTTTAGCAAATAAAGCAATTAAAAAGGACGAAGATCTCGTAAAATCTGTGGATCGTATTCGATAAACCTATCATCTTAGTTTATTAGTGCGTTATAAAATCCGAACCTAGTGTTCGGATTTTGTGTTTTATACCAATGTCATTTAACACACTTCTAGCCTTTTTTGCCTATTTCTATAATTTCTAAATTTTGAATTTTATCACCATCAATTTCAAAACGCAACATGGTTCGTACCTGATGAAATCCATGAATACCTGCAGCACCTGGATTCATATGTAACAGATTTAGTTTTTTATCAAATTGTACTTTTAATATATGTGAATGTCCGCAAATAAATAATTTAGGTGGATTTTTTTTTATTTCTTCTCTAATTGCAATATTGTATTTATCTGGGTATCCCCCAATATGGGTAATCCAAACATCGACACCTTCACACATAAAACGATTGTGTAAAGGAAATTCTAAACGAGCTTCATGATTGTCAATATTACCAAAAACCGCACGTAATGGTTTTATTTTTTTGATAGTATCTGTAACCCGTAAGTCCCCAATATCTCCAGCATGCCAGACTTCGTCTGCCAAGTTTACATATTTTAAAATGGCAGCATCAATGTAACTGTGCGTATCGGATAATAGAAGGATTTTTTTCATGCCTCAAATTTATGTTTTTATTAATAAATTAAGAATTGAAATTGCCATTCATTTTTGTAAATTTGCCTTTCTGAATAAATTACACACTTTGAGGTATTTCATTGAATTTGCTTATAACGGAAAAAATTACTTTGGATTCCAGGTACAGCCTGATGTTATTTCTGTACAAGAGACATTAGACAAAGCCTTATCCCTTTTATTAAGACAAAAAATTGAAATTGTTGGTGCAGGAAGAACCGATAGTGGTGTACATGCTAAACAAATGTTTGCTCATTTTGATGCAATAGAAATTGAAGATATTCCAAAATTAATTCAACGTTTAAATTCTTTCTTACCAATAGATATCGTTGTTTTCAATATTCATATTGTTCATGAAGATGCTCATGCGCGTTTCGATGCCATATCGCGTAAATATGAATATTACATTCATACCTTTAAAGATGTTTTTATTAATGAAGGGAGTTGGTATGTTCATCACAAACTAGATGTAGACAAAATGAATGAAGCAGCTAAAATACTATTAGAATACACTGATTTTGAATGCTTTTCAAAAGTACATACCGATGTAAAAACATTTAACTGTGCACTATCTGAGGCTTTTTGGAAACAAAACGAAAATCAAATTATATTTACAATTAGTGCCGATCGTTTCCTTAGAAATATGGTTAGAGCAATAGTGGGAACTTTAATCAACGTAGGTCTAAACAAGTTGTCTATAAATGATTTTAGAAAAATAATAGAAAGTAAAAACCGTAGTAAAGCTGGATTTTCTGTTCCTGCTCATGGTTTGTATTTAGTAGAAGTAAAATATCCATACATCAAATAATCTTGTAAATAATTAAAATACAAAGCAATTAATAAATTGAAAAAGAAGTCTTCATTTAATAAAGTATTGCACTATGCAAATCCTTACAAAGGAAAGTTGTTTTTTGTAGGCTTTTGGGCGTTGTTTTTAGCAATAGTCGCAGCAATACGACCGCTTTTGTTAAATTTAACTGTTGACAATTATTTAATTGGTTCTAAAAAAGAAGCTAATGTTATTCAAGATTCTTTTACTAATTTCATGCATTACTTTTTTGAAGGAAATGATAAAACTACTAATTTACAACTATTAGTAATCATTATGTTTGGTGTTTTACTTCTGGAAGTGATTGCACAATTTTACTTTGTATATTTAGCCAGTTGGTTAGGACAGGATATTGTGAAGGATATTCGAGAAAAGTTGTTCCATCATTTGTCAAATTTCAAAATGAAATACTTCGATAATGAACCTGTAGGGAAATTAATTACTCGTTGTGTTTCTGATATGGAAAATATTGCAAGCATATTCAGTCAGGGATTATTCATGATTGTGAGTGATGTATTGAAAATGCTAATTGTATTAATTTTCATGTTCATTATAAATTGGAAAATTACAGCTATAGTACTCATTATCATGCCTGTTATTTTATTAGCTACCAATATTTTCAATCGTAAAATGAAAGTAGCTTTTAACGAAGTTAGAAATGAAGTGGCAAATTTAAATACATTCATTCAAGAACGATTAACGGGTATGAAAATCGTACAACTATTTAACCGTGAAGCTATTGAGTACGAAAAATTTAAAGAAATTAATGAGAAACATAACAAAGCTTGGTTAAAAAATATTTTATACAACAGCATCTTCTTCCCTATTGCCGATATCATTTCGAGTATTACACTCGGATTAGTAGTTTATTTTGGTGCTCTTTTCATTTTAAATGGTGATACTACAACCAGTGTTGGACAACTGATTTCGTTCAATATGTACATCTCCATGTTGTACAATCCATTACGTCAAATTGCAGATAAATTCAATGTGATGCAAATGGGAATTGTTGCCGCTGATCGTGTTTTTGAAGTAATGGAAACCAATGTTCAAATTCAGGATTTCGGAACCATTGAAGCCAATCATTTAAAAGGTGAAATTGAATTAAAAGATGTTCATTTTAGTTACTTGCCAGGTGAAGAAATAATAAAAGGAATAAATTTACATGTACAACAAGGCCAAACTATTGCTATTGTTGGTGCTACTGGGGCTGGAAAATCAACCATAATTAATTTAATTAATCGGTTTTATGAAATCGATTCGGGAGAGATTCGCATTGACGGTACAAATGTTAAAGATTACACTTTAGAAAGTTTACGTAAAGAAATTGCTGTGGTGTTACAAGATGTATTTTTATTTTCTGATTCTATTTATAATAATATTACACTTTTTGATGATACGATAGAAAAGAATGAAGTAATTGAAGCGGCAAAAAAGATTGGAATTCACGATTTTATTATGAGCTTACCAAATGGATATGATTATGATGTAAAAGAACGTGGTGTAATGCTGTCTTCAGGACAACGCCAATTAATTGCATTTCTTCGTGCTTATATTTCAAAACCAAGTATTTTAGTTTTAGATGAGGCCACTTCTTCTATAGATACCCATTCTGAAGAATTAATTCAAAAAGCAACACAAACATTAACCGAAAACCGAACTTCTATCATCATTGCTCATCGCTTAGCAACCATTATCAAGGCAGATAAAATTATTGTGATGGATAAAGGAAAAATCGTAGAATCAGGTACACATAAAGAATTACTTCAAATTGAAAATGGTTACTATCAGAAATTATATCATGCTCAATTTGAAAAAGAAATTACCAGCTAAATCGATCGGAATTTGAATTATTTTTTATTTTTAGAGAAATCAATAAAAATCTAACAATTCTATTCCATTTAAATTCAAAAAAATTACTATTTTCGCAATAAATAAAATTGACAAATATTTTACAAAATGAAATACGATATTATAGTTTTAGGAAGTGGTCCTGGTGGATATGTAACTGCAATTAGAGCTTCTCAATTAGGCTTTAAAGTAGCCGTTATTGAGAAAGAAAACTTAGGTGGAATTTGCTTAAACTGGGGTTGTATCCCAACTAAAGCTTTATTAAAATCTGCTCAAGTATTTGATTATTTAAAACATGCTGCTGACTACGGATTAAAAGTTGACAATGTAGATAAAGATTTTGGAGCTGTAATTGCTCGTTCAAGAGGTGTTGCTGATGGAATGAGTAAAGGTGTTCAGTTCTTAATGAAAAAAAATAAAATCGATGTAATTGATGGTTTTGGTAAAGTAAAACCAGGTAAAAAAGTGGAAGTTACAGCTGCAGATGGTAAAGTGACTGTTTTAGATGCTGACCATATTATTATTGCAACAGGTGCGCGTTCAAGAGAATTACCTAATTTACCTCAAGACGGTAAAAAAGTAATTGGATACCGCCAAGCAATGACTTTAGCTGAACAACCTAAAAAATTAATTGTTGTAGGTTCTGGTGCTATTGGTGTTGAATTTGCTCATTTTTATAATTCAATGGGAACAGATGTAACTATTGTAGAATTTATGCCAAACATTGTTCCGGTTGAAGATGAAGACATCTCAAAACAATTTGAGCGTTCTTTGAAGAAATCAGGAATCACAATTATGACTAATGCATCTGTTGAAAAAGTAGATACTTCTGGTTCAGGTGTTAAAGCTACTGTTAAAACCGCTAAAGGGGAAGAAATTTTAGAAGCTGATGTTGTTTTATCTGCAGTTGGAATTAAATCAAATATTGAAAATATTGGTTTAGAAGATGTTGGTATTGCTACTGATAGAGATAAAATCTTAGTAAATTCGTATTACCAAACTAATGTTCCTGGTTATTATGCAATTGGAGATGTAGTACCTGGTCAAGCTTTAGCTCACGTTGCTTCTGCTGAAGGTATTTTATGTGTAGAAAAAATTGCTGGATTACATGTTGAACCTTTAGATTATGGTAATATACCAGGATGTACTTATGCAACTCCTGAAATTGCTTCTGTTGGTTTAACTGAAAAAGCTGCAAAAGAAAAAGGATACGAAATTAAAGTTGGTAAATTCCCATTCTCAGCTTCTGGTAAAGCAAAAGCTGCTGGAACTCCAGATGGATTTGTAAAAGTTATTTTCGATGCAAAATATGGCGAGTGGTTAGGTTGCCACATGATTGGTGCTGGTGTAACAGATATGATTGCAGAGGCTGTTGTAGCTCGTAAATTAGAAACAACTGGTCACGAAATATTAAAAGCGGTTCACCCACACCCTACTATGAGTGAAGCTGTAATGGAAGCTGTAGCTGATGCTTATGGTGAAGTGATTCACTTATAAGAATAAATTTTTAAAATTGAAAATCCGTTAAATTTACTTAACGGATTTTTTTTTTTTACAATTACTAAACAAAATATTATAGCTTTGTCAGAAAATGTTCCTAACAATTAATTATCTTTGACTAACAAGCTTTTGCATTAAAAATAAAACACATCAATCCATTTATTAGTTGGTTTCACAAAGGCAGTAAATGTAGCATCCTAGAAAACACACAACAAAAATGAATACTATTTGGAACGGATTAACCCAAGAACAAGCAAAACAAAACCTTGAAACATTTGGTTTTAATGAATTACCTACATCAAAACCTAAGTCAATTTTTAAAATAGCGGTTGAAGTTTTTAAAGAGCCTTTATTTTTGTTGTTGATTGCATGTAGCTCTTTATACTTAATTCTAGGAGACACTACGGAAGGAGTCATTTTATTTTCATCAGTATTCATCATTATTTTCATAACCTTTAATCAGCATAGAAAAACAGAAAAATCTTTAGAAGCACTAAGACAACTCTCTTCTCCTCGTGCCTTAGTTATTCGCGATAATCAAGAAGTTAGAATAACAGGAAGAGAAATTGTGCCCAATGATATCATAATTTTAAATGAAGGCGATCGTGTTCCTGCTGATGCCATTTTACTAGAAAGTACCAATTTAACTATTGATGAATCTTTGTTAACAGGAGAAGCTATTCCAGTAAATAAAAATGAAAATAAACCGGATACAATTTATAGCGGAACTTTGGTGGTTCAAGGAAGTGGTTATGCCAAAGTAACAAACACAGGAACAAATACCGAATTTGGAAAAATAGGTCTTTCTTTAAACAAAATCGAAAAAGAAAGTACACGTTTACAAATTGAAATGAAAAAATTAATTTTTAATTTATTCACTATTGGAGCCTTAATAAGTATAGGTGTTATTGTAGCTTTTTATTACACTAGAGGATCCATCTTAAACGCTTTATTAACTGGATTAGCCGCTTCTATGGCTTTATTACCCGAAGAATTTCCTGTTGTATTAACAATTTTTTTAGCTCTTGGAGCATGGAGATTATCAAAAAATAAAGTATTAACACGTAAACCTTCAGCTATTGAAACATTAGGTGCCGCTACGGTTTTATGTAGTGATAAAACAGGAACAATTACACAAAATAAAATGCAAATTGTACAATTGCATTACCAATCAAGAATATATTATAATCAGGAATTTAAAGAACATGTAAATACCTTCTTTCCTTTAATTGAAGGTTTGTTTTGGGCCTCTGCTGAACATGCCATAGATCCAATGGAAAAAGCAATACATCAGGAGTTCTATGCATTACATCAGACGAAAAAAGAATATGTGCTTTTAAAAGAATATTCTTTATCCAAAACACTCTTTGCTATGACTCGGGTATATGAAGATAAAGCGAGTAATCAAAATAGTGCCTTTTGTAAAGGTGCTCCCGAAGCCGTATTTGAACTGTGTCAACTTGATGCTTCTGAACTAGCAAAACAAAATGAAATTGTAAGTCAATTAGCTTCAAAGGGTTACCGAATTTTAGCTTGTGCATTTTCTTCATTACATTCAGATGAACTACCAGCAGATCAAAGAAATATTAATTTTTCATTGTTAGGATTAGTAGCTTTTGAAGATCCAATTAGACCCGAAGTACCCAATGCAATTAAAGAGTGCAATGAAGCAGGAATTAGAGTAATTATGATTACGGGAGATTATCCAGAAACAGCACGAAGTATAGCAAATCAAATAGGGATATTACATCAAAACAAAATCATTACTGGCTCCGATTTACAAAACATGGATGAATCCGTGTTGAAGGAAAAAATTAAAACTACACAAGTATTTGCTCGAATTATTCCTGAACAAAAATTACAACTCATAAATGCATTGAAAGCCAATAGAGAAATTGTTGCAATGACTGGAGATGGAGTTAATGATGCTCCTGCACTAAAAGCCGCAGATATTGGTATTGCAATGGGCTTAAGAGGAACAGATGTTGCGCGAGAGGCCTCTTCACTTGTACTTTTAGATGATAATTTTATATCTATAGTTCAAGCCATGCGTCAAGGAAGAAAAATATTTGATAACCTTCAAAAAGCAATGTCTTATATTGTTGCTATTCATATTCCTATTATTGCCTTAGTATTAATGCCTGCTTTCTTTTCTTCTTTACCTATATTATTAATGCCTTTACATATTGTATTTTTAGAATTAATAATAGATCCGGTTTGTGCGGTGGCTTTTGAATCTGAACAAGAAGAGAAAAACATTATGAAGCGCCCCCCAAGAAAGCCTAATGAATTGTTCTTTGGATGGAAAAAAATTATTTTCAGTATATTTAAAGGATTGTTGTTGATGGGAGCAGTTATTACGGTTTATTTTCTATCTATTACGGAAGGGCATTCAGAAGGTGAAGTAAGAGCAATATCCTTTAGCGCATTAATCATTGGTAATGTTTTTTTAATATTAACATCCCTTTCTGAAACAAGATCGATATTTTCTATTCTCAAAGAAAAAAATAAGGCTGTTTTCTTAATTTCTTTCTTTGCTTTTTTAGTTTTAATTTTAACAATTACTCAACCTTACTTGGTTACTATTTTCAATTTTGAGAATCCAGGCGTAAATCATTTTGGACCATCTATTTTAAGCGCTTCCATTATGTTAATTGTTTTAGAATTGATAAAATATTTAAAAATTAAGCAGCAATAAAATTCTGTTTTTTTAAATAGAATTACTACATTTGAAAGTAATAATTCTTCCTATTATGATCCCAATTTTAAATAAAATAGAACGTTCGGTTCAAACATTCTTAATTGAAATTGGAGACCTCTCCTATTTTGCAGGTCGGTTTTTTAAAGAAGTATTTAAAAGCCCTTTCGAATTTAAAGAGTTTTTAAGACAATGTTATCAAGTTGGAAATCGTTCCCTATTACTAGTAAGTGTAACAGGATTCATCATTGGATTAGTATTCACATTACAATCACGTCCGACTTTACAGGAATTTGGCGCTGTTTCTTGGATGCCTTCAATGGTAAGTATTTCTATTATTCGTGAAATTGGTCCAATAATAACCGCATTAATTTGTGCTGGTCGAATTGGATCTGGAATTGGTGCCGAGCTAGGATCAATGCGTGTAACAGAACAAATTGATGCCATGGAAGTTTCAGGAACTAACCCATTTAAATATTTAGTTATAACAAGAATTTCGGCTACAATTTTAATGCTTCCATTATTAGTGTTAATTGGAGATTCTATTGCAATTTATGGTTCTTATTTAGTAGAAAATATAAAAGGAAATGTTTCTTTTACCCTTTACTTCAATCAGGTTTTTGATGCTCTAGAATTTAGTGACTTATTACCTGCAACTATAAAATCTTTTTTCTTTGGATTTGCAATTGGATTAGTAGGATGTTATAAAGGATATTATTGTAATAAAGGTACAGCTGGTGTAGGCTTAGCAGCCAATTCAGCCGTAGTGTACACATCAATGTTACTGTTTGTCATCGATTTTATTGCAGTTTTTGTAACCGATATATTTTACCATTTATGAGCACACCTATCATTCAAATACAACATCTTAAAAAAAGTTTTGGTACAAATAAAGTATTAGATGATTTTCACTTAGAATTATATGAAGGTGAAAGTTTAGTTGTAATGGGAAAATCAGGTTCTGGTAAATCAGTGATGATTAAATGTTTAGTGGGACTAGTGCAACCTGATATTGGCACAATTGAAATAATGGGTAAAAATATGATGACTCTTGAACAAGAGGAATTAGATGAAATTAGAACAGAAGTTGGTTTTTTATTCCAAGGAAGTGCACTATATGATTCCATGTCGGTTCGAGAAAATCTTGAATTCCCTTTACGAAGACATACTAAAAAATTTGGAAAAATAAAGGACGCCACACCTATGGTGCTTGAAGCTTTAAAAAGTGTAGGTTTAGAAAATGCAATAGATTTAATGCCTAACGAGTTATCTGGTGGAATGAAACGACGTATAGCTTTGGCCAGAACTTTAATATTAAAACCTAAAATAATTTTATATGATGAACCTACTACTGGTTTGGACCCTATCACTTCAAAAGAAATTATTCAATTAATGAAATCTATTCAAAAAACGTATAAAACATCTTCAATTGTTATTACACATGATATTGATTGTGCACGTGTAGTTGCAGATAGAATGATTTTACTCATCGATGGAAAAAATTATATAGAAGGAACTTTTAATTCAATAGCACAATCTGAAGATCCTAAAGTAAAAGCCTTTTTTAAATAAATGTATTATGGAAAAAACAAATACTGAAAAAATCAGACTCGGAGTTTTTGTACTTGCAGGTATAACAATATTTATTATTGCAATTTATTTTATTGGAAATAAACAAAATATGTTTGGTAAAACAACACCTATAAGTGCTATTTTTAATAATGTAAATGGTTTACAATTAGGAAATAATGTACGCTATGCTGGAATAAACATCGGTATTGTAAAAAATATAGAAATGATAAATGATACCATGATTAAAGTTGACATGGCGATTGAAACAAAAATTTTACCACATATTAAAAAAGATGCAATTGCTGCAATTAGCTCCGATGGATTAGTAGGAAATATGATAATCAATATCATTCCAGGAAAAGGAGTCGCTGCTCCTATTCAACCTAATGATGTAATTCAATCGTTTAATAAAGTACGAACTGAAGATATGCTTAAAACACTTAGCGTAACAAATGAAAACGCCGCTATTTTAACCGCTAATTTAATAAAAATAACAAGAGATATTTCTGAAGGAAAAGGAACAGTTGGCTTATTATTGAACGATACTCAAATTGCTAACGACTTAAAAGAAACTATGCGTTATTTAAAAATGACAAGTCAAGGTACTACGGAATCAATTCAAAATTTAAATAAATTAATAACCTCACTCAA
Organism: Flavobacterium indicum GPTSA100-9 = DSM 17447; assembly: GCF_000455605.1. Taxonomy (NCBI): domain Bacteria; kingdom Pseudomonadati; phylum Bacteroidota; class Flavobacteriia; order Flavobacteriales; family Flavobacteriaceae; genus Flavobacterium; species Flavobacterium indicum. Next base: position 1,620,551 of record NC_017025.1, read on the forward strand.
TCAAAAAGAAAATGTAATTGGTGTAGTTAACGACACAGCAGTTGCAAATAAAATAAAAAGTATAGTGATTAATTTAGAAAAGTCTAGCAAAAAAATTGATGTCGTTGTTGATAATTTAAATACCACAATTGATAATGCAAAAAATGGAAAAGGTGCAATTAATTATTTATCCAATAATCCCAAATTAGTTCAAAAAATTGATTCAACTATTATAAATATTAATGAAGCTAGTATTAGATTGAATCAAAATTTAGAAGCTTTAAAACATAATTTTTTCTTTAAAGGATATTTTAAAAAACAAGAAAAACAAAAGCAAAAAGTAACCAGATAATAATTCTGTAATTTTTACTAAAAATTATATAATGACATGCACATTGTGTTTTATAATTTTACATAAATAAGTTTAACTAAGATTTAAAAGTTATGAAAACAATAAAATTAATCACCGTTCTATTATTTGTTAGTGTATTTTTAACACCTGAAACAACATTTGCTCAACCACCAAAATGGGCACCTGCCCACGGATATAGAGCAAAAACTAGGTATATCTATTTTCCTGAGCATAATTTTTATTATGACTTACAAAGAAGATCCTATTTTTATTTAAACAATGGATCATGGACGATAAGTGTTTCAATTCCTGGACCTTTTATTAATATTAATTTAGGAAGAGCCACACAAGTACAATTAGACTATTACGGAACTTACCCTTATTACTACAACACGGAGCACTGTACAAAATATAAGGTAGTTAAAGTTAAAAAATCAAAACCAAGGGTAATTGTAATTGATAACGATCACGACCATCATCATTATGAAAAAGTAAAAATTAAAAACAATGGACATGGTCACGGTCATGGAAATGGTCATGGTCATGGAAATGGCAAAGGAAAACATTAAAAGTAAATAGTAATTTTGGGGTAAATACTATTTATTGGGTGAAAATCTGCTAGGGAGACTTAGCAGATTTTTTGTATATTTACTTAAATTTAATTAAAAATGAGATTAGAATCAATAGTAAATGAACTAACAACATATTTACCTGATCATCAAAAAAGAAATTTATCCATTTCTAATTCAACAATAGGTTGGCAAATAGAACATATTTTACTCACAATCAATCAGGTTATAAAAAATTGTGAAGAATCGATTGATTCAAACTACCAACCTAAATTTTCAATTTGGAAATTAATTGTTTTTACTACTAAAAAAATACCAAGAGGAAAAGTAAAAGCTCCTAAAATTGTTCGCCCTGAATTATTTGATAAAAATTCACTTGAAATCCACATTAAACAAACTACAGAAAACTTAAAAATCATCAATGATTTAAAGAAAAATCAATATTTTAATCATCCAATTTTTGGACATATAAACAAAATTAAAATGATTAAATTTTTAGAAATTCATTCGAATCATCATTTAAAAATTATTAGAGAAATTATACATAAAACAAGCTAAACAAATAAATTATGGCAACAGTAAATGTGTATTTAACATTCAATGGAACTACAGAAGAAGCATTTAATTTTTACAAATCAGTTTTTGGAGGTGAATTTAGCTACATAGGTAGATTTAAAGATATGCCTGCAGATGAAAATTGTCCACCTCCATCTGAAGAAGAAGCAAATAAAATTATGCATGTGAGTCTTCCCATTAGTAAAGAGACCGTATTAATGGCGAGTGATAGTACTAGTTTTAGTGGAGATGTTACTTTTGGAAACAATTTTTCTGTTTCTATTAATGCCGATTCGAAAGAAGAAGCCGACAATTTATTCAATGGCTTATCAGCTGGTGGAACTGTAATCATGCCTATGGAAAAAACATTTTGGGGCGCATACTTTGGAATGTTCACCGATAAATTTGGTATCCATTGGATGGTAAATTTTGATGAACCACAAGAATAAAAAATCCCGCATAAGCGGGATTTATAGTTTATATTTTTATATTCCAGCAATACTTTTTAATTCCTTTACAAATCGTTCAGCCAAAACATCGGCCTCTATTTGGGTTGGAGCTTCAGTATAAATTCTAATAATTGGCTCTGTATTAGATTTTCTTAAATGCACCCATTCAGAAGCAAAATCTATTTTAACACCATCTACCGTTGATATTTGCTCCTTTTGGTATCTTTCGAAAATCGCTTTTAAAACCGCATCAACATCAATTTGAGGCGTTAATTCAATTTTATTCTTACTCATAAAATATTGCGGATAAGAAGCTCTTAATTCAGCTACAGTTTTATCCTGACCTGCTAAATAGGTTAAGAATAGGGCAACTCCAACTAAAGCATCTCTACCATAATGAATCTCAGGATAAATAATTCCGCCATTTCCTTCACCTCCAATAATTGCCTGAGTAGCTTTCATTAATTTCACTACATTTACTTCACCTACCGCACTTGCTTGATACGATCCATTATGTTTTTCTGTAATATCACGTAATGCTCTTGAAGAAGACATATTTGATACAGTATTCCCGGGAGTTTTACTTAAAACATAATCAGCAACAGCCACTAAGGTATATTCTTCTCCAAACATTTCTCCATCGTTTGAAATAAAAGCTAATCGATCTACATCTGGATCTACAACAATTCCGAAGTCGGCTTTTTCTTCCACAACTAACTTACATATATCGCCTAAATGTTCTTTTAAAGGCTCTGGATTATGAGGAAAATGTCCGTTAGGTTCACAATATAATTTTACCACTTCAACGCCAAGCTCTTCTAATAATTTAGGAATAATTATTCCACCAGAAGAGTTAACACCATCAACTACAACTTTAAATTTCTTTGCTTTTACAGCTTCTGCATCAACCAAAGGCAATTCTAAAACTTCGTCAATATGGATATCCATGTAAGCATTATTTTCAGTAACTTCTCCTAAAGAATCAACATCAACAAAATCAAAGGCTTCTGCTTCGGCAATTTCTAAAATTTTGGCACCCTCTGCACCACTTAAAAACTCACCTTTTGCATTTAATAATTTTAAGGCGTTCCATTGTTTTGGATTGTGAGAAGCTGTTAAAATAATTCCTCCATCGGCTTGTTCTAAAGGAACAGCAACTTCAACGGTTGGTGTAGTTGATAAACCTAAATCAACAACATCAATTCCCAAACCAATTAAAGTATTTACCACTAAATTATGAATCATTGGTCCAGAAATTCGTGCATCTCTACCAATTACAACTTTTAATTTTCTATCAACGTTTATATTTGTTTTCAAAAAAGTTCCGTAAGCCGATGCAAATTTTACTGCATCTACTGGAGTAAGATTATCCCCTACTTTACCACCTATTGTCCCACGAATACCCGATATAGATTTTATTAATGTCATATAAATATTAAGTTTGTTTTGCTACACAAATATAATTTATATGAACTTAGGAAATCTAGTATTTGTTATTTTTTTTCTATATTTACGAAAAACAACCTCTTTTTTTTCATGAACTATTTAGCACATATCTATTTATCAGGAACTAACGATTTTATCAAAATTGGAAATTTTATGGCAGATAGTATTAAAGGTCATGATTATGAAAACTACCCTAATGAAATTAGAAAAGGAATTTTACTCCATCGTTTTATAGATTCGTATACTGATAATCATACTATTTACAGAAAAAGTAAACACCGATTGCATGAAAAATACGGACATTATTCTGGAGTTATAATGGATATTTTTTATGATCATTTTTTAGCTAAAAATTGGTCTAACTATTCCAATGAAAAATTAGAAATTTATGCTCAAAATTTTTATCAATTACTACAAGATAATCATGCCATTTTAACTGAGAAAATTCAAAAAATGATGCCTTATATGATTGGAAGAAATTGGCTTGTTTCCTATGCCAGTTTAGAAGGAATAAGCATGATATTATTTCAGATGGATTATAGAACCAACCATAGAGTAAACATGGATGAATCTGTAGTTGAATTAAAACAATACTATAAGGAATTTGAAGATGAATTCACCTTGTTTTTTGAAGAACTACAACAAGAATGTAAACGCTATATAGCTCAAAATAAATGAATTTTACAGAAGAATTACTACATGAACTAGAAAAAAATAGTAGTATAGAAAATACCATTCCTATGGAAAATTACATGAAAAATAATTTCAAATTTCTAGGCATAAAAACAGAATCAAGACGAACAATATTAAAAAATGTCTTGCTTAAGCATTACACTGAAGTTCAAGAGAATTACAGAAAATTAGCCCTCGAATTATATGCAAGTAAATTCCGTGAAGTACACCAATGTGCTATTGATTTAGTTTTACGATTTATAAAAAAAGATTTTAAACGAGAAGATAAATTTTTTTTAGAATCCTTACTAATTCAAAATTCATGGTGGGATAGTGTTGATACAATTGCTAAATATGGAATTGGCGGTTATTTAAAAGTATTTCCTGATGAAAAATTTTCTTTAATCGAAAAATTTTCGAATTCTGACAATATGTGGTTAAACCGAACGGCGATTATTTTTCAATTGGGATTTAAAAAAGAGACCGATTTTGAATTGTTAAAAGCAGAATGTTTAAAAAATAGTAATTCGAATGAATTTTTTATTCAAAAAGCAATGGGTTGGGCTTTAAGAGATTATGGTGCAACAAACCCTCAAGCGGTCCTTCAATTTGTTAATGAAAATAACTTTAAACCATTGACGGTCAAAGAAGCACTTAGAAAAATAACTTAAAATTAGATACTTTTTATAATTAAAATCTAAAATAGTACCTTTGTTATAAATCCGTAAAAATGATCAAAAACAACAAAATTTCCGACATATTCTTTAGAACATTCAGACGTTTTGAATTGTTTTTTATGAAAGTTAAAACCATCGTTGGCCCAAGACAATTTATTTATATATCAAGTGTTTTAGTCGGACTTTCAGCGGCTTTAGCTGTAATTGTATTAAAAACATTTGCCCATTCTGTTTATAAGTTTTCTCAATATTTAGACGGAATCTTACATTTACCTTACAGTAACAGTACCTTACCAATTATAGGTATTTTGCTGACTGTTTTAGTAATCAAAAAAGTATTAAAAGGAAGTATTGATAAAGGTACTTCACAAATTATGTACGCAGTTGCTAAAACTAGAAGCGTGATTCCGTCTAAACAAATGTATGCCCAAATCATAACTAGTTCCTTAACTGTTGGTATGGGTGGTAGTGCCGGTTTAGAGTCGCCTATTACTATAACAGGAGCTGCCTTTGGAAGTAATTATGCTTTAAATTACCGCTTAAGTTATAAAGACCGAACCTTATTACTAGCTTGTGGAGTTGCTGCCGGAGTTGCTGCGGCATTTAATGCTCCCATTGCTGGAGTTTTATTTGCTATTGAAGTTGTTTTAGCAGAAATAAGTATAACTGCATTTACGCCTTTAATTATTAGTGCCGCCACGGGTGCCATCGTTTCGTCTATTGTTTTAAAGGAAGACATATTATTCAGTTTTAAACAAATATATGAGTTTGAAAACAGAAACCTTCCTTATTATATTTTATTAGGAATATTGTCTGGTTTTGTATCTATTCATTATGCTCGGAATTTTAGACGAATTGAAGCTTTTTTTGCTAAACGAAAAACGAATAGTTTTAGAAAAGCATTAACTGGTTCTATTGTATTAGGGATACTTATTTTCATTTTTCCAACGCTCTTTGGTGAAGGGTACGAAAGCATCAAATTATTAGCTGATAATCAACCCGAAAAATTAGTTAATAATTCAATTTTTGAAGTCTTTAGTGATAAAAAATGGGTTTTATTATTATTTATTAGTGCAACATTACTAATTAAAGTTTTTGCTACGGGGATTACATTGGGTTCTGGAGGCAATGGTGGTAACTTTGCTCCTTCCCTATTTGTTGGTTCCTATTTAGGGTTTAGTGTTGCCTATTTTTTTAATTACATAGGAATAACCAAATTACCAATTGGAAACTTTACTTTAGTTGGAATGGCAGGAGTACTAAGTGGTTTATTTCATGCGCCTCTAACTGCTATATTCTTAATTGCAGAAATTACCGGCGGTTATGGATTAATGGTACCGTTGATGTTAGTTTCTTCTATTTCGTATGCAATTTCAAAACGATTTGAGCCTTATTCGTTTGACATTAAACATTTGGCCGATCGAGGAGAAGTTTTTACAGATGATAAAGATAAAAACATATTACAATCCATTGATTTTAAACGATTGATTGATACGAAATTCAGCCCTGTAAAAGACTCCAAAACATTAGACGAATTAATTGAGAAAATTAAAAATTCTGATGATGTTTTATTTCCTGTATTGAATGATAAAAATGATCTTATTGGATTAATTCATTTAGATGATGTTCGACCAATCATTTTTTCTGCTTTTAAAATCAAATATACTTCAATACACGAAGTAGTTCAGCCCATAAAAACAGTTATTCAATTCAATGATACTGTTGATGTTATTATGGATAAATTTGAAACATCCCAACAAAGTATTTTACCTGTAATTCAAGATAAACAATTTATTGGTTTTTTACATAAATCCGATATCCTAGAAAAATATAGAGATCGTTTAAAAGAAATTATAATTGAATAAATCTACTAATTTTACAGAATACACTATTTTTTTCAATTCCTAAACTTAATAAATTTGAAATTACCATTTGAACCAGTAATTTTCGGAATTCATATTAATATTCACTTAATTTTAGAGTATTTAGCATTTTTTTTGGCATTTAGATACTACGTTTATTTGCAGAAGCAAAATCTTGATACTATTCCAAAAATAAATAAACTTTCTATAATACTTGGTGCCATGATAGGTGCATTTTTAGGTTCAAGAATTTTTGCCATACTTGAAAATCCTTTTATGCCAACAAATTTTTCAAGTCTTATTAGCTTTTTAAATTCAAAAACCATTATGGGTGGTTTGTTTGGTGGACTTTTGGGTGTAGAAATTGCTAAAAAAATTATTGGGGAAAAACAATCTTCAGGCGATTTGTTTGTTTTTCCTATAATTCTTGGAATTTTTATTGGAAGAATTGGATGTTTTTTATCCGGAACAAATGAATTCACTTATGGAAAAGAAACTTCCTTTTTTCTCGGAATGAATCTTGGCGATGGAATACCTAGACATCCTATTGCACTGTATGAATTAATTTTTCTCTTTTTTTTATTTATTTTTTTACAAAAGCAGAAAACTAAAAAGTTAAAAGCGGGATTATTATTCCAATATTTCATGATTGCATATTTTACTTTTCGATTGTGTATAGAATTCTTAAAACCTAATGTGTTTTTTATTTGCGGATTGAGCACTATTCAACTTTTATGCTTACTTTGCTTACTATATTATCATAAAACAATTTTAATTTTATTTAAAAATGCCCGTTAGAAATTACACCTATTACGACTATACTTTAAGCCTTTGTCCTGAATGTTTAAAACGAATTGATGCCAAAATTGTTTTTGAAAATGATAAGGTTTATATGCTGAAACGTTGTCCTGAGCATGGAAAATCTAAAGTTTTAATTGCAGACGATATTCAGTATTATAAAAACATAAGAAATTACAACAAACCTTCTGAAACGCCTTATAAATTTAATACTAAAACAGATTATGGATGTCCTTATGATTGTGGTTTATGTCCCGATCACGAACAACATTCTTGTTTAACGGTAATAGAAGTTACTGATAGGTGCAATTTAACTTGTCCTACTTGCTATGCAGGTTCATCTCCAACTTATGGCAGACATCGTTCGTTAGATGAAATTAAAAGTATGTTGGATACAATTGTATTAAATGAAAAAGAACCTGATGTAGTTCAGATAAGCGGCGGTGAGCCTACCCTACATCCTGATTTTTTTAAAATTTTAGATTATGCTAAGTCGCTACCAATTAGACATTTAATGCTAAATACCAATGGAATCAAAATTGCAAAAGACAAAGAATTCGCAAAACAACTTAAAAGCTATTCGCCAGATTTTGAAATTTATTTACAATTTGATTCATTTGAAAATTCAGTTTTACAAGAATTAAGAGGTGCTGATTTATGGGATATTAGAAAGAACGCCATTGAAAATTTAAACGAATTAAATTTGTCAACCACATTAGTTGTAACCTTGCAAAAGGGACTCAATGACAACGAAATTGGAAAAATAATAGATTTCGCTTTGCAACAAAAATGTGTTAGAGGGGTAACATTTCAACCCACACAAATTGCCGGAAGATTAGAAAATTTTAATCCAGAAACTGATCGAATGACTTTAACTGAAGTAAGAAGAAAAATTTTGGAACAAACTACAATTTTCAATCCTGATGATTTATTACCAGTCCCTTGTAATCCAGATGCTCTAGTTATGGGTTACGCTTTAAAATTAGATAATTCTGTTTTTCCTTTAACAAGATACATCAATCCGAATGACTTGTTAGACAATAGTAAAAACACAATTATATATGAACAAGATAATGTTTTAAAAGAAAAAATGATAAACTTGTTCAGCACTGGAAATTCCGTAGAAGTTGCTGAAGAAAATTTAAAATCAATTATGTGTTGTTTACCTAATATAGATGCACCTAATTTAGGTTACGACAATTTATTTAGGATTATTATCATGCAATTTATTGATGCTTATAATTTTGACGTAAGAGCAATTAAAAAATCATGTGTTCATATTGTTAATAAAGACAATAAAATTATTCCATTTGAAACGATGAACTTGTTTTATAGAGATGATAAACAAATTAAATTAGAAGAATTAAGAAACAATATAAAATTTTAAATATGATAGCATTAGAAGTAGGAAATTTAGATGGTTTATTAATTATCATATTAGTAGTAATGTTTGGTCCTCCTTTAGCTTTAACACTAATAGGATTTCTTATCAAGAAAGAGTCACCTAATACTGCCAAAACATTTTTTATTTTTGCGACGCTCTATTTGATTGTAGGTTTAGGTATTTGCGGCTCAATGCTAACATGATAAAAAAACAAAGACCTGACAGGTTTAATAACTTGTCAGGTCTTTTTAATGTTGCTTTATTATATTTACACTCTAACGATATTAGCACCTAATGCTCTTAAACGCTCGTCAATTCTTTCGTAACCTCTATCAATTTGTTCGATATTTTGAATGGTACTTGTTCCTTTAGCCGACAAAGCAGCTATTAATAATGAAATCCCAGCTCTAATATCGGGTGAAGACATGGTAGTAGCTTTTAGTTGCGATTTAAAATCATGTCCCATTACCACTGCTCTGTGAGGATCGCACAACATAATTTTAGCCCCCATATCAATTAATTTATCTACAAAGAATAAGCGGCTTTCAAACATTTTTTGGTGGATTAAAACATCCCCTTTGGCTTGAGTAGCAACTACTAATACAATACTTAATAAATCGGGAGTAAATCCAGGCCATGGCGCATCAGCAATGGTTAGAATAGATCCATCAATATCGGTTTTAACTTCATATCCATCTTTATGAGCAGGAATATAAATATCATCGCCTTTTTGTTCTAATGTGATACCTAATTTTCTAAAAACATTTGGAATCTGACCTAAGTTTTCCCAACTCACGTCTTTAATCGTAATTTCACTTCTTGTCATGGCAGCTAGTCCAATCCAAGAACCAATTTCGATCATATCTGGTAAAATTCTATGCTCACATCCACCTAATGAATCCACTCCTTCAATCGTTAATAAGTTAGATCCAATACCTGTGATTTTCGCACCCATTGAATTCAACATTTTACACAATTGTTGTAAATACGGTTCACAAGCGGCATTGTAAATTGTTGTTATACCTTCAGCTAAAACAGCTGCCATTACAATATTAGCAGTTCCTGTTACGGACGCCTCGTCTAACAACATGTAAGTCCCTTTTAATTTACCTTTAGATTCAACACCATAAAAATGTTCTTCTTTAACATATCTAAATTTCGCTCCTAAATTTATAAAACCTTCAAAGTGAGTATCTAAACGACGACGACCAATTTTATCTCCTCCTGGTTTAGGAATAAATCCTTTTCCAAAACGAGCTAACAACGGTCCCACAATCATTATTGAACCTCTTAATGACCCACCTTCTTTTTTAAAAGCATCGGTTTCTAAATAATCAACATTTACTTCATCAGCTTGAAAAGTATAATCTCCGGGTGCATTTTTTTTAATTTTTACACCTAAGTTTCCTAGTAATGCAATTAATTTATTAACATCAATAATATCTGGAATATTCGTAATTCTAACTTTTTCTGAAGTCAATAATACAGGGCATAAAACTTGTAACGCTTCATTTTTGGCACCTTGTGGCTGCACATCTCCTTTTAAGGGCTTTCCGCCTTCAATTTTGAATGTTCCCATTTAGTTATTGTTATTTTTTCTGTTATTATTTTTTTGATTTTGATTTTGATTATTTTTTGGCTTAAAATTTTTATTATTATTCGAATTATTTCTTTGCCCTTGATTTTGATTATTTTTTGAAAAAAACTGCGTTTTATTAGACTGTTTTTTATTTACTTTCATCAAATTTTGTGAGGTAGACAATTCTTCATCTGTTTTCAATAAATTTAATTGTCCATTAGATAACTCATATAAATGTTCAAAAATTACTTCATCGGTAACAGTTTCTTTATTCCAACTTAAGTAACTTTTTTTCATATGATTTGCAATCACAATAATTAAAGCATTTTTCAATTCGCTATCTTCCCATTTGCAAGCCACATCAATCATGTATTTGATGTTATTTCCATAAAAACGGTATTTAGGAAAATTTTGAGGGTAAGGTAAACGTTCCGGTTTTAGTGTAATCACGTCTCGTGTTGGAATTGGGTAAGGTGAATCAACATCGATTTTAAAATCGGACATAATGAACAACTGATCCCATAATTTATGCTGAAAATCAGGCACATCTCGTAAATGAGGATTTAAAGTACCTAATACTGAAATTATATATTTTGCTCCTTTATTTCTTCTTTCTCTATCTTCAATTTTTGTAACTTCATCAATTAACTTTTGAACATGTCTACCATATTCTGGTATAATTAAATGATTACGTTGCGAATTGTATTCTAAATGTTGAATAGATTCCTCTGATTGATACGTCATATTACAATGATATAATTCCTTCTATTGTTGATAATTCTTTATATTTTTCAATTACATGATCTGCATTATTCATTATCACTTGAATTGAAACACTTGTATATTTTCCTGTTTTTGATGTATGTGTTTCAATTACAGCACCTAAATTATCAAATGCATTTTCAACTTTTTCAATTTTCTCTTTATTTGTTGGAACAATAAATTTATACAAATAATTGGAAGGCCATTGTGTTGACTCTTCTAATTCACCTTTTAATCTAATATAAAATTCCTCCGTTTTTTTATCCATCATTTAAAAGTATATAAAACCACAAATATACAGTTATAAACCATTAATTAAAAATAATAAATAGGAAAGAAATTAGAAACGTTTAAATAATTTCAAAAAAATAGTATTTTTGGCCTTTTTAGTAGAAAAATGAATAAAAAAATTATATTATTAATTGGTGGACCAAGTTCTGGTAAGACCACCTTAATTAATCATCTTGAAGAAGAAGGTTATATTTGTTATCCAGAAATATCAAGGGAAGTTACGTTAAAAGCCAGAGAGCAAGGTATTGACCAACTTTTTTTAACCAATCCAATGCTTTTTAGTGAAATGCTTTTGGATGGAAGAATAGAGCAATTTGAAAATGCTTTAAAGGAAGAAAAAACGGTTTTCATTGATAGAGGAATCCCTGATGTGGTTGCTTATATGGATTTTATTGGTGATACATATCCAGAAAAATTCATTGAAGCTTGTAAAAAGTACAAATACGATAAAATATTCTTACTTCCTCCGTGGGAAGAAATTTATACTAGTGATAGTGAACGTTATGAAAGTTATGAACAAGCCATGCAAATTCACGACTTTTTAGTTGATACGTACACTAAATATGGTTATGATTTAATTGAAATACCTAAGGTTTCTGTTGAAAATAGATACCAATTTATCATTGATCATTTATAAACAAAGTAATGAATAGTGCGTTAGAAGTTTTAAAAAAACATTGGAATTACGATTCCTTCCGTGTTCCTCAAGATGCCATTATTCAAAGTGTTTTAGAAGGAAATGATACCTTTGCATTGCTTCCAACTGGTGGCGGAAAATCAATTTGCTTTCAAATTCCAGCCTTATTAAAACCTGGACTTTGTTTGGTAATTTCTCCTTTGGTTGCTTTAATGAAGGATCAGGTTGAAAATTTAAAAAATAGAGACATTAAAGCACTCGCTTTGGTTGGTGGTATTTCATTTGAAGAAACCAGTCAATTACTAGATAATTGTACATTTGGAGGTTATAAATTTTTATATGTTTCACCAGAACGTTTGCAACAAGATTGGATTTTAGAACGTATCAAACAATTAAACATCAATTTAGTTGCTATTGATGAAGCGCATTGTATTAGTCAATGGGGACATGACTTCCGTCCTGCTTATTTAAAAATCAGCAATTTAAAAGAACATTTTCATGTACCTTTTATTGCTCTAACTGCAACAGCTACTGAAAAAGTACAAGAAGATATTTGTTCACTATTACAATTTAAAAATACAAAAGTTTTTAAAAAATCGTTTAACCGATTCAATTTAGGTTATCATGTTATCTATACAGAGGATAAAATAACTAAATTAAAACAGATTTTTACAAAAAATCCTCAGCCTTCCATAGTTTATGTTCGCAACAGAAAAGCTTGTTTAGAAATTAGTAAACAATTAAATGAATTAGGTTTTTCTGCAACGTATTATCACGGCGGACTAAAAAGTAAAGAAAAAACACAAAATATGCAATTATGGATGGAAGAAAAAGCATTCATAATGGTTGCCACCAATGCCTTTGGAATGGGAATTGACAAGCCCAATGTAAAAACTGTAATTCATCTTCAAGTACCAGAAAATATTGAAAATTATTATCAAGAAGCTGGAAGAGCTGGTCGAAATGGTGAAAAAGCGTATGCTCTTTTATTAACTCACGAATTTGATATCAAAAAAACAAGAGAACAATTTATCACTTCTTTACCCGATAAATCTTTTTTAAATAAAGTTTATCATGCTTTAAATAATTATTTTCAAATTGCTTATGGCGAAGGTACTGGAACAATCTTTACTTTTAATCTACAAATATTTTGTCAAAAGTATAATTTCCCTGTTTCTAAAACTTTTAGCTGCATTCAGTTTTTAGACCGAGAAGGTATTTTAACATTTAATAATGAAACTAACGATAAAGCTCAAATTCAATTTTTAATTGAAAGCCGTGAAATAATTCGATACATTAGTTTAAATCCTAAAGACGAGCCAATTATAAATGCTATCCTAAGAACTTATCCTGGTATATTTGAACAACTAACCGCAATAAATACAATTTTAATAGCCAATAAATCAAATACAACTGAAGAAACTATAATTGTTCTTTTGCAAAAGTTACAACAACAAGACATTATTGAATTACACTTATTTTCAAACGACAGTAAAATTATATTTAACGAACCTCGAGAAGACGATTATACAATAAATAGAATTAGTAAACATTTAAACAATCAAAATCAATTAAAAATTGAAAAATTTGAAGCAATTCTTGCGTTTGTAAACGATAAAAAAACGTGTAAATCAGTTTTAATTTCGAACTATTTTGGTGAAGAAAACGAGACAGCATGCGGAATTTGTTCTACTTGTTTACAACAAAAACAAGATAATCTAAAAGATAGTACTTCAGTCATTACGAATTTACTTCAAAAAAGCGCAATGACTTCACAAGAATTACAACATAGTTCACAACTATCAAATGAAGCACTTATCTTTGCACTTCAAACACTATTGGAAAATGATATAATTTTCTTAAATCAAAATAAAAAATACCAAATTAAGTAATGGAAAAATTAAAAATTATATTCATGGGTACACCTGATTTTGCAGTAGGTATCCTTGATAGAATATATACTGCAGGATATGAAATTGCAGCTGTAATTACAGCACCAGACAAACCAGCAGGTAGAGGTCAAAAGGTATCAATTAGTGCGGTGAAAGCCTATGCATTAGAAAAACAATTACCTTTATTACAACCAACAAACTTAAAAAATGAAGATTTTTTAAACGAACTTGCATCTTATCATGCTAATTTACAAGTAGTTGTTGCTTTTAGAATGTTACCAGAAGCTGTTTGGAAAATGCCAAAATACGGAACATTTAATCTGCATGCTTCATTATTACCTCAATATAGAGGAGCTGCACCAATTAATTGGGCTATTATTAATGGAGAAAAAGAAACAGGCGTTACTACTTTTTTTATTGATGATAAAATTGATACTGGTGCCATGATTTTAAGTCGCTCTACTCCTATTGATGAAAAAGAAAATGCTGGAACTTTACATGATCGTTTAATGCAATTAGGCGGAGAAACTGTTTTAGAAACTTTAGCTTTAATTCAAAATGGTGAAGTAAAAACGGTTATTCAACCAGAAAATGACGATTTAAAAACGGCTTACAAATTAAATAAAGAAAACTGTAAGGTCAATTGGTCAAAATCGGGAAAAGAAATACATAATCAAATTAGAGGACTATCACCCTATCCGGCTGCTTGGACCTATATCAAAGATGGAGAAAACGAATGGAATGTAAAACTATATGATGTTGAATTTATTCAAGAACAACATACAGAAAAGATAAATAGTATTCATACCACCAAAAAAGAAATGAAAATTGCTTTAAAAGATGGATGGTTAAAAGTACACAGTTTACAATTTCCAGCCAAAAAAAGAATGTTGACTCATGAACTTTTAAACGGTATTCAATTCAGTTCGCAAGCCCATGTTTTATAGTAATTCCTACGAACTCACTAGGTTTTTCATCGGATTTATTAACATTTCATCGTATTTATCAACATTTTTTGTAAAAATACGTGTAAATACTTGCACAATTCAATGATAATTCTAAATTTGTAATAGAAAATTAAGTTTAACCCAATTTAAATAACATTAATTATGAACAAATCAGAATTAATCGATGCAATGGCAGCTTCTGCTGGAATTACTAAAGCTGCTGCTAAATTAGCTTTAGAATCATTTTTAGAAAGCGTTGAAGGAACGTTACAAAAAGGTGGAAGAGTTTCATTAGTAGGATTTGGTTCTTGGTCAGTTTCTAAAAGAGCTGCAAGAGAAGGTAGAAATCCTCAAACTGGTAAAACTATCAAAATCGCTGCTAAAAACGTAGTTAAATTCAAAGCAGGTGCTGAATTAGAAGGATCAGTAAACAAAAAATAATTCGATATAATTTTTTGAAAAATAAAGAAACCTCTCAAATTTGAGAGGTTTTTTTTGTTATTTATCGTAAAAATTTGTTTTTCTGACTTTTTTTAACTATATTCAAATCAAAATTGAAGCTTATATGATATCAATGTTACCCAAAAAAGGTTGTCTGCTTGTAGCAGAACCATCTATTTTAAATGACATTTCTTTCAATAGAGCGGTCATATTATTAACTGAACACAATCAAGATGGTAGTGTAGGTTTTATTATTAACAAACCTCTTACCCATACGATTAATGATTTAATCCCTGAGATTAACGCAAGTTTTATTATCTACAACGGTGGACCTGTGGAACAAGATAATTTGTATTTCATTCATAATGTTCCTAATTTAATTCCTGATAGTATCGAAATATCTAATGGAATTTATTGGGGAGGAGATTTTGAAATCACAAAAAATCTAATCAATGAAGGAATTATTTTAAAAGAAAATATTCGTTTCTTCTTAGGTTATACGGGTTGGGAAACGGATCAACTGGAATACGAACTTGAAGAAAATTCATGGATTATTGTAGAAAACGAGTTAAAAGAAAAAATTATCGGGAAAAATAGTCAAAACTTCTGGAAAGAAAAAATGAATCAATTAGGTGGTGATTACCTATTGTTTTCTAATTCTCCCGAAAATCCTTCTCTTAATTAAGCAAACAATTTAATTCCTCTAATAACTGAGTTGCAAAATCATTAACATACATTTTTTTTCTATACTTAGTTATAGGCTGAATACCTATAATAACATTTGTTAAAAATAATTCATCAGCTTTTTGCAAATCAAAAGGTGAAATTGGTTTTTCTTCAAATCTTATATTCGTATTTTTACTTATTAGTTTAATTATTTGTTTTCTTAAAATGCCATTTTGGCAACCTTCTGAAATTGGAGGCGTACTAATTACATCTCCCATTTTCATAAAAATATTTGCCTGAATTGCTTCTACTATATTTTTATCTTCATTAATTAATAAACAATTTTGATAATCATTTTCTTTAGCAAAAATTCCAGCTAAAGTATGTATCATTTTATTGTTAGTTTTTATTGTTGATAACAAGTGCTTACTCAAATGAAAATCTTTAAACAATTCAACTTCATAAGGTTCATTTGAAAAAGAATAAAATGTGTTATTTAACTCATTGGCCATAATAACAAATTTTACATCATTTGAATTTGGCGTGTAATAACCTTCCGAATCTCTAAAAACAGTGAATCGTACTCTTGCATTTACAAATTTTAATGCTTGTAATAATGATACTATTTGCTCTTCAAAATATTCCATTGTCAATAACATGGGAATTTCCATTCTACAAATTCGCATGGAAGCCATTAATCGCAAATAATGTTCTTCTAAAAAAACAATTTTTGAATTAACGATTTTCACCGTTTCAAAAACTGCATCTCCAAATAAAAACCCTCTATTAGTTTCAATATATAAAGCACTATTGTCTTGTAGTGTACCGTTAAAATTAATCATAAAAAATCCCGATAAAAATCGGGACAAATATACTTTATAATTTAGACTAAACCGAACCAATTACGTGTTTTAAATCGGAAATTAAATTTTCCCATAATAATTTTGATTCATGAATTTCTTCCGGCTCAGAAAAATCAGTCACAATTAAAGAAACATCTTGTGTAATTTCATCCACTTGAATTTTCATTTCAAAGAAATATTCCGTGTCATTTCCATCTTCATCAAGCCATCTAAACTTAACTTTTTCTCCAGATTTTTTAGACGCTAATTTGGCTTTTTCTTCAGAGTCATCCCACATAAAAGTGTAAAATTCCCCTCTAGAATTAACATTATCCGCAAACCATTCAGATAAACCTGATGGAGTTAGCATATATTGATACAATAATTGCGGTGAAGAATGGATGGGGAATTCAAGTTCATATTTTACTTTTTGCTTCATTTTTTTCTTTTTTTAGCTTTTTTACACATTAAAAATCTCAAAATTAAAACTAATTAGCTAAAATTCAATATTTTAGATTTACACGTATTAAAAGTATTAATTTTTGAGCAAAATATAAAAAAAGTTTAATTAATTACACAAAATTTCAATATATTTTTTAACAGAAAAAAAAGTATATTTTTTTTTTAAATATATTTGGAAAGTACTGAATAAGTGCTATATTTGCACCCGCATTGAGACAGATGCGAGACCAACAAAAATGGCGAGGTAGCTCAGTTGGTTAGAGCGCAGGATTCATAACCCTGAGGTCACGGGTTCAACTCCCGTCTTCGCTACGAGTTTTAAAAAATCGAAAAGTTAGATTTTAAGCAGGATTAGAGCTATTTAATCCTGCTTTTTTTATGTCTAATTTATTACGATATTTGCAAAGTGAACACGATTTTGAACACGTTTTGAAAGTAAAGAAAAAATATTCAGAACCAAAAATATACGATGCTGATGGTGATTTATCAAAGCGTTGGTATGTTTATTTTTCTTTTCGAAAGAAGTTAGATGGACCACTTGAGAGATTTCCAAGCAATAT
Organism: Flavobacterium indicum GPTSA100-9 = DSM 17447; assembly: GCF_000455605.1. Taxonomy (NCBI): domain Bacteria; kingdom Pseudomonadati; phylum Bacteroidota; class Flavobacteriia; order Flavobacteriales; family Flavobacteriaceae; genus Flavobacterium; species Flavobacterium indicum. The sequence goes on from NC_017025.1 coordinate 1,638,373, forward strand.
TTATGCTCCCCAACATTTAGAAAAGCGTGAACGATTGCTATGGCTAAAAACTATGCAACGAAACCTATCTTTGCTTCTAAAAGATGGATTCAATCCATACAATCCTGATAACAAATTCAACTTTGAAGAAGAATCTAATAATAAATCGATTAAAGAGGCTTTTGAATTTGCTTTGAATATCAAAAAAAATACTTTAGCAGAAACATCATACAAAGGATTAGAAGGACGAATATTGCGTTTTGAAAAGTGGCTAAATGAAAATGGATTTAAAAATAGATTGATTTCTTCTGTCAATAAAAAGGTAATTACAACTTATCTAAATGAAGTTTTAATTGCAACCTCAGCAAAGAATAGAAATAATACTCGTACCGATATTAGTTCAATATTTACGGTTTTAGCAGATAACGAAATAATAGTAGATAACTTTATTCTTAAAATTCCTGTTTTAAAAAGCAATCCTGAAAAGAATAAATCCTATACCAGTTCTGAAGAAACTAAATTATTCGAGCATTTGGACAAAAACAACAAGTTACTTTCTTTGTATGTCAAATTCATTTCTTACAACTTTTTAAGACCAGTTGAAGTCAATCGCATTACGATTGGAGATATTGATTTGAATGATAAAATTTTAAAAATTAATACCAAAACAGGCTTCAAATTAAAGCGAATTCCACAAGTTCTAATAGATGAAATGCCCAATATTTCTCAATATCCAAAAGATGCATTTTTATTTGGAAGAAAAGATTTTGGACAGTATTGGGAAGCTAACGAAACCAGCCGAAGAAATGATTATTCCGATTATTTTTTAGAAGTTAAAAAGAAATTCAAATTAGGTAAAGATTATGGTTTGTACAGTTTTAGACACACCTTTATTACCAAGCTCTACAACACCTTTATTAAAGAGATGACACCAGAGGAAGCTGAATCTAATATCATGTCAATAACTGGACATACGAGCAAAACAGCCCTAAGAAAATACTTGAGGGAAATAAATGCTTATATTCCTGAGGATTATTCGAAGTATTTATAAAAATGAAAATTCCTAAGTTTTAGAAATTAAATGCTTTTTGCATTAATTGTTGCTCACTTCTTGATATTCCGATTTTGTTTGCAATATCTTTCCATTTACTTACCTCACTTGTAACCTCATCAATTATGGCGTTCATTTGTATTTCATTTAATCTGAAGTATTCACCAACACTTTTAGCCAATTCAAAATCTAATTCATTATTGTCCATGTCAATATTTAATGATAAACCGTCTTTGTCGATAGATGGATTTAAATCATACGCTGGAGCTAAAATCCACCCTTCATTTGTTAAAATAAAACCATGATTTCTAAGATGATCGTCAGTATTTGAAATACTAATATTAAAAACAATTCTTCTCCATAATTGGTGTAAATTTTCATCAATATTTACTCCATGATTGCTAATAAATTCAGCTATTTCTAAATAACTTGGATGTTGATTTTTTATTGTTTCTTCGTTATTTCCAGTCATAGTCATGGCTGATGCAAAATGGATTCGCTCTCCATTTTCCCTATCAAAACGCTTCGTAAAAAAGGTATGATAATTTCCCATGATTTTCTCTATTCTGCATGGCGCCATTTTGATTCCTACTTTAATAGCCAATTCATAAGCTAAATATTCCCACGCTGCTTTATCTATTGTATCTGATTTTGATGGAAATTTGGCAATCCATAAACTTTTGTCTGTATCTAAAATATTGGCTTTGGGCCTAGCTCCACCTAGTGAAGAACCTGGTGCTATTAAAATTGACAACCATTTTTTAACCTCATCATTATCTTTATCGTCTTCAATATTTTCTGCAGCATTTTGAAGCTCTCTAATTGAGGACCAAGGTGGTGTTGAAGTAATTTTATCATTATCTAGAAAATCACCTTCGGGGTCTATTTTAAAACGCAATGCTCCCATCCTACTCTCATCATAAACTCCTAAAAGAAAATCGATATCGTAAAGTGTTGGTGCTTTAGTGTTGTTCTCTTTAGCCGCTTGTACTGCTTTTCGTTTCATTAAAGTTCTTCCCCATGTATCAGGCATACTATCTAGAAAAATTCCAAAGTTTTCTTTTTGATTTGGATATTGAGAACCTGAAAACAAACTAATATCTGGGTCAAGCAAAAACTTTTGTCCTGTTTTAAGCCATTGCGCATCATATTGAAAACTAAATGCTTTTTTACCTTTAGCTTGTTGCGCTGACAATATGCCAATTAATTTTGGCTCTTGCATTCCTAACCAATGAGCATACACATAAATATCCGTTTTATTAAGTGCCATTTTCTACTACTTTAAAAGTTCTAGATCTTGTAATCTTCTACCTAGTTCATCGTCGGCAGCTAATTTTAAAAAATCATCTTGAAGTCCTAATACTCGTAATACATTAAAGTAAGCTCCCATTGCAACACTAGGATTTCCCGATTCTATCAGGTACAATGTAGAACGAGAAATATCCGCACGCTCAGCCACTTGTATCGTGGTTAATTTACGTCTTTTACGTGCTATTTTTATGTTTTCTCCCATTTTTTCCAATACTAAATTGTACTTAGGAAAAATAGTTTGCTTTTTAGCATTCATACAAAAATGATTGTTATTTCAAACAAAATTAATGTTTTTGTTTGAAATAACAATCATTTTTACAAGTTATTCGTTGTTTTTTGCTTTTTAACTTGTAGAAAAGTAAGTCTTCAACTATTAAATAGAAAGTCCAAAAGATTAATAATGTCTTTATCTTAATTCTTAAAACTCGCAATAATTGCTCTAAAACTCTCTAAACCGGCTTCAATATTTTCTACAATTTCTTCTGCTAACTCATCAGGGTCAGGTAGATTATCTAAATCAGCTAGGGATTTGTCTTTTAACCACGTGATGTCTAAACTGGTTTTGTCTCTTGCAATCACCTCATCATACGAAAATTTACGCCATCTACCTTCCGGATTCGTTTCGGAAAAGGTTTCTTTTCTCTTAGCCGTATTACCCTCTAAATACAAGTCTAAAAACTCTTGTAAGTCACTATATTTTAAAGGATTTTTCTTAAGCGTATGGTGAATATTGGTACGGTAATCGTACACCCAAATTTCTTTGGTTTGTACTTCCTTACTCGCTGGTTTACCATCAAAGAACAACACATTCGCTTTTACGCCATTGGCATAGAAAATACCCGTTGGCAAACGTAAAATCGTGTGGAGATTAGTCGTTTCTAACAACTTCTTACGCACAGTTTCTCCTGCACCTCCTTCAAACAAAACGTTATCAGGAAGTACTACTGCCGCTTTACCGTCTTCTTTTAATTGGGTTCTAATGTGCTGTACAAAGTTCAACTGCTTGTTACTCGTAGTTACCCAGAAATCCTGACGGCTATAGGTTAAATCGTCTTTCTCTTGTTCGCCTGCCTCGTTGGTAATGGTCATGCTACTCTTTTTACCAAAAGGCGGATTCGCTAAAATATAATCAAAACGGTCACCATTATCGGCTACTAACGAATCGTTTGGGGAAATAAAATTATCCGAATCGATATCGCCAATGTTGTGTAAAAACAAGTTCATTAGTGCTAAACGACGCGTACTGGCTACAATTTCATTACCTCTAAACGTGTGGTATTTTAAAAACTGCTTTTGTTCTTTATCTAAGTTTTGCTCGGTTAAATGGTCGTAAGCTGCTAAAAAGAAACCTCCTGTACCACAAGCGGGGTCGCCTATGGTTTTCATAGGTTGCGGATTCAAACACGTAACCATCGCTTTAATTAATGGTCTAGGGGTAAAGTACTGCCCAGCCCCACTTTTGGTATCTTCTGCGTTTTTTTCTAATAAGCCTTCATAAATGTCACCTTTGTCTTTTACGCCCATCATGACCCAGTTTTCGGCATCTATCATTTTGATGAGTTTGAAAAGCTTGGCAGGGTCTTGTATTTTGTTTTGACTTTTGGTAAAAATTTGACCTAAAATTCCTTTGCTTTGTCCCAACTCACGTAGCATTTTCGTATAATGCACTTCTAATTCTTCTCCGCTTTTGTTTAAAAGACTTTCCCAGTTTAAATTGGTTGGAATATTTAAGTTACGGTTATGCGGCGGCAAACTGTACTCGTGTGCCATTTTTAAAAACAGTAAATACGTTAACTGCTCCAGGTAATCGCCATAACCTACACCATCATCTCTTAAGGTTTGACAAAAGGCCCATACTTTACTTACTATAGTGGAATTTGTGTTGCTCATTTTATAATTGAATTAAGATATCATTAGTTAAATCTTGTGTTGATATAACTTTAAAACCGTCTAAAGTTAAAGAATTTGTATAATGTGCCATTGGATGTCCATATCTATTTTTACCAACAGAAATAAGTGCAAGATTAGGATTTGAACCTGGTGATAAATTATAATTATATAAGCCAGCTTTTCCTCCATGATGGGGAACTATCAAACTGTGTAAATTTGTATGATTAATTAACGGCAATATAAAATTTGAAATCAATTCGTAATGACAATCAGCAGGCATAATTATACTTGATTTACTAGTAACAATTGCAAGTACAATACCTGATTTATTTCTATCTTTATTTTCAGTCGAATTAAAAATTTTCAATTTATTATTAGGAGGTGAAATTAAATCTAAAATTGGTGGGATTCCTCTTAGTTTCGGTAGATTATGGATAGTAAGTACATTATTTATACCAATAGCTGAAACAATTCTTGAAAATAATATTCTACTCGTAATATTTGGAAGAAACGACGGACATATAAAACTAGAAAAACATTGAAGTTCTAAATTTGTCATACCAATTAATGAATGATAATGATCTTTATCCCAATGAGATAAAACTAAAATTGGCTTATTTTGAGAATATTCAATTGTTTTATTTCCAATGTAACCTCTGACTATGCTTTTACTTGCATTCATAGGAGCTCCAACATCATATACAACTTTAACTATTTTATCATTAATAATTTCGTTCCAGTTACCTTGTCCAACATCTCTAACATTCACTTCAATATTGTCTTTTAACTTTATATCCAGAAAATTTGTTGAAAGATTTCCTCTTGCTATAGCTCCTATATTAAATTTCTCTTCAATATTAAAAGATACTGATTGTAAAAAAAATGGAATACTGTTTTGAGACAGATTGATGGTATATCCAAATAAATAAGAATCTTCAATAATCTCTATACTATCATTCAAATTTGAAAAAACTTCTTTATTTATTGCATAAATAGTATTTTCTCTTACTCTTTTTTGTGAGTAGTTAACTATTTTTACCATTGAAGTTTTTGATTCTAAATGCTGAATTTCTAAAAAAGTATCAAACTTTAAAAATTCTTCAGAATCTAAAAAATCAAAAATTATGTAATTTTCTTTCCAATTAACTTCCTCAATTACAACTAAAACATCTTGAGGATAATACTTATTATAGTAATAATAATACATAAATTAAATGAGTATTAATTAAAAAACTTCCTCCACTCCTCCAACTTCTTATCAAACGAAATTCCAGCATTTGCAGGACTTGTTGAAGGTAAATTTACATATTGAATAGTTTTTGAAACCTTAACATATTTCTGAAAAAACTTTGCTGCTTTCTGTCCATTAAATACAATTGTATCAATATTTGGATGTTCATTTAAAAAATTAGTAAAATCATTAGGAATTTCTTGTTCTATGGCACTATCCAAACTTCCTTCTCTTACACAAGCTTGTAAAACATCCCATATAGCAACATTATTTTTTAGAACCATTTTTTTTCTGATTTCATAATCTGTAGAAAATGGTTCATTAAAAATTTCAAACAATAATTTCCAAAATGCATTTCTTGGATGACCGTAATACTGATTCAATTCTAAAGAAGTAATACCTGGCATTGTTCCTAAAATTAAAATTTTAGAATTTTTATTAGATATTGGTGGAAATGAATAAACTTTCATAATCTTATTTTTTAAATCAACTCCCCACTAAACGCCTTTTTCAAAATACTTTGCCTTAAAGCTTCTGCTTTTTGTAAACTCTCTAGTATACTTTCCTCCATTTTATCGGCAACGCTTAAACGACTTTCAATTTCTTGAACGATAAGGTGCTGTTCTTCGATTGGTGGTAGTGGTATTGTAATATTAACAAAAACTTTTTGTGTTAAATTTAAACCACTATCACTAATCCCTGATTTCATTTTTTCTATTATATCCTGATATTTTGGCGTATTGATTATATATTCAAAATATTCAGGTAGAATAAGTTCCTTATTAACTTTAATTCTATAGACCTTATCACAATTAATCAATTTTGGTCTTGTATGTTTAACCATACAACAAATACCAACTCTAACTCTTGGACCTGCACGAGTAATTAAAATGTCTCCTACTTCAATTTCATGTTGCTCTTTTGGAATTAAATTATTTGGTAATATTTTATTTTCAATTTCAACAAAATATCCTTTTTGAACAGCACTTGTTTTTATTACAGCCCATTGAGTTTTATCTACAGATGCATTATTTTCACATTTGGGACTCCAGCCTTGGTCTAATTTGCTAATTATTTTTTCAATTGGTGTTAGATTTTCATTTGTTGCCAATAAATTTAACACACTTTGGCGGTACACTTTTAGTTGCGCTTGTGCGGTTTTTAAATCGGCTAAACCTTGGTCTAACTCGCTAAAAAGTTCTTCTATTTTGGAAACGATGGCGTGTTGGATTTCTAGTGGGGGAACGGGTATTTCATAATCAGTGAAATTTGCCATACGAATATAATTCGTAGCCGAGCCAAATTGTTTGTCTTTATTTCTTGTTTTCCAATTACCATATAAATGATAAAATAAATATTTGGCATTTGTTTTAATTTCATTTAAAACATAAGTTCTTTGATATGCGTCAAATTCACCATTGTAATAAAAAACTTCACCAACATTCGCCCCATTCCCTGGTAATATTATACATTCTCCCTTGAACCTGTTTGTATCACAGTATAAATAATCAAAAGCACATGTATAAAACCTATATTTACCATTTGGCTTTGAATGATTTGCATCATATTTACCCGTTTGTATTGAACAAACTTCTCCAAGTTTTTTTGTTTGCCATGTTTTATTTTTGTTCATAATCATCTGGTAATTGATCAATTACATTAACTTTAAAATAAGAGTAAAGAGATGGGTGTATGTAAAATTTACTGTTATTAGATATATCTGACTTTTCTATTAGAATCTCTTTTGAATAATAAAATGCAGTCTGAAAACTTGGTCCTTTTTTAACACCAATAATACCAATTCTGTATAAAATAAATATCACTTTTTTGAGAAAACTTTGAAAGTTAATTAAATCACTTTTCCAATCATTAACTGCTTTCTTTAAATCCCCTCTAAAAAAATCTTTATATTTATCTTCTAAATATATGTCAGCAAATTTTTCTTCACTAACAGATTTTAAATTAAATCCATTATGACTTCCTTTTAAGAAGTTACATAAGTAAGAAATTTTACCGTAATTTTCATTCCACTCATCTTCTAAAGCCTGAAATCTGTCTAACGAGTATGATGGTTCTGCTTTAGAAATAATATCATTTGTAAAGTATGCTTTATTGTTTGAATTCTCTATAATATGATTTAAAAATGATATAATATCTCTAGGCCTGTAAAATGTTCTTTTTAAAACATAATCAAACCCTTTTTTATGACCTCGCCTTTCTTCATAAAATGCTTCCTTAACATTAAACTGGTCTTCAGATAAAATTTTTAATCTTTTATCTATTAGATTTTTTAATTCTTTCTCATTCCATGACAAATTTGAATATAATGGTTTAAGCTTTTCTCTTTGCAAACCTTTATGTTCATGTTTAAGAAAAACAATCTCATTTAAGTTTTCCCTTAAAGAAATAATAATTTTTACTCCTAATAATTGACGAAATTCTTTAATAACATCAATCATAGCTCCTATCAAATCAAGCCTAATAGAATCTTCTACCCATTCTCTATCCAAATCATCAATAACTATATAATATTTTTTTTGGTGATTATTAAATAAATCAGTTTTCATAATGTCAATTATATCCAATAACTCTATAACTTGTGAATTAGATATTATTGATTCTGCTTTATTTTTAGCTTCGTAAACAAAAGATTCATTTCTGAATTTCTCATCTGACAATCCTAATTTGATTGCTTCAATATCAATATTAACAGAGTCAGCAAATTTTCTTTGAATATTTTCTTCAAAACTTTTTACCAATAATTCAGTTTGTTGCCAAAAATCATTTGACCATGTTTCCATGTACTTTACAGCCCTCTCTTTTCTGGAAAAATTCTTTTTATCCTTTGAGATTTTCTCTTTTATTCTTTCAAAAAATGTTTTCTGTTTAAATGAATTTAAATTTTCATCAAAATACATTTTTAACAATTCAACTATAAATACATGCTTCCAAAGCACTTTGTAAAAAAGATTTAAATTAACGTCAATTGAGTTAAAATATCTCAGAATAGTTGAATTACTTAAAAATCTCAAAGACATAGCTTCAGGTTCAATAACACAAACATTTTCTTGTGTATTCTTAATATATTTTATTATTGCACTCTTTCCAGAGCCAGTTCTCCCTAATAAAATTGATTTTTGATTTTTTGTGTCTAGAATTTCATCCAGATTATCAATCTTGATAAATGCATTTAACACATATTCATCCGTTTCAGCATCTGGTGAACCAACTTGATAAGATTTCCTTAATTTAAATTTTGCCATAATTTACGCCGCTAACTATTCATTTAATACTTTTATAAATTTATTTATGTATTGCTAATAAATTGGTAATTCTGTTTGACACATTTCATTAACTTGGTTTTACTACTTTTTCAATAATTGAATTAGGCATAGTTGGCGATGAATCTTCTTTTAGTAATCCAGTATCAGCACGGCTAAAAATAGATTGTAAAACTATGTTTCTATCGATATCAGAAACCGCATTATTTTCTTTAAGTGCTAAATACACATAGGTTAATTGTTTTCGTTCTTGAGCATCTCTTGACAGGTGAAATGAACTAAAAGTAAGTTTTGTAAATGCTCTAATCAAGAAAGCTAAAAATGTTATAAAAGTTATGAAAACAATCGACCATTTTATGGAACTACCTGTATTTTTAAACATTTTTTCATATTCCCCAACACCTATTGAATTTAGAAGATTATATAAACAAATAACTCCAATAATAATTGATAAAGTTAAACCTACTAACCACCATTGACCTTGAATTCTCATTTCATTGGCACGTTCTTCCCAATATTGTGCAGGAGCTTTAAGGGCTAATTCTTCTTCATATAGTTTTTTTAATTCTTCAATCCTTTTTGCTGATGTTGTATTAAAATTGTCAAAGGCATTTTTAGAAGTAGCAAACCAATGTTGAAAAGAAGAGTCTTTTTCATTTTTTAATTCATCTAAAGATTTTACATATTCTTTGTAATCATTATTGGCATTAGTTAGATGTTCTGTAACATCTTTAGTAGCATTTTCAATTGCTAATTGAAATTCATTTTTTAAATTACCAAAAATTTTTTGTTCACTTTCTTTTCTAGAATATTTTAAAAAAGTTTCTTTATTTATAAAATCATTAGCTAAGGTTGCACCTATAAAATTATTTTTATTACTATTTACTTCTCTCAAATTGTTAGTTATGAAACTATATGCACCATGATAGTATGTTTTATTTTTATTATACAAATCCAATAAAAAAGTAACTTCAATAGTATCAAAATTAAAAATTGGAATGCCTAGACTAAAATTTCTTGAAACCGAATTCCAATTTAAATCATAATAATTTGATTCTTTATCTGAAAAAGAAATAACAAAATTTTCAATTGCCTTTTTATTTCTTTCAAAATAAGCTTTTGAATCATTTAATTCAGTTGGTATTTCACCTTGAAAATCATTCCATTTTTTAACTTCATTAAATAAAAAATCATAGAATGAACTCACATCATTAAATGATATTTTAAATTCATTAGCATTTGCTGAATTTAATTCTATTTTTTTTTCTTTAAACCAAGTCGGGTTCGTAGAATTAGAAATCAGTTTTTTAAATTCTGTTTTTGTCATAATCTATGCCGCTAATACTTCGTTTAATTCTTCTATAATTTCTATATACTGGTTGCCAAACAACTGGTAAAACTTCCCTAAACCACCGTATGCGTTAAACGGGTTCAGTTCAAAATCTTCGGTGTCTAAATGGAAGGAGTTGGCAATATAATCTTTAATCATGCGCAACCATTGCATTTGTTCTTCCGTATAGGTATTGTGTTGCCCCGCATTTTTCTTAAATATCCACTCTTGAAAGTTTCTATCCACCGTTTTGTCATAAGCCGTTAAATACTCATCTATTTTTAAGGCTTTACGAATCACAGAAACCAAGAGTACCAAATCTTGTTTAGGTTTTTCGGTTCTCGGCATTCGTTTTACGAATTTGTCTTTGTCTTGGTTGTCTTCCAATTCAGCATAAGCATCCCAAAGTTTAGGTGCGTTCAAGGTAGGTTGTTCCAATACCAATTTCTCGTATAAATCGCGTATCATTTTATAGGTCAATTCCCTTCTTCGGTACGGTTCATCATAAAAAATTTGCAAGGCTAAGGCTTCGTCTTGGTTATTGGCTACCCAAGTTTCAAAAGCAGTTACGATGCTTTGCGCTTGCTCGGTAACGTCTTTTACCCAACCCATATTGGTTACTTCGTCAATATTGAGGGTATCAATAATTTGGTCGTATTTTTTACGTACGTCTATAATGTAATTGCGTAAATCAGGATTATGCAACACCGCAACCGCTTGTTCTATAATAGCACGGTGCTCCGTTTCAATGGCTTGTTCTATAACGGCTGGCGCTTGTCCTAACATTTTTTGCTGACAGCTAATTGCTAATTGCTCTCTTACATCTGGGTCGTACGCCTGCAATAACTTTTGTACCACTTGCTTAATCTCTAAACCATTGGCTAACTCGGCAAATTTTTCTTTTTCTTTTGGGTTAATTTGACGGTCTAAACGAATCAAACGATTGGCTAAAGTTGTTAACATTTCTTCCGAGCGATTGCCCATTGCAATATTGCCCAACACATCTTTTAATGCCACACCAGGGGCTTTTTCTAAAGGTCGGCTATCGGTCTTTTGTGATTTTTCAACACCAATGGCATCAATAATCACAAAATGGTCTTTGTTAAATTTCGCAGTTGGCGTTCCTGTTTTACGTAGTTCTTCTAACGTACAAGTACGCGTACCACGACCTTTCATTTGTTCATAGTAACTTTTACTCTTCACATCTCGCATAAACAACAACACTTCCAGCGGTCTAATATCGGTTCCTGTTGCAATCATATCTACCGTAACGGCTACACGTGGATAGTATTCGTTACGAAACTGACTCAAAATGCTTTTGGGGTCTTCGGTAGATTGATAGGTAATCTTTTTACAAAACTTATTTTCTTCGCCAAATTCCTCTCGAACAATGTCAATAATATCTTCGGCATGACTGTCACTTTTGGCAAAAATTAGCATTTTGGGAACTTCAAAATTGCCATGTTCGTCAAAACGGTCAGGAAACATATTCGGTAAATTATCACGAACGGCTTTTACAATCGTTCTTATGGTACTAGGATTCACAATATCTTTATCCAATTGTCTACCCGAATAAGCAATATCTTCATCTACGGTTTCCCAAAACTTTTTTCGGGTTAAGCGTTCGCGTTTGTCTACTTGTTCGCCTACACCAATTGCAGCACCTTCTTTGGATATTTTAGTTTCAATAGTAAATACATTATAGGGCACCAAAACACCATCTACCACCGCTTTTTCATAACCATAATCCGAAACTACATTCTGATTGAAATACATAAACGTACGGTTATCAGGCGTAGCGGTTAAGCCCACTTGAAACGCATCAAAGTAATCCAATACTTGTCGCCACAAGTTGTAAATACTGCGGTGACATTCGTCAATCACAATAAAATCGAAAAATTCAATCGGTATTTTCTCGTTGTACACTACAGGCAAAGGTTCTTTCGTTTGTACATATTCATACGGATTCAATTCTTCGGCACTTTCATCCATTTCATTACCTTTTAAAATGGAATACATCCGTTGAATCGTACTGATATACACCTGATTGTCTTGCGGAATGAAACTGCTTTTCAATCGGGTCACTGGATGCAATTCGGTAAACTTACTATTAGAATCATTCGGCAAATACGCCATGAATTCTTGTTCGGCTTGCTCGCCCAAGTTTTTGGTATCTACTAAAAATAAGATGCGTTTCGCTTTGGCAAACTTCAACAAGCGATAAATAAAGGTAATAGCTGTAAAAGTTTTTCCCGAACCCGTTGCCATTTGCACCAATGATTTGGGTCTGAAATCTTTAAAGGATTTTTCTAATTCGGTAATTGTATCAATTTGGCAATCCCGTAAACCATCGATCGGCAATTGCGGAATATCTAATAAACCCGCTCTTAGCGTTTTTTCATTTTTTATCCAAGAAGCCAAAGTTTCAGGTCGGTGAAACGTGAATACTTCTCGTGCTCTTGGTTTTGGGTCTTTATAATTCGTAAATTTGGTAATATCTCCCGTGCTAATGTACACAAAAGGCAAAGGATCATTATTCAAGTATTTTAGTTTGGCTTTGGCATAGTCTTCTCCTTGCTCTTCCACCATAGACAAAGATTGTCCTAACTCAGAGCGTTTGGCTTCAATAACGCCTACAGGTGTTTGATTCACAAACAACACATAATCGGCAGGTCCTACATTGGTTTGGTACTCACGCACCGCAACCCCAATATTGGCAGCTAAGTTAATTTGTGATTTATTTTGTATGACCCATCCACAAGCCAATAACTGCTTATCTATTTCATCTCGAGCAATTTGTTCAGGATTTTGATTTGTCATAATTGAAATTAGATTTTCCCCAAACTTACTACTATTTTTTCTTACAAACAAGACTTTTTTTAGTTAAAAAGGGTATAGGAAGTAAGAAAATATAGAATAAATTACAAGTCCTTTATCTCAAAAATAGAGAAAAGTAATAGGCTCTTTTTACGGTTATCCGTAAAAGGGTAAAAAAAAGGCATAAAAGTAGGAAAACAACGTATAAAAGCGGTTTTTAAGAGAAGAACTGTAGGTCAACCTCTCCACTTGTAATTAATTTTATATATTGCAGCTAATTTAAACTCACTATTACCCATAAAATACAATAGGCATCTCTTAATTATTTCTTATGCAGTTTATAAATTGTACACTTGAAGGAATTGGCGATGGAAAAGTTGCTCCTGTTAAATCACAATTTATAAATTTCACATTTTCTCTAAATTCCCCGCTAGAGGGAGCATCATGCACGTGCCAAATTAATTCATGTCAATCTCCAAAATGGTTTGATCATTATTTCCATAATTTCTAGCACCACTATATTTCCAATCAATTGGGTCGTTTACAAAACCTGATTTTAACGGATAATTATGTATGTAATTTAGTTTTTGTTGAAATATTTTAATGACTAAATTTCAATTGGTTTGTTGTTTTGTTGCCACAATCGTCTTACTTTAACATTACTATTTATCTTTCCTGCTCTTTCAAACATCCAAATCAACCATTCTTTTCTGCTTTCTTGAGGGTTTTCTTCAATAATATTGTGCATTTTTCTTGAGGTAAATCCTTTAAAATCTCTAATTAACCCATATGGATCACCTAATTAAGAGCGAAAAATTAAATGTATATGACTTGGCATTATACAATATTCATAAATTTCCATTTATTTATTTTTCCTACAAAAATATAATAGTTCTATTTGGGTGTCAAAATAATCAACTCGAGTAAAAGCATCTATCCAATAAACATTAGCAAAGGAAATAAAATAAACTCCAACTTTTTCTCCAAATTTATATTTTCTACTCTTGTTAATCAAAAATTTAAAATTAAATTATACATTAAACTTTATATATTGATTATTTTTCTAGGCACGAGTTTGAGGCTCAAGCTAACGGGGGAAAATAATTGGATTAATCTGATTTTTTACACCTCAAGATTTAGATATACCAATTGCATATTTTCCGTAAGTATTTGTATGCCTTCTTACATGAGAAAAAGGAATATCACAAAAGCATGTCATTGGAAATACAATTTCGGCTTTATAGTTAATTAAACTCTCAAAGTTTTCCAAGCTGTAACAAACATATAAACCATTTTTTAAAATGCTTAATAATGAATTTTTATTGTATGTAAATTAAAATAAAGTATTTGCACTAATGTTTGTTTCCATCAATTAATTATTTTCATTATTGTTTTTAATTTCATCTTTATTAGGATTAAAGTCAAACACCCAAATTTTTGATATTTTGTGTAAAAATGTTTTAGGTTTAAAATCAAAAAGTGCTCTATTACTAATCAATCTGTCAAATGCAATATAAGTGCCGAAAGTTTGCATTATAGCAACATTAGTATTTTCTATATTAAATAATTCTATTTCATTTAAAGAAGCAATAGAATATATTATCAAGTATAGAAAAAAACCAAAAAATATTAAATATCTCGTTCTCTGTTTATTTATTAAATGATTTCCAAGATTGTGATAAAGATTTACTAACTCTTCTGGATTATCGTTATTTATAATTTTATTAGACCAAATCATTATTTTTTCACTAAAAAGTGTTGTAAAAATAAATGTAGTAGTTAAAGTAAGATAAACATTTGATGCATAAGTTAAATCTAAATTAAAGAAATATATTGGTACATATTTATAAAATAGTGCAAATAATGCCAAGGGCATTAAATATGCATAAATAAAAACAAAGAAAATTTTGAATAGTGGACCAATTATCATTAATATTCCAGCAGGTATTAATATTATTGATTTTATCACACTAAGAAATTTCCAATCAGGTATTGTAACTGTTATTGAAAATATTCCCACATATGTCAAAATATAACCAAAAATGGAATTTGATTTGTTTATATTAAATGAAATTAGAATAATTATTAATCCAAAAACAATTAAAAAAATGTTTATTTTTCTTTTATCGCTCATAATAATTAAATCTCAAATGTTTTAAAATTATTAATTTTTCTTTAACTAAATAACCTTTAGTTTTGTACAAATTAATTAAAATTTGACACATAAGCAATAAATACTCACTATCCTTTATGTTTATTTGTATTACGCTTTGGGTTTTATTTTTCTAATTTAAGGTTTTTGGTGCTGTTAAAAGTAAATTATTTTCTTCAAAGATACTAACTTCTTGCTAACCATATCTTGATACAACACATTACGTACCATTAAAGTAATGTTTACTATAATGTTGTTTGCATCAATAACCACATAAGGACTAACATAAGTTGTATATAATCCCAGCTACGCTAAGTCACCCGACTTCAAGCTTCAATTGAGTTTGTTTATTCTTAGAAGCAAACATACAGCTTTTCAGTACACGCACGTTACTGCTGTCCGTTAAATCTTTTTTTCTTGCTTATTCCAAACAAAAAAAGAATACCACTACCATCAGGACTATAATTCACATGATTTTTATAAAATAAAATCCTAACTTTTTACGGTTAGGATTATTGTTTTGATTTACATAACGAGCAGTAAGTTATCTATGATTGGGACTTACTGGTTTGTTGTTTTTTTGTGGACGTATAAAGTTATGTCCTAATTGGGAGATTATCTATATCGCTGATTACCTGATTTTGTTTTACCATATTTTATCATGTATTTAATTCACCAACACATCTGCAACACAAACTCCCAATTAAAACCATTTTATTCGATTTAAAATGTTAAATAATAAAAAAACAACCCGAAGGTTGTTTTAATCTTATTACTATAATAATATAAATAGTTGATTTTATTGAAATGTTTTTTCAAATAATTATCCACCAACACGTCTGATACATTAACCTTAATTTGGAACATTATTAAGCTTTACATATAAAATACTTTCATATTTACCATTATGAAAATCATTAGGATAAGTAAAATAAAAAATTGTTCCATCTAAAACACCTTCTATTTTCTTATTATTATAAACAAATTCAACTAAAGTTTTTTCAGAATTTATCCTTTTTAATTTCCATATTCCTTTTACTTGAGCTATTGTATCTTTTTTATTATAATTTAGTTCAAATGTATTGTTAGCATAAATTTTTAAAAATCTGTAATCTGAAATATTATTGGTTTGATTTTTAACTATTACTTTATCAATTTCATAATTTCCAACTATATCAATGTCATTATTTTCTTTACATGATAGCAAAAAAAACATTACAAAAAAAACTAATTTAAAAGTTATTCTACTCATTATCTCTTACTTCTGTTAAAATATATCTTGCAGGTCTTCCTTCTTTATTATTTAATGGTCTATTTTGATTTCCATTTAAAGGTATATTGTTATCAGCATCAGCAAAATAATAATTACCCTTACTATCAACTTGCAATGTAAATCTATTATTCTTTGTATCAGTTCAAACACTTTTCCCTTTATTGTCAGAATAGTTATCGTAATATGAAAAATAAGTATTGCCATTTTCATCTTTTCCCATTCCAACTATTGTAACATAATGATTAGTAGCACCATTTGCATTTCCTGTTTCTTTATCTGGATTATACATTACTCCAGCCATTACAGCTTTACCTTCTTTTAAATTCTCCACAATAGTATCTATTCCTTTTTGTAAATCTAACTTTGATTTATCTCCACCTTTCTCAACATACATATCAACTCTACTTTTAGCACCTACTGCAGTATAATCTCCACCTTTTTCTACTTGTAATCTGCTATAATCTGCACACTGAAATGTTTTTTCTTTAGTGGATTTATTTTCTCTACTATATTCAAAGCCAAGAAATGTTTTTGTTATTGTTATAGTACTTCTGTAATCTACCCATTGCTTGCCTTTAAGAACATTGGCTATATTAGTTATTGCTGTAAGTTTTGGCGGTTTTGGCGACATTCCATCAGGGTCTGTCAACATTATCGGATTCTGCATACAATAATTGTATGGATTATGACTTGGAAACATTTCTGCCAGTGGGTCAGTACTCAACCAAATACTAAATTTCGGATTGTAATACCTTGCCCCGTAATAATAAAAACCAGTTTCTTCGTCTAACTCTTTACCATTGAACTTATACCTATTGGTATAATCTCCTGTGTAACTATGTTGTTCCATCATCGTTTCTCCGAATGGTAAATTTAAGAAAAATTATCTCACTGGTTAATATTTTTTGGCGTTCGATGAATGCAAAGCATTTGATAAGGATTTCCATAAGTATCCGATAAAAATGTTCCTGTTCCTAAATGGTCGCTATGGTAATAGTATAGCTCTTTTTATCTGGTTTTAAATTATACGAGAAAATACAGTACGGATTGCAAATCCGTGCCATAGGGTTATATTAGCAGATAAAGATACTTCTTATAAAAAATAAAAAAATCCTAACTTTAACAGTTAGGATTTATTGTTTTGATTTACATTATACGAGCAGTAAGTTATGATTGGTACATACTAGTTTTAATACCACGCGAAAGGATTCGCGGGGTAGCGGGGGCCGCCTCTCTTAATGTTTTAAACCTATCTCCAGGATTCATAACTTTTCTACCGTCAGGGTTAATAAAATTTAATTCGTTATCATTACAATTCTAATACTGATTAAAATTCTCTTATTTCTCCGCAAGCTTTTCTATTGATTATTAATTAAATACCTCGTTGTTCAAATAAATAGTAAAAAAAAACAAAAAAGCAGAAACAAAAAATAAAATATTTATAAATAAAGATTTAATTACTTTAATTTTGATTGATTTTATTCTATTAAATTTCTCATATATTATATAATTAATAATAAAAATTAATATATATATAAATAAATTATAGCTTACATTTTTTAATATTCTGTAATCTATTAAAATGGATAATAAATTTAAAAATGTGCTTATTAAATTCATATATATAAATGAAGCAAAAAAAAGCACTCCAAAACTTGTATTTTTTTTATTAATAACAATATCATTATATAATGAAAAATATATAATATCAAATAACTTCATATTTCTATTCTTTTAAAATTTTACTCTTATACCAATTGTACTGTCTACTTCTATAAGTTGAAGAATTTTCTCCAAAAATAATCCTATTGTATAATTCTGTATTTATTAAATTCTCCCCAAATGATGTCCCTATATACCATCCTAAAGCACCTATTGGTGTTGTTGAAGCATATATTCCAATAGTATTATGAACCGCACTTGTTGTTCCTTTTAAGTAATTCTGATTATAAAAATCATTAGCACTTTCAAAATAACTTAATGCATTTAAGCTACCACCAACAAATTGAGTAGTATTTCTAATAGAAATATACTTTGAAAATTTATTAATATTAAATGTTCCATCAGGATTTCTAATTAAATTATCATAATTATAGGTTAGATAACCTGATTGAAAACTATTAAGAAGACCATGATACTTGGTAAAATCATTTATACCTTTGCCCATATCATAATTAACAGCTTCAATTGTAGAACCTCCTTTAGTTATTAAATTTGTTGAACTATTTATTGTTAAATTTAATCCATCTGTAACGGTACCATTATCATGAAAAGTATATTCATAAATTACTTCATTTGTACCTCTAACAGTTCCGACCAATTTAGAACCTTCATCCATATGTACTGCACCAAATCCATATTTAGTAACAGCCTCTGTTGAACTTGTAATTTTTGGATCAAAAAAATATCTACTTCCTAAATTTATCCAATCTGAAGGAGCTCTTCCATCTAGGTCAACCAAATTCACTGGATTATCATTACAATACACATATGGATTTACATTCGGAAACTTCTCCGCTAGTGGGTCTACACTTAACCAAATACTAAACTTTGGATTATAATACCTTGCCCCGTAATAATAAAAACCAGTTTCTTCGTCTAATTCTTTACCATTGAACTTATACCTATTGGTATAATCTCTTGTGTAACCATGTTGTTCCATCATCGTTTCTCCGAATGGTAAATTTAAGAAAAATTATCTCACTGGTTAATATTTTTTGGCGTTCGATGAATGCAAAGCATTTGATAAGGATTTCCATAAGTATCCGATAAAAATGTTCCTGTTCCTAAATGGACGCTATGGTAATAGTATAGCTCTTTTTGTTTGGTTTTAGATTATACGAGAAAATAAAGCACGGATTGCAAATCCGTGCCATAGGGTTATATTAGCAGATAAAGATACTTCTTATAAAAAATTAAAAAAATCCTAACTTTTTTTACGGTTAGGATTATTGTTTTAATTTACATTATACGAGCAGTAAGCTATCTATGATTGTCACTTACTGGTTTTGATTGTCGGGTGTGTACGTGAAAGCTATGTCCTAATTGAAAACATTACCGAAATGTTATATTAAATAATTATACATCAACAAATCTTATACTTTACCACAACATTTGCACAATATTAATTACAGTTTGATTTATTTGTTTTATAAACTTTGCCATAACTGTCGAACCAAATTTTTAATTCTGTATAACCATCATCTCCACTACCTATAAATGTAATTTTATAACAATTATTTGGATAAAAAATAGTATCCTTCTTTTTAACTCTATACAATTTTACTATTTCATTAATTTCTATTCTACTATCTTTAGTTTTCTTATCTTTTAGTGATAAATCAAAAACACAATCTGAATTATTAGGATTCAAACTATCACACTCAATTATTAATCTTTTTAAAATTCTGTCATTACAACTTACAATAGATTGTGATTTGATATCAAAATAAATATCAGTTGATTGACACGATAATACTAAAAAGAATATCATTAATACTTTAATCCTTTGGAACATCTGAATAATCAATTTTTTCATATTTTTCACTTTTATATGCTTTCCACCATTTATCAATTCTACTATTGATAACCTTATCATTATTATGTTTATTATTAAATAATTTTTGTATCATATTTTCTTTACCATTTCCATAATGTTTATCAACAAACATAGAAAAATCCACAAAAACTTTAGAACCTACATCTGCTTGTTGTTCTAATGGAGAATCATCGTGTACAATAGTTTGATAGTCCTTTTCATTAATAGCATCAAGATTCATTATTCCAGAAACTATATATGCACCTACAGACCTTGCAATGTGAGATGCTCCACCATAATCATCTAATTGAGGTATATGCCCTACTTCATGAGCGCTTAACTCTAAAAAATATTTAGAATTAGCTTTTACATGATAATAAGTAATATTACTATGCATCGCATCATCACCAGTTGTCATTGCACCTCCTCCATAATTTTTAAAAGTTAAAGTAGAATTGCGAATAGATTTTTCACTAACACCTGAAACTAATGAAAGTAAATGCGATGCTGAAGATGAAAATTTATATGAATTTGGTGTTTGAGTTCCTTTAATATAAGATTTTACTTCAATTACATTTATAGCATAACCTCTAATTCTTGGGTTTCTAGGATATCGTCCATCAGGGTCAATCAAATTAATCGGATTCTGCATACAATAGTTATATGGATTAAAATCTGGATACTTCTCCGCCAACGGGTCAGTACTCAACCAAACACTAAACTTTGGATTGTAATACCTTGCTCCATAATAATAGAAACCAGTTTCTTCGTCTAACTCTTTTCCATTGAACTTGTACTTGTACATTGGATTATCAGTAGGAACAATTTCAACTCCTGTTTCAGGGAAATTATCAAAATCTAATCTATCAATGTTATAATTCTGATGTTTTAACCCAAAGGGATAATAAGGGTTTTATCTGTGTTCGATGAACCTTACGGTTTCTTCTAATTTTTTAAGAACGTTTGTCAAATTTAATATTTTATAAACAAAATCCTAACTTTTCAACGGTTAGGATTTTTTGTTTTTACTAATAAAAAACGGCATTTCTGAATCATATAGCAATGCCGTTTAATTTTTTGCGAACTAGTTAACTAATCTTATTTTAATTTATAATTTCTGAATGGTTTTAGTTCATTTTTCCTCACTTTGTGGGCACAGATTTCAAATCTGCGCTAGCGTTGCGGTGAGAAATCCGAGCGGTCGGGTTGTTCAGTTTTTATTAGAACTCTTTGCGGAGCTGGAACATTGTATTAGTAACACTTTGATAAATTAAATAAATCTATTATATGAAATGTATATTTCGGAAAAAACAAAATAAATCCACTTGAAAAACACACACAATAATTTAAAATTATCGGATGTGTAATATTTTTAAACTTTAATTTTATTAAAACCAAAAATAAACCAAAAACATAAGGCATTATTATCATAAAAAAGGGGAAGACAAAATATGGACTCAACACATAGACCTTATCAAGTGAAATATAAGTTAATAGAATTAAAAAATATAAAACTGTTCCTAAAATCAAACCACAACTAACATCTTTCAGTCTAATTCCAGTATTAATTATCTGAAAAACAAGTGAAATAAAAGATATCAAACTAATTATCGCAACAAATATTAAATATAAAAAAATTATTAACCCCATATTAAAAATCTCTAGGAGAAGCATGAATTAACTCATCTTCTCTGTTTCCTTTATGAACTTTATTCTGACCGTTTGCTTGCATTCTTTCAAGCATAGTACCAATTAAATGTCCTGTTAATATATTCGAAAAGAACCCTCCTTCTATCATTTTATTAGTACCATATGGCGAAATAATACCGCCTTTCGCATTTTCTTTTTGTAATTTGTTTAATGGATCACTTTCATGGATATAATTTATATTGTAACTACCTTTTTTTGGTTTCGCTTTCTTTACTTTTCTCTTCATTTGATTTGATAACCATGCAGGATTAAAGGTAATTGAAGAGCGTCCAGTACAATATGACGCCATATTAGCTAATCCTCCGCCTAATGAATGTCCAACAAAAACTAAATTATCACTCCCTATATATTCAGACATCTTAGCCGCTAATAAAGCAGCAATTAAATACTGTTCCGATTTACCTATTATTTGCTTTATATCTTCAACTCCATCTTTTTCAATATCCTCTGTACCAGCAAAAACAAAGGCGTATTCTCTCACACCATCCTCTTTTATACGTTCATACATCATTGCTTTTAATCCAATTCTATTATTTCCATCCACATTATATTGCCATAAAAAAGATTCTTGCCACCCACCCTCTAATTTAACTTTTCCATCATAGACATGTGATGCCATTAAAGCTGCTTCAAATGGCGTTGGATCTTTACCATCAGGGTCTATATAACTGATAGGATTATTAAAACAATAATTATAAGGAGAATGAGCTGGATATTTCTCCGCCAGCGGGTCAACACTTAACCACATCTGCACAACTTTTGCCTCGTGCGAGTGAACGATTTTCAATTTTGGTTCGTATGTCAGCTGTAAACATCCCATTTGTTCCAAAAGTAATATTTTTCTTTTTCAATTGAAAAAAAAGTTCATTTCTATATTTCGATTTTCCGATGGATTTAAGGCACGAACTTCAAAATTTAGGACTGTTGTTTATTCTTCTTCAGTCAAGGGTACTCAATTGAAAAAAAAAAGATTTAAAGCTTCGGATTTTCGAGCGTTGGACAATCTTTTATTTTCAATTGAATAGAGGTTTTGCGACGATTGAGCAAATGAAAATACTTACCGCTTTCAGGGTGGGAGCGTTGGCGTGCGGCTATTTTACATAGTGCAAATTATAGCTTCATAAAAAATCCTTTAAAAATCAATAAACACTTTTTTATGAACTATAATGCTCGATGCATTATGTAAATATAGCTTGGGGCTGTTTTTCGTTCGGGAAGTGCTTGTTTTATTGTCCCGAAACTTCGGGATGGAAGTAAGTGGATAAAAAAAGGAGATTTTGTGAGCGAGGCAATGGAAAAACAAAAATCCTTTTTTTATTGGCTTACTGTGGGAAAAACAAGGACATGGAGCGTGGGCAAAAAAACAGCATGGCGGTGGGAAGTCAGGACGGGCGGGACTAAATAACTCAACCGCCTTTTTCGGCGGTGTTCCTATTTCTTTAATTATTTTCTATCTAATTGGGTGGTAATTGTTTACAGCATTTTGCAAGATTTCAAATTCAGTTTGTTTGTATTGGATTGTTGTACTTGCTCGTTTGTGTCCGCTAAATACTTGTACTATTCTTGTGTCGTTTTCTTTTTTTAAAAGATTGGCAATTACAGATTGTCTAATTTTCATTGGTTGTATTTGCTCGGTTTTTGGTTTTTGTTCGTTTATCATTTTACTGATTCCGTGTGCATTTATTTTTTCTCCATATTGTCCTAAAATAAAGATGCTACTTTCTTTTTTATTATTGTATTTCAGCAGTTTAATTCTATCTTCATTTAAGTAGTTATAAACCAATAATATTTGTTTGGCTTGTAGTGGTAATGTTCTTGCTTGTGGACTTTTTGAAGTAACTTCTTCACTTCCTTTGATGTAGATTTCACACTTTTCTAAATTGATGTTTTCAACTTCTAATTCTGCTATTTCTTTGACGGTTAAGGCTTGATAAATCAATAAACTAATGATAATTTTATTTCTATTTTCTAAATACTTTTTCTTTTTAATTTGGTAGGTTTCAAAAAAGGTTTCTAGTGTTTCTGGGCTATAAAGCGAGTCGACTTGTATTTGTCTATCTATTTTATCTTTTAAAAATAATTCACTGCAAGGATGATCCTTTCTTTGTCCAATTTCTAATAAATAGTTGAAGTAAATTTTTACTCCATACAAGCAATGTCGTAATGTTTTTGGACTTAAATCGTAATTCTTTCGTAAGTGTTCAATGTAATTTAAAACGTCTTTAAATGTGGCTTTTGGCGCTTTTTTATCGTAGTAATCTGTAAATCTTTTTATCAAATATAGATTACTGGATAAGGTGCTTTTGCTGTATTTTTTCTGTAGATATTCTTCAATTCTCATTTCATGTTATTAATTTTTTTACTCATTTTTATTGTTTTTATAGGTGTTCAAGATTCCACTCGCTTAACAAGCTCGTTTAGTTGATTTTGAGTTATATGTGTGTAAATTTCTGTACTTTGTTCACTGTGTTTTTTAGTGGCTTCGCTTTCTTTTTGGTGTTCACGAACCACATTTTTTATTTGGTCTGCACTGACGTGCGTGTACATTTCTGTGGTTTCAATGTGGCTATGTCCTAAAAATTTTTGAACCTGTTCGAGTTTCATTCCGTTTTGTAGTAGATGTGTTGCGATGCTATGTCTTAAATTATGTATTCCGATGGTGTTTAATTGAGTTTCATCTATATTTAATTTTGCTTTATGGATAAGCTTTTTTAATCGTTTGTTGAGTGTTCCCGACTGCATTCGTTGTCCTTTGCTATGTAGAAAAACTTCATTTCTTTTATTTTCATTTGAAAAAATAAATTCTTCTAATTCTGTTTTGATTTTATCACTTATAGGAACTAATCTGCGTTTGCTGTTTTTACCTTTTTGAACTATTACTAAATTCTCACTAAATCTAATATCTTCTTTGTTTAAGTCGCTCATTTCTTGTACTCTTAACCCACAACCATAACCAATATTTAATATCGCTTTTTCTTCTAAATTGGCTATTTTATAGAGTTCTTGTATTTGGTTCTGGTTAAAAATAAATCGTTCTACTTTTTCATTGATTGGAGTAAATTTTAAATGTGATGCTGGACTGCTTTTTATACTTCCTAATTCTAATAAATACCCTAAATATTGTTGAAGATTTCGCATATTATCATGAATAGATTTCTGCTTTAGTTTTTGTTTAGTTCTTTGACTAATTTTTTCTTTTAAATAGTTGTTATAGTTTGCTATTTCTTTTGGTGTAACTTTTTCTATTTCAAATATTTTCACATTCTCTAACCAACTAAAAAACTCCTTCAGATATAAATATCTTGCTTGTGTGGTTTCGGGATTTAATCCTAAAATATCTAAATGTTTTTTGTAGTTTATGGCTTCTGTTTGGTAGTATTCCGTGTAGATTTTGTGTTTACTTGGAGCACCCATACTTACGATGTTTTTAAGGTTTATGATGCTTTTGCTTACTCAATATTTTGGGATTTGGGACAATCACATTTTTTTAAACGTAATCAATTGAAAATAAAAATATTAAACATAAAATTATTGTCCCAAGATTGTCTCACATTGTCCCAACTCATAATCATATTCATTTACTATCACTATTCTTTATTTGCTGTATCTGATTCATTAAGAAGTCTTTAATCTCTGCTCTTAACTTTTGATGATTGTCCCAGTATTCAACTCTATATTTTTGTAACCGAAGATTTCCGCTGTATTTTACCGTGATATATTCTAATTCTGCCAACTGAATAAAAAACCTTGAACATTGGCTTTTACTGATGTTAAATTCTTGCCTTATTTCTCTTTGAGTAAATTCTTTACTTTGCTCTTTTAAATATTTCTTTAACTTCTCAAAAAACTGTCTTAAACTGCCGTCTAATTCATCTACTTTCAAAACTATAGATTCAAATAATATTTCCGTTGCTTGTTCAATATCTTCAATCTCAGTAATTAAATAATTGCCTGCGGATGCTATCCGCCTTTGGTATTGATTTAAGAAGGTTACTTGTTTTATTACCGCTTGATACATTTCGTTTAATCGTCTTATTTTGTGGACTTTTTCAGGTAAATGTAATTGTGTTGCGTATGGATTTATAACTTCATAAACCTTTAAATTTCTTACCATACTTTGTATAAATCCTATTGCTTTTTGACTTTCGTTTGGGTCTATTTCTCCAGCATTGCGTTTGTTTTGGTATTCGATTATTCTTGCGGTTTGTTCCTTGCTTTCATCTACTGCAATTAAAAAACTTCTGCTCATATTATCCTCGTAGGTTTCGCCTTTTGTTGTGGCTGATAAACTGGAGAACTGACCTTTTACTATTTTATGACTGCTTTTATTGTTTCCTTTTTTGTCTTTGATAGTTACAGAACTTCGTAATACTTGATTGCTTATAAATTCCCTTAAAGCATATAGTGCATCTTCTTTTAAACCGTCTAAATCTTCAATAATTACTACCTTTTGGAATAAGTCAAACTCACCCCAATTGTATAAACTACTCTCTGTAATTCGTGTAAATCTTAACACGTCTTCTTGAGGCATAAGGTCTGCAATTCTTGAGATTATATGTGTTTTTCCGCTTCCGCTGGAACCTTGAACTAGTGCGTGTAATGGGCTTTTGTTTAAATAACTAATGATGATTAAAAATAATAACATTCTGCTGTTTTCTTCTCCAACGATGCCTGCTTTGCCGATTTCTATATTTAAGTTTTTTAGTAGATGTTTTCGTTTTAAGAAGTCAAGCCCCCCAACCCCCAAAGGGGGAGTTTCTAACTTTGTGGATATTTCTTCCTTTTTATTTTCATTTGAAAAAATAAATGGTTGTCTTTTGTCTAAAAGTTCAATAAATATTTCTTCGTTGTGTAGTTGTAGTGTTTCGTTGATGTCTTTGTTTATAGGTTCTAACACGCTTATTTTTACTCCTGGTACTTCTTCTAAAAGTAGGTTGGCATATTTTGTAATAGCTTCTTTTCCTGCGGTATCGTTGTCAAAAGCAAAGATGATTTCTTCTAATTGTTTGAGTTCTTTTATAGCTTTGATGTGTTCTTCCGTTAGTCCGTTGGTTCCGTAACACGCTAGTAAACTGTAATTTTCCTCAATATTTTTTATCTGAAGTAATGAAGCTGCATCAATTATACTTTCCGTTAAAATCAGTTTTTTAGTATTTACATTTGGATAATTGGGATATAAACCTTGTCGATTTTTTAAGTAGTAATGCTTGGCTTTATCATCGTTTAACGTGCTTCTAAAGTATAATGATACTACTTTATTTTCTCTATTTCTTAAAGCAAAACAGATTGACCATTTACCAAAAACGCCGTACGCTTTCTCGCCTGTGCGACCTAAAATATTTTTATCAATTAGTAATCCATATTCTAAACACTGATTGATTAAGGTTTCGTCTTTTCTTGCTCCGTGATGGAACTGACCACCATTATAGCCGACTTCTATTTTTTTAAAATCTAAACTTCTACTTTGTAGATATTCTTTGGCTGGTTTTGAGTTACTAATGGCATTTTTAAAATATTGAAACATATTCGTTAAAAACTGTTCTCTGCTTAAATCTTGTTGGTAGCGTTCTTTTTTATTAGGTTCCTGATGTCCTAAAATTTCTTTGGCTTTGTTAATGGCTTCTGCTTTAGTGCAATTTTCTTTGTGCAATATAAAATCAATCACATCCATACTTTTGCCGTGGGTTTTACAGCTACTACTAAAACAATATGCCGTTTGTGTTTTGTAATACACTTGAAAACTTGGGGTTTTGTCTTGGTGGAACGGACAATTTAAACGACTTTGTTTGTCGGTTTTTAAGCCGTAATAATGCAATACGTTGGCGATGGTTAAGTTTTGTTTTATTTCTGATATTTCCATACTTAAACTTTTTTAAAAATTTAACATTGTCAAGTTTGTTTGGCAAATGTATATATTGTTTTTCTTTTAAACAACAAATACATATTTCTTTTGTCAAAATATTTTACCTAAATTTGTTCAAAATTCATCATTTAACTTAATTTTAGTCAAGTATGTTGAACATTGGAGAAAGAATAACACAGTTAAGAAAACAATTTAATCTCTCGCAAGATGAACTTGCTAAAAAGATTAATGTTTCTAGAACCATTATTGGTAATTATGAAAGAAACACCAATACACCATCTATTGAAGTATTAATTAAAATAGCCAAAACATTTAATGTAACGGTTGATTATTTAATTGGTGAGGGTGAATTATCTTCTTACGATAAAGAAGTAATGAAACGCATAGAAGACATAGACAAATTGGATAAAAACACTAAAGAGCATTTATATTTTTTAGTAGATAACGTAATCCAAAACTTTAAAACAAAACAAGCTTTCTCAGTTTAAAAAAAATATTATGAACGCTATCAGACAATTTATAGAAGTAAAAGACCATTCGTTTTATGTGTCGCTTCCAAAAGATTTTAACGCTAAAAGTGTTGAAATCATTATTATCCCTAATGAAAATGAAGACTTTTTTGAAGTTTCTGAAGAACAAAAAAAAGTATTAGATAAAGCATTAGAACAAGACAAAAAAACATTTATTTCTAGAGATGACATCACAAGAAAATACAACTTATAGCATTCGATTTTCTGATATTGCAGATAAAGAAATTGAAAAAGCTATTGAATACTACAGCAGTAAATCTGAAAACGGTGAATATAACTTTAAACTACAACTTAATCAAGTTTTAGACACTTTAGAACTAAATCCGTTCTTTCAGTTTAGATATAAAAAAATTAGAGCCATTCCATTTAAAACACTACCTTTTCTAGTGTTTTTTGAAGTTTATGAAAATGAAAATATAGTGTATATTTATTCTGTTTTTCATACTTCTCAAGATCCTGATAAATATCCGTTATAAAACAAAAATGCCACTTTCGTGGCATTTGCTTTTATTGTTTAGTTTAAAGTTATTAAATTATTCGCAAAAAATAAAGCAAAATTTTAACATTTATTATTTGCTAAAACCATAGTTATCTGGTGCTATTGCTTCTTTAGTTTTTTATTTATCACCATTGTCAAATAACTGATTACAGAAATAATACAGATATTCCAAAAAACACTCATTAAGCCCATAAAACCATGATGTGTATCATTTCTTGTTTCAAATTGATAATACATTGTAGGAAATCCAATTGTATATCCAAAATTAAATGGAGGTAAACCGTATTTCAAACTTATTAAGTAAAAAACACTTAAATATATTAATGTAACAAATAGTAAAAATTTAAAATAACTTTTCATGCCTTATTTTTTTGGATTACTTTTAACTGTTGGATTACCATACACTTCTTTTTCAGTATTTTGACCTCTTGTATATAAAAACATTGGTAAAACTTGATTGGTTTCATCATCAAAACTTCTTAAATAAACATCTTGATTTGTAAAAAATGCTTTATCAACTTCACCTTTTGTGGTTTCCATTCCAATTGCAGGACCTGAATTGCCTGCTGTATGCTTGACCTGAGTATTAATATTGAAAAATTGTTCTGCCCAAGAAGCAGAATTACACCCATAAAAAGTCGCAATACTATTATCTTTATTAAAATTAAAATCTACTGCACCCCAATTTTCCTTACTCATTTGACCTCTTTCAGTTATTGTCATTCCGGGCTCTTTACTTAAATCTTTAGAATTATCTTCATAATAACCACCAATTGGTCCATCTCCTGCGCTATGAGAAAAAACAGCTAATTCTAAAGTCTGTCCAAAACCTTCTTTTTTTGCTTTAGCAAGTTCACTTGCTACATTTGATTTAAGATTTCCTAAATTGTCATCTGTTATTACTATTAATTTATCATGAGGATTATTCTTTTTTATCTGTTCGATTCTAGTATCTGCTGCAGCATTTATTAACGCACCTCCACCTAAATTCAAAACAATGCGCACGCCTCTTTTCGGAGGGTCTTTTGGTTCACGTCCATCAGGATCAACTAAATTTATAGGATTATTCATTGTATAGCAGTACGGCGACCAGCTTGGATATTTCTCCGCTAGTGGGTCAACACTTAACCACAGACTCGTGCGTGGGTTGTAGTATCTTGCTCCGTAATAATACCATCCTGTTTCATCGTCTAGTTCTTTACCGTTAAATTTATACCTATTGGTATAATCTCCTGTATAACTATGTTGTTCCATCATCGTTTCTCCGAATGGTAAATTTAAGAAAAATTGATAAGGATTTCCATAAGTATCCGATAAAAATGTTCCTGTTCCTAAATGGTCGCTATGGTAATAATACATTTCTACATAAGTAGGCGCAGCTTGTATTTGTTGCTCTGCTACTTTTTCTGTATTATTTTCTATTGGTTGATCTGTTTTCTTATAGTCCTTATATTGTACTTTGACTTTCTTTTTTGAAGACGATGAATCTTTTCCTAAATAATAATTAAAATCAGCAATTTGTTTGGCTTTTAAATCATCAAAACTAGTTGCGCTTTAGGTTTTATTTTTCTCACTTAAGTTATTTGGCGCTGCTAAAAGTAAATTATTTTCTTCAAAGATACTAACATGTTGTTCACCATATCTTGAAACTACACGTTGTGTACCATTAAAGTAATGTTTACTATAGTGTTGATTGGCATCAATAACAACATAAGGACTAACATAAGTTGTATATAATCCCATTGTAGCAGATACTCCATCTATTTGACCATTCTCGAAAACTGATTCAACCTCTGAACTTGCTTTTAAGACACGCTCACCTGCTGCATCATATATATAATGTTGCATCAATTGTTCATTATCATAAACTACTCTCAATCGATTAAATTCATCCCAATACATTCTTCTGTAGCTACTATCATTCTGATTTTGTATCATATTACCATTACTATCATACTTAAAATACTCTGAAGTATTATTTTCCACATTTGTAATTCTAATTACTTTATGTGAACCATTTTGATAGTCATAATTATTGGTATAACTATTGTCATAAATTGGCATATATCCATGCGAAGTATGTAATTGTCGTTTTTTAACAATACCATGAGTAGTATTGTAAACCATTGAAGTATTATATGCCTTTCTATTAAAACCAGTACCTCTTGAAATAAAACCTTCAAAATTACCCTCCGCGTATGTTAACCTATTTAAATTATCATATTCATATTTATTATGATATACACCACCCATTTTATTTCCTGTATTGTAGGTAGCCAAATTATCAATATTTATAACATTACCAACTTTATCATAGCTATAATTATTGCTAAACATATTTTGTCCGTTTGCCGTTTTTACATTTAAATTTTGCAAACGTCTCTGCGCTGGACTATAGGTATAAAATGTTTCTGTATTATTACCATACTTCATATAGGTTTTTTGCTCAAAATAATCATAATCAATTTGTTTAATATAATCATATCCTTCTTCATTAAGTAAAGTTGACATTCTATTTAAATTACCTCCTAAATTATAATAGTATTCCACTTTTTCTCCATCAGGATAAGTTAATTCTTGAATACGATTAAAACTATCATAATTGAATTTTGTAATAAAGACACGTGTAGGCAAGTTTGGAGCTACAATTGTTCTTTTAATTCCATTAGTTTCTCCCATATTACCATATGAAAATTCTTGCTTACCAGTAGCATCATTTTGTTCAATAATTTTACCTGCACTATTACCACTAGTTGACGATCCGTAACTATAAGTTACGTTAGCAATATTATCTATACCAGATAAATCTGGAAATTTAATTTGTATTATTCTATTAATATCATAAGTATATTCTATAGATTTGTTTTGTGCTATCAAATTAGCTGTTTGCAATCTAACCAAATTACTAGCTACGTCATAAATATATTTAGTTGTACCGTTATCTGGATGATTGACTTGTATTTTTCTTCCTGCTAAATCATAAATATATGAAGTACTAATATTTTGATCATCAGTGTAAGACGTTAATTGTCCAATAGCATCATAATTAAATTTCGTTTTTATAGTACCTGCATTCAATGTAGAAATATTTCTACCATTAATATCAGTAAACGTTTCATTAATTAATTGCGCACTTGCATTTTGATCCACAATACTTTTCGTTTTAAATGATAAAATTCCAAAAGGATCATTTTCAATACTAAAACTCATAGTGCTTACATTACCCTCCATATCTATAGTTTTAGTTGTTCTGTCTAAAACATCATACTCAACTTCATTAAATGAAGTGTTTGGAGTTGCCGCTTGATTAATCAAATAATTTATTGTTTCATCTTTACCTTCACTTCTTGGTTGATATGTTTTAATTACCCTACCTCGAATATCCTTAGTTACATAACCTGAAACAGACATTTGTTGCTCGTATTCAGGCAATTGTGAAGTTCCTATATTAACTTCAATATCCTTTTTAACTTGAATATTACTACCTAAACCATCAACAAAATTTATTGTCTCAATTGGATCCGTTGGATGTTGTGCATCATAATGCTTTGTTACAGCAAAAGGTATAAAATTAGTTGTTGATACAAAACTATCTAATTCATTAGCTTCAACTTGTGAGTACGTTGGCATATACTCAAATGCAATAGTGTAAGGATCTGTATTTCCAGCTTCTTTTGGTGCAATTATTTTAATTAAACGTCCAAGGTTATCATAAGTATAATTTATTTCATTACCAGTTATATCGGTACTTTTTAATACAGTGTCAAAATTATAATCATAAAGAGTAGAAGAATGATAACCAAAAGCATCTTCAACACCTATCAAATATTTATTAAGTATATTATCATAAGTATAAGTATAAGTCATTTGACCAAAACTTGTAGAAGGACCTGAAATAGTTTTTAAATTACCATAAGCATCGTAAGTCATATTGGTTATTGCAAAATCAGTACTATTCAATTTACTCTTTAAAGACAAAATTGCTCCTGTATTTGCATTCACATTAGTTATTTCTCGTTCTCTTACTAAATTGGCGAATGTACCACCTGTAAATACTTGTATTTTTTTAGGAATAGTAATAAGGTTATTATTTAAACCTGTTTGGTAGCTTATTACCGATTTATAATCATCATTTGAATTTGTAATATCTCCCTTATTGATATACTCTTCAACTCTACCATAACCATCATATTTAAATTCAATTTCGGAAGTTAATGGTGTTGAACCAAATTCATAAACTTTTTTAACTGTTTTTGTCAAAAGTACCCCCGCTTGTCTTCGACCTTCTTTTCCTCCAACATCAAAATTTAAAGAATAAGTACCATTTATATCTAATAACCCACTAGAATTAGTAGCTTTTACTTGATACGTGTTTTCTGTTTTAGAATATAACTCAGAAACATTGTTGGAAACTTTATAAACTGCACTTTCTTTTACTAATCCTTCTAAGAAATAACTAGAATTATGATATTTTACTACCGATTTTCTTGTAGTATATGCATCTAAAACTTCATGAGTTTCAACTGTTTCATAACCATAAAACGAACGCTCTCTTCTATCGTATTTACCTTTTTCATACTTAAATGTTTTAGTGAAACTGTCAACTCCATCGTTTACCAAATCTCTTCCATCATTAACAGTAACTGAAGACATTGCCCATTTTGCATGTGGATTATCAAAACTTACAGGTTGAACTGCATAATCCACTGTAAAACTACCCCCTAATGGATTAATTACTGTTTTAAGTTTATTGGTTCTACCAACTCTCGATTTATATACAGTAATTGAATTATCATTATTTTGAACATAATCAATGAAACCATCAGCATTCATATCTCTAAATTCTTTGTTGTTTTCTGAAATTGATAAGTTTGCACTACCTCCTATTGTAAAACCTGCTTTAAAATACACTAACGGAATTGGTATAACAAACCATCCTATTGGAATCCATAAATAAAAAATACATCTACCCCAAAATTTTGAAAAACTTCCTTGCGCAGAAAGGGATGTTAATTTATTATTATTTAACATACTTAGAAGTGGTGAAATAGTATCATATTTAATACTTAATGGAGTATCTGAAAATTTATTCCCTAAATTAAATCTCACAGAAGCAGTTGCTGTATCATACGTCAATAAATCAGGTAATGAATCACCATTTAAATCAATAAAAAAGTTATTTGTATTACCTGAAGTTGAAGACATCCCTACAGAAACTGAAAAAGGAATATTTCCATTTCCAGAAAAACCAATGTTGATAGATGGGGCATTTAATGGAGAAGGCTTAGACAAAACAGGAGATACATAATTAAAATTCTCATTTGATAAACTAAATGAATTTCCATAATTAAATTTAATTTTATTACCGCTTTCCACATTAAAAATATCAACTAATCCATCACCATTTATATCAATAAAAGATTGATTTTCAGAATTATTACCTCCAAGATTCAAACTTAATCCTAACCCTGCAGAAAAAGTTGGCTTACCATTATCTTGTTTTTTTGTTTTAGTACCACCTCTTCCAGCAATAGGAAATTCACGACTTAAACCCATTGCATAGTTATCATTACTTGATGCATTTGTAATTCCAAAGGCCGAATTCAAATCTCTATGACCTCCTGTCATTGCTGTTCTGTAAAATGAATTTGTAGTTAAGACATCTGGATATCTATCTCCATTTATATCAATAAAATCTGATAATAAATTACTATATCTTGAATTACTTTTTGAGGCATTAATAGAACCATAACCAGCTGAATAAGAGACCGCGACACTACGATGCTCTTTATTTACTCCAAACATTCCTGTAAATAAATTTGGTTGTAATGGTTCACTTTCATCTCCTTCGCTTCCAAAGTAATCCTCAGGAAAATAACCATTTTCACCACTTCCGCAATTAACAGAATCAACTTGAGAATATTCATTATCAAAAACACAAACCCATCTTCTAGTATTATTTTGATCAAGCTCAATCTTAGCAAACATTGACATAAATGCAAGACTAAAATTTAAATTACTCAAAACTGGATTATTTAATAAGTCCTCTGTAGTTTGCTCAACATTTCCAATATTAATTGTACCATCAGCAGGTAAATTTAAAGTACCATTCATTGAACTATTTACACAATTTTCGTAAGCATTTGGATCTGCATAAATATCACAACCAGATATTAAAAAATTTAATTGACTCTCATCAATAGTAAGGTCTAAAACATCTATAAGTTTACCATGAATATCAGAAGGAATATTTGTATTAGAATTAAAGCTAGAATTATAAATAAATTGACCCCAGTTTCTATGCATCCCACCTAATCTATAATTTAAATTAGTATTTGGATAAATTAAAACTCTTCTAAAATCAGACAATGAACTTGTGAGCTCTCCATTTGCAAACGCAGTTGAAGTACCAATAATAATATTAGCTGCATTAGGAATAAAATTAAAACCGCTAGTTATTGTCGCACAATTTAAATCATATGATACTTGATTCGTGTATTTATAAAATAAACTCAAATTTGTTTTATTATCAACATAATACTCAAAAGACAAACTAGGCAATTCAGTAGAGTTATTTAAAACAAAAGCAATTGGTGTTTCATCATCAATAATATAATTTCCATTTACTATTGCAATTTTCCTTTTCCCTAAAAGAATACCATTTTTCTTTACAACAAATGTAAAAAAACCATTATCAGATGATATAAATGAATATGGATTAGAAACGCTACTTGGAGAAATTGGTTTAACATAATATGTATTAGTACTACTTGTACCTTGATAATTTACACTTGTACATTTAAACTCATATTGAGTCTGTAAACTAGAACCTAGATTTCTAATATTAATATCATTAGCTTCTTGATATATTGTATGTGTTGGTATTGCATACTTTATAAATCCATTTGGCGAAGAAGTATTAACTGGTGTAAATTCAAATTTTGGATACCAATTTTCATTATTCCAATTAACATTCGAGTCAGAAATTACATCAAAATAAAAACCAATATTGGATTTACCATTTCCAATATTAAAATTTTGAATAATATTTTCGCCATACATTATAATATTTGTATTAGCAAAGTAATCGTATTCATACATTACCGATTCATTAACAACTGAACCTTGCTCATTATATTCTCTATATGTAATTTTAAATTTAACATCATCAGTTAAATTTAATGGAATATCTCCCCAGCTTATTTTTACATTTCCACTTTCTTCAATTAAAACTTCTCCATCATTTGAATCTAATTTGAAACCTTCTGAATGGTCATATACTTTAGTACTATATCCATTTGCATCCAAATACACATCATTACCAATATAATTAATTACTGGAGATGTCTGTAAAGTATCATTTTCAAAATCCGTATTTTTTCTAACTCTAAAAAAGAACTTTTGTCCTTTTTTGACAAACAAACCATTTGTATTATTTCCTAAAGGTGGATTATTTCCAGAATAATTTAAAATAACAATATTATCAGATATAACTGAATTATTAAATTCCTTTAAATAGACTCTAAAAGGAATTGAGTTCGGTTCTGAAAATTGCGTTTCAATAGTATATAATAATGAACTATTATTTGAAGTAGGATTAAAAGTTACATTATCAGAAATTGTAATATTACCATCAAATGGTGCTTCCCAAACTCTTACAATGTCATACTTTGTATAATCAAAATCATTTAACTCTTGTTCTGGATCAGGCAATTCTTCAGGTTGATAAACATCTGCCGTAATCAACATATTTGGTGTATTTTCAGAAGAAGTTTCAAAAGTATTTGCACCATTATTAAAATAAACTACACCATCCCTTACTATGTCAGGTAAATTATCACCATTACTGTCATTTAAATATATTGATGTTGTTTCCTTTGATTTAAATCTTTTTTTACCAACATATAAACCATAAAACATGAAATCAAAAGATTCCCCAAACATAGTTTTTGTTTTACCATTTGATTTATAATATTCGTTGATATTTTGTAATTCTATATCACTACCAAATGTTAACACTTCAGAACTGAGTCTTGGTTGATAATATAATTTATTATTTTTTTTAAACAATATGTCATCTAAACCGTCACCATTGATATCTGAAAAAGTTACCTTTCCTTTACTTTTTTGATATGATTCTCCAAAAGGCACACCAATAGTAAATGATCTATTAGGTTTGTTCGTTTTATAAAACGGCCATTCTAAACCTATTGCCGGTCTTACATCCCAACTAAACTCTGTTTTTTGGCTAGTATTTAAATAACTTGGATTAAAATCTATCAAATAATCAGGATTAATATTGGGTAAAGATTCTTCCCTTGACTTTTCAAAAAGAATGTCATTAGCTATATCATCATAATAATCAAATGTATGTTCATAAAGATTGACACTATTATTATCTTGCTCTATAATTTTTTTTAATATAGTTTTTTCAAATTTACCTAAAACATAATCAAGCTTGTAACTTCTAATTTGATTATTGTTATAAGAAACCTTAATTTTGTCAAGTTTAAAAGGTGTAATTTGTTTTAACCCTAATTTTGTAAAAACTGAAATATCAGGTCTAGTAATAGAACTTTCATTAATAAAATCGACACAATATACACCATCTGAACCATTATGTCCAGTATATTTAATACTACTAAGATTATAAACTAAACCTCCATTCAAGTTTTCATTAACTCCATTACCATCTGAATAAATTTGTTTATTATAATAATAATTTATAGTATTTCCATTAACATCTTCAACCCTGTATAAAGACCAATGCACAATATTATTTTGATCATTTTTAATTACTGCATTAGGCTCTACATTATCTTTTCCTCCATACCAGCTAACAGTTCCATCAGTTGAGGTAACTTTCCAAATATAATTTGTTGGATTTTGTCCTTTTCTTTCAATTTTGGCAAAACCACCTTGTTTCCTTGTAGTAAATTGTTTTTCAATTGTCCCTCTAACTTGCGGAATAGTTTGATAAACTCCATTAAATAAGATGTGTCTATTTGGCATCCAATCTTCATAAACAATTTTTGAAAGCCTAACTTTCGGATACATTAACTGTTCCCCATTAATCATATATATTTCTGACTCGTTTGTTGAATCAAATGTTGGCACACCCCATCTTGTATCTAATGTTATCGCTGGTGTACTTATTCCCCAACCTTCACCTAACCAGCCATTTCCACTATCACTATTATAATTAATACTTACATTTGGTTGCATCCCATTTCTTCCTGATGGAATTTTAATTGGATAACCTATATTTGCTTCACCTTTTTGAGAAACTTCCGGCGGACTTATCAATGTCATACCAGATGTTGGATCAGCAGCTTTAATATCACTCATCATTGTTGGTGTGAATGAACTTGTTTGTGGGCTTTCTGGGGTCTGAATAATTCCATTTACATAATCACCAGATTGATTAGATAATGAAACAATTATATTCTCACTTTCTATTAATGTATCTTTTTCTAAAGGAAGCCATTTTTTATAATCACTATCAAAACGAAAAGTTTTAATATCTTTTTTTGTATAACCATTCGGAATTAATAAAGAATCATACTCTATAAACAATTTAAAAGCAGAAGAATCTTTTACTTCAACATCATTTACTCGGTAGGCTGTTTTATTTTTAGTAACATTAACAAAATTTGATTCGAACTGAGGAATATCAATTTGTCTTAATTCTTTAATAGAATATTTTTTTGTTTCATATTCAACATAATTCTTAGTTAAACTACTAATCAAATTTATCTTAGAATCTAAATTCTCTAATGCATAATTTCTATCTGCAACAATAAACTGATTAACTTTTACTTCAATTTTATCAATTAATACTTTATCTTTAAATAATTTTAATTCTAAATTTTTATCATCAAAATCTAAAAGCTTTTCTTCAAACTGATTATTAGTAATTTTAATTGGCTTATCATTAGCTAACAAATTATAACCTGAATTTTCTAATTGATTATGTGAATTTAAAAAGCCATTTAGGTAAATGTTATTATCCTTTTCTTTATAACCAATCTAACTTTTTAACTCAATAATATGATTATCTTTTTGTTCTTTTGTAAAAATTTTTAGGTTTTTAATTCTGTAACTATATTGCGCTTTGTTAGGGATAGTAAAATAAATGGTATTAATACCTTTTTTTAACCAAGAAATATCAATTTTCTCTTCTACATTTTGCCATTCTTTAGAAAATTTCACAACATAACCTCCAACAACTTGATTAAAGTTAAAACATCTTGATGGAAGTGTTGATTTATCAATTCCCTTGATATCGTATGTTAAATAAAAATCTTTCCCAATAAAATTATTGTCGTCTATATTAACTTTAAAAATATTGTCATAAACTATATCGGAATCACCTTGCTTATTAATTCCAATTAGCCCTTCTTTCAAATCTGATGTGTAAACTATATTATTATTATTATTATTAGTAGTAGTAGTAGTAGTAGTAGTAGTAGTAGTAGTAAACTTAATTCCTGATTTAGCTTTTTCGACTTCACTAACATTCATTTTTGGCTCATTAAAAGTAACATTTGATAAGTCAAAAAATGGCTGTCTCGAACCTATATACTTATTTTCTGTTTTTTTGTTTAATTTCGTTTTGAAATAATTCTTCATTAATTCATTTGAATATGCAAAGTATCCAGAATTAAAGAAACTTAACAATAAGAAATAAATAAAAAATTTATTTGTTCTATTATTTTTGAAAAATTGATACATAAACTATAGGATATATTTTTATTAATAAATAAGAACTATATTTGATTTTTTTAATTAATAATGACTTTAAATACTTTATTATCATCTTTTGTTTTCAACTGAACGAAATAAACACCTGAAAAATCAAAGCGTAGTTTTATTATATCAGTATTTAAATCTTTGTAGTTTAATAGTTGAATTAGCTTTCCTTTGATATCATTAATCTTAACTTCAACAAATTCATTATTTTTCTCTGCAAGTTGGACTGTTATTTCTTGATTTGTTTTACAAGGATTCGGATACAACGAAATACTACTATTTTTATTTGAAACTACTTTAAAATTGAATTTTTCATTACAAACACCATTAGTAACTTCCAAAACATAATCACCTTCTGTCTCAAGTTGAATTGTTTTTTCTATTCCTAGAGTTAAGTCATCTTTCTTCCAAGTATACTGTAGTTTTTTATCAGATTTTACAATTTCTGGAACGATAGTAACTAAATTATTTTCATTTAAATTCCAAGTTTCTTTTAATATTACTTGAAATTTATTTTCATTTTTCAAATCAACTTGAATCTTTTTAGTATTTTTATAATTATCTGTTACTTCAACATTATATTTCCCTTCAGGTAAATCATTAATGATATAATTAGAATTCTCAACAAAATAATTTTTACTAAACTTTTCATTACTTACTAAAATATTAAAAGGATATTTTCCTTCTACAAAATCTAAATGAAGTTGGGTAGTTTCTCCACATTTACTTAATGTTCTTGAAAAAAGATTCATTACTGGAGCTTTAATAAAAATAAATCTGGAGTCATTTAAAAAATTAATATTATTAAATATAACATCATTATTAGAATTAAATACTCCAACATAGTGTTGCCCCGAAAACAAATCAATTGATTCTTGAGAATTAATATGTGATACGTATAAATAAATTCTTTCGTTTACTAATAATGTATCAATAACACTATCCAATAATTCTTTACTTATTTTTATCTTAAATAGTTTGTTATTAGTAGAATCTAAATATTTTTTAAAATGCCAAATCTTGTAATTTTCTATAGACAATTCATTATGATTCGCAATCATTTTAGATTTCCCATTATGCCCCCATAAAACATAATTATTATTAGAAGAAATACTATCAGTAGAAATTTC
This sequence comes from Flavobacterium indicum GPTSA100-9 = DSM 17447, assembly GCF_000455605.1. NCBI lineage: Bacteria > Pseudomonadati > Bacteroidota > Flavobacteriia > Flavobacteriales > Flavobacteriaceae > Flavobacterium > Flavobacterium indicum. The sequence goes on from NC_017025.1 coordinate 1,678,710, forward strand.
TAATCCTTTAAGATTATGATTATAACTCTTTTTACTATTATAAAAATTATCACTATCATTTCCCAAACCAGTAACATCCTTTGAAAAAGATGCTAAAGAACTAGGATTCCATAAAGTATCATTTTTGAAATTTCTATAGTATTGATTCTCTTCTAAAGAAAAACCATATTTTAAAGATAAATAAGTCTCTATTTTTTCCTTATGGAATTTATTTACTACTTTAGGAATGAAAATAATTTCCAAGATATCATCACCTTGAACCTGATTATTTAACAAATCTAAAATTAGCTTTCCTTTTTTATTAAAACTCGCATCATTATGCAGATAACTAACTATTTTAGTACTTTTATTATTATCTAAAACGGCAACATTATCTGCTTGTTTAATGACATTTTTATTTGTGATTTTTATAGTTTTGTTACCATACTTTAATGAAACAACATTCTTCTCAATTTCAGTGTTTGATTTAAATGCAATAAAAAACGAAAATTGATTACTATAAATATTATAATTACTTTCCAATTGAGCCAAAGAACAATTGTAATTATAATTTAAACAATTTGAAACAGTATCGTTTTTCAGCCATAAAGTTGCATTGTTTTTAATAAAATCTGTTTGACTATAAGAATTCAAACTTAGAAGAAAGATAAAAACTATAGAGAATTTTTTTAACATAAAATATTTTTTTTTGCGCAAAAATATATAAAAATTCTCACTAAAAAAACAGGTAGAATTTCCTGTTTATTAAAATAAGTAATTCTACCTATTTTACATTAAAAAGAAGTTTGAATTTCTACTCCATAATTCAAAAAGAATGTAAATAGAAAAAAATACAATAAAATAGAGATAAATAATTATCAATAATTAGCCAGCCCTCAGACGTATCAATATAACAAGTCTGGGAAAGTTATCTTTACTAATATCAGAATGTAAAAAGTTAAACTTTTTAAAAGAAATATTTTTAATTTATTAAGCAATAATCATATTATTCAATGTAATTACTAATTATTTTCAAATAAATACCTTTAATATTATCCTCATTAAACTCTAAATGAGGGTATTCTTCTTGATTTTCCAATGGGTCTTTAGAATCAATTAATTCCTTTAATTTTTTGACATGAAAAGTTATTGTATTTTCATTTTCCCATTTCTCATAAACTTCTGACCAATTTTCTTCTAAAGTCGAATAAATAAAGTCTATTATTTCTGATTTATAATTTGTAACTACAAATCCATAAAAAGTAATTTCATCCAAAGATAATTTATTGTTAGCTTGAAGAAATTCTTTATATAAATTTTCAACATATTCTTCATCAACTGTTAAATCTGGTCTAAAGTTCCAAAACCAATTTAGCACATCTTTTTTTTCTATTTCCATATTAAATTTAATTTAAAAGTTAGTTATTTAAAACTACCTAATTTGTTAATTATATCAATATATTCTGATTTTGTTATAATTTTAGAGTCTGAAAATTCAAAATAAAAAATAAACTCAAATTGTAAAATAAAATACAAGACTAAGGATCTACTAAATTTTGCTTCTTCTTTATAACTCAATAAATCAATTAGAATTTTATTTTGAATTGATAATGTATTTTTTTCATCTGGTGACAATCCATTTTCTAACAAATTACCAATAGTCAAAGTATTAATAAAAATATCATTATTAAAAATAACATTAAATAAATGTTTTCTTCCTTTGGGAGACAATTCTTTTAAATAAAAACAAACTCTTTTTGTAAAGAAGTTATCCTCTATTTTAGTTGGATTACTTGTTTTAACAGCTTCAATAAAAAAATCAGATAATTTTTTAGAATCTGAATCTAGAGAATCAAATTTATCAAATAATAATAAATTAACAAATGGAATAAGGACTTCGTACTTATGCGCCGGTTTTGACTTGTTGTCTTTCATGTATGTAAAAAAAATGCGTGAGACAATAATCAACAGCCAAAGAGGTACTCGGATACCCAAAAACCAGAAGACTACGCCCACGCAAGTATTATACACGGGCATAAGCCTATTAATTTTGGTTTTTAAGAAGATTCCGAGTTTTCTTTGGCCAAATTAATAGCTTACGCGATTAATATTAATTTATTACTGTAAAATTAAGACATTCTTTTGAAATAAAATTTTTGTTTAATTAAAATTAAAGTTTATTTTCTATGGATATCTTTTTAACTTTTTAAGCAAATATTCTGTTGCTTCTGCATCAGTAATAAGAGCTTTCTTTTTTGATTTATTTGTTTTAGTATGTAAAGGAGACTGCACACCCAGCATTTTATACAAGCGAGCTACTTCCGATTCTGGAAGGGCTTGAATTACACTTAATGCAGTCTCGGCTTTCACTATTGATTAACTTTTAAATCTAAATCTTGGTTTGTTATTTACACTTTTAACAGTAGTGTTAATTTCTTGTCTAGTATCATTTGGTTTTGGACGTTCTTTTGATGAAAATTCTGAACTGCTTCCATTAAAACCATTTGATTCTTTTTTAGTTGTTCTATTTCCAGCATTAACTTCTGGAATAATAGAATGGTCTCTGTTTTGTTCATCTGTTATAATTTTAGTTTTAATATTATTCCAAGAAAAGTTTTTATGTATTTTACTTCCTTTGTAGAAAATTCCTTTATATTCAAATGATATTCCTGATATAAATCCTGTTGTTAAACTTTGATTGATTTTGACATTAACGTCTTTTAACTTCAGCTTAACAATAAAATCTTTCATCAGCAAATCTTGATTTAGAATTTCTAATAAAATATTTTGCAATTCTAAACGCTCTGGCACATCACCAGTTCGTAAACATTTTTCTATTTCACCTTTTGATAAAACATTAGATTGTTCCTTTCGAACGAATTCGGTTAAATTATATTTCTGCTCTAATTTTCTAATTATTGCTTCACTACGTTTATAATCATTTGAATCGCTTACTACATCACCAGAATACTTGACACGATTCGCAACTATATGGATATGAGAATGATACCTGTCAAAGTGTTTATATATTACGTATTGACTATCTTTGAAACCCATTCCTTCAAGGTAATCTCTTGCTAAGTTTGCGAATTTCTCATCAGATAATTTATTTGCGTCCTCATAGGGTAAGTTCAAACTCACATGATAAACTGCTTTTGATAAGTTGGGCTTAAGCTGCCGAACCACGTTTAACTCTTTGGTTTGTTTTATAACCGAACTAGATGCTAAATTGGAATCCAATATAATAGCCTCACCTTTATCTACTTTATTTTGATTGTATTTCAAAACATTACAGAAATCAATACCCTTTATCTGCTTGGCTATCATATAGTTATATCAATAATTGATTTTTAATTTCGTTTAATTGTTTGTGTAAACTCGATAATTCACTTTCTAATCCTTTTAAATTAGGATTTCCTTGATTTACTCTTTTTGACATTTGATTGATGTTGTTCCCAATTCGAGAAAGTTCAATAAGCAAATCTCTTTGTAATCCTGACATTGTGAATTTTGGCAACTGTTTTTGTAAAACTCTTCGTCTAATATATTGAACTACAGTTAAACCATAATTTTTAGCAACTTCCTCTAATTGAACTTGCTCATTTAAAGTAACTCTTAGATTTATTTGAAATAACTTGATTTCATCTAATTTCTTTCTTGGTCGTGCCATACTTTTTATTTCTAATTTGAATAATTATTGGGTCAAATCCAAAATAATAAACCCACTTAAACTTGTTTAATAGGACAAATTTAAGTGGGTAAAAAATAAAAAAAACGGTTAACCGTATTCAAAAAAACATTACGGCTAAAAGTCAATATTAAATGATATTTTGCTAATCGTTCTCTCTAACTATTTTAACAATCAACACTCTTAACTTGTTCAACGTAAAAAATACAATAATGTATTTTTGTATATATACATATAAATATATTTGTATATATATACTTTTGTATTAATGTACTTATGTATTAATGTACTTATGTATTAATGTACTTATGTATTAATGTACTTATGTATTAATGTACTTATGTATTAATATACTTTTTTATTAATTTACTTTTGCATTAATGTACTTTTGTATTAATATACTTTTGTATTAATATACTTTTGTATTAATATACTTTTGTATTAATGTACTTTAGTATTAATTTATTTAAATTAAACTTATTGGATATGCAAATAAAAATTACAGTTTAAGTTAAGCTACATTTTTGTAAATGTTTTTTTGATTATTAAATTCTTCGATTGTTTTATAATTCAATGAACTGTGGCGTCTTTTTTTATTATACCAAATTTCGATGTATTCAAAGATTTCCAGTTCCATTTGCTTTTTAGTTATTAGTTTATTGCCATAAATTAATTCGGTCTTCAATGATTTAAAAAAGCTTTCTGCTACTGCATTATCCCAACAATTTCCTTTTCTACTCATACTTCTAATTACTCCGTAAGATTCAATTGTATTTGCAAATTTTTTGTTTGCATATTGAACTCCTCTGTCAGAATGAAAAATCAATCCTTTCTCAACGATTCTATTTTTTATAGCCATTTTCCACGCTGAGAGAGTTGTATCTTCAGTATTCATTGTGTTGCTTAAACTCCAACCAATCATTTTACGGTCGTACAAATCGATGATTGTTGTTAGATATAAAAATCCTTCTTTGGTTTGAATATAAGTGATGTCTGATACCCAAACTTTTGATGGATTAGCAACCATAAAGTTTCTATTCAACACATTTTCTACCACTAAATAATTATGCTTTGAATCGGTGGTAACTTTGAATTTCTTACTTAATTTACTTTTTAAACCAAGTTCATTCATATATTTTGCAACTGTTATTCTTGATATTTTGTAGCCCAATGTATTTAACTCAATAGTGATTCTTGGACTTCCATAGCGTTGTTTTGAGGCAAAATAAATGGTTGTTATTTGTTGTTTTATTTCGTTTTTTCTAATTGTTCTTTTAGAAAGCGTTTTGCTTTTCCATTTATAATAACTACTAGAACCAACTTCTAACACTTTACACATTTTTTCAATCGAAAATAGATATTCATGATGTTTAATGAATTTATATTTCATCGACCGCTCTTGGAAAAAATGCCGATTGCTTTTTTTAATATATCACGTTCTAGTTCTGCATCTTTTAGCTTTTTCTCAAGCTCAACAATCTTTTCTTGTTCTGGTGTTAGTTTAAGATTTCCTTTTCCAGGAAAACTGCCTTCGCCAAATTCTTCGTATTCTTTTCGCCATTTATAAAGTAAACTAACTTTTATTCCTAGTTCTCTTGCCAGTTCTGAAATATTATCTCTTTCATTACTTAATTGAACTGCTTTTGTCTTAAAAGCTGGATCATAGATTTTTCTTTCTCGTTTCATATGTTAAAAATAAGATTTTATTCTTAACTCATACTGGAAGCTAAATTAGTATATCCACATTTTATATTTTCAAGTGACTATACTTTTTAAAAAAATATAAGTTGTCATGAAGCAAGCCATGTTTTTGATAGCAAAAACCTCCCTTTGGTCGCATGGCTTGGCAGGGTTGCACCCCACACCCCGCTTTGGATTTGATTTGAGAGAAAACTTTATTTGATTAAAACAGTTAATATAAAAATACATTTTTAATAAAAAAACATCTGAATTTTTATAAAATTTTTTAAAAAGTTATTACAAAATAGAACCAAAATTTAATCAGATTTTGATTAAAAAAATTAACAATTTTGTAAATCTTCAAACGTATTTGAAAGTGATTTTATAGCCTCCTCTTTCTCAAAAAAAATGAAAAGGAGTTTCTAATATTTTTCTAAGAGCTGCTCTATATTGTCTTTTACTTTGATTTGATTCAAAATTTTCATAATATAGACATGGGTTTTTAGGATGTACTTTTTCTGGTGTATCTAAATCCTTTTTGTTCTTGTTAGTAACTTCAAATCGAATAGATGCTATTCTTTCATATCTAGTTAAATCTTGAAAATCATAATTTTTTTTATCATAGAAATCCTCTTCTAAAAGTACAATTAGAGCAATTCTTCGTGATGCAAAATATTTATATTTGATATTAATATTAATGTAAAGTTCTTTGTTTTTATCAACCCATTCATGTATTTTTTTCAATTGCTCAACAGTAAATAATTCGCCTTCAACATAAATTTGTTCAATACTTATGTCTGTTCGTTTTAATATGTCAAAAACTAATTTAAGATTTGTTTTTATCATGGTCTTCTTCCTTTTTTGATTTTCAATTTTTGATCTAGTGATAGTAATTCATTCAGAGCTTGTTTTAAGTTTTGTTCTCTTTTGAATAAATAGTACATCTTTTGACTTGAAATTCTTCCCAATAAGAAATAATTTTGCATATTTAAATCTTGTTTTTCTATTTTGCTTTTGATGTAAAATCCCAATAGAACAGCTTCATAATTTTCAATAGGTTCTTTGATGCTTTCCATTTTATCATATAAGTTGTCCCAAAATTTTGCTGAATTTTTATTACTTTGATTTACTTTGATCTTTATATGTGATATACAAGAATCTAAAATATTTGAATAGGATTGAAAAAAATATTTCCCATATTCCCATTGTCTTATATTCATTTGATCTATTAAAGCTTCCTCAACAAACTCATTCAAGTTTTTATCACTTCCAACTTTTACTAGGCTAAATGATTGCTTTTTAAGTCCATTAAACCATTCTAATTTATAGTCTTCTAAATTTTCTAATAACAACCTACCAAATTCTTTGGAAATTTTATAATAGTAATTTTGTTCACTTAAAAATTTTAATCTTTCTTCTTTACTATTTTTTTCTAATTCAGGCAAGTGAAGTTGGTAAGCAAAAATTAATGATAAAATTGATTTGAGTTCGTTATCGGTAAATAAAACTTTATCATTTTCATTATAATTAGCTAGATATTTTCTACCAATATCATGAAAATTGATATGTACAAATTCATTAGTCTTTAAAACATTATAAACCATGATATTTAATTTTGTTAAATTATTCTCTGCAATTATAAAAATTTAAGACTTAATATTAAAAAAATAGTTAAATATATAAACATATTATAAAGTAATTCTATAATTTGAATAGTGATATAGATTTTTTAGATATATTTAATTAAAAAAGATATGCTAATTTTGAATTGCAGCATTTAAAAAAATGTCGCTTAACTAAAATTTTTATTTACATACGTTATTTGTATAAATATTTTACATAACCTACATTATTTAAAAAAATATTATTCTATAATATTATTATAAAAAATTTCAATGTTAATTGAAGTAGATTTAAATAACCATTTGAATTAGTTTTATTAAATTGCAAACAACTAAACTAATTTTGATACAAAATATTTATTCATAAGCTACACTTTTAATTGCACTGAAAAGTAAGCGAAGAAGAAAAAACCGCAGTACTTCACGATTGAATTAGGAATAAAACAATTAAAAAGGATGAGCAATTTACAGATCTTATATAATTCTATTTTTTTCATTATTTTCAAATTTAAGAACTTTTAAAAACAATCAAAATTTTAATTTTTTATTTCTTATTTTTACAATTAGAAAAAACACAGAAATATTTATTAATCAAGTTCTATTCCTGAACACGAAATTGAACACGATTTTATAAAAAACTAGTAAATTTTGGTCTCGGAAGCCCAGTAAATACGTTGAAAATTTACTGATTGCCGAATTCATAGTTATTCATTAAATAAATATAAGCGTCCATCACATTAGCTTCAAGACTATTGGCTGATACCAAATCTCTTATAATATACCATTTTCGAAGAAACCAATTTCGTATTCCACTTAATAATAGACGATTTACCTCTAGATTATTCAATTCTTGATGAAATTGATTATAAATACCCTACAGGTAGTGCTTATTTTACATTTATGACTAAAGGGTGCACTCGCAAATGTTCATTTTGTTCTGTTCCTATTCTCGAACCAACATACAAACCAAAAATTAATACTATTGACAAGTTTAAGGAAATAAAGGATAGATTTGGAGAACAACAGAATTTATTACTGATGGATAATAATGTACTTGCATCTCCTCAATTTGTAGAGATCATTGATGAAATAAAAGCAATGGGTTTCTATAAAGGAGCAACTTTTGTTGAACCCAACCAATTTGAAATTGCTATTAAAAACTTAAAAGAAGGATTTAATGATATAGCATTTATAAAAAAATGCTTCTATTTATTAAATGAATTATTAACTAAAAGAATTAAAAACAAAGATAAAGCCGAGGAGTTTAGAAGCATTTTAGATAGTTACCACCTTTTAAATATAAAGACCACCACAAAAGAAAATTTAATCAATTCTTTTCCAGAACTAAATCCTTTGTTTGAAAAATATAGAGATAAGACTGCAAAAGCTAGATATGTCGATTTTAACCAAGGAACAGATGCTAGGTATGTTACTGATGAATTAATGAACAAGATGAGTGAGATTCCAATAAGACCACTTCGAGTAGCATTTGATTATCTTGGTATGGAAAAACAATATGTTAATGCTGTTAGATTAGCAGCTAAATATGACATTAAAGAATTGTCAAATTATCTACTATATAATTTCAAGGATAAACCAGAAGAATTATATAGAAGAATGGAAATAAATATTGAATTGGCAGAAGAATTAAATTTACACATATTTTCGTTCCCTATGAAATATATTCCTTTATTTGGTGAAGATGCTAAACATAGAGAATATGTTGGAAATCATTGGAATAAAAAATATATTAGAGCAATTCAATCAATTTTAAATGTAACAAAAGGCATTGTTGCTTCTGGAAGAAATTTCTTTGAGAGAGCGTTCGGTAAAGATGTAAATGAATTTTATGAAATATTACACATGCCTGAAACTTATATCGTTTACAGAAGTTTATTTGAAGAAACAGGATTAACTGATATTTGGAAAAGTGAATTTAGAGCAATAAAAGAAAGTAACTTTTGGGATGAAGTTAAAATAATTATTGAAAATAGTGATTTTAAAAATTTAGAGGATAAAACTAAAAATCCAGATATTTTATCTTTTCTAAAACATTATACAATTACAAGAGATGATGTTAATGAGGAAGATAAAGAGGTTGAAAAAATCAGAAAAAGATACAACAACTTGATTAAAAAAGATAAATTCGTAAACCTTACTCTAACATATGATTTTGAATAAATCATATGTTAAAGTAAGTATTAAAAAAAAAAAAAATTACCTCCTAAAAACATCTCTAAACTGATATAACAACCTTTCCAATAAACGTAAATCTTCTGTTATAATATCAGCTGTTCCAGTCATTTCCTGTTGAAAGTTGACTTGCTTTTTATATGAAGTTTGGAGTCCGTTTGGAAGTTCTATATCTAAAAGTAAATTGCCTTCTTTATCAGGAGTTAATGATATTGTTTTTAATTTTCCCTCGATTACTCCAAATTCTCTATCTGGATAATTGGCTAATCGAATGTTTACTTTTTGACCGATTTGTAATTTTCCTGAGTTTTGAGCTACGGCTTTAACTTTTCCAATGTAGCCTTTTTCAGTTGAAGGTATAATGGCAAACATGTTTTCTCCTGCGTTTATGGTTTGATTTTCTGACCAAATTTGTAAAAAGGAAACAGTACCTTTAACTGATGAACGAAAGACATAATTTAACTCCCAATCTTTAATTGCTTTTTTAAGTTGGTAAAACGATTGCATTACACTTCTTTCTAAATTAATTGAAGTGGTACTTTCATTTATTACGGTTGTTTTACTACTTCTATTCAATTCGTTAATGGAAGATTTCAATTGTGAAATCGAACTTAATAAACTTTTGTAGTTCTTTTCTGCTTGCAAATAAACCAATCGTTGCTTTTCGATTTCTTGAACTGAAATGACACCTTTTTTAAACAATTTCTCATAACGCTCAACATCAGTTTTTAATAACTGAAGTTCTGATTGATTAATATCTTTTTGTCCCTCCAAAAGTTCTAATCGATCTCTTAGTTGTTTGGCTTCAAAATTTTGCGCACTAGATTCAACTTTATAAGGTTGTAATTGTTTGTTTAATTCGCTTGCGATATACTCTTTTTGAAACATAGCAAAACTATTTTCAATTTCTCCCAATTGTGCCGCTTGTAATTTTTCAAAAGGGAATTTTGAATTACTTAAAGAAATCGTATCTGTGATGACTTTTAAAAGAAATACATCTTTATAATTGGCCGCATTTTCTATTACTGCTAATGGTGTATTTTCATTAACTATTGCTTTATCATCAATTAAAATAGCTTGAATTTTACCAGATGTTTTAGCAACTAGTTTTTCAGGTGGGATTTGGGTTGTAATAGTGATTTCAGTAGTTATTATATCTGGATATTTAACCATCCAAGATACCAAAAATAAAAGCAGTAAAATAACTAAAACTACCAAAGAGCCCCATCGAATAATCCAATGTGGAATTTTAGTTAATATATCCTGAACTTCCTCGCTTCTGAGTTCTATTTCGTTATGATTTGGCATATTAATTTCCTAATTGCAATTGATTTTTTACTAACTCGTAATAGTTTCCTTTCTTGGCTACCAATTCACTATGGTTACCCATTTCAATAATTTTTCCTTTTTCCAAAACCACAATTTGATCAGCATTCATAACTGTACTTAATCGATGTGCAATGACCACAACAGTTTTGTTTTTGAAAAAGATATTTAGCTTCTCCATAATTTCTTTTTCGTTATTAGCATCTAAGGCAGAAGTAGCTTCATCAAAAAATAACATTTCCGGATTTTTGTAAACAGCTCTAGCTATTAATAAACGTTGCTTTTGTCCTGTACTCATACCGACACCTTCTTGCCCAATTTTGGTATTGAATCCTAAAGGATATTCTTGAATGAAGCTTAAAATATTAGCCACATCAGCGGCATAAACTAAACGTTCTTTATCAATTATATCAACACCAACCGCAATATTATTGGCAATTGTATCATTGAAGATATATCCTTCTTGCATTACTGTTCCAATATGAGAACGCCAGGATTTTTGTTTGATATTATTTAAGTCCGTTTTACCAATTGTAATTTGACCTTTATTCGGTTCGTAGAACTTTAATAATAGTTTCATTAATGTTGTTTTACCACTTCCACTGGTTCCAACAATTGCGGTTATTTTATTAGTAGGGATATTCAAATTCAAATTATCTAACACATTAGTATCTGAACCTACATATCTAAAAGAAACTTCATTTAAGGCAATATCACTTTCTAATGGAATATCATTGGTTTGTGTTTCTTCTTGTTTTGCTTCATCCTCTTTTTCGTGAATTTCAGACAATCGAGCTAATGATATTTTAGCATCTTGTACTTCTCTAATGAATCCGATTAATTGCAAAACTGGACCATTTAGATTTCCAACAATACTACTAATTGCCATCATCATCCCTAAAGTGATTTGCCCATCAATAACTAATTTTGCTGATAGAAAAACAATGATGATATTTTTTAATTCGTTGATGAAGTTAGAACCAATACTTTGCGTTTGTTCTAATACTAAACTTTTCATTGAAACTCTGAATAATCTTGCTTGGACATATTCCCAACCCCAGCGCTTTTGTTTTTCTGCATTATGAAGCTTGATTTCTTGCATTCCATTGATAAGTTCAATTACCTTACTTTGCTCTTGTGAAACTTCAGCAAAACGCTTGTAATCTAAAGCTTCTCTTCGTTTTAAAAACAAAACTACCCAGCCAAAGTATAAAATACTTCCAATAAAGAAAACTGCAAATATTTTTAAATTGTAGTAAGCCAAAACACCACCCATGATAAACATATTTATTGTAGAAAACAATACACTTAATGAAGATGTAGTTAAAATTCGCTCAATTCTTTTATGGTCATTAATCCGTTGCATGATATCTCCAGTCATTCTGACATCAAAAAATGAAATCGGTAAATTCATTAATTTAATGAAGAAATCAGAAATAAGTGAAATATTGATTCGAGTAGATAAATGCAATAATATCCAACTTCTAATTAGTTCTAAAGCCGTTTTACCTAAGAACAAAAAAAGTTGAGCAAACAATACTAAATATATAAAATGCAGATTTTGGTTTTGAATACCAACATCTACTATACTTTGTGTAAGAAATGGAAAAATTAGTTGCAATAAACTACCAGCTAATAAACCAATAGCTAACTGAACAACAAAAGATTTATAAGGAATAATATATTTAGTTAACAAAGCGAAACCAAATACTTTACTATCTTCATTATCCCACTCATTTTTATAAAAAGTTGGAGTAGGTTCTAATAGCAGCGCAATTCCTTCTTCTGTTTCGGAAGTTGCATTATTGCCTACCCATAATTTCAAAAAATCTTCTTCATTGTATTCCAACATACCATGTGCAGGATCAGAAACATAAAATTTATTTTTCTTGATTTTATAAAGAATAACATAATGGTTATTATTCCAATGTAAAATACAAGGCAACGGAGCTTCTTCTAACTTTTTAATTGATAATTTAACCCCAAGTGTTCTAAATCCAATCTTTTCTGCTGCATCACTGAGTGATAATAAATTACTACCCTCACGAGTAGTTTCTGATAAACTTCGTAAAGTTTGAATGTTCAAAGTTTTACCATAAAACTTAGCAATGATTTTTAGGCATGTTGGACCACAGTCTTTGCTGTCGGGTTGTTTGAAGAATGGGAATTTATTAAGCATCTTTTTTTATTAATTCTTGCATGCCGTAATATTCAATTGCTTTTTGTTTTAATGGATTGGTACTCCATTCTGCCCATTCATTTTTATAAGGATTATAACCGCATTTCAAAGGTTTGGATAAGTCAATGTCTCCTTCAAAATGAGTACGTTCTGTATAAGCTCTACAATCAGTACAAATATGACGAAATTCACAATCTTTACAAACGTCTATCATATCTTTAGTTACATTCCAATATTTTTTAAAATCTGGGTGATTTAAAGGGTTTTCTAATGAAGTGTCTTTTATGTTGCCAAAATGTTTTGGTATTGCTGGACAATTACGAATAAAGCCTTCTTCATCAATAGATATTTTTTTGTGTAAACATGTATTATAGTTAAATGATTCTAATACTTTCTTTTGATTAGTCTTGAAATTTGAAAAATTAATTTTCCCACAACTCTTAAAAGTATCAATTTTTTCATTTGTTAAAATTACCTCAAATAAAACAAGTTCAGAAAATTCATATATCTTATTTTCATTTGAAGAATGAAAAATTAATTTGGTAATTGAAAAATTTAAATTTTGGATATCTAATAATGAGTTAAAAATCTTTTCATTAAATTTCATAATAATTTCAATTGAACGAAAATCTTTATTATTAAAATCTTTTAAAAGTGAATAGAATTTATCTTCTACAATTTCTTCAAAAAAAATGATTTGTAAAAATTTACACTGCATTTTTTGAAGTTCAAGAGCTATTTTTTCAGCTTTTAATAACAAAGTGTCAGAAAATACTAAAACTGTATTTGATATTTGATTTGATGTTTCAAATTCTTTAGAAAGTTCAGGAAAATTTTTAAATTCATTTAAATTTAAAAAATGACCCAATTCATTAATTTCTAAAAATTCTATATATTCATCAATTATTAATTTATTTTCTTTGCCATATTGATTATATACCGAATCTAAACTTTTTTTGCTATTTAATAAATCTATTACATCAACCATTGAATTCGGAATTGCAAATGATTTATTTCTTTGTATATCAAGGATTATACTATTATTAAATCCTTTAGTTAATATACAATTTGAAAATAATTTAAAGTAGTTCATCAAAATTGAGTAATTTGTTTATAGTATGGAAAAATTTGATAATCTCCGTCTTTGTAATAGATAGATTTAACAGACTTTAAGTTTTTTTTTGAAAAATCTACTTTATCTCTTACAATAGTTTGATTAAAAGAAATTGGCAAAATTTCTTCATCTCTTTTTAGTACTTGTTTAATTTCTTCTTTATCAATCATAATAATCTGCAATTAATTTTTCTAAATTATAATTACACGGATATGAAACCATCCCGAATTGACCAATTGGATTAACTTCTAAAAAAACGTATTCATTTTTAGGTGTTAAAATCAAATCAATCGAACCACAATCTAAGTTTAGTACATTCATTAACTTTATTATTTTCTTTTCAACTTTTAGAGGTAATTTATATGGAACACATCTGTTTGGATTTTCTTTATTATAATTTCTAAAATCGACATTTGTCATATTATCTTTTTGAGAGAAAATAGCCATTGAATAAAATTTCATTTTAAAATAAAAAACACGCAGTTCGAATTTTTTTTCTATATAGTTTTGAATTAATGAAGGAAAAAAAAAGTCACTATTAATTAATTTTAAATCAACAATACTACTATAATTGAATAATATATAATTGTTTAATTCAAACATAGAATCTCCACTAATTGACTTACTAATATATTTTAAATTGGAATTTAGTTTTTTTTCTAATTCTTTTTTACTAGAATAAATAAAATCTAATGGAGTCAAAATTTTTAACTGCCTAGCAATATCGGTAACAATAAGTTTGTTTAAATCCGAATTTTCAATTCCATTAATACTTTTCAATTTATTTAATGAAAAATGAATAAACTCTAATATTTTACTAATCTCAACTCTTCTGAAACCTGCAAATGCATCATTTACATTTAAACCGTCACAAGATATATTTAAACTACCTCTTCTATACCAATACCCAGTAAGTTCACTTAGTTTAAACTCTTCTGTTTCGAGTACGAAATTAATGTCGTCACCAATAAAAGAAACTTTTACTAATTCATTTCCATTTACTCTTATCCACTTTTTATTTTTGGCATTTAACCAATCTATTACCAATGTTGTTGAAGTATCGTATTCGTTAGAAAGAATTAAAATCATAAAAAAAAAAGGCAATCACAAGGATTGCCATAAATTATAAATTAAAATAAAATTAACACGGCATTTGGTATTCTGTTGACCACGAGCCGTCTGGCTGTTCTGTACCTGTTTTTGCCCAATTACCCCAATCACCTCCATCTCTTTTTGTTCTTGATTCAGAATCAGCACAATTCCAATCAGCTTGGGTTGGACGGCTTTCACAAACAAAAGAAGAATCATCAGCAATTGCTATTCCACCATTTACGTTTTTCATTGATAGAGCATCTAAATTTTTGTTCTCTTCTCTAAATTCTGTTAAAGATTTTAAATTTCTCATAATATATTAATTTAATTGTTTAATTTTTTATAAAAATCTCCAAATAATTCTTCATTTCTCCATTTGTTATAGTTAAGACTAGGCAAACCTATAGACTTCCTAATTGAATCAACTTTTGATTCATTGATTAATTTTAATTTTTTAAATTTAATTTCTCCATACAATTGACTTCCATCAAAATTTGTTTCATCAAGAAGCAATCTATCATAAACACCTGCATAGATTTGTGGCAAACAAAAACCTCTTTGTGAATAATCTTTTAACTTAGGCAATAAATATTCTCTCTTAAATTTTACTGAGGTATGTAAAAAAACAGCACCCAAATCAATATCTTTATCATTAAAAAGCGAATAGCCTATTAACGAATGAGAAGGATAACCATATTTATCAAAAATTATTTTTATTAAAGCCATATTTTCTTCGTTTACTTCTCTTAATTTATCATCTGAAATATACCCTTTACCTCTGACAGACTTATCTTTTTCAATCATTTTTTCAATTGTATCTCTCAAAGTCAAATTAATTTTCTTTTTATGCATTTCAAGAAATGAATCCAAGTCCTTTCTGGTAAAACCAGTTTTTTTTAATGCAATATTTAAAATCGAATCTTGTTCATAATTTGAAATTACAGCACCATAATTGACAAAAGATTTTTTAACTTTCTTTTTTAATCCATTAAAATTATTAGAAGCAACAGAAGTTCTAATATAAGTTTTATATTCAGAATACCCTTCTAGGTTTATTGGTTCAAACTTTTTAAACAAACTGTCTAAAATTTCAAATGAGCGTTGATAGTTTCCTACAATATACAAACTATCAGCTTCATTTATTTTTAGATAATAAGGTAAATAATTTGCATTTTTATCACCAATTCTTGTATAATTACTTTTACAAGAAATTAGACATAAAAATAAAAACACGACTATTAGAAAACAATTTCTCATTTCATTATTTTGTTTTACAATATTAAATTATTGTTTTTAAACTTAATTGCGGTTTTTTGTTAAAAGTGTTGCGGTTTTTCTATTTTGTATTTATCTTAAAAATAGTAAATCTAATCCAATCTTTATAACAAATGTAATAAGTGGATTTTTGTGTAATAAATGGTTGCTAATCTAAAAAAAGTTTTTTAGATTAAATTAAGTTTTCTAACCCTTTCAATTAATTCATTATCATTTCCAGATTGATTTAAAACTTGAAATTTAATCTTAACTTTTCTCTTTTCAATTGCACTTAAAGTTATCGGAATATAATTAGGCAAGTCTTTCGTTTTAATTCCTTTTTCAATTAAACTAATTATTTCATAATCAATATTATCAAAACCAAATTTTTTATTATTTAGCTCATTAATTGAATTATATATTGTTTTTGAAATAAACTTCTCTCCTCCTAAAATTACTTTAAAAACTTCACTGAAAGTTTCAAAACCTACATCTGACTTATTAATAAAACCTTCTGGATTTACTTTTGAAATAATTTTATCAATTATTATACCTTCATGATGCATCGTGATCATTATCACTTTAGATGTAGGATATTTTTCTTTAAATACTTTTGCTAGGTCACCACCACAAAAAATTTTTTCTTCTTTATATGCTGGCAAACTAACATCTAGTAAAGCTATATCGATTTTATTCTTTAATTTAGAATTCTGTTCAATAATTTTAAAAGCTTCTTCTGAATTATACGCACAATAAATATTAAAGTTATAACCTTCAACTAAATTATTGAAAATTGTACAATATCCATCAACAATCATCGGGTGGTCATCTACAATAAGTAGATTTAAATCTTTATTCATTTTAATAAATTTTGTATTTTAACGAAGAATTACTTGTAAAAGTATTATAATTTAAAATTTATAGTAAATGGTTTACATAAAAAAATTGAAAAAAATATTTGGCCATTACACGTTCCTCCTCTTCCAGACGAGCTATTTTCATCATGGATATACAGATTAGCAAATAATCATCGAATTAGCCCAGAGACATTAATAAATGAATCTTTGAATAAAAAATTGCTTATTAAGATTAACAGCCTTGATATTGAACCTGATTCAATTCATATTGATCTAATAACTCAAAATACACCTTTGAGCTCTGAACAATTTGAGAAACTATTTTTAAATCATTATAACTCTAACATTCTTGAAGAAATAATCAATTCACTACACTTTTTAAAAGTTAACGATCCTAAAAACAAGAAAAATGGAATTGTTTTTTGTCCAAACTGTTTATCTAAAGGAATAGCCTATTTTAAAAGAAAGTGGTTATTGACTTCATCTATTGTATGTTGTGAATGTAACTCATATTTAATGGATTATTGCCCTAATTGTTTCAAACATTTTTCGTATTGGGACACAACAAAAAAATCAGAACTAGTTAATAACTCTATAACATCTTGTAGATGTGGTTTAGATATTTCAAAATTTTCTTTTCCATTAAGCCCTACTCAATTAGAAATTGACTATCAAAAATATATTGATTTCACAATTGAAAATGGATTTAATAACCATACCCAATACTCATTCACGTATTTAAATACGCTAATGTTCACGGCTTCAATGATTAAAAAAATTATAAAATCGCCAAAGTATAAGAAAAAGTTAAATAAAATATATCCTGATCTAATTATTGACATCGAAGTACCTACAAATAAATGGACGCTTTCAGAAAGGCAATACTTACTGCCAATTGCTTATTATTTACTTGATAATTTCCCGAATCGGATAAAAGAGGTATTTCCAAAGAAATATAATCTTAAAAAGGAATTTGGGCAGCTACCATATTGGTTTGAAAAAGAATTAATTTTCAGATGATTCCCTTAAGTCAGCAATTATTTTTTTATGAATTTTATTAGCTAAATTTTCTATTGTTTTTGTTCTTACATCGTCTTTTCCAAATTCACCTATAATTTCATGAGTATTGTTTCTTAAAAAAGAAATGTCATTATCCTTAAAAAAATCAATGCTTGAAAACTTATCAATACTTTTTAGAAATTTCTTAGTTGAAACAATAGACCAACTTGATTTGTAGTCCTTTTTTATTACATTAATTATATCATAAATTACATTAATGTCAATTGATTTAAACTTATCTCTATTTCTAAATAATGGAAAATAATTATTCCCACCAGAGTCTACAATATAATAAATTATACCTTCATAAGATAAACCAAATATTATCTTTTTTGTTAACTTTTCACTAATTATATCAGATAAACGTTCGTTTTTATAGTGATATTCTTTTTCTAAATATTCCAATGCTTTTTCAATAATTTCAATCCATTCAAAATCTTTGAAGTTATTGATATTCCTGCCGTTAGGCTCATCATAATTAGAGAAATCTTGATGTTCGTCAGGTCTTTCGTCATTCACATAAATTGGGTTTCCTTCATTATCCTTAGACATGACCAAATGATTAATTCCTGGAGATTCAGCAAATCTATTTCTTAAAGCAATTGGATTATCAATTATTCTATCATTATTATTTAAATTTAATGGCAAATCTTCGGATTCATTTGGATTTCCATTTGTAGGTTTTGTTTCGTTATTAGTTCTAACATCCTGACCATTTGTTATGTTTTGTTCATCACTTTGATTTTGCGAACTATTAGTATCTATTAAATCAATATCACCATCTACTAAAAAAAATCTTCATCAGCTGATATCTCTAGTATTTGATTTACAATAATTTTTTTTAAAGATATTTCAGAATTATTTTTTGTAAAATATTGTCCAACAAATACAAAGTCACATGGAAAATCAAACGGAATCTTATACTTAATAAAGGAACCTTCTTTTATATTATTTAATCTTAACATCGAAAAATATGATCCTATATTGTAAAATAACTTTTCGGCATAGTTATTTTTTGTAAAAAAATATTTTGCAATTAAACTT
This sequence comes from Flavobacterium indicum GPTSA100-9 = DSM 17447, assembly GCF_000455605.1. Classification (NCBI taxonomy): domain Bacteria; kingdom Pseudomonadati; phylum Bacteroidota; class Flavobacteriia; order Flavobacteriales; family Flavobacteriaceae; genus Flavobacterium; species Flavobacterium indicum. The sequence goes on from NC_017025.1 coordinate 1,697,797, forward strand.
GCATCTGATCTAGTTATATAATTGCTATCATAATATAATTTTCCCTTTCTTGTTTTTGAATCAAATGATTTATTAAAAATGACATAACGCATTCTATTTGTAATTAAAAGATCTAAAATCAAAGAAGAATATCCAATAAAAAACTTTAATATTACATCAATTGGAATTATATATTGATAAGTTATTGTTTTATCATCCTCTCCTTCTCTCTTTATAACTGATTCAATTTTTCTTGTAAAATATGAAGAATCCCTATAAATTGAAACTCCATTTTCGATAACATCCGGGAATAAAGTATTTGAAAAAATAGTATCCAATTCTTTGATTCTAAAATTGTAATCATTACTTATTTTTAATTTATTGATTTAATAAAGTCCATTCCGCAATACTTTTCCATCAGTGTTGTAAAGACTTGACATCCTGAGAAACCTTCCTTGATAATCAAATTGAGAACTTAAAGGAAATAAAATGGATTTAGAAAAAGGTATTTCAACTTTTTCAATTCTATTTTTATTAATATTATTCAAAAAATATTCATCATTTCTCATTAGAGCTAAATATGCTTCAATGTAAAATCTAGACTCCCTATAATTAAAGAAGACTCTACCATACCAAAATAATGACCAGATATTACCTTCTACATTATTCGCGAAATTTTTGAAATTTATTGTTCTTTTATGGTGAATAGCTATCATAATCTTAAGTTTATTATAACCTAAATTATAAAACTAATTCTAATATTTAATTTTTTTTCTCATTTTCTTTTGTAATTTTCTCATTTACTCTTGTAGATTCTCATTTTCTTTTGTAATTGACATAAGAACCATCTGCTTTTGCCATTTTTAGCTTAGTGAACAACTTAGATGTGTTGTAATAACTAACTTTATATCCTTGAATACAAGCTTGATAACCTAATGCGGTTCCAAAAAACTTTTACCTACTCCTGTACTTCCTGTGATTAATACATTCTGATTTTTCTCAACAAAATCGCATGCAGCTAATCTCAACACCACGTTTCTATCCAGATTGCGTGAAGCATCAAAATTGATATTTTCAATATTAGATTTGTAATGGAATCGAGCGTTTTTTATGCTTCGTTCAATGCGACGATTGTGACGTTCATTCCATTCAGCATCAATGAGCATTGCGATAAATTGATCTAGCGTGTAGTGGTCTGTTTTTCCGCTTTCGATGGCGATTTTAAAAGCATTATGCATGCCATAAAGCTTCATTTGTTTCATTTTGGTTGTGGTGATTTCATTCATAAGTGTTTGATTTTAATTTATTTGTAATAATTTTTTCCTCTGATGTTGTTGTGATTAAGCAATTCAAATTCTTCTTCTTGCTCATTATCAGCGTTGTCTAAGTTGTTTTCTAAAATGTTTTGGATGGCTTTAAAACTGTAAATCCTAAAATCGAGTGCGCGTTTACAAGCATTGATTAATCTTTGTTTTCCGACTTTTTTCTCAAAGTTCAATATGCCTAAACAACTTTTATAAGCTTGTTCGGGGTGATTTCTACTTTCAATAATTTGGATAATATAATCTGCTACGGCTTGGTCAATACTATTTGCCCAATCAATAAACCGACTAGCACTCCAATCAGCAACAAACTGATGTGTGCTGGATAAATGTTCGGCAATAGTAGTATAATCGTAAGGCTTATAATTTCTTGGATGTATGGCGATTCGGTTGTATTTGTAGAAGATTTCAACCGTAGTTTTGGGATACAAAAGTTTTACTTTTTTCCTCACGTATTGGTACGGAACACTATAATAACTCTTGTCTTGACTCAGTAATACATGACCGTTTTGCATAACTGTTGCAAAGGATTGGTATCTGATTTCAAAGCGTTCTTGAGGTAATGGACGTAGTTTTTGTTTCCCATCTTCTATAAATAATTCATAGCGAGAATAGGGTCTTCCTGTGAGTTTTTTGTGATTATGGGCATCTAATAAATCCCATATTTGTTGGTTTAATTCATCTAAGTTATAAAACTGTTTTTGTTTTAGATGCACATAAATTCTTCGGTATAAGATTTTTACAGCACCTTCTGCCAATGATTTATCTCTTGGTTTGTAAGCTCGGCAATATGGTAGTTTCGTAATGCTCTGCTATCAGCCAAGGTTTCATTAATTGTTGGTTCAAAACGACCTGGCTTTTAATTACGGCTGACTTTAGATTATCGGGAACAATTGTCGCAGGAACACCTTCAAAAAAACGCATAGCATTCTCTACCGAAGTTACAAAATCTTCTTTCTGTTGGCTCATAGAAGCTTCAGCATACGTGTGTTGACTTGCGCCTAGTATGGCAACAAAAAACTGAACTTCTTTAATCTCTCCCGTATCTTTTGCAATAATAGAAAGTGTTTTTCCAGCATAATCCACATACATTTTATCACCTGCTTTGTGATTCATATGCATTACTAGATTAACGCGTTTACTCCATATTTTAAAGTGATGTCTAAATTGAGAACTCTTAAAACCATCAGGATGTATAGTAATATATTGCTCCCACATGTGCTGGACGGTAACTCCAACTTTCTTGAGTTCGCGTTCCATTTGTGGAAAAAAATCATGAAGCTTTTGTAGTCTGGGATCTATGGTTTCAACTGTATTTTGTGAAAATAAAACTTCAAGTTCTGCATCTGTTTTGGCATCAATAGCTTCAAAACTTAAGCCTAGAAGTTCAAATAAAGAAATATATTTCTTTACCTTATTTCTTGAAAGCGATAAGTAATTGCTAATAAATAACTTACTCTTACCACTACAGTGAAATTTAATTACTTTTCTAATCTTACTCATGTCTGTTACTTTGTTTGCCATAATCCGTATTTTTTGTACGAATGTATGTGCTAACAACATGAAAAAAAGTAACTGTTTTTAATGGCTAATTTACCCTAAAATTTAGGTGGTCAATTTGGACTGGAATTAGGTGGTCAGTTTGCACCGAAATCGATAGTCAATTTAGACTGGAAAGTGGTGGTCAATTTGACCGTTTTTTCCACATTCAATTCTAATTGTAGAATCAGCTCCAGCCAAATGTAAATCCTTTTTTGGATCTACTGTACCAATTCCAACTTATGCACATATGTATGAACAACAAAAAAATGCTAGCAAAAAAAGTTGATTGTTTTTTTTCATATTTATTTTATTACATATTATTAAATTAGTATTAATAATATAAAATTTATTCATTTTTACTAATGAGAAAGATATATTCTTTAAATATTTTATTTTAACAAGAGAAAGAGAGGAATTAATTTACAAACTATTACCCCAATTTAGTTTTTCAAAACAATATGACATAAAAAGAATATTAATTTTAGACATAAAAATATCTTTCTATAATATTGAAAATCAAAATGTAAACTAATATATCCTCTCTTCTACTTTAATTATAATTTAACAATTATAAATTCACTTCGTCTATTTTTTTTATGCTGTTCTTCGCTACAGTTAGAATGGTTTGTTGGTTCGCAACCACAATCGTTTACTAGTAGTGTTTCACCATAACCTTTACCTGTTAATCTATCTTTTTCGATACCGTTTTTCACTAACCATGCGATTGTTGATTTTGCTCTTCTGTCAGATAAAGCTTCATTGTATTTAGCGGTTTGACGACAATCGGTATGAGAACGAACATCAATGTGCATGTTTGGATATTGTTTCATTACTTCTACAATTTTTGCTAATTCTACTGCTGCATCTGGTCGAATATTTGATTTGTCTAAATCGAAGTAAATAATATCAATTCCTAAAGCATTTCTTAAATCATCACCTGGTTTCATAGGTTTTTCGGTAAGTTCCAAAGTGATTCTAGATTCTGTTATTCCTGGTTTGTTTGGAATGATAGCTAAAATTTCATTGGTGTTAAACTCTGGTTTTTCTACCCTAATTTTAAATTTGGTATCACATTCTACTATTCCAAAATCGTACTTTCCATTAGCGTCAGAAGTTACGGTTTTAATTTTATTTTCACTATTGTCAAATAAAGTTACAGTGGCTGATGAAATAGGTTCTTGAGAATCAAAATCTACAATAATTCCTTTTAATTGTTTTTCACAATCTTTAGGGATTGCTGCTATTTCTAAAAATTTGTAAATATCATCGTATCCTAAATTATCTTCTTTTCTATTAGAGGATACAAACCCTCTTTTAGATTTAGTATCAATAATAAAAGCAAAATCATCCATCGAACTATTTACAGGTTCTCCCACATTTTTAATGCTTCCAACAGTTCCATCATCTTTCAATTCGGTTACAAACACGTCTAATCCTCCAAGTCCAGGATGTCCGTCTGAGGCAAAGTATAATTCGTTATCCTTTGATATAAAAGGGAATGTTTCTCTAGCTTCGGTATTGATTTTGTTTCCTAAATTCATAGGAGTTCCAAAGCTTCCATCAGTATTAATATTTACTTTAAAAATATCGGAAGCACCAAGAGTACCTGGCATATCAGAGGCAAAGTACAACGTTTTTTCATCAGCACTTAAAGCGGGATGTGCTACACTGTAATTATTATTGTTAAATGGAAGTTCTTCAATGTTTGTCCATTTATCGCCTTCTTTTTTAGCTCTGTAAATTTTTAGAAGAATGGTTTGTTCTGCATTTTTACCCTTTTTTCCATTGAGATAATTGTTTCGGGTAAAATACATGGTATTTCCATCTTTTGTAAAAACAGGAGTAGACTCATGGTACTTTGAAGCTACACTTTTAGAGAATTTCTCAGGAGTTCCTAAATTATCTTCTTCCGATTTAGAAGCGCTGTACAAATTAGTAAATGATTGATTGGTCCAATTGTGTTTTTTATCAACAATCCCTCCAGTATCCTTAGCAGAAGTGAAAACAATTTCATCTTTATAAAAAGCAGTTCCATAATCTGAAAATTGTGAATTGATTCCAGCATTTTCAATTTTATAACGTCCAGAGTTTTTCTTAATTTCAGCTAAATAATTGCTTTGCGATTTGGCTAATTTTCCTCTTAAATCGGTTCCGTTTTTTGCATTAAATTGCGCCATCATTTGATCAGCCTTTTTATAATCGCCAATTGCTTTTAAAGTTTGTGCATATCTAAAATAATATTCATTATCTACAGGTTGATTCATAGCGAAAAGCTCAGAATACCATTTGTTAGCATCTTGTAGTTTACCATTATAGTAATAAGAATTTGCTAGTTTTTGAAATAATTCAACTGATTTATAACCTTTTCCAGCAACTTTTTCATAAGTTTTGATAGCATCGACATAAGCAAATTTTTCAAAATCTTTATCAGCATTTTTAATTTTAACTTCTTGTGCATCTACTAAAAAACTCTTAAGTAACGATGCTACTATAACTATTGTTTTTGTTTTCATATTGTGTTTTTTAGAAGAATCTTGGTGAAACAACTTTTTCTGATTTGCTTTTGAACTCGTAGCGCAAGAATATTTCGTGCGAACCCGAATTATAGTTAGCTAGTTTAGTAGTTTCAGCATCATAACCATAACCTATGAACCAACAATCAGAAACTTGAAAGCCAACTAAGCCACTTAATGCAGCATCCCAACGCCAAGCCGCACCTAAAACAAATTTTTCATTAAACATAAAATTGGCAGTTACATCCAATTGTAACGGGGCACCAGTTACCATTTTTGATAAAAAGGCTGGTTTGAATTTTACTATTGGAGACAAGTCAAAAACATATCCACCAATTAAATAATAGTGCATTCTTTCTTTTGCCGTAGCAGAAATGTTATCATCAAAGTGATTGGTTTCTAAAAAGTTTGGAACCGATAATCCAGCATATAATTTATCTGAATGAAAGTAAATACCAGCTCCAATATTTGGAGAAAATCGGTTATCAATGTTATTTTGAAATTGTGTATCGGTTAAATCATATCGATCTAATTTAGTGTAATCTACATTAAGTAAATTGGCCGTTCCTTTTAAACCAAATGATAATTTATAAATTGTAGAAGTTTTAATAGTATACGAAATATCTGCTGAAACAGCGTTTTCGTCAGAAGGACCTATTCTATCATTAACAAAAGATATTCCTAATCCAAAGTTAGAATTATTAATAGGAGTATTCACAGAAAGAGTGTTAGTTACTGGTGCTCCATCTAATCCTACCCACTGAGTTCTGGATATACTAATTTAGCTTCCAGTATGAGTTAAGAATAAAATCTTATTTTTAACATATGAAACGAGAAAGAAAAATCTATGATCCAGCTTTTAAGACAAAAGCAGTTCAATTAAGTAATGAAAGAGATAATATTTCAGAACTGGCAAGAGAACTAGGAATAAAAGTTAGTTTACTTTATAAATGGCGAAAAGAATACGAAGAATTTGGCGAAGGCAGTTTTCCTGGAAAAGGAAATCTTAAACTAACACCAGAACAAGAAAAGATTGTTGAGCTTGAGAAAAAGCTAAAAGATGCAGAACTAGAACGTGATATATTAAAAAAAGCAATCGGCATTTTTTCCAAGAGCGGTCGATGAAATATAAATTCATTAAACATCATGAATATCTATTTTCGATTGAAAAAATGTGTAAAGTGTTAGAAGTTGGTTCTAGTAGTTATTATAAATGGAAAAGCAAAACGCTTTCTAAAAGAACAATTAGAAAAAACGAAATAAAACAACAAATAACAACCATTTATTTTGCCTCAAAACAACGCTATGGAAGTCCAAGAATCACTATTGAGTTAAATACATTGGGCTACAAAATATCAAGAATAACAGTTGCAAAATATATGAATGAACTTGGTTTAAAAAGTAAATTAAGTAAGAAATTCAAAGTTACCACCGATTCAAAGCATAATTATTTAGTGGTAGAAAATGTGTTGAATAGAAACTTTATGGTTGCTAATCCATCAAAAGTTTGGGTATCAGACATCACTTATATTCAAACCAAAGAAGGATTTTTATATCTAACAACAATCATCGATTTGTACGACCGTAAAATGATTGGTTGGAGTTTAAGCAACACAATGAATACTGAAGATACAACTCTCTCAGCGTGGAAAATGGCTATAAAAAATAGAATCGTTGAGAAAGGATTGATTTTTCATTCTGACAGAGGAGTTCAATATGCAAACAAAAAATTTGCAAATACAATTGAATCTTACGGAGTAATTAGAAGTATGAGTAGAAAAGGAAATTGTTGGGATAATGCAGTAGCAGAAAGCTTTTTTAAATCATTGAAGACCGAATTAATTTATGGCAATAAACTAATAACTAAAAAGCAAATGGAACTGGAAATCTTTGAATACATCGAAATTTGGTATAATAAAAAAAGACGCCACAGTTCATTGAATTATAAAACAATCGAAGAATTTAATAATCAAAAAAACATTTACAAAAATGTAGCTTAACTTAAACTGTAATTTTTATTTGCATATCCAGAGTTGTTTTGTATAGAAGTTTGAATAATTATTTTTTTACCTCAAATACAATTGCTACATCATCTAATATGGTGGGTTTTTCATTAAAAAAACATGAAAAAGATAGTTTTGCTTTACGCCCTTTACTAAGAAACCCATTTACAAATAAAATAGTTGTAATAAATGAAGGAGTCAATAAAAGTAATCGAATAAACAAAGCTTCAAAAAAAGCTACAGTAGTATCACCTGTTACCACATCTTTATTTAAAAAACCTTCTGTTCCCAAAAAATCTGTAACTCAAACCAAAGTTTTCAATTTATTGGTACAATAAAAAATCAAAGTAAAGGTGAAATGGTAATATTAAGGATAAATAATGAAATTAAACATCTTTATCTTGGTGTAAAACAGGAAGATTATTTAATTAAAAAAAATTATAAAGATTCGGTAGTTTTATTTACAAATGGTGAAAAGATTATTGTAAAAAAACGGTATAATTAGAGCATTTATTTAAACTTTTTGATACAGTTTAATCTGTCTCAAAAATGATTTTAGACAAATTAAAATGTAAAAATATAAAACCAACTTTTATACAAGTTGGTTTTTGTGGTTATTTGATACTTACCACGCGAAAGGATTCGCGCGGGAGCTGGGAATTCAAGAACCTAAATGTTATAATTTATATGTTTAATAATATAAAAGAGTATATTTTTAATTAATATTAACAAAATACTCTTCAATAAAAACTAATTGACGTAAGAATTATGTAACAAAAAAATAAAAAATGTTTTTTGAAAATTATTTTTATTTTTATAATATTGCATAATAATAAAACAAGATTAATCTTACTATCATTTTTGTAATTACAATTATAAGATCTAGCTAACCTTAAAAAAGGATTTGATAAATAAAAGATTGGATTTTCAAATACCTCTAGTTACCAATCAATTAGTAAAAGCAGCCTTACTGAAAAAATGTTTGGAGACATAAAGTAAGACTGCAATTAAATTAAAAAACAAATTTATGAAAAAAATCGTATTTGGTATTTTACTTTTAGCACTTATAGCTACAATTTCGTGTAATAGCGATGAAAATTCAGAAAGTAATGATGGAAAAGTAACTCCATTTAATAACAGTATTACACATATTAATAACAATATTACACAAAGAAGCACATCAACTATTTCAGAATTAGCTAATAAAGTTTTTTACGATGATGATTTTACAAATTACACAAATAAATACTTTGAGTTTGAAGAGAAAATAGTAACTAAGGAAAACTATAATGAAATTGTAATATTAAAATCAGATGATGAATTGTTTAATTGGATTGAAAATAACATTGAAAAAACCAGTTTTAGCTCTATATCAGAATTTCAAAATATGAAAGCTGAATGTCTTTATTTAAAATCTATTTTTATCAGTAAATTTGAATCAGATTTTGAATTTAATATTAAATCAGATGTCGATTTACAAATTTTTACTGAGGAGATTCAACATGTTGCTGACGAAGCTAGTAAAGCACAAGGAGGTGGAAGTGGTTGTTATGATTCAAACGTTAGATGCATAAGAAGGGCAAGAAATAATGCGGCTACAGGTTTAGCAGTTTCAGCAGTTTCAGCTTGGTTTAATCCAATCGTTGGTGCAGCAGGTGCTTTAGCAACAAGTATATATTTGTCAAATGCACTTGAAGCTTGTTCGGACGCTTTTGATTCTTGTATGGGCAATTAAATTAATTACTATGAAGAAAAATAATATTACTTTACTGAAACTAATTGAATATTCAGTTTACGCCTTTACTTTTTTTATAATTACTTATGATTTTATTCTTCCAAAGAATATATCAAATTCTATTTATGAATTTGGCACTGCTAAATTATCAATATTGGTTTTATCAGTATTAATAGTTGGTTATATTTTAATAGGTTTAAAAGAGCGAGAATATTTATATCAAAAATTCACTAAAAAGCATATCATATCTGCTTTTTTAGTGAGTATTATATGCTTATTATTATATTTCACTTTTGTAGTATAATTTTTTATCATTCAAAAAGGCTATCTTTATAAGATAGCCTTTTTAATTAAATCAATTTATAAAATACATCCAAACGGAATTAATTATAAAACTAATAAAAAAGAAATATTCTTAAAAATTAAAAATAAACTAGTAATGGTTTATAACATCAATTTTATATAAGTGGGGTTTTAGTGTGTATTTGTAAGAGCTGGTGTTTTTCTTTCTTCTCTGAAGTAAGGTATTTCTTTTTAACTTTACGGTATATTTGTAAACGTCAGTAATAAAAATCCATGACTGACATAAAGACTACGGAACGTTATAATGTATTATAGTTTAATAGCTTTAATTTTTTTATTTGTTGCAAACAATTAGGGCAAGAAATACCACTACTAGCAACGTTTTTTTACTTCATATTCGCAACCACTTTTTACCCTCTCCGAAAAATTCTATTTCGCAAAAAACTTGATTCTCACCTTTGTTAACTACATAATACCAAAACTACAAATCTTTTTCTCTTGGCTCTCAATAAATATTTGTTAATACTTTTACTAAATAATTTATAATTAACTGTTTATAATAATGGTTAGTAGCAAAACTAATGTAGACTATTTTTTAATTTTTTTTTCCATCATTAAGTTCTTTTAGTTTTAATTGCAATTCTTATGAAAGGATATATCTGTTTGGCAATCCATTGAATTTTACAAACAACAAAAAATCTTTGCTTGTTATTTTTTGCATTGAAAAATCATTCCTTTTCGCAAGCCTCTATTTACTTGAATTATTTAATTAATTTCATTAGTAATAAATCTGAATTCCATATGATTACAGTACAAATATTTTAATTATTGGTTGGTTCTATATAAACTTAATTCTTTTAAATTAGAATTTGTAATAACTGTAAATTTATGATTGATGTATCTTCATAAAAAAATAATTATTGCAACCAATATTGAAAAACTAAATCATTCATTACACCCAAAATAAATACAGGTTACTTTTTCTATTGTAATATTGTTAATAGTTATTCAAACATTGAAATTCGTTTTAACTTTGTATTTGATGTAGTAGATACAGAAGCAAATTTCTATAATTTTTAGAAAATAATTTTTTAAAAATATATTTACATTAAGAATCAAAGAGTAAATTAAATTGAAAAAATACAATATTTCTTCATTTGAGAAAAAAATAGATGTTAAGAATAATTATAAAAAAAACTCTAATGTGTCGGGAGAAATATTAAGCAAAATTCTAAATTAATTTTAAATATAAATCATGATTAGTTGATAACTGGAAAAAATATTTTATAAAAACTGTAACATCTAAAGAAAATTAAGTACTTTTTGATAAACTAAACAAAAAAGAAGTAGAAAATTATGAAAATATAAATTTTGCAACAATTGATGTTGAAAATAAAAAAATCAAATTTTTAACAATAAAATTCTGGTATATTTGGATATAAAACTAGATTAAAAACTGACGATAATCATAATTTAAATATTCCTAAAAAAATAAAACATATATAATGAATGTTGAGTGTAGTGCAGATTAGAATACAGAACTAAATTTGAACGTTAATATTAATAATAATATTATTTTTGAAGACGATATTAAGGTGTTTTTATAATTTAAAATCAAAAAATATATCAATTAAATCGCTTTTTAGCGGTTTTTTTATGCCTAAAATTTCCTTTTTTTCTCTTTTTTTCTTTTTAATTTATTATAGTTTCCAAAAATTTAGAAACAAAAAAGAAAATAGAAACAATATAGAAACCAATAAAAACTGCTAAAACCCAATAAAATCAAGTATTTTTCGGTTTGGTTTCCAAGTTTCCAAAAAAATCAAATATAAATATAGTGTTGGGGTTGGGGGAAGAAAACCGAGCTCTAAAAATCGGGTTAATTTATATGGTGTGTAAAACAAGTTTTGCATGTGTGTAGTATTACTTGCGGAATAAGTTATTAGGTAATGAAGCTGTCGCTTCATTGGTTTAATTTATTTGTTGCTAAGGCAACAAATGTAGGGGCAAAAAAAAGAACGGCTTAAAACGCTTTAAAATAGATGGACTTTCATATATTTGTGTGTGCCAAATTTGTGGCAAAATAGTGTGTAATTACGTGTTTTTTTGTTCGGTAAGTATCTGATTTACAATGTCAATAGAAACGGAATGTTTTAAAATAAAATCCCGTCTTCGCTACAAAACACAAACCCTAACTAATCAAACAGTTAGGGTTTTTTAATTCTCCATTTTTAAATATTTCAACTACTTCAATATCTCAATCTTTTTTTGTAAATTTAAAATATCAATTTTAAAAAATCATATTTATGAAAAAAAACATGGGAAATGCAGACAGATTAATTCGAGTAATTATTGCTGCCCTAATTGCTTATTTATATTATAATGGAACGATTTCAGGAACTTTAGGTACAATTTTATTAATTTTTGCAGGTGTGTTTGTCTTAACAAGCTTAATTAAGTTTTGTCCACTATACACACTTTTAGGTATCAACACGTGTTCGATTAAACAAGAATAAAAAAACGCCTAGAAAAATACTAGGCGTTTTTTATACTATTTAATTACGAAAGGATTAACTTAAAACTGCTTTTAAATCTCCATTCATTGCTCTTACAGCATCAGCAGATTTTGCAAATAATGCTTTCTCTGCATCATTTAATTGAATATCTACAATTTCTTCAATTCCATTTTTACCTATGATACAAGGAACACCTAAACAAATATCAGATTGTCCGTACTCCCCTTCTAAAAACACAGAACATGGAATCATTTTCTTTTGATCATTTAAAATAGAATCTACTAAATAAGCAACCGATGCTCCAGGTGCGTACCAAGCAGAAGTTCCTAACAATCCAGTCAATGTAGCGCCACCAACCATTGTATCAGCCGCTACTTTATCTAAAACTTCTTGAGATAAGAAATTAGAAACAGGCGAACCATTGTAAGAAGCTAAACGCGTTAACGGAATCATCGTTGTATCTCCATGTCCACCTATAACCATACCTTGAACATCGTTAGATGGCTTAGCTAAAGCTTGAGATAAATAATATTTAAAACGAGAACTGTCTAAAGCACCTCCCATTCCAATAATTCTGTTTTTTGGTAATCCTGTTGCTTTTAATGTTAAATATGTCATAGTATCCATAGGATTAGAAACTACAACAATAATAGCATCAGGAGAAAATTTTAAAACATTATCTGCAACTGTTTTTACGATACCTGCATTGATACCAATTAATTCTTCACGAGTCATACCTGGTTTTCTTGGAATACCAGATGTAATTACTACTACATCAGAATTAGCAGTTTTAGAATAATCATTTGTACTACCAGAAACTCTTGTATTAAAACCAGTAGTTGTTGCACATTGCATAATGTCCATTGCCTTTCCTTCAGCAAATCCTTCTTTGATGTCTAGTAAAACCACTTCACTAGCAATTCCTCTATACGAAATCACGTCAGCACAAGTTGCACCTACATTACCAGCACCTACTATTGTTACTTTCATTTTATATTAATTAAAAATATTGGTTGTTATTTCTACAAAAATAAAGAATTAATTATTGTTTTATGACAAATGTATATTTATTTCACAATTATTTTTTTTGTAATTGATTTTCCGCTAGTTGTTACATTAACAAAATAAACTCCAGCAGGGAAATTTATTGAAATTTGATCATTGTTTTGAACTAAAGAACCATATACTTTTTGACCTGAAATGGTATATATTGCTACATTTGTATTGTTTTCTATTCCTGAAACATATAAATATTCGGATGCTGGATTGGGAAATACTTTTACTGATTCAAATTCAAATGTTGATGAGGCTAAACTAGAAAACCATGGTTCTCCATATTTTATACCAAAAACGTAGTCTACCAACTGCGGATAATCAATAAACGGATTTCTATTGTTTTGCCAAGTGTAAACATAGTTATTTCTATTCATTTCATAATCATCTCTAGGATCTTGTGTATTCCAAGCTAATAGTGTCGCTAAATCTCCAATATTTCCTGATGGATTAGCACCGTTATATTCACTAGGATCGCCATTAACCACATTTAAACCATTAAAACGTACTGCCATATAAAACAAGGAACGAGCAACATCTCCTTTCCATGAACCAAACGTACCTGTAGGCCCCGCATAAACAGTTGCAGAATTTATATTCCCGTAATTTTTATTATTTCTAGAAGAGTTTTCTTGTCCGTTCTCTACTCGGATGTGATGCGCATCAGAAACTCCATCCACAACGCTAGCCGCACTTGTGGTATTCCAAATTGAAATTCCATCTGCAGTGTCTCCCAACGCTACTTCAAATCCTCCTCTTGATTGACAAAAGATGTGTTCTCTATTCCATTTTCCTATAATACTTGAACCTTGTTGTTGATCAATTTTCGACATGGGTTGTTCGATATACATACACCATACTTTTGAATGATTCGCAGGATTTTGATCGGCAATTCTAATAATATCCCAAATATCAGCATAACTGTGTAAATGAACAACAGAAGGATTAGCAATAATATCTTGAATTGCTTGTTTTAGTGTTGCCCCAGATAAGCCTTCTAAACTAGCATAATACCCTGCAGGTGTTGTCGGTAAAACATTGCCAAACGTTGGCGCTAAAGGTGTACCAAAGTTTGAAATTTGAAAATCGTTATCTTCTACCCTTCTTAAAACTGAATTATTACTTGCAACAACTGTTGTTGGTAATCCTGAAATATAAACAATAAATTCTTCATCACCTTCATCCAATGAATCATCAACTAAATTTAAAGTGGTTGAAGCGGTATTGGTTCCTGCAGGAATTACAATTGATGTTGTCCCTGAATAATCTGCAGTAACAAAACTGCCATTTACTAATGTAATTGAAAAAGCAGTATCAACTGTTACATTTGTTGAAGTTGTAAAAGTTATGTCTACATTTTGACCTTCTGTATAAATTGTATTATTTAAGGTAGTTGTCATGTAATTAAATACAATTCCCGAACCATCATTATTCATACCTGGTGTTGGCGCTTTAACTTCATAAGTTCCGTCAACTTTTCGTTGAATGGAATGATTGGCAGCATTTGAAGTCGCATTTTCATTGACACATACGGTTAAATTCAAAGCAGTCATTAATGCTGTAGGTTGTGTTGTTGCTGCGTTAGAATAGGCAATTGCATCCATTAAATTAGTTGAAGTAGCCGATGTACCAACCGGAAAATCAGATCCATTTCCTGTATAAAGTGCAATAACATCCGGACCATTTTGTAAAGTTGTTTCTGGTAAATTTAAAGCCGGAGTTGGAGAAACTTGTGAATTTCCAATTAAAAAGTTGCCATTTGCATCTGTAGTATATCCATCTAAATCGATTGCATAATAACTCAATACTCCAGTAAAAGGCGTACTCCCCGCGTTATACATAACAAGTACTAAACCGTTTAATGAATAATTAGGCGAAATGGAATGAAGTTCTATAAATTCTTTAACATCAGTCGACGGAGTGTCAGGATCAATTTCATTAATCACCACTTGAGCATTAGAAAAAATACTTACAAAAAACAGAATTAGTAATTTTATTTTCATTTATTTTGGGATTTTATACCAAAAATAGTCTTTTTTCGTATATGATTATAAAATTTATTATTTTTTCACTAATATTGAGCTGCTAGAAAAGAATAAATGAAGAATTTAATTATATACCTGTTTTTACTACTAACAGTACAAGGGTTTTCTCAACAACAGAATCAAATAGAGGCCAAAATTTCAAATCAGGGGAAAACTATTGAAGTTGTTCAACATATACAGTTTTTAAACACTACAACCAACGACTTATTAGAGTTAGATTTTAATGATTGGAATTATGCCCTTTCAACAAAAAAATCTGCTATTGCTAATAAATTTTCTGATGAATACAACAGAAGTTTTCATTTGTCATCTAAAAAAGAGCGTTCTACTACTGAAATTCATCAAATTAGTGATTCTGAAAATTCAGTTTTAGAATATTACAGGAGAGAATCTCAACCTGATATTCTTCATTTAAAATTAAAAAATCCGCTAAAACCAAACCAAATGGGAACCTATACTTTTAGCTATACGGTAACTTTGCCTGATGCTAAATTCACAAAATTTGGATGGTACAATGAAAATAAAATAATTCTAAAAAATTGTTTTTTAAGTGTTTGTTCTTTTGTTGATGGAAAATTCACGAATCAGAGTGAAAATAATTTAGACGATTGTACAACTAATTATGCCGACTACTTTATTAAAATTTCTACCGAAAAGCCTTATTTTATAACAACCGATTTAGATGAATTAACAAAAACTGATAATCAACTCACATTAAAAGGTATAAATAGAAATACTTTCAGTATTGTTCTTGAAACAGAGAATAGCTATGAAAGCTTTAATAATGAACATGTAAAAGCAATTACTAACATAAAAAGTAAAAATTTAAATGAGTATTCTAGAGTAATTTTAATCGATAGAATTACAACTTTTGTTGCTCAAAATTTAGGTCAATCTAAACAAGAAAAAATAGTCGTTTCTAATGAAGATTATGAACGTGAACCATTTTATGGCTTAAACGAATTACCTGCATTTATTTCTCCATTTAATGAAGATTTTATCTTTGAATTAAAGTTTCTAAAAACGTACTTAAATAATTATCTATATTCCCAATTACACATCAATTTCAGAAAGGATCATTGGATTTTAGAAGGAATTCAACACTATTTTATTAAAAAATATATTGATGAATTTTATCCCGACATGAAGGCTTTTGGAAAATTGGCTGACTTTAAAATCCTTAAAGGATATAAAATTATTAACATGCCTTTTTCTGAACAATTTTTATATAACTTTTTATTAATGGCCCGAAAAAATTTAGATCAACCTATTGGCTATGATAAAGATTTACTAATAAAATTCAATGAAAAAATAGCAGGAAAATTCAAAGCTGGCTTACTATTAAATTACACTTCATCCTTACTTAAAGAAGGAGAATTTGATTCAAAATTAAAAGAATTTATTGCATTAAATCAAGTTTCAAAACATGTTACAAGAGAAAATTTTTATCAGCTTTTCAGTTCTGATTCAACAGCTAATTTTTGGCTAAAAAATTTAGTTGAAAAAGACGAAATAACCGATTTAAAATTCAAAAAAAGAAAACGAAAAAATGAAGTAATTGAATTTGAAATAACTAGTTCTCATGATTACAAATTACCTTTTACGTACGCACTCTATAAAGATAAAAAATTAATTGAAAGAGTACAGGATACTATAATTAAAAGTAAAAAATTAAGTTTCAATCAAAAACAATACGATTATATTGAACTAAACGACCAAAATTTATTACCTGAGTGGGATAATAAAAATAATTTTAAAAAATTTAAAACCAATTTAACGGGTAATAAACCCTTAAAATTTACTTTTTTTAAAGATATAGAAAATCCAAAATACAGTCAAATTTTCTTTGTTCCTACAGGCGAATTTAATTTTTATGATGGTATTTTACTAGGTATGAGAATTAATAACCGCTCAGTAATTGACAAACCTTTTACGTTTAGTTTAACTCCTAATTATTCTACAAAAACGAATACTTTAGCGGGTTCTACTGGATTTACCTATACAAAAAACTATAAAAATTCAGGATTTTTTAATACACGATACGGTTTAGGATTAACCAGAATGCATTATTTACCTGATGCTTTTTACACTAAAATAACGCCTTCCATTTCCTTTAATTTTAGAAATAAAGATTTAAGAAAAAACGAAGGTGAAAATATTTTAATCAGACAAGTTTATGTCTATCAAGAGAAATCGGCCTTTGTAAAACAACAAAATGAGAATTATTCCGTATTCAATTTAAGATATAACTATTTTAAAAGTGAATTGGTAAATCAATTTTCATACAATACCGATTTACAAATTGCAAATTCATTTAGTAAACTTTCAGGAAGTATCGGATATCGAAAATTATTTGAAAATAACCGATACATCACATTAAGAGGATTTGGAGGTTTTTTTATGTATAATGACAATAAATCTTCAAATTTTTTCAGTTTTGGTGTAGACAGACCCTCTGATTATTTATTTGATTATCCTCTTTTAGGAAGAAGTGAAAGCACAGGATTATATAGCCAACAATTTGTATATGGAGAAGGCGGATTTAAATCAAAATTGAATCAACGCTTTGCCAATCAATATATATTCACATTAAATGCCAGTTTAAATATTTGGAATTGGATTGAAATTTATGGTGATATTGGAACTTATAAAAGCCGCAACTTAGCACCAAAATACGTATACGATAGCGGAATACACTTAAACCTAGTACAAGATTATTTCGAACTATTTTTTCCTGTATATTCTTCTAATGGATTTGAATTAAATGATAAAAACTACGGTGAAAAAATTCGCTTTGTGGTAACGCTAAGTCCAAAAATACTTACTTCTTTATTTACGAGAAGATGGTTTTAAATTCTCAATTATTTCAAAATATTTTATTAATAATTCAATAAAATTGTTTTTAACTGATATTATTACAATATTTTAAAGTATTTTAATCTGTTTTTTCATAAAAATTAAATTCAAATTAACAACATATAGTCAAAATTTTTAAATTTGTAGCAAAGCATATTCAACATGAACAAAATGGCAAACACAGAAACTTTAACTTTTGAAGATTTTAAAAAAGAAGTTTTAAACGATTTTAAAATCGCAACCATTAGTAGAGAATGTAGTTTATTAGGTAGAAAAGAAGTTCTAACTGGTAAAGCTAAATTCGGTATTTTTGGAGACGGAAAAGAGGTGCCACAACTAGCATTAGCCAAAGCTTTCCAAAATGGAGATTTTCGTTCTGGATATTACCGTGACCAAACTTTTATGATGGCTATTGGAGCATTAAATATCGAACAGTTTTTTGCCGGATTGTATGGTCATGCAGATATAAATTTTGATCCAATGAGTGCAGGTCGTCAAATGGGCGGGCATTTTGCTACACATTCGTTAGACGAAAATGGCAATTGGAAAAATTTAACACAACAAAAAAATTCAAGCTCTGACATCTCTCCTACTGCTGGTCAAATGCCACGTTTGTTAGGATTGGCTCAAGCTTCAAAAATTTATAGAAATGTAAAAGAAATTCCATCTGAAAATAATTTTTCTGTAAATGGAAACGAAATTGCTTGGGGAACTATTGGAAATGCTTCCACTTCTGAAGGCTTATTCTTTGAAACCATCAATGCTGCTGGAGTTCTTCAAGTTCCAATGGTAATGAGTGTGTGGGACGATGAATACGGAATTTCAGTTCATGCCAAATACCAAACAACTAAAGAAAACATTTCTGAAATCTTAAAAGGATTTCAACGTGATGAAGAAAATAATGGATATGAAATTTTCCGCGTAAAAGGGTGGGATTATCCTGCATTAGTGGATACGTACCAAAAAGCGGCTGCAATTGCTAGAAAAGAACATGTACCTGTTCTAATTCACGTACAAGAATTAACACAACCGCAAGGCCACTCAACATCTGGCTCGCATGAACGTTATAAAAATGCTGAACGTTTAGCTTGGGAAACTGAATTTGACTGTTTAGCTCAAATGAAAAAATGGATGTTAGAAAATAATATTTCCACAGCAGAAGAAATTGAAGAAATTGAAAAATCATCTAAAAAAGAGGTTTTAGAGGGTAAAAAAGTAGCCTGGAACAATTTCATAACTGCAATTAAAAATGATGTTGCTGAAGCAGTTGCTGTTTTAAATCAAGTAGCACAAAATTCTGAGAACAAAGTTTTTATTGAAAAATACAGTGCAGATTTAGCTGGAATTAAAGAACCTATTCGAAAAGATATTTTAGTAACAGCACGCAAAGTATTGAGAATGCTTTCTGGAAATGACAGAGCTACTTTAGCCCAATGGATAACGGAATTTACTAAACGGATACAACCAAAATACAGTTCTCATTTATTCTCTGAATCCTCTAAAAATTTAGCTTCAACTACAGAAGTTAAACCGACTTATGACGAAACTGCTGAAGAAGTTGATGCACGTTTAATCATTAGAGATAACTTTGATAAAATATTTGCTAAATATCCTGAAGTTTTAATATTTGGAGAAGATTCTGGTAATATTGGAGATGTTAATCAAGGATTAGAAGGTATGCAAGAGAAATATGGTGATTTACGTGTTTCAGATGCTGGTATTCGTGAAGCTACCATTTTAGGTCAAGGAATTGGAATGGCCATGCGTGGATTACGACCAATTGCAGAAATTCAATATTTAGATTATTTATTGTATGCTATTCAAATCATGAGTGATGATTTAGCAACTTTACAATACAGAACTCAAGGTCGTCAAAAAGCACCATTAATTATCAGAACGCGTGGACACCGTTTAGAAGGAATTTGGCATTCAGGCTCGCCTATGGGAATGATTATTAATGCAATTCGAGGAATTCATGTTTTAGTTCCAAGAAGTATGACTAAAGCAGCCGGATTCTATAACACTTTATTAGAAACTGACGAACCTGCTTTACTTGTTGAATGTTTAAATGGATACCGTTTAAAAGAGAAAATGCCAACCAATTTAGGTGAATTCAAAACACCAATTGGTGTAGTAGAAACGATTAAAGAAGGAAAAGATATAACCTTAGTTTCTTATGGTTCAACATTACGTATCGTAGAACAAGCGGCTAAAGAATTACAAGAAATTGGAATAGATGCTGAAATTATTGATATTCAATCGTTGTTACCATTTGACATCAATAAAGATATTGTTAAATCAGTTGCTAAAACTAATCGTTTATTAGTAATTGACGAAGATGTACCTGGTGGAGCAAGTGCGTATATATTACAAGAAATAGTAGAAAATCAAAATGCTTATAAATATTTAGATAGTGCTCCTCAAACATTAACAGCAAAAGCACACAGACCAGCCTATGGAACGGATGGGGATTATTTCTCAAAACCAAGTGCAGAAGATATTTATGAAAAAGTATATGAAATCATGCACGAAGCATTTCCTGCTAAGTTTCCAAAATTATATTAATTAAAATAGAAATATTAAAATAGGAAGTAGTAATTTTGCTTCCTATTTTTTTATGTTTTAAACCGAAATAACATGTCAAATATTTATATAGGATATCATTTTACCATTGAACCTCTTGAACTTGGTTCAGAAATATTAATTGCTGAATTAGGAGAAACTGCCTTTGAAAGCTTTATTGAAACAGAAACGGGCGTATCTGCTTTTGTTCAAAAAGATTTATGGACTGAAGATATTTTAAATGATATCTATATTCTTGAAAACCCTGAATTTAAAATCAAGTATACGTTTGAAGAAATTGAACAAGTCAATTGGAATGAAGAATGGGAAAAGAACTTCTCTCCTATTGATGTTGATGGAATTTGTCATGTTCGCGCACCATTTCATGAAGCAACAAATGCCACTTATGAAATTGTAATTGAACCAAAAATGAGCTTTGGAACGGGTCATCATGAAACCACACACATGGTTATTCAACATTTACTAGAGTTAGATGTTACCGATAAAAAGACTATGGACATGGGTTGTGGCACTGCTATTTTGGCTATTTTAGCTGAAATGAAAGGAGCAAAACCTATTGATGCCGTTGACATTGACAACTGGTGTTATTTAAACTCAATTGAAAATGCTGAACGTAACAATTGTAAACATATTACTGTATATGAAGGAGATGCTTCTTGGTTGAATCAAGGTCAAAAATACGACTTGTTTATTGCTAATATTAATAGAAACATTTTATTAAATGACATGGCAAGCTATGTAAATTGCATGAATGTTAATGCTACTTTATTACTTAGCGGATTTTATACAGAAGATATTCCTGCAATTCAAGAATGTTGTGAAGCTTTAGGGTTAACATTTGTTTCAAAAAAAGAACGCAACAATTGGGTCGCATTAAAATTTGAAAAAAAATAGTATTTTTGCATTATTAATTTTAATCAATTAATTATGAGTACATTAGAACAAGTTCAAGAAGAAGTATTAGTAGAGGAAGCAGTTGGAATCAACAATGAAATTGTTTTATACAATGATGATGTAAATACATTTGATCATGTAATTGAAACTTTAGTTCGTGTTTGTGATCATACTTGGGAGCAAGCAGAACAATGTGCTATTTTAGTCCACTATAAAGGTAAATGTACCGTTAAAACTGGGGAATTACCTAAACTTAAACCACAGTGTTCGGCATTATTAGAGGCTGGATTGAGTGCTGAAATTATATAAAAAAGTCCCAATATATTTGGGACTTTTTTATTTTGTTATTTTACCTATGGCACAACTGATATAGGATTTAGCTTTATCAGTTAAACTGTTTCTTTCACCATCTTCGGGATAACCTAAATCAGCTAGAGTATCTTTAACAAGATGCAATGTGTTTTCATCACTATAATCAAAAGTTACAGATTCATCTTCAACTTCAACTATAACATCAGAAACATCGTCTAATGCAGTTAAATTTTTGGTAATCGTTGAAGCGCATCCACCGCACTTTAAGTTTTGTATATGAACTGTTGTTTTCATTTTCTATTTATTTTTGTTACCCTAAAGTTACAAAAAATATAAAAAGAAAACTAAATTTTATAAAATTCAATTTTAATGAGGTAATTTATCTTTTATCACTCCATAAACATAAGTCCCCAACAGAGCACCTAACAAAATTAATCCAATAGACTGAATACCTGTACCTAACAATATAAAAATGGGACCAGGACAACAACCAACTAATCCCCAACCTAAACCAAACATAGTTCCGCCAACAATATATCTAAAAAACACACGGTCTTTTTCCATAATTTCAATAGGAGCGCCTTTAATATCCTTTACTTCTTTCTTTTTAATTAAATAGATACCTGTAACTCCAACAAAAATAGCAGTCCCTATAATTCCATACATGTGAAATGATTGGAATTGAAACATTTCATAAATACGATACCAAGAAATGGCTTCGGCTTTAGTCAATACAATACCAAAAATTATTCCTACTATAAAAAACTTAAGTAACTTCATATTATCCAAAAATTAAAGGGATTAAAAAATGTGCAGAAATTAAACCACCAATAAAAAAACCTATTACTGCAATTAATGAAGGTATTTGTAAATTACTTAATCCAGATATAGCATGTCCTGAAGTACATCCTCCAGCATATGGTGTACCAAAACCAATCAAAAAACCTCCTCCTACTAATAACAAGAACCCTTTTAAAGTAAACATAGTATCGAAACTAAAAATCGCATCTGGTCCTAACTTACCATTTGGAGCATCAATAGCTAAATCTTGTAATTGTTGAATCGTTTTTGGATTTAACTGTACAACCTGATTAACGTCCATCATAAAATGATACGCAATAAATCCACCAACTATTGCACCTAAAACAATGGCTAAATTCCAACGTTGTTCTCTCCAATCAAAATTAAAATAAGAACTTTGATTTTTTGCAGGTGTCATACTACATAAAGTTCTTAAATTAGAAGACATTCCGAATGTTTTTCCAAAATAAGTTAACGCTAACATGATTAATCCTATCAATAAACCTGATATTGACCAATGCCAAGTACCAAAAAATACATCCATATTTACTATTTTTGTACAAAAATATAAATTCAAACGGTCAAATGTAACTTTTGTTACAAAAGAATTAACATTAAACTAAAAAATGGGAAAAATTAAATTAGAAATTTATTGGGGCTTTTATCTAGCTTTTACGTTTATTTTATGGATGCAAATTGAAAAATGGTTAGGATTTCACAGCGAAAAACTATTTTTACAACCAATTTTTTCTATTTTAATTTCAATTCCTTTTTCTGTTCTTTATTACTTAGCATTGCACTTAAAAAAAGAAAAAGACTATAAAAAAGTAATTACTTTTCAGCAATCTTTCCTATCAAGTTTATTAATAACTGGGGTATTTGCACTTTTCTTACCTGCAGCTTTATATTTTTCATTAAAATACATATCTCCTGACTTAATAGATAATTTCGTTTCAGCTACAATCAAAACAGGAAAGACTACTTTAGAAGAGGCACAATCGTATTATAGTTTTAAAAGTTTATTATTAATGAATTATTCCTCATTGTTACCAATTGGTATAATTATTGGATATATAGTGTCGAAAAAAAATGCAACCAAAAAAAAGTAAAATGAAAAAGATAATATTACTAGCTTTAGTTTCTTTAGTTACTTCATGTATTAGTACAAAGTCTACTATTCAAAATATTAATGATAAAGCACTAATGCCAAAAGTTGTTGGAGATCATTTTGAAATAAAACAGATGGCAAATGACGGAAAATACGGTTTCCATCAAGATTACCCAATAAATTTAGGATTTTATAAAACAGAAGCGAGCAATTTAAATAATGTAAAGCGATTTTTTAACGGAATCACTGCCGCTAATGGAGAGAAATTATCCTATAAAAAAATAGACACTTGCTGTCCTTATCCTTCAAAAAATAATGCTGTTGGTGTAGGAACATTAGAAATTTATGAAGTTTGGATTGATGGCAAAACCGATAAATGGCTACTTTATATTAATTTAACCGATAAAGGTGATGTCTTATGCCCCAAAGGATTCTTACCTAAAAAATAATCAAATTATGTAACCTTTAGAACATTCGTTTTAAAGGTTTTATTTTATCTTTGCACAACAAAATTTTAAAGCAATGAATTTAAACAACATACCTCAAATTAAACATACTACAAGCGGTAACTTTTTTGTTTTAGCAGGACCTTGTGCTATTGAAGGTGAAGAAATGGCCATGCGTATTGCAGAAAAATTAGTTACTATTACCAATAAATTAGAAATTCCATACGTTTTTAAAGGCTCTTTCAAAAAAGCAAACCGTTCTCGTGTAGATAGTTTTACAGGAATTGGTGATGAAAAAGCTTTGAAAATTCTACAAAAAGTATCGAAAGAATTTGGTGTACCTACTGTAACCGATATTCATACCAATGAAGATGCTGCGTTAGCTGCTGAATATGTAGATGTATTACAAATTCCTGCTTTCTTAGTGCGTCAGACAGACTTAGTAGTAGCGGCGGCTCAAACAGGCAAAACAGTTAACCTTAAAAAAGGTCAATTCATGAGTCCGGAAAGTATGCAACATGCGGCACAAAAAGTAATCGATTCAGGAAATGAAAATTTCATGATTACTGATAGAGGAACTATGTTTGGTTACCAAGATATGATTGTTGATTTTAGAGGTATTCCAACAATGAAACAATTTGGCACAACTGTATTAGACGTTACACATTCTCTACAACAACCCAATCAAACAAGCGGCGTTACTGGAGGTAGACCTGATATGATTGAAACAATTGCTAAAGCAGGTATTGCTGTTGGAGTAGATGGAATTTTTATTGAAACGCATTTTGATCCTGCAAATGCTAAAAGTGACGGTGCTAATATGTTGCACTTAGACTATTTTGAAGGATTAATGACCCGTTTAGTTGCTATACGTAAAACTATAAACCAATTTTAATTATTTTAATTTTCAAATAAATCGCCTGTAAATCACATTGGCAAAAGCAGTACCAATAATTAGGCGAAAATATATATTTGACCACTAACTTTTTTATTTTAATATGAAACAATCATTTTTAATGGTTGTACTATCTTTTTGTGTTTTTTCACAGTACACCTTTTCACAAGAAACAGTTGAAACACCTGAAAAATACACGGCTCACAATAAAGGTAAATTTTATGTTTTTTGGGGAGGAAATCGTGAATCTTATTCAAAATCAGATATTCACTTTAAAGGAGAAAACTATGATTTTACGGTTTATGATGCTCAAGCTCATGACAAACCAAAAGGTTGGCACATGGATTATTTCAATCCTTCAAGAATGACTATACCTCAAACTAATTTACGCTTTGGATATTTCATTACTGATCATTACAATATCTCTATTGGTGTAGACCATATGAAATATGTATTTACTCAAAACCAAACTGCTAATGTTTCTGGATATGTTAATTTACCAGCAACTGAAGAAGGTGCAATGTATAATGGATCTTACAATAATACTCCTGTAGATTTTAGTAATAACTTTAATCCAGATACTGATTCATCACCGCCTCCATTTTTAACTTTTGAACATACCGATGGTTTAAACTATATTAATACCGAATTTTCTCGGGTGGATGATATCTCTTCTAAACTATTTAAAACTTGGAATAGCGATAAAGTTCAAATTAATGTAACAGAAGGTTTAGGGGCCGGACTTTTATTCCCTAAAACCAATACAAGACTTTTAGGAAAAGAACGTTATGATGAATTTCATGTTGCAGGATATGGTCTTTCTGCTAAAGCAGGTTTAAACTTTACTTTTTTCAAACATTACTTTATACAAACCGAATTAAAAGGTGGTTATATTAATATGAATGACATAAGAACGACTAAAAATTCAGCCGATAGTGCACAACAACATTTTTGGTTTTTACAAAGTATTGTAAGCTTTGGAGGAATATTTAGAATTTAATTTTCTTTTAAAATAATATTTAATAGCGTGATTAAAACAATCACGCTATTTTTTTATACAACAATTTAGCTTCTTGGATTAAATCCCTTAACACTGAATCATCAACGGAATCTATGTTAAAATAACGCAAAGATTTTACTGTATTTCGGTTTTCATCAATTAAAATAGATTGATGCAAATGCAACTGAAAACCTCGAGCAAAACCAACATCAACAAACCCTTTCGTTTTATTTGGCGCAATGTAAATAAACGGCTTTTTGTGATAATAAAAATAAGGAATACCCCATTTAAAAAGTAACTCTACTCCTTCTATCTCTTGTTCAATCACGGAGATTACATAAAATATTATCTCTTGAAATGCAGAAGATTGACGTAAAATATAGACTTCAGAAGGCTTCATGAAATTATTTTTTATAAAATTACATTTTTTGTTGCAGAATTGAAATTTATATTTAACTTTGTATTTCAAAGTACTTTACTATGGACACTAAAAACTATTTAGACGATATCAAAGAAATTAAGAACATGATGAGTAAATCATCTACTTTCTTATCATTAAGTGGATTATCTGGAGTATTAGCAGGAATATATGCTCTAGTTGGTGCTATAATTGCACATGTAGTGATTAGAGAAAATGGTTATGTTTATGTGACTCTAGAAAGCAGTACTTTTAAATTTTTAATTATGGATGCACTTTGTATTTTAATAGCATCTATAATTACTGGGATCATATTATCGCATAATAAAGCTAAGAAGAATAATGAAAAACTTTGGAATACTACTTCTATACGTCTACTAATTAATTTTATAATTCCACTCGGGACTGGAGGAATTTTGATACTACTATTATTAAACGAGGAAGTTTATGGCTTAGTGGCTCCTTTGTCACTTATATTTTATGGTTTGGCATGTGTTAACGCAAGTAAATATACTTTTAGAGATGTTCGATTCCTTGGAATAACGCAAATTATTTTAGGTTTAATTGCAGTTAAACTTTCTGGATATGGATTGTATTTTTGGGCTATTGGATTTGGATTTTGTCATATCTTTTATGGAACATTAATGTGGTATAAATACGAAAAAAATTAAATTTGAATAGTACATTTGTTATTTGAACATAAATTCCATTGAAAAACATCATCCAACATATTAATAAAGCTTTTGATCATAGAATAAGACTAGGTATTATGTCTGTTCTAATGGTGAATGAAAGCGTGGATTTTAATTCAATGAAAGAAATTTTAGGAGTAACCGATGGTAATTTAGCTAGTCACATCAAGGCATTAGAAACCGAAACATTTATAACTGTAGAAAAACAATTTATTGGTAAAAAACCAAATACAAAATACAGCATTACTCCTTTTGGTAGAAAAGCTTTTCAAGAGCACATCAATGCTTTAGAAAAATTGATACAAGGAAATTAAATTTTTTTGTTTTTTTACTTTGAAATACAAAGTACTTTAAATATTAAAAAGATGAAAGAACTAATAATAGAAACTTTATACAAATCAATTAAAAAACCTTATCAAATGGCATTTAAAAAAACCGTTGACGCATGGAATGTAAGCATTTCTGAATTTTTGCAATATGATGAAAATTCACTAGGATTTCACCTGGGTTGTTTTTTATTAAAATATAACTTTCAAGTGCAACCTCAATTGGAAGAACATGATGTGTATCATGTATTAACTAATACTGGAATTACAGTGAAAGATGAAATTGATATGCAGTTTTATCTATTTGGAAATGGTAAAAGAAGCCCTTTTGTTTTAATTGTTTTGCTTACGGGTATATTATTCTACCCTTTCGAATATAAAAGTTTTATAAACTCCTATAGAAAAGGAAAAAATGCACATCAATTTTATCATTTAAACTTTTTAAAAATGTTGCATATTCCTTTAAAAGACATACAATTTTCTTTCAATATTAAATAATCCCAACATGGATCAATACATTAAATCTAATTATTATTGGATCGAAACTAGTACCAAATTAATATTCTATACTTCATTTGGAATAGGTACACTTCTATTTAGCTTATTCTTATTAACCCAAAAAGAGGTATTCATCTTTTTCGGATTTTTTTATGTAATCGGTGCAATAATTGTCAATCTACTCATGTGTATTTATTTAAGCATTTTAGTTCTTGGCACTACTAAATACCAAAAAAATATATTTAAATTAATCGGACTTCTTTTAATAAATATACCCATTTCAGCATTTTATTTTAGCTGTGTTTTTCAAATATTAAAATACTAAAATTTAAATCTTAAAAACATTTAATTCAATTAAAACTTTAAATATGATAACAACTCTTTCTCGCTTCTATTTTTCCAATAGAAAATTAAACTTCATTCTTATCATGTGTAGTTTTTATGCATTCGTTTTATTATTGCTTCGCGCAAAAATTACGCATTCAATTTTTTTGTTTTTCTTAATCTGGAATTTATTTTTAGCTTGTATTCCTTATGTCATTTCTACTTATCTCTATTTTAATTCACCCACAACAAGTCTAAAAAAAGGAATCCTCTACTCTATTTGGTTGCTTTATATTCCAAACTCATTTTACATATTAACCGATTTTGTTCACTTAAAACATACGGAATCTACTATATTTTATTACGACTTACTAATTATTGCAGTTTACGCTTCTTTGGGTTTTACAATCGGAATCATTTCTTTCCAACAAATGTTAACAAGCGCTAATACTTATTTAAACCATAAGCTTATGAATTTGGGATTACCATTCATCTGCTTTTTAATTGGATTTGGAGTTTATATAGGTCGTGAATTACGCTATAATTCATGGGATATTCTACATAAACCAATAGCATTAATAGCTGACTTAGCAATTGAACTTACACAATATCAAACTATTGGATTTGCTTTTTCTTATGGTTCATTGGTTTATATCACATTAAAAATAATCCAACATTTAAATAAAAATAATAAATCTAATATCAAATTATAATTAAAAACGTCACTAATATGGAACTTCACACACCTTCAACAATGCCTGAAAATAAATCTTTTTTTCAGTCTTCAACAGCCAAAATGATTATGGTTGGAATGTTAACTCTTGTCTTATTAATTCCTCTTGTTTTTGTTCAAGAATTAATAACCGAACGCAGTATTCGTCAAAAAGAAGTAGTATCTGAAACTACTTCAAAATGGGGCGGCAATATCTATTTTAATGGACCCATTTTAAAAATACCTTACTACAATACTTCCACCAAAAGCAGAGAATATGCTTATTTTTTTCCAAATGAATTAAAAAACAACACACAAGTTAAAATGGAAAAACCACTTGAAAGAGGTATTTTTAAATCAAATGTTTTTACTACTCAAATGAATTTTTCTGGAAATTATAAAGAGACCAATTTTGCTTCTCATGGTATTCGTGCCGAGGATGTTTATTGGAACCAAGCCAAAATAATTATTCGAACAACGAATTTAAAAAGTTTAAAAGATGAAGTAAAACTGAACATCGGAAATCAAGTCTTGACTTTTGAACCTGTAAATGGATCAGAACGCGACAGTGTGGAATCTTTGGAAACGCTTCCATTTGATTATAAAAGTCTACAAAATTCGAACTTTAAATTTGACATCAGTTTCAATGGAAGCAAACAAATAAAAATGGTGCCAATAGGAAAAACTACTTCGGTAAAAATGCAATCGGATTGGCAATCTCCAAATTTCAATGGCTTCTTCTCTCCAAGTAATCGTAATGTAACTTCAGGCGGATTTCAAGCCGATTGGAAAGTTTTACACTTTAACCGACCTTTTGCGCAACAGTATTTTGATGCGCTTCCTGAACTTACAAATTACTGCTTATCTGTAGATTTTATCAATCCTGTTGATGAATATCTACAAAACGAACGTGCTAGCAAATATGGCTTTTTAGTGATTGGATTAACCTTTTTAATCTTCTTTCTAATTCAATCTATTAGTAAAATTTCTATTCATATTTTTCAGTATTGTATGATTGGTATTGCTTTAATTATGTTTTATACCTTGCAAATTGCCATAACCGAACACAGTAGTTTTAGTTTTGCTTATGCCGTAGCAGGTAGTAGTGTTGTAACCTTAATTAGCTTGTATTCAATATCTATTTTAAAAAACAAAAAATTCCCTGCTTTTATTGCGGCCTCATTAACCGTTTTATACACTTTCATTTATGTAATTATTCAATTGGAAGATTATGCCTTATTAGTAGGAAGTATTGGTTTATTCTTCATTCTTGCAGCCGTAATGTACTTCTCAAGAAAAATAGATTGGAAATAAAAGCGTTTAAATTTTAGTTTTTAGTTGAACACAGCATTGCAAGGTTAAATCCAAACAATGTTGTGTTTTTTTTTAAAATTAATTTGCGCAACCAAATAGCTTCATTACATTTGCAACTGAATGGTTTCATTATATACTGAAATTTATGAGAAGAGATGTTTATCAGGCCATAGCTGACCCTACCCGCAGAGCCATACTTACACTTATTGCAACACAGGCTTTAACTCCTAATTCTATCGCCGAAAATTTTAATACAACACGACAAGCCATTTCAAAACATTTAAAAATATTAAATGAATGTGATTTAATTCAATCTACACAACAAGGAAGGGAAATATATTATTCCTTACAAGTTGAAAAAATGAAAGAAATTGATCAATGGTTAGCCCAATTTCGAAAACACTGGGAGTCTAAATTCAATCAATTAGACCAACTTTTAGAAACAATGAAAAACAAAAACATATGAGAAATGAAACCGAATTAAAGAGAAATGATGCTGAAAAACAGTTAATCATTACACGAAAATTCAATGCTCCTTTGGAATTAGTATGGGATGCGTTCACTACAAAAGAGCTTATGGAACAATGGTGGGCGCCTAAGCCCTACCAATGCGTGATTAAAACAATGGATTTTGTGGAAGGAGGCAAAATTCATTATTACATGTTGAGTCCTGAAGGTGACAAACATTGGTGTATGGCCGAATATTTAACCATCAATAGTTATCAAAATTATACAGCAAATGATGCATTTTGTGATGAAAATTTGGTAATCAATACAGATTTCCCTTCTACACATTGGAATAATGCGTTTAAAGCCGAAGGAGAAAATACAATTTATCAAGCTACTTTAACCTATGCAACTATTGAAGATATGGAGCAAATTATTGCTTTAGGTTTTAAAGAAGGATTCGATATGGGCCTCAATCAATTAGATACGTTATTATTACAATTAAAATAAGCTATTTATGTCTGATTTATTTTTTGATTTCACAGTAGACAAAGCCGCTAAGAAAGTGTTTATCACTCGCGATTTTAACGCACATATAGATTTAGTGTGGGAAGCTTTTACAAATGCAGATTTGTTAGATCAATGGGTAGCTCCCACGCCATTTACAGCCAAAACCAAATACATGAATTTTGTAGAAGGCGGTAAACGTTTTTATGCCATGGTAAGTCCAGAAGGAAACGAACGATGGGCTCTACAACAGTATAAAAGTATTCAACCAAAAACCTTTTTCTCTTTATATAATACTTTTACAGATGCGGATGAAAATCCAGATCCTACAGGCTCCGATTGGGAATACACTTTCAACTCTATAGATGATAAAACTCAAGTTCATATAGAAATTTATAATGAATCTTTTGAGCGAATGGAAAGTTTATTAGAAGGATTTAAAATCGGATTTACAATGACGTTAGAAAACTTAGATTCATTATTTTCTAATTTAAAGTAAAGATGGAAATAAAATTAGCTATCTCTAATTATATAAATAATTTACCTGAACCCAAAAAAACTGAAATTACAAGAATACATCAAGCAATTATAGAAACAATTCCAACGGCACAACTATGGTTTTTAGAGGGCACAAATGCATCAGGTAAAGTTGTGACTAATCCAAATATAGGCTACGGCAATTGTACACTTCAATTAGCAGGAGGGAAAACTAGAGCCTTTTATAAAATTGGTTTAAGCGCCAATTCGACGGGAATATCGGTTTATATCATGGGAATTAAAGACAAAAACTATTTAAATAATACTTACGGTAATATAATTGGAAAAGCAAAAATTACAGGGTATTGTATTAAATTTAATAAACTTGAAGCTATAGATTTAAATGAATTAATTGAAGCAATTAAAATTGAATTTTATAAAAAAGAGCTAAACAGTTAACTATTTAGCTCTTTTCTATTAATTAGAATCGAATCTACCTAAAAAAACAACTCATCCAAAACAGCATCAGTCAATTGACGATTGGTTTGATTATTCCACACTTTACTCGCTTCTGGAAAACCAGTACGGCTACATCCTCTATGATTCGCAAAATCAAAAAGGGCGTGGTAATAATTATTTATTGATAAAATGGCTATTGAATGATCTTCAGTCCATAAAATTTTAACTAAACATTGTTCGTCTGTATTTACTACATCTTTCACATTATAAATATGTAAAGCATCTAAAACAACTAATTCTTCATTTACTTTATCAATAGCATAAAAGTAACCTGTTTCTCCATTATCCTGAAACACCACACAATTTCCATTATCTGCTTCTGAATCAATACTCGTTGTTTGTCCAACATGTAAAGCCTCTTCGGTATATATAATCAATTTTACTTCGTTATTCATTTCGTTCTATATTTAATGAGAAACCCCTAATTTCAAGTTTCAAAATTAGGGGTTATTTTTCTATTTTTTCAATATTTTTTTAATGACTTCCTTCAACTTCAATACTATCCACATCGATATGTTGCTTTTTCAACAATCCTTTTACTAATACAGCAAATAAAGTTAAATAAGCAAAACAAAGTACTGAAACAATATAAGATTGATGAATTCCGATAATGTCTGATAATTTTCCTTGAATAGGTGGAATAATTCCCCCGCCTAATATCATCATAATTAAGAATGCAGAACCTTGTGAGGTGTATTTTCCTAATCCAATAATAGATAAACTAAAAATAGCGGGCCACATGATACTACAAGCTAATCCGCCCGATAAGAATGCATAGATAGCGACAGTTCCAGTTGAAAATAAACCTATAAGCATGGCGCTTAATCCAAATAATCCAAAAACCATTAGAGTACGAGCGGGTTTGTCTTTACTTATAAAAAATGCAATAACTTGTAGCAACACACAAACAACATACCAATACAACGGTTTCATATCTTTACCAGAAATAATATTCACCCCTAAAATAATCCCAAAAGCAACTAAAGGAATAAAGATTAATGCCATTGTTTTAGCCATTCCTTTTAAATTAAATACACTAATGGCACCTGCCCAACGGCCAATCATTAAACTTCCCCAATACATAGAAATATAAGGAGCAATATCAGAAGATTGTAATTTACCAAATTCTTCTAATTTTAATAATTCACCTAAATTGCTTCCTATGGCTACTTCTACCCCTACATATACAAATATAGCTAACATCCCTAATACTAATTGTGGGTATTGCATAGCACCCCAACCATTAGCATTAACTTTAGCTGATCGGTAAGAAAATAACACTCCAAAAATTACTACAGCCAAGGCTAATAATAAAAATCGCATACGATAAGCCTCTAAATCAGCTACCGCTTGTACATCTAAATTAATAACATCATTTTGATAGGTTCTGAAAATAGGTACAAAACAAGCAGCCAATAATAGGGTCATTATAACTAATGTACGTAATGCTTTATTAGCTTTTTCAATTGGTTCTGTTACTACACCAGCAGGTACTTTTTTAGAAAAATAAAATAAAGCTGCGGCCGCCACAAATAATAAACCTACACAAATATATAATGTCACTACTTTATTCAATGCTAAAGCTTTGATTTGCTCATCAGAAACAGTTGCAGCAGTTCCGAATAAGGCCAAAGCTACTACGATTGGGCCTATAGTAGTACCAAAAGAGTTAATTCCTCCACCTAAATTCACACGACTTGCACCTGTTTTGGGATCGCCTAATAAAATAGCGAAAGGGTTCGCTGCTGTTTGTTGTAATGAAAAACCTAATGCCACAATAAACAAGCCGACTAACATACCATAATACACACTTGCTTCAACCGCAACAATCATTGCGCCTGCACCTAATGCAGAAAATAATAAGCCGTAAACAATACTTTTCTTATATCCCCAAGTTCCTACGATGTCTTTTCCAGAACGATCTCCTAAAGCAAAGAGTAATAAGGCACCAATATAATAAGCAGTATAAAAAGCAAAATCGACTAATTGCGACTGAAATTGGTCTAAAGAGAAATAACTTTTACAAAAGGGTATAAAAATACTGTTTCCTGCAGCAATAAAACCCCAAAAGAAGAAAACCGTAATTAAAGTATACAATGCTGGATAATTCGTTTGTTGATTGGAATTCATTTGTTTATTTAAGTTTTTGATTAGTTGAAAAACAAATATAAACCTTTATTTATTGTATTTAAAAAAAAATATCCCGATTTCTCGGGATATATAAGTAAATCAAGTATCTCTCTAAATTATCAAGAAGAAACATTTGTTTCTGATTAATCAAATACTTCGTACACGACAGCAATTGAAAACTTATAAAAATGTATTATTCTTTACCGTCTACATAATCTTGTAAATAGGCAAAACGTGGCGTTAATTTACCATTTTCGGTAATTTTTGCTCTTTCTAAAATACCATCAGCATCATTATTATAAAATGCAGGCACAACATGTTTTAAAAACATTTCTCCAAAACCTTCGCTAGCATCTTTCGGTAATTCACAAGGTAAATTATCAACTGCCATAACCACTATGGCACCTGGATGATACATATCTACTTCTTTATGTTCATTAGGCAAATAACCATACAAAGGATCTGCAATAGTACTTGAACGTAACGTACACGCAACAGGTCCATCAATATCACAAGAAATATCTGCTACTACTTTTAATTTACATTTAGGTGAGGCCAACATTTCTTTAGATAAAATAATAGGTGCCCCATTACCGTAAAAATGACCCGCCATAAAAATATCAGAAACTTCAGCAAATCGTTCAAAATTACTCACGTAATCTTCTGGATGCGCATAAAAATCTTTTTTATCTGCTACAGCTTGTCCGTCTTTACGCTTGTTATAATCCAATACGTCTATAAAAGTATAAACAGGTTGAGTATAAGTTTTAGATAAATAATCTTCAACACTCACTTGCTTAACTTTCATAGCATCTAACATCTCTTTTGCACCATAAGCTACTTTACCGGAACCTGTTAAAACAATTTTAATTGGTGGGATAATAGCTTTTTTCAATTGAGAAATTAACGCCTGCTGATCAGATAATGTTTCAGCTTTAGGCAAATTAAACAATTCGAATTTTAAACCAAAAGCACGTATACCATTATAAGCACCAACGATACCCGCATAACGACCGAATCCAATTAAACGATGGTTCGATGCATTTACAATAGTCTCGTGGTCTAATAATTCAATGTTTTTAGCTAAAATTGCTTGAAGTAATTTTCTGTTATAGGCTTGTTTTTTAATAGTATGTGAAAAGAAAAAATATTTTTTATTGGGAATTAATGCCTCAACAGGAACTTCTTTTACTCCAATCAAAACATCACAATCTGTTACATCTTCAGTAACAACAATCCCTTTTTCAATATAACTTTCATCTGAAAAAACACGAATATCCGATGACTCTACTACAATTTCGGCTTTTGGAAATAAACTTTTAAAGGTAAGGATTTCATCAGGCGTAAAAACCACTCTTCGGTCCGGTGGATTTTTTCTTTCTTTTATGATTCCGAACTTCATTTTACTACAATTTT
The DNA here is from genome assembly GCF_000455605.1 of Flavobacterium indicum GPTSA100-9 = DSM 17447. Classification (NCBI taxonomy): domain Bacteria; kingdom Pseudomonadati; phylum Bacteroidota; class Flavobacteriia; order Flavobacteriales; family Flavobacteriaceae; genus Flavobacterium; species Flavobacterium indicum. The sequence continues at coordinate 1,733,483 of NC_017025.1, forward strand.
TTTAAATAATTAGTTTGTTTGCGTTACAAATATAGCATTTTCAGTACTAAAATGTTATATTTTTTTAAACATTAAATGTCTATTTAACGCAATCAACCGTTACATTTATTAATTATTTTATTTTTTATTTAAAACTCATTAATTATTTAACAAAAAAATTAATGAATATAAAAAACAAGACAAAACAAATACTTTATTTTTTATCAAATACTTTGTACTTTTCTTACTTTTTTAATAATTAATTTAAAACTTTAACACTTTAAGTAATAAAATTAGTTGATTGAAGGTGACAAGATGTCAAACACTTTTATTATTAATAAATATTAGTATCTTTGGCACGAATTTAGCAATTCAGTCTTTGCAAACAATAATTGGGGTCGACTGGTTTTGACAGCGAGTGGCATTGATTAGTAAGCATGTCGAGCATTGTATTTTTGGCTCGTAAATATCAAGGATACGAACTTATAAACGGCGAAAATAATTACGCTTTAGCTGCATAATCTGAATCATAGTAAGATACGCCTAGTCTCGTCAAGGACGAGAAGCTAGATTCTCCTCAAAAGCCTTGGTTTATGGCGTTTGGATTAGGGGAACCGTAAAAGTAAACCTAGGAAAGGTAAAGCTTTAAATCCTTTCTGACACTAATAAAGCTAAGTTAGGAGTGGCGGTTTTGGGCCAAGCTTCTAATCGAAAATCCAATCCAAAACTAAACATGTAGAAAGCTCTTTGATGGCTTGTTTGGACGAGGGTTCGAATCCCTCCGACTCCACTATAAATCCTCTATTTCCTTAGAGGATTTATTGTTTTACTACTTTATCGATTCACAAATTTTTAATTCGCCCATCCTTTTGTACTTTTGCCCTATGAACGACAATTTTATCAACGAATATTTTGGTATTGGTATCCAAAACGGAAAAACACCCGAAAACTTAGGGGTATTATGGCGTACCGCTCAAAACATGGGAGCTAGTTTTATTTTTACCATTGGCAATCGCTACGCCAAACAAGGTTGTGATACACACAATGCGGTGAAAGCCATGCCTTATTTTCACTACGAAAACTTCGATGATTTTTTCAACAATCTGCCTAAAGGGGCTCGATTGGTAGGCGTGGAATTGGATGATAAAGCCGAAGAATTGGAAACGTTTCATCATCCCCGTAGATGTGTCTATCTTTTAGGTGCTGAAGACCATGGTTTATCTAAGGCTGCGATGGAAAAATGCCACTACTTGGTCAAGTTCAAATCAGAGAAAAGCTTAAATGTTGCGGTTGCGGGTAGCATTGTTTTGTACGACCGAGGCATTAATAAACCGAGATCCTAAAATAGCATTGTATTTCGGCTAGAGTGTTTCATACCAACTGAAATGTGTTTTAATAATTTCTTCTTTATTTTTAATTAAATATTCTAAAAACGCTTGTGCTTGGGGACTGTGCTTTTTCCCTTTATTCCAAATTAAACTCCAATTGGTTCGAATGGGTAAACCTGCTACAGGAATAATCTGTAAATCATTGTTTTGAATTTCTTTTCTTATACCAATTAAGGGCATTAAAGAATTGCCTAACCCAGCTAAAATGGCTTGTTTTACGGCCTCATTGGAGGTCAATTCCATTTTCTTATTGATACTTATATTATTTTTTTCAATAAAGCGTTCTAAAGTTTGTCGGGTTCCCGACCCCATTTCACGAAACAACAACGGACGAGAATTAAAAATAGACTCAATTTTTTTCTTACCCGAAGTAATTTTAACATTCGTATGTCCCACAAAATACAATTTATTCTGCATCAAATCCACTTGCTCTACATTCAGATTGTCTGGAATAATGGACACCAAGGCAAAATCAACCTCATTTTGCTCTATACTTTGCAAAACACTCCTTTTATTGGTCACATCCATTTCTAATTCTACACCACTGTGTTCATTTAAAAATTCCGATAAAAAATACGGCATCACATATTTTCCTGTAGAAACAACCGATAACTTTAACTTTCCAAACAACTGTCCTTTGTAGGCTAATGTCTTGTAATTAATGGCGTTGACTTGTTCTAATATTTGTTGGGCTGCATCTGCAATCTCTTTACCAAAATCGGTCACATAAATTTTTCTACCCACGACCTCGGTCAACGGAATTTCAAATTGATCTTGAAAATTTTTCAACTGAATGGATACCGCCGGTTGGGTCAAATGCAACGCTTCTGAAGCCTTTGTAACGCTCTCTAATTCAACAACCTTAAGAAAGATACGGAGTTGGTTTAAGGTGTAATTCATAAAAATAATTAATGATTAACATAGCAAATATAAATAAAAATATATCAAATAATGTGTAGAGATTTGCAGCAAATAAAAAACCATTATGAAAAAAGTAACGATTGCAAAAGGAGACGGTATCGGACCAGAAATCATGGAAGCGGTACTAAAAATTATTAAAAAATCGAATGCTCCCATTGAATTTGAAGAAATTGAAATCGGAGAAAAAGTATACTTAAGTGGCAATACTTCGGGTATTTCTGAATCCTCTTGGGACAGCATCAGAAAAAACAAAGTCTTACTAAAAGCACCCATCACTACGCCACAAGGGGGCGGTTACAAGAGTTTAAATGTAACCATGCGAAAAGCATTGGGCCTTTTTGCTAATATTAGACCGTGTGTGGCTTTACATCCATTTGTTAAAACGAACTTTCCTAATTTGGATGTGGTCATAATCCGTGAAAATGAAGAAGATTTGTATGCCGGAATTGAACACCAACAAACCGACGAAGTGGTGCAATGCTTAAAATTGATAAGTCGTCCTGGTTGTGAAAAAATTATCCGTTATGCTTTTGAATATGCGCAAAATTATGGCCGAAAAAAAGTGACTTGCTTCAGCAAAGACAACATCATGAAACAAACGGATGGGTTATTTCATCAAGTATTCAAAGAAATTGCCATGGAATATCCAAACATTGAATCGAACCACATGATTATCGATATTGGTACGGCTTATTTAGCCGAACGTCCAGAAAAATTTGATGTGATTGTAACGTCGAATTTATATGGTGATATCATTTCTGATGTAGCAGCTCAAATTGCCGGGTCTGTAGGCTTAGCCGGTTCTGTGAATATCGGTAACGAATGTGCCATGTTTGAAGCCATTCATGGTTCGGCACCTGATATTGCCGGATTAAATGTTGCGAATCCATCGGGTTTACTGCAAGCAGCAGTGGCCATGTTGTACCATTTAGGGCATTCCGAAACCGCTACAATGATTCAAAATGCTTGGTTAAAAACATTGGAAGACGGAATCCATACGGCTGATATTTATAACGAAAAAACGAGTAATCAGCTAGTGGGTACTGCCGAATTTGCAGAGGCAGTAATTGCCAACTTCAATAAGGTACCAACATTACTAAAACCGGTTTTACCTCCTAAAAACTCTGTCATTGAGTTACCAAAATACATTCGTAAACAAGCGTCACAAAAAGAATTAGTAGGAGTTGATCTTTTTATCCACTGGAATGGATACGACGCCAATCTGTTAGCGGAACAACTAAAGAATATAAACCATTCGGCTTTAGAATTAATCATGATTTCTAATCGTGGTGTTAAAGTATGGCCTGAGGGTTTTTCTGAAACTTTTTGTACCGACCACTGGAGATGTCGTTTTCAAGCGCCAACCCCTTTAACTAATGCAGACATCATTCACTTATTAGGTGCAGCACTAGAAGCGGGATTAGATGTGATTAAAACTGAAAATCTGTATCAATTTGATGGGGTAAAAGCCTATTCCATGGGACAAGGACAATAAATGTTTCGTATGAAAAGAAAAACGCTACAATGGCTTTGCGGTATTTGTGGAAGTACGGCACTGGTAATGACCTATAAAATATTGGATACACAAGAGGAAATTTACCAACAATTTTTTAGTGCTTTAGCAATTTTTAATTTACTAATCCTCATCAAATTAATTTCAATTCTAACTGAAAAAAAATATGAAAACTGAAAAATTCCTTTTTATAAACGGACAATATAATCCTTTGGAAGCAAAAGAAATTTTATCTGAATTGTATCACAAAAACATCAATTTCAATAAAATTAAGAATTTTAGTTCTCAAATCAGATTTGGAGAAAACGACCCGATGGCTCTCAATCAAATTGAAGAATTAAAGAATAATACGGAGCAAATTTCAAACCTAATTGAAGAGGCGAAAACCAAAAATAAGAACTTACAAATTCATTCTTATATTGAAATAAAATATGAAGAGTAATTCTCATTTATTTCACAATAGACCTTTGTTAATAGTCACTAAACATGATAAAAATAAAGTAATGGCCCCAATTCTTGAAAAAGAGTTGGGTGTACATTGCTTGGTTTCTAAACAATTTGACACCGATTCTCTAGGTACATTTAGTGGGGAAATTGAACGAAAAAAAGACGCCTTTCAAACCCTGAGAGACAAATGTCGTTTAGCCATGGAATTGGAAGGATATGATTTAGCGCTTGCTACGGAAGGTTCTTTTGGGAATCACCCCACTGTTTTTTTTGCTCCAGCAAATGATGAATTAATTCTGCTGATGGATAAAAAAAATAAGCTTGAAATCGTGGAGCGGGTACTTAGTTTAGAGACCAATTTTAAATCGGAAAAATTAGATTCTGAAGACGCATTACATGAATTTCTTACTCAAGTAAAATTTCCTTCACACGGGGTCATAATAAAAAATAAAGAGAAGAATTGGACCTTCATCAAAAAAGGGCTGCAAAGTAGAAAAGAAGTATTTGCAGTTTTTAATGCACTAAAGCAAGAAAACGAATCGGTTTGGATAGAAACGGATATGCGTGCCCATATGAACCCAACGCGAATGCAAATCATCAAAGAGTCTTGTGAAAAATTGGTCAAAAAAATACAGTCTACTTGTCCTCATTGCCATTTTCCTGGATTTGGTGTCACCCAAGTTGAAGCAGGTTTAAAATGTGAGTCGTGTCGTATGCCCACACGTTCTACAGCCGCTCATATATACCAATGCCAGCAGTGTGGTTTTGAAGAAAAAGTAGCCTTCCCTAATGGTAAAACAACCGAAGATCCTATGTATTGTGATTTTTGTAATCCTTAAATAATATGATAAGTAACGATATTTCTAAAGCCGTTCAGCTCTTAAATGAAGAGGAAGTCATTGGCTTCCCAACTGAAACAGTTTATGGTTTAGCGGGGAATGCTTTCAATGAAAATGCCATAGCTAAAATATTTAAAATCAAAGAAAGACCTTCTTTTAATCCCTTAATTGTTCATGTTAAAAACAAAGAACAAATTCATGAAGTAGCTATGGCCATTCCAGATCTTGCCTATGAACTCATACACCAGTTTTGGCCTGGACCTTTAACACTCATTCTAAAAAAACAGCCGCATATTTCTAACCTGATTACTGCAAATCGAGATACCGTAGCGGTGCGAATGCCACAACATCCCGTAGCGCTAGAATTGTTAAACCAATTATCTTTTCCTTTAGTGGCGCCCAGTGCCAATCCCTATACGGCAATCAGTCCCACCCAAGCCATTCATGTGCAAAATTATTTTCAAGATAAAATACCACTAATCTTGGATGGAGGTCCTTGCACGGCAGGTATTGAGTCGACCATCATTGGTTTTGAAGGGAATAAAGTCATTTTATACCGATTAGGTTCCATTCCGTTGGAAGCTATTGAAGCACTTACCGGGAAAATTGAAATTAAAAACCACAACGAAAAATCGCCAGTAGCACCCGGTATGACTTTAAAGCATTATGCCCCCAAAACCAAAGTAGTACTAACGCATTGGACAGATGAGGAACTAAAAAACCAGGAATCAAAAAACATAGGATTACTCCGATTCTCTACTTTTCACACACAAATACAACCGTTGCAACAACGGGTACTTTCTCCCAAACAGGATTTAAAGGAAGCTGCAGCTAATTTATACCAAGCACTTCATGAATTGGACCAACTCAATTTGGATGGTATCATAGCCGAACGCCTTCCGGATTATGGACTGGGTCGGACCATAAACGACCGCTTAGAAAGAGCCGCGAAAAATAACTAAACCTTAACTCGTAACACATGAATTTAGATTTATTAATAGAAAACATCACCAATCCAGCCCTACTCTATTTCATCCTAGGAATCGTATCGGTCTATTTAAAAAGTGACTTAGAAATTCCTAAAAACTCTTCCAAATTTATATCCCTTTATCTTTTATTTGCTATTGGTTTTAAAGGCGGTCAAGAACTTTCTCACGAAACCATTACGAGTGAAATTGTACTATCTATGTTATTCGGAATATTAATTGCTACATTAATACCGCTTTACACCTTCTTTATTTTAAAAAGGAAATTAAATGTATTTGATGCGGGAGCCATCGCCGCCGCCTACGGTTCCATCAGTGCGGTCACTTTTGTAACGGCTTCCAACTTCTTAGAATCCCAACAATTAGCACTACACGGACACATGGTGGCTATTATGGCACTTATGGAATCTCCTGCCATTATTGTTGGGCTCATTCTTATCTCCATGTATAACAAAGAAAATACAGGAAAAATAAATACATTAGGGCTACTTAAGCACTCCTTGACCAACGGTAGTGTACTGTTAATTGTTGGAAGTTTGGTCATTGGTTTCTTAACCAACGCTAAAGCTGCTCAAGGAATTCAACCGTTTACCAACGATATATTCAAAGGATTTTTAGCCATTTTCCTTTTAGACATGGGAATAACAAGCGGACAAAAACTGAAATCGTTTTTTGACCAAGGCTGGTTTCCCATTGTATTTGCCATCGCAACTCCGTTAATTAACGGAAGTATATTTGCTTGGTTAAGTGGCGCCATCACTTCGGATGTTTCAAACCGATTCATTTTTGCTATTTTAGCGGCCAGTGCTTCTTATATCGCCGTACCAGCTGCCATGAAAATAACCGTACCAAAAGCCAACCCTGGTTTGTTTTTACCTATGGCACTAGCTATTACTTTTCCCGTTAACATCACCCTTGGAATGCCCCTCTATTTTTTAATTGTTCAAAATACGTAAACACAAAAAACCCTGTATGTATTGAATCATACAGGGTTTTCCATCTAACGCAGGCTGCATCTTTAATTGCAGATATTCGTTGTGTACAAACCGTGCTCTCCTCTTTATCATTCCGAACTCGTTTAACTACGTTGCATCTTCGATTTCAGTATCTCGTTTGCTTACGCCTGTTCGCCACGTAATTTTTGTCATGCTGAACTCGTTTCAGCATCTCGACAGTTATTTTAGAACCTGAACCAAGTTCAGGTTGACAAACGTTGCGTACAAACGTTGCGTACAAACTGTGCGTACAAACTATCCTCAATACCTATCAGCCTCTCCTTGTCATTCCGAACTTGTTTGCTTACCCCTATTCTATGCGCCCCTCTTTGTCATTCCGAACTCGTTTGCTAACGCCTGTTCGCTTCGCTTGAGTCGGAATCTCGCCTGTTCGCTTCGCACGAGTGAGCATCCTATCTCAGCATCCATTCACAAGAACCTGTCACGAGCTTGCGAACAAACGAAGTAGTCATCATTCCTCAATTAGTTGTCTTTAATACAAAAAGAAAATAAAAAAAGTGACCACATAATGTAGTCACTTCCCATACAAGTAATACAGCTTATTTTATTATTTAAGCTTATCCATATACCAATTTCCTGAACCAGAAGTTGCAGTATTACTACCCCAAGTACCAGCAATCATTTTACCATCGGTTTTGTTGAAGTTTGCACCATTACTAAATTGAGATCCTGTTCCAAATGCATATTTGTAAGTAGAAGTAAAGGTGTTTCCAGATACTGTATAAGTACCGTAAGCTAAAGACGAACGCCCAGTAATGCTGTTTCCATCTGCTACAACTACATGTGTATCATCTTCAACTAACATGGTATAAGGAGCATTAAAAGTTGTAGTATTTGATGGTGTCGTATTGTATTGTCCATACCATAAGCCAATAGAATCAGAATTATTATTAATTACTCTTTGTGCCGTCCAAGTACCATATCCTGAAGTTGAAGTATTGGCTCCAATCGTTCCAGCGCTAAAGGCACCTGTAGTTGGATTATAAGTAGCGGTAAGACTGTATTGTGAACCAGTTCCTAAATTTAACTTAAAACTACCTGTAAACACATTGTTTACAAACGTATAATCGGTACCATACCCAATGTTTGCACTAATTGTTGAATAAAAATTTGATCCATTTACAAAAGTAAATTTTCCTCCATCTTCTATTAATAATATAAAATTACCCAAGCTACTAGTCATTTTATAATACCCCTTAACATTATAGGTAACAGGTGTAGGCGCTGGATCTGAATCATCACTTGAACTACATGAAATTGTTCCTAATGTTAATAAAAAAAACAACAATCCTAATTTTAATAAATTTTGTTTCATAATGAATAATTTTTGTTTGAATAAGTATTTTTTCTTTAGGCAAATCTCATTATATATTACTGACTTTTTAATACAAAATGTATAAATGGTAAGTTTTTCTGTATAGTTGGTAGTTTTATAACCAACCTTAATTTATTAGTACCCTATAAAACAACTTATACAAGTAATTTATTTAGTACTAAATGGAACAAATGGTTCCTTAAACTATTTAAAGAGTATTTTTTTATATAAAAAGTAAAAATAATTTTAAAAAATTATAAATTTGACAAAACAACAGGTTATGATAAGACTACTTATTATTGATGATGAATCTAATGCCATTGAAAACCTAATATGGGAACTTAAGAACACCAATATTCCAGTGGATATTTTGGCAACTTTTTTAAGTCCAACTGAGGCTATAAAATTTCTAAAAAGCAATTCTGTTGATGCCATTTTTCTAGATATTGAAATGCCTGAAATGGATGGTTTCCAATTTCTAGCCCATTTTGAACCACGAAATTTTGCAGTTATTATCACCTCAGCTTATAATCAATATGGGATTAACGCTATTAAATCTGAATGTTTGGACTATCTTCAAAAACCTATAGATTCAGATGATTTAACAGTAGCATTACAAAAAATTCAAAAGTTCAAGAAAGACCAACAACTGATTAACTTATTAGAAAATTCGAATTTAAATAATTCATATAAAAACACACCTAAGAAAATCAACATTAATCTTGATGGAAAAATCATATATCTTGAACCAGAAGAAATAGTGTATTGTGAAAGTGATGGAAATTATACAACTATCCATCTTAACACAGGAAAATCTTTACTGGTTACACAGCAATTGAAACAGATTGAAGATAAATTATCTGATGAATTTTTCAGAATTCATAATTCATATATCGTAAATCTTAATAAGATAACAGAATACATAAAAGCTGATGGATATGTAATTTTATGCAATAGTGCCAAAATACCTGTTTCCCGTCAGAAGAAAGCAATATTACTCGATAAATTATAGGATATGAAAAAACGTCTTCTCTATATATTTCTAACCCTATTTATCTTTTCTACAAAAGCTCAGAGTAGTTTTTACAAACCCATTATTAAATTTGCACAATCTAAGGAAACCTCCTATCAAAAGATTGATGTTTTTTTCAAAGATTATACATTAGACATCAATAAACTCAACACCATTATTGCAGAAGCAAAAAAATATAATGCGCTAGAAATTGAACTTTATTCTAAATTAAAACAAGGGGTTTTACTTCGTGATAAAGCCTACTATCAAGAAGCTCTAAAAATAAACGCAGATGTTTTAAAAGCAGCAAAAAAAAATCACAATTTAGAATTTGAAATTGTGGCCCTTAATATGCAAGGTGTTGTTTATAGAAGACTCGATTCTATACGGTTAGCTACCAACTATCATCAAAAAGCACTAGAACTCGCCGAAAACAGAAAACACAAAAACGAAACCATTCTAAGAAATATAGCCATTTCATGCAATAGTATTGGAAATATTTATCTAACATTGGATCAGTTTGATTTAGCCAAAGAGAAATTTGAAAAAGCTTTAGTTATTGAAAAGAAAATTGGTAACAACTTAGGTTTAGCCATAAATCATCAAAATATAGGTGGAATCTATGAGAAAAAGAATGAGTTAGATAAAGCACTTGCTGCCTACTATCTTTCCTTAAAATATAACGAAATTATTAACTCAGATGTAGGAAAACTAATTTGTTACAACAGCTTAGGTCAAGTTTTTCTTAAACAGAATAAAATCAATAAAGCTGAATACTACTTAAAAGATGTCATTAGTAGCTCGCTTAAAACAGAAGACGATTTTTACATATCCAGTTCCTACTTGAATGTTGGCTGGCTCAATTTAAAAAAATCAAACTTTAACTTAGCCAAAGAACATCTTTTAAAATGCATCAAAATTGCTAAAGAAAAAAAACTTCAATCAATTTTAATAGATGCTTACAAAATTTTATCTCAGATTGAAGAAAAAGAAGGGAATAACCAACAAGCATTAACTTATTATAAGAACTATCAGAAAGTAAAAGAAGATATAATTAATGAAAAAAACTTAAAATACATCAACGAACTCAATACAAAATACAATACACAAAAAAGACAAGCTGAGTTAAAATTTCTAAAACAAGAAAACAATTTTGTAAAAGAGCGACTCAAAAACACCTATTTAAATTACTTTGTTGTAATTTTATTAGCGCTACTTGTTATAGGGATAATCTACATCTATCAAAGACAAAAACAACTTACCAGCGAAAAGAAATTGCTTTTAATTGAGCAAAAAATGTTTAGAGCACAACTTAATCCACATTTTATATTCAACGCTTTAAATTCCATTAAAAGTTATATTATCAAAAACGAAAAAGATAAGGCTGTATATTATCTCAATAAATTTTCTAAACTATTTAACGTAATCCTATCTGGAATCAATGAAAGAGAGGTTACGTTAGCAGAAGAACTTAAAATTATTGAAATTTATATAAAATTAGAAAACATTCGATTCGATAACAGTATTCAGTTTTCATTAACAATAGACAATGACATCCAACTTCAACAAATAAAAATACCGTCGTTACTACTACAACCTTATGTAGAGAACGCAATTTGGCATGGATTGAACTCCATGAAAGGAGAAAAAAAATTAATGATTAACGTGTCAAAATCTAATGAAAAAATTGTGATTACTATCCAAGACAACGGAATAGGTATTGTTAAAGCACAAGAATTAAAAAAACAACGCGCAACAAATCGTGAATCATTTGGATTAAAGTTAACCAAAGAAAGACTCCAAAGCTATTATAATAACACCTACACCCTAAAAACAATAAACTTATACGATTCTAATGGTACGGCTTGTGGAACTCAAATTGTATTAGAAATTCCCGAAGCTTCAACAGAGGCTTAAATCTTTGAGTTTTAATTTACAACTTTCACAAGCTTTTATAAAAACAAAGCCCCACCTAATAACAAACGTTGTGGACAAACGTTGCGTACAAACTATCCGCAATCCTTGTCATTCCTAACTCGTTTGCTAACGCCAATTCTATGCGCCCCTCTTTGTCATTCCGAACTTGTTTCGGAATCTCTCGTTTGCTTACGCCTGTTCTAAGCGCCCCTCTTTGTCATGCTGAACTCGTTTGCTTTCGCCTGTTCGCTTCACTCGAGTCAGCATCCATACAAGAGAACCTGAACCAAGTTCAGGTTGACAAACGTTGCGGACAAACGTTGCGGACAAACTGTACGCAATCCTTGTCATTCCGAACTCGTTTCGGAATCTCTCGTTTGCTAACGCCTGTTCGCTACGTAATCCTTGTCATGCTGAACTCGTTTCAGCATCTCGACAGTTATTTTAGAACCTGAACCAAGTTCAGGTTGACAAACTGTTCGGACATACGTTATGTAAAAACTATCCGCAATCCTTGTCATTCCTAACTCGTTTGCTAACGCCTGTTCTAAGCGCCCCTCTTTGTCATGCTGAACTCGTTTCAGCATCTCGTCAATAAACCTACTGAACTTGTTTGCTTACGCCTGTTTACCTCATCATGAGAACCTGAACCAAGTTCAGGTTGACAAACAGTGCGGACAAACACTTCAGATAAACATTACGGACAAACATTACGGACAAACGTTGTGGACAATCTACCGCTACACTTCTACATCCCCCTTCCAAAGGTTCTCCCAATTAGGATTATCCGCTTCAATCAAATTAATCTTCCACTGTCTGTGCCAATTTTTCAATTGTTTTTCACGAGCAATAGCATCATGGATGTATTGAAATTCTTCATAATACACCAACATCTTTAGCTTGTATTTCGCAGTAAACTTTGAGCCTTCACCTTTCAAATGCCGTTCCATACGATCATCTATCCCTCCCGTAACTCCTATGTACAAGGTTCCTTTTGGTTTGTTGGTTAAAATATAGACCCAATAGTTGTGGTAACTTCTTTTTGCCATATGATATCATTCCGAACTTGTCTGCTTACGCCAATTCTATGCGCCCCTCCTTGTCATGCTGAATTTATTTCAGCATCTCGTCAATAAACCTATTAAACTCGTTTGCTTACGCCTGTTCATCTCATTAAAGTCAGCATCTCTCTTTAGAACCTGAAACGAGTTCAGGTTGACAAACTGTGCGGATATACGTTATGTACAAACTGTGCGGACAATCGTTGCAAATATATGTAACGCACTAACCATACGCAATCTTTTACCTACAAAAATTATTTACTTACACCAGTTATATGCATCCTCTTTGTCATGCTGAACTCGTTTGCTTACGCCTGTTCGCTATGCTCGAGCCAGCATCTCGTCAATAAACCTATTAAACTCGTTTGCTTACCCCTATTCTATGCGCCCCTCTTTGTCATGCTGAACTCGTTTCAGCATCTCGTCAATAAACCTACTGAACTCGTTTGCTTACGCCTGTTCTATTCGCTCGAGTCTGCATCCATACAAGAGAACCTGAACCAAGTTCAGGTTGACAAACTGTGCGGACAAACGTTATGTACAAACTATACGCAATCCTTGTCATGCTGAACTCGTTTGCTTTCGCCTGTTCGCTACGCTCGAGTCAGCATCTCGTCAATAAACCTATTAAACTCGTTTGCTTACGCCTGTTCTATTCGCTCGAGTCAGCATACATACAAGAGAACCTGACCCGAGCTTGCGAACGGACGAAGTAACCAAGTTCAGGTGGACAAACTGTGCGGACATACGTTATGTACAAACTATACGCCCCTCTTTGACCTACTGAATTCATTTAACTACGTTGAATCTTCGATTTCAGCATCTAATCTGTTTACCTCATCATGAGAACCAGCACGTCGTTTACTAATATTCAATCTCAGCTAATTTCTTAACGCTTATAGAATTAGGAAGTATGGTTTTAAAGTCTTTTGTTTTATACATCACTTCAAGAGAACCACCGGTTGCCATGGCTTCTTCTTTTTGATACCCCATCACCGTTACACTATACGTTCCATCTTCATGTGGTTCTATAATAGCACCTGAACGAGCGGCTAAAAAGGCATACGTTTTGAATTTGGCTTTTATGGCTTTTTCAAGTTTAGCCAACTCGGCTTTATTCAATTTACTCACGCCATCTCCCAAATCTTTATAAGAATTAGACTTTATTAATACATAGTTATAATGTAAACTTGCTCCGGTACCACAACTACCTTCAATGGTATAAATTGGTGCTTTATAATCGCTAATCATCGAATTACACATTCCAGAACTTGGTGCTATATACGCATGTAAACTAGCCTCAAAAGTAGAATCATTGGAACGAAACTGTTGCGCTAATACAGCAAGCCTTTCTCTTCGAGTAATGGAATCGCTTTCTGCTTTTTCATTTATCTCTTTAACCGACAATTTACGCGCATCTACAGCCGTATATTCTACCAAAAAATCACGTACAAACTGATACAATACGGGTGTAGGCAATTGTTGAAGCACACCCAATTCAAAATCTTGACTTTCCATTGTTTTTAATTGATGCAGTTGTTGAACTACATAAACATGCTCAAAAAATTCATTTTGCTCTACGGGATCTTTAATGGAAGACTCCAATTGTTGCAAGGCTTGTAACTCATACACCGAACGGTAAGCAGGTAATGTCGTAGTTTTCTTTTGCTGCGCACTTAGCGTAAACACAGCTACTAATAAGACTGAAGTAATCGTTGCTTTCATTTTTTTTATATTTGATTTTTTTATGTTTCTTTTTTATTTGTTCTTGTACACTCGTTTGCTAACGCCTGTTCTATGCGCCCCTCTTTGTCATGCTGAATTTATTTCAGCATCTCGCCTATTCACCTACTGAACTCGTTTGCTAACGCCTGTTCTATACGTAATCCTTGTCATGCTGAACTCGTTTCAGCATCTCGTCAATAAACCTACTGAATTCGTTTGCTTACCCCTATTCTATGCGCCCCTCCTTGTCATACTGAACTCGTTTGCTTTCGCCTGTTCGCTATGCTCGAGTCAGCATCCATTCACAAGAACCTGAAACGAGTTCAGGTTGACAAACATTGTGGACAAACTGTGCGGACAAACGTTGTGGACAAACGTTGCAAATATATGTTATTTACAAACTATTCCCTATTACTCCAAATAATACCACGGAATTCCCAATAAACCTTCCTTATAATCAATCATTGTTTTCTGATTTACCTGATAATTCGAATAGTCACTTGAAGGAACTCGTATACTCTCAACATCGTAATGATGTCCCCATGGCTTCACTTTAATGTAATAGTTTGTATGCTTCCCGCGACTAATGTACTTATCAATAACCGTTGTTTCATACACTTGAGGTTCCGAAGTATCAAAAGAACAATTCACGGCAATTACGGCACTAAAACTATACACAAAAAAGCTAAAGAAAATAGAACTATAAATCCACCATTTGTCCTTGTTGGACTGCCTAATTTTTTCATGGGTAACAAATAGAAAAATACAAATTGCTACTAAAGCGACCGACCCTGCGAGGAGGATCGACACAAAAGAATCCGTTTCATAATCAACAAGTACGCGAATTAAAATGGCCCAAGCCGGTAAATCAATAAAATCGGCCACGTCGTACTCGTTTTTTGACCCTCTATTGATTTCCACTAAACTGGCGATACTGGGTTTTGGATATGCAAATAAAAATTACAGTTTAAGTTAAGCTACATTTTTGTAAATGTTTTTTTGATTATTAAATTCTTCGATTGTTTTATAATTCAATGAACTGTGGCGTCTTTTTTTATTATACCAAATTTCGATGTATTCAAAGATTTCCAGTTCCATTTGCTTTTTAGTTATTAGTTTATTGCCATAAATTAATTCGGTCTTCAATGATTTAAAAAAGCTTTCTGCTACTGCATTATCCCAACAATTTCCTTTTCTACTCATACTTCTAATTACTCCGTAAGATTCAATTGTATTTGCAAATTTTTTGTTTGCATATTGAACTCCTCTGTCAGAATGAAAAATCAATCCTTTCTCAACGATTCTATTTTTTATAGCCATTTTCCACGCTGAGAGAGTTGTATCTTCAGTATTCATTGTGTTGCTTAAACTCCAACCAATCATTTTACGGTCGTACAAATCGATGATTGTTGTTAGATATAAAAATCCTTCTTTGGTTTGAATATAAGTGATGTCTGATACCCAAACTTTTGATGGATTAGCAACCATAAAGTTTCTATTCAACACATTTTCTACCACTAAATAATTATGCTTTGAATCGGTGGTAACTTTGAATTTCTTACTTAATTTACTTTTTAAACCAAGTTCATTCATATATTTTGCAACTGTTATTCTTGATATTTTGTAGCCCAATGTATTTAACTCAATAGTGATTCTTGGACTTCCATAGCGTTGTTTTGAGGCAAAATAAATGGTTGTTATTTGTTGTTTTATTTCGTTTTTTCTAATTGTTCTTTTAGAAAGCGTTTTGCTTTTCCATTTATAATAACTACTAGAACCAACTTCTAACACTTTACACATTTTTTCAATCGAAAATAGATATTCATGATGTTTAATGAATTTATATTTCATCGACCGCTCTTGGAAAAAATGCCGATTGCTTTTTTTAATATATCACGTTCTAGTTCTGCATCTTTTAGCTTTTTCTCAAGCTCAACAATCTTTTCTTGTTCTGGTGTTAGTTTAAGATTTCCTTTTCCAGGAAAACTGCCTTCGCCAAATTCTTCGTATTCTTTTCGCCATTTATAAAGTAAACTAACTTTTATTCCTAGTTCTCTTGCCAGTTCTGAAATATTATCTCTTTCATTACTTAATTGAACTGCTTTTGTCTTAAAAGCTGGATCATAGATTTTTCTTTCTCGTTTCATATGTTAAAAATAAGATTTTATTCTTAACTCATACTGGAAGCTAAATTAGTATATCCAGTTCAGTGTAATGGAAACAATACCTTTAACGTTAATTTTATTGATAATTCTATTTTCTATGATCCGGTGACCAATAAACAACTGCGTTTTTACTACAAACCGACTAGTGCAAGTTCTTTTATTGGACCAATTGCCTACAACCCGAGTTTGAGCGTATTTGAAATGAATAACCTGGCCGCTGGTAACTACACTTTTAAATTAGAAATAGAAGGCACTTTAAGCGGAACACCAACGTATGTGTGCACCAAACAATTCAATGTGAATTTACAAGGTATTAGTCCTGCAATTGCCATTGTGGTGAATGGAGGTGCTCCAATATTTTGTCATGATAATCCTGTAAGATTCAACTTATCATTCCCTTTATCTACAAGCTCTTCAGTGATTTGGGATTTTGGCGACAATTCATCAAATACAAATACTACCGTTGATAAAGTCTTCAACACCCCAAATCAAAATTATACCGTAACTTGTACTATTACCAATGCTTTGGGATGTAGTAAGGTGTTAACAACAACGGTATTCATTCCAAAAGCCTGTTTCTCGGGTACTTTAGTAGCCAATCCGGCCAATGCAACTGTATGTGAAGGTCAAGGAGTAACACTTAGTTACCAAGCGGGCAGCAACGAATGTGCCATCAGTCAATATATATGGATGAAAGGCAATACGCCAATACCGGGGGCGACCAATCCTACATTGACCGTTTATGATACTGGATTCTATTGGCTAAAAATTAATACTATTAATGGATGTAAATATTTTACACCTAACCAAATCAAACCGGTATTTAATGTCCTGCCGAGTGTGAAATTTACAGGAGAGACGAGTTTTTGTGCCAACAGCAACATCAAACTAAGCATCAGTTCAAATGCCTTGGTGCAATGGGCGGTGGACGGAACAACCTATCCGCAGTTTGCAAATTTATATGAAGCTGACTTTACAGGTTTACTTGGCGTAGGATCCCATACCGTGAGCGTAACTGCCACTTCATTCCAAGGTTGTTCGGCTACGTTTACCCAAAACATAGTGGTAGAAGAGGCCGTTCAAAGCATTGCTTTTGATGTTCAAATCCATTGCAACCCTTATGAAGTTACCATTAAAGCCTTGCCTTCTAACGGGACTAACATCTTCTACAATTGGAGTACAGGCGCTACGGGGCAAACTATCGTTGTTCCAAATGGAGGGCCTTTTGAAGTTACCGCAACTGTGGGAGGCTGCAGCACAACTGCGCAAATCGTAGTTCCTAAGAGTCCGGAAGATTACATTTGGATTTTCCCTACGGGTTGTTACCAAGATTGTACGACCGAAGCCAATTATTTAATTGGACCTAATGTATCCTTAAACCAGTGGAGTTGGAATCAAGACGGATCGTCTGTCGCTTCAGGAGGACCTGGATTGGCTGATCCTTTCCCGCTTGTTAAAGATGGTACATACACCCTGACTATTGATACGGGTAGTTGTTCTTTAGAATCGGATCCCTTGGTGTATTCAACAACCAATTGCGACAAATGTAAATGGGAACGTGTTGATATAGAAAAAATTCATGTTCAAGAAGGACCGTATTGTGCCTATACAGCAACATTCAACGTTTCAAGTAATTATACCGTACCGATTCAGGCTACATTGAGTGATACTTTTAACAATGTGATTATTATTCCGTCTACCTTTACTATAGTTCCCGGAACGACCAATACATTTACAATAACCATCATTCCACAAAGTCCGTTTGTCAGTGGCACTACATTTTGGAACTTACAAGCAACTGTGCCTTACAAAGAGGGCTTCATAGATTGTATCAATGAATTTGAAGTATTCATTCCGGAATGTGGAGATAATACCAACAGTAAAGTGAGTCCACTTAAAACATTTGCTCAATCAGAAAAGAATACGGTTGAATTAAATCTATATCCGAATCCTACACATGATGTGGTAACTTTTACGTATTCTGTACCAAATCCTTCATGTCAATTAGAAATTTACGATTTATCTGGACGAATAATTGATAGAAAAACCTTATCTTCGTCTCAAGGGCAACTTGCACTTAGCACCCAGCATTACCCAAGTGGGTTATACCTGGTGGTAGTTAAAGAGGGCAATCAGCTTCTATGGCAACAGAAATTAATTAAAAACTAATATCTAAAGAGGCAGGCAGCTGCCTGCCTCTTTTATTTAATACAACATCCTATGAAACAACTTTTACTTTTTTTAGGCAGTTTAAGTTTTGGTCTAACCACTACAGCCCAGTGCTACCAAAACCTACAATTTGGAGGTGAGCATACTATAGGTGAAAGTAGCAACGGTACTTTATGGGGTTGGGGATTTGGTTCCTATTCCCAATTAGGTACCACCAATGAAACGGAACCCTTACCTGTGCAAGTGAGTACCGCTACTGATTGGAACCGCTACTACTTAAGTGCTACAACCACTTTTGCTATAAAAGACAACGGCACCTTGTGGGGCTGTGGTAGTAATTACAAAGGGGTATTGGGCCTTAATACCTCCACACAAACCTTTAGTACTTTTCAACCCATCACTGCTGCCACCAATTGGCTGAAGATTTCACCTACCCAATATTATACCCTTGCTTTAAAAACCGACGGTACCCTTTGGGGATGGGGCATGAACAACTACTACCAACTGGGCTTTGCCCCAGCCATAGAACAACAAATGACTCCCGTACAAATTGGAACCGATACTGATTGGGTAGACCTTTCCAGTGGAACCAGTGGAACCAATTTTGCCATAAAAGCAGACGGCACCATTTGGGGATGGGGTTCAAATTTACATAATCAATTACACTTTGGTTCTGATGTAACGTATTATACTACACCCACACTTGTCAACAGCCAAACCGATTGGGTTAAAATCAGTTCAGGAGGATTACACATCTTAGCACAAAAAAGTGATGGCACCCTGTGGTCCTGGGGATCAGGTGCCCCTATGGGAATAGGTACCAGCATCCCCACTACTACTACCGCCCAACAAATCAGCACCGATACGTGGAAGTATTTCACAACTGGGGTCAATACCTCCTTTGGAATCAAAAGCGACGGCACCCTTTGGGGCTGGGGGCTCAATAATAACGGGCAAGTCGGTGATGGTACCACCATTGATCGCTATTATCCCGTACAACTCGGCTCGGCTACCAATTGGGATACCGTGCAAGCCCGAGATTATCAAACATTCATGGCTACTAAAACAGACGGAACCGTATGGTATTGGGGTTCCAATTACTACGGTGAATTTGGCAATGGTATGGATTATGATACCACCTTTTTTTTAACTCCCCAACTCACTCCTGGCGTTTGTGCTGTGCCCTTAACTACACAAGGGTTTAATAAGATAACCGCCTTAGACCTCTACCCGAATCCAGCAAAACAAACTGTAACCATTGCTTACGACTTAAACGAACAACCCACCGACTTAATTATATACGACCTCTTTGGTAGAACCGTTTACCAACGTAACGTACACGGACTAATAGGAAACAGAGAAATACCTTTAGAACAGCTTCAAGAAGGAATATACCTAGTAACTGTACAAAACAAAAGCAAAATAATAATTCAAGAAAAATTGATAAAACAATAAGGGATTTGAGGATTTGAGGATTTGAAGATTTGAAGATTTGAAGATTTGAATTTGGAATTTGGAAGGTAGAATTTAGAAGATAGAAATTAGAAATTAGAATGTTGAACTTGAAACCAACAACCATCAACCAACAACCAACATATGAAACAACTTTTACTTTTTTTAGGCAGTTTAAGTTTTGGTCTAACCACTACAGCCCAGTGCTACCAAAACCTACAATTTGGAGGTACTCACACTATTGGAGAAAGTAGCAACGGTACTTTATGGGGCTGGGGTGTTAGTTTTTGGGAACAATTAGGCACCACCAATGAATCAGAGCCCTTACCTGTACAAGTGAATACCGCTACCGATTGGAACCGATTCTACCTAGGAGCCAAAACTACTTTTGCTATTAAAGACAACGGCACCTTGTGGGGGTGCGGCAGTAATTACAAAGGGGTATTAGGCCTTAATACTACCACACAAACCTTTAGTACCTTTCAACCCATCACTGCTGCCACCAATTGGCTGAAAATTTCACCTGCCCAACTTTATACGCTTGCTTTAAAAACCGACGGTACCCTTTGGGGATGGGGCATGAACAATTACTACCAATTGGGCTTTGCCCCGGCCATAGAACAACAAATGACTCCTGTGCAAATTGGAACCGATACCGATTGGGTAGAGCTTTCCAGTGGAACCAGTGGAACCAATTTTGCCATAAAAGCAGACGGTACCATTTGGGGATGGGGTTCAAATTTACATAGTCAACTGTATCCCGGATCAAGTGTAACGTATTACACTACACCCACACTTGTTAACAGTCAAACCGATTGGGTGAAAATCAGTTCAGGAGGATTACACATCTTGGCGCAAAAAAGTGATGGCACTCTGTGGTCTTGGGGAGAAGGTGCCCCTATGGGAATAGGTACCAGCATCCCCACTACTACTACTGCCCAACAAATCAGCCCCGATACGTGGAAGTATTTTACTACTGGGTTGAATACCTCCTTTGGTATTAAAAGCGACGGCACCCTATGGGGCTGGGGGCTCAATTACAACGGGCAAGTTGGTGATGGAACCACCATTGATCGCTATTATCCCGTACAACTAGGCTCGGCTACCAATTGGGATACCGTTCAAGCTGGAGAATTTGAAACATTCATGGCTACTAAAACAGACGGAACCGTGTGGTACTGGGGGATAAACTATTATGGTGAATTTGGCAATGGAATGGATTATGATGCTACCTATTATTTAACTCCGCAACTCACTCCTGGCGTTTGTGCTGTGCCCTTAACCACACAAGGGTTTAATAAGATAACCGCCTTAGACCTTTACCCTAACCCGGCAAAACAAACCGTAACCATTGCTTACGACTTAAACGAACAACCCACCGACTTAATCGTTTACGACCTCTTTGGTAGAACCGTTTACCAACGTAACGTACACGGACTAATAGGAAACAGAGAAATACCTTTAGAACAGCTTCAAGAAGGAATATACCTAGTAACCATACAAAACAAAAGCAAAATAATAATTCAAGAAAAATTGATAAAACAATAAGGGATTTGAGGATTTGAGGATTTGAAGATTTGAAGATTTGAAGATTTGAATTTGGAATTTGGAAGGTAGAATTTAGAAGATAGAAATTAGAAATTAGAAATTAGAAATTAGAATGTTGAACTTGAAACCAACAACCATCAACCATCAACCAACAACCAACAACCAACATATGAAACAACTTTTACTTTTTTTAGGCAGTTTAAGTTTTGGTCTAACCACCACTGCACAATGTTACCAAAACCTACAATTTGGAGGTGGACATACTATAGGCGAAAGTAGCAACGGCACCTTATGGGGTTGGGGATATGGAGGATATGGAGAATTAGGTACCACCAATGATACAGAACCTTTACCTGTGCAAGTGAGTACCGCTACCGATTGGAACCGCTTCTACCTAGGAGGCAAAACTACTTTTGCTATTAAAGACAACGGCACTTTGTGGGGCTGTGGTAGCAATTACAAAGGAATTTTAGGTCTTAATACCTCCACACAAACCTTTAGTACTTTTCAACCCATCACTGCCGCAACCAATTGGTTAAAAATTTCACCTACCCAATATTATACCCTTGCTTTAAAAACCGATGGGACCCTTTGGGGATGGGGCATGAACAATTACTACCAATTGGGCTTTGCCCCAGCCATAGAACAACAAATGACTCCTGTACAAATTGGAACCGATACCGATTGGGTAGACCTTTCTAGTGGAACCAGTGGAACCAATTTTGCCATCAAAGCAGACGGAACCATTTGGGGTTGGGGTTCAAATTTACATAATCTATTACACTTTGGTTCTGATGTAACGTATTATACTACACCTACACTTGTTAACAGTCAAACCGATTGGGTGAAAATCAGTTCGGGGGGTACCCAAATTTTAGCACAAAAAAGTGATGGCACCCTATGGTCCTGGGGAGCAGGACCGGCAATGGGAATTGGTACCAGCATCCCCACTACTACTACCGCCCAACAAATCAGCACCGATACGTGGAAGTATTTCACTACTGGGGTCAATACCTCTTTTGGAATCAAAAGCGACGGCACCCTATGGGGCTGGGGACGCAATTACAACGGGCAAGTTGGTGATGGAACCACCATTGATCGCTATTATCCCGTACAACTCGGCTCGGCTACCAATTGGGACACCGTACAAGCGCGTGATTTTCAAACATTCATGGCTACTAAAACAGACGGAACCGTGTGGTACTGGGGGATAAACTATTATGGTGAGTTTGGCAATGGAATGGATTATGATGCTACCTATTATTTAACTCCGCAACTCACTCCAGGCGTTTGTGCTGTGCCCTTAACCACACAAGGGTTTAATAAAATAACCGCCTTAGACCTCTACCCTAACCCGGCAAAACAAACCGTAACCATTGCTTACGATTTAAACGAACAACCCACCGACTTAATCGTTTACGACCTCTTTGGTAGAACCGTTTACCAACGTAACGTACACGGACTCACCGGAAACAGAGAAATACCTTTAGAACAGCTTCAAGAAGGAATATACCTAGTAACCATACAAAACAAAAGCAAAATAATAATTCAAGAAAAATTGATAAAACAATAAGGGATTTGAGGATTTGAAATTAGAAGTTAGAAACTGAAACCTGGCTTTTGGTTGTTGGTTGTTGGTTGGTGGTTGATGGTTTCTTAATTTAGAATTTAGAAGGCAGAATTTAGAATTTAGAATTTAGAAGTAGAATTTAGAAATTAGAATTTTGAAAGATAGAAAGATTGAAAAATTGAAAAATTGAATGTTAAACTTGAAACCTGACTTTTGGTTGTTGGTTGTTGGTTGTTGGTTGGTGGTTGATGGTTTCTTAATTTAGAATTTAGAAGTAGAATTTAGAAGGTAGAATGTTGCATGTTAAACTTTAAACTTGAAACCTGAAATCAGAAGTTTGAATGTTGAACTTGAAACTTGAATACTGGTTGGTGGTAGTTTTAGTAAGCAGCTTTCAGCTAAATCTTGAACATCAATATTTACATTATCTGGTAGATAAGTCCATCCTTTTAATGTAGATTGAAAATCAATTATTTCTTCAAATGTTAAACACGATTTAGAATTTCAATTTTCTCCCATTCAGGTTCTTTTATTTCAATTCTATTTTTAATATTGATGCTTTTTGTTGAGTCTCCTTTAATTGAATCATTTTAGTTTAAAAGATAGTTCTCATCTGTTTTTTTGTAACAAGTTTAAACAAAAATGATAATTGAAATTTAAAGCAAATTATTTTTCATTATTTTCTATTTTCTTATTGTTATTTGTCACACAAAAGTGACACACAACGTATTTATTTATGTTTGAAAGTAGTGTAATCGCTCTAATTTGAGTGCATATACGCTATTTTGTTGTTTTTCAAATATAAATACATTATTTCGATAACACTATTCATACATTTAAAAAATCTGGACAATAATAGAAAATTACTTTCTCTGTGTATTTAAAAGTAGAGGGTAAAAGTTGTTTTTAGTCCTTTGTTAACAGTAAAATTTTCCGTATATTCAAAAGTGTCATATTTGTTCTCCTACATGTGATGCAAAAAAAAACAAATACTTAGGTGGTTAAACAAAAAACCCTTTAAATACAAAGATTTAAAGGGTTTTGATTCAATTTGCTTTCCAGCTGGCGGAGGAAGAGGGATTCGAACCCCCGGACCTGTTACAGTCAACAGTTTTCAAGACTGCCGCATTCGACCACTCTGCCATTCCTCCAATATCGTTGCGATATTAAATAAGTCGTTCAATAAGTAAATTTTGCGGAGAAAGAGGGAATTGTAACTCTTCTCTTATGCGTTGATATATAAGGATTATATACTTTTTTCCTTTTTTAGGGTCTCGCTTTTGCTCCTCTATTTTGACTAGCAAATTTTCGAAATCTTACGAGTGCAAATATAATCAAATAAAACTTACATACAAGTATAATTTAAAAAAAGATGTTCAATTATTGAACATCTTTTTTCTTATCATAATTTTTCAACCCATTTTCCGATTTCAGTAAGCAAATCATTAAAATCAGGTTGACCTTTATAATATAATTTTTTCGTTTTTTTATAGCGTTCTATGAATCGTTCCCTAAGTTCAGGGTTACTGAGTAAAAAAGCTTCATTTTCAGCAATAGGTATTTCATAGTCTTTGAGAGGAAAACGATTTGCTTTGTGTGTTTGATATTCTTCTTTACCAATAAATGCTTTTACCGCATCATTTTTTAACAAGCTATAGACATCATAGTATTGGCGCATCAAATTTTGTCTTTCTGTATTATCCTCTTGTTCTTGTCTGAACTTGGTTGCAATAGTCTGTAATTTTTCAACAAAAGTATAGCCAATGTGATAACAAGCAATATCTACAGCCCTATTATCAATTATATCTACTTTTTGTTGTATTGCTTTTTCATACGCCCAAGATGATATTGTTTTTGGATTGTTGGGTGTTACAGTGTCAAATCCAACTTCCAATAATATTCCTTCTTTAGCTCCATCAACGGGTTCTGTCAAAGTTTCATAATGCAACCGTATACCGCCACTACGGTATTGTCTTTTATCATCAAATTCTTCATCTCTTATTATAGATATGATTCCATCTACTTTTATTTCTTTTGCCAACCCATCGTAAAAGTCTTTCCTTTTTTGAATATTTTTAGGCTTATTGTTGTTTGGATTTTCATTTATTTCCATTTCAACAGGTGGCTTAATATGGATGTCTATGTCTTCGGAAAAACGGTGTATGATCCCATGTCCTTTGGATAATGAAGTCCCTCCTTTAAGTTCAAATTGAAACCCTTGTTTTTTTAGACCGTATAAAACATGCATAATCCAATAGTCTTTTTCAACAAGACCAGGCTCAATACTTAATCCTGCTCCTACAATACGAAGCAAATCACGGAAGTTTTTATGGTTATGTAAGTAATCAGGCATATTATACTGTGAAAACAGGCTCTAACATTTTTTTTGCTTTAACACTACCATATTCTTGAAGTGATTTTTTTAGTTTACGAACATCCATTGTTCTTGCTTTGGAACGCACTTTTAATACTACTTCATTAGAGTCTTCAGCCAATTGATCAAGGTTATTCAATAGGTCAACTAATAAAAATTCGGGAGTTGCTTTTAACGGGAAATGTGGTTTGACCCTAAATGAAAACATCATACCACCAAGATTAAAATCTCCATGACGTTTATGGTTATAAACCGTTTTACCATTATATAATTGAGTAGTTCCTACTCCCAATGTATTATATGCATTTAAGGAAGTTACCAAAAAACGTTTGTCTTTAAGAAAAGAGCGCACCAATACTTCTTCTTCAGGAGGTGTCTCGCCAAAGACAGTTACTTCAGGATAATAGTATAACCCTTGAGACAGTTTTTGTAAAGTGCCTTCCTGTACTAACTCATCCAAGTGACGGTCAACGGATTTTGACCACTTAGATAAATCAGCCCTACGGTATACTTTTCCTCTTTTTAAATGTTTTTTTAATTCCTGTAATTTATTCATAAGTACAAAGTTAGCAAATAATATTTAATTGCATATATTTTTATTGAAAATTCATGCAATATTATTTATTATAGTTCTTTTTAGACTTATTATCTTGTGGTGATATAAAATAAAAAATGATTAAGATTAGATATCTTAAATTTGAATAAGTTTTTTTTAAAAAAATACTCCAAGTTTATTATGAGCGGAAATTCTTTACAAACAGAAATCGTTTCCTTATCTTGCACATAATAATTCTCATCATTTTCTCTTAAATGAATCAGAAATTGTATGATATTTTCTTAAAGTTAATATTATTACCTAACTATCTAAAAAAACAACATCTATATATGAAAATCGACTTCATTGAAATTAGAAATTTCAGAAAGCTTCAATCTTGTAAAATTGATTTCTCAGAAGAAGAGACAATTTTTGTAGGCGCTAATAATAGTGGTAAAACAACTGCTATGGATGCATTAATTATATTCCTGAAAACAAAAATTTTCAAAACTCAAGACTTCACATTAAACAATTGGAAAGAGTTAAATAAAATTGCCGAAAATTGGGTTAGTGATGAAGAATTGACAGAAGAAAAACAATCAATTAAAATATTAGAAAACTATCTACCTACATTAGACGTTTGGATTCAAGTCGAAGATAGCGAGCTACACTATGTTAGCCACATTATACCGACGTTAGATTGGAAAGGAGGATTACTTGGGATACGATTACGATATGAACCAAAAGAAATGATAGATTTGATTCAGGAATTTTCCACTACATATAATAAAGCAAATTCATTACTAAGTGAAAAAGGCAAAAAATTTAAATTATGGCCAAAAACATTTTGGGATTTTTGTGAGAGGAAACTAAGTTCACATTTTACAGTAAAAACATATTTACTTGACCCAGAAAAATCTACTGAAAGACAAGAATTATCTGAAAACAGTATAGCTTTAGATGGTGATGTTTTGAAAGGCCTAATCAGAATTGATATTATAAATGCGCAGCGTGGATTCAGCGATGCAAATTCAGAGCCTTCTGAAAACAAAAATGATAAAAAATTATCATCTCAATTAAGAGCATATTATGATAAACACTTAAATCCAACATTAGAACCAACAGAAAGTGATATAGATGCTTTAGAATCCATTAATACTGCACAAGATGCTTTTGATAAAAATTTAAAGGAAAGTTTTAAAACATCTCTTTCTGAACTCGAAAGTTTAAATTACCCTGGATTTGGAAACCCACAAATTCAACTTTCGACTCAAGTTTCTACTTCAGATGGTCTTCAACACGATTCAGCAGTTCAATATTATCTTGACGAGGGATTATCTCTACCAGAAAAATATAATGGATTAGGTTATCAAAATTTAATATCTATCATATTTAAATTAATCAGATTTAGAGATGATTGGATGAGAGTGGGTAAAAATTCTATAAGTGAAGATGAAATAATTGAACCATTACATTTAGTTTTGATTGAAGAACCAGAGGCACATCTACATACCCAAGTCCAACAAGTTTTTATAAAAAAAGCATATAGTGTTTTAAGGAATAACGGAAATTTAGAAGACAAGAAAGATTTTACGACTCAATTGGTTATAAGTACTCATTCAAGCTATCTCGCCCATCATAAGTTTATTAGTTTGAGATATTTTAAAAGAAATGTCTCTAACACTTTATCTACTTCTGAAGTAATAAATCTATCCACAACTTTTGGAACAGAAGATGAATCTACTAAATTCACAAAAAGATACTTAAACACTACACATAACGATATATTTTTTGCTGATGCTGTTATTTTAGTTGAGGGGCCGGCTGAAAGAATGCTCATTCCCCACTTTATAAAAAACTTTCATCCGTTATTGGATAATTGTTATATTACCATTTTAGAAATTGGAGGAAGTCATGCCCATAGATTGAAACCTTTAATTGAAACATTAGGAATAATATGTTTGGTTATAACAGATATTGATTCAGTTGACCCAAGTAATAATGGAAAAAAATGTCAACCAGAATTAGGTAAAAATTATAAAACAAATAATGATACTCTAAAAACATGGCATCCTCAAAAAGAACTTTTAGACGACTTATTGAACTTAACTTTTGATAAGAAGGTAAAATCTGACTTACCAATTCGAGTGGCATATCAAATTGACGTAGAGCTTGTTAATGAGGGAAGTAGTATTTATGCAAATCCTTACACATTTGAGGATTCATTGGTAATCGAGAATAAAGAAGGATTTAAATCAATCGATAAGCCAACAGGTCTTTTAAGAAAAATGGTTGATGCTTCAAAAAAGGATAATTTACAAGAATTTGTTAAAGAGACATATTCAATTATAACTGAACCTCAAAGCAAAAAGGCTGAATTTGCATTAGATGTATTGTATTTCGAAGACCCCAAAAACATAAATACTCCAGTATACATTAAAGAGGGATTAGAATGGGTTGAAGAGCAACTTAAAAGTAATAAACAAGGACTAAACTCATAAGTATGACTCAATATAACAACGACATAGATATTCATGTAGATAATGAGATTTACGAATGTATTGATCCAAATTCTCCTAAAAGTTTTTTTTTATTTGCTGGTGCGGGATCTGGAAAGACAAAGACTTTAATCAATGTACTTTCACGTTTTAAAGAACAACATGGAGCAAATTTTAAATTTCGGAATAAAAAAATCGCGATTATAACTTATACTAATGCAGCAGCAGATGAAATTACTCGAAGATTAGAACACAATAGTATTTTTAGCGTAAGTACAATCCATAGTTTTTCTTGGGATTTAATTAAAAATTTCACTCCCGATATTAAGGTATGGATTAATAATAACTTAATTGTGGAAATTGCTGATCTAGAAGAACAACAATCTAAAAGCAGAGGAGTAAATAAAACATCTATAGGTAGGGCTAAGAAAATTGAATCAAAGAGGGAAAGATTAGCTTCATTAAGTAAAATTAAAAAATTCATCTATAATCCTAATGGTGATAATATAACAAAGGATTCTCTAAATCATAGCGAGGTTATTTCAATTACTGCTAATTTTATCAAGTCAAAGACTTTGTTTAAACAGATATTGTTAAATAAGTTCCCCGTTATTCTTATTGACGAAAGCCAAGATACCAAGAAAGAGTTAATTGATGCGCTGTTTGAACTTCAGAACCAGTATAAAGAAAAATTATCATTGGGTTTGTTTGGAGATACTATGCAAAGGATTTATGTTGACGGGAAAGAGAATTTAGGTGTTGGACTGCCAGCTGATTGGATACAACCTGCAAAAAAAATGAATCATCGTTCTAAAAAAAGAATAATTGATTTAATAAATAAAATCAGAAGTGAAATTGACGGTCAAGAACAACTCCCTAGGACAGAAAAAACAGATGGTGTAGTTAGATTATTTGCCGTATCTAGGGCGAAAAACAAATCAGAAGTAGAAAAACTTATTTGTCAAAAAATGAAGGAATGTACAGATGATGAAAAATGGGAGAATGACGATACTGATGTAATGACACTTACTTTAGAACATCATATGGCAGCAAGAAGGATGGGATTTTCTACATTTTTTGACCCTCTTTATGCTGTTGATAAGATTAAAACAAGTTTATTAGACGGAACTTCAACGTCGATTAATTTATTTTCTAAAATAGTTTTACCTTTATATCAAGCACATATAAAAAACAATAAATTTGAAATTGCAAACATCGTAAAAAAGCATTCAGAATTAGTTAATAAACAAGCGCTTTTAAAAGAAGAAAATAAATTAAGCACATTCCATTCAACAAATGAAAAAGTAAATGAATTACTATCTTTATGGATCGAGGGAAACCAACCTACTTTACTAGAAATATTAGAAAAGATTAATGAAGCTAATCTATTTAAAACTCCATCAACCTTAAAATTAGTCTTAGCAAGAACAGGTGCTGAAGTGATTGAAAATGAGGAAGAATTAGATGAGGATGGTGATATTTTAGGAGCTTGGGAAGTTGCCCTAACTGCAAAGTTTTCTGAGATAATAGAATATAGCAAATACATAAATGAAGAATCTACTTTTGGTACACACCAAGGAGTTAAAGGATTAGAATTTGACCGAGTAATGGTAATTATAGATGATGAAGAATCAAAAGGATTTATGTTCAGTTATGATAAATTGTTTGGAATAAAACCTTTAACTTCAACCGATCAAAAGAACATTGATGAAGGTAAAGAAACTGGAATCGATAGAACATTGAGACTGTTTTATGTTGCATGTAGTAGAGCTAAAGAAAGCTTAGCAATTGTCTCCTATACAGATACACCAGAAGAATTGAAGAAAAATATAATTAATTATGGTTGGTTTATTGATAACGAAGTAGAAATTATTAAATAGATTCACATAATGATAGAACATCATAATTATTTTAAAGTACATCTACCTAAAAAAGAATATAAAGGTGAAAATGATAATGAACTTACTGAAATTCTTATGGAAGAATTCTATTTGCTTTCAGATGGAAAACTTACGGAAAGTTATACCTCAATCAATCCAAAGGATGATAAATTTGAAATTAGTCTTTACCCTTCAATCTTATATGCAGCTAATAAACTGAAACACTCTGAAAATGAAAAATTTCAGTTCATCAATAACTATCTTGACCATTCTTTTGTAGATTTTCTAACAAGATTTAGTCCGTTGTATAAATCAACAAGCTTTATTGAATATCATTTACATTTCTATAAAGGTAATGACGAAGATTTTATTAAACATATCAAATATGAAATACTCTCAATAATAAGAAAGAGGAAAGAAGAGAACAATGATGCTGAAAGTGATTACAATAATCTAGAAGTAATAGTGACTGATTGGGTCAATTCAAAAATGAAAAAAGAAATCGATTACAATACACAGATAAATAATGCTGAAAATGTCATTATTAACAATGGAAGTAAAATTAAAAATCAAAAAGTCTCACATAAATCACCAAAAGATAATTTGGCCAAATATGCTTTTTGGGTAACAGTTATTGGAATAATCATCTCAGTTATTATTGGATGGAAAGAGATTATAGAATTTTTTAAGTAATTGAAGGAATGAAAAATGTTAATAATTTTCTTAATGATTTAAAAAGATATCTACTTTTGATATATGCTTTTTAATCATCAATTTTTATAAACTTACTTATCTTCTGGCGTGCTCTTCCTGATACAAACTGAACCCTAGCTTTTATAAAACCGCCTTAGCAGAAGTTTTATTTTTTTATTACATTTATTAGTTGGTCGAAGATTTTTTGATTTTTCTTTAGATGAATAATAAATTTTCTGATTGGTATTAGTTGTAATATATATTATAGGTTGTTCAACAGAATTAATAAACAAATTTACATTTTCACCATTTTTGGTTTTAAAATTTCCTTTTCTTATAGTTTGTAATGCAAAACCATTTGTCTTTATTGATATTTCGGGTAATTCATTCACGAGTTCAATTGACTTAATTTCATTTGTTCTTATGTCTATTCCATAATCACCTTTAATTCTAACCAAATTATCATTGATCTCAATTTGATTATCCTGTAGACTATAATAAAACATTGCAACAATTGCTATAAAAACAACGAACATAAAACTCATCGTAATTATAGTTTTCAGATTCTTTTTTTTGTCGTTTATTTTTGAAAATCGATTCCCTTTCCAAATGAAATAAACATAAGAAATTATGGGATAAGTTGCTATAAAAATTCCGCTCCAATCAGGATTTATAAAATAATATAAAATAATATAAAATTGAACCAATAATAAATATTGATATTCCTAAGAAAATGTGGAAATTTTTAATATAAGCTATATAAGATTTAATATCAAATTTTTGTCTTTCTTCTTCAGACATTGTGTTATATCCTGAAAGCAAATATTTAGCGTTATTTTCAGTAACTAAAAATGCTAATCCTAAAAAAATAAGACTCAAAAATGTAATTGCGAATATCATTGGCGTAAAATTTCAGCTAACACTATAAATTATCAACAATCCTATTATAAAAGATAATGAAGAAATAAATTGAAAATAAAGTGGTTTTAATATATCGGCAGATTTATTGGAGAAATTATGATGAAGTTGCCTAGGAACAAAATAAAGAACCAACGAAGTAAAAAGCATAAAGCAACCAAAAATCCTGAATACTTCGGGGAACTTAGAAAAGTCAGAATAGGTAATTAATGCCGCAGCTGGTATAATTCGTATAGTTATTTCAGCGTAGTTTATTAAATTTGTACTTCCTGCTTTCCTTAATGTTTCTCTTGCTTTTTCAGGCTTGAAAAGCATTAGAAATCCTACTAGTATAAAAAATAAACCAAAGAAAATTATAATGTATTTTGCTAATAATATTTTCATTAAATTTTATCCTATTTAAAGTTATTTTGTTATAAAGAAAGTATTTATTCAAAATTAGTAAAATAATTTGGTAAAAATGTATTTTCCACCAAATTAAAAGCCATGTTACATCTCTGCAACACGGCTTTACCAATCAACCAAATCAAAAACTATTTCTTTGCTTTAGCTTTCACAACTCTGCCTCCTTTGACATAACGATAACCTTTTTTAAGAGTTCCGTCTTTTTTAACACCCTCTCTTTGGATAATTCTACTGCACATTTTCTTTGCAGAGATAGTTTTCTTTTTTTTCGATTTCGATTTTGTTTTTTTCGCTACCATGATTTCTGATTTTAAGTTATTTGACTTTAAATGATAATTTGTTCTTTTTAGGTTTATTCACTACTTTCTTATAGTACATCGAATATTTTAAAGTGAGGTCATTTCCTCTATTTTTCTCTAGTGTAGCAAATCGTTGTTTTGGATCTTGATGAGATGAACAATGAATCACTGAAGTCGGATTATGTGCCATCTTATTACCGCCGTACATCGCTCCATTTTCTTTGACTTGAGAGATAAAACACCAAATAATTTTCGGGTATTTTGTTCGTAAATAATTTAATTGGTCTGCTGTGATTTTCAAATCAGTTACCGAATCGGCAATAATGACTTTAACCACCTTGCAGAATCCTTGCAATTCTTCAAAAGGATTTTCTAAATAACCTTTTATAGCTATGTACTTTCTCCCAGCTTCAGTAGTATTTCTGTTGATACTATCCACTGTGTCTTTGCTTTCAATTCCGCCTTGCTCATAATCAATGTAGGCTACTGGCGTTTGTTGTTCTCCAAAAGCATTTGCAATCTGCATGGCCAACTGTGATTTAGAACTGTGCTTGTTACCTTTTATCAGGATTAAAGCTTTATGAGGCTGTTGTTTTTGTAAAAACTTACCAATTTCTCCACCTAGAACAAAGACATCTTTAGCCTCCTGTGGAGCAGAATTAGCTGAAATAAAGCCAAGTTTTTCAAGCTCATTAAGGCTTTTATCTTGATTAGAAATATTAGGCTTTTCTCTTCTTTTTACAACAGTTGGCACAGTTCTTTTTCTATTTGATTCAGTATTTTTGATTACTTCAATTGAAGCCGAAAGTCCTGCTTTTTTAGTTCTGGTAACTTTCGCTTTTACCTTTTTCTTTCCTGGTCTTTTTGATGCTACTTTTTTAACCTCTTCTTTCACTATTTCTGTTTCTTCACTTTCAGTATTTCTACCTAATATGTAATTCACTGCTTTTTGAGATTGTGCTGAAGCTTTCAAGAAAAAGCGATTATCATTTTCTAATTCACTCACCAAAACAGTGTTCCAATTTTTAAGATACTTAGCTGAATTTTCTTTGGTCTGAAATAGTATTCCAGATTCAGAACACATGAAAACCGCTCCGAGTTCTGCAATGAGTTCCTCATAAGCATAAGGTTTACTTCCAAAAGTTCCTGTCATATCCCTGTTCAATCTTTTTTTTGCTCCAGTTGAATGGGTTAACTCGTGGAAAAAAGTACAGTAATACGAAGCCTCTTTTTTGAACGCTTTAATATTAGGCATATTGAGTTTATCGGTAGAAGGCTGATAATAGGCTCTATCTCCAACAAAAGTGTAAGTAGGCGGGTCTTTATAACCATCAATAAGATTTTGAGCCTGTTCAATTGGGTTCACATCTTTATTGCCTGTCGGTTCAGGGAATTTCAATCCTGTGCAATCGTCTGCTCTAAAAACATTGTAATACTTAATTACGGGAATTTTAGTAAGATGTTCTCTTAAATCTTCCTTGGTTAGACCATTAGATTTTACAAACTCTGTGAACTTTTCTCTGTCCGTAGTTTTGAATTGCAAAACACCATTATCGAAACTAAAAATCATTGTGTAATAAATCACACGTCTTGCTTTGCTGTCTTTCTTTAGGCTTGCACCAGTTTCTTTAATCTGATTGAACGTTAAGTAATACGGCTGGATGAATTTAATCGGTACCAAATAGCCTTTACCATCTTTATCAAATTTTATATCAAAATTGAGTAGGAAGTTTGCTCCGGTATATTCTTTCTTGCTAACATAATTTTTAGCTGCACCATCAGAACCTGAGCCTACCCAGTCTTTTTGCCATGGCAAATGCCCAACTTTCTCAATCGTATTAATAATTAAATCCGTGATATAACTGTAAATATCATCAGGAGAAACGCCATTTAGCCCACCTTCTGTATCTTCTTCAGATATGTATTCTAATGTTGGAAGAATGATTCTTTGCTCTGCTCCACTAAGTCCAGTAGATTCAATAAAATCCATTATTTCAATAGTGAAAAGAATATCATTGTTTTGCTCCAAAACTTTGCTAATGCGACTTGTAATAATCGAATGTTTCTGCTTTTTAGCTCTTTTTAAAAGGGATTTTAAAACGGAGCGTTTTACAGTTTTACCGTTAAGATTATTGAATGAAGTTATTAAATCCATGTTTATTTTATTATTGAATACTCTTTGCCTAAAACTCCTAGAATCGTTTCAGTCTGGATATCATTTATGCTTTTAATCTGAGAAAGGTTTTGCCAGTTGGAAATGTTCTCTAGTATTGGAACTTCCACAATCAGATCCTTTAGTACATGTTTTCCTTTAGCAGGAATGGATAAAAAGCATTTATTTACTGTGATGGTAGCTATTCGCTTGGCTGTTTTATCTTTGAGGATAATTCGCTTAACGGTGGCAACTACACCATCAGGGTTGAAATTATCGCTTGTAGGATTGTAAATGGTAACATCCAAATTAAAGCGCATCCGTTTGAAATTAATATCGAAATTTCTAATTCCAGTAGGTAATGCTTTTAATTTTTTCATTGTTTCTTTCCATTTATTGAGTTTATTCTTGTACCATAATGCTCCAATGCCTAATAATGCCCCAGTGATTACAATATGTTTTGCTCTTATTCCCATACAGTAGTCTTTTTTCTGATTAGAAATACTATCTTAAATCCGATATAGAATAATGCCAAAATCCCTAATCCCATTAAAAATTTCTCCAATTTTGATAAGTTTTTTTCAACTGCAATAGGAATCTTTTTAACCTGGATAATTGTCTTTACTTTTTCATTTTTTACCGCTGTATTTTCATTTTTGGTTTGAGCGATTTGAGCATAAAACTCTAATTGTTTTTTAAGTTTGTCGTAAATGAGTTTATAGCTGTTATCTCCAGATTTTTTTGAGGTATTTAACTTGGATAAAATTTCATCTACCTTGGCATTAACCAAACTATCAAAAACTATATTTCCTGTTTGACTTTGTGTAATCGGGGTAACTAACTTATCATCAATTGCCCGATTAATAACTGTATTTTTTATACTGTCTCTTTTCTGAATTTCATTTTTAAGCAACGTGTTTTCCTGCTTTAATTTTTTAGCTGAAGAACAACTTGTAAAAACCATACTGGAAATGACAAACAAGATGATATAGTAGATTAACTTTTTCATGGTTTTGATTTTTTTAAATAGACTTTTATAACAAAAAGTAGTAGCTCAGAAACCTCTATTGCTTGAATCAAATCGATTTCATAATAAACACTGAGGATTCCAATAATTTTATCAAAGGTTTTTCTTTTCATTTCCCTTGTTATTCAAACAGCCAGAACATCGCTTTTGATATTCCTGCAATTGTTCTTTAAGGTTTCTAATTTCAATGGTATTTTCATCGATAATCCGCTGCATCTCTTCAAATTTCTTATCCGTTACAACTGACATTTTGGTATAAATTGAATCGATGGCCTCTAGTGCTGAAGCTTCCGTTTTTTTTAGTTCAGAGTTTCTCGACCTCCAAGCTATGTATATTGAAATCAAGGTGGTGGAACCCAAGAAATAGTTCAGTATCGTTTCTATTGGTAACATATTTTTATCCTTTATTTAGTTTTAGAACCAAAATCGAGCACCCTAGTAAAAGGGTTGTAGTAGCTATAAGCAGATTTATTCTTCGGTTTGCCCGGTTTCGGACTCGCTTTTTTTTTTAATATTCCAAGTGTGTCAATGCTCGTATAATACTTAAGTTGTTTGACTCTTTCAGAAAAATTAGTTAGCCCTCCGTTAATTTTCTTGGTAATTGATGTTATGTTGTTAGTATCGGCAATTGGATTAAGCTTGAATCTTACACTCCAAAACCAACCAGCAATATCAATAGCTATATCGGGACGTGAGGCCAAATCTGGGTTAGCAATCACATCTAATCCTGAATAATCTTTATAGGCTTGATAATTAACCCTTCCTGTTAATTGGATTAATCCACGTCCTCTAAAACGCCAACCATCACCAACTTGTGTATTTCCTAAATTTACTTTTCCCCATTTTCCACCATACACAATATTAGCGATGGCCTCCTGATTAGCTTTTCGTTTAGCAGTTCTTCCGTACAGATTTGCCTGAGCAACCGAAATCTGGTTCGTTCCAAAAGTTTCAATCAGTCCGGCGGGAGTATAATTCAAGTTCTCAGAAAGCTTAATAAATCCTCCTGTTTCTTCGTGAAGCTGTGCCAAAAAATGTGCAACTCTCTTGGGGGTATTAATAGCATACTTCTTAAAAACCTTCAAAAAAGGTGTACTATTTGATAATAAAAATTCCATTACAACTGTACTTTTTTAGGTTCAACATTGGGCTTTTCATTTGATTTGGATTCGATTTTAGGTTTAGTTTCATCACTCATCGAAGCGATAATAATTGCGCCCAGCACACCTAAACCAATCCATATTCCTGTACTTGTATTCATTATCTCCAGTCTTTAAGTCTGATTTGTTTTATTCCTTTTTGAGTGAAAAGAGCATTCTCCGTATTTCTTCCAAAATCACCATCAACTTTAACTTTTAATAAAGTTTGTAGTGTTCTTACTTCCATGCCTTTACTACCTTTTTTTAAAAGTATTGCTTTATCAATTCCTGAAGTTTCCGCTACGGCTTGAATAGTTGGTAAAATCTTTCCAACAGGTTTTATTACTGTATGATCAGGAATCCAATAAATGTCATTCAAAAAAGTTCCATCTCTTTGAGCAACATAACGATAAGTGCCATCAGGTCTTTTGCCAACCCAAATGATTTTACCGATTTTATCTCCTTTTTTGAAAGTAGCCTTTCTAATTCCTTCGCTGGTATAATTCCCATCAGCCATTTTTCGTGCATCGTAAGTCTTTGTCCCATTAAAGCCTGAAGCCATCACTTCCTGACCTATGCTGTATCTAAATGCATCAGCACTTCTGACAGGTGGTTCTGAAATTGTTTTTACAGGAATAATTGGAGCTGTTGCTAATGTTGGTGTTCGTATAGGCTTCGGTGTCGCAACAGGTAAAGTTTCATTGCTTAAATCCGCTTCAATTTCTTGACTGATTTCATTATCATTCTTATTTTTTTGAACGAAATAATAAATGCCACCACCTATAGCAAGAGCGATACCGCCACCAATCCATATTTTATCTTCTGTGGTCATTCTTATAAGTATTTTGAATAATTTGATTTCAATAATTTATAATCGCTGTCACTTAATTCCTCTTTGAGCCAAACCTTTAAAGGATGCCTTACTGGAGTTTGCCATAAAGCGAAATAAGTGTTGCCTGTAAGTGTATTGTAATACCTACTTCCAAAGGCTTTTATCACCCATGAAAACTGTGCTGGGCTAACTCCAGTGAGCGTGGTAAAAATGGTCTTACGCTTTTCAGTATTAGTGAAATTAGCTTCTTTCATTGCATCATAAAGCACTGTAGCTATTTCTTTAGCGTTGAAGTTATTTTCTACCGTTCCTTGATTCAAATAAACGTTCCCGTTTTTATCCTTTTTTGCTTGAGCTATGGAAAAAAGCAGAATTCCCAATCCCGCTATTCCAACAGAGATAGGCACTATTTTTGAACTGTCCATGATTAAAAAAAGTTTGGGATTATAAAGCGTAATTCCATTAGTTCATTTTGACTGAACTGGTCACCAAACCATTCTATCAGAGTCATTTTTTTTGATAAAGGATTGATCCCTTTTCTAAGCCCGAAAGCATTATGAATCCTCACAAATCCGTTAGGATTAACTCCCATAAGATTTTGCTTTACAGATTTAAAACCATTTCCAACACCATACATTGCACTATAAATTGCTTCAGCTTTATTCTTTGCCATCCCAGTTGAAATATTGCTTGGTCTGTCTCTTTTGTTTTCTTTTAAAGGTGAAAAACCGTTAAAAATTTTCTTGTAAGCAAAGTAACCCACACCTAAAAAAAGCCCCATTTTCAAAACCCCTTTCACAATCGAGACCGTGGCATTTACTCCTGCACTTGTATTCTCAAGAGTTGTTGCAATAGCTTTTTGTCCTTGTGGAGATGAAGCTACTGCGGTAAGCACTGCGGGATTATGTAAACCTTGTCTTTTCATATTCATTTCTTGGCTGTAGTATTGCTCCCAATTTCAATTTTACTCCGAGAATTTCATTTTAAGCATTCTAAAGAGTTGTCCCAGTAGTTGGTTCATTTTACTCTTCCCGTTTCATTTTTACTCTCTTAACCTGGAGCAATGTCTACACCTGTGTTTTATCATTGTTTCACCCGCCTGCAAATGGAGCATGCAGACAGGTTACTCCAACTTTCTACATTATGAACTCTTTGATTGTTTGCCAACTCTGGGCATCGGTAACCATTGCAATGGCTTTTTTGGATTTTTTCAGTTCCACTAGTTTTTCCAAAACTTCATTATCCAAATCCGATAATTCCTGAATCAGTTTTGTCTTTTTCTGTAACTTGAATGGGTTGGTTTCCTTTGTTTTTATAGTTATTGTGCTCATACTACCATTTGATGTTTTTGTAATAGTCCAAATAGCTCTTGTGAAAAGAGATTGTTTTCGGACTTTTCGTTGATTTTTTGATAAATGACTGAAAGCAACGTTATAGTATCGTCATCAAGGGTTCGGATAATATCCAAGAATGCTTTTTTAGCATCTGAACAATTCTCATCATCCAAATCTTCAGGAGAAGCCATAGCTAAACCACTATTTTCAACCGGAACATTAAACCCTAATCCTTTTAGAATTAATGGAGCTTGTTTAACCACTCCTAAAAGCATGTTATTCAAACTGTCATTGCTTTCTTTGGTGTACTTCCGCTGCAATTTTTCCTCAGCGAGTTCTTCGTTTTTCGCTTTGAGTTCCCGATTATATTTTTCAGATTCTTCTAACTTTTTAGCGAGTTCATCTCGATCACGCGCTTGTAATTTCAAATCAAAAATGTCGGCAATTCCCAAACCCATTAGACCTGCACTTTTTTTCTTTTTTTTCTTCTTTTTAAGGACTTGTTTTGGTTCATCCTCTATATGACTTGAATTAGAAATAATCTCACCAAAAGTTACATCAAAAGGATCTCCTTCAATTTTGAAAGCATTTACCCCATTTTTGCGTTTCTCCTGAATGGTAAGTTTGGTAAAACCATCATTGTAGAGTTTTTCAAAAAATTCTTCACTCGTACCATAATCATTTTTTATCTGCTCGTGGGTAATATTTCGAAAAATTGGCTTTGAGGTAGTTCTGTCGTAAACTGTTACAGCGCAAAATTTATCGCTTGCCAGTTTATCCATCAAATCATCTAATTGCTCCATTTTAAATTAGTTTTTTGTAGATAAGTAAAATCCTGTTATGCTCTTTCCCAGTAATCATTTTCTTTACCAGCGTTGGGGCGAAAGTTGATTCACTTGTCATATAATTGACCTCCAATTTTACCTTTGAAAAAGTGCCATCAGGAGGAATCAAAATCTGTTTTTGTGTTGGATAAATAGTAACACCGTTGATAATTGCAATTGTAGTACCTGTATTTACAACCGAAAGGCAGGTAACTCCCTCTAAAATGGGAATTTGTTCTTCCCTAAACTCTCTTGTTATA
Organism: Flavobacterium indicum GPTSA100-9 = DSM 17447; assembly: GCF_000455605.1. Lineage (NCBI taxonomy): Bacteria > Pseudomonadati > Bacteroidota > Flavobacteriia > Flavobacteriales > Flavobacteriaceae > Flavobacterium > Flavobacterium indicum. Next base: position 1,773,676 of record NC_017025.1, read on the forward strand.
AAAGCAGATTCTGCAAACATGCTATACTTTTTTAATGTTATTGTTATATAAAAACACTACGTGAAATTTTAAAGGCACATCACTTTTCAATGGCTCGTCCAAAGCGAAAATGAGTGAGTAATCCTTATTACCTGTATCGAAATTCAAGGGTTTAAAACTCTTTTCGTATTCGCCACCGTTTGATTGTCTCCAATTATCAATATGAACAGATGGAATGATAGCAATACTGTTATCGTCTTTCATTTCAATGGATGTCATTGCACTGATTTTTTTTTCAACTCCATTAGTGTAGACTGCTACACCAGTGGTAAAACCAATTGGAAGTTTAAAATTCTCTGAAGTATTACTTTCTCCTGGCTTTATGATTGCCTTTACTACGTGTTGAATTTGTCGCATACTTTTTAAGATTTAAAAGCCTTAGCTGTTAAGACTTCGGCTTTATTAATTCTCTTACTTTTTAGCCTCTGTTACTCTAAATTCCAATCGTAAAAACATTGAAACACCTTCTTTTATAGGGACATTTACCCCTTTAGGAAATTCCAATTCTAATTTAAACTCCTCTTTGGCTCTTAAAAGCGGTGTGGTTGCAATGGGACGATAATCATCGAATTTGAAATTTTGAATATCTGTAAGGGGTAAATCAATAAGCATATCATTGGTTTGAATCAATCTCAAATCAGCGTTTTGCAATTCAGCCGGCAATACATCTCTACTTTGCCAGTCGGCACTCTCCATTTTCATCCCTTTTGTGGTAAACTGTATACGGATAGCATCAATTACCACATCACGTCCTGAGTTTAATTGATTTCCATCAAAATTTGTAATTCCGACAATTTTTTTAGTATTTGCATCCACAAGTTGGTTGATTCCACTCATCCCATCAACCTTTACATTTAAATAAAAGGTTTTATCAACTAATTTTGTTGCTTGTGGCCTTACAGTATGATTCGTTTGACGTTGTCTAGCTCCTAAAACTTTAATTGCTCTCTGCAATTGTGAATTTCTATTTTCCATGTTTCTTTAATGAATTAAATTTTAATTTTTTGTTGTAGGTTACAGAACATAGTTCCCATTTTCGTCGATATATGCGCCTAAGCCTTCATCTTCATAGGCTCCTAAACCATCGTCTTCATAACCGCTTAAACCATCTTCAACATAGTTTCCATTTACATCGATGTAACCACCTAAACCATCTTCATGATAGTTTCCTGCATCATCAAAATACCCGTTCAAGCCTTCTTCTTCATAAGCACCTAAACCATCACCACCATCATAAGCATTTAAACCATTTTCTACATAGTTACCATTGATATCAATGTAACCGCCTAAACCATCTTCGTGATAGTTGCCGTAAGCATCGATATAACCTTGCAATCCATTTACCGCCCCCGAAAGACCTGCTGTCTTTTGCATAAATCTTCCGATTGTTGTTTCAGGATTTAGCTTAGCGGCAATTTTCTCAGACGAGAAAATATTTTTTACTAATTCCAGACCATGAGCAATGGAAACACCAATTGCCGAACCTCTTAAAAGCGAACTTTTGGTATCGCTTCCATTTACTTTTACCGCTAAAAATCCAGCACCAACGGCAACTGCAACATTAACAACACCTTTAACCGTGTTGGAAGATGTCTCGGTCATAGTGCCTGTAAGACCTCTTGAAAGAGCACCTACAACAACGGCAGAACTGATTGTTATTAATTCTTGTTTCATTTCTATGTTTATTAATTACTTTTTGAACTTGTTACTAAAAGAATCGCTCCCACAGCTCCTACACCAATAACAATGGGAATCGTATAATTAGGCTTTTCTGTGGATGTAATTCCACTTTCGAGTTGTGATGCTTCTTTTTGTGTTTGAACTTCTTCTTTTAAATTCTGCATAGGAATATCCTTGACTTTGGAAATAGTTTCAAGCTGAGCATCATTCGGAACTGCCTCACCAGTATCTGTTGTGCCGGTAGTTAAGGATTCCGCCGGAACTCCTTTTACTTCTGCAATGGTTTCCAATTGTGCAGGTGTCGGAGTCGCATTTGGCATAACTTCAACTGGTTCGGAAGCTTCAATTTGTTGTGATTCGTTGTAAATAGACTGTGGCTGATTACCTGTAAAGGCATTTTTAATTGTCGGTTTCACAACATTATTTATCGCAAATTTGCCAACTTTACTTTTGCCTAATTTTGTAGCTAATTTTATGGCTTTACCACTTTTAACCTTCGTAAGTATTTTACCTACTTTGCTGTCAAGCACTTTGCTTGCGATGCCTCCTCCAGGAATAATATTCATTGCCATAGAGGCAATTGGAACTAACTTTTTTCCGACTTTAACAGCATTTTTAATGCTAACGTTTTTTAATCGGACATTCTTTTTGAGCATTTTACCGATTTTAAGGCCTCGGTTTAAACCTGCATTCAGTCCTGTTTGTTCTTCTAAAATCAACATATTCTTATCTTTTTAAAAGTGTATGCGGTGCTAAAACTCCTTTGATTAATCGCTTTCTTTGATTTTTTTTAATCAAAGTATGGGGCGCAAAAGCTCCTCTAATGAGCGTTCGTCTTTTGTTTTTAGGAATTAGCAGATGTGGAGCAACTGCCATTTTAACGAGGTTCTTGAATCTTAGTCTTTTTAAAAAACTTCTGTTTAATCCTGCATTAAGACCTATTTGTTCTTCTAATATTATCATACGCTGTTATTTAAAATGGAAATCTTCTACGAGGTTGAGTTGTTTTTTTTACAACTCCTTTAAGTCCTCTTTTACTTCCATAAACACTATTAATCTTGACATAAATATTATAAGCTCCTCCTTCACTTGTTGACTTATGAACAATCGCATCATTGCCTAATGATTTTAACATGTTTTTCGCTTGTTCAGCACTTCTGGCAAAATCATATAGTTCATAAACCTTTTTGCAAGGCTTTTTGGTTACATACCAGCCTCTCTTTTTAGGAGCAGGACAATTGAGTCCTATGTGTGGTAATTTTTGATCCATAAAAACATCTTTTTTATCCGTATAACTTGGTTCTTTGTTGCTTTGAATAGTTCCGTCAATAATTGCATGACCTTTGTCTAGCTTTCCGCTCACTTGATTAAATGGCACAATCACATAAACATGAGTGTACTGCTTTGGATTGAACTTAGGCTGTTTGATTTGTCTGATGTAATGCTTAATTCCTAAATTCATTAAAACCGAACTTGCGAAAATTGAATAGCTTTTGCAATCAATTCCTTCACGGCGGTTAAACCAACTATTAGCAGGACTTCTTAAATTCTGAGTCATACCGTCTGCCTGATATTGTATATCGTAATACAGGAAGTAATGAATCTTATCACAGGTCTCTTGAATCGTTTTTCCTTTCAGCATTTGCGATAATTTGGCAACCTGTTTGTAAAAAGTCTCGACCCAAACTTTCATCATGGAAACCGAATAAAAAGTATCACCTTTTTTAAGTTTTACTTTTTGTCCTTTAGGTTTTTCAATCAAATGGTTAAACTCATCACCGTTTTTTATCCTGCGCTTTAGAATTAGGTTTATTTCATTTTTAGTCATTTTCATTTACAAACTTTCATATGCAAATGTTTAAAATAAAAATACCTCGCCTTGAGGTAAGGCGAGGTATGGTGAAGTATTGTAAAGATTTGTTAGGTATTATAAAGTATTATCAGGTATCATTGTGCTTTTATTGTAATCAATCATCATCGTAATAGTATCCTTTTGGTAATCCATAAGTCTCAACAAACTCCACGAATTCCAAATGTGGAATCATTTTAACATCCTTTGAGATTTTCTTTTCTTTTAAGATTTCATTAATTTGATTCCTGATTTTAGTTTCACTAAACTGATTGCAATACATCTCGATTAATTCTGATTTAGTAACAGAATGCGGAAGTGGTTTTTTATTTTGCTTACTCATTTTAGAATCTTTACAAGTTAAATTTCCTTTCTTAAATCGTTGATTAGGAATAAGATTCTGAAAACCTTATCTTCCAGATACTTCAGTATTCGATTTTTACCCTTAAAGATGAAATCAAAAAATTGCAATGGTGAGGTAATGATGATTGCAAAACATATTGCTATTGCCAATACATTCAGATAAATTATTTTAAAGCGGTTTTTAATTTTCATAATTCTTAGTTTTAAATATTGACAAGTCTTTCGTAAATTATATCAGAGATGGATTGCATTACAATTTCCTGTTCTTGAGTTCGTTCTTTTCTTTCCCATTGACAGCAATAGAGTAGGATAACAGATTGTGTTGGAGTAAGAATGATATTTGAAGGAACTTTTTTACTCTCAATTTTCGTTCTAAAAATGTAGAACATACTTTGTAGTGTGTCAATAACAATAATATCATTGCAATACTTTTCATAATCTTTGCAATGATGAATATTATCAACCTTGTTTCGGATGAATTTTAGCAGTTCGGATTGTATTATCTCAATATCCGCTATTTTGATTTTCTTTAAAGTTATTTTCATACTGTTTTTTGTTAGCGTTTGTCTGCTGTATTTTTATCAAAAGCAATAAGATTCAGCATTCCTCTTAATCTTGACCTGATTCGATTTCCGTAAGCTGTTTCTATTTCAGAAGCAGAAAGATTAGTTGTTAGATGTGTTATTACTTTTCTTGCAATGAATAGATCATATCTTGAAAGAATAATTTCAGCCATTACATTACACTCATTGCCGTAGTATTTTAAGTTTTGCTCAACTCCTAAATCGTCAAAGCAATAATTCTTATACTCAGTTTGAGAATAACTTCCACGACTGTAACGATGTATAATTTCATAACCTTCTTTGATAAATTCAAAACTTATATCTCTGCAAGTCTTCAGATAAAATCTGTTGTTTTGTTTCGCAATATATTTCATCAATGTCATTAACGTTGTTTTACCACAACCTACTGGTCCTGACAATAAAACACCTTTCGTTAAATCGAGACCAAACTCATTTGATTTTGTTTCATCCTTCAGAAAATAGGCTACAAGTTTTGTAATGTTAAGTGTATCCTGCTCAAGGAAATAAAATCTCTCTCCATAATCTTGTTTTCCTTTCTGTTCCAACCAAGCTAGAATTTCCGGATAGTTGTATTGTAAATTCATAATTGATTCTCTTACAATGGTTCTGCATAGTCTTTATCTTCTTGGATGTGTAAATTATTGGCTCTTGATTGCTCTTTATTCTGAGGCAAGTTGATTGAAAATTTGGAAGTCGTGAGCATCCAGTTTCTGGCCGCAGCATTCCAGTCTTTCATTTTGGTTTTTCCTCCAATTAACCAACCAGTACTTGTATAATAATTAAAAAACGTTCCGCTTCAATTTCTGGGTAATCCAGATGTTTGAAATATTCCTTTACCAAATCCAAACTCGGACTTTCTTTTTTTTTCGCGGAACTTTTTTTTTCTTTTTCAACGGTCTCTAAAAAACCTTTCTCAACTGAAGTCTCTAAATTTCCTTCAATACATATGTTTTTATTGTTTTTAAATGTTTGTTTATTATTATATATATGGGGTTCAATAACCTGTTCAGTTACCTGACCATTAACTTGTTCAATTATTGGTTTTGTTTGTTCATTCATTGAACTGCTTTGAGGCTTTTTACCATCAGAAAGATTATACATAATTACCTCTGTACCATGGTACGGATTATAGGATGGTAAATATTCTATGAATCCTAACAATTGCAATTCTTTTATACATTTATGATAGGTTGCTTTTGAGGCAATCCTACTGGCTTTCATCATTTCATCTCTAGAAATAGTAATCGGGTTTTTAAATCGATTTACATTCCAACTTTGAAACAGTGCCAAATACAAACTAATGTGAGTTGGGTAAATAAGTTCTTCATTGCCTATGCAACTAAAAAAACCAGTCAGGTGCTTAATGTAATTCATTAGTTAGTATTACATTATTTGAAAAGTCTAGTATCTTTATTTTGTATATTACCACTTAGAACTTTTTCAATGTCTGAATAGCTATAGTACATTATACCACCAACTTTGGTAAATGAAAGTGTTCCGTTAACACGTAGATTTTGTAATGTGCCAGGGGAAATGTTAAGCAATTTTCGGACTTCATTGGATTTGAGCCATTGCTTTATTTGTTGTGATTGAGGTTGAATGAGTTGTTTTAAATCATTCAAAAGAAGACTTCTGAATTCGATTAAGTCTTCACGTGTGATAACTTCGATTGCCATAACGTATGTTTTAGATTGTTATGGTACAAAATTGAATTGTTTGGAGTATTTTATTTCACAACGGGGTATGTGCTGTGAACGATTTTTAGCTAAGCTATATCATCTGCATTGTCCATTCTTTTTAGAAGAGTTTCATTTAAAGAGGTAATGAATTTTGTTCTTTCGCTCTTTCTGGCTCTTATTTCAAGGAATGCGCGGCGATATTGGCCTAAGTCAATTTCAAAAGTATGTTCAAAATATTCTGCAATATCTTTTAAGTCAACGGCTCCATTATTAAAAACACCTTCAGAATGTAATGCATATAATAGCTCTGTAAGAGCAACTTTTGAGCCAGTCCACATCAATTTAATGTTCGGTTTGCGTTGTGATTTTTCACTTATATCTTTGTTATCAATCATAATTAACTGGTTTTCTAAATATAATTGAATTAAGTCATTTGCTAAAATTGTTGCTACTTTGAAATCATGTGAGGTTGAAAATGATGTATCCGTTTCAAAATAGTATGAATCTAAAGCAAGTTTAATATCAAATTTTCCTCTAAGGAAATATTTATAATCAAGATAAGTACTTCCTGATCTATAATATTGATAAAATTCTAATTCACTATCAAAGAATGCTTTTAGTTTTAAAAGTTCGTTGTTGTTATACTTCTTAAGTATTCTATTCCCTCCATTTGGTTTTTTCATTTCAATTTTATAAACTCGATTGAAATAAATCAATTTTGAAGTGAACTGTGGTTTTATTTCTTTGAAAAACTTAATTTCTTCAGTTTGAGATTTAAAATTTATTTTAGATGTAACTTTTTTAAGTTCTTTAATTGATTTTAGAATTATTGCAATAGCTTGCTCACATTTCTTTATTTGATCATCAATCTCTAAATCAATGAAGTTGAGTTGTTCATTGAGGTTATTTAGTAAGGTAGTATATTTTGAATTCAAAGGGTTATAAATAACAAGTGTTCAATAATTCTCTTTTCTAATATCTCTTTGATATTGTTTTTATATGTCAGCTTTCAAATTAATTAATTTTATAATTTACGGATAGTGTGGCTAATCCCATCCATCCTTCACCTACATTTTCACCACGAGTTATAACATTGAATTCTCTTCCAAAACCTAATGATGCTCCAGCATTCCATTTTTCATTTAAATTGAATAAATAACCTCCGTTAACCCAAGGCTGAATAACTAAATTATATGTTTTACCCTCTGTTGGATTTACTGTATTTAAACCATCTTTCCAATCTGTCCACATGTTCCAAGTATCAACAGAAGCTCCAATTATAAAGTTTCCTTTTCCAGAAGGAAAATAACGAACAATTCCTAAAGTACCTCCAAAACCTGTAGCCACTTCATTATCATTATACTCACTAAAATCTTTACGGTCTGCAAAATTGCCTCCAACTCTTAAACGTAATGCCCAATTGTCATTTAGAAAAATATTGGATGTAATCATTGTCATTATTCCAGCTGGATATAATTGTAATTCTGTACCTAACTCGACTTTGTTTTTACTACTTATTTCATCATTTTCCAAATTATTTTGTGCTTGTGAAAAAGATGAAAATAGCAACCCAAAAAAAATAAGTGATTTTGAGATTGCCAAAAATGATTTTTTTTCCATGTTCAATTTTTTTAATGATAAAAACTTAAAGCATTAGTTAATTAACTAATGCTTTAATATCAAATACTAACTAGTTTGGGGCAAAAAAGGTAAATTTGATTAGGGAATAATTCTTTTCCCAAAATTTATTAAAATATGTGGTTTTTGAAATCCTGTTGTTCTAGTTTTTACTTCCCCATGACCATCAATTATTAGTAAAGATGGGTAGGAACGAATATTATATTTTCTAATTAATTCTTGACCTTCTGAAGTTTCTCCATCTATGGCTATATTTATAAAGTTGGCATTAAAATAGTTACCTACTTCTTCATCTTTAAAGGTTGTTTTTTTAAGCTGTTTACAAGGTCCACACCAAGTAGCATATACATCAAGAAAAATTGGTTTTTTAAGCTCTTGAGATTTTAGTAAAGCTTGATGAAAATTTCCATCAAAAAATTGTATCCCTTTATCTACTGAAATATCTTCAGTTTTAGGTTTTTTGAAACTATAAATTCCAAAAATTACAGCAATAGTCAAAATGGTGAAAATTAGTGTTTTCATAATGTCAATTTTTTTAATTTATACAAATTCAACTTGATTTAGATTTTTTGCTTTTTCAATGTTCCAATCTCCCTCAATCATTCTATGAACATAACATGCATCTGCTTGATTAAGTAATTCTTGACGTTGTTCATCGTTAATATTACCTTCAATTGAAATGGCCACTTTAATTGTTGTTGATAATTTACCATCTTCTCCTCTTTTCACAACTTGATCTAATTCGGCCTCTACATTTCCAATTTCCCAGTTATTTTTACGTGCAATAAAACGAACAGTTGCTACTTTGCACATTCCAATACTCGAGAGTATTAAATCAGTAGGTGAAAATCCTAAATCAGTTCCTTTACTATTTGTTGGCTCGTCTCCTAAAATACTATGTCTTCCATTATTTATTACAGTTTGATATCCTGTAGGCAAGTTTATTAGTTTAATTTTTGTGGGCATAATTTATTATTTGCAGTTATTAATTTATGTTATAGTCGTAAGTAAATTCTTTTCCTGACAACATTACATTAATTTTATTTTATAGTTGTTTGATTAAAATTCATTTTATATTCATCATTTAAATTTCTAAAAATAAAAACTCAATCCAAGTTGTGCTTGCCATTTAGAATTTATAGTATCTACTAACCATGGTTTGCTATTTGGATTATGGAATTGATAAACTGGTTTTTCATTTTCAATTTTGATGAAATCCAGTATCGCATAACCAGAATTATTAATGTTTGGAACATAATATTGTGTGCCAAATTCTTTATTAATTAAATTAGCAACATTAAAAATGTCAAGTGAAATTTCTAATCGATTATTTTTGAGCTTTTTTTCAAAAATAAATTTTGCATCTACTTGATGATTCCAAGGTGTTCTTGCTCCATTTCTTTCAGCATATTTTCCTCTTCTTGATTTTAAATAATTATCATTATTGATATAATTATCTAATTGATTCCATTGTTCTTGAGCTGTAATCAGAATTCCATTACTATTGATGAAATCTTGCAAAACAATTTCAGATTGGTTATTTGGAACATAAATTATATCATTCTTTGCAGAACCATCTCTATTCATATCCCCTTCATAAACATAAGAAAAAGGACTGCCCGATTTTCCATTATAAATAAATCCTAACTTAAATTTTGATTCTTTAAAAGGGATTTCAAAAAAATGATATGAACTAATTTTATGCCTTAAATCAAAATTTGAAAAAGACAATTTAGGGTTATTAGCTACTAATGCTTGATTCCACTCATAATTAGCTGCATGAGAGTTCCTTACCGTACTGCTTATATCTTTACTCATTCCAAATGTATATCCTAAAAATCCTGTATAAAAACTATTTGATTTAGAAATGCTTAGTGTACCATTATATCTATACCCTTTATCCGTATTCGTTAATAGGAACACATTTGTAAAATTTGGATTAACTTTTACATTATCTCCAGTTTGAGTATAATAAGGGCGATTATCAGCTCCGTTAAAATTTGATAACGTTGATTCTTTTCTATTTATAGATTGAAAATATAATCCTTGTACAACTTTAGAATAATTTAAATCAAGTGATAAGATTGTATTATTTTTAAGTTTTAGATCAAAATTTAAATTGGTCTTCCAATCTCGGGGTAAATTAAAACCATTATCAACTAAATTAATTTCAGTTAACGGTCTCGACTGTAGACTTTCTAAATCACTAAGATTTTCGGTAATTGGAAGATTTGAAGTTGGTCGGTAATCAATATTAAAATATTTTGTTCCTGAAATGTAGTGCGAATAAGCATACCATACAAAAGGCATTCGACCTGTAAATAGTCCTGAACCGCCTTTCAAAGTTAATTTACTATTTATGTTATAGATAAAACCAACTCTTGGATTAATTTGAGGTTTGCTATTGATTTTATTTTCATATTTAGCAAATTCAGGTGTGTTTTTTACTTCATTACTTATTGGAAAATCACCAGGGTGAAATTGAGTATCAATTCTTAAACCTGCTAATACACTAAATTTATCCGAAATTTTTAAATCATCTTGAAAATAGATTCCTGATAGAATAACACTATAATCGGCAGATGGATTATTTTTATTAAAGTTAAAGTCATTATTCTCAATATTGTAAACACCTCGAACTCGATTTGGCTTATCATTTAAAAAATCATCAACCGATTTGTATTGCCATCTTCCATTAAATGCTGTTAAAAATCTATATTCAATTGCATTAATTTCTGTAGAAGTTCCTAATGTAAAAGTATGATTGTTTTTTACATAAGTAACATTGTCAGTTATTTGAGTTGTTTTTAAATTTAAACCATATATAGCAGCTTCCCTATAAGTACCTGCAAAAATGGTATTTGATGTATTATCAATAATTTCTAAATGAGGAAAAACACGACCATTAAAAGTTCTGTCATCATTAACGGTTGAGTAAGATAGAATGAGTTTATTATTCCAATTAGAATTAAAATTACTTTTCAATTCGCCAACCAAACTATTTGTTGTTGAATTGTGTCGATATCCTTGATTACCAAAATTAAATACATTAGTAGTCCACTCTAAATTATCAGCATATGCTGTTACAAAATTATTTCGCAGCGTTAACTTATGCTTCTCAGAAATGGAATAATCAAAACGTAAGAATAGTTTAGTGTTTTTGCGCTCTAGATCAACATTTTGAAAAGCTCCTGGGTCATAATTGTATTGTGACATTAATTTATCTCTAATAGAATTTATCGTTGATAAGGATATATTTGAATTGGTTGAACCTGGAGCATTTAAAACAGGCTCTTTTCTATATGAGAATTCTGCGTTGAAAAAATAGAAAAGTTTGTCTTTTAGTATAGGACCACCTATAGAAGCACCAATTTGGTTGTCAAAAAAAGTAGATTCAGGTTGTTTTACTCCATCTGCATATCTTCCGGTCATCCATCTATTTTTCATAAAATTATATGCATTTCCTTCTGTTTTATTCTTGCCATACTTGGTTACAGCATTTATACTTGCTCCTGTAAAATTACCAAGTGTAACATCAAATGGTGCTGTTTTAATAGACAAAGCACTTATAGCACCAAAACCTATCGGTTGAGTTCCTGCAAGTCCTCCAGGCGTTCCAGAAGCTACAGAACCTGCGGCACCACTTGAAGGTTCTTGGAATCCTAAAACATCATTTGTTGCACTACCATCAATACTTAAATTATTAAATCTATAATTAGCGCCGCCAAATGAATTTAAATTTGCATCTGGTAATAAACGAGTTGCATCTTGAATACTTCTGTTTATCGTAGGTAAATTATTGAGTAATTCCATCTTTAACTTTTGCTCATTTCCTTTTTTTTGACCAATAGTGGAAGTTACAATGACTTCATTCAAGATTTCTGATTTTTCAATTAATTGTATTTCTAAAGTTAAGGCTTGACCCAATAAAATTGTTAAATTATTCTGTATGAAATCATTAAAACCTATGTAAGATATTTTGACTTTATAATTTGCATCAGGAGGCAGTTGATTAAAAAAGAAAAAACCATTTTCTTGACTTATTGTATGGAATTTATTTCCTGTATTTTCTTGTATAACTTCTACATGTGCAAATGCAATTGGAGCATTCTGTTCATCTTTAATCTTTCCTTTTAGAATACCAGTAGTCTCTTGTGCAAAATTCTGGAATGTAATTAAAAACAAACAATAGCAAATAATTCTTTTCATTCTTTTAAATTAGTTTTTTCTATAGTCGATATTTAAATTAATTCCTGACAAAAAAAAACACCACAATTTCTTGTGGTGCTCTTCCAATTGAAGCAATTTTCAACATAACTAAATTTATTTTGTAAATTTACCTATTAGATCACGTTAAACTAATTTATTTACTTTTACAACAATCTTTTTTCTCTTGAATGGAAGGACAATCAACGCTACCATAACTACAAAAGACACAGCAATCACCATCTAATGGGCGTAAAATTTTTTTACAATTTTCGCACTCATAAAAGAATTGACAAGCATCAGTAGGCATTATTTCGTCTTTTTTATGTCTACATTCTGGGCAAGTTATGATTGATATTAATTGTGTTTTCATTTTGTTTGTTTTTTATCAATTATTGTATAACCTGTAATATTAATCGATTTTTCTAATTCTGAAATGGAAGTTTTGCTGTTGTCAAATTTTACATTCACACTTCCTTCTTTACTATTGGCAGAAACAGTTACAATTCCAGGTAATTTATTTACTTCATTTTTAATGTGTTCTTCACAACTAGAGCAAGTCATTCCGTTTACATTAAATTTTGCCTCTTTTATGTTTTCAGAAGAAACTACAACTGGATTTTTTTCAACTTTTGGATAAAAAATATGCCCGTAATAAGGAAATGCCATCATTATCAATGAAAATACAGTTACAATACCTAAAAACATTTTGGTTTGTATAAATGATTGATTTTCAACTTCATCACAATTGCATTGTATTCTTTCAGTTTTTCTAGGTTCTAGTCTTTGATACCAAGCAAAAACTAAAACTAAAATAGTTATACCTAATAAAAAAGGGCGAAAAGATTCCAACCACGAAAAAGTAGATGCAACTCCAGATGCTCCCGAAATTAGAGCCAATACTGGTGTAATACAGCACAATGAAGCAGTTATTGCTGATAAAATGCTTGTTAAAGCTAATTTTCCAGATTCTTTCATTTCTACATTATTTTTAAAATTAGTCACATACTATTGCAAATCCTGACAATTACTGATCATTTTCTGATTTTCCTGATATAGTGGATGTTTAGAAATTATTTCTAGAATAGTAGCGGGATTCATATATCTTTCACTTTCTTGATCAGTTGATAAATTTACTGCTCCAAGCCAATTTTTTCTTTCAAGGCTTTCTCTTACATTACAACTCCAATCTAAAAGTTGATAACCCAAACCGTGATTTATGCAGTCTAAATCGGTGTTAAATTCAAAACGATCTAATTTGTTTTTTGAAAAAAGTTGAATAAACCCAATATGAAAAATTTTAGCAAACCCCTTTTTAGTATAATCAGAAATATGCGACAACTCGTGTCCTAAAACACCAATTTGAGCATTAAAACGTAAATTTTTAAAAGTAATAGTGTCTAAAATAAGGGTACTTTTTTTACTAATTGTAATAATATAGGTTCTTTTTTTTGGAGAACGGAACATACTAAAAAAAGCTGGCCTTGTAGCAAGTGGCGTTTCTCTGTTTTTTAATCTGAATTTAATTTTGATGTTTTCAAGTTCTGGGAAATAGGATAATGCAATTAGCATTTGATTTTCATAGTCAGCTAGCAATGTTTTATGTTTTCCAAATTTTGCTTTCAAACTTGCTAATTTTTCTTTACCAAAGGTGTTTTGATGAAAAGTTTTTATTATTTCTTGGGCATTCAAACTATTAGAAAATAAAACTGCTAGTGAAAAAAATAAAACTATTGTAAACCCTTTTTGCATAACAGTTAAATAGGTTAAATTGAAGCTATTTCAACAGGATTATACATTTCAATAATTGCATTTACAATATCTTGAGCTACTTCTTGCTTACTTTTTAACTGAAAGGATTTTAGTGATAATTTTTGGTCGATAATGCATATTTTGTTTGTGTCATAACCAAATCCTTCATCTTTATTTGGCGAGTTGGAAACAATTAAATCAAAGTTTTTCTTTTTTAATTTTGCCTTGGTATTGTCTAAAACATTGTTTGTTTCTAAGGCAAAACCAACAGATTTTTGATGTTGCTTTTTTATCTTTCCAAACTCAAATGCAATGTCAATGTTCTTTACAAATTCAATTGCAATTTCATTTTCAATTTTCTTTATTTTTTGATTATAATTTGTTTTTGGCGTATAATCGGCAACAGCTGCACAAAAAACAGCAATGTCTAAGGTGTCAAAAAATGGTAAACAAGCATCATACATTTGTTTAGCCGATTTTGCGTGAATAATTTTTTCTTCAGGAAATGAATACGAAATAGTAACAGGACCACTAACTAAATAAACATCAGCTCCGAATTGATGTAATGCTTCTGCTATTGCATAACCCATTTTTCCAGACGATTCATTCGATATAAATCGAACAGGATCGAGATATTCTCTTGTTGGTCCGGCAGTGATGAGTATCTTTTTGTTTTGTAATAAAGATTTCATTGAAATTAATTTTTATTAAGAGGAGTAATTTTCTAATTGAGTTTCCCAACTGTATTTACTAAATAAAAGCTTATATTCTTTTTCCTTAAGGTTTAAAACTTGTTTTAAAAGTGTAAGGATTTTTGTTCTTCCACCAAAATCACCTTGATACCAATAGATCAATTTTGAAGTGGTTATTTTTTTGTTTTCATAATCAACAAATGTTTCAGATTCTAAAAATGAAATCATTGCCATTTGTAATTGATTATCAATTTTTTCAAGTGTATAAAAAGCTATTGGTGGGCAACTTTTGGCACCGCAATTCAAGGCAAAATGAATGCGGAAATCGAGCTTTGAAACGGCTAGTGATTTAATGATTTTTGATGCAAAAATATTGGGCAAATAACCAAAGCTTAATTTCCATCGATACTTTCTTAAAATCCCGTGTTCTATGTTGTCTAAGCTAAACTTTGTGTTAGCTATTGTGATTAACTTTGATTTAAAAATCGATTTTTTGACTAGTTCATTTCTTTTTGCTAATAATTGAAAAAAAGCATTGTAACAATTAATCCAAAAAACTTTTTTATCATCATCATTTACTAATTGTTTTTGAAGTTCATCTAGTGTTAATTCTGAAAGTTTTTGCTCATATATAAATGTATTCTCTTGCATTTTAACTGCTATTAATAATTTTTCAGACAATTGGATAATATTTAATACTTCTTTCATTGTTTTACCTTTAAATACATTCGATATTTATTAGCAAATTGATTCATTGCAATATATTGTCTATTGGTAAATTCATTTTTACACGAGTTTTTATAATAACTCATATAGTTATTAACGAATGGGGTGAAATTATGTTTTTGCTTATCTGACAATCCAATAAATTGACAATTTTTATCTATCAATCCATTAGGATCGGCAGGTGTATCGCAAATAAAATCGCCTTCGGTTTTACAATTTGTACCATTAGCTAACTCTTTTGTTGTATTTTCTTTGGGATTGTTTCCAAAGGTGTGCTGTAATCCAAAAAAATGTCCAAGTTCGTGCTGTAGTGTAGATTGATTAAACCAAGCTACTTCATTGATAAAAATGGTATTGCACTTTAAATTAAAATAATTAGCAAAAGTATCTGGAACTACATAGGTAAATCCATTTAAAAATTTACCTTTCGGGACAATAAATAGATTGATAATATTCTCCTTTTCTAAACCTTCAGTAACTTTATTTCTAATTTTGAAAGAAGACTCTATTTCATCAATTGTATGATTTGAAGTGTGTGTGTATATTTTTTGACTTAATTGAAATTTTATTAAAGCTGGAGCAAAAACTTCATTTAACTCTTTAATTTTTGAAGTAACATGATAATATTTTGGCTGCTTTTCTGTCGTAACAACTATTCCAACTGTAATGACTAAAGTATCTTTTTGATTTGAGTCTTCTTCATACGTTTCTATCAATTCTTTTTTTCCTTTAACTGAACAACTTTGTGAAGCACAAAAAGGATGTATATCACTATCTTTTTCTACATCATTACAAGATATTAAATTCAAAAAAACAGTTACTATTATAATGCAATTCAAACTAATTTTCATAATACTTTCTATTAGGAATGTTACAAAAGCTTACTGGATTTTTTGATTTTGCAAATTCATAGCCTTCTATCCACCATACTTTCATTTGTTCGCTATCAAAAATCAAAGGATTATCAGTTAAATTTCTTGGAGTATAATAAAAATTAATTATAACTTCTTTGTTCATACCCATTAACCTTCCAATAACAATATCTTTTGAACTGCTTTGATTATTCATGAACTTAAATGTTCTAAAGAGCAAAGCAAAAGGATTGTTATATATTGGATGCTTTTTATCTTTAGATTCGCTTTCCAAAATAATTACATCTATCTCTGTTGCTCCATTATCTAATGCAGTTAATATTGGAATAAAATTGCCAAAACCACCATCTGCATATTGATAACCATTTTTGTTTAAAACACTCATAAATGGTATAAAATTAGCCGAAGCCCAAGCCCAATCACAAAAATCTTCATAGCAGGAATCAGAAGAGTTATAGTACTCAATAGTATCTAGCGTTAAATTTGAAACCGTTAAAATTACTTTTTTTTGATTGTCTCGAATTGAGTTAAACTCTGTTTCGGTTATACTGTTTTTTATAAGTTTTCTTAAATTATTGCTTTCTCCAAAAGTTGGGCAACCTTTTATAAATGCTCTAATAGTGTTAAAATGGTTAATATTGGTTTGAAAACCTTTTTTTGTTTTTTTTATTAGAAACGGATTGATATTAAAAACAGCCTCTTGGGTAACAGTTGTATAAATGTTTTTAATTTTATCAATTTTTCCCAATGCCAAATGTGGTAAAAGCAAACTTCCTGTAGA
Source organism: Flavobacterium indicum GPTSA100-9 = DSM 17447 (assembly GCF_000455605.1). Taxonomy (NCBI): domain Bacteria; kingdom Pseudomonadati; phylum Bacteroidota; class Flavobacteriia; order Flavobacteriales; family Flavobacteriaceae; genus Flavobacterium; species Flavobacterium indicum. The sequence continues at coordinate 1,790,537 of NC_017025.1, forward strand.
ACAACCAACAAATAAATCGTAGTTTTTACAGCAATCCTTAATTAGATACTCTGCAATTCCACCTGCAAAAGCTCCTTTGCTTCCACCTCCTGATATAATTAACGCTTTCATTTAGTCTATTTTAGAAATAGACGCTATATATGTACTTAACTGACAAATAAAGTGATAATTACATTTATTAATAATAAATGTAATTGTGTTTTTTAACATTTTTTTGAAAACTTAAAACAAAGTCCACCAAGTATATGTAAGTAAATTAGTTTTGGCAGAGCAATAATAAAATCGGTCGCAGCATCCCAACCTGCACGCTTAAATATTCTATATTCTACAGGAATATTTGGCAATGGAAGCATTGCCCATTTTTGCTGTTGCGGCTTTTGGGTTCTTTTAAATTCTTGAATTGCTTTTTGTAAAGATTTTGCATTGTTCCAATCTTCCTTATAAATAACTTTTCCATTGGTGTCAATTATTAATATCATATTTGGTAAAGCTCCTAAAATAGTATGAATATTGCCGTTTATATCATCTATTATAATAGTGCGATTTTCGATTTTATCCTCTGTTTTTAGTCTGTTAGCCAAATAGCATTTTTCTTCTATCGAATTATGAGCGGGTATTATTTTGCCAGGATGAGCTTCTCTTACATACAATAGCAAAAAGTTAAAATCAGGATTTTGATTTGCTAAATTATTCATAGCTTTTCCTTGTCCAGCAAACATCCCACAAGTAATGCTGCCTGTTTCTAGAATAATTGGTTTATCTAGATATTCTGAAAAGTTTTTATTCCCATCATTTAATGTAAGGAATGAAAAATCAGGAATTGTTTCTCCAACTTTTATCCCACTAGAATGAATAAGGTCATACTCTTTGTTTGCGAATTTTGAGTAATTATATGTTTTCATTATAGTTTTTTTGGTTTAGTTTTTTTAGTGAGGATATATGAGTAACCAACAATATAGGTACAATAAATAAGGGTATTAAAATTAAGGGTAAATAAAAAATTGTTGCCATCTTGGAATTTCCAATGATATTAAAATAAGTACCTATACTCAAGGCGGTTATCAAGTCTATTAATCCAAATAGATGGAAAATGTAGTGTAAAAATTTTCGGTTAAAGAGTAATGCAAGTATTGCAAGTAAGCCTGAAATTATGTCTCCATATGATGCTTTTGATACAAATGCTTCTGGTAAATTATCACTATAATATAGAAAAAGTAAACCTGCTATTATTCTAAAAATATGAACAAGTGCAATCTGTTTTAAAGAAATGCTATCTACAAATTCTTTACTATTTTTGTTTTTAAAATAAAGTAAGGTTACTGTTGTTACAGTTACAAAAACTGAAATTCCAAAAAACTGCCTAGGAAGTATAGAAAATACTTCAAATCCTCCTAGTAATAGAGTAATTAACAACCAAATTGACAGACCAAGTGTTATTTTTCTTTTCATTTTTATAAAATTAATTATTGTACAAAGTTGAGATTAGAAAAATGAAAATGACTTGCCATTTGACAAGAAATAGAGTGGAATTTAAATTAATTTAATTCTGCTTTTGCAAAACCAACAGTGTCTCGATATGTTTGAGGTGAAATATCAGTATTAGATTTAAACATTCTACTGAAATAAAACTCATCGTTATAACCTAAAGAGAATGCTATTTCTTTTATAGGTTTACTAGTCATATACAATTCTCTTTTGGCTTCAACTATTATTCTTTCTGTAATTAAATCTGTTAAGGTTTTATTGAAATGCGTTTTTACAATTTTAGCTAAAGCATTAGGAGAAATATTCAACAATGTGGCATAATCACTTGCAGAATGTTTTTCTTTAAAATTTTCTTCAATAACATTTTTTAGACTTCTTAAAATATAGGGCGTTTTAGAGTCTGTTATTTTTGGTTCATTCTTTTTTGATTGTGATTTTATACGTGATGCTGTTACCAAAAATATTTTAAGATAAGGCACCAATAGTTCATAATCATTTTCTGAAACATTTTTTAGTTCTGATTTCAATTTCTCCAAAATTAATGAGAATGATTCTTCTGATTCTTTATCAACTTTTATAAAAGGTGGCTGGTAGATATTATTGAAAAGAACAGTGTCGCAATTTGTTTCTTTAGGATTGCGATGAATGCAATAGAAATCGGAGTGAAATTGAATTGCAATTCCACTAATTTTCTTATCAGTAGAAAACATAAATGGTTGGTAAGGAGCAAAACTAAACATCGTATTTTCCTCAAAAGATATTCTGAAAAATCAACTTTTAACAAACCACTTCCGTTATTTATCCAAACTATAGTGTAAAAATTATTTCGTTGCAGATAATCAAAATAGCTATTATCATTAAAGTCAAACATTTTGAACGCAAGGTTTCCATCTTGTTGATTTATAAGTGTAAAAACATTTTTCTTGTCCATAATACAAATGTATTGATTTTACTTTTTCCTATTTCTGATTTTAGTTACTTGTTCTCCTGCAATCCCCCAATTATCCGTTTCAACTTCATCAATAATAACAAATGTTGTTGCTCGATTTTTGTTTAAAACATTTTGCAACAATGAAGTTACTCCTTCTATTAACAAAGCCTTTTGTTCAGAAGTAGCACCATCTTTTGTGATTTTAATATTAACGTAAGGCATAATTATAATTTCAATTTTTTTCTAACTAGTGGAGCCACAAAAAGCAATGATGGAAAAGCCAATAAAAAAGCAATGAACCAACTACGCAACCAAATGAAAATAAAGTTATTATTAAATCCTGCATTAACGCTAACTAAAATAAAACTTATATAACTTGTTACTATTAATGCCATAATAAAGGCAAATTTCAAAGCAGACTTGTTCATCATTTTATTATTGTTTCTTGATAGGTTTTTAATAAATCGGGATTATCTATAGAACCGTGATGGTGTATTTGTTTCCAATCGCCATTTTGTAAAATGAATATTCGTGTGGTTCTAATTGCTAGAGCAATTTCAGTATCATCTGTTTTGAAATAACCTCGTTCACGACCTGTTGCAAAGAACATATTTGAAGTTTTATGAATGGAATAATCATAAAACTCAACATATACTTGGGCTTTTCCGTTGAAAATTTTATGGTAGCCATTTCCAATTTCTTCCCAACCTCGTCTTATTCCACCAATTGGGTTATCCATAGAAATTTCATCTGTATTTAACCAAGATTGTTGCATTAATGACATACTTCTTTTGTTGAAAGCATTGTAGAATAATGACAAAGCTAAAGTTTCCGGATTTGAAATTTGGTCTATATTTTCTTCTCCATTTATGGGCTGCATTTCTGTTATCATTGCTACTTTTTTTTATTGCTTTTATAATAGGTTGTAAATGTGTAAATACTCATTGTCATCATACCTTCTTTTACAGACGGGTCGTTTAAGGCAATGCTTTTTGCTTCTTCAAAATCATTTACATTTAATAATATAATTCCTTTGTGATCTGCAAACCCTTGATTTTGAATTCCAGCCATTTCAATAGTTCCAGCTTTAGATAAGCTATCTAAATAGACTAAATGTTTTTCTTGTATTTGATGTTCTTTTTCTGACCATCTTGATTTATGTTGAAATTGCTCATAAAGTTTAATTTCATATACAAACTGAATTTTGTTTTGTGCATTCATAGTTAATGAAGATAATATTGAAATTGTTAAAGCGAATGTTTTGTTCATATACTATTTATTATTTTTACCGAGTAGAAACCCAAAACCTGTGGCATATTCCCATTTGTTATTATAAAAATAAAATGCGGCAGGAGTTATTACAATTTTTTTATACCGAATTTGTGTTCCAAATCCCATTAATGGCCTAATAGATTCATTTGGTTTAGTTAAGTTTTTTTCTAAATCAAAACGTAAAGAAGCCAAGAAACGTAAAGAAATTTCTGTTTTAGTATTTGTATAAGTAATACCTGGACCACCCATTGTTAAAAATGTGGCATTGTTATTAGCAAGGATACTTATTTGGTTTGAAAGAAAGTTAAAAGATGTCTTTTGAGTATTTTTTTCTTGTGCAAAAACATTTAATGATACAGAAAATAGTAAAATTATTAATATTTGTTTTTTCATTGTATTTTTTTGAATTAAGAAATTAATTAATTTGTTCTTTTAGAGTTTTCCAAAGCAATATTTACCGCCTCATTCATATCGCCAATCCAAGGTGTGCCGTGACCTGATAGCATTGTTACTTCTCCAATTTCACGAAGTAAATCTAATGATCGCATTGCTTGTTTATAATTGTGGTTTAAAATAGGATTGGTTAGTTGTGGTTGTCCTAATTCACCTGTTAATAGATTTCGAGTAACAATTGTATCACCTGAAATTAAAATTTTTCTATCCTCTAATAATAAGGCTATTTCTCCATCGGTATGACCTGGTGTGTGCAGTATTTTTGGTTTACCTGGCACATCTAATAATTGTCCATCTGAAACAGTTTGCACTTTAGTTAAATGTGGCAATGTAAATACTCCGTTTACAATGGCAACACCTAACATTTTTGCAGTGTATGTTCTCCAAGCATTAGACAATAACCCAAACCAAGGCAATTGCAATGGTTTACAAGCCATTTTTGCATCTCCACTATGCACATAAACAGGTGCTCCTGTTTCTTTTCTAACTTTTTCTGCAAAACCTATGTGGTCAGCGTGAGCGTGAGTAAGAATAATCGCTTCAATGTCTTTGCTTGATTTTCCAAGTAATTCAAGTCCTTTTTTATAAACACTATAATGTCCAGGAAAACCTGCATCTACTAATGTTAATCGTCCTTCTTCTTCAATTAAATACCAATTGAATGGACCACAATCAAAATGATGTACTCCGTTTGCTATTTCCATAATTTATATTGCTTGTGGTTCTGGGAAATCTATAGGTACTTTTACTATTGCAAATAAGTAATTGGTAATAATTTTATCGCCAACTGTCATCACAACATCAATTAAATTTTCAGTAGTGTATCCCTCGTTAAAGAAATTTTCTTTTGCTTCTTGAGAAGTTTCTCCTTTATGTTCTACAATTTCTTTGGTAAGATTTACAAGCGCATTTAATTTGGAATTAAACGAAATAGTTGCTCTTCTAATTTCCAATGTTTGCTCTTCCGTAAAACCTACCATTTTTCCTATTGCAGTATGTGCTGCTTTACAATAGTTGCAATCATTTAATTGGCTTACAACTAAATTGATTACTTCCTTTTCTTTATTATTTAAGGAGTTTTTACGATTTTGAAGTGTAAGATAATCACCTAAAGCAGATGAAGAATGCGCAAAGAAAGCATACATATTAGGAACAAATCCTACCATTTTTTGTAAATTATCGAATAATACTTGATTATTCTCTGAAACATTTTCTCTTGTGGGAACTATGAAATTTTCCATTTTTTATTTAGATTTTAGAAGTTTAGAAATTGAGATGAAGTGAAACCAAAGTAATAATACGCCTGTGTAAAAGACTACAGTTTGCATATTGTGAAACGGGCCTAAATCTTTCCAAACAACAAGGTTTATACTTGATACAATTATTACTATATCTGCTAGCCCGACAATATTTGCCAACCATAATAATGATTTTTGATTAGGACTATTTTTTAGTACTGCAATTGCGGCAATTAATGCAAGAAAGCCCGATGATACGTGCAAGAAACCATCCATAATTGAAAACCATCCTGGAATAACATTTAAAACACCTTCCATTAAAAAACCTGAAGCAACAAATACTCTCAAACCTTGAACCCATTGAATATCTTCTTGTTTGAGATTGTTAAATATTTTTCTAAGTGATGAGAAATAGAAAAATGTCAAAACAAGTGTTGCGGCTACAAGTGTGAAAATGTAAAAGGAAATACCTGAAACTTCTTTTGGAATAAGAATCTCGGAGTTAATTACATAATAAATAAATGCAAGCCAAATGAAAGAGAATATCCCAAAGATTGATTTTGTTGCTCCTGAAGTATTCCCTTTTTTTAGTAAGTTTAAAGTTGCCAAAAGAAAAGCAACATTTACAACCATAGTCCAAGTAGTTGTATTTGAATAGTAAGTTAAATCCATTTTTTTGATTAGTTAAGTTTTGCATCAAAATTGATATTACAAACTTACTTTGATCATAAATCCTACAGAATGGACTATTTATGCTTTTGAATGGATTATTTTTTATTAAAGCAATTCAGATTACTGAAAATTCTTTATACTACAAAGTTGAGATTTGAAAAATGAAAAATACTTGCCATTTGGCAAGAAAAAAAATACAACCTTTTCAGATTGTACTTTCAAAAAAAAAATGGGTATTTGGAATTATCCTTTATATTTTTTTGCAGCCTTTATTTTTGCTTCACTTGGGCGACCTGTTTCAACATAATATTTGAAATCATCTGTTGTTACTTTTGCCATTTTTCCCATCATCATTTTCATCATTGGTTGCATTATTATTCCCATAAATCCGCCTAAAGTAACATTCATTTCCATTACTAATTTTGATTTATTAGGGTCATTTAGTGGAAGAAGTTGCCAAGTATTAGTGGCATATCTCACCATAGATGGCATACCTTGCGGTACAGTGTATGAAAGCAAATGATCTGCATCTGAATATTTAATTAATTTTTCTCTTGTTTTGCCCATACCAGCAATGTCACATCCTCTTTCGCCACAAGACGAACCGTTTAAGCTACCACCTCTTGATTCGGAATGATTTACTACAGATGCCCACTTATATGCACCTGCAAAATCGTGCCCTAAAACTTGCCAAGCCTTATCTATATTGGCATTAATTATTAATTCTTTTCTAATGTTCATATTTTGTTTTTTAAAAAGGGTTACCGATAAATAAATCTAATTGAGTAAATGCTTTTGCTCTTAATTCGGATAACGATTTAAAAGCATCGCTTTCTAGCATATCTTTAATGTTTTGTGTATCAGGAAATTCAAAAATACCTACCATTTTAATCCCGCTGTTTCCTATTAGTTGTTCAGCTATTTGAAATCTCTCAATTTTTGAACCACTATATTGCATAAACAAAGGCATTATTTTACCTAAATATTCCTGAACGTCTTGCATATTACTTGGGTTAGGAATTGCATTAATAATTAAATAGATTTTCATAATTTATAATTTTATTTACTTGCTTTAATTTTATTTGGGTGTGGTGTTCCATTTTCTACATAGTACCCAAATTCTTGAATAATACCTTTTGCCATTTTTGTCATTTTCTTTTTCATCATTCCTTTCATCATAGCACCCATCATACCTCCGGTTTTCATTATCAAGTTTATTTCTACTTTGGTTTTACCATTGCCAAGATCAGTCAATGTCCAAGTATTTGTTGCATATTTTACCATTTTTGGCATTCCTTCGTAAACGTGATATGAAATTTTGTGGTCTGCTTCCGAATAAATTAATAGTTTTTCTTTAGTATTACCCATACCTTTAATGCTACATCCTCGCTCTGAACACTTAGAACCATTAAAACTGGTATTGTCTCTAGCTTCAGAATGCTTAACGCTTGATGCCCATTTGTAAGCATCTGCAAACTCTGGCCCAAGTACTTGCCAAGCTTTACTTATTGGTGCGTTAATAATAAGTTCTTGTTTTACTACTGTTGGTGTTTTTTCTTTTGCAAAAGCAGAAGTACTAGACACAAATATTGCTAAAATAGCAATGCTTAAAATTTTGATTGTTGCTTTCATTTTTTATTTGTTTTAATTAATTTATTATTTCATAGCTCTTGCCACTAAAAAGCCATACATATTTGTTAATATCCACCGTGGCGTGGTAAATTTTCCCATTATGTCCATAAAGTTGTTCCAAGCACCTGGTATTACTGCTTGTTTACTACCTAAAGCATTGAGTGCAGTTTTTACAACTGGTGTTACTTCTTGAAAAGTTACAGGCATTTTCTTAAAATCTACATCAGTCATACTGGCTATCATATCCGTTTTTGTTGGACCAGGAGAAAGCACCGTTACATCTACATTAAATTTCTTTAATTCGTAATTTAATGCTTGACCTAATGAAAGAATATAAGCTTTTGAAGCAGCATAATTAGCAAAGTACGGTACCGACTGATGTCCAAAAGTGGAACTTAAAAATATGATGCCTCCACGTTTTCTTTGTTTCATTTTATTACCAAAATGATGCGCTAATTGTAAAGGTCTTGTTACATTAAGTTTTACTAAATCTAATTCGCTTTGCAAATTGTTATTAGTAAAATCGCCGTGTACTTCTACAGCGGCGTTAAGAACAATTAGACCAACCTCAAGATTTTCTGTTGCGTTAGTAATTTCGCTAATTGCATTGTCCGCAAGTAAATCTAATGCAAGGGTTTTTACTTTTATATTATGTTTAGCTTCAAGATTAGAAGCTAACTCACTTAACTTGTCAGCTCTTCTTGCAATTAGCACTAGATTTAATCCTTTGGTAGCTAGTTGCTCTGCAAATCCTTTCCCTATTCCGGCTGATGCACCAGTTATTAGTGTATAATCCTTATATTTTTGTTTAAAATTTGTCATTTTATTTATTAAATTCTTTTTTCCCATTTTCTACCTGCAAATGCAGCATCTACTTCTGGGTTTGTTAAATGATTAGAATAATTACTCAATGCTTTTACACCAATACCAGCAATTATTCCTAAAACGTGCGCTTCGGTATAACCAACTGCAATAAAATCGTCAATTTCTGTTTGTGAAGCCATACCACGATTAACCGTTAATGAACGTGTTAGCTTTGATAAAGCACCGAGTTTTAAGTCTGGAATTTGTTGATTGTTGCGTATTGCATCTGTAACTTCAGTAGGAACTTTGCTCATCATATCTGCTACAAAACTATGTGCAGCTACACAGTATTCGCAGTTGTTTTCAAAAGCGATAGAAAGAAAAATAACTTCCTGTTCTATGTAGTTAAAGCCAGAATTTGCTCTAAAACTATTATAAGAATAGGTGTAAGCGTCTAGTAAAGCAGGGTTATTTCCCATTTTTACATACATATTGGGAGCAAACCCCAATTTTGATTTTGTTGCATCTAATATGCTGGAAGTGATAGAAGAAACAGTATTGTTCTCTAATTTTAAATGTGCCATTTTTATATCTTTTTAATTGTTGTTATTTAACAATACAAAGATGGTAATGACAATAAGGAGTTAATTTTCCTATTGGCTCAATAAATAGTCTTATTGGCTCAAACGAAATTCAGATGGAGTTTTATTGAATTCTTTTTTGAAAGTTTTATTAAAGTGTGAAACAGTCTCAAAACCACAATCGTAGGCAATATCTGCAATTGGCATTGATTTTATTTGAAGAAGTTGTGTGGCTTTTTCTAATTTTTTGTGAGTGATGTATTTTGTTGGACTTTCTTTATAATGCTCTACAAATTTTCGTTTGAAAGTAGATAAGCTACAATTGCATAACATTGCTAAATCTGGAAGAGATAAATTAGCGAAAAGATTTTTTTGAATTATTTCATTAAAATTATATTCATAAGGAACAAATAGTGAAGCCACAAAATCATTAATTGAATTTGAATTTTCACTTTTACTTAAAATTATGAGTAACTCTTTTAGTTTGTTTACTATTATGTTATCATCAACAATGGCTTGGTTGTCTAATAAAAAATCGATACTATCTATAAACGATTTCATTAGAGGTTCAATATTTACTTTTATAACATCGAAGTTTTTATTGAAGTGTTTGATGGATAAATCGGTTTCAAAAAATTCTTTTACCATTTCAGGATAAAAGAAAGCTCCAATTGCAGCTAATTTATTATCTACTTCATTTATTGAGATATCTTCTAAAAAATAGTTACCGCATTTTGCCAACATTGCTTCATTTTTACTGTATGACAATAAATTAGTGGGTGTTCTAAATTGAAATGAACCTTCGGTAATAAACAAAAAACAAGCCTCATCTTCTGTGAAAAACTTTGGAGCTCTTTTAAAATCGGCAGTCATAACCAATTTTTCAAAAACTCTTTTGCCCTGATAATTTATCGTTTTAATCTCTAACATTTCTATTCTTATTTTTTCAAAAACTCTTTTCTAATTCGGCTCAACGAAGTGTCTGTCATTCCAAGAAATGAAGCAATATGCTTGAGTTGAGCATATTGGAATATTTCTTTGTTAGTGGTAATTAGATTTGCATATCTTTCTTCGGCACTACGATTTATCATAGATAGTGTACGCTGCTTAAAGGCAGAAAATTCTTTTACTAAAACAGATCTTCCAAATTCTCTAAATTCTGGAATAGAATGAAACAATTTATTCAAATCTTCAAACGAAATGGTATAACCAACGCAATCGGTTACTGCTTGTATGTTTTCTGTTGATGTGGTTCTCAAAAAAAATGATGAACACTCAAATACAAATCGGTTTGCTGAATAAAAAGCTGTTGTTACTTCATCACCTTCAATATCATAAGTAAACGAGCGCATAAAACCATTTGCTAAAAAGAAATAATCATTACTTATCTGACCTTCTTTCAGAAAATAATCATTTTTACTGAAAGTTCTTTCTTCAAAATGTTCAACAATTTCGTCAAGAGTTTTTCTTGAAGTTGGCAAATTGTTTTGAATGTAATTTATGAGTAATTCTTTGCTCATTTTTTTATGAAATTTTTGAATATAATTATTTGAAATTTATTTGATGATTTATAAACAGTTTAAAAAAAATTTAAGAAATATTCTTGCTTAAAAATTTTTTAAATTGTTTTTGTCTAATAAAATAAGCGTTCCAAGAAAATTGAATTTTAAAATAAATTGCAATAAAGAAAATAATAATTGCAATAAAAATTAATGTTTTTTCAGCATCAATTGGAATAATTTCGCAACCAACTAGTAAGGCATTTAAAACTAATAATCCTAGACTTAAATACATGAGTAATATTGAAATACTTAAACGTTTTAATTGTTTAATTTTTAATGGTAAGATTTCTGCATATTGTTCAACATTAGACAATAACCTTACGTTAATTTCGTCTGTTAATCCTAAAGCCATTCTATTTGCACTAGTCAAAATAACTGCTATGCTGGGGATTAAACTCAAATTTATTTGCCAAGTTTCCATTAGGTATTTTCTTTGTAAATTATTGCATTATTGTTATTTGTGATCTAAAGTGATAATCTTTGAAACTTTTTTTTTCTCCAAAATAATTTTCCAATCTGAATAACAGCCAAAGCCAAAAAAAGGATAGCAAAAATTGAGTTAAGGTAAGTACTTATTTCAATTTTACTTTCGACTAAAATATATTTACCGGAATGAGCAAAAATCAACATACCAAGTAATGTCCCAATCATTGCACCTATAATAAATAGACTATTATCATTACAACGAGGATCTAATTTTTCGGTTCGGAATAAATAAATATATATCCCTGACCAATAAGGCCATTGAATAAAATTTAAACTATTTAAAAGTAGACCTAAAATAAAAGGGAATTGTGCTAATTGAAGTTGCTTTAAACTAAAGTTTTTATCATTGTCAATGTTCATTATAAAATACATTGCAATTCCTAAAAAGAAAGCGATGGTAAAAACATCAATAAATAGTAATAATTTCTTTTGTTCAACTAGCCATTTCGCCCCAAAACTTACTGCTTTTAATACAAAAAACTCAATAAACACAATACCAGAAATGAAAGCTATTGTTGCCCAATTTCCTTGTTCTAATAAAATTTGTAAACTTATAACATTGATGTAACCCAAAGGTAAGGCACCCATTAAACTGATGACAAATCCTAAAAGGAAAGGATTATTTTTAGGCGCAAATTTTTCTACTACTCTCATTTTATGAAATCGATTTTAAATGATTGGTTAATTTTTTATTGTCGATTATTAATTGTCTAGATTGTTTCATATTCAAATAAGAATGTCCTTTTTTATTATTAAAAGTGCTTATTTTATATAAAATATCATAGTGTCTTATAATCTCCTTCCAAGCAAAAAAGATAGAATGTTTTGGGTCATATATATGTGTTGGTTCACTTCCAGCTCCATTTAACTCAATGATGGAAAAGTTTTTTCCCTGTTCTAAATCTTCCTGAGATTTGAACATTATATCTAATCTTCCAAAATAGAAGTCGGGAATTTGCAAACAAACTTCATTAAATGTATTGGTCAATTTTTCATTAATCCAATGGCTTACATCAGTAAATTTACTACCTCTAACATGATTGCCAAAAGGCACTAAATTGAGCGCTTCCCCATTGAGTAAAACTGTATTTAATTTTTCTCCAAATTTTCGTTTTAAAGACTCCAATTGTAAGGCAAATCGAGGATTTTGCTCAATAAGTTCTTTTATAGTGTTTTTTCCGTTACCAATAACGATTAGAAATTCTTTATGAACAATTCCAGTAATTGTGCCTCTATTTTCGTTTGGCATTCTGCAATAAAACAAACCTATTTCTTGGGGATAAGTAATACATTCTTGAATTAAGAAATCATAATCTATAAATTTGAAGTACTTTTTTAATTCTCCAATAGAATTAATTTTTTCAACTCGTAAACCTTGTAATCCAACATCTGGCTTTATGATAAAAGGAAAATCTATTGTGGCATTTTCTAATACAGAAAGCAAATTATCCCAAGTTGAATCCGCCTTAAAGAATAGAGTTTCAGGATAATATTGTTTAGGAATGAGATTGTAAATTTCTTTTTTGCTTTCTAAAGCAAAACCACCATTTTTAATTCTGAAATTACTGGCATTAAAAAAACCTAAAGAACGGGCTTTGATACTTAAATAAATCCAATAGAAAAATATTGGAAAATAAACCACATTGGTATTCCAATATTCCCAATTTAAGAGTTTATGAATACTGTTTTTAAACTTTCTCAAAACGTTATTTTTTCAATTATTGTATTGGTTAATCTATCAATATAAGTCATTTCAAGTTTGTTATTTTTTAACAACAATTGTGTAATACTTACTGTTCTAGTTTTATCTTCACGATTGATAACCAAACCATATTCAGTATTTGTTATTTGAGTATTAGTGTGAAACGAAAGTACTTTATCTGTTGATAGTGGATTATTGTATTTGCAAAAATCTTCAAACCATTGTTTTCTCTTAATCTTTTGGTTGCGATTATATAAAGTAGCAGAGGACCAAATGTGTGGTTTTTTTATTGATTTATCAAAAGTGTGTTTTTCTAATCCATCCCATTTTACTTCTGTTAAAATTTTGTATTGAAAGATAACCAGTGTAAAGGGTTCTACATTGTCTAAATTCATCTCCAAAAAGTGAAGTAATGGAAATTTTGCTTGTATGATTTCCATTAAAATGATACCTCTGCTTTTACTGTAATTTGTTTTTTTGTGGTGATTTACAAAAGCACCGTTAAGCAAAACAATTGTAACTCCATCTTCCCTTGCTACAATCCAAGATCCACCGGCTTTTTCATCTTTTGGATAAAGTAGTTTTATGCCATTTTCAGTAAATACTTGTGGGGCAGCTGTTTGACGGTAGATTTTTTCATCTCTATTTGATGTTAAAATGTATCCATCCTTTAGTGGAATAAAACTTACTGTACACATTTTTTTCTAAATCGAATGGTTGCTGGTGCTAAGCCAAAGGTTTCATCTATAAGAGATAAACAATTTAATTCAAGTAAACCAACTTTAATTAAAGCTTGATGGTGAATGCTATGTTCTAAGCAATAGGCTAATTCTCTAAAAAAAGAAGTTTGAATTCTCATTTCATTACCTTCCTTTGCACAAAAATTACCTTCTAAAACAAGAATTTCATCAGAACTATCAATTGCTAAACTGAAATTAATATCATTAATAACTTGAATAGCATAATTGCAGTCTGTTTCAATCAAAAGGTTTCTTTCTCGATTGTCATAGTTCACGATTTTAGTATCTAATCCATTAAAAACACTTTGGTAAAATTCGAGTATATGACGAACATGTTGTCCAATCGTTGCTCCAAAAAGTGTATTTGAAGGATTGGAGTATTGCTCATTAGTAAGTTGAACCAATACACTTTTAATTTCGTTTAAATTTTCTTGACAGAAGGTTTTCATTTCTTATAAATATTAATATTTGTAACCTGTTCCTTGATTATTCTCTAAATTAACACCTAAACTCAGGACAATTCTATTTACAAAATTGAAATAAGCAACAACTAAAGTAGCATCCAAAATGGCTTCATCTGACAACCCTGTTTTTTTTAAGTTATCAATTATATCAGGCTCTTTAAAATCGTCTGGTTTAATAGTTAAATTCTCTGCAAATCGACAAAGCAAAAGTTCTCTATCAGATAAATTAGCATTAAAATAATTATTTCGCAATTTCAGAAGTCGCTCTTCATCTTTCCAATAATTATTTAAAGCTTGCGAATGGTGAATTTGACAGTAATGACAATTATTGGAAACTGAAGTTACAATTGCCATCATTTCTCGTTCAGCTCTTGACAATTCTGATTTTGAAAACATAATTTCCATATATAAATCAATATGTTTTACAATGCTTTCTGGGCGTAAACTTTGAATTTTATGAACCTCAGCTAGTTGCCCTCTTTTTTGAATTAAATCATCATAGATTTCTTTTAATCTTCCAGTTGCCTCAATTTGATCAATAACTTTAATGCGTGCCATTATATTTAATTTTAATTTATAGACGAAAATCTTTTTTATTCCTGACATACAAAAAGAAAAAAACCAACAAAGATTTTGATCGATGTTGGCTTTTGAAAAGTCTTTAACAAAGAACCTATTTTTTCCATACTCTTCCAGCGAAAGCAGTATCGATTTCAGGATTAGTGATATGATTGGAATAATTACTCAATGTTTTTGCACCAATCCCTGCAATAATACCTAAAACGTGAACTTCTGTATAACCTGCTGCCAAAAATTCTTCGACTTCAGATTGAGAAACATTGCCACGAGTGGCAGTAAGAGAACGTGTTAATTTTGATAGTGCCGCTAATTTTGCATCAGGAATTTGTTTGCCATCACGGATAGCATTTGTTACTTCGGCAGGAACTTTAGTCATCATATCGCCCACAAAACTATGTGCAGCCATACAATATTCGCAATTATTCTCATAAGCTACAGATAGGAAAACTACTTCTTGCTCAACAGGAGAAAATCCAGAATTTGCTCTAAATGTGTTATAAGAATAAGTATAAGCGTCTAACAAAGCTGGATTGTTACCCATACTTTTATACATATTGGGTACAAATCCTAATCCTTTTTGGGTTTTATCAAAAAGTTCTTGCGATAGTGGAGAAACTGAGTTGTTCTCTAATTTTAAATGTGCCATTTTAATTGTTTTTTTTAATTAGTATTATATTACTAATGCAAAGTTGGCAAGAATTAGAAAGACAAACTTTTGTAAATAGTTCAACTATTTGGAGATTTGGTTCAAACGGAAATTTGATGGTGTTTGATTGTATTTTTCATGAAATAGTGTAGAAAAATTAGCTAAGTCATTGAAACCACAATCAAAAGCAATGTCTGTAATACGTTCATTAGAAATTAATAAAAGCTCAGCTGCTTTTTCTAGTTTTTTATTTCTAAAATAATTCGCTGGACTGTCGTTGTAACTTTTTTTGAATTCTCTTTTGAAGGAGGAAAGGCTTAAATTGGCTATTTGTGCTAGTTCTTCAATAGTTATATGTTGGTAAAAATAACTTTCCACAATTTGTTTGAATGTAAAACTTGTTGGCGAAAAAAGTTGTGATAAAATTTGTTGAATAACCGGAGCATTTTTGGTTTGACACAATAAGAGAATAATTTCTTTTAACTTGATGACCAGTAAATCTTCATTAATCAGTGTTGGATTGTCAAAATAAAACAACAAACTTTCAATATATTTTTGGATTAAAAAATCATTATTGATTTGAGTTAAATCAAGTTCTAAATTAGGTACTTTTGAAGGTTTTTGAAAAATCTTTGGTAAATCTGTATCGTATATTTTTTTCAATATTTCGGGATGAAAATGAACGATAACTATCTGATTATTTTTTGAAAGTGTACTGCTTTTCATTTGGCTAAAATAATTACCACATTTAAGTAATACTGCTTCATTTACAGGTATAGAGATATTTTGCAGTTGTGTTTTGTAATCTATTTGTCCTTCAAGCATATATAAAAAACAAGCCTCATTAGGCATAGGATTTGGAATTTTGAAAGGAGCCTTTATAGTTACTTTTTCAAAAATTATTTTTCCGAATAGCTGGTATTGTTTTCTTTCTGAAATCATAAAAAATGGAAAAAGCCATATATCATTCTCTTTATTAGAAAATGAAGTATAGCTTTTTCAGGAGATATTAGAATTAATAATTTGCTTCTACTGTAACTTCCACTGTTTTAGCAATATTAGTGGAAGGCTTTCCTTTAGTAAATGCTACTTTATAATCTGCAAGTGTAACATTAAATTTTGAAGATAAACTAATTTTACCTGACTTAACTGTAAATGTAGCTTTCTCCTTAATATGATTAGTTACACCATTTATCGTTAATTCTCCTTCAACAACAGCAGTATAAGAACCATCTTTCTCAAAATTAATTTTATCAAGATTAGCAATTTTTCCCGTTAATTTTGCTTTTGGATTGGTTTTAGTATCCAAAAACTTTTTACTGTTAAAGTGTTCTTGCATTAAAGCTTTTTCGAATTCAAAACTTTGCATCGGTACCGAAAACACAATATCTCCAGTTTTTGTATCTAAAGTACTGATTGATTTGTAGTTGTTTGCTTCAATGTTTTCTGCCGGTGTTGAAGAAAAGAATTTAATGTGTGTTTTTGAACTAGTTTGCTTTTGGGCAAAAGCCGTTAATGAAACTGTTACTAATGCTACGATTGTTAAAAGAAATTTTTTCATGATTTGAATTTTTAATTTATTGATTTATAATTTAGTTTTTAGTAATAATATCTGATTTATCAATGATGACATTTTCATACATTTCTAAATCTGCATCATAAGTAGCTCCTGATTGAATTACTCCCTTAATGGTTATTTTGTCACCAATTTTTACTTTTGAAGCATTAGCGTTTGTTTCCGTTGTAAACGTTGCGCTCACACCTGCTTTATCTGTTGCATTTTTTAATAATATAACTTTGTTATTATTAAAATCTTCATCGATTTGTGCAACAGTTCCTGTAATTTCTAATATCTTAGAATTACCATTTTCATCAAGGTATTTTTCATTTGCTTTTTTAGCATTTGATAAATACTCATTTACAATTTCACTTGAATTAAAAGTAAAATCTGTGTCAGTCGCTTGTACATCTCTAGCTGGTTTATTGAACATATATAGAACAACTCCAATTGCAATTGCAACTCCAACGATTAGTGTAATTAAAATTCTCTTTTTAGTCATTTATTTAAATTTTAAATTTTGTTTTATTGTTGGTATAGACATCATTTTTTATCATTCCTGACATTTTATTTTTATTTTCATAAAAAAAGCACCACAAATCTTGTGATGCTTAAATGAACTAATAAATAAAATTGAATTATAACTTATTTATTTCTTCAATGATTTTAACCTTTTTTTCATTAGATAATTTAACTTTCTTACTAGAACTATCTTTATTAAACCAATTAGTTATTATTTTATCAATAAACTTAGATTGATGTTCATAAGCATTACAAGTTTTACACATTGATTTGTGCATTTGTAATTGCATTTTTTCTTTTATAGATAAAGGCACTATTGACTGTTTGTCAATTAATTCTGTTGTCCTTTTACAAGAGTTTACTAATATATTCATTAATTTTTGTACTATCATTTTAGGTAAATTATAGACTTAAATCCATTTTAATTCCAAACATTTTTTCATAAGTAATTTTGACCT
Organism: Flavobacterium indicum GPTSA100-9 = DSM 17447; assembly: GCF_000455605.1. Lineage (NCBI taxonomy): Bacteria > Pseudomonadati > Bacteroidota > Flavobacteriia > Flavobacteriales > Flavobacteriaceae > Flavobacterium > Flavobacterium indicum. The sequence goes on from NC_017025.1 coordinate 1,808,322, forward strand.
ATGAACAATCTGCCAATAATTAGTCACTGATATATCCAAATCCTGACAAATTTCCTCAGCTTTTTTATTTGTTAAATATTTGGAAGTGAATGCATTTTTCCATTTACTAGGTAAATCATCCATACACTCTTTAAGTACATGATTAAATTCAGGATTATCTAGCAACTCTTCTTCATCATTATTCCAAATTGCGTTGATTTCATTTGACACCCAATTTTCATTTGTATTGAATAATCCGTCTGTTACTTCATTTCCAATATTTTCTGATAAAGAACGATTAAATTTAGAAGTTTTTGCATCTAATCTATAATAATCAATTATTTTATTCTTTAATATTGAAAAAAGCCAAGTCTTAGGTTGACTATCACCTTTAAAACTCTCAATTTTATGAAAAGCTGCTAAAAAAGTTTCCTGAACTAAATCTTCTGCTATTTCTTTTGAAGATGTTTTATATAAGGCCCAAGAAAAAAGCTCATCACTAAATTTAGTAACCCAAATTTCAAATTCTTTTTGTCTATTTTGTTTTATGATCTCCATAAATTTTTAAAAGTCTTATTTTTTCAAAAATACATTTTTTAATTAAAAAAAGTAACATAATCAATCAAAAAAATATAAATTTAAAGGATAAAATCTTTAAAATACATATATTTGTAATCATTATGAAAAACATTACTTCTTTTATTAAAATTACTCCGCCTTGATTTAAAAATTTTAATCAAGGATTCAACATTTAATTTTTATCGAAAAATAATTCGGTGAGTATTCATATAATACTTACCCAAACTAATATTTATATTATTATGCAAAAAGTATTCAATTTATTTGATTTAAAACAAAAAGTAAATTACAAAACTGAAATATTATCTGGATTAACAGTCGCCTTAGCATTAGTTCCAGAAGCTATTGCTTTTGCAATGATAGCAGGATTTTCTCCACTTACAGGTTTGTATGCAGCTTTTGTTATGGGATTAGTAACTTCAATATTAGGAGGGAGGCCAGGTATGATTTCTGGAGCAACAGGAGCAGTAGCAGTAATTTTCGTGGGACTTATTTTAGAATTAAAAAGTACTTTTCCAGAAATAAGTTCGGAAACAATTTTACATTATGTTTTTGCAACTGTTATAATTGGAGGATTGCTTCAAATTTTAGCTGGTGTCTTACGATTAGGCAAATTTATCCGATTAGTACCACATCCTGTTATGTTTGGTTTTGTTAACGGATTAGCGATTATAATTTTTATGGCGCAGTTTCCTAATTTTTATCAAAAAGGAACTTCAAATTTACTAGAAGGTTCTTCTATGTTTATTATGTTAGTTTTAACATTACTTACAATGTTAATTATTTGGGGTTTACCAAAATTAACTAAAGTTGTGCCTTCATCATTAGTAGCTATTATTACTGTTTCGGCAATTGTAATTGGATTTAATATTGATACTATGACGGTTGCTGATACACTAAATCAAGGTGAAACTATAAAAGGTGGTTTTCCACCATTTTCATTTCCATCAATACCTTTAACATTCGAAACATTCAAAATTATATTTCCATATGGAGCAATTGTTGCAGGTGTTGGTTTAATTGAAAGCTTATTAACTTTAAATCTTATTGATGAAATTACTGAGACTCGTGGTAATGGTAACAGAGAGTGTATTGCTCAAGGAACTGCCAATATTGCTTCAGGATTATTATCTGGAATGGGTGGTTGCGCAATGATTGGCCAAAGTTTAATAAATACTTCAGCAGGTGCAAGAGCAAGATTATCAGGAATTGTTGCTTCAGTAATGTTGTTAGTTTTTATAATGTTTGGATCAAACTTAATTGAAAAATTACCAATGGCTGCTTTAGTTGGCTTAATGTTTATGGTTGCTATTGGAACTTTTGAGTGGGCAAGCTTTAAAACTTTCAGAAAAATGCCTTGGTCTGATGTAATTGTTATGGTCTTGGTAACGTTAATTACTGCAATTACTCACAATTTAGCTATCGCAGTAATAATTGGTGTAGTTTTATCTGCTTTGGCTTATTCATGGGAAAATGCTAAAAGAATACGTGCAAGGAAATATGTGGACGAAAACGGTATTAAACATTATGAAATTTATGGACCTTTGTTTTTTGGTTCTGTACAAGGCTTTTCAGAAAAATTTGATATTATAAATGATCCAGAAGAAGTAATTATTGATTTTAAAGAAAGTCGTGTAGCTGACATGTCAGCTATAGAAGCATTAAACTCGATAACGCATCGTTATTTCAAACAAGGTAAAAAAGTACATTTACGCCATTTAAGTCAAGATTGTATAAATTTACTTAACAAAGCCGAAGCTATTATTGATGTAAATATTATAGAAGATCCAACATATAAACTAGCGATAGATGTAAATCAAAAAAAGCATAATTAATTTATGCTTTTTTTGATAGTTCTAAAATCTAACATTATATAAATTAAAACTAACAAGTATTCCAAACCAATCAACCAATAGTTTTCTTTAAATACTGTATTTTGATATGCACTATAACTCAAAAATATGGCAAAGCTCCAAATATGTGCAAAATTGTATTTTGTAAATAATGCAACCAAAACCAAGTTGATAATATACCAAGGATGAACTGTTGTAGCGGTTAGAAAATAGGTAGTTAATATGATTAAAAAGCTGCTAAATAACTCTTTGATGGTTTTGTTTTTCTTGAAAAAGGTTTGAAACAAGACAAATAAAATGATAACTATCGGAATAATTTTTCCTGTGATATGAATGATATTATAACCTTTAATCCAAAAACCAATTTCACGAATTAAATAGTAAATACTTGCATTAAATTCAAAATTTGTAAACCACAAACCAATGGTTTCGGTATATTTATTTACTAAATCTGTCGAAATAAAAGGCAAGAACAATAATGTATTTACTCCAATTACAATGCTGTAAAAACTGATGCTTTTTTTCCAACTCAGCTTCTGAAAAAATAGAGGTAACAACAGCAATGGAAGTAGTTTTACAGAAATAGAAATAGACAAAACAAGTGCGGCAAATATCCACTTTTTTTGTTGTAACAAATACATACTCCAAACAAAAAACAAAAGCATCACACCCTCAAAATGGAGGTTTCCTGTTAGTTCAATTATAACTAAAGGATTTAAAATATAGAAAAAAATACGTGATTTTTCAAAACCTAGATTTTTTAATAATTTACTACCAAAATAATAAATTCCTATATCAGCAGCAATAATTATTAAACGAAAAATTATTACAGAACCCAAAATTGAATTGGAACTGAAAAACGCTGTAATTGTAAATAAAAACTGGTTTACTGGTGGATAATTTGAATAGTGCGAGGCACTTAAACTTCCCATTCCTTGATATAATGTATCTGCTTGAGGTAAATTAAAATTTGAATTTTGTATTAAATTATTAGGTAAATAAATGTACGGATTTAATCCTTCTAAAATTAATCTTCCATCCCAAATGAATCGAAAATAGTCTTGCGATAAGTTGGGTAAACTAAATAAAAAAAGTATTCTAAATGTTATTGCAATTCCTATCAAAAAAGAAAAATTATTCTTTTCAAGCACAGTAATTTTGTAAAAAAACATGAAAAGAAAAGTGAACAAAGTAAGTAATATATAAAAGTCACTTCGTTCAAAAAAATAAGCAAATAATGCATAAAAAATGATACTAAATAAGCTAAGTACTAACGTATATTTAGAATGTACATTCATTTTAAGCATCCTTTATTGATCTGAAAAAAACATAAGAATAGCCTATGATAAGCATCAAGTGCAAAGGAAATAACCCAAAATCATTAATTTGAAAACCAGAATATAATCCAAAAAGAAAATACAAAATTAAGATTCCTTCAAAAAATATGTTTTTAGAAATTTTATCTGAAATATATACATTCTGTCTCCATTTATCATTTAGTGTTTCCATATTAAATTTAGGTGTTCTAACGAACTCACTTTTTTTCCCAATAAAAGCTTCTAAAACAGCAATGGTATTGTGAAATGTAAATCCCAAGGCAATAGTATAGAAAGTAAAAAACATTCCTATATAGTTTATAAACTTTTTAAATCCACCACCATGTATGTTTTTATAAGTAAACCAATAGCTTACAAAAAATAACAATGTGGTTACAAAAAACAATAATAATACATCAAAAATATAGTACAAATTAGGGTTCTTATTTTTTATAAATAGCATTGGCACACTTAATATTGACATAATAAAAATGCCCAAAAACATGGAACTATTTAAAAGATGCAATATGCCATGAATTTTCGTTTGTAATGAAATAGATTTTGAAAATAAAACTCTTGCACCCATTTTAATAAAATTTTCGGCACCGCCTTTATTCCATCTAAATTGTTGAGATCGAGCCGCACTTATAATTACAGGTAGCTCGGCTGGAGTTTCTACATTTTCTAAATACTTGAATTTCCAATTTTTTAATTGTGCTCTGTAACTTAAATCTAAATCTTCGGTTAATGTATCACTTTCCCAGTTTCCTGCATCAAGAATACAATCTTTTCTCCAAACTCCAGCAGTTCCATTAAAGTTGATAAAATGGGATTGTGAATTACGACCCACTTGCTCCAATGTAAAGTGAGCATCAAGAGCAAAGGCTTGTATTTTTGTTAGAATAGAATAATTTCTATTCATATGCCCCCAACGTGTTTGTACAACTCCAATTCCATTATCTTTGAAATAAGGAATCGTTTGCAATAACCAATCCTTTTGCGGTACAAAATCAGCATCAAAAATGGCAATAAATTCTCCTTTGGCAACAGCTAAACCTTCTTTTAATGCTCCAGCTTTAAATCCAACTCTGTTACTTCTTGTAATATGTTTAATGTCTAAACCAGATTGATATAAATCAGAAATTATTTTTTTGGTTTCGATAACACTTTCATCGGTGCTATCATCTAAAACTTGAATTTCTAATTTGTCTTTTGGATATTCAAGTTCAGCAATAGTTAAAAGCAAACGTTTAACCACATATTTTTCGTTATAAATAGGTAATTGAACTGTAACTAATGGAATTTCATTTTCAAAATTAAAATCAAATTTTTCGTTGGTAGGAATTTGTTTTTTACTTTTTAAATAATTAATAAGTAAATTAAATTGAGCTAACCCATAGAAAAAGATTATTAAGATAGAGAGTGTGTATAAAAAAAGTATAATGTATGATAGTATTTCCATTAAATTATTTAAAAGTATATTTAAAAATCCAACCTATAATTTTAATTCCTGCCATTATAGTTCCTTTTACTGTTCCAGAAACTTTAGAAACCCCAATTCTGTTTTTATATTTCACAGGAATTTCTATATAAGTCATTTTTTGTTTTAGCGCTTTGAGCTGCATTTCTACTGTCCAACCGTATGTTTTGTCCTGCATTTTTAAAGCTAACAACTTTTCATATTTAATTGCTCTAAATGGCCCCAAATCGGTATATTTTGCATTAAAAAAAAGCTTCATTAAAAAAGTAGCTAACCAATTTCCGAAAATTTGTTGCGGAGTCATCGCACCTTTTTCTCTAAACTTATTAACTCTTGCTCCAATTACAAAATCAACATTATCGTTTAGAATAGGAGCTACTAATTTTGTTAATTCTTCAGGATAATCTGAATAATCACCATCTAGAAAAACTACAATATCAGGCTTAGTTTTCTGTTTTGAAATATAATCCAATCCTTTGAGACAAGCGTATCCATATCCTCTTCTTTTTTCAGAAAGTACAATTGCCCCATTTGCAAAAGCTATTTGAGCAGTGTTATCAGTTGAATTGTTATTAATGACTATTATTTTTGAAACTATTTTTGGGATTTCGGTTATTACATTTGAAATTGCTTTTTCTTCATTATATGCAGGAATTATTACATAAATTTTAGTCATTAATTATCTTTTTTAAATTCTTCTAAAGTATTCCATTGTTTTATCTTAATACCAGAACTATATTTTTCAGCACTCACAATTTTACCCTTTTTGTATATAATTGTTAAACCATTCAATTCATCATTTTTATATTCACTTTTTTTTAAAACAACTTGTTTTTCATCATAGAATATCCACCATTTTATTTTTTTATTATTAAAATAATGTCCTTCTTCTTTTTTATTTCCTTTTTCATAATAATAGTACCAATAATCAGTTTTTTTATTATTTTTTAACCATCCTTCCTCTTTTAATATTCCATTTTCATAATACTGTTTAAAATAAATTTTGGAATCATTAGGAAGAAATGATAAAAACTGCAATGCATTTAATATAATTGACATAATTTTAAAAGAATTAAGCATAAATATTCATCCTATTTTTGGTTTAATGTCCAATCAAAATCATAATATTTTATTGTAAAGCCTTTATCGATTTTTTTATTCAAAAAAAGATTTAAAAAGTCAATTTCATCAAAATAGTTAGTCACAAAATCTTTTTTATACCAATCGAATATTTTTGACAATTCGATAGTTTTAGTATTTTTATTAACTCTTACATATTGATCTTTGTTAATTAAAAATATTGCTTGCTTTTTAATTAATTCATCTACATTTGAGGGTAAATAAGCACCTTTTATAAAAGGAGAACCTCCATTTGATGCACTAGATAATACAAAATGTATTCCCGGCTCAAAGAAAATTTCTCTTAAAATAACATTTTCAATATCATCTAAAGTAAGTTGTTGAGTGGCTATTCTGTGTATGTTTTCATTAAAAAAGCCAGGTATATCGTTTACCGATTTTGTAGGATAATTATCTATTGCACTCTTTATTACAAGTAAATTATATGCGTTAATCCAAAATGCTTTAGCAACATTTTTATTATCCATTGCAAGTACTTTTAACTTTGAAGCATTATCAAGTATATATATAAGTTCTCCTGGGCTTTTTTTAATTGTTTTGTAATCAATTTTTCCGTCTTCGGAAACGTATTTTTTAAAAAATTCATTGGTTTGTTCAAAAAAGGCATCAATAGTTTGTGAGTTAGAAATAAAACTAGAGAATAAAAAAGTAAATAGAATTATAGTTTTTTTCATAATTGCAAAATTTTGGGTTATAAATTATTGAGCTTGTATAATTTTAAAATTATTTATTGTTTAGTAAATTCATTAAATCGATATCATTACCAAGTAAAATTTCATTACTTTTTATTCTATTTTTTTCTGAAGCATTTTCTAATTTTAAAACACCTCGTGGACAAACCGCAGAACAAATCCCACAACCAACACATGAAGAACGAACAATATTTTCTCCTTTTTGAGCATAGCTACGAACATCAATTCCCATTTCGCAATGTGTGGTACAATTTCCACAAGAAATACATTGTCCTCCATTGGTAGTAATTCTAAATTTTGAAAACAATCTCTGTTGCAATCCTAGTATTGCAGCCATTGGACAACCAAAACGGCACCAAACTCTATTACCTAATAATGGGTAAAATCCAACACCAATTACTCCGCTAAAAGCTGCTCCAATGCCAAATCCATACCATTTACGAAGTTCGTAACTATCAAAAAAAAGTATATTTTGACTATTAGAAAAAAAGTTGATTAATAAAGAAATGAAAATAATTACAGATAATGAAACCATAGTAAAAATAGCATCAGTATCCATATCATCTCTTTTAAAAATGTATAAAGCCACTACGAAGATTATCAAAAAAGCTACAACACCATATATAAATTGGTCTTTTGTAATAAAACTCATTTGAGGATTATTAGAAAGAAAAGTAAAAATAACCGCAATAGTTGTAACAAAAACTAAAACCAAAACTGAGTGTATCATCCATCGCTCAATTTTCCATGCTTTTTGAGTAGATATTGATAAATGACGGAAACTGTCTCCAGCGGTTTCTGCTAATCCACCACAGCCACAAACCCAAGAACAATACCAACGTTTGCCATAAAAATAAGTAAGTATTGGAGAAATAATAAATATCATTGCAATCCCAAAAATCAACATAAACATACCTAAATTGCCTCCTTGAAGCATATTGGTTAAATGCCAATCTTCAAAGAAATAATAGTTTAGTGGCCACATATTTTTTAAATCTTTTGCAAAATAGGGAAGCTCTGGATTTAACTTGGTTAACATTTCTGGAATTAAAAAAGCAAATCCTAATTGAAAAAACATCACAGAAATTGTGCGCACAAATTGGTACTTATTATGACGATATTTTAAAATAAATTTATAACCTAATCCAAGAATTGCAACTGTATAAAGCGTTCCATATACAAACCATTGACTGGCTGCATGTCCGTTTATTAAATAACTTAAGGGATCAAAAAAACCAACAATTCCAGAATTTGCAGTGCCATTTTCACCTAAACCTAAATAAGAAGGAAACCAATATAATGCAACATAAAATGCAGTAAGCACAACACCAATTATCCAAGCAATAACACCTTTATTCGTTAATGATTTATGAAATAAGCCTGTATTACTAATCCCTTCTGGTTTGCTTAAATACGTAGCTCTCGCATAAATAATTGTACCAACTAAAATAGAAACAATAGAAATGCTCAGCCAAATAGATTGATTAGGAAATGAAACATTGAAAAGAGTAAGTAACAAAATAAAAACACCAACAAATCCAACTGTTAAACCTAATTTTTGTAAACTATTTAACGTATTATTTTGATGTGAAGCAATTGATAAGTTATTAGACTTATTCATAACTAATTGGCTTTTAAAGTTGAAAATTGGTTGTTAAACGCATTTTGTATTTCGTCTTCATAAGAAGTAAAAAACTCTGGGTCAAAATTGGCTTGTTTCAAATTTTGAATTACAAAATCTATTGTTCGTTTTTCAGTTAGAACTTTATCAAAAAACTCGTGTCGCAATCTAATACCGAATGTATTTATGCCTAAAAAAATTCCTGTTTGCTTATCAAATGAAATCCTAATTGCTTTTTTACCCAATTTATGTTCCCAATAAAATTGTTCTTCGTAGTCTTTTTTTACAGCCCAAACCCAACCATACGTTTGGTATTCAATATCAAGAAATTTTGCTGAATTAAACCAATGTCCAGGATTGTATTGCGTTGGTTTTCCTGTTAATGTTTGAGCCAATGCTTCGCCCATCATTCTTCCAGTATACCAAACTGCTTCTATTGGGCGACGTAAACCAATGTTTTCGTGTTGTTCGGCACAATCACCAATGGCATAAATATTTTTGATATTAGTTTCTAAAAAACGATTTACTTTAACACCACGACCCAACTCGATCCCCGAGTTTTTAAGAAAGTCAATATTAGGTGAAACACCAGCTGTTAAACCAACAATCTGACATTCAATAATTTCGTCTTTATCTGTTATTACCGCTTTGGCATATCCATTTTCATCAGAAATAATTTCTTTTAAACCGGTATCTAATCGTAAATCAATATGATGTTCTTTTATATGTTTGTTAATTAACACACTTTCACCTTCTGGCAGTACACCATTCCAAAAACTACTTTCTCGAACCAAAAAAGTAACACCAATATTTCTTGAATGTAACATTTCCGCTAATTCAATTCCAATTAAACCTCCACCAACAATTACTGCATGTTTAGCATGAGTAGAAAGTGTTTCTAAGTTTTCTAAATCTTGTTTATGATATAAACCTGTTACACCTTTTAAATCTTGTCCTGGCCAGCCGAACTTATTAGGTTTAGATCCTGTGGCTATAACCAATTTATCAAAACGCAAAGTAGTATTGTCATTTAAAAGTAATGCTTTTTCTTTTACAAAAACCTCTTCTACCTTTTTGTTGAGTATATCAATCTTATTCTTTTCCCAAAAATTATCTTCATAAGGCTGTATATGCTCAAATTTCATATGCCCCATAAAAACATACATTAAAGCCGTTCTTGAAAAGAAATATTTAGACTCTTCAGAAATAATAGTGATTTTATGATTGGATTTTTTTCGAATATGACGAGCCAAAGTAACTCCCGAAACTCCATTTCCTATTATAACAATATGTTCCATAAGTTAATCTGTTTAGTGTTTAGACGAAATAAAATGAAATTCCTGACAATTTACTTTACGTTTTTACTGTAATAGTTCAATAAACTTTTTACGGAATGCCCTAACTTTCGTTTTAAATGAATAATTGTAAAATGGTATTGTAACTTCCAAGCACCATTAATACGATACCTTCTTGCTGAAGTTATAAGATATTTAGGGATAACAACAAATTGTTTTTCTTGATAGAGTCGCTTGATAATTTCATTGTCTTCATAAATAATATAGCTTTCATTAAAACCATCAATTTTATCAAATAAATACTTAGTAACAAATAAAGATTGATCCCCACCACGACAAGAAATATGATTAAATCTTGTAAACCACTGCGATACTAAAAGTACTGGATGTTTGTAATCAAATTTCATACGAAAGCAACCTGCTAAATTACCTTTATCAACATGTTTTATTATTTCTAAATCAAAATCTTTAGGTGGAAAACTATCACAATGTAAAAAATATAGAATTGTTCCTTTTGCAATTTTTGCTCCGGCATTCATTTGTTTTGCTCTTCCTTTTTGAGCCTCTATTAAAATTACGTCTTGGAAGTCTTGAATTAATTCTTGTGAGCCATCAGAACTTCCACCATCAACAACAATTACTTCATATGAATTATCTTTAGAAATAGTTTTTTCTATATGCAACAAAAGTCGATGTATTGCATCGACTTCATTAAGAATTGGAATTATTATAGAAACTTTAATCATTTAAACTCCAGTTATATTCTTTGTATTTTACTTTTGCACTTTTATTGATTTTTATGGAACTATACTTATTTAAAAAATCTATTATAGTTCCATTTGTTTTAAAATCTCCTGAAAACCAATCAAATATTTTTGATATTTCTACGGTATTAGCAGAAATTGTGTTTTTAGTTTTATCATTTACAAATGCTTTTGCTCCAGCCTCTAATTGAATTTCTAATTTAGCTTCTGTATAAGCTTGATTGGATAAGTTTGGACAAGAAAAAGAAGCACAGTTTATGGCAAAATGAATTCTTGGTTCATTCATTTTTCTTAATATTTCGTGCTCTATTTCTTCTAAGCTATACTTTTTTGTTCCTATTGTAAAATTTTTTTTACCCCAAGGATCTTTAATATCTTTTATACTTTTTACAGGATAATTATCTAAAATAAGTTTTACTGTAAACGCATTATATGTGTTTATCCAATAAGCTAAAATCGCATTACGAGACCATGATTTTTGAGGTGCATTTGTGGTTAATTCATCTAAATAAACTTGTAATGCTTTTGCATCTTTCTTAAATCCTTTGTAATCTACATTCCCCTTGTCTGTAACATATTTTTGCAATAATGTGTTCCACTTTTGATGATCTAATGCTTTCGTTGAATTTTGATTTTCTACCGCATAAGCCATTTCAGGAATACTATTTTCATTTGACTTTGCACACGACAAAAGAGGGAATAAGGCTATTATAAAAAATATTTTTCTCATTTCTATTTTATTTAATTTTTAGAATTGTCGAAACATTTATGAATTCCTGACAAACTATTTTTTAAAAGGATAAAGTTCTTGTTCCAAAAAATCTTGAGGAAATTCATCTTCGTCTGAAAAACCTAATTCTATATCTCTTCCATCTCTTGGTACATGATTGGTTTTGAATAAATAATCCCAAATACTCAATGAAATTCCGAAGTTAGCCCCATATTTAGAAGGTAAAGCTTTACTATGATGCCAAATATGCATTTTTGGGTTATTGAAAATATATTTTAAAAAACTGTAATCCCAACCAATATTAGCATGATTCAAATGACCAATGGCTATAGCAATAAAATGCACAACAAATACATCTTCAAGAGCAAAACCACCAATTAATATTAATGGAATATATTGTATTGATTTGTACACCACCGCTTCTAACCAATTGTATCGAAATTGAGTGGCAAAACCCATTTGCTTAGGCGAATGATGCGTTTTGTGAATTTGCCACAAAAACGGAACGCGATGCAATAATCGGTGTGTATTCCATTGCACAAAATCACTTAAAATAAAGAATATTATTAATCCAAAAGGCTTTGGTAATTCTGATAAAGAAAAAAATTGAATTGAATTTATCTGAAAACCAAAAAGGTTTAAAAAGTCATTAAATAATGCTTCGGTTACGTTGGATAAAGCAATGAGTAAAAGCAAATTCAATAGGAAGAAATTGAAAAACATATAAAACAAATCCAACCAAAAATCTTTTCTAAATATGGGTTGATTTTTTCGCCAAGAAAAGGCAATTTCTAATAGCCAAACTACTACTGATATAAATAGTAAACCATAGAAATAGTTGTCCCATTTCCAATAAAGAATTTCATTTATCAAGTAGTTAAAATATCCACTATAAGAGTTTATTATAAGTTCTATATACTGATCTTTCATAGCATTTATTTAAGAACGAAAAAAATAATTGCACTTATAATTGCAGCTATTGGTAATGTTAGTATCCAAGACAAAACTATTCTTAATATCATTTTGAAATCTGCTGATTTATTTACTAATCCAATTCCAAAAATAGAACCTACAGAAACATGAGTAGTAGAAACAGGTAAATTATTAAAACTTGCCGTAGTAACTAATATACTTGTAACTAAATTTGCAGTAAATCCTTGTCCTGTATTCATTGTTGTAATTTTATTACTCATGGTATTTGCAACCTTTCTTGCATTTAGAATTCCTCCGACAGCCATTGCAATGGCTACAACATAAAGGAAATAACTTGAATTAACAGAAGTAATTAATAATAATATTCCAGCGATTTTTGGTGTATCATTTAATCCTCTAGCAAATCCAACTGCACCTGCACTAATAAAATGAAAAAAATCAACAATTTTTTGACTTGAAATACCAAAAATACTTTTAGAATATATTTCTGAAGTTGAATCACAAGATGATACAATTAGTTCATTTTCAATTTTAATTTCAGATACAAAATCATTATGAGTTACTTTGGCGTTATAATCCTCAATCAAGCAAATGCAAGATTGTTTTGTGATTCCAAGTTTTTTCCTAATTGAAGAAAATGAATAATAAAAAAACACAGCAAAAATTGAAGCTAAAAGAGGGCTTGCTAATAATGGAACTACAAAGGCATCCGCAAGTTTCTGAAAATTAAATCCTAGTCCAACAGACAATATTCCAACTCCAAACAAACTTCCAACCAATGCATGTGTAGTAGATACAGGCATTCCGATTTTAGTTGCAAAAAAAATTGTCAATGCAGCACCAATAACTACTGAAATTGCAAATATGGGATTTAATAATAGTTCATCAGGGACTAATCCTTTACCTGAAAAATTTTTCAAAAGACTTTTAACTAAAAAAATAGAACAAATAGAACCTGAAATTGTAGTTAAAACAGCCCAAACAAGTGCACTTTTATATGATATAGTTTTACTGCTATAAAGAGTTGCTACACCTTTAAAAATGTCATTAGCACCATTATTAAATGATAAAAAAACTACTGCTAAAATTAAAATTAAATTTGTCATATTCATGAATTAACAACATCCTCCTCCGTTATAATGATAGGTACTTTCACTAATGAAAATATCACTTCTATTTAATGATGCTATTGCAGTTGCTGTTTTATCGCAAATTGCTAATGGTTGATTTTTCATCAAGACATGACCTTTATCATCATCAAAATAATCTTCCTTACCAAAATAAATTGCAGCTTTACCAGTAAAAACGCATGGACCATCTGCTGGCATAGGGTCTTTTATCGCACAAACCTCTATACTTTCAATATAAATTAATTCATCTGTTGGGTAATTTTCTGTATCTAAAATTCTATAAGGTCTTCTACCTCTTATCTCAATAGTACCAAACCCAACATCCGTTAAAGCTTTAATATAATCAGCAATAGGAATACTACCACTTAAACATAATGCTCGTAAATGATCATCGTTTCTTAAAGTTTCGTTCATTTCTTGTTCGCATGTAGGATCACTCATAACTAAACGTCCGTGAGGCTTTAAAACTCGATACATTTCCTGCAATGCTTTTTTTAAATCTTCGGCTTTAAAAATATTAAAAAGACAGTTTTGTGCAGCAACATCAATACTTTCATTTTCAATAGGTAAATTCAATGCATCGCCTTTTCTTAACTCAACAAATTCACTTTTAAACCATTCGTTCTCTTGTTCAGCAATAAGGAAGTTCTTTCTAGAAGCTTCTAACATCTCATCTACAACATCTACACCAATAACTCCTGCTTTTTGTCTAGAAAAATATGAGAATTGTAACAATTCCATTCCACCGCCAACACCTACATATAAAATCTTTGGATTATTAATTAAATCTTGTGCCGAAATAGTACTACCACAACCATAATTCATTTCTTGCATAATTTTTGGAATTTCTAAACCAGGAAATTTCCAGATAGGTGTTGTTGTACAACATAAACCAACATCGGGTGTTAATGCGGCATTTTTATATAAATCGTTTGTTGCGTTTAAATAACTCATAGTAGTAAAATTTTAAATATTTTTAATTAATGCTTTAAATAGTGTAATCATTTTAGGTTCTGCTTCTCCAGCAATGGCTATAATTTCAGGAATGTTTACTGGTTTTAAATCATCAGGATTACATTCATCAGTTAAAACTGAAACGGCCAAAACAGGCAGTTGTAAATGATTTGCAACGATTACTTCAGGAACTGTACTCATACCAACAGCATCTGCGCCAATAATTTTTAAATAGCGATATTCTGCTCTTGTTTCCAATTGTGGACCTACAACAGCAGCATAAACCCCTTTGCGAAGCACAATAGCATTCTGTTTTGCTATTGCTGTAATTTTGGTATTCATATCTTCATCATAGGGCGCACACATATCGGTAAATCGTTCCCCAAAATCAGAAACATTAGCAAATGCCAATGGTGAACCTCCTTGCAAATTAATATGATCATCAAGCAACATCAAATCGCCTTTTTTGTAATTCAAATTAATAGCTCCTGCTGCATTTGAAATTAGCAGTTTTTTTATACCTAAAGCACTCAATATTCGTATAGGAAAAGTTATTTCTTGCAAACTATACCCTTCATACAAGTGAAATCGTCCTTGCATTAAAATAACTTTTTTACCTTCTAGAGTTCCAAAAAGTAATTTCCCTGAGTGAAACTCTACAGTTGACAAAGGAAAATTTGGAATATCAGCATAATTTATTTCGCATTCAATGGTCAAATGATTTACTAATTGTCCAAGTCCTGTTCCTAATACAATACCAATTTCAGGATTAACAAAACCTTTCTCTTTAAGAAAACTTGTAGTTATTTCTATTGTTTTTATATTCATTTCTATAGATATTTTTGAAATTCTGGAATATTTTTAATGTCGTCGATGGTGTCGATATCGTTTTGCATTCTTAAAAATGCTGTATTGATATTCGATAAATTGGTTAATGTATCTGATAAAACCGTGTTAGTTCCCCAATTTTTATTTTCGAATATCCCATTTGGAATTGTTTTCAAGCCTAATAGATAATAGCCTCCATCTTCAGCAGGGCCGATAACAACTTCATTTTCATCTAATAGTTTAAAAGCATCTTCAATATCTTTTGATTCAAGAGTTGGCAAATCAGAACCTACAATAACAATTTTATCGAAACCATTTTTAAATCCTTTTTCAAAAGCATTTTTCATTCTCAATCCTAAATCGGTTCCTTGTTGAATATCTTTTTCAAAAGTAGCAGTGTCCCAAATATCATTTAAAACAATATCATTGGAATACAATACACGCTTAAAAGCATTTACTTGAGCGATACATTGTTTAGTATGAGCTAACAAATGAACATAAACTTTAAGAGCATTTTTTTTTCCAATTGTTACTGCTAATCGGGTTTTTACTTTTCCTAATTCAGGATTTCTAGTAAAAACTAAAACTAATTTCTTTTCCATAATTAAGCTACCGTACCTTGACAACTACTTCCTGCTCCAGCAGTACATCCATAACAATGCTGAGAAATTACAATGTCTCGATCATTTAAAGATTCTTCATTATATTCTGAAATATGTTTTTCTTTTGAAGCTACTTTTAGACCTAACATTTGATTAAAATCGCAGTCATACAGATAACCATCCCAACTAACAGAAATCGTGTTGGTACACATTACATTTGCAACTGCTTTTGGATTAAATGCTTCTACTAAAGCATACATATAATCTTCGTAATTATCTGAAGCAATTAAATAATCTAAAAATCTACTAATTGGAATATTAGTAATGGCAAATAAATTATTGAAATCAATATCAAAATCTTCCTTTAATGCTTTTTTGAAATCTTTTTCTAAAGCCATTTGATCAGTAGGAAGAAATGCTCCGGAAGGATTATATACTAAATCTAATTTAAGTGGACTTCCTTCTTTTCCATAACCAACATCATTAAGCATTTGTAATGCTTTTATTGATTTATCAAAAACTCCATCACCTCTTTGCTTATCCGTTTTTTCCCTCTTGTAAAAGGGTAAGGAAGAAATGACATGAATATTATGTTTAGCGAAAAAATCAGGTAAGTCATGGTATTTTTTATTCGCTAAAATAATTGTTAGGTTAGAACGTACTATAAAATCTTTTACGCCTAATTTAGAAGCTTCTTCAACAAACCATCGAAAATTTGGATTCATTTCAGGAGCACCACCAGTTAAATCTAAAGTATGTACAGAGGTTGTTTTAAGAACATTTAAAATGTGCTCCATGGTGTCAACTGTCATGATTTCTTTTCTATCAGGGCCAGCATCTACATGACAATGTGCACAAACTTGATTGCACATGTACCCAACATTAATTTGTAAAATTTCAATCTTCTTCGGGCGTAAAGGAAATTGATTTATTCCTTTAAGTTTATTGGCAAAAGTGGGTAAAGATCCGTCTTTAAAAAAACCATTAGATAAAATTTCTAATTGTTTTTCCGTTTTTGAAAGCTCACTTTTTTTTGCTTGTAATGATTTTGCTAACATTCGCTCTAATTAAATTACATTGATAATTTGTCATATTTGTTCATCATTTGCACACCATGAACTAAAGATGCTCCACCTCTAATAGCAGCAGCTACATGCAAAGCTTCCATCATTTCTTCTTTAGTTATACCTCTTTTTAAGCCATCGCCCGTATAAGCATCTATACAATAAGGACATTGAACAGTATGAGCAACTGCCAATGCGATTAATGATTTTTCTCTTGCTGTTAAATTCCCTTCTTCAAAAACTTTTCCATAGTATTCGAAGAATTTTGAACCTAATTCCTCATTCCATTCTGATATTTTTCCAAATTTTTTCAAATCTGATGGATCGTAGTATGTTTTTTCCATGATGCTATATATTAATAAGTTTGAATTCCTTTTTTTAGATATTTACTCCATTCTTTACTATACGTATGTATATATTCTGTTTCTTGCTCTAAATGATTAAATACTTTATAACCATTATTTTTCCATTCAAAAATGCCTCCATAAAGATTAAAAACATTAGAATAACCTAACTTCAATAATTTTTCTCCAATTTTTTCACTTCTTACTCCAATAGAACAATAAACTATAATTGTTGTATTCTTATCTTTTATTTTTTCTAAAACTAATTTTTGATTGAACTTGTTATAGCCTACATGTATAGCTCCCTTAATATGGCTCGTATTATACTCAATCAATTCTCTTGCATCTAAAAAGACTACAGGTGACTTAATCGAGGCTTGTTTAACATTTATATACGAAACACGCTCTGAATTGTATTTTTTTAATACTTCAGGAATAGAATTCTGGCCATAAATTATGGTAGAAAAAAGTAAAAGAATAAGGAAGAAATGTCGCATAATTACATTTTTATCTAATATAGACGAAAACATTTTGAATTCCTGACATTTTATTTTTCTAAATCGCTATTGAATTAAGCAACTATTAAACACAATCAAGTTAGCTTTTATGTGATTTAAATTTAAAATATTAAGTGCCTGTAGCACTTGAATCATTTTTTGAATTTAAATAATTGCTAAATTTATTCCTTAAAATCTGCATATCCTCACTTACTTTTCTATCCAATACTTTTGCATAGTGTTGAGTCGTTCTCAAATTTTTATGACCTAACATTTTACTCACACTTTCAATTGGAACTCCATTAGTAAGTGTTACTGTAGTTGCAAAAGTATGTCGGGCAATATGAAATGTTAGCTCTTTGTCTATTTTACAAACTCCTGCAATTTCTTTTAAATAAGCATTCATTTTTTGATTTGACAGAATTGGGAGCAGTTTATTTTCTCCGACGCATTGAGGATGATTTTCATATTTATCAATTATCATTTGTGTAACTGGTAGTATTGGAATCTTTGAAGCACTTTCAGTTTTTTGACGATGGGTGAAAATCCATTTCTCACCATCAATTCCGATGCTTATGTGTGATTTTGTCAAGTTTTTGACATCAATGTACGCCAGTCCTGTAAAACAGCTAAAAAGAAATATATCACGAACATGTGAAAGTCTATGATTCTTTAAATCTTTTTCAATTATATTCTGGACTTCTTCTTCAGTTAAATAAACACGTTCAACCTCTTTAACTTTTGCTTTGTAGTTTGCAAATGGGTTCTTCTCAAGCCAATCATTAGCCAAACAAATTTTGATTATTTTACTGAAGTTCTTGATGTATTTAACAGCCGTATTATTAGAGCAGTTTCTAACGCTTCTTAAATAGAATTCGTAATCGGTAATAAAAGCATGGTTTATTTTAGAAATCTCAATATCTGAGACATTGTATTTCCATTCCAAGAATTCAATTGTATGCTTTAGGGAAGTGGTATAACGTTCTAACGTTCCGTGAGCATATTCTTTTCCCACTAATTCTTTTATCTTATTGTTGTGGTCTTGGAAGATAGGAACGAGCATGCGCTGCTTTTCATCAGAGCCAAAAAGCAATTCTTTAAAGTTATCAATACTCAATTCTTGATTCTTATGAATTAATTCCATTTGAATATCTAATACTTTCGATTTTATTAAATCAAGATAACTATTTATTGAACGGGCTTCTTCTGTAGTGCCCTTCATTTTACCCACTTCCGATAACCATCGGTTAGGTTCTATGAACTTTTTAGTACTGTATTCTGTTCTAATTCCATTTACAGTAAGGCGAACATAAATTGGAAATTGCCCTTTGGAATTAGCTTTAGTTGATTTTGCATAGAAATGCAGGTTTACTTTCGCTTTCATTTTATTGACTGATTAATTATTTATCAATTTAAATTCTCAATCCAAGCCAAACAAGATGTTTAATGAGTGAACTAGCTATTTAATTCATCGTTGAACCCTGTGTTTGCAAGGGTTAAAGGATTTTAGCGAGACCCTAGATTTCTAGTTTTTTCTAGGGTCTCGATTTAGTCCCTTTAGCGATAAGATTCAATGAATAATTTGATATATTGACAAAAGCAAAAAACCCCGAAAATCATAGGATTTCCGGGGTTTTGACACCATTTAGGATTTTTTTCAGCGGAGAAAGAGGGATTCGAACCCCCGGACCTGTTACAGTCAACAGTTTTCAAGACTGCCGCATTCGACCACTCTGCCATTTCTCCTATAATCCGTTTCGATTATTACGGGTGCAAATATAGCCCCTTTTTTATAATCTCCAAACGAATTAAATAACTTTTTTTTGATTATTTTTTAATTCGTTGATAATCCAACTCTTATATTTTATTTATAAATTAAAAACTAATATAATCTGTAATTTCTAGGCCATAACCTATCATTCCTACACGTTTACTTTGAAACGAATTTGTCATTAACTTAATACGTGTAATATCAATATCATGTAAGATTTGAGCTCCAATTCCAAAGTCTTTGGTATCAATTTTAATTTTTGGTGCTTCAAAAACGCCTTCTTCTTGTAATTTTCTTAATTCAGAAATACGGTCTAATAAATCGGTAGATTGTAATTCTTGATTAATAAACAAGATAGCTGCTTTATCGTATTCGTTTATTTTTTCAAATATATTTTCTAAATGTTTATCTTCTTTTGAAGTTAAATTACCTAAAATATCATTTGTAATTTGAGTAGAATTGATTCGGGTTAAAATCTCCTCTCCTTTTTTCCAACTTCCTTTAGTTAAAGCGATATGTACTTTTTTATTAGTAACCTGCAAATAAGCACGTAATCTAAATGTACCAAATTTTGTTTTTATTTCGAAATCTTCTTTCTTTTTGATTAAACTATCGTGTTGCATACGGTAACGCACCAAATCTTCAATAGAAACTAATTTCAAATCAAATCTTTTTGCAACTTCTACTAATTGTGGTAAGCGTGCCATTGTTCCGTCATCATTCATGATTTCACAAATTACTCCCGCTGGTGAAAATCCTGCCAAACGAGCAAAATCTATAGCTGCTTCTGTATGTCCGGTTCTTCTTAATACACCACCTTGTTTAGCAATTAAAGGAAAAATATGTCCAGGGCGCCCTAATTCATAGGGTTTTGTTTCTGGATTAACTAAGGCTTCAATAGTTTTAGAACGATCTGAGGCAGAAATACCAGTAGTAACGCCATTACCTTTCAAATCAACTGAAACTGTAAAAGCTGTTTCCATATTATCGGTATTGTTAGAAACCATGGCGTAGAGTTCTAATTCTTTACATCGCGATTCGGTTAAAGGAGCACAAATTAATCCTTTTCCATGAGTAGCCATGAAATTAATCATCTCTGGGGTTACTTTATCTGCTGCTGCTAAGAAATCGCCTTCATTCTCCCTATCTTCATCATCAACTACTATAATAACTTTTCCTTGACGTATATCTTCAATTGCTTCTTCTATAGTATTGAGTTGTATTGTTGTACTCATAATGGAATGTTGTGTGTTTGGGTTATGTTTATTTTTTGTATTCTGCTAAAATTTCTTTAATCTTTGATTGGTTATAAAAGTAAAAGAATATGTAAAAAGGAAAACCTCCTACTAAAGTCAATACCTTATTAATAAATGTATTTTTATTGTTTATTCTTTCAATTTCAGAGGCATGCTCTGTAGATTTATAAATAAACAAATACGTCATTATCAATAAAATACCTGCCAATAAACCAAAGAATATTTTAACTTTAACTAAAACTGCGAATATAAAAGTTAGTATAAATAACAACAAGGCTACTTTGGAAGTTCTTTTATATTCTTGCGTTTGATAATAAATTTCAATGTATTCTAGATCAATTAAATTATTTTCTAACAACAATTCATCTTGAGTAATTCCTCTGGTTTCAAGAATTTTTAAAGCCTTTTTTCTATATAATTCTGGATATCCAAATTGCAAAGCATTTTTCACAATTTCTATTAAAACATTGGTCTCTTTTTGAAGTAAGTCTTTGTAATCTATATCATCTGTATTAATACTCATGGCATCTAGTGATGCAATTGCATAGTTTGCTTTTAGATTGTCTAGGCTTGATTTTACAAACAAATTTTTAATTGGTTCAAATAACCAATCTAAATTAATAGTAACGTTTTGGTCGTTAGTGGCTCTTTTGGTTAAGAAAATAGCTAAAGGGGTTAAAATCAGTGAGCCAGCAGCCACTCCTAAAAAAGGATGAATTCCGTCTTGACCCGCTAGTTTTTTTCCAAAAGTATTAGCAAAGTTAAACGTAATAAAAATTAATATTGCAAAAACAATTGGTAAACCTAATCCTCCTTTTCTAATAATTGCGCCTAATGGAGCCCCTATAAAAAACATTAATAAACACGCATAAGCAACAATGATTTTATCATAAAAGGAAATCCAATAATCATTAATAAAATTTCTTTTTGTTTGTAAATCAAACGAGTAGCCATCTAAAGTAAAAATTGCGTTATTTACCTGACTCATAGCAATGTCCTTAATTATTGGTTTTCGATCTGCAGAAAATAAGTCAAGTAAATTATTATCTTGTGTTTTATTTACAACTGTCTTTATCTTATTTAATTGATTATTAACAGGCTGATCGGAAAAAGGATTGGATTTAGAGTCTAAATTTTCGCTATATGAAATAACATCTTTTTTAAAACTTTTTTCCATGGAATCAAGCATAATATTAAGCTCCGACATGGTCAACATGTTGTGTGCATTAATAATCTCTGCATTGTCAGAACCTGCATTATTTAATTTAGCTAAATCAATATTAATTGTATATTTTTTAAAACTGCTTTTAGCAAAAGGCATTTTCTGTTTATCTTCTAGCTTTTGAGTTTGCACATCTTCATAATAATAACCATCCAATAAATCTAATTGCAATAGATTGGTAGTATCGTCACTTTTCAATACGCCTTTTTTTGCTCTAATAACAGTTGAAACAGGAGCGTATTCATTTTTTTTAATATGCATGGTAACACCTTCTAAAAACTCTCCATTTTCACCAGATTTTTTTTCAACTTTAATGTTGAATGCAGAACCTATTTTATTGAACTGGCCTTCACCAATTGCCATTGCAGGTTTTGTTTGTAAAATAGATTTACGAAGATTGATAAAACGATATTGTGCTTCAGGTATAATGTTGTTTGAGAATAAAAAACCAATTAAACTCATAACCAAAGTACAATACACCAGAACTTTCATGGCTCTTTTTAATGAAATTCCACCCGATTTCATGGCAGCAAATTCATAGTTTTCAGCCATACTACCAAAAGTCATAATTGATGCCAATAAAATAGACAAAGGCAATACTAATGGAACCATAGTAGGCATGAAATACAAAATAAATTTAGATATTGTAATAAAATCTAAATCCTTACCTGCTAATTCAGCAATGAAAAGCCAAATACTTTGTAATACGAATATAAAAAAAAGGATTACGAATACAGAAGCAAACGTAATCAAAAATGATTTTAATAAATATTTGTCAATTATCTTCACAGTAATTAATCGGCTTTGTTGATATAATACTTAGGATATTTTGCTTTATCAAATGTGAAATGTGTTTTAGATAATGCTTGATTAAATTTAAAAGATGCTACGGTTAATGTAGTCTTTGTACCATTTTTTCCAACTTCAATTAAATTGTAGATATGCTTTGTTTTGGTATCGATACCTATTAAAATTTCTTTACGTTGATCTTTACCATTAGTAGGCGTTAATTTAACATATTGAATGTTTTTTCCAGCTACTTTTTGCTTTATATCCATAGTATAACTAAATCCTTTTTGAAAAAAAGAAAATATCTTGTTAGGAGAAACCGAGTTAGCATCGGCTTCATCATAATTAGAAATTGTAATTTCTTCATCTTCTGGAACAATCGTATATACTTTTTTTCCGTCAAATAGTTTTGTCATTCCCATGAAATTTAACACATATTTGTTTCCTTCCATAGCAACATTACCTTTGCTCTCTTGATTAATTTTTTCTTTAGCGTTATAAATCGAATATTTAAAGTCAATAACAATATTCTTATATGATTTTGTTTTTGCTACTACTTGATCTAATAATGCTTTTGCTTTATTTTTTTCCTGTGCTTGTGTACTTACTACAAATAACAACAATAAAGCGGTAATCTTTAAAAAATTTTTCATTTTTCTATTATAAATTATTTTGTTCGTTATTCAAAAATTGTTCCAAAGAAACTAAATCAGGAATTAAAACAGCTCTTGCTTTACTTCCTTCAAAAGGACCTACAATTCCAGCTGCTTCTAACTGATCAATTAAACGTCCTGCTCTATTGTAACCTAATTTTAATTTTCTTTGAATTAAAGAAGCAGATCCTTGTTGAGCTGTAACCACTACTTCAGCTGCATCTCTAAACAAAGCATCTCGATCGGCAATATCAATATCCAGATTAACACCATTTCCTTCTTCCCCAACATATTCAGGTAATAAATAAGCATTTGGATAGGCTTTTTGAGAACCAATAAATTCACATATCTTTTCAACTTCAGGTGTATCAACAAAAGCACACTGTACACGTGTTAAATCGTTTCCTTGTGTATATAACAAATCACCACGTCCAATTAATTGGTCGGCACCTTGACTATCTAAAATAGTTCTTGAATCTATTTTTGATGTTACACGGAAGGCAATTCTTGCTGGGAAGTTTGCCTTAATAATACCCGTAATTACATTTACAGACGGTCGTTGTGTGGCAATAATTAAGTGAATTCCAATAGCACGAGCTAATTGAGCCAAACGCGCAATAGGAGTTTCAACTTCTTTACCTGCCGTCATAATTAAATCGGCAAATTCATCCACAACCAAAACAATATAAGGTAAAAATCGATGGCCGTTTTCTGGATTTAATCTTCTATTTTTAAATTTCTCGTTGTATTCTTTAATATTTCTTACCGAAGCATCTTTTAATAAATTGTAACGATTATCCATTTCCACACATAGTGAATTTAATGTATTGATAACCTTAGCATTATCTGTAATAATTGCATCAGAAGAATCAGGTAATTTAGCTAAATAATGTCGTTCAATTTTATTGAATAAAGTCAATTCTACTTTCTTAGGATCAACCAAGACAAATTTAACTTCAGCCGGATGTTTTTTGTATAAAATAGAAGTCAAAACAGCATTTAAGCCTACAGATTTTCCTTGACCTGTAGCTCCAGCCATCAATAAGTGTGGCATTTTAGCTAAATCGACTACAAATGTTTCGTTAGAAATGGTTTTTCCTAATGCTATAGGTAATTCCATTTCGGCTTGTTGGAATTTAGGTGATGCAATAACACCTTTCATAGACACCATTGAAGGCGAAGCATTAGGCACTTCAATACCAATTGTTCCTTTCCCAGGAATTGGTGCAATAATACGTATTCCTAAAGCAGCCAATGATAAGGCAATATCATCTTCTAAACTTTTAATTTTTGAAATTCGAATTCCAGCTTCCGGTACAATTTCATATAATGTAACTGTTGGTCCTACCGTAGCTTTAATTTGAGCAATATCGATTTTGTAATTACGTAAAGTATCTACAATTCTATTTTTATTTTCTTCTAATTCGTTTTGATTAATAGTAATACCACTTCCGCTATATTCCTTTAACAATTCAATAGACGGAAATTTATAATTGGATAATTCAAGCGTTGGATCAAACTCTCCAAAATCTTGCACTAACTTTTGAGCTAAACTTTCTTCCACAATATCCTCTTCTTCTGGCTTTTCGATAACAAATGAAGAGTCTTCGGTTTCAATTATTTGCGGTTGCTTCACAACAGGGTCAAGCGGAAGTTCTTTTGGAATATGAATTTCAGATGCGTGTTGAATGGTAGGTTTTAATTCTTCTTTATTAATTTCAAATGAAGTTGTTTCAGGACGCTGAATAACTTTCATATCCTGCCATGAATCGTCATCTTCCTCCGCTTCAACTAGTATTGGGTTTGTAGTATTTATTGGGTTTGCAATTGGAACATTCTCATTGTCTTCAACGGGCTCTTCAACAATTGCTGCTTCGTTATTTATTTCATTTAGAATAACTTCTTCTTCGGTTGGCTGATTTTTTTTCTCCAAATAATCTTTCACCTTGTCAGGCGACATTTTAATTTTGAAAATTAAGAAAATAGTCAAATTAAAAATCAATAGTAAAATAGTTCCTATGGTACCTGTATAATCAGCAATAAAATTATGAATTTCATAGCCTACAATTCCAGATAAATGTGGAATAATATTCCATATTAGTCCAAAAAATATTGCACAATTTACGGTTAAAAATAAATCCCAAAAAATTGTTTTCTTTAATTTTGACAATGGTAAATCTACAATTAAGTAGGCTCCTACCACAGCAATGATTTTTACAATAAAAAAAGAGGCAATACCAAAACCTTTATACAAGAATAAGTCAGCTAACCATGCTCCTGCTTTACCTAACCAATTTTCTACTTCTACAGTTCTATTGGCTAATTCACTAACTTGACTTTGATCATTTGAGCCAGAAATATAATAGGAGATAAAAGATAACAATAAAACAACAGCTACTAAAATTAAAAAGACCCCAAAGACAAATTTTTGTGCCCTTGAAGTTTTTAATATTGACTGACCTGCTTTGGTTTCAGAGGTATTTTGAGTTTCTTTTTTAGCCATTCAAAACAATTAGAAATTATAATATTCTTGGTAAATATATTAATGTTCCTACAGCGATTGCACTCATTGCAGCAAACATTACCGCTCCTGCAGCAATATCTTTTATAAATCCTATTTTTTCATGATAATCTGGATGTATAAAATCTGCAATTTTTTCAACAGCAGTATTCAATCCTTCAATAGCAAGAACTAAGCCAAATACAAGGATTTGCATCATCCATTCTTCTCTTGAAATTTTAAAATAAAAACCTGCAATTGTCATTAATACAGCCAAAGAAGACTGCACCATTACACTATGTTCGGTTGTTATTAATTTATAAGCTCCTAAAACAGCAAATTTTACACTTTTTATTCTTCCAGAAACGAATCCGTTTTCTTGTTTCATTTTAAAAATTATAGTGCTTGTAAAGCATTATCATAATTTGGTTCATTAGCAATTTCAGAAACTAACTCAGTATGTTTTACAACTCCATTAGCATCCACCACTACAATAGCTCTAGCATGTAATCCATTTAAAGCACCATCTGTTAACAAAACACCATAATCTTTAGCGAATGAAGCATCTCTGAAATCAGATAAATTAATAACATTTTCAATACCTTCAGCTCCACAAAAACGTTTTTGAGCAAAAGGCAAATCTCTTGAAATACATAATACTTTAGTATTAGGTAGTTCAGAAGCTAATTTATTAAATGTTCTTACAGATGTTGCACAAGTAGCTGTATCAACACTTGGAAAAATATTTAAAATTACATTTTGTCCAGCGAAACTACCTAAAGTAATTTCTCCTAAATTAGCATCAACTAATTTAAATTCAGGTGCTTTAGAACCAATTGTTGGTAATTCACCATTTGTATGCGTTGGATTTCCTCCTAATGTTACTGTTGCCATATCAATTTTTTTGTGGTCAAAAATACAAAATTAAATTAGTTTACTCGTCACAATATTTTACTAAAATTTACACTAATTTCCAAATTGTTTCCTCTGGAGTTGGCGCAATAAATTCTAAGTTTTCTTTGGTAACTGGATGAATAAGATTTAGTTTTCGAGCATGAAGATGGATTCCCCCGTCCGCGTTGCTTCTATCAAACCCATATTTTAAATCTCCTTTAATTGGACAACCTATTGCTGCTAATTGCGCTCTAATTTGATGATGTCTCCCGGTATGTAAATCTACTTCTAAGGCATAATAATTATCTAATTTCTTGATAATCTTGTATGCTAAGCTTGCTTTTTTACTCTCTGGCACTTCATTTACGTGCGCTTTTGAAGTATTATTTTTGGGATTTCTTTTGATGTAATGAATTAATATATCCTCCGTTTGTGGGGGTTGATTTTTAACAATGGCCCAATAGGTTTTTTGTGTTTCTCTATTTTTAAAAGTTTCGTTTAAACGTGTTAATGCTTTTGACGTTTTGGCGAAAACTACAATACCTGTTGTAGGTCGGTCTAAACGATGTATAACGCCTAAAAAAACAGCACCAGGTTTGTTGTACTTCTCTTTGATATACGCTTTTACAATATCCGATAAGGGAACATCACCTGTTTTATCACCTTGTACAAGATCGCCCACGCGTTTATTAATAACTATAATATGATTATCCTCAAATAAAACTTGAAGATTATCTTTATTTGAAACTAATTTCATTTAGATTATTTAGACAATTTAGATGTTTAGATTTATTATACATTAAACATCATTTAATTTTAATGTAGAACGAAATCGTGAAATCATTTTTATTATTTCATTCAATTCATTCGTTAATTCGACAACTTTATCTTCATTTAAAAATCCTAAATCATTGGAAATTAACAATTGTGTTTCAACTTCATATGCAGAACCAATTGCAATTTCTAAAAATCTTGAAAAATCTTTATTTGAACTTCTTGAAGACCCTTCTGCTATATTTGATGCAATTGAAACCGACGCACGTCTTAACTGATTTGTCAAACCAAATTTTTCTTCTAGTGGAAAAATTGCTGTTTCTGAATATATTTTAGAACAATACAACCTACTTTTTTTCCAAATTTCAAGTTCTTTAAATTTATGCATTTATTTCTTAAAAATTATATTTACTATATAAAATCTAATCAGTCTAAAAATCTATTATATCCAATTAATATTGTTCGTTTGCATTTGGAAAATCTTTCGATTTAACATCTGCAGCATATTGTCCGATTGCCTTTGTCATATCTTCAAATAAATTCATGTAACGACGCAAAAAACGTGGACTAAACTCGTGTGTCATACCTACCATATCATGCAAAACCAATACTTGTCCATCAACACCACCACCTGCTCCAATACCTATAACAGGAATTGAAATACTTTCGGCCACTCGTTGTGCTAATTTTGCCGGAATTTTTTCTAAAACCAAAGCAAAACAACCCAATTTTTCTAATAATTGAGCGTCTTCAATTAATTTTTCGGCTTCAGCCTCTTCTTTTGCTCGAACGGTATAAGTACCAAATTTATAAATCGATTGCGGCGTTAATCCTAAATGTCCCATAACAGGAATACCAGCTTGAAGAATTTTCTTGATTGATTCTTTAATTTCTTTTCCGCCTTCTAATTTAACGGCATGTCCCCCACTTTCTTTCATCACTCGAATAGCCGATCGAAGCGCTTCTTTAGAATCCGATTGGTAACTACCAAATGGTAAATCTACCACTACCAAAGCTCTTTCTGCTGCACGCACCACTGAAGAGGCATGATAAATCATTTGGTCTAATGTTATAGGCAAAGTAGTTTCATGTCCGGCCATTACATTACTCGCAGAATCGCCCACTAAAATTACGTCAACACCTGCTGTATCAACAATTTTAGCCATAGTATAATCGTAAGCCGTTAACATTGATATTTTTTCCCCTTTGGCTTTCATATCAATTAATGACTTGGTGGTAACTCTTTTATAATCGCTTTTTGCTACAGACATAATAATTTATTTTCTATATAGATGTAAAAGTCTTATGAAAATTTAAATCTAAATAATTTGAACTACAAAAGTACTAAAGTTATTTTCTTGTAACAATTTTTATTTAACATCTACTTATAATCAAAGCAAATTGAATATGAAAAAAATTATTTACTTCGTTATTTTTAGTTTTTCCTTATTTAGTAACGCGCAAGAAGCGGAGGCTAAAAAGGTAGTAGCAACTTTTTTTGAAGGATTTCATTCCAGAGATACACTAAAAATAAAATCGGTTTGTCATGAAAAAATGCTTTTACAGTCTATTGCTGAAAGCAAAAAAGGAACCAAATTCAGTGAAGAATCAGCTAAAGAATTCATTCAATCCTTTGCTAAGTTCCCAAAAGAGTTACAGTTTGAAGAACGCCTTTTAGACTACAAAATTCAAATTGATGGAGCCATGGCTCATGTTTGGACACCTTATGAATTTTATGTCAATGGCAGTTTTAGTCATTCTGGTGTCAACTCATTTACTTTATTTTTTGAAAATAATCAATGGAAAATTGTACATTTGATTGATACGAGAAGAAAGAAATAGTGAAATCAAAACTCTTTTACCTAATTTTTTTTACACCTGTACTGCTTTTTGGACAAGACAGTATCTCTAAAGTTGCAATTAATTTTTCTGGATACATTGATTCCTATTATTCATATGATTTTGACCAACCAGAGACGAATTACAAACAACCTTTTCAATACAATTACAACAGACAAAACAGTTTTAATTTAAATATTGCTTTGTTAAGAGCCAATATTAGCTATGAGAATGTGTATGCAAAATTATCCGTTCATGCGGGTACTTATGTAGAAGATAATTATGCTACAGAATCCATAAAATATATAAACGAAGCTTGTGTTGGAGTGTTTTTAGATAAAAATAAAAAAACGTCACTTGAAGCGGGTATCTTACCCAGTTATATTGGATTTGAATCCGCTACAACCCACAGTAATCTGACTTTAACACGTTCTATTTTGGCGGAAAACTCTCCCTATTACATGACTGGTGTTAAATTAAATCATCAACTCAACAATCAATGGAGTATTGCAGGTTTAATAACTAACGGCTGGCAGCATATTGAAAAAGTAGCTGCTTCTATTCCACCAGCATTTGGAACGCAAATTGTATACAAACCTAATGAAAACAATCTTTTAAATTGGAGTACCTTCATAGGAAAAGAGTATTATGGAACCGATTTAGGCTTTCGCTATTTCAGTAATTTCTATTGGGACAGCAAATGGCATCCTAAGTGGCATGCTGTTATCGGATTTGATTATGGATTACAAGATGTAGCTCCCAATGGTACAAAATTAGTCAATTGGTTTAGTCCTGTACTAATTAACCAATACTCAATTCATTCTAAATGGCAAATAACACATCGGATTGAATATTATCAAGACACTCAAAATGTACTACTTACAAGCTATAACTTACCCTTTAAGACTATTGGTAATTCAATAAATTTTGATTTTCTAGTAAATTCAAAATTTAAATTGAGAACGGAAGGTAAATGGTACCACGCTACCCAAAATATTTTTGATGAAAATACACAAAAAGATAATTTTTCTGTAACTTCGACTTTGAGTTTTGAATTCTAACTATGATTGCTAAAATAGCCCTATTTAAACGTTACATCCGACAATTATTTGACCTAAAATCTTCTCAGGAAGCTGAAGAAAAAACCTATCTTGAAATTAAAGAAGGGGTTGAATTTAGAGGTAAAAATTTATGGCTTTTAGCATTTGCTATTTTAATTGCCTGTATTGGTTTGAATATTAATTCAAAAAGTGCCGTTATTGGTGCCATGATACTTTCGCCTGTAATGGGACCTATTTTTGGTATTGGTTTTTCAGTAGGAACCGCTGATGTTGTCTTATTCAAAAACAGTTTGCAAAATGCCCTTAAAATTATCATTGTTAGTGTTTTCTTTTCTACTTTATATTATGTAGTTAATCCCTATTCTATAGAAACGGAAGAACTAATTAGTTTTTCTAAACCTACTTTTTTCGATGTATTATTAGCCTTTATTGGCGGTTTAGCTGCTATGCTTGCTATTTCAAGAGAAAGTGGCACACAAGTTATTATTGCTGTGGCTGTGGCAACATCTTGTATTCCACCGTTATGTACAGCAGGATTTGGTATTGCCAATTGGAATATAGAATATTTACTAGGCGGTCTGTATACCTATTCCATCAATTCTATTTTTATTGGTTTAGGAACCTTAATGATGACTAAATATTTAAAATTTAAACAACAGTCTGACAGATCCATTAAAAGTGTCAACGGATGGTTTGTGGTTCTAGGTTTACTTACCCTACTTCCAGCGCTTTACTTTGCCTATGAATTAGCCATTCAAAATATGTTTCAATACCGTGTAGAACGAGTGATAAACGATAAAATTGAGCCGCATTTTCATGTTATTAATTATTCTATTGATTCAAAAAATAAAATAATTGAACTGGATGTTTCAACAACTTCATTCAACGGCAGTATAGATGCCCAAATAACCCAATATTTTATGCAAAACAACCTCAAATGTCATGATGTTGTTGTTCATCAAAACATAGAAGAAAATCTCGACTTGGTAAAAGAAATCAAGAAATTACAAGTAGAAATCAAACAATTGAAAAAGTCAAAAAATTAACAATCTGCTAATCCAACGGCAACCGCTAACCCTCCTTCAGATGTTTCTTTGTATTTGTTATTCATATCTTTTGCCGTTTCCCACATGGTATTTACCACTTTATCTAGAGGTACTTTAGCGTTTTTAGCATCGGTCTCTAAGGCCAATTCCGCCGCATTAATCGCTTTAATTGCGCCCATAGTATTTCTTTCAATACAAGGTACTTGAACTAATCCACCAATAGGATCACATGTTAAACCTAAATGATGTTCCATAGCAATTTCTGCCGCCATTAAAACTTGTTCTGGTGTTCCGCCCATCAATTCACATAAAGCACCAGCAGCCATTGCACTTGAAACTCCAATTTCAGCC
Organism: Flavobacterium indicum GPTSA100-9 = DSM 17447; assembly: GCF_000455605.1. NCBI lineage: Bacteria > Pseudomonadati > Bacteroidota > Flavobacteriia > Flavobacteriales > Flavobacteriaceae > Flavobacterium > Flavobacterium indicum. Next base: position 1,840,279 of record NC_017025.1, read on the forward strand.
TGACAACCACCCATAGCCGCAGAAATAGTTGCCCCTTTTTTAAAGATACTGCCAATTTCACCAGCCACCATCAAAAATTGTTTAATTTGATTCTCGTTTGCTTCGTGGTTTTCAATGACCATATAATACATTAGCACCGCAGGAATTACCCCTGCACTTCCGTTTGTAGGCGCCGTAACCACACGACCTAAAGACGCATTTACTTCATTCACAGCCAATGCAAAACAAGAAACCCATTTCAAAATTTGTCTAAATTTCACTTCCGTCTGACGAATAATTTGCAACCAAGAATAGGGGTTATCATAAGGCAACACCCCTATCAAATTTTTATGCATATCATAAGCACGACGTCTTACATTTAAACCTCCTGGCAACGTTCCTTCAGTATGACAACCAATGTACATACATTCCAACATAGTATCCCAAATACGAAGTAATTCGTTATGAATTTCTTCTTCAGAACGCATCGATTTTTCATTTTCAAAAACGATTTCTGAAATCTTTTTGTTTTCTTTTTGGCAATATTCCAATAGTTCTGTAGCTTTATCTATAGGAAAAGGAAAAGCACATTTAATTTGACTTTTGTTAGAATCCTCTTCTTCCTTAACAACAAATCCACCACCAATAGAATAAAAAGTAGAAGTATATTCAACCTTATCGGTATAGGCTGTAAAAGTTAATCCATTGGCATGAAAAGGTAAAAAATTACGATTGAATACGATGTCTGTATTTACATGAAACGGAATTAAAATTTCGTTTCCAAGGAAGATTTCGTTTTTATTATTTATAGCCGAAATAATCACATCGATACTTTCTACTGGAATGTACTCTGGATCAGCACCGCTTAAACCAAGCATTACTGCTAAATCGGTAGCGTGTCCTTTTCCAGTCAATGATAAAGAACCATATAAATCAACCTTAACACGATTGATATTATCCATTAAATTTTTGCTTCTAACTTCTGCTAAAAATTTTTCTGCAGCACGCCAAGGTCCTAAAGTGTGTGAACTTGAAGGTCCAACCCCTATTTTTAACATATCAAAAACTGAAATACATTCCATATACTAAATCGTTAGAGTAGCAAAGGTAAAATTTAGAATTTAGAATTCAGAATTTAGATGTGGAATTTTTAAGTGTAGAATGGAGAAATTTGTGAAAAAACAAAAAAACAACTTACTAAAACTGAAATTAATTCTTTCCAATTATTGCAATGAATAAATTTTATTTTCTTTAACAATCATAGTTTTTTTTACTTTCAATTGTTATACTGTTTCGGAAATAATAGAATACTTAAAACACAAAAAAAGGAACAAATTCAACACTGAACCTGTTCCTTCTAATATGATTATAAACTGTGGTATTTTTACTTCGCTCTTAAATCAATTAATACCAACGTTTTTTGTTTTTCTTAGACGCATCGGACTTTTTGGAATTAGAAGCTTTTTTAGCATTGCTTGTTCCTGCTGGTTTTTGTCCAGTATTTTGTTTTTTGGGATTTCTTCTATCGTTTTGCTTGGCTGTTTTTTCTTCTTCTGTATATTCTCTAAATGGAAAGGGATTGTCTTTAACTACTTTAATTTGTTGACGCGTTAATTTTTCGATGTCCTTCCAATAAGTAACTTCATCTTTTCCACAAAAAGAAATGGCCAATCCTTCGTTTCCTGCTCTACCTGTTCTTCCAATACGGTGAACGTACGTTTCAGGCACATTGGGAATATCAAAATTAATCACGTAGGGTAACAAATCAATATCGATCCCTCGAGCAGCAATATCTGTGGCAACTAAAACCGATATTTTTTTATTTTTAAATTCATCCAACACACGTAAACGAGCCGTCTGCGATTTATCCCCATGTATCGCTTCAGCTGTAATTTCATTCTTTTTTAATGCTTTAACCACATTATCTGCACTGTGTTTAGTTCGAACAAAAACCAACACATTCGATATTTTTTCCTCTTGAAGTAAATGAATCAACAGTTTTCGTTTATCTTCTTTTTGAACCATATAAACTTTCTGGTTCACTTTTTCAGCCGTACTTGAAACTGGAGTAACTGAAACAAATTTTGGTTTTTTCAAAAACTGATCGGCTAATTCCCGAATAGCAGCAGGCATGGTTGCAGAAAACAATAGTGTCTGACGGTTATCTGGAGTAAGTTTAATTATTTTCTTTACATCATTTATAAAACCCATGTCTAACATTTGATCTGCTTCGTCGATTACCAAATGATGCAAATGATTTAAATCAATAAATCCTTGTTTGTGTAAATCCAATAATCGTCCTGGTGTAGCAATCAAAATATCTACTCCTTCTTTTATTTTATTTACTTGGGGTACCTGATTGACACCACCATATATCACCATAGCTTTTGTATTCATGTAACGACCATAAGTGTCAAAGCTATCTAAAATTTGATGAGCCAATTCACGCGTTGGTGCAAGAACCAAGGTTCTAATGACTTTTCGTTTATTCTTTGATCCAACAATTGGATGCAAATAATTTAAAATAGGAATCGCAAATGCAGCGGTTTTACCTGTACCAGTTTGTGCACAACCCACCAAGTCATGTTCTTCTAATATGATAGGAATTGCTTGTTGTTGAATGGGTGTAGGCGCTACATAGTTTTCTTCTTTTAATACTTCTGTAATATTGCGATGTAATTTTAAATCTTCGAATGTCATATTTTAATTTTGTTGAGCAAAGATAATCTATTTTTACTAGATGTGCATTTTTAACAAAAGATTGACATCGTCTACCCTAACTTTATTGGTAAATTAATAGCTATCTTTGCAAAAAAATAGCGATGCAATTCAACAAATATTTCGTTTACGCCTTACTTTCATTTATTATATGGGGATTTTTCAGTTTAGCGTTAAAACCTTTACATGAATATGCTTCGCTTGATATTTTATTTTACAGGGTATTTTTTTCGACTACTTTACTTCTGGTATTAAATTTTACACTTAGAAAAGATATAGTTTTAAACAGTTGGCAAGCTTATCTTTCCTTCACTAAAAAAGAAAAAAAACAGTTTTTAACCTTAACAATTGGAGGAGGCTTTTTATTGGTATTGAACTGGTTTTTATTTATGTATGCCGTAAATCATGTCAGTTTACAATCGGCTTCTTTTGCCTATTTAATTTGTCCAATTATTACGACCGTACTTGCTTTTTTCTTATTAAAAGAACGCTTAAAAAATTGGCAATGGGTTGCTGTTTTATTGTGTATAATCAGTTGTGCTATATTATCTTATGGTCATGTAAAAGATTTAATTTACAGTCTAATCATTGCCGTTTCATTTGCATTATACTTAATATCGCAACGTAAAAATGGTAATTTTGACAAGTTCATCATACTGACTATTCAATTGGTAATTGCATCTATTGTTTTATTGCCTTTTTATCCTGTATACGGTGGACCAATTCCTACTGAAACTTTGTTTTATACTATGATGAGTTTAATTGTGGTTTTGTTTACCATCATTCCATTGTATTTAAATTTATTTGCTTTAAAAGGGATGAATTCTTCTGCTGTGGGTATTTTGATGTATACCAATCCATTGATTCATTTCTTTTTAGCCTTATTTTATTTTAAAGAAGAAGTGCAAATTTCTCAATTGGTAGCTTATAGTTTAATTGCATTATCTATTGTTGTATTCAATTTTAGAAAGAGAAGTAATGTTTAACTACAACCACATTCATTTTTTCATTTTTTCTATTCTATTTATAACCGAAGTTGCTATTGCCTTATTTATTCATGACCAATTTATTAGACCCTATTTAGGTGATTATTTGGTTGTTTTTTTACTATATTATTTTACGGCAAGTTTTGTAAAAACAAAGCCAACCTATATCATTATTGGAATTCTGCTTTTCTCCTATTTAATCGAAATACTTCAATATTTGAATATTGTTGATTATTTTCAAATTAAAAATAAAATACTTCGAATAGTAATAGGAAACACTTTTTCTTATGAAGATTTGATTATTTATACTTTGGCCGGAATTTCGTTGTATTTAATTAAATCTCGCTGTCATAAAAAATAAAAAATGTCAGTTTGTCAGTTATTTTTAAAACTAATTTATTAAAATATGACAATTTAAAGTTTTTTTTCACTTGGCACAACTATTGACTATATCGAATCGTGCATCGCACAGTTCACTCCTAGAGGAACTATCAAAAAAGAATTAAAAGGAGAAAATATTATGAGTAAAATTATTGGAATTGACTTAGGTACAACCAACTCATGTGTGGCAGTAATGGAAGGTGGAGAACCAGTAGTAATTGCCAACGCAGAAGGAAAACGTACAACACCATCAGTAATCGCATTTGTTGAAGGTGGAGAAATTAAAGTAGGTGATCCTGCAAAAAGACAAGCAGTAACCAACCCTACAAAAACTATTGCTTCAATTAAACGTTTCATGGGTAACAAATACTCTGAAAGCGCGAAAGAAGCATCAACTGTTGCCTATAAAGTGGTAAAAGGTGACAACGATACACCAAGAGTAGATATCGATGGTCGTTTGTATACACCACAAGAATTATCAGCAATGACACTTCAAAAAATGAAGAAAACTGCTGAAGATTATTTAGGAACTACAGTAACACAAGCCGTTATTACTGTTCCGGCTTATTTTAATGACGCACAACGTCAGGCTACTAAAGAAGCAGGACAAATTGCAGGTTTAGAAGTAATGCGTATAATTAACGAACCTACAGCTGCTGCATTAGCTTATGGATTAGACAAAGCTGGTAAAGATCAAAAAATCGCAGTTTATGACTTAGGTGGTGGTACATTTGATATCTCTATCTTAGAATTAGGAGACGGTGTATTTGAAGTATTATCAACTAACGGGGATACACACTTAGGAGGTGATGATTTTGACCAAGTGATAATTGATTGGTTGGCAAATGAATTCAATGCTGCTGAAGGTGTAGATTTACGTAAAGACCCAATGGCTTTACAACGTTTAAAAGAAGCTGCTGAAAAAGCTAAAATTGAGTTATCTTCTTCTGCTCAAACAGAAATTAACTTACCTTATGTAACAGCTACTGCTTCAGGTCCTAAACACTTAGTACAAACGTTAACTCGTTCTAAGTTTGAGCAATTAGCGCACGAATTAGTAAAACGTTCTATGGACCCTGTGGCTAAAGCATTAAAAGATGCTGGATTATCAACTTCAGATATTGATGAAGTAATCTTAGTGGGTGGTTCAACACGTATTCCTGTAATTCAGGAAGAAGTTGAGAAATTCTTTGGAAAAAAACCATCAAAAGGAGTTAACCCTGATGAAGTAGTTGCTATTGGAGCTGCCATTCAAGGAGGTGTTTTAACAGGAGATGTAAAAGATGTATTATTATTAGACGTAACGCCTTTATCTTTAGGAATTGAAACTATGGGTGGTGTTATGACTAAATTAATCGAAGCTAATACAACGATTCCTACTAAAAAATCACAAGTATTCTCAACAGCTGCAGATAACCAGCCATCAGTAGAAATTCACGTGTTACAAGGAGAAAGACCTATGGCAAACGATAACAAAACAATTGGACGTTTCCATTTAGACGGTATTCCACCAGCACAAAGAGGAGTTCCTCAAATTGAAGTTACTTTTGATATTGACGCTAACGGAATCATTAAAGTTTCGGCAACAGATAAAGGTACTGGAAAATCTCATGACATTAGAATTGAAGCTTCTTCTGGATTAACACAAGAAGAAATTGAAAAAATGAGAAAAGAAGCTGAGATGAATGCTGAAGCAGATAAAGCCGCTATGGAAAAAGCTTCTAAATTAAATGAAGCGGATAGCATGATTTTCCAAACTGAAAAACAATTATCTGAATTTGGTGATAAATTATCAGAAGGTAATAAATCAAATATATCTGCTGCTTTAGAAGAATTGAAAAAAGCTTACGAAACAAAAGATGTGGCAACAATTCAACCAGCATTGGATAAAATCAATGAAGCTTGGAAAGCTGCATCTGAAGAAATGTATAAAGCACAAGCTGAAGGACAAGGTGCTCCTCAAGCAGAACCAACAAATGAAAGTGGAGACACTACACAAGATGTTGATTTTGAGGAAGTAAAATAATATATCACAAAATATATTTCAAAAAACCGAGTTAAATTTTTTAACTCGGTTTTTTATTTTAAAATAATTTGTATATTGAGAAACCAATTTACAACTATAAAAGATATGAAAAACCTAGTAATTGCATTACTAATTGCATTAGTCTCTACTACAACTTTTGCACAAAAAGGAAAAACAGCTACTAGTTCTTCCTCTTTAGCTTCATTTGAAAATTTAAAAGCAGAAATAATATCTGAAGGGGGAAAACAAAAATTAGCTATAATTATTGATAATGCAGGAAAAAAAGAAAATGTAATTCTTAAAGAGTTAACTACAAAAGATAAAGCCCAACAACCCACTAATTTTAAAATCTCAAGTTTTACAGTGTCTGGTGTTAAATTGTATCATTTTACGTATACAGAAAACATTAAAACAGAAACCAAATTAAAAAAAGAGAATGCGTTAGTTACAACTAATGAAATTTGGGATTTTTCATCTACTAAAGTAAAAATATTAGGTAACATTCAAACAGTATCTAACATCAAAGAAATTAAACAATTAGGAAAATCTGCTGCTACAGAAACTGTTGAAAAAACAAGAAGAGAAGGTTTTGAATTTACATTAACTAAAGATTACGAGGTACATTTATCAACAAAAAATCAATTAAATAAATATAAATTCAACCCTCAAACTAGAAGATACGACCCTAAAAAATAAAACTTCATACTTAATTTTGAAAAAAGAGTAGCAAGTAATTGTTGCTCTTTTTTTTATGCATGCATAGTATTTTTTTTTATATTTGAGAAAATATTTAGAAAAATGAAAAAAGCTACTTTAACTGAACTATTACAGATAAAACATCCTATAATAATGGCTCCTATGTTTTTAGTTTCCAATACGAAAATGGTTATTGAAGGCATGAAGAATGGCGTTGCTGGTTGTATACCTGCCTTAAATTATAGAACAATTGAAGAACTTCAAATGGCTATTAAGGAATTAAAAGCGGCAAAAGTTGAGGGTGGCAGTTATGGATTTAATCTAATTGTAAACAAATCAAACATAAAATACAAAGAGCAATTACGTGTTCTTTGTGAGGAAAAAGTAGATTTCATCATTACTTCACTTGGAAGTCCAGAAGAGACCATTAAAGAAGCTCATAAACATGGTGTAAAAGTTTTTTGTGATGTGACCGACTTAAATTTTGCTAAAAAAGTAGAAAGTTGTGGTGCTGATGCATTAATTGCAGTAAACAATCAGGCTGGCGGGCACAGAGGGGAGATCGATCCAGAGCAATTAATTAAAATGTTAAATGAAGGTACTTCCCTACCTGTTATTTCAGCAGGTGGTGTTGGAAACAAAGCCGATATAGATAAAATGTTAAATTTTGGAGCTATTGGTGTTTCAGTAGGAAGTCCGTTTATTGCTTCGGAGGAATCTGGTGTCTCTAAAGAATACAAACAAGCTTGTGTAGATTATGGAGCAAAAGATATTGTCGTAACCGAACGCATTTCTGGCACTCCATGTACTGTGATTAACACTCCCTATGTTCAAAAAGTTGGGACGAAACAACCTTGGATTGAACGCATTCTAAACAAGAATAAGAAATTAAAAAAATGGGTTAAAATGTTTCGCTTTTATGTTGGTATGAAAGCCACTGAAAAAGCCGCTACAGAAGTGACCTATAAAACGGTGTGGGTGGCCGGACCCAGTATTGAAACGACCCATGCAATAGAACCGATAGCAGAAATTATAAAAAAATTCATTTAAAATATTCTTACTTATAACTATTCATTATATTTAGCCAAATTAGTTATAATGGAATTTTTAATTTATTTTATTGTATTAGCCTTATTAGCAGAAATAATTGGAACGGTTGGTGGATTTGGTTCTTCCATGTTGTTTATTCCAATAGCTAGTTATTTTCTTGATTTTCATGTAGTTTTAGGCATAACGGCTATTTATCATGTTTCGAGTAATTTGTCAAAAATATATTTTTTCAAAGAAGGATTTGATAAAAAATTACTTTTAGAAGTAGGTATTCCCTCCGTTCTTTTTGTGTTGATTGGTGCCTTTTTAAGCAAATTTGTTTCTGGCAAAACCTTAGAATTTATTTTAGCCATTTTCCTCATTCTACTGAGTGTTTTGCTCTTAATTTTCAAAAATTTCATCATAAAACCTACAACATCAAATTCAGTTATTGGTGGAGCTTTATCTGGATTTATTGCTGGATTATTGGGGACGGGTGGTGCAATTCGCGGAATTGTATTAAGTTCATATAGTTTAAAACCTAATTTATTTATCGCTACCTCAGCAATGATCGATTTAGGAATTGATGTAAGCCGAAGTATCGTTTATACCTCAAATGGATTTTTACAAAAAAAATACATATATCTCATCCCAATTTTAATAGTTATCAGTATTGTTGGGACGTATATTGGAAAAAGAATTGTCAATTTACTAACTGAAAAGCAATTTAAAACGACTGTCCTCTTTTTAATTTTAGCGACCGGAATTTTTACATTAATTAAAAGTTTTAATTCTTAGTAAATTTACTTTTTTTAAAATTTTTAGAATAAATAATTTTTCCTTTATCCGTTATAATTAAGGCACAATACTCAGGATTTAATTCTAGTAATTTTAGTCCTTCCTCCACGCCCAACACCATAATAGAAGTACTGTACCCATTGGCTATTTCAGCACTTGGACCAAAAACCGTGGCACTACAAATACCGGTCGAAGGATACCCTGTTTTGGGATTGATAATATGTGAATAACGCTGTCCGTTTATTTCGGCAAATTTCTCATAATTCCCTGAAGTAGTAACGGCATAGCGCTTTAATTTTACGATTTTTACAAAATCTTCTGTTTCAAATGGATTCGTAATTCCGATAGTCCAATACGAATGATCGACTTGTTTTCCCCAAGTTGTTAAATCGCCCGAAGCATTTATGATTCCGGCTTTAACTCCTTTTAATTCAAGTAATTTTCTGGCTTGATCTGCTGCATACCCTTTCCCTATTGAACCAAAACCAATTTTCATACCCGTTTTTTTCAAAAAAAGAGTTGAATTAATAGTATCAATCTCTATGTTTCTGTAATCTACTTTTTCAACAGACTTTTGTATTGCTTCTTCAGAAGGCAAAGCTGTCATTGTTCCGTCAAATTTCCAAATTTTATCCATAGCAACAATGCTAATATCAAAAGCCCCTTGCGTAATAGTTGAAAAATGCAGAGCCGATTGAGTCAATCGAAGCACTTCTTGGTCTACTTTAACTGGTTTAATTCCAGCATTTCGATTCACTTCTGAAATTTGTGTTTGTGGTCGCCATTCCGAAATTAAATTCTCAATTCGTTCAATCTCAGCAATTGCTTCATCAATATAATTTTCAGCACTTAATGAATCATTTGCAACAATAGTTATATCAAAACGACTTCCCATTAAAGTCACTGCGCGATGTCGTTGTACTTGTGCATTTACAGTAACAGAAAGTAACAACAAAAGAAATGAGAAATACTTCATTAGTAACAATCGGTTAAAATTTGTCCCTTTTTTAAATAGAAATCAAAATTATGTTTTGTTCTCACTTCACAAATTTTCTTCAATTCCTCAAGTACATCATTTTGCATTGCAATTGAGCCACAAATCATGACAGTTCCTCCATTTTGTAGGGAAGTTGCAATTGTATTAGCTTCTTTTGCAACTAAGTGAGTAACGTAACACGAATTTCCTTCACGAGATAAGGCTAAATGAAACTGACTTAAATAACCAAAAGAAATATAATCTCTTGCTTTAGCTTTAAACTCCGAAACTAAAGCGGTTTCTTTTCTATACCCAATAAATAAATGAATTGGTATTTTTTTGCTATTAGAATGAATCAAACCTAAAAAAGGGGCAATTCCTGTTCCGTTTCCAATTAATATCAGTTCCTTATTTACAGGTGGATGAAACGTTTTATTTTCAATGATTCGTGCTTTAAAAACAGAACCGATATTTAAATCATACATAAATCCTGACCCCAATCCCTTTTCGTGTAACTTAATTACTAGTTGAATGTTTTCATCAACTTTCCCAATAGAATACAAGCGTTCTTTACCTTCATTTCCTGGATAAATGGCTAATAAATCTCCCGATTGAAACTTAAGTTTCTTTTTCGGTTTTAAACTCAAAACATATGTTTGACAATCATCTAAAATGGTTGTTTTAGCAATAACACTAAATTCTTGTAATTCCTTAGGTTGATTGATATAGAGTGCTGGGGTGGTACTTATTTCCGATTGATTTATTGCATTATAAGCTTTTATCCAAGAAATAAAATCAGCAACTGATTTATCGTTTATGGTATGTAATTCAACTAACGTTTCATTCCAAGATTGTTGTTTTACAAGCTTTTCCACTTTTTTGGCAAATCCACAAAAATCGGGATAATTGGTAGAACCAAATCCAACAACACACGTTTGGACTTTATTATTAAAAGTCGTTTTTTGAATTAATTTTTCAAAATTAGAAGCATTTGAAGGCGCTTCACCTAAACCGTGGGTAGCTGTAAAAATTACAATTTGTTCCGCTTTTGGAAAATGGTTCAATTGATTCATTTCGGTCAAGAATACTTTTTTACCTGATTGAATTAACTGTGTAAAAAAAGCATTGGCAAATCCGAGTGTACTTCCATTTTCTGAACCAACAAGAATAATTATCGTACTTTCTTCCGCTTTAAACGTATTCTTAATTTTGTTCTTCATTCTTTTGAATGACAAAGCAAAACCTGTATAAATAAAAATCAAAATACTGATGGAAGCAATTCCTAAAACTACAGCCCAAATGGCACTACTTCTACCCGTATGCAAATCTAAACTTAAAATCTCTAAAAGTACCGTTTTTGGATAAGTAACTTCACTTAAAATTGTTCCATCGAATTGATTTACTAAAATTTCTTTAGTAGTTAATTTGACTTTATAAAATTCTTCAACATCGTCTGTAAATGGAAACTCAATTTTTTGAACCTCACTAAGTTTAATGGATTGAAACGATTTAAAACTTTTAATTTCTTGTTGCTCGGGTGCTTCTTTTGGAAAGCTTAATTCTTGGTGATTGATTTTAAATTCATCGAACCATTTAAAACGATTTAAAGACAAATACGTTCCAGAAATGGCAATGATAAAGATTGGAACCAACATCCATCTTCCTGTAAAGACATGAATAAATTGATTCCAACCTTCATTAGGAATTGTGGCAAAGAACCGTTTAATTCCATGTTGACGTTGCACCACTAAGAAAAAACCAGATATAGCAATTAATAGTAATAAAAATGCGTTTATCCCGATAAAAATTCGACCGGTATCATGTAAAAACAAGGAGCGATGCAGGGACGTGACCCATTGAATAAATTCACTTTCTTTTTCTGGTTTCCCAATCACTTTACCAGTGTTTGGATTGACAATAGCCACAATTTCATCCCCATTTTCATCTAAACCTTTCACAATTACAAATTGGTTATGAGTAACTTGTAATTCAGAAATTTCTAAAAATGAATCCTTTACAACAGGAATAACATCAGAAAGTGTTAATTCTTCAAAATTTTCCACTTTATAAGTCGGTAATTTCTGCCCTACTGCATCGGTGGCTAGAATTATTCCTGTACCAGCTGCCAATACTAAAAATAGAGAAGAAACTACTGCCAATGTAAAGTGTGCGTAGCGCCAAATGGATAATGTCATGAATCCGACTTACATTTTACTTAATTTCACAAATCGAATATATCCTTTCCCTTCCGCTTTTTCTGCTAAACCTTCAGTTGTTAAAGGAATTTCAACATCCGTAACGTGGTATTTTTGGTTTTCCACGGCCGACTCAAATCGGATTTTATAACCAGCATTTAGTTTACTATCATCAATTTCTAAAACCGTAACACTTCTATCACCACCTGCCACTGAAGCACCTGTTTTAGCATCAACTTTCTTCTTTTTATTGTAGAATTTATACCATTCTTTAATGTCTTTGTACCATTTTTTATCATCACCCATAACATACAACGTTTTTTCATATTGCCCTTTCGGATTGATTAATGATACTACTATATAAGCTCCTTCTCCCACATAATTTGACATTTGCAACATGCATTTGTATTTTGATGTTTGTGCTATGGCTTGGTTTGCAAATAGACCAAGAACTAGTACTAGTACTGTGTATTTTATATATTTTTTCATGTTATTTTAAAAAGTCGATATTAATTTGATTTTTAGTTAAAACTTCATTCGCTTTGGCTAAATCATAAGCTGTTTCATCGAATTCTGTTTTTAATGTTTTATCCGCATTTAAAGTTAGTAAGTATTTTAAAACACTATCATCTTTGGCAATCATCGCCGCTTTTTGTAAAGCCGTTAATCCTTCTGCATTTTTAGCATTGATATCAATTCCAAAACCTTCTAATTTTTTGATCAAATTTAAGTCATTTTTAATAACTGCAATATGATACAAAGTCGAACCATCTTGTTGTGGAACTTGTACTGCAATACCTTTTGCTTTTAACAAATTCATTTTATCAAGAAAATCATCATTACCCCCTCTTGGAGTTCGATAATTTTGAACTAAATGATACGCTAAATTATGATTTTCTTTATCTTCAATTGAAATAGAAGCTCCTTTATTTATTAATTCATTTATTACCTCAACTGAACTCGATTTAACCGCTTGAGTCAAAGCCGATTCGCCTTTAGCATTTACAGTATTTACTTTTGCTCCTAAATCAAGTAACAATTTAATTAAAGAAATATCTCTTCCAGATGCTGCATTCATCAAAGCTGTATTTCCATCATTATCAGCACTATTTACATTCACTCCTTTAGAAATAAAATACAAAACGATATCCGATTGATTTTCCTTTTTAGCTAATATATGTAAAACTGATTCTCCGTTTTTTGACAATTTTGTTGGTTTAATTTTTAATTCATCCACCAAATATTGATATACTTCAATAGTATTAGCCGTTCTTCTTGATGCTTCTGCAGCATTAATTAAAGAAATAGGTGTAAATTTTACTCCTTTAGAAAGTAATGTACGTAAATTAGAAACATTACCTGATCGAGCAGCATAATCAAAAACTGTATTCCCCTCTGCATCAACATCTTTTAACGAAAGCCCTTTAGTCACCAAATAATTAGTTAAACTTAAATCTTTATCATTTGCAATAGCCAACATTAACAAAGTTGCATTGTTTTTATATTTTTTCTTCGGATCTAATCCCGATTTGAAAAATAAATCATATAGTGCTGTGTTGTTTTGTCCTCCATTCGCAGCAAATACAAGCGGTGTTGCATCATGAGAATCTTCTAAATTTATATTTGCTCCTTTTTGAATTAAATACTCTACCAATTCAACATTTCCTTTACTAGCAGCCCAGTGTAAATAGATACGACCATCATGCGTAATCTTATTTACATCATTATCATTTTGATCTAATAAAAATTTAATTACCTCATTTGAAGCATTGTTATTAATTGCCAAAACTGTTGGGTCAAAAGCCGAAGGATTAAGCTCGGCAGGATTATTTCCCTTTTCAATTTCTGCTTTAACTGAAGCCACATCCGGATTTTTTTTCCAAAATCCTTGATCCAATAAAGTATTCCCTTTTTGAGCAGAAAGCAAACCTGTAACCACTAAAGAAAGTACCAAAGTTATATTTTTCATTATTACGTTATTTTTATTTATATTAATTCTAAACAAGAGCAAAGGTATTAATAAAAATGACCTGATAAAATGATTTAAGATTTTTTTTTATAAAAAAAGTAATAAAAGAATAAGAAATTTTACGATTTAAATTATAGGTATAATAGAATATAATCTTAAATTTGAAGATATGAATCTAGAATGAATTTAAAATCATATGATTACAATAGACAATTATTTAGATACGCATTACATACATAGAAGTAATTGGTTGCGTGCAGCAGTTTTAGGCGCAAATGATGGAATCATTTCAATATCAAGTTTAGCCATTGGAGTTGCAGCAGCAAGTTCAACAAGAGAACCAATTGTATTAGCTGCAGTTGCTGGTTTGGTTGCTGGTGCATTGTCTATGGCTGCAGGTGAATATGTATCGGTAAGTTCACAAACAGACACTGAGAAGGCTGATATTGCAAGAGAAAAACAAGAGTTAATTGAAAATCCAGAAGGCGAATTGCAAATTTTAGCCCAAATCTATGAACGAAGGGGATTAAAAAAAGAAACAGCGTTACAAGTCGCACAAGAATTAACAGCACACGATGCATTAGGCGCACATATTCGAGATGAACTCGGACTTAATGAAATTTCACAAGCCAATCCCATTCAGGCAGCTCTTGCTTCGGGAGCAGCATTTACTGTTGGAGGCTTATTACCAATGTTAGTTACTTTATTTGCTCCGGTTAAACAAATGGAATATTTTCTTTATGGTTTTACCATTTTATCATTAATTGTGTTAGGAGGTGTTTCAGCAAAAACTGGAGGGGCAAGTATTTCCAAAGCCATTTTAAGAGTTACAATTTGGGGCACTTTGGCTATGGGATTATCTGCCTTTGTGGGGTATTTATTTGGTGTAAAAGTGTAGTGTATTTTAATCGCTTTTGCTTCTATTAATTCGTATTATGCATACAACTATTTTAATTTCAGCATTTATAGTTTGCTTCATTTTTATGTTGGTGGCCCTTTATTTTTATAATAAGTGGCAACAGGCAGAACTACGAAAAAAAAATATGGAAGAAAATTTCAACCGTTTAGAAAACAATATCAATACATTAAAACTTCAAAATTTAGAGTCGCGTTTAAATCCTCATTTATTTAAAAATACCTTAAATTCCATACAGTCACATGCGTACCAAACGTATTATGCCTTAGATAAAATGTCAAATGTTTTGGATTATATTTTATATGAAAGTCATAATAAATTGGTAACTCCCAAACATGAAATTGAATTCGCATTGAATTTAATAGAGATTTATAAAATTAAAATAAGTCCGTTGTTTGAATTAAAAGTAAAAACTAAAATTGACGAACAAGATTCGCTCTACCATCAGGAAATACTTGCGCCTTTAATTACCATTGATTTAATTGAAAATGCATTTAAACATGCTGATTTACAAAGTCCGGATGCTTTTATTTCAATCACTTTTGAATATAAAAACAACCAATTATCTTTGTCGGTCGCCAATAAAATTTCGGCCAAAACTCCTTTTAAAAAAGAGAAAAGCGGTATTGGTTCTGAAACTCTGGAACAACGTCTAAAAATCATTTATCCCAATTGTTTTAAATTGGATCGGTACATTGAAAACGATAATTATATTGCCCAACTAAAAATAGATTTACTTGAATACAAAACTAAAATGCTTGCTTCTTGATGATGAAATTCCGGGATTAACTTACCTAAAAATGCTTTGTGAGCAAATTTCAGATGTTGAAGTTGTAAAAGCATTTAATAATCCGGAGTTATTTTTAAAAGAGAGTTCTTCTCTCGATTTTGATTTCTGTATAATGGATATTGAAATGCCTACAATGAATGGGCTTCAAGTAGCTAATCTTTTACATGGAAAACCGGTGATTTTCACAACTGCTTATAAAGAATATGCAGCAGAAGCTTTTGATTTAAATGCGATTGACTATGTTCAAAAACCCATAAAAAGAGAACGTTTAGAACAGGCCATTGAAAAAGCTAAACTAAGATTAGGAACTCCTAAAGAAGAAAAAAACTTTGTTCAATTGAACACCGATAAAGGCAAATCATTACTCTTTTTCGATGCAATTGATTACATAAAAATAGCAGAGGTTGATAGTCGTAATAAAATAGCATTTCTTAAAGATGGTATACAATTGACATTAAAAAATATTACTTTTGACAAATTATTGGAAATACTACCTTCTTCTAACTTTATTAGAGTAAATAAAAGAGAATTAATTTCAATAAAAATAGTACATGTTTTCACTTTTGATGAAATAACTTCGAACTTAAAAAATCAGAAAGGCGATCTTATCCGATTTCAATTGAGTGAGGCCTACAAACACGATTTTTTAAATAAGATCAATACCTAAAAAATTTCATTACAAAGTTTTCAGGTCTTATTACATTAGACCGCTAATTAATTACGCCTTTGATTTTACTATACAAATTATATTCATTTTTACATTGAATTATAAATTATAGTACAATGTTAAATTTTAAGAAAAGTGTATTTTACTTTGTTTTAGTAAGTTTTTTTTCTGCAATTATTTATTGGTATTTAACCATTGGTGTTGCACTTGAAAAAGGTAGAAATATTATCCAACCAGAAAGTAAAAAATCCAATTTCATGGAATTTATCGATTCTATGATTCATAATTTAACCCACCCTCTAGCCATTTTATTGGCGCAAATTGTTACCATTATTTTAGCCGCAAGAATATTTGGTTGGATCTGTAAAAAAATAGGGCAACCTTCAGTAATTGGAGAAATCCTTGCTGGAATTGTATTGGGTCCTTCAGTGATTGGTCTGTATTTTCCGGAATTTACCGCTACCCTATTTCCAGTAGAATCATTAGCAAATCTTCAATTTTTAAGTCAAATAGGTTTAATTCTTTTCATGTTTGTAATCGGTATGGAACTCGATCTCAATGTCCTTAAAAATAAAGCTCACGATGCCGTTGTTATTAGTCATGCCAGTATTATTATACCATTCACATTAGGTATTGGATTAGCATACTATATTTATTTAAATTTTGCACCAGAAGGAGTTAAATTCACTTCCTTTGGCTTGTTTCTAGGAATTGCCATGAGTATTACTGCCTTTCCTGTTTTGGCCCGAATTGTTCAAGAACGCGGGTTACAGAAAACAAGATTAGGTACTATTGTAATTACCTGTGCCGCTGCTGATGACATTACTGCTTGGTGCATTTTGGCTGCTGTTATTGCTATTGTAAAAGCAGGTTCATTTACAAGTGCCTTGTACATTATTGCCTTAGCGGCCCTTTATGTACTTTTCATGATTAAAATTGTAAAACCATTTTTGAAGCGCGTAGGTGATTTACATCAGACTAAAGAAAAAATTAGTAAACCCATTGTCGCTATTTTCTTTTTAACATTAATTATTTCTGCGTATATGACAGAAGTAATCGGAATTCATGCCTTATTTGGTGCGTTTATGGCAGGTGCAATTATGCCTGAAAATATTAGCTTTAGAAATATTTTTATTGAAAAAATTGAAGATGTCGCTTTAGTATTATTATTGCCTTTATTCTTTGTATTTACAGGATTACGAACCGAAATTGGTTTATTAAATGATCCTTATCTATGGAAAGTGACCGGTTTAATTATATTGGTGGCTGTAACCGGAAAGTTCATCGGAAGCTCGTTAGCGGCAAAATTTGTTGGACAAAGTTGGAAAGACAGTTTAGTAATTGGCGCCCTCATGAATACTAGAGGTTTAATGGAATTGGTGGTACTTAATATTGGGTATGATCTGGGGGTTTTGAGTCCGAAAATTTTTGCTATGATGGTCATTATGGCGTTAGCAACAACGTTCATGACCGGACCTGCATTGGATTTAATCCAATGGATTTTTAAAACAAAATCAACGGATTTACCTGTTGAAATTGCAAATGTGAGTAAATATAAAGTTTTAATTTCATTTGGTTCCCCGAATTTAGGGAAATCATTACTAAAACTAACGCACAGCCTCACAAAGAAAATGAGTAATAATGCTGATATAACAGTAATGCATTTGGCACCAACAAATGAAATTCATCAATACAATATTGAGCAATATGAACACGATAATTTTGCTCCACTTTTAGAAGAGTCTGAAAAAGAGAATCAAAAAATAACAACTTTCTTCAAGGCATCTAACGATATTGAAGGTGATATTATTGAAGTAGCCAACAGAGGCGAATATGATTTATTATTAATTGGAGTTGGACAATCTATTTTTGACGGAAGTTTATTGGGTAAAATATTAGGTTTTACAACCCGAATAATCAATCCGGAAAAATTATTAAATCAAGTTACAGGTAAAGAAAACCTATTTGAGAATTCGCCCTTTGATGAACGTACTCAAGATATTATTGCCAAAAGTAAAGTACCTGTTGGAATATTAGTAGATAAAAATTTAGAAAAAACCGAATCTATATATATTCCTATTTTTAATCAAAATGATGTATTTTTAATTCAATTTGCTCAAAAATTCATCAAAAACAATGATTCACAAGTAATTTTTCATGATATAGGCGGACATATTAAGAGTAATCCTCAAATAAAAGAACAAATCCGCTTGATAGAACAAATTGCACCCAATCATGTTGCTTTAATTGAAGACAAAACCATTGACAAAACCTTTTTAAAAAAACAAGATTTAATGTTAATTGGAATTGAAAGTTGGAAAAACTTAATTGACACCAAAAGTCTTTGGTTATCCGATATCCCTTCAACATTAATTATAAAAAATGAGTAAAAAAAATCCCGAGATTACACTCGGGATTTTTTATTTATTGTAAACTTGCTAAACTTTGTTCTAGAGTGGCTATTTTAGCTAATGCATCAGCTTCTTTTTTACGCTCATTTGCAATTACTTGCTCTGGAGCTCCGCTAACAAATTTTTCATTCGATAACTTTCCTTGAACTGAGCGTAAGAAACCTTTCGTATAATTTAATTCTTCCGTTAATTTAGCAATTTCAGCTTCTAAATCTACGTTTCCACCAACAGGAATAAAATATTCATTTGATTTTACACGATACGATAAAGCACCATTTACTTTTTCACCTACATATTCTAAATCAACAATATTTCCTAATTTCATAATTACTGCATCAAAATGAGTTGATGCTTTTTCATTATTAACTACTTTTAATTCAATAGTTTCTTTAAACGGAATATTTTTGTCTTTTCTTATAGTTCGAATTCCTGAAATTACTTCAGTTGCCAATTCAAAATCCGAAATTATTTTCTCATCAAAAGATTTCATTTCAGGCCAAGAGGCTATAATTAAAGCTTCTTCTGGAGTTCTTTCGGCAATATACTGCCAAATTTCCTCCGTTAAGAACGGCATAAAAGGATGTAATAATTTCAAATTAGCTTCTAACATTTCAATTGCTTTATTGAATGTTGTTGTATCAATAGGTTGTTGATATCCTGGCTTAATCATTTCTAAAAACCAAGAACAGAAATCATCCCATACCAATTTATAAATTCCCATTAAAGCATCTGAAATTCGATATTTGTCAAAGTTATCTTCAATTTCAACTAACGTCTTTTGCAATTTAGCTTCGTACCATTCAATGGCAACTTTAGAGGATTCTGGTTGCGCTATATCCGCTACTTCCCATCCTTTAATTAAACGGAAAGCATTCCAAATTTTATTCGCAAAACCTTTACCTTGATTACATAATTCCTCATCAAATAAAATGTCATTTCCTGCAGATGAACTCAATAACAATCCAACACGAACTCCATCAGCACCAAACTTCTCAATTAATCCTAGTGGTTCTGGTGAATTTCCTAAGGATTTTGACATTTTACGGCCTTGTTTATCACGTACCAATCCAGTTAAATATACATTTGAAAACGGTTTTTCACCGGTATATTCATATCCTGCAATAATCATTCGGGCTACCCAGAAGAATAAAATATCCGGACCTGTAACCAAATCATTAGTTGGATAATAATACTTGAATTCTTCATTTTCTGGATCCATCATACCTCCAAAAACAGAAATTGGCCATAACCAAGAGGAAAACCAAGTATCTAATGCATCTGGATCTTGTTTTAGGTTATTGGTTGTTAGTTCTTGGTTGTTCGTTTTTTCTTTAGCTAAAACCAAAGCGTCTTCAATAGTCTCAGCAACAACAAAATCTTCTTTTCCATCACCATAATAGTAAGCAGGAATTTGTTGGCCCCACCACAATTGACGAGAAATATTCCAATCGCGGATATTATTTAACCAATGTGCATAGGTGTTATTGAAACGAGAGGGATGTAACTTAATCTCATCGGATTCTAAAACAGCTTTAATAGCAGGTTTCACTAACTCGTCCATTTTCAAGAACCATTGATCCGACAATCTTGGTTCGATTACTGCTTTTGTTCTTTCAGACGTCCCCACATTGTTAGTATGCAATTCAACTTTTGCTAAAGCACCAATTGATTCTAATTCTTTTTCAATGGCTGTACGAACTTCGAAACGATCTTTACCTTCATAATGCAAGCCGAATGAATTTAAAGTCGCGTCTTCATTGAAAATATCAATAATTTCTAATCCATGTTTATCTCCTAGTGTTTTATCGTTTACATCATGAGCTGGTGTAACTTTTAAACAACCCGTACCAAATTCCCTATCCACATATTCGTCGAAAATAATAGGAATTACACGGTTACAAATAGGAACAATCGCTTTTTTCCCTTTTAAATGGAAATAACGTTCATCTTCAGGATGAATACAAATTGCAGTATCACCTAAAATAGTTTCAGGACGAGTAGTTGCGATGGTTACAAACTCTTCACTTCCATCGATTTGATACTTTAAATGGTATAATTTACCTTGTCTTTCTTCGTATATTACTTCTTCATCAGACAAAGTCGTTTTTGCTTCAGGATCCCAATTTACCATACGGTAACCGCGATAAATCATGCCTTTGTTATATAAATCAACGAACGATTTAATAACAGAAGCCGACATATCGTCATCCATAGTAAATTTAGTTCTATCCCAATCGCAAGAACAACCCAATTGTTTTAATTGTTCTAAAATGGTTCCACCGTATTTTTCGGTCCAATCAAACGCATGCTTTAAAAACTCCTCACGAGTTAAATCTGCTTTATTAATTCCTTCCGATTTTAATTTAGCTACTACTTTAGCCTCAGTTGCAATGGAAGCATGATCGGTTCCAGGCACCCAACAAGCGTTGAAGCCTTTTAAACGAGCACGACGTATTAATACATCTTGAATCGTATTATTTAACATATGCCCCATGTGTAACACTCCTGTTACGTTCGGTGGCGGAATTACTATAGTATAGGGAGTTCTATGATCTGGAGTTGAATGGAAATACTTGTTTTTCATCCAATAGTCATACCATTTTTTTTCTACTTGTTTGGCATCGAATTGTGCTGGTATCATATAAAAGTTTGAAATTTGAAGTTAGAAGTTTAATTGTATTTTAAACTCTAGTATGTTATTAAAAATGCTTACAAAAATTAACTTATCTACTTAAACGTAATAAGAGAAATCCATTCTAATCATTACAAAGCAAATAGATGGATTACAAACAGACATTGTTGACTCGCTCTTGAAGAATCAAGAAAAAATTGCTTTTTATATGTCGATTACTTTGGTACACTTTTTGTATTTATTTATGCAAAAGTAGTTATATCAACAGAATAAAAAAAATGAATTTAGGTTTTGTTGGTAACTCAAAAAAAATTATTTTTACCAAACTCAAATTAACAAAAAATGAAAAAAAATATACTTTTATTAATTTTCTTCATCACTGGAATGCTTTCTTTTGCGCAAAATGGAGCAAAAATTGAATTTAAGGAAGAAACTATTAATTATGGAACCGTAGTTAAAGGAGAAGACAGTGGAAAACGTATTTTTGAATTTACAAATACAGGCAATGAACCTTTGGTTATAAAAGATGCTAAAAGTAGTTGCGGATGTACTGTTCCAAGTTTTCCAAAAGAACCTATTGCACCAGGAGCTACAAGTACTATAGAAGTACAATACAATATGAATCCTGGTCCAATCAGCAAAACCATAACTGTTACTACCAATGCAATTAATAAAGAAAGTGGGATGATTGCCTTGCGAATTAAAGGTTTAGTTATTGTGAAAGAAGAAAAAAGTGTACTGGAAAAGAAAAAAGAAGGTCCAAGATTATAATATTTAAATCCCGATGTATTCGGGATTTTTTATATCTCTTCTTTAAGAATAAATTTTACTATTTTTTTTAGTCCTTTTCTATCGATTTCAATTGTTATTTCTTGATCGAAAGCGGTTTCAAACAATTCTGTCAATTGATTCATCGTATAGGCTGAAGCCAATTTATTATTTACGCTTACCAGCTTATCTCCTACTTTTAACCCTAGTTGATCTGCAATAGAATTTAAACGAATATGAGAAATTTCAAATCCAGGTTTTAAGACGTAATTAAATCTATGAGCCGAATCTATAAAAATATTTTCATTTAAGTTTACTACTTGTACACTTCCTTCAATTCTTATTTTTTCTTCAACCACATCATAACCGGCATGATGGATGTTTATCCCACTCATATTATAATAAAATGGGTTTGAAATTTTACTATTCGCTTTCAAATACATTTTTTCATCTTTATAATCGAACAATACTGAAAAACGATTTAAAATCCCACCTCCTAAAGATCCATTTCTTTCAATTAATAAATTTTTATTTGCAAAAGCAATTGAATCTGGAAATGAAATTATTGGCTTTTCTAAAATAAAATCTGCTATGGTTAAGGAATTGAATCTAGCTCTTTTACCGTAAATATCGCCTCCCAACCCCGTTCCTAAATAATCCGCTATGGTTGTGATTCCAATAAAATTGAATTTATTTTCAACAATCCACATTCCATCAGAAAGTCCTGTATCTACAAGTAATTCTAAACTTTGTTTTTGTGTGACATCTAATGAAATTTCAATAGGTAAATAGGGTTTGTCTACTTTAATTTTAATGGGTAATTGTTTGTACTCATTTTTTATTGCAGTAACTCTTTTTGTTTCTTTTTTAAAAACATTAATTTTTTTTTGATCGTATTGAATTTCAACTATATTTTCTTTAAAAAAATCTGCTCCTAATATACCATGAATAGGAATTCCGACAGAAGTAGACAATTGAAAATCTTCTTGCAATAATAAGATAACATCTAAATTTTGAGTAGATAAATTTTTCAATTGAAGTTTATTTGTTTTAGAAATGTAAGCATCCATAGGTTCTTTGATACCTGGACCTGTAATTCTAATTTTTGATGTGTTTTTAAAAGTGATACTATCTTTTTCAGGGAAACTAAATAAAATATTTAAACCTGAGCCTGTATCGACTATAAGATTTAATTCTGTATTATTTAGATTAGCTTTCACAACTATTAAATTGTTTACCAATGTAAATGGAATTGAAACCTTGTCTTTATTTTTAGCAAATTCCCATTTTACTTGAGAAAAGTTAACTAAAGAAAAAAAACAAGTAAACATCAATGTTAATAGTCGTTTCATAACGAATCCTTTTTATTAAAATTACAACAATTAAATCACTATTTTGTTAAATTTAACACATCATTTAAGATAAAATCTACATCGAAGTTTAAATAGTATTCGAAGAAAATTAAAATTTTATTTTAAGTCTTCTAGGTTTTATATAACTACATTGACTACTTATTTAACAAGAATAAATTAACCACAATAATTAAACCAAAAATTAACGTATTGATAAAATATTCATTAAAGCATTTTCTTTCCATCTTAAAACAAACAAGGTGATTGACAAATCATATCAGATACTCTACAAAAAACTAACAAAAAAGGAACTGATTTTTAATAAATTCTTAGTTTTAAGTAGTGTTTTTTAAAGAAAATAAATTGTAAATTTGCAATTCAAATTAACATAGCTATGCCAAAAATATCAAACAAAGGGCAACAAATGCCTGAGTCGCCAATTAGAAAATTAGTTCCTTATGCTGAAGGAGCTAAAAAAAGAGGAACAAAAGTTTATCATCTAAATATTGGTCAACCTGACATTAAAACACCTGAAGTAGCACTAGAAGCGGTAAAAAACTTTGACATTAAAGTTTTAGAATACAGCCATAGTGCAGGTTTTGAAAGTTATAGAACAAAATTATCTAACTATTATAAAAGCCATGGATTACCTGTAAATACTGAAGATATTATCATTACAACAGGTGGTTCAGAAGCGTTATTATTTGCTTTAGGTTCAACATTAGATCAAGGAGATGAAGTAATTATTCCTGAGCCGTTTTATGCTAATTATAATGGATTTGCTACAGCGAGTGGTGTTACGGTGGTTCCAGTAATGTCTGGTATAGAAACTGGTTTTGCATTACCTCCAATTGAAGCTTTTGAAAAATTAATTACACCTAAAACAAAAGCCATTTTAATTTGTAATCCTGGAAATCCAACTGGATATTTATATTCAAAGGAAGAAATTGAAAAATTAGCTGAAATTGTTAAAAAACACGACTTATTCTTAATTGCCGATGAAGTATATAGAGAATTTGCCTATGATGGATTAAAACATTATTCTGTATTGAATATTCCAGGTTTAGAACAACATGCGATTATGATTGATTCAGTTTCAAAACGTTACAGTATGTGTGGTGCACGAATTGGATGTGTTGTTTCTAAAAACAAAGAATTTATGGCAACAGCAATGAAATTTGCTCAAGCACGTTTAAGTCCGCCAACCTATGCTCAAGTTGCTAGTGAAGCTGCTTTAGACACACCACAAAGTTATTTTGATGAAGTGATTACAGAATATAAAGACCGTAGAGACACATTAGTTGAAGAAATGAATAAAATTGAAGGGGTTACCATTGCAACTCCAAAAGGTGCTTTCTATTGTATTGCTAAATTACCTGTAAAAAATGCTGATGATTTTGCTCAATGGTTGTTAGAAGAATATAATTTCAATGGTGAAACGGTAATGGTAGCTCCAGCTGCAGGCTTCTACTCTACTCCAGGAGTTGGACTTGATGAAGTGCGAATAGCTTACGTTTTGAAAAAAGAAGATTTAATTAAATCCGTTCAAATTTTAAAAGAAGCTTTAAAAGTATATCCTAATAATTAAAATAAAAAAAGGCGATTTTTACAAATCGCCTTTTTTGTTTATTGTCCTTCACCTTTTTTAATGATATAAGTATAGAACCAGGTTAGTGTAAAAGTTGGTATAACATCTGTCAACGGAATCATTTCTTCAACAGTACCAAATAATGCTGCAACTTTTCCTGCAGTACCTTTATACATTAAAAGTAATAGTATTCCAGATAAGGGAGCCCATATTACATCTGAAAATTCTCCAAAAACAGGAACACTGTAAGAAATCATTCCAATTCCATCTAATAAAAGACTTAAAAATAATTTTTGATTCTTATCTGTTGGCTTTTCAGTTGTAGTTTCAATTGTATTTTGTGACATATTCTTTTAATTAATTGCATGAACTAAGGTACAAATTAAATAGCAAAAGTTTAACAAAACATTGTAAAACTATTCCATCACTTTAAACTAGTTTTGATCGAATAAATTCTGTAAAAACATGTTCCATAAAGTACATCATATAGCCATCATTTGTTCTGATTATGAAAAATCAAAACACTTTTATACAAAAATTCTAGGCTTAACAATCCTTCAAGAAGTATATCGTAAGGAAAGACAATCATACAAATTAGACTTAGCATTGAATGGAAATTATTGTATTGAATTATTTTCATTTCCAAATCCACCGAAACGTATTTCTAGACCCGAAGCTTGTGGATTACGACATTTGGCATTTGAAGTTTCAAATTTAGACGACATAATCAATCATTTAAATTCAAATAATATTCATTCAGAACCCATTCGTATTGATGAATTTACAGGAAAACGATTTACGTTTATTGCAGATCCCGATGCCTTACCTATAGAATTTTATGAAATGTAAATCGTTATAAGAAATGTAAAAAATTAAAGGTTTGATTATATAGAACTTTGTTTTTTTTTAAAACATCTTTAACAAGCAATTTTGCGTTCTTTAACCTCACTTAATATCTAAAACCGAAAGGTGTTTTTTTATTTCATCATTTTTGCTTACATTTAAGTATGAAATTAAAAAATCATTTTTGTGTTTAGACATCAAGGAAAATCTAGAACATTAAAACATAATTTACAAATAGCCTCATTACTATCTTTCGTGGCTGGAATTGTAAATGTTAGTGGGTTCTTAGCTGTTCAACGATTAACAACAAATATTACTGGGCATTTTGCCTTTTTTGTAGATGAGGTTTTCAAACTGAACTTCTTGAAAAGTTTTATTTATTTCATCTACATTTTTTGTTTTTTTCTTGGATCATTTACCTCAAGCTTTTTAATAGAATACATGACTAAAAAAAGGCATCATGTACATGTTTCTTATTTAGTACCTGTAGTTTTTGAGAGTATGATTTTATTGTTTGTGTCATTATTTGGCTCTAATTTAATGAGTTATAACCCAGAAATTTTAGTTTTTTTATTATTATTTTCCATGGGGTTACAAAATTCACTTGTTACCAAAATTTCAAATGCTACAGTGAGAACTACACATTTAACGGGTTTATTTACTGATTTAGGAATTGAACTGTCACAAATGATCTTTTATAAACAGAAAGAGCAGCAAAATGTGTTAATATCAACTATAAAACTAAGATTAACCATTATTAGTTTTTTCTTTTTTGGAGGTCTTTTAAGCGGTATACTATATTCAAAAATTAAATTATACACGCTAACTCTAGCCGCATCTCTACTTTTTATTGGCGCAATTTATGATGACGTTAAGTTCAAAATACTACAACAAGCGCGAAAACATCAAAAATAAACATAAAAAAAGCTCGAATAGTTATTCGAGCTTTGAAGTAGTCGTGACCTCGACAGGATTCAAACCTGTAACCTTCTGAGCCGTAATCAGATGCGCTATTCAGTTGCGCCACGAGGCCTTTGTTTTGTGGGTGCAAATATAGGAATAAATACATTCAATCCAAAAATTTCTATATAAAAAATTAAATAAAAATATTTACCCTTAATCATCCTATTGTAAATCAACATTATGTATATTTAACCTTTCAATAAAAATAACTTTATAAGAATGAAAATTGAAGATTTTTTCAGAGATGTACCTAATTTTCCTAAAGAAGGAATCTTATTTAAAGACATTACGCCTTTATTATTAAATCCAAAAGCAACACAATTTTGTTTAGACTCATTAACAAATTCCTTAATTGAAAAAAAAATAGATAAAGTTATTGGTGTAGAAAGCCGTGGTTTCTTTTTTGGAATATTAATGGCTCAGAAATTAAATGCTGGTTTTGTACCAGTTCGTAAACCCAAAAAACTGCCCTATAAAACCATATCTGCATCTTATGCCCTAGAATATGGCACTGACAGTCTTGAAATTCATGTAGACGCTATTCAGCCTGGAGATAAAGTACTCATTCACGATGATGTTTTAGCTACCGGAGGCACCGCTGAAGCAGTTTGTAAATTAGTTGAACAATTAGGAGGCGAAATAGTTCAGGTTAATTTCTTAATGGAACTATCTTTTTTAAATGGAAGAGAAAAATTAGCAGAAAAAGATATTTTTGCTGCTGTTACTTATTAGATTCATCTAGAGCTTTACAGGTTACAAAATAACGATAGGCAATGATGGCTTTTTTCCATTTAGGTGCTTTAGCTAAATCTAATCTTTGCTTGGTAAAGCTAGGTAAAAGTAACTTATTAATCTTGGCTAGTAATCTATACATGATTGATACACAAATTTTAAAAGTGCCAAAATTACAATTTTAAGTTGCATTTATCATTATTTTTTCATCAACAAAAAATTAAATAATAAAAAAGCACCTCAATGAGGTGCTTTCTACTATTTATTATCGCTAATATAAGTTTTATTACCATTTTTGTTGATATAATACTTACCGCCTCTAGGTCCTGTAAATACTTTTTTACCTTTGTATTCTCCAGTAACCTTATCTTTTACTGTTTTTTCTGCTGCTTTTGAAGCTGCAGTTTCTTTCATATCCTCTTTTTCTTCAGCAGCTGTTTTTTTAACTTTCGCCTTAGCTTTATTAGCATCAGCTTTAGTCTTTCCTGCTGTGGATTTGGCTTCTCCAGTTGCTGAAGCTTTGTTATCTTTTACTTTAGCTTCTGCTTTTGTTTTAGATTCTTTAGCTTTCGTTTTAGCCTTATCTGTTTCTTTTTTAGCTTTTTCTTTGGTTGAAGTCGCCTCTTTTTTAGCTTTTTCTTTTACTTCAGCTTTCGTTTTTTCAGCTTTTTCAACTTTCTTTGTAGCTTTCTTCTTCGTTTGTGTTTCTTGAGCCATCATTCCTAATGACAACAACATGGTCAAACAAACTACTAATACTTTTCTCATTTTATTTTATTTAAAGTTATACAATCTTATGAACACGGTGAATAGGAATCACCACTCCTTTTTTAAGAATTACTCGTTCATTTGTAATTCCCCAAACTGTAGTTTCCACCATTTTCTTTGAAGCATCGTCTTCAAAATAGATTTTCATTTTTACATGTTCCAAATTTCCAAGTGTCATGGCACGATCTAAATCTGATTTTCTTTGTAAAATATCTTCTTTTTCTGTTAATACTTCTTCAGCAGGAAATTTCAATCCTTCAACTACTTCTTTTTCAATTAATTGGAAATCGCTCATACGTAATACTAATTAGTTTAATGGTTAAGTGTACTAAAATTACAAAATTCATTCCAATTTTAACAAATAAATTCAAAAAAATAATGCAATTGAAATAAAAAATAAATTCTAAATTTGCTTCGTTATGCAAAAAAATGTAAACATATTAAATAAAAGAGCCAAATTTGATTTTGAAATCCTAGATAAATACGATGCCGGTATTGTATTATCTGGTACCGAAATCAAATCAATTCGTTTAGGAAAGGCATCTATCGCCGAGGCTTTTTGTGAATTTAACGACCGTAGTGAATTGTTTGTCATCAATTCAACTGTGGAAGAATATGCCTATGGAACACATTATAACCATAGAGCCAAAAGTGAACGAAAGTTACTTTTAAACAGAAAAGAGCTAAAAAAACTGGAAAAAGACGTTCAAAATAAAGGTTTAACTATTGTTCCGTTACGACTTTTTACAACAGACAAAGGGTTAGCAAAATTGGAAATTGCACTTTGTAGAGGTAAAAAGAACTTCGACAAACGTGAAACCATGAAAGAACGTGATACCAAACGCGATTTAGACCGTATCAAAAAATCATTCTAAAACAGAATGATTTTTTTTTAACTTATTATAATTCCCTTTACAATATTAATACCTTTTGTCGCTAAATATTTTACATCCTAAAATAATCTTCACCGCTTTTTTAGAAAATCATAAAAATACAAATAAGCAACTAACCACCTGAATATTAAGGTTTTTTTAAGACAATTACATCGTAAATTTGCAAAAGAAACGTTTTTAGGTATGACAAAAGATATTCAAAGATCAGAAGCGGATGTTGTTTTAATTGGTGCCGGAATCATGAGCGCCACATTGGGACTCTTATTAAAAGAATTGCAACCCGATTTAAAAATTGAAATTTTTGAACGATTAGACATCGCAGCAGCTGAGAGTTCAGACGCATGGAATAATGCTGGTACCGGCCACGCTGCGTTTTGTGAATTAAATTACACTCCTGAATTGGCCGATGGAACGATTGATACTTCTAAAGCGGAGAAAATTGTAGAATCTTTTGAAGTTTCCCGTCAATTTTGGGCTTATTTAGTCGAAAATGGAATTTTACAACATCCTGAAAGTTTCATCAAACATGTACCTCACATGAGTTTTGTTTGGGGTGAAAAAGACGTAAAATACCTTAAAAAACGGTTTGATGCTTTACAAAAATTCCATCTTTTTAAGGAAATGGAATATACTGAAGACTGCAATCTGATCAAAGAATGGGCACCTCTACTAATGGAAGAACGAAAAAGTACTAAAAAAGTAGCGGCTACTTCTATGAAATATGGGACTGATGTGAATTTTGGTGCTTTAACCCGTAGTATTTTTAAATACCTAGAACAATTAGAAGGTGTTACATTACACTTTAACCATGAAGTGAAAGGATTGAAAAAGAAAGATGACAACCAGTGGCGGGTAAAAGTGAAAGATGTAGCCACAGGCCATAAAAAAAGGATAAAAACAAAATTTGTTTTCATTGGGGCCGGCGGAGGCTCTATTCTACTTTTAGAAAAAGCGAATATACCTGAAGGTGAAGGTTTTGGTGGATTCCCTGTAAGCGGTCAATGGCTAAAATGTAACAATCCCGAAGTAATTGAAAAACATCGGGTTAAAGTCTACGGAAAAGCGGCTGTAGGCGCACCACCTATGTCGGTTCCTCATATTGACACTCGAATTATTGATGGAAAAAAAGCGCTTTTATTTGGACCTTATGCCGGATTTTCAACTAAATTCTTAAAAAAAGGTTCGTATTTCGATTTGGCAAAATCCATTCAATTAGACAATATTAAACCGATGGTTTCTGCAGGCATTAATAATATTCCATTGACAAAATATTTAATTGAACAAGTTTTTCAATCTTCTGATGACCGAATGAAAGCTTTGCGTGACTATGTTCCGAGTGCTAAAGCGGAAGATTGGACTTTAGAAACGGCAGGTCAACGAGTTCAAGTGATTAAGAAAGACAAAAACGGTAAAGGCAAATTAGAATTTGGGACGGAAGTAGTGAATGCCACAGACGGTTCGTTAGCCGTATTGTTAGGAGCCTCTCCTGGCGCTTCAACTGCTGTTTCTATTATGCTTGATTTACTTCATCGTTGTTTTCCAACACAAATGGATTCGCCTGAATGGCAACATAAAATAAAAGAAATGATTCCTTCCTTTGGACAATCTCTAAATGCCAATCCTGAATT
Organism: Flavobacterium indicum GPTSA100-9 = DSM 17447; assembly: GCF_000455605.1. NCBI lineage: Bacteria > Pseudomonadati > Bacteroidota > Flavobacteriia > Flavobacteriales > Flavobacteriaceae > Flavobacterium > Flavobacterium indicum. The sequence continues at coordinate 1,870,983 of NC_017025.1, forward strand.
AGCTGATGCCATCCGCTTTAAAACCGGTACAATCCTTAAATTAAGAGAAGATTTATAAAATAAAGCTGTCCAGAAAGAAATGCTATTGTCAAACTGAACTTGTTTCAGTTTCTATAAAAACATGTATTCATTATTTTTATAGATTCCGAAATGAATTCGGAATGACAATTTCATAACTTTTTGGACAGCCTTTTATTTCAGCTAGTAAAGCAGCTTATTTTTTTCCTTTTGGTCCTTTAGAACCTTTATCTGAATTCAAATCCGTTTTTAATTTTTCTAAATCGGTTTTTGTTTTTTCTAATTCCGATTTTAATTTTTCAAGTTCTGATTTAGTATCATCACCTATTTTGATGGTTTTTTCAATTTGAATTTTATTCTCTTTCTTCATTTTATCCAATTCATTCAAATCGCCTTCTTTATCGCTACTAAAGTTTTTCTCTTTAATAATCATAGTACCGCCTTTTCCATCAGAATATTTCTTAGTCACCGTACCATCATCTTCAATTTGCTCCTCTTCTAACTTCATATCTGGATTATCACCCATCATTTTTCCATCTTTAAAAATAAATGAACGCGACATACCATTTCCTTCGCCTAGACCTTTTTGTAACTCTTCTAATTTTTCAAAATTAAAATCTTCGTTAAATTGAAATTGTTGTTTATCTAAAAGATTTTTTATTACATCGTTATCTAAATTTTGAAACATATCATCATTAAACATGTTCCCCATTCCATTGCCATTCCATGCAAAAGCATCACCAAATGGACCATTCATTGCTCCTGAAGTAATATTGATTAAGCCTTTACCACGAGCATCCACTTGTTTTTTAATTGAAATGGGAGCAATTGGGGTTTCATCGGCTACATTGTAGTTTCCAGAATTGCCATTTTTATCTTTGTACGCAATTTTAATCGCCGTAATTTCTTTTTTATCGTTTCTTTTTACACCAGAAAAAGAAACCTCAAAGTCAAATTTTTTAGCATCGGCTTCATCTTTCTTCAAGTCTTCATCTGTCATATTTTTATCGATACGCAATTCAAAACCGTTATTACGTTTAACGGCTAATTTTTGTAAATTGTCGTTTTGTGCCTGAGTAGTTGTTGGGATAAATAAACTCAATGAAAACACAAATAAACTTCTGATTAGTAATGATTTCATGTTCATATTTTTTGATTTTTGATTACGATTCAAATTTATTGTTCTTTTGGAATACAAAAATAAAAAAAATGTTAATTAACGTGTTTTAACAAAAAAACTGCTTTAAAAGCAGTTTTTTTGTTATTTATAAGAATTATTTAGTTGTAATAAATATTTTAGATTTACTATCTGTATTCTTATATACATTTATGTTTTTAATCGATTCTGGAGTGATTTTACTAATTTCTGATGCTTCCTTTTTTACATCATTAACAAATAATTCAACATTGGAAACATCAACAACTATTGTAGGTTGACCTGGTAATTTCAATTTATTTTTATCATAAATTACTACTCCATCTCCATTATCTAATTGAATAACTTTGTTTTCTGAGCGTACTTTTACTTCATTTCCTTGAATGTTTTTCACCGTTTCAATAACTACAATGCCGTCTTTACCTTTTTCTCCAAATCTGTTCACAGCTTGATTACCTTTTATTACATCTACAGTCACAATTTTTTCTGGAGATACTTTTTTCAATTCACTTTCTTGAATTTCTTTTCCATCCACAATTATAACTGGTGTTTTACCTTCAATTAACAGTTTTTCATCTGAATTGGTTTTGTAAATTACTGTTTTTGTTTTCTTTACAGAATCCATTTCTGTATTCCCTTCTTCATTAATGATAATTTTTGTTTCAATTTCTTTCTCATGTTGTGCTTCTTTGGTAATCGTTTTTTTCGATTTCCCTTTTGATTTTACTTCTTGCGCAACTGTTTTTACTTGAAATAATAACATAAATCCAACTAATACGGGAAGAATTAATCCGTATTTCCAAACATTTTTCTTGCTGGTTTGCTTTTTGTTTAACATAACGATTCGTTTTTTGATTAATGATTGATTGAATGAATTGCTGGCAACAAAACTAGCTGTTTTAGTGTTGAATTTTAACATCGCTTTTTGATAGACGATTCGGTCTTTTACTTGTGCAATGGCAGCTTCATCGGCTAAAAACTCTAAATTTTGAACCACACTCTTTTGATACAGCCAAACCACTGGATTGAACCAAAAGAAAATTGTAATGAATTGAACTAATAAGGTATCGACACTGTGGTTTTGGTTCGAATGCGCCTCTTCATGCAATAAAATCGCTTCTAATTCGTCCTGATTGATCAGTTCAGGATTGTACACGATGTAATTAAAAAATGAAAATGGCGATTGCACCAAGTGCGATTGTAAATAGGTTTTGCGTTGCTTTTCGATTCGTTCAGATTGATTAATTACCGAAAAAAGCTTTCCTAAACCTATTAGGAGTTTAAGTATTAAAATTGAGGCAATTACCCCATAAGCGAACAGCATAATGGTTTCCCAATTGATGGAATGAACAGGTTCTACTGAAGTCACTGGAACAAAATTTACTGTTTCAGTTGAAGCGGATTTAGGCATCAAAACCTCTTTTACTTCTATGTATTGGATTTTTGTAAATGTAATAAAAGGCAAAACAACCGACACAACAATCCCTCCTAGCAAATAATATCTAGAAAATTGGAAAAAGGTATCCTTAGCCAATAAAAACTTATACAACAGGTAAAAACAGATCAATAGTCCGTTAGCCTTCAATAGATATTCAAACAGCGGATGCATACTTACTTCTTTTGCTCAATGATGGAAAGTATCTCGCGTAGTTCTTCAGCTGAAATTTTTTCCTCTTCAGCAAAATAAGAAACCAAGTTTTTATACGAATTATCAAAATAATTCTGTATCGCCGTTTTCATAAAGGTCTTTCTGTAATCTTCAATGGCTATGATGGGATAATATTGATGCGAATTCCCATAAGCCTCATAAGACACATATCCTTTTTCTTCTAAATTTCTAATGATAGTCGACAAAGTATTGTAGTGCGGTTTGTCTTCCGTTATTTCTGCTAATACATCTTTTACAAAGGCTTTTTTTAATCGCCATAAAATATGCATTACTTCTTCTTCTTTGTTGGTCAATTTTTGCATAACTACTTTTTTAGTTATACAAACATACAACTATATTTTTAGTTAACAAACTATTTTTATAGTTTTTCAACTAATTTTTTAGTTTGAATTCGTTGTCGACCAATTTAAGCACCCAAATCCCTAATAAAGTGCCAATGATTCCAAGTACACCCATAAACATCCAATTGGCTTGATAACCATACCATTCTACTATTGTAAATCCGACTTTAGCACTTACTATATGTGCCAAACTATAGGTCATTGTAAAAATAGCCATATACCTTCCCTGATGGTGTTTTGGAGCGCGACTCATAGCAAAACTATTGGAAAACGGAAAAGAAAACATTTCAGCAAAGGTCATGAACAACATCATAACCACAAGAACGCCCGACCAAAAATTGATAAGCAATAAAAAGACACTAATGGTCATGAACAAACATCCAAAAATGATGACTTTGATTTTATCGACTTTATTTTTTTCAATATAATTCACAATCGGCATTTCTAAGAAAAAAACCAAAACCCCATTTAAGGTCAACAATAAACCGGTTTGTAATTCGGTTAAATTAAATTGCATTTTATGGTACACAGGCACGGTTGTAAACAATTGAAAAAACATGATTCCAACAATCAATGTCGAAACTAAAAAGATCCAATACACTTTATCTTTAAACACCGAATCAACTAAAATTTCACCCGGATGTTCGGTATCTTGATAGGTCGATTTCTTTTTCTCCTTTACTTTAAGCCAGAATATCAAAATAGCTATAATACAGGTAGTTCCGTCTACCCAAAAAAGTCCTTTGTAACCGATATTCATAATGATTAAACCACCTAAGGCGGGACCCGCAGCAAAACCTAAATTAATCGCCAATCGCACCAAAGTTAACGCTCGAGTTCGGTTCTCAGGTTTCGCATACGCACCTAACGAAACGAACATAGCAGGTCGGAACATATCGGCAATGGTCATGATCACAAACATACTGATGCACATACCCTCAAACGAGGTTACGTATTGCAAAGCAAAAAACAACACGCCACTAGTCAACAAGCTAAATATCATGATTTTATAAAAACCAATCGTGTCGGATAATTTTCCACCTAGCCAAGAGCCCAACATTGATCCGATACCAAAAAACACCATAATAGTCCCCACTTGCGACAATGAAAAATGCAAATCTTCATGCAAATACTTCGACAAGAACGGTAAAACCATCGTTCCTGCGCGGTTGATAAAGGTAATTAAGGTAAGAATCCAGATTTCTCTAGAGAACCCTCTAAAGTTGTTCAAATAGGCTTGTAGTGCTTTTAAAATCATAGTATAGTTTGAGTTACAAATTTACAAAAGCCAAGGCAACTTATCATCAATTAAAAATTATATATTTTTGTTAAAAATCCGACCCTATGAAATACGTCAATTTACACACACATACTTCTAGAAATTTATCCAACACAATTGAAATCGTCAATCAATATCCGCACGATTTTCAGGAAGGATTTTCGACTTATTCTATCGGAATTCACCCTTGGTATTTAGAAGAAAGTCGTTTAGAGGAAGATTTAAAAATAATTAAATCAAAACTTTCAACAAATGAATGTATTGCATTGGGAGAGTGTGGATTAGATAAACGTATAGAAAAAATCTATAGTAGCCAAATAGCGGTTTTTGAGGCACAATTAGACCTCAACAAGTCGTTTTCGAAGCCGGTCATCTTGCACTGTGTCGCTTCGTTTGATGAAGTCATTTCGAGCAAAAAAAACAGTGGTCTCACCTGCCCTTTTATCATTCATGGGTTTTCAAAAAATGAACAAGTTGCCAAACAATTATTGAAGCAGGATTTCTATTTGTCGTTTGGAAAATACTTATTACGTAACCCTGATTTACGAGAAGTATTTGCTCAAATTCCAAATGAAAAAATATTTTTAGAAACGGATACAATTGCGGAAAGTTTGGAAGAAGTTTATACTTTTGCAGCACAATGCAAAAACATATCTGTAGAAGAAATGCAAGCGATTGTTTGGGAGAATTATGTTCGAGTGTTTAGTTAAATGCTGGATGTTAGATGTTGGATGTTAGATGTTGGATGTTAGATGTTGGATGTTAGATGTTGGATGTTAGATGTTGGATGTTGGATGTTAGATGTTGGATGTTGGATGTTGAAGTTTAAAGAAAATAGAAAAATTATTTAGGAACCTGTGATTGATATTAGAAAAACAAAACTAATTAACATTCACTAGTTACTAATTACTAATAAGATGAAAAATGGCAAAGTGGCAAGAAAGAGCTGAATTATTATTCAAGCCGGAAGGATTAGAGAAATTAAGAAACGCAAAAGTATTGGTTGTTGGATTAGGTGGTGTAGGTTCGTTTGCGGCTGAATTTTTAGCACGTGCTGGCGTGGGCAACATGACGATAGTTGATGGCGATATTGTTGACATTACCAATATTAACCGTCAATTACCTGCGTTACACAGTACGGTGGGGCAACCAAAAGTAAAAATTGTAGGTGATCGTTTAATGGATATTAACCCAGAATTGAATTTGACGCGTGTAGAAGAGTTTTTATCCCCTGAACGTGCTATTGAAATTGTTACCCCTGAGTTTGATTACGTTTTGGACTGTATTGACAGCATTACACCTAAATTAAACCTGATTGTAGCAGCCAAACGCAAAAAGGTGAAGGTAATTAGTAATATGGGCGCAGGAGGCAAATTATTGTCTCAAAAAATTGTGGTGCGCGACATTAGTAAAACCGAAGTTTGTCCGTTAGCTAAAAACATACGCAAGCGTTTAAAGAAAGAAGGTATTTCTAGTGGTGTAAAAGCCGTATACTCGTTGGAACATCCTGATGAAACCAGTTTAAAAACTACGGACGGCACCAACTTTAAAAAATCATTCTACGGTACCAACAGTTGGATGCCTGCCCTATTTGGTTTACACGCAGCCGAAACTGTAGTGAAAGAGTTGTTACGTAAGTAATGTAAGCAGTCGAAAGTCGAAAGTCGAAAGTCGAAAGTTAAAAGTTGAAAGTCGAAACTTGAAACCCATCTAAAAATAAAAACAAGCCTGGATTAGAACTACTTCAGGCTTTTTTATGCTCGTTAGTTATTGAATTTACTATTGCTTTTGAAATTGCAATTGACATTGACATTGTAGTTGAAATTGATATTGAAATCTTTGTTAATAATTTACTACAAGAAATAATTTTTTGTTTGTTTTTTTTGTATTTTTGGGATAATGTGAAGCAAAATAAATTACAAATCATCGTTTATCTTACTGATTTAGAACAAAAGGGATGGATTTATTTCGCATATAAACTAGTTAGCGGTAATATTTAGACAACCAAAGTATAAATAGATGAAATTAACAGAAAATCAGAAGAAAACAATACTTTACTTTATCATAGGAACCGTAATAATTGTATCATTATTTATGTTTTCCTTAGAAGATAAAGACAAAACAATTGTAAACTTCTTTACACTATTTGGAACATTTGCATCAATTTTTGGATTATGGATTGCTTACATACAAATCATCAGTTTGAAATTAACAAACGAACAGACAAAAATCGCTGTCGAAAATTCTCTAAATAAAATAAATCAATTACTCTCAATTTCTGAACTTTCAAAAGCAATTAAGATTATTCAAGAAATTCAGACTTCAAATATAAATGGCAAACATGAAGTTGCGCTCATTAGAATGAAAGATTTAAAGTCTATATTAATTCAAATAAAATATAATTCTGAATTAAATATTTATACAGAAACTAACATTTATAATCAAAACATTACCGATATTAGCATAGACATTAATAATTTAAATGATTTTTTAATAGGAAGGAAAAAAGGACTAAATTTCTCTAAATTGAACAGTAATTTAGAAGAATTATCAACAACTATAACTGAATTCGAAAACAAACTTAAATTTGAAGTAAAATGATATCAGAAAATATTAAAATATTAATTGACAAGCTCAAAAAGAAAACTGAATCAGGTCAAGCTATTTGGACAAAAACAAGTCGAGATACTGAATTTAAATTAGAGTTGCAGAAAGGAGCTATTGTTACTGACAATTGGGAAGACGGACAAGGTTTCTTTGTTGACTTAGCAATTTTAAATGAAAATGGAGAAATAATTGAAAGAGATTTTTTCAACGTTAATGAAGAGGATTATAAAACTCTTTATGAAGTTTATTTACTTGCAAAAAACAGCTATTATAAGGTTGATGAAACATTGAAGACAATTTTTGATGAATTAGATAGTCCGAAAATTGTTGGAAAAGACAAAAATAAAGATTTACCTTTTTAAAAATACTACCGCTAACAGCTGTTAGCCGCTATGGCTGGTTTTTCTTGAGTTGTACTTCTTTTTTCATGTAAAAAGTTTATCTTAGCAGACAGTACGCAGTTCGCTAGAATCGCCACAATCGGCTAGCAGCGAAACGTTATAGGGAATTTTACTCTACGAAACACAAATATGATTATGAAACACCCAAAAGTATATTTGCTCACCAAAAAAGACAATAAATATGAAATATATTTTGGTGAGTTTTCAACTTTGGATGGAATAAAATTGCTTGACAAAAATTTAAAAATAAAGTTTGAGGAATTTGGAGCAACAAACTATAAAAAAATTGGATTCGCAACAGAAAATGACATTCCTAAACTTGAAAGTATTGTGGAATTCGTTAATTTTTTAGAAAACGGAGATTACATTGATATAATTCAGTGTGAAATTGAAATTATTGGAATCGGAAAATTATCTACTCATGATGATGGTGAATGTTGTTTTACTTTAGATTCTAAAGAAATGACATTTGAATTAATCAAAAAAGCTGCTCCTATTGAATATCAAGACAAAATCTTATCGGAATTAATCAACAACCAAAACAAATACATTAAAATTGATTCTAATGGAAATATAGAAAGATATTTCACTTTCAACGATTATATTAAAAACTGTCCCTAACAACGGTTTGACACAATAGCAACTTTTACTTTTAAAATCACTTTCGATTTTCCGCTGGAAAATCTTAACTTGGCAAGAAACAATCATTCACACAGCCGCTACTGAACTAATCGCTGTAAGGTTGTGCGTCATTTTGAAAAACAAATCGTGAAATATATTAAACTGATTTTATTATTAACTTTTTTAAGTTCGTGTACAACGAATAAATCATTTGTTGGTTTATATGGAAAGTGCAGAAAAAGTTACTTTGCTTGCACTCAAATAGAATTAAAAGCAGACAATACTTTTGAGTACTTCATTTTTATGGATGTTGGTGGCGGAAATGTTATAAAAGGTACTTGGAATACTATTTCGAATGATACAATTGTTTTAAATACATATAACCAACCAGAAATTTTAAAAACAACCTATAAAGGAAAAATAAATCCAGATTTAAATGGAAAGGTTAGAATAAAGATATCTGACAAAAATGGTGCTCTTGGATTTGCAAGTGTAGAAATTAATGACAAAGTATCTGGAATTGCGACGAATGAGTATGGAATTGCTGAATTTGAAACTAAATCTTTAAAAAATGTTCATTACAAGTTTTTAGGACAAAATGAAACAATCAAAATTGATAACTCGAATTATAATGATATAGAAATTTTGATAAAAGATTTAAACATTAATGCAATTCCAGAATTTCTGACTGATTACAAAATCGTAGTAAAAGGAAATAAACTTATACTAAATACCAATTATATTCATAAAAAAACGAATTTAAAAAACAAGCAGTGGAAATAAAAATGAACACAACAGGCCTTTGGCATGATTCCTCTAGCATTTGCTTCACTCGTGTATGAATTTGTCGTAAATTCTTGTTTATTTTCCGCAAGAAATTTTATCTTTGATAGCCCGGAGGCTGAAAGGCGAACGGATGAAATAAAATAATAGATTCCAAATTTCGCCACCTCGCTAAGCCTGGGAACATTATACAACATGTAAAGAAACTCTACAAAGAACCAATTATGAGAAATTATTTTATTTACATATTATTTTTTGTATTGTTAAGTTGTAGCAAAAAAGAAAAGGAAAATTTTATTCCAATCGAATATCTTTATCCAATTGAAAATATTGGAAATGGAAAACAATTCAACTATTATAGAGTTGGCTCACTTCATAAAAAAAATTCAGTTGTTAATTTAAGTATTATAAATAATTCAAAAGAGCAATTTCTGGTAAAATCAGAGTATTGCAATGGCATTAAAACAGACTCTATCAAAACAACTCTTAAAGGTGGATTATTAGAAATCTATAATTTTAATCTACTTTATAAAACACAATATGAAATACTTAAAGGTAAAATCATCGAAAACAAAATAATTGATGATGGAAGCGAACTAGGGAAAAGGATTTCCAAGATTTTATATAATGGTAAGTATAGAGAGGTTTTGGTCGATCAAGAAGAAAAATTTCTATACGATACAATAATAAATATTGATGGTTTAGAACATAAAGCACTTGTAACTGAAACAAAAATTAAAACTCTTTATAAAAAAAATGGAATTGAATATGGAAATGAAACGTTAAACAAAAAATCATATTATGTAAAAGGTTTTGGTTTATATTCTTATGGAATTGAAAGTAAAGATGATTCATCGAAATACTTCCAAATGTCAATTGATAATTTAGAAGAAAAATAACACATAGCATAACAACAGCAACTGTAATACAATCATTTAAAAAAATAATTTATCAAAATAATTAAACAAAAAAGCCTAACTCACGTTAGGCTTTTTATTTTATCTATTCTTTAAATAGTTTTCTACATTTTCTAAAATGCGGGCTTCTATATTCGTGATGTCACTTTTCACAAAAGCTTCACCAATGATGTTTTCGTATAATTCTATGTAACGTTCAGAAACCGTTGCAATGTATTCGTCGGTCATTTCAGGGATTTGTTGTCCTTCTTTACCTTGGAATCCGTTAGCAATTAACCATTGACGTACAAATTCTTTAGACAATTGCTTTTGTGCTTCTCCTCTATCTTGTCTTTCTTGGTAGCCTTCAGCATAAAAATAGCGCGAAGAATCCGGTGTATGAATTTCGTCAATCAACACGATTTTTCCGTCTTTAGTTTTACCAAATTCATATTTCGTATCTACTAAAATCAAGCCTCTTGAAGCGGCAATTTCGGTTCCACGTTGGAATAACGCTCTCGTATAATTTTCTAATACACTATAATCTTCTTCAGAAACAATCCCTTTGGCTAAGATATCTTCTCTTGAAATATCCATATCATGTTCCCCATTGTCTGCTTTAGTCGTTGGCGTAATGATTGGCGTAGGGAATTTATCGTTTTCTTTTAATCCTTCAGGAAGTGTAACACCACATAATACACGTTTACCAGCAGCATATTCACGTGCGGCATGCCCAGAAACATAACCACGAATCACCATTTCCACTTTAAAAGGCGTACATAAATGTCCGACTGCCACGTTTGGATCGGGTGTTGCGATTAACCAATTCGGAACAATATCTTCCGTTAATTGCATGAAACGAGTGGCAATTTGGTTTAAGATTTGACCTTTATAGGGAATTCCTTTAGGCATCACCACATCAAAAGCCGACAAACGATCAGTAGCAATCATTACCAATAAATCGTCATTGATGTTGTATACTTCGCGAACTTTTCCTCTATAAACGGATTTTTGACCAGTGAAATTGAATTGGGTCGTCGTAATTGTATTCATTATGTTGTGTTGTTGTTGTTTTTGCAAAGGTAGCCTCTTTTTAGAGAATTGCAACCCTTAACTTATTTTATATTATTTTTTTAAATACGTTTCAAAATGTTCTAAAATGCGTCCGTATTCATCAATCCACGAATAAGTTTCTTTAAACCCATGGGCTTCTATAGGATACGAAGCCAAACTCCAATTCTTTTTCCCTAATTCAATGAAGCGTTGACTCAATCGAACAATATCTTTATATTCCACATTGTCGTCGACCATACCGTGCAACATCAATAAATTTCCTTTTAAGTTTTCAGCATAATAAATAGGAGAACTTTTTTTATACGCCTCCGGATCGGTTTCAGGGAAATTCAAAATATTACCTGTATAGCCATGGTTGTAATGTGCCCAATCGGTTACCGAACGCAAGGCTGCTCCGGCCTTAAATTCGTCGGGTTGAGTCAATAGAGCCATTAAGGTAATGAATCCGCCATACGAACCACCATAAATTCCAACTCGTTTCGAATCAATTCCGTAATTAGAAACCAATAGCTTTTTACCATCAATTTGATCCGACAAATCTTTTCCACCCATGAATCGGTAAATTCCCGTTCTGTGGTCTCTTCCATACCCATCACTCGCACGATAATCAATATCTAAGACAGTATAACCTTTATCAGCTAATAAATTATGGAACATATATTCTCTCACATAGTTACTCCAAAAGTTATGTGCATTTTGCAAATAACCCGCTCCATGAACAAAAATAACTGCTGCTCCATTTTTTACTTCCGCTTTGGGTTGGTAAATTCGCGCATACACGTCTTTTCCATCTTGTGCTTTAAAGGAAATTACCTCAGGAGTTCTCCAATTGTATTGCTTAAATTCTGCTGATTGTGATTGTGTAATCGGTTGTAATTTGGCATTCGTTACATTGGAACTCCAATACAAATCCCACGGTTGGTTTTTATACGAATAACGAACTACAAGGGATTGTTCATTGGGACTCAATTTAACTTCATGCGCTCCGTCTTGAGTCAAGATAGGTTGAAGCTTACCTTCTGCAATTGCCAATTTATAGAATTCTCGGTTACCTGGATGGTTTTTATTTGCTGAGATGTAAAAGTTTTTTTTATCTGCCGATAACACAACTTGGCGTACTTCCCAATTCCCTGAAGTCAAGGCTTTACTCGTTTTAGTTGACAACTGATAGGTATACAAATGCGAATAGCCTGTCTTTTCCGATTGAAAATAAACCGTTTCGTTATCACCTAAAAAACCTAACGTTCCATTTGAAAACGAATACGAAGGGATGCCCGGCCCGGCAATCCAAGCTTCGTCGTGCTGGTGATCAATTTCAGTAAAAGTATTATTGGATAAATCAACAGAAATCAGCCATCGGTCTTTATTGTCCATACTTCTTAAAGAAAGTACAGCATACGTTCCTGTTTCATTAAACAAGGTTTCGTCTATATACAATTCTTTAACCTTCTCTTTTTCCTGTTTTAAGTTCTCATATTCCTTATAGTATTCGGGAAATTTGGTTACCCCCGATAATTTTGAAAAATCCATATAATACAAGGTATCTTTAGCTACATTGTAAATTCCATATTTCATTTCAAAAATATTTTCGGTAGAAACCTTCTCCTTAGTATCACGCGAAGCATTATAGCCATCGGCCGTAATAAAAACTTCCATCTTTTCTGCCGCTACTTCTGGTTCTTTATAAGAAGAAAAAGTAACGAATTTACCTTTTGGATGTATCGCCCAATTCACCAATTGTAACTTATTGAAATACTGTGGTTTTGGTGCTAATTTAGGCAAGTCTTTCGTTTTACTTTCCTGCCATATTTTTTTTGCTTCTTGGTCGTTGATGTATTGAAACAACTCTTTTTGTTGGTCTTTTAAAAATGAAGTCGACGCCTCTTCTTTTTTGGGCTCTTTAATTTTAAAGAAATTAGTCAATTGCAATACGCTTCCTTCTTTACTATTGAACTGAATAAAATTGCCTTTTTGCTCTAAAAAAAACACACCTTTTTCAATACCTAGAACAAAACTTGCTATTCCATCTGGGTGTTGAAAGAGTTTCTTTTTTACTTTAGATTTACTATCGTAAGAAAACAAAATTCCTTTATCCAAATAATAAAAGGTAGTGGCATCCCATCCTTTTTGAAAACGCATTTTCGAAAAATACGCTTCTTCATTGGAAGCCAACTCGGGTTTTTTCATTCCCTTTTTCCAGAAATAAGTACTGTTCCCCCACTCTTTATTCGGATTCCATTCAAAATAAACTTTTTCACCATCAACCGACCATCGGTGATTTTCAGGTTGAAACCCAACAAAGGCATCACCTTTCATGATATCTTCTAACTTTAATTGTTGACTTTGACCCCAGAACGATTGAGCTACTACAAAAGCAACTAAACAAAACTTTTTCATTAATCTTGATTCTCTATACTTTTATATGCATCAATAATTTTCTTCACTAAACGGTGACGCACAATATCTTTATCATCTAAATAAATAATTCCAATTCCGTCCACATCTTTTAACACCAATAAAGCTTCTTTTAACCCTGAAATGGTTCGTCTTGGTAAATCCACCTGACCGGGATCACCGGTGATTATGAATTTGGCATTTTTTCCCATACGCGTTAAGAACATTTTCATTTGCGAATGGGTGGTATTTTGAGCTTCATCTAAAATCACAAAAGCATTATCGAGCGTACGCCCACGCATGAAAGCCAACGGAGCAATTTGAATAATTCCTTTTAAAATATAATCTTCAAGTGTTTGTGGCGGAATCATGTCGCGTAACGCATCATATAATGGTTGCATATACGGATCTAATTTTTCTTTCATATCACCCGGTAAAAAACCTAAGTTCTCCCCTGCTTCAACGGCAGGTCTGGTTAAAATGATTCGTTTAACTTGTTTTTCTTTTAATGCTTTTACGGCTAAAGCCACACCAGTATAGGTTTTCCCTGTACCCGCAGGCCCCACTGCAAACACCATATCGTTTTTACGCACATATTCAACTAATTTTTGTTGATTCGGCGTCATGGCTTTGATTAATTTACCTCCTAGACCATGAACCAAAATTTCATCTTTGGAATCCATTACACCTGTTTGTTGGGCATCGCCTTCAATAACACGCATAATTACATTATCGTCAATTTGATTAAATCGAGAAAAATGCGTCATTAATCGACGGAAACGGGTTTCAAATTCATCTAATATTTCTTCTTCACCAAAAGCTTTTAACGTGGTTCCGCGTGCCACAATTTTTAATTTAGGATAGTATTTTTTTATCGATTCTAAGTGACTATCATGTGCGCCCCAAAACTCTTTAGGTGCAATGTTTTCTAATTCAATAATTCTTTCGTTCAAAGGCAATAATTTTAATTGTTTTATATCTATAAAAAAAAGAGTAGTTTTGTATCACTCAAATATAACAAAAACAAAGTTTCGTTTTAAAAGAAGTTATAAACAATACGATGTCAATAATTACGCTTATTTCTGATTTTGGATTAAAAGACCATTATGTTGGGATTTTAAAAGGTAAAATCTATTCCCAATTCCCAGAAGTGAACATCGTTGACATTTCGCACTTCGTTTCCAAATTCAATATTTTTGATGCCAGTTATCTGCTAGAGGTTTCGTACCATCATTTTCCAAAAGGTACAGTACATGTTATGGCAGTAGATGCGGCCCAAACACAAGACACGAATCATGTGGCACTGTTGTATGACGGACATTATTTTATTGGGGCAGATAATGGGGTTTTTGGACATTTAACGAGTAAAATGAAGGCAGATAAAATGGTTCAAATTAACATTCACGACCGCATTCCCAATGGCTCTAGTGATTTGGATGTTTTTGCTGCTGTAGCGGCACATTTGGCTAAAGGTGGCGCCTTAACCGTTATTGGAAAAGAAATTGAGGAAGTGAAACAATTGTATCGTTTGAATGTAATTGTAGATGAAAACCAACAATTCATCAAAGGTAATGTGGTGTATATTGATGATTTTGGAAATTGTGTGACCAATATTTCTCAAAAACAAGTAGAAGAACTAGCAAAAGGAAGAAATGCAAGCCTTCGATTTTTCAATAAAAAAATTGATAAAATCAGGAAAAGCTATACCGATTTTAAGAAAAACGACCAAATTTCATTGAAATCTCACGAAGGAAATGCTTTAGCCATCTTCAATGAAGCCGGATTTTTAGAAATCGCCATTTACAAAAGTAATCCCGAATCAATTGGTTCTGCTTCTTCGCTTTTAGGTCTTCGTTTTAGAGATGTGGTAACGGTTGAATTTGAATAGAAAGAAAGAATTAATTAAATTGAAGTAGTAGACTTAAAGAAAAACTATGTTTGTACGAATCGTTAAAATGCGTTTTCAAGAGGATAAAATTGAGGCGTTTTTAGAAAATTTTCACGAAGTAAAAAATCACATTAGAGGATTTGAAGGCAATCAATTCTTAGAATTGTATCGTGATAAAGAGGACCCAAGAATATTTTTTACCTACAGTTATTGGGATAAAGAAGAAAGCTTGGAAAACTATAGAAATTCCGATTTATTCAAAGAAGTTTGGGCCTTTACCAAAGCTTTGTTTAGCGACAAACCAGAGGCTTGGAGTGTAGATAAATTGGTTACGTTAGACTAATTTTTTACCTCCATGTTGAATTTAAGATTTTTATAACGAATCGTCTGGTTGTAAACACCAACTTATATGAATCTTTTTTATACTTTTACGCAAATTATACTTTACTAAATGAAAGCACTTTTATTACGTGAAATAAAATCATTCTTTGGTTCTCCAATAGGGTATTTAGTGATTGCTATTTTCCTGTTGTTAAACGGACTATTTCTTTGGGTTTTTGAAGGCGAATTCAATATACTTAACTCGGGGTTTGCCGATATGAGTCCGTTTTTCAAATTGGCGCCTTGGATTTTAATTTTCTTAATTCCGGCGGTAACCATGAAAAGTTTTTCGGATGAGAAAAAACAAGGAACTTTAGAAATCCTTTTTACCAAACCTTTGAGTTTATGGGAAATTGTAAACGGTAAATTCTTTGGGGCATTTTTATTAATCATCATTGCCATTATTCCTACTTTAGTATATGTGTTTATTATTTCTGATTTTACCTTAGCACAAAGTGAATTTGATTACGGAAGTACCATTGGTTCGTATTTTGGATTATTGTTTTTAATTGCAGGTTATACCGCTATTGGAATATTTACTTCAACCTTATCAGACAATCAAATTGTGGCGTTTATTGTAGCCGTATTTTTGTGTTTCTTTTTCTATTTTGGGTTTGATGGATTGGCCAATTTATTTGGAAACTTCAATTCATTTGTAGCTTCATTTGGAATGGATTTTCACTTTAAAAGTATGAGCCGCGGGGTAATTGACACCCGTGATATTGTATATTTTATTAGTATTACCGTATTGTTTATGGCCGCTACAGTATATCAATTAAAATCTTTAAAAGCATAATGAAACAGTCAAAGAAAAATAATTTAAAACAATTAGGACTTTTAGCGGCTGGATTATTCCTTTTAAACTTCGCTAGCCATTATATTTACAAACGTTTTGATTTAACGCAAGACCAACGCTATACCTTATCTGAAACGACCAAAAACATTATTGATGGCGTGGACAGTCCTTTAATCATTGATGTGTTTTTAGAAGGTAATTTCCCTGGTGAATTCAAAAAACTACAAGCCGAAACACGACAGTTGTTAGAAGAATTTAGTGCCTACAACTCCAACATCACTTTTCAATTTGTCAATCCGATTGAAAAAGAAGAAGAACGCGTAGCTACCATGAAAAAGTTCTACGACAAAGGTATGTTACCAATTAACGTAACTTTAGAAGAAAAAGGAAAACAAACCCAAGAAGTGGTTTTCCCATGGGCCTTGGCGAATTATGGCGACAAAGGTGCTAAAGTACAACTGTTGAAAAACATGATGGGGGCTTCTACGGAACAAAAAGTGGTGAGTTCCGTGCAACATTTAGAATATGCGTTTGCAGACGCCATTAATAAAGTATCCAAAGAAAAGCAAAAGAAAATTGCAGTTATTAAAGGTAATGGTGAGCTGGAAGATATGTTTATTGCTGATTTCTTAAAATCGGTACGTGAGAATTATTACATCGGACCCATCACATTAGATTCGGTTGCCAAACAACCGAATGAAACACTAAAAGCCTTAAAAGAATACGACTTAGCGATTATTGCTAAACCTACGGAGAAATTCTCTGATGAAGAAAAACAAGTGTTGGATCAATTCATCATGAAAGGGGGTAAAACTTTATGGTTGGTAGAACCGGTACAAGCGGAATTGGACAGTTTATACAACGCTTCGGGAAGTACTTTAGCCGTGAATCGTGATTTGAATTTAACCGATATGTTCTTTAAATACGGATTGAGAATTAACCCACAAATCATCAAAGACGAACAAGGTGCTCCGATTGTTTTATACTCAGGAAATCAAGGAAGTGAATCCCAAAAAGAACAATATCCATGGCGTTTTTCTCCTTTTGTTTATTCTACGTCAACCCATCCCATTGCTAAAAACATTGAAGGCGTGAAATTTGAATTTGCTTCTCCTATTGAATTGCTTAATGGAGGGGTTAAAAAAACAGTTCTATTAGAAAGTTCTCAATTTTCTAAAACCATTGGATTGCCTTTCCCAATTAATTTAGGAATGGTTACCGAAGAAACGTCTCCAAAAGACTATACAAATGGCGGATTTATTCCTTTAGCCGTTTTATTAGAAGGTTCATTTACGTCTATGTATAAAAATCGGGTTTTACCTTTTAAAGAAGCCGATTACAAAGACCACAGTGCACCTACGAAAATGATTGTTATTTCGGATGGAGATGTTATTAAAAACCAATTAGATAGAGGAATGCCGTTGGAATTAGGTTTTGATAAATGGACGAATTTAATGTTTGGAAACAAAGAATTTATGCTAAACAGTGTAAATTACTTGTTAGATGATACCGGACTTATTAACATTAGAAGTAAAGAAATTCGTTTGCCTATGCTAGACAAGCAAAAAGTATATGACAATTATACCTTTACTCAAATGCTAACTGTTGCATTACCAATAGTTATCTTAGCCGCATTCGGATTTGTATTTACCTATTTAAGAAAGAAAAAATACAGCAAATAGATGTTAATAACTATTTTTTCAGATATTGTTGTAAACGAATATATTTGTGAAGTCTAAAATTATGAAGATGATGAATTTTATTGTATCTAGCTCTTATTTACTAAAACAATTACAAGTTTTAGGAAGTGTGATTAACTCAAGTAATACCTTACCTATTCTTGATAATTTCTTATTTGAATTAGATAATAATCAGTTAAAAGTTTCGGCTTCTGACTTAGAAACGACAATGTCGGCCACGTTAGAAATTGAATCGAATAGCACGGGAAGTGTAGCTATACCAGCTAAATTATTATTAGACATTTTAAAAACTTTCCCTGAGCAACCTTTAACGTTCACTGTAGAAGATAACAATACTGTCGAAATCAGTTCTAACTCAGGTAAATATGCCATTGCGTATGCTGCTGGAGAAGAATTTCCTAAGGCTGTAGTTTTAGAAGACCCTTCATCAACTATTATTCCGGCTGAAGTGTTAGCTAACGCGGTTGGAAAAACCATATTTGCTACAGGAAACGACGATTTAAGACCGGTAATGAGTGGCGTTTTCTTCCAATTCTCAACAGAAGGATTAATTTTTGTTGCAACTGATGCACATAAATTAGTGAAATATGCTAGAACCGATGTAAAAGCGTCGCAATCGGCTGAGTTCATTATGCCTAAAAAACCATTGAATATCTTAAAAGGAATTTTAGCAGCTTCTGATGCAGAAGTAAAAGTAGAATACAACGATTCGAATGCGACTTTCTCGTTTGATAATTATGTATTAACGTGTCGTTTAATCGATGGTAAATACCCAAATTATGAAGCGGTAATCCCTAAAGAAAACCCGAATAAATTAATTATAGGTAGAACTCAGTTTTTAAACTCAGTACGTCGTGTGGCAATTTTTGCTAATAAAACAACACACCAAATCCGTTTAAAAATTGCTGGAACAGAATTAAACATTTCTGCCGAAGATATCGACTACTCAAACAAAGCAGATGAGCGTTTAACGTGTGATTACCAAGGCGATGACATGCAAATTGGATTCAACTCACGTTTTTTACAAGAGATGTTAAACAACTTAAGCAGCGATGAAATTCAATTAGAAATGTCGTTACCTAACCGTGCGGGTATTTTAACCCCTATTGATGGATTAGACGAAGGCGAAACAGTTACTATGCTTGTTATGCCTGTAATGCTTAACAATTAATCTTTAATTTTCTGTATCATTGGAACTTTGTTTCTAGGATACTTTAAATCTTTAAATAGATAAAGAACTAAACCAACCCTTACTTAAAAAGCCACAAGAACGAATTGCGTAATTGTGGTTTTTTTATTTAAATTATATTCAATTATTTTTTATTTTTAGAAAATTATTACAAATGAATTTATGCAAACAGAAGCTATTTTTGAAAACATTGCAGAAAGAATAATCAAAGAAATAGATAAAGCAGAAGATTCTATCTACATAGCTGTTGCGTGGTTTACTAACAAAAATATATTTAACAAACTGCTTATTAAATCTGAAAAATGCAAAATTCAAATTATCATTTCAAATGATGAAATCAATAATAATTCATACGTAGATTTTGATTTATTAACTAATAAGAAAGCATCGATTTACAAAGTAGGAAACGGAGACACTGAATTAATGCACAATAAATTCTGTGTAATTGATTACAACACGGTTATTACAGGATCTTACAATTGGAGCTACAAGGCAGAAAATAATTTTGAAAACATCATTATTCACTCTCAAGATTATGAACTTGCAAATCAATTTGTAAATGAATTTAAGCAAATTGTAAAAAAATATTACCCAAAAACTGAAAATATAAATTTTGATTTATCCATTGATAAAATTATCAAACGATTAGAAATAATCAAAAATTTAATTGTTTTAGAGGAAGTTGAAGAAATAGATACTAACACAAAAAAATTAAAAGAGCTTTCAATTAATGAAGACTTAGAATCTATTTTTTATAGTTTAACCAATAAAGAATACTCAACAGCAATTGAATTAATTCAAAAATATATCTCAAACTTTCAACAATTAATAATTTGGGATGATCCCGAAATTTCAAGTTTAAAGTTAGAAATAAAACTTTTGGAGCATGAAATAAATGCTTTTGAAAATGAAAAATTTGATATAGAAAAAACAATTAATGTATTCAATCATCGTCATACCTTAGAATTAGGAGACCTTATTTTAGAAATATTAAATTTAAAAAAGACACTTTTTAAAGACCAAAAAGAAAAATTTAAAGAAGCAGAAGAAGATTTCAACAATTATAATAATTATTATAAAAACGAAATACAAAAAGAAGTTTTTGAAATAACTATTGAGGAAAAAAAAGAGTTAAAAAGGATTTACAAAAATGCTTCTATTTTATGTCATCCTGACAAGTTCATTAATGAACCTATTGAAATACAGCAACAAGCAGAGGAATTATTTAAAGAACTTAATGAAGCCAACAGTAAAAACGA
Organism: Flavobacterium indicum GPTSA100-9 = DSM 17447; assembly: GCF_000455605.1. Lineage (NCBI taxonomy): Bacteria > Pseudomonadati > Bacteroidota > Flavobacteriia > Flavobacteriales > Flavobacteriaceae > Flavobacterium > Flavobacterium indicum. The sequence continues at coordinate 1,891,435 of NC_017025.1, forward strand.
TATTAAACGGGTAACTGAAATTTTAGAAAATTTAAAAAAAGGAATTTTACAGCCAAATGTAAGTGGTAAAATCAGTGATAAAGAACGGTTAAGAAAAACTTTGATTCAACTAAAAAACAAACTGACTCAATTAGAGAAAAATTTAAAAGATCTAAAAGAAAGTAAAACATACCAAAGCATAATAAACATTAACGACTGGGATATTTATTTTGAACAAAATAAAGAATTATTACAAAAAGAACTAAAAGATTTGAAAGATGGAGAACAACAGATTAATACCTTTAAACAATAGTTTAGCTCTAAACCAAACAGGAATAGTTCTTGATATTACCAAAAAACTTACTCTTAATCAAAATAGAAAATTGGTAAAGGAAATATTTAATAAAAACCCAAGTCTTTTTATCAATCTCATAAGTTATTATTATCCACTAAATATAAAATTTCTGGAAAAATATGTTAAAAGTTGGAATTGGCATACTTTAAACTTTAATGAGAATTTTCCTTGGTCAATTGAATTAATACAAAAATTTGATAATCACTGGGATTGGAATTACTTAAGTGAAAATGAAAAAATTTCTTGGTCGATTGAATTAATAGAAGAATTTGAAAATAAATGGAATTGGGATAAATTGAGTAAAAATAATAGTATTCCATGGGCAATTGAATTAATACAAAAATTTGAAAACAAATGGAATTGGGAAGAATTAAGTAGAAATAAAAACTTACCATGGTCGCTTGAATTAATTTCAAACTTTACAGATAAATGGGATTGGCAAAATTTAAGTTGGAATGAAAGTTTACCTTGGACAATTAATTTAATAGAAAAATATAAAGACAAATGGGATTGGGGCTTTTTGAGTTGTTGTGAAAGCATACCTTGGACAATTAATTTAATTGAAAAATATGAAGACAAATGGGATTGGAACTTCAATTTAAGTAGAAATAGAAATCTTCCGTGGTCCATAGGGCTAATCAGAAAATATATAACCATATGGGATTCATATTGGTTAAGTTTAAATGAAAATCTTCCATGGTCATCACATCTTATAGAAATATTTATTGATAAATGGGATTGGTATTGGTTAAGTAGAAATGAGTCTTTACCTTGGTCAATAGAGTTAATTGAAACTTATATTGACAAATGGGATTGGAAGAGTTTAAGCGGAAATGAGTCGTTACCATGGACAGTTGAATTAATTGAAAAATATTATGACAAATGGGATTGGGGTTATTTAAGTTCCAATGAATCTTTACCTTGGTCAGAAAGTTTAATAGAAAAATATCGAGAAAACTGGCACTTCCACCCTAATACTCCATTTAGTTCCACAATATCAAGAAACACTAAACTTCCATTAACTAAAGTGTTAATTGAGAGATATTTAGATAAATGGTTTTGGGGTTACTGGCCTGGAGGTTTTGAAGGTTTATCAAGTAATTCAGGGATAATTTTATCAAGTAATGAAATTGAAATATTTGATAAATATTGGGATTGGCCGGCTTTAAGTAATAACAAAAGTGTAACATGGACTATTGATATAATTCATCAATTTGCAGAAAAAATAGAATCATCACCATATATATGGGATACGATAAAAGAATATGTTGATGATGTTTTAATTGAAGAAGTTTTAAAAGAAATTAAAAATGAGTGACATAAAAATTGCAGGGAACTTAACTATTAAACATTGGGAAAAAACTAAGAAAAAACTCAAACCCAATTACAATCATTATTGGGATCAGGCATACGATTTTTTTGAATTACGAATTTGCACAAGATATTTAAAGCCTATAGATACTATTTTAAATATAAAATCTAACAATGGAGAAGGTTTTGCTGTAGTTAATTTACAATGTTCACTTATTGAAATGATTGAAAGTTTTGTAAATGGCTGGATAAATGAAGAGAATAAGTGGAAGAGAAATAATGTTGTAATAACAAATTCAGATATTGGGCTGTTAAAAAAAACAAAAGACCCTATAAAAAATGTCGGCGTCTTTATTTCATTTTTCAAAAATAGAAGTGTTTTTCAAAAATATAATATTGAAGGTGATAAGTTTTTTTGGAATGTTCGTTGCGCTTTATTACACGAAACACAAACAAAAAATAAGTGGAAAATCAGAAAAGACATAGATAAAACAGGATTATCATATTTAGAAAAGAAAGAGGAAAAAATTATTTACAGAGAAAATTTCCAAAGAGATTTAAAATTATTAATTGAAAATTACAAAAAAACAATAGTAAATGGAGGTAATTTCGATGGGATTCCAGCATGCGTATTAAGAGAGAACTTCATTTCAAAATTCAACCACATTTGTAAACAATCATAACAATGTCAAAACTAACCGCAATTTTAGCATGGGGTTCTTTAATTTGGGACCCTAAAGATTTAGAATATAATAAACAATTAGGTTGGGTTTATGACGGTCCAGTTTTACCCATTGAATTTGCAAGGATTTCAAAAAATGGTAGATTGACATTAGTTATTACTGAAAATGGTACTTTCAATAAAACTTTCTACACATTTGCTAATATGAAATTAACCTTTGAAGAGGCTATTGAAAATTTAAGAAAAAGAGAAGGATGTAACAAAAAAGATATTGGTTTTTACAAAGCGGAAACCGATGAATTTCACTGTGAAGATTTCAAGTTTAAAGAAGAAATCAGAAACTGGTCAAGCGAAAAGAAAATTAAAAATATCATATGGACAGATTTACCTGAGAAATGGAGTTTTAATAACGAAAAGGATGAAACTGTAAATGTAAATCCAAACGAAAGAATCGAATATTTGAAAAATTTAGCAGGTAAAAAAAAAGAACTTGCAGAAAAATATATTAGAAATGCACCTAAACAAGTTAAAACCAAATACAGAAATCTGATTGAACAAGAACTAGATTGGACACCAACAATAGAAAACAATAAACCTTATGTTAATGAATTGGTTTTAGTTGACCATAGATTAACATTTTCTAAAATGGGTTCAATTGGAGAATTTAGTTGTTTAAAATGTTATCATACAGAAATGGTTGCTTCTTATACAAGATTAAGTGAAGGCTACCAATGTCAATCATGTGGAAAGTTTCATAACATAGAAAGAAGTGTAGAACTTCCAACTTGTAATTGTGGAGGAGAATTAGAACGAAATAAACCTTTATTTTGCCCAAAATGCAAATCATTTTCAGTAAAATTTAGTTTAAAATATTTTGGTTAATTCATAAGTTAAAAATTCATACTAATAAACTACTTTCCAACTATAGCCCCGATTGAAGCGGTTACCGTGTAAAAGCGAAAAGCGGGACTGGACTTCTTTGAAGCACCACTCTCCTGCTCCTAAAAAAAATTGATTCCCGAATTATTCTATACTACTAACTAAAGAAGTATCTTTGCAAAAAAATTGGTCATTATGATTCCACAAGATACTATTGTTGCGTTAGCGACGCCTTCGGGTGCAGGTGCCATTGCGGTTATTCGTTTGTCTGGAAAAGAGGCAATTTCTATTGCTGCGGAAGTTTTTCAATCGGTTTCAGGTAAAGACATAAGCAAGCAACGTACGCATACTATTCATTTGGGGCATATTGTTTCGGAAGGTAAAATTTATGACCAAGTGTTGCTTTCAATTTTTAAAGGACCGAATTCTTATACGGGTGAACATGTGGTGGAAATTTCTTGCCACGGTTCTACTTTTATTCAGCAACAAATTATTCAACTTTTACTTCGTAAAGGTGCGAAAATGGCTCAGGCGGGTGAATTTACGTTACGTGCTTTCTTAAACGGTAAACTCGATTTATCTCAGGCGGAAGCGGTAGCCGATTTAATTGCTTCCGACAATGAGGCGAGTCACCAAATTGCCATGCAACAAATGCGCGGTGGGTTCAGTAATGAAATTGCCAAATTGCGTGAGGAATTGTTGAATTTTGCTTCGTTGATTGAACTGGAATTAGACTTTGCAGAAGAAGATGTGGAGTTTGCGGATCGTTCGGCGTTTCATGAATTGCTAAACCGCATTGAGTTTGTGTTAAAACGTTTAATTGACAGTTTTGCGGTGGGGAACGTGATTAAAAACGGGATTCCGGTTGCGATTGTAGGCGAACCAAATGTGGGGAAATCGACCTTATTGAATGCCTTATTGAACGAAGAACGTGCGATTGTTTCGGACATTGCGGGTACGACACGAGACACTATTGAAGACGAATTGGTGATTAACGGTATTGGCTTCCGTTTTATTGATACGGCCGGGATTCGTGAAACGAAGGATGTGGTGGAAAGTATTGGAATCCAGAAGACGTTTGAAAAAATGGAACAGGCGCAGGTGGTGCTGTTTTTAGTTGATAGTTCACAGTTCACTGCTGACAGTATAGAAAATCTGAAAATTGAAATTGAAAAGGTAAAAAACAAATATCCTACTAAAGCCATCGTCGCTATTATCAATAAAGTAGATTTATTGTCTGAGGAAGATGTGAAAAGTATTCAAGAACAACTTTCGACTTTTGACGTGCAACTTTCGACTATTTTTATTTCTGCGAAACAAAAAATTGGTATTGACGAACTTAAAAACACGTTACTTTCTTTTGTCAACACGGGTGCGTTACGAAACAACGAGACGATTGTTACCAATACGCGTCATTATGATTCGTTATTAAAGGCTTTGGAAGAAATTCAGAAGGTAAAATGGGGCTTGGAATCGCACTTATCGTCTGATTTAATTGCGATTGACATCCGCTCGGCCCTACACTTCTTTGGGGAAATTACAGGTGAAGTCACGAATGATGAGTTGCTTGGGAATATTTTCGCGAATTTCTGTATCGGGAAATAAAAAATCTACTCATTTATTAATTTACCTCTATAACTGATACTAATTCAATTTCATTGTATAGAAAACCCTAACACGTTTATTGTTGGGGTTTTGATTTTTTAGGGAATGACTATTATTTTTACACTTTACGGTTATCCGTAAAATTAGATTTTAATTTATCTATAAATTTGAATTTTTGAGGAGGAATTGACAATAAGTATTGAAAACATAAGAAAAAACATTGTTTTTAATAGCTTAAACTATATTTTTTTTCATATTTTTGAATAAATTTTTCTTTTAAAACTAATATAAGAATTTTATCATTTATTTTAATATTATACTTTCATATTAAAGTGATGATTTAAAAAATAACAACATACAAATAAATTTATCTCAATTAAAATAAATGGCATTAGACCTAAATTACTTAGAGAATGAAATAATTGATCAATTTCTATTTGATGATTCAAAAAGACCATGGATTATTGGCTTTAGTGGAGGGAAAGATAGTACAATGTTGCTTCAGGTTGTTTGGAGATCTCTGTTAAAGATTGATCCTTTTTTAAGGCAAACTAGAAGAATTTATATTGTATGTAATGATACTTTAGTTGAAAATCCAAGAATTGTAAAATTTATCAATTCGACTTTATCCAAAATACAAGAAGCTGCAGTTCATTATGAATTGCCAATAACAGTGCATCAAACTACACCTGAATTAGAAAATAGTTTCTGGGTTAAATTAATTGGATTAGGATATCCTGCACCGAATAAATTTTATAGATGGTGTACCGAAAGATTAAAAATTAACCCAACAACAAAATTTATCACTGAAAAGATTAATGAAAATGGTGAAGCGATAATTTTGTTAGGAACTAGAAGTGCTGAAAGTTCTGCTAGAGCTGCTTCTATAAAAAAACACGAGGTAAAAGGTCAACGTTTAAGAAAACATCAATTACCAAATTCTTATGTTTATGCTCCAATAAAAGATGTTACAACAAATGAATTATGGCAATATTTAAATCAAGTGCCACCACCATGGGGAGGAACGAACAAAGAGTTAATCACTTTGTATAGGAATGCTAATGCTGGAGATTGTCCATTAGTTATTGATGAATCAACTCCTAGTTGTGGTAATAGTAGATTTGGATGTTGGACATGTACTGTTGTCAATAAAGATAAAAGTATGGAAGGACTAATTGAAAATGGAGAGGAGTGGATGTCTCCATTAATGGAAATTAGAAATTTTTTAGTTGAAACTAGAGACAATCCAGAAAAATATAGACAAAAAGAGAGAAGAAACAAAACAATATCTGAAAACCTTTGGGGGCCTTATACTTTTAATACAAGGGTTGAAATATTGACCAGAATTTTAAAAGCGCAGAAAAACATTCAAAAAGAAGAAGGTGTAGAATTAATTACACATCAGGAAATGGTTTTAATACAGTATTATTGGTATAGAGACTGTTTCTTTAAAACAAGGGTATCGGATATTTATAATTCTATTTACAAAACTAAAATCGATATGAGTAAACAAGAAGAAAAATTCAAACAAGAATCTGACTTATTGAAAGAATCTTGTAAAAATGAACAGAAAGATGTTGACTTAATTCAAGATTTGTTGGCATTACAAAAAACAAAAACCTTAATGATTCGTAAACGAGGTTTACAAGCTGATATCGAAAATAGACTTGACCAGTATCTTGAATCGGATAAAAAATCTAATAATTAAAATGACAATTAAAGAAATAGAATTAAATAATTTTAGAATCTATAAAGGGTCTAATCTTATTGATTTATCTAACATAGATGATAAAAATATTTTCGTTGTAAGCGGAAGGAATGGGTTTGGTAAAACGACTTTTTTAATGTCGTTGGTATGGTGTTTGTATGGTAGACAAATGCAAGATGTTGATGATATATACAAAAAAGAAATCGACGACCAAGGTGGTTATGGAAAATACATTGGAAATTCTCTTAATAGATTAGCTAAATCTGAGGACGACTATAACTTTCATGTATCTATTACATTCACAAATGTCAACATACCAGAAGTACCTTGTAAAGAAATTAGAATAAAAAGAAGCTATAATGCTAAAACAAGTTCATCAGAAGATGTTGAAGTTTTAATTGATGGTTATCCAAGTGAAATTGCTAAGGAAGTAGGACCTGAAATTTTTATTCGTGAATTTATTATGCCAATTGAAATTGCAAAATTTTTCTTTTTTGATGCAGAAAAAATTGTAAGTCTTGCAGAAGTAAATACTCCAGAACAAAAAAGAAAGTTGAGCAAAGCTTATTCTGAAGTTTTAGGAATAAAGAAATATGAGGATTTGAAAGGGGAACTAGAGGGTTTACAACTGAAGTTAAGACAAGATACTGCAAGTGCTACTGAAAAAAGTCAACTTCGTATTTTAGAAGCAGAACATCAAAATTGCGATGATAAAATTAAAGATAACGAGACTAAAATAGCTGAATTACGTGAAAAGCGTAGTGAAAAAAATAAAGAGTCAAGAGATATTCAAGAAAAGCTAATTAAATCAGGAAGTTTAATAACTGTAGAGGAACTTCATGAATTAAGAAATCAAGAGGAAGAATTAACTAAAAGACAAAACGAACTTCAAAATCAATTAAAGGAATCCTATGATATCATTCCTTTTGCTATTGCAGGAGAAAAGTTCCTTGAAGTTAATGACCAATTAGAAAATGAAACAAACTTTAAGGCTGCAAAATTTAAAGATGAAAACGTAAAAGGAGTTACTAATAAAATATTAACCGATCTGACCAAAGAACCTAAGCCTGAAGATTTGGTAATTGATTACAAGGTTGAACGTTATTTCGCAGATGCTTTCGAAAAATTAATTCGAAAACACTTTTTCTCTGATACTCCTGATTTACCGACAGATTTTAAAATGCTTTTAGAATTTTCTGATTCAGAAAAAAATGAATTACAAGCATTACTAAATAACATTAAGTACTCTTTCAAAGAATCGTTTAAACGTATCACTTCTGAATACAACCAAACCAGAAATGATTTGAATTCGATTCGTAAAAAAATTAGAGATGCGGAGACCAATCAAGAAAGTCCAATGATTACTGAGTTTAGAAATCAAAAAGAGTTGTTGGATAAAGAAATTATTGGAATTGATGCTACAATAGATTCATTAAATAGAGAAATTGGTGAATTTATTAATGAACGAACTCAGAAAGGAAAACGAATCGAAGAACTTTCTAAAAAACTAAATGTTTCTGAAAAGAATAAAGCTAAAGATGAGTTGATTACAAGGAATATTGGTCAGCTTAAGGATTTTATTGAAAAATTCAAATCGAAGAAAAAAGAATCTCTTGAAAAACAGATTTTAGAAGGATTAGAAACCTTATTACACAAAAAAGGATTTGTTAAGAAAGTTGAAGTTGAAATCATTGGTGACACTATTGATATCGTTTTAAAAAATGTTCGTGGTGAAGAGATTAAAAAAGAGTCTTTAAGTAAAGGTGAACAGCAGATGTATGCAACTGCTTTACTACGCGCTCTAGTTGAAGAAAGTGATATTCAATTCCCAGTATTTATTGACTCCCCAATGCAGAAATTTGATGAACAACATGCGGAAAATATTGTTAAGTATTTTTATCCTAACATTTCAGATCAAGTTGTTATTTTCCCATTGATTAACAAAGAGCTTACTGAGAAAGAATACAATATTTTATCGAATAATATTGCAAAAACTTTCTTAATCAATAACATTCATGAAGATAAGAGTGAATTCTTACCTCTAGAACCAAAAGATTTTATTTCAACATACAATAAAATGTATAACAATGCTAATTAATATTAGAACATCAGAGGCAAATAAAGCAGTTGTCCAAGAACTTACAAGAAGACTTAATTTAGGAACTGAAAATGTTGTTTCTAGAATCGCTTTCTCATACTCTATCTCAAAAAATATTAAATTAGATTTAGAAAAAGATCTATTTGATAGTAAAGGGAAAGAATATAAAGATGATATTTTATTTGGAAAATATAGAGAGTATTACATTGCTTTAATTTGTCAGCATTACGGACTTTACAAAACAGATAAGGATATTGGAAAATATATCAAAATGCATATTGATCATGGTTTAACTTTGATGAATAAACTTTTTGAAGACAATAAAAACTATTCAGGTTTAGATTTTCTATTAGAACATATTGAAACAGGAATTGAAAAATTAGAAGAGAGTCAAGTTTCAAATGATGCCATCATTTTTGATGAACATACGAGAAAAAACAGAATCGTTAACAAGGATTACTTTGCTGAAAGCATCAAAATTTTAGTTGGTAAATCATTTGAAGAGGAAGAAATTAATTTCTATTTAAACGACACTTCAATTCATAATAATGCGCATATAGCAGTAGCAGGAAATTCAGGAACAGGAAAAACATATTTTGCAAATTCTCTTTTAAAACAAGTAGTTAAGGAAAGTAAAGGACAGGTGAACTTTATATTTCTTGATTTCAAAGGAATAACTGAAGAGGATGAGAAAAAGAACAGTGAGTTTTTTAATTCAACTAACTGTGAATTGATTAAAGCACCACACAAACCTTTTCCAGTAAACCCATTATCTTTTATTGACAACATCAATGAAAAGAATAAAATTATGGGGATTAACAAGTTTGTAGATATTATCACTAGTTATAGTAACATTGGTAAAAACCAACAACAAACTTTAAAAGATGCCACCCGTGATGTTTTCAATAGCAAAAAAGGGAATGAATATCCTTCATTCAAAGAGATTTATGAAAAGGTATTAGAATACGAAGGAGATAAAGCAAGTACCTTACGTGAAATATTAGAAAGTTTAAGTGAATTGGATTTATTTGAAACTAAAGCAGACAGTAAAAATAGTTTCTTGAACTCTAATTATTATTTAAGTCTTTCTGGAGACTTGCCAAAAAATGTTCGATTTACATCGGTGTTTTTAATCATCAATTATATCTATAATACGTTTATGAATATGGATAATGCCCCAATTGAAGGCAACTATCAAGGGATGCGTTATGTATTGTTAATAGACGAAGCTCATACTATTTTCAAAGAAAAGAAATCACAAGATTTATTAGAAAAGATATTGCGTGAAATTCGTTCAAAAGGAGTTTCTGTAGTTTTATTGTCACAAGGAATTGAAGAATTCAATCAGCCTTCATTTGACTTTAGTAGTATGTGTGAAACAGCCTTTTTGTTTGACATTAAAGACAAAACCAACTTAAAAATGATGCAAAAGTTCTTAGGAATTGGTGACAAAGAAGCGTTGAAGCTTAAATCGAGTATGGAAAAAATTCAAAAATATCAATTGGTTTCTAATCTTAAAGAATTTAAGGTTGGGGAGCTTTTTAAAGCATAATGAGATGGGAGATAAAACTAAAAATATATTTATTACAATAGCGTATTTCATTTTTGCAATTGCCTTTTTAAGTTCTTTGGGGATTTGGTTACCTATGGCAATTGACAATTACAATTTAGATGGAATTTCAGATGAAACTTTCAAAACATTACCAAGTAATTTATTGACTTATTCTTTAGGAATTTTTTTAATAGCTACTATAGATAGAGTTTTATTTTTATTTTTCAGAACAGGTGAATATAGTAATAATATACTTGAATTTTTTGCAATATTATTTTTGATTTGTGGAACAGGATTCCTAGTTTTTGTATCATTAAAATCGATAAAAAATTCAAGTATAGATGAAGCACTTAAGTATGCTAAATATATTACTGTTATAGCTTGGGCAGCATGGTTTTATGTAAAACTTCAAGCGTCAAAATCGAATAATTTTTCACCAATAGGAGGTATACTATGAGTTTTAAAGAATTATACGCAATTAGAGTTTCACAGCCACTTTGTGATTTTTATGTAACTTCAATATCAGCTACAGATTTGCTTAAAATTTCATTTTCTGAGCAGTTACAATATGTTGATGAAAAAGGTAAACTTCAAGGGAATCAAAGAAAAGTCGATGATAAAAGACTGAAAGAGATAGGTAGATATATAGATTCAGTTGAAATGTCTTTTCCAAATGCAATAATTTTAGGTGCAAATTATAATGAGGATGGCGAGATAATAGAAAATGAAGAAATTAGATGGTCCTTCGAACAAGTCGAAGGGAATTTATTTAAAATAATAATACCCTCGGATGCTAAGTTAGCATCAATAATAGATGGTCAACATAGATTAAAAGGTTTTGAAGATAAGTATTTAACAAATAAATCTAGATTAAATGTTGATTTACCTTGCTCTATTTTTTTCGATTTACCTAATTCCTATCAGGCATTTTTATTTGCAACAATTAATGGTAATCAAAAAAGAGTTGATAAGAGTTTAGCATTGGAACAATTTGGTTTTAATGTTGATGATGAGCCTCAACATACATGGACTCCTGAGAAACTTGCAGTATACTATACTCGTAAATTAAATTTTAAAGAGAGTCCTATTTCAGGTCATATCAAAATTGCACCAAAAATTGATAAGGATTTAAAAAAACAAATTTTCCAAAAAGAAATTGAATGGACAATATCAACAGCAACTATAGTTGATGGTATTCTTAGTCTAATTACTTCAAATCCAAAAAGAGACAGGGTTGAAATGGCTCAAGAAAATATTTGGGGAAAACGCTCAAGAAGTATGGTTGAAAAATTCAAATCTGATAAATCCCCTCTAAGAAATGAGTATTTAAATAAAAAGGATGATTATATTTACGAAATTATAAATAACTATCTTTCAGCTGTAAAAGAAACTTTGTGGGAGGATTTTGATTCAAAATCATATATATTTAAGACAGTTGGTATTCAAGCTCTTTTTGATTTATTAAGAAGAATCCTTTTAAAAGAAAAGATTTCTGAAAAAAGTCAGTTCATTAAATATCTAACACCAGCATTGAAATTTGACTTTAGTAGTAGTAGTGTTCAAGCATCTGGAATAGGACGAAAAGACATACGAAATGCATTATTACTTTCATCTGGAATAATTAATGAGGATATGCTAACCGATAATGACAACAATAAAATTAAGGATTTTATACGTAAATAGTGAATCATCATCTAAACATATTTCGTTTTTTTAACGAAAACAATTCTGTAGAATTTATTGAAAATAATTTAAGTAGAGCTTTTTCAATTAGCTTGTTAAACTCATCTATATTATTCAATGACTTTTTAAAAACTATTATTTCAGAGGAAGATTATAATTATCTATTTTCGGTATTCAACAATGAAGATGCATTATTTGAAATTGACTTACAAATCGATACCGATTATATTGATCGAGATGCTTTCAATAAAGTGTATGCAATAGCATTGACAGAACATAGGCTAAACATGGATGATTTCTTTCAGCAAAACCATGTAAAAAAACAAAACCTTACAGACATAGTTATCAGCATAAAAGATATACTTATTGTTATTGAAGTTAAAAAATACAATCATGATTGTAAATGGCAACTTTTTAATCAAATCTATCCATTTATTAAAGACGATTCTTTTAATAACAAAATAACTCCTAAAAGTATTTCATGGAGTGAAGTTGTTACTTTGTTTGAAAAAGTTAACAATGTAGGTCGATTAACAAATTCAGAATCTCCATTTTTAAGAGATTTTTTAAAATACGCTTCTTATCACAGACCTAATTGGTTTAATCCAAAGCCTTTTAATACTGTTAAATTTTCGACGACAGGTCAAAATGCTCATAGTATAACTCAAAGATTAAAGCAAGCTCTTTCAAAATGTAAATATCCTTTACTAGATTATTCTGATCGATTAGGAGTGGCTGTTCCTTTTCATTGGGCAAGTGAAATTATACCTCACTTGTATCATTATGAAAACGATAAAATCAAAAATTATATAGGTTTTTGTATTTGGCCTGGTAATACTAAAACACAAGGTTATTCAGTTTATAACAAACCATTAGATTGGGTGAATAAAAATAACTTAATGATAAATGGTAAAGATTATGAGTTAGAGATTGTTTATGATCTTAAATTTAGCCATTTTAATAAATATCTAACTAATTTTCAATATACAGAAAATGATGTTCAAGAGGTCTTTCATTCTAACAAATACTTTCACGAGTTCTCAGGAAAATGGAATATTAATCAATGGAATGAATTTGAAGAATTTTTAGATTCAAAATTTAAAAAAGAATTTGATTGGAGATCGAAGTGCAATTGGGAAAACAAATTAATTAACACGGATAGAACCTATTTTACAGTTTCTTTTGGATATGAAGTCTGTGTGTTTATTCCTTATAGTGAATTTATGGAATTAGATAAAAAAGAAGACGATATTGAAAAAGTTACAAATTTTGTTAATTCAATAATCGACTCTTTACAAAACCTTTTAAATTAAAAAATCATAGCTCTTAATCCTGCAACAACTGTTTTAACCTGATTGATAACTATATTAAGTTCTTCTTTTGTATTATATTTTCCTAATGAAAAACGAATACTATTGAAAGCATGATTTTCATCTAAACCCATTGCAATTAGAACGTGTGATGGGTCAATACTGGTTGAAGTACAAGCACTACCGTTACTCACAGCTATCAGAGGTAAATTATTTTCAGGATTGCTTAAACCCATTATAACGGCTTCGCTGTCAGCACCTACAAAACAAATATTTGTTACATTGTAAAGACGGTTTTTAGTATCTCCATTGACAAATGAGTTTTCAATTGTTAATAATTGAATTTCCAGATAATCTCTTAGCTCTTTTATTTGTTTTAGATTTTCCTCTAATTCCTTTTGAGCCAACTCACAGGCTTTGCCTAAAGCCACAATTCCTGGCACATTAAGTGTTCCGCTTCTTAATCCTCTTTCATGTCCACCACCATGAAGCAACGCAGGTATTTTAATTCTGTTTGCACGTTGTCTAACATATAAAGCACCAACTCCTTTTGGAGCATATATCTTATGTCCACTGAAGCACAATAAGTCTATTCCTAATTCATCAACATTTAGTTCTAATTTACCAACTGCTTGAGTGGCATCAGTCATAAAAATTGCCTCAACTCCATGTGTTAATTCAGCAAGCTCTTTGATGGGTTGAATTACTCCAGTTTCATTATTAACCATCATCACAGAAACTAAAATAGTATCTTCTCTTAACTGTGATTTGAAAAGATCTAAATCAATTAAACCGTTTTTTTGAACTGGTAAATAGGTAACTTCGAATCCTTTAGTTTCTAAAAATTTGCAAGTATCTAAAACTGCACTGTGTTCCGTTTCAACCGTAATAATATGCTTTCCTTTATCTGAATAACTTTCCGCAACACCTTTTATTGCCAGGTTAATAGCTTCTGTTGCTCCGCTAGTGAAAACAATTTCATTTGTTTCTGCACCTATAATTTCTGCTACTTGTTTTCTTGCTTCTTTAACAGCATTATATGCCCCAACACCAAACTGATGTGTACTATTTGCATTGGCAAAATTTGTGGTTAAATAAGGCAGCATTGCATCCAAAACTCTTTGGTCTATTTGGGTAGTTGCATTGTTATCTAAGTATATTAATTCTTTATTCATTTTACAAAGTTAGTTAGAAAAATTACTTTAAAAGTTTACTTTTATCAAATCAATTAAAAATTCTAACATTCTAAACCTAATTCTCCACTAAATTAACATAATTCAGAATCATTTTATAATTTAAAAAAACAAAAAAGGATAGCCTTTCAGCTATCCTAATTTCTTTATAGTTGTAATTCTTTCAAGTCCTAAAACCTGACTTCCTCACAGCTACAAAACTATTTAATCAATCTCCATTACAAATGTAGTGGTAAATAATGTGGTGTAAAAGAGTAAAATTACCTGATTTTTCATATAGGTAAAAATACCTAGTTCGATAAGTTTATAAGCTTTACATACTAGGAAGTTTTGATTTTTAATAGCTGCTGTAAGTTCAATTCTTCTATGGAAATTTCTCTCATTTCTACTTTTCTAACTTTACCCGAAACTGTCATAGGAAAACTTTCCACAAACTTCCAATATTTTGGGATTTTGTAATGAGCAATTTGATCCTGGCAAAACTGTAACAAATCGTCTGAGGTAACGGGTGCATTCTTTTTAAGTTTCACCCATGCCATGATGGCTTCTCCTAATTTTTCGTCGGGAACACCAATAACTTGTACATCTTCAATCCATTCATGAGTATATAAAAATTCCTCAATTTCTCTTGGTGAAATATTTTCGCCTCCTCTTATAATAACATCTTTAATTCTTCCTGTAATATTAATGTAACCTTCTTCGTCCATTTGGGCTAAATCGCCCGTATGCATCCAACCGGCATCGTCCAAAACTTGATGTGTTGCTTCTGGATTGTTCCAATATTTCAACATCACCGAATACCCTCTCGTACATAATTCTCCACTTGTTCCTTTTGGTACTATTTCTCCAGTATCTGGATTGATAATTTTTATTTCTAAATGATCTTGTATGGTTCCTACGGTACTCACTTGTTTTTCCAAAGGAACACCAATCTTGGTTTGTGTTGAAACAGGTGATGTTTCGGTCATCCCATAACAAATTGAAACTTCTCTCATGTACATTTTTGACTGAACTTGTTTCATGATTTCAACCGGACAGGGGGAACCTGCCATAACTCCTGTTCGTAATGATTTTAAATCGAATTTGTCAAATTCTGGAGTTTGCAACATGGCAATAAACATAGCTGGTACACCATAAAGTGATGTGCATTTTTCAATTTGAACGGCTTTTAATGCTTGGTTTGCCTCAAAACTTTCTGAAGGAATTACCATGCATGCGCCATGTGTAGTGCAAGCTAAATTACCAATTACCATTCCAAAACAATGAAAAAATGGTACGGGAATGCATACTCTATCTTTTTCTGTGTAGTGTAATCGATGACCAATAAAATAGCCATTATTAAGGATATTATGATGTGAAAGTGTTACGCCTTTAGGAAAACCTGTTGTTCCTGATGTGTATTGTAAATTTACTGGTTCATCAAATTGAACGGAACTTTCAATAGTTTCCAGTGCTTCATTAGACACTAATTCAGCTAGTTGAAGTAATTGATCCCAATCTTGCTCAAAGAAAATAGTTTGCTCTAAATGTGAACATTCTCTTGCTGCTTTTTTTAGCATTTTTTTGTAATCACTCGTTTTAAACTCTAATGGTGAAACCATCATTCTTAAACCTGACTGATTAATGACATAAATTAACTCATTAGTTCTGTAAGCCGGATTAATATTTACTAATATAACACCTATTCGAGCAGTTGCATATTGTAAAATTGTCCACTCATAACGATTGGGAGACCAAATTCCTACCCTATCCCCTTTTTGTATACCCTTTGCTATTAATCCTTTTGCTACTTGAGTGGTCAGTTGCCATAAGGTTTCATAGTCGCATTTAAAATTTTGAGACAAAGACACTATGGCATCATTCTTAGGATACATAGCGACTGTTCGTTTTAAGTTTTGGCCAATAGTTTCACCTAATAAAGGTGTTGAGGATGCACCGAATGTGTAGGATAAATTTTGATACATAGTTATTCCGTATAAAGTAACGTGTAACAAATTTATCTTTATTAACACCAACTCATTCCTAAAAACAGCTATACTTTGCTAAATAACTATACTTTTTTACTTTATTTTGAAATAGATAAAAAAAAGACATTCAAAATTGAATGTCTTTTATAAGGGAAAAAAATTTAATTTTTTACAATTTTAAATGTACTTGTTTCGTTATCTGAATGTACTTTAACTAAATAAGTTGCTGAAGGTAAAGCCGCTACATCTACCGTAATTGCTGAACCTGTAGTTGAAACCGTTAGTACATTTTGACCTAAAAGGTTAAATACCTCAACTTTAGAAATAACCGTATCGTTTTCAATATGCAATACATTTGCTGTTGGATTTGGATAATAGGCTACTTTACTGGTTTCAAAATTAGCAGCTGCTAAGAAAGGAGAACATGTTACACCTGTATTCACTGCCGCAAAATTAGACCAATTGGAAGCCGTGCCGTTTAATGCAAAATTAGTTAGGGTTCCGTTATAATTGTTTCCACTAGAATCGGTTAACGTGGTTAATCCAGAATTGTTCCCATTCCCTATGCCTTGGTTGAATTTATAATAAGCTATTAACCCTGTTTGTGATGCCCCTAATTCGCAGTTCATGTTGTTTAGTAGTTCTGCATCGGTTAATGCTCTCGACCAAATTCTGATTTCATCCAAGTTCCCGGTATATTTCTCATTTGATAAATTGGTTCCAATGTGGATGGGATTGATCAAATTGGATTTAAAACTGCTACCTGTAACTCCAGTGGTTGTTCCTACTAAAACACCATTTAAGTACAATCTTAATTCAGAACCATTCCATACACCTGCCACATGTTGCCATTGATTCAGTACCGCGATATTTGAAACTGAAACCGCTTTAAAATTAGTTCCGTTGCTATCATTTACCCATAACTGATAGGCCGTTCCGTCTCTTCGTAACATAAACTGCATGTCTACACTAGATGTATTGTAGTTTCCAATAATCGAACCTAAGTTATAACCAAATGTGTTCATAAAAGACGTATTGTACACCCAAGCCTCTACCGTAAAAGTGTTGATTGGATCTAACACGGCATTTATGGCAGTACCTAAAGTTATTCTGTCGTTTGAATCATCTAAATGTAAGGAACCTGCATTAATAGTTACATTCACAGCAGTTCTTGTACTTTCACATCCGTTATTAGTTTGTGAAACATAATATGTCCCCGATGTTAAAAGCGTTGAAGTACTTAATTCCGTTCCACCTGTAGCAGTAGTGTACCATTTTAAATTGGTTCCCGAAGCCACCAAACTAGCAACGGTGGCATTAGCTTCATAGGTTTGATTAGCTGTTGCCGTTGGTGCTGGTGTAGTAGTTATTGTTACGTTAACTGCTACTCTATCTGATTCGCACGTTCCTGTAGTTTGCGACACATAATAAGTTCCTGTTGTTAAACTTTGTGTGGCAGCCAAAGCCGTTCCACCAGTAGCTGAGGTAAACCAATTGATTGTGCCTGTGCCTGTTGCTTGTAAGTCTGAAACTAGTGCGGCTGTACAAAAACTTTGGTTCGAATTCACCACTAAGGTATTGTACAATGTTCCGGCGATGGCATTGGCCGGACTTCCTGGAGCTACAAAATTGGAAGTAGTTCCATTCATTAAAAAGTTGTTGATCGCTCCATCATTACCGTTTGGAGTTTCATCTAATAAATCAATTATGCCATTATTATCGGCATTTGCTATTCCTTGATTGCATTTATAATACGCAACTAATCCGGTTTGTCCAGAGGCTAATTCGGCATCTTTATTGTATTGTAATTCACAAGCCGAAAGCACTCTATTCCAAATCCTTACCTCATCCAGTTTACCATTTAATAAATTGGTTCCATTATCAAACGCCCCCAAACGAACCATATTTCCGTTGGTATATGGAGCAACATTGGTATTTGAAGCCACTAAAGTTCCATTTTTGTACAATTTCATCGTTGTTGTAGCGGCATCATAAGTAACGGCAACATGATACCACGTATTTGTTACTAACGGAGTGGGATCCTGAACAGCAGTCCAAACTCCATTATGACCCGCACTAAGCCTATTTCCTGAAGTATTCGGGATAAAAAAAGCATGTCGCCCATCCGTTGCACCTCCCGAAATAATATTATTGGAAAGTCCAAAATTAGTAACATACACCCAAGCTTCTTTAGTATATGAGCCTGGTAATAGATTACCGCATAACACATAATCATCTGCACCATCAAAGTACAATGCTTCCCCTTGTTGGGCAAAATTAAAGTTTGAAATTAAAAAGAAACTCAACCAAGCGGCTTTTTTAATTTTTGAAAGTAATTGTGTTTTCATTATTCGATTTTTTTATTTGATTACAAAGTTGAATGAAACCATTAAATAATGAATTAGGGGGAAACCCCAGAAATGAAACACCGTCTTTTTTTCTATGGATAAATCAATACATTTGTAAAAAATCAACGAATGATCGCTTTTAAAAAAATATTTTCTATACTGCTACTGACTTTGCTTTTACAAAATTGCAAAGAATCGGACACTCCGTATTATTTTGAAAAAGTTACCCCTCCCAAGGAAGATGCAACTAAAGTTTGGTTACGACAAAATGAAAATTACAAAGCAGATAAAGAGAAATACCTTCGTGTTTTTTTTACGTATTACCATTCTAAGTTGGCGCAAAAGGACTATTTGAATGCTTCTAAAATCCTTGATGTTATAACTACAAAATTGGTTTATTTTTATGATTTTGACCCGCGTCTGACTAAAACGGTACATGAATTTGACAAAAAGTACCGCCATTTAGTACCCGCATTAAAAACAACTCACATCGATAATTATTTTGCTAATTTAGAATTTGACAGAGACCATGTGTCAAAGGCAAAGGATTATTTTTTAAAGATTACGGCACTGGAACCCAATGATTATAAAAGTTGCTATAAAATTGCTCGTGCTTATTATGACTTATCCTATGCGTATTTTATTTTAGGTGATATTGAAAAGAGTATTGAAGCCAATGAAAAGTCGAGAATTTATTCTGAACGCATTCGAGATAAAGAAAGTATTGTATCTGTTCATTTGAATTACATCAACATATACAAAGCCAATGGTTCGTTTGATAAAGCCATTGCGAGTGCCAACGAAGCCATCCGCGTTTTTAAAGAAGAAGGAAATACGTATGATTACTTTATGGCCAAATACAACAAATGTTCAATATATGGATATTTTGGAAAAACCAGATTAAAAAACCAATACATTCATTCCACGTATTCGGAATACCTATCCAGTAAATTTGATAGTGATGTGATGTTACTTTGTTTATCGGATTATGAAATTGCGGCTTTACTTGAAGAAAATAAAATTGAAGAGGCGAAGAAAGTTTTGGATCGTATTCAACCTGTTGCTGCTAAAAATACGTCTCAAAATTGGCAAAATGATTACCATGCGGCTTTGGCATTATATGAAATAAAAACAGATGCTAAAAATTGCAATACCGATTATATCGAAAAAGCATTGCCAAATATATTAGAAAATGAGAACTATGAACGAGCAAATTTATTTTATAATGTATTACTAAAGAAGGCTATACAAAATAAAGATTTTGAGAAAGCGGTAGTTTATACTGAAGAAGTGTATAGAACTAAGGATAGTTTATCTAACATTCAAAATAAATTAAAAAACTTGGAATTGGCGGCTAAATATGAAACCAAAGAAAAAGAGCAGCAAATTGCACTACAACAAGGAACTATTACGCAAAAAAACACAACTATACTAACCTTAATCATCGCTTTTATTGCCGCTTCCTTGGCATTATTAGTTTATTATTTAAGACAAAAACAACAAAAATTAGTTAAAGAAAAAGAACAATCGCAAATGTTTACAAAAAATTTATTAGATAAAACGGAAGAGGAACGAAAACGAATTGCTTCCGATTTGCATGATAGTGTAAGTCATGAACTTCTTTCTTTAAAAAAATCTTTTGAGGAAAACCAACATGTTTTGAACGAAAAAGTCGATTTAATTATCAATGACATTCGAACGATTAGTAGAAACTTACACCCCGTAATGTTTGAAAAAGTGGGACTTATTCCGAGTGTAGAGCAGTTTGTGGATCGAATTGAACACACGCATCAGTTTCTAATCACTACTTCTTTTTCGTATAAGCAAGGATTGTCCATTGAAAAAGAGTTACAAGTGTACCGAATTATTCAAGAAGGAGTAACGAATTGTATTAAATATGCTGAGGCTGTTGCCGCAAAATTAACAATAGAGGAAACCGAATCAATGGTAAAAATCGTACTTGAAGATAATGGCAAAGGATTTGATGTTGAAGAAACGCTACAAACGAAAGATTGTTTTGGTTTACATAATATAATAGAACGAAGTAGAGCGATTGGTGGTGAAGCCCAAATCAGTTCTTCTTCACAAGGAACAAAAATTACCATTGAAATAAAGAAATAATTCATGAAAATTGTTATTGCCGATGATCATCCATTAACCCTACAAGGCACTGTGGCTTATGTGGAACAAATGGGTCATAAGGTGGTGTGTTACTGTAGTAATGGCAACGCTGCTTTGAATTACATTCAAGTACACCATCCAGATGTTGCTATATTAGACATCAATATGCCTGGATTAAATGGACTTGAGGTGGCGGAAAAAGTATTTGAAATCAAAAGTCCAACCAAGATTGTTTTACTGACCATGCACAATGAAATAAGTATTTTAAATAAAGCCAAAGAATACCAAATTTATGGCTATGTTTTAAAAGAAAAAGCCTTTCCTGATTTACAGCAATGTCTGGAACAGATTGAAAAAGGGAAACGATTTTACTCAGATTCCATGCATTATGATGTGGCTACTCCACCCAAAGATGAAGCGGGCGCTTATTCAGAATTGTCGTTACGTGAAAAAAAGATTATTGAATTAATTGCATTGCAAAAAACGAGCAAACAAATTGCGGATTTACTTTTTATTTCAGAAAAAACGGTAGAAAGTCATCGTACCCGAATCATTGAAAAATTAGGATTACCCAAAGAAAAAAATGTTTTATTAAAATGGGCTATGAAAAACGCAGCTTCTTCCTCGTGAAAAAGAGAACGTTCTTAGCTAAAAAACTTGCCGGAAACATAATACCATTTGTCTTGAACCTTCTTAAAAGTTGATTTTTCATGATGAATTTGAGGGGTTCCTAAAGCATCAAAATAATAGGCTTTAAAAGTAACGGTCTTTTCAGTTGCTTCTAACACTTCCAATTTCATCCATTTATTTTGTTGTGCCCATTGCAAAATTTCGGTTTTGGAAGTATATCTTCTTTCCGACAAGAGTGTGGTGGCATACAAATAGTCTGCTTGGTGCAACGTATATGCCGTATAACGGGAACGCATTAAAGCTTCTGCCGTGGGTGCAGACTGATTTAGTAGATGTGGCATACAGCAATTTTCTAATACTTGTTGACTTCCACAAGGACATAGCTTATTCATTTTCTTGTTTCTTTTGATTAAATTGGGCTAAAATTTGTTTCTTCTTTAATGCAGCGGTTTCTTTTTTTTCTTGAATCGATTTCTTTTTGTCGTCCACTTTCTTTTTATGTGCCAATCGGTTGGTTTCGTTACGTCGTCCCATTTATTTTTTGTATGATTTGAAACAAAGGTTCATTAGTTTGAATTAAAAGTTCTAGTATCTTTTGTTTGGCCAATTCTTCATCATAAACATCTAAATACTTCTTCCATTTGTCTTCTTGCAATACTTCATTAATTTTTTGCATCCGTTTTGCCGTTTCATTGGCGTTTCGTACCAATTGTCCGGTATAATTTGTGTCGTTTTTGTGAAAAAATTGGGCCTGATTAGTCATCCAATCTATGTCGATATAAAATAATTTTTCAGTTTCATTATTGGGATAAAAATCGGTCCACAGAGCAAAACCACAAACTTCATTTTGATTTTTGTAGGCTTTATTTACCGCTAATCGCCATCGACAATTGGCCGCTCTTCCCCAATGATTTGAAACTCTAAACACGCCATCCTCCGTAAAATAATAAGTACTTCCTGAGGCACTTTTGTAGTTGGGCGTTTTATCAATTAGATTGGAACGGTCTACTTGTTTAAAAATACAAAAAGTATGTTTATGAAAATTAAATCTGTTGTACACGCTTTTTTTTGAGCAAAAATACAACTTAATCGTTTAATATGATACGAAGTGTATCAAGTGAGATGGGTTTTACAAGAAACGATTGTACACATTGATATTTTTTTGAAATTTGTACGTCTTTCGGATTTATACTACTTGATAAAATATAAATTTGAGTTGCTATCGTATTTTTAATTTTTTTCCATTCGTTTAAAAAATCCCAAGCATCCCAAACAGGCATGTTAATATCTAAAAAAATCACATCTGGAAATTCAAGTACAGTAGCATTAAAATAATCAAACGCTTCTTTACCATTCTTAAAACAAACTAACTTTATGTCTTGATTAATTTTAGCTATTTGATGTTTTAAAGTAAATAATAAAATAGGATCATCATCAATTATACAAATAGTTTTATGCATAAGGCTTTTTAAAAAATAAATTAAACTTAGTTCCCTCATTTACTTTACTTTTCACTTCAATCCAACCTCCCATGCCTTCCATTTGGTTCTTGGTAATAAACAATCCCAAACCTCTTGCATTTTCTGTAAAATGAAAAGTTTTATACATGCCAAATATTTTGTCTTTATTTCGCTCTAAATCAATACCCAAACCATTATCTTCAAAAGAAACATTAATATAATCCCCTTCATCTTTTGCTTCTATAAATAACTGTTTTTGCACGTTTGTACGTGCGTATTTAATCGCATTCGAAATTAAGTTTTGAAACACAGAATCTAAATATTCTGCATAGCCTAAAACTACAATTTGTTCCTTACACACTAATTTAACTTCAAAATTATTTTGAATTAATTCCAATTGAAAAATATCTAAGGCTCTGGCTATTACTTGTTTTAAAGGTATTTGTTTTAATTCATCTTTACCTGCATTATACAATAACGCAACTTCAGACAAATGATTGGTGGTTTCTATCATGTTTTCTGATGCTAAAAGTAGCATTTTAAAAAACTCATTATCTTTTACTGGATATTTTTCACCAATTAAATGAATCAAGGCACTAATATTGGAAGAATGGGATCTTAAATTATGAGATACTATATGAGCAAAATTTTGCAAGCGCTCATTTTGTACTTTTGAAAGGTTTAATAATTTTAATAAGTTGGTTTCCTTATTGTTTTGGTCTGTTCTATCTCTTCCGTACAAATAGTACTTATTATCTAAATAATAAACCCGCCATTTTACTTCTCTATAAAACCCTTTATTGTCTTTAATTCTACATAAAAATGTTTCTACTTCGTTGGTATTTGGTGTTTTATCAAAAATGGATTCAATGAATTTTTTATCTGTCTCATGAATATAGTGAAACCAATTGGTAGCTTTTACTTCGGAATTGTGTTGTTCATAATCTTCAATCCAAGATTCATTCACTTTTAAAATTTCAAACGCGCGATCTGTAATTACAATTAAATCCTTAAAAGCTTTAAAAAAATCTTCTAAATTTTCATTTTTGTTTTTTAATAATTGAGCTTGTTCTTCCAATTTAATTGTACTCTTACGCAACTGCATAATATTCATAACTTGTCTTGCCAAAGCTTTTAATGCAGTAATTTGGTCCTGATTTAAAAGAATCGTATCATCATGAAAAACACAAAGTGTTCCTAAGGGCAAATTATCATCCGATCGCAAAGGAACTCCAGCATAAAAAACAATATGTGGTTCTTGGACTACAAATGGGTTATCATGAAAATGAATATCTTTTCGTGCATCTTCAACGATATAAATGTCTTTGTTTTCATATATGGCATGTCCACAAAAACTTAGTTCCCGAGGTGTTTCATTAATATCAATTCCGCACTTTGATTTAAACCATTGACGATCAGAATCTATTAAAGTAATTAAGGCATATTTTGAATTGCAAATCTGAGCAGCTAACAACGTAATAAAATCATAATCTTCTTCTTCTAAAGAATCCAAAATCTTATACGAATACAATTCTTGCAAACGAATAAATTCATTATTTGGAATTTTTGGAGAAATCATTTTAAGATTATTTGATTTCCCTAAATTTAGAAAAAAGATTACAATTTAGCAAGAAAAAAAGTTAAAATGTAAAAATAAAAGATAAATGGTGTTAAAATTCAAATAATTCCAATTGCCAAACCTGCTTTTTAATTTCACCAAATTCTTTTATTTGCGGATAAAATAAGACTTTTTGATTGATCACGCTTTCGCTTTCCCCCATTTCACTTTTCATTTTTAAGTTATATTCAACTAAAAAAAAGTGCGGTCCTACTTCATTAATTCTCGCGTTTGAGAGTTCAAATGTTAATTTTTGATTACAACTATTATTTAAAAGTTGCGCTAAAGTCACTTTTGTTTCGGGCTTAATGAAATTGGTTACTAGAAATTGGTTTTTTGAAAAGAGTGCTTCAATGGCTAATTTAATTTCATTTTGCTCTGCTACATCTTGTGTTACTGCTAATAAATTCAAGTACGCATAAAAATCTTCAATTCTTGAAATGGCTTGATTTTCATAAGCTTGGATAGCCGCTGAACTGAATGTTTTTTGTATTAGTGCGCTGTTTTGTTTTTTGTTTGCTGCGGTTGTTGCTTCCAGTTGAACTTTTTCTGTTGCTTCTTTTTGATGTGTACCCGCACTTTGTCCAATTGAAAAATTGGAAATTAAAAAAGCGAAGAATAGTATAAATTTATTTCTCATTTTAATCCTGTATAATTCTAATAAATTTAATTCTATCATTTTCATCATTCTCTACTTCAATAATTGACATCTTTTTTAACGAAGGAGATGGAATTATTAATTTTTGTGCAAATTCCTCTTTATTCAAATACTCTGCTCCCAGATTATTCGGTAGCATAACAATCACTTCTAAGTTATCAGACAATATTTTCTTTAACTGTTGCTTTCTGATTTGCCAATCTTTAATGTCACTTTTTAAAAATGCTTTTAAAACCATCGCATAATCGTTAGGTTTTAATTCAATAGTATTAACCGCAAGATTAGGCTCTAATACAATTTTCTTAGATTGATAAAAGGGACTTTTTATTAAAACTTTAATTGGTTTTTCATTTGTAATTTCTTCTTTTTCTAAATCTACTGGTTTTTCAATAGAATCCTCAATAATGTAAGCTTTGACTTCTTGTTTAGAAACACTGTCATTTGTAAAGCTATTTTTTAATACTATTGAGGTCTGATTTGGCTTTTTAATCTTAAAATAAAGTATTCCTATAAATAGTAAAAAAAGGACTGAATATAACAGATAACTCAACTTCCACTTACTTTTTTGCTTATTGGATTGCGGAAGCGTTTCAAGCGTATTAATGGCATTAAATTTAAAGGCATCCCAACTTTTTTCATTCGCATAACTCGATAAAATATCTAACATATCTTTTCGAGGTAGCTTTACATTTGTTTCAGGTTTTAAATGGGTATATATCCACTTTTCACTTACTGTACTTTTGGTTTGGATTTGAATCTCATCAATTAATTGTAAAATATCTTGTGAACTAAAATTTTTCCAATTGCCATTAAAGTACGGATTGCTTTCTTTATAGCGTTCCAATACTTTCTCTTTTAATTGATAAAATAATTCTAAATCTGTCATCTTTAACTTGATGTAAAAGTAATTTTAGTCCGTTTGCCTTTTACTGTAAAAGCACTGTAAATGTACTGAAAAAACTTTACAAAGCTAAAACAGTAGATTTACCAAGATAAAATTTACATCAGAAATTAAGTTTGCATCAGAAACTTAAAAAACAATGTATTATGAAAATTAAAAATGTATTATCAGGCTTATTCCTTGCAACTTCTATTGGTGCATTGGCACAACATTCAGGAAATGTAAACAGTAAAGAAGCAGCAAGTGGCAATTACAATTATCAAAACCAATATCAAAACCCTACGATTAATACGATTCAAACGTCGTACAGTAATGATTTGGAAATGGTAATTCAAATAAAAGGAATATACAATGAAAAAGCTACCAGTCAAAAAGCCGTTTTTAGTGTTTTACAAGTCGGCAAAACAGCTGAAGAAGTAACCAATTTAATGGATGAAAGAATAGAAAATGTTATGAAAGAAGTAAAACTATTTAGTCCCGAAATAGAAGTGGTTTCAGACATGATTTCTTTTATCCCTACTTATGAATATGAAATTCAAAAGAAAATTTTCAATCCAAAAACATACAATGAAAAACCAGCAGGCTTTGAATTAAAAAAGAACTTAATCATTAAATATAAAAACACGAATGATTTAAACAAAATAATGAACATTTGTGCCAAACAAGAAATTTATGATTTAGCAAAAGTTGATTATGTAACCAGTAATTTAGATCATATTCGTGATGTTTTACAACTAAAAGCATCAGAAGAATACAAACAAATGTTAACCAATTACTCTGCAATAATGAATACCGATTTATTTAAAAAAGAAAAAACATTAGTAGAAGGGTATAACACTATTTACCCTATGGAAAGTTACAAATCGTACACGGCATACAGTCAGGCAGCTATAAATTTTGCTCCTGATTCCCAAGTCAACTCAATCAAAAAAAATAGCACCCAATTTTATGATGCAGCCCTAGCGAAATCACACACCTTTGTTGTAAATGCGGATATTACCGAACCCACCATTCAAATTTTTTATGATTTAACAATTAAAATAAAACTCAAAGAAGATCAATTGCCTAAAAATACAATCATAAGAAACAACCGCTATTACATTATCACACCAGCAGGAGACATAAAACCATTAGCATTATAACATTAAACCTCTTCGGAGGTTTTTTCTTTTTTATCTATTATTGTAACTTTAGTAACATTTTTTTAAGAGAATAAAGAAGTATCTTTACAAAAAAATAAACTATGCGAGAAATTTTAGAAAATGCTTATGGCTATATTTTTGAGGAAGAATTAATAAATGAAATATTAAAGGTTTCTCAATATAAAAAATTTAAAGCTGATGAGTATTTAATTGAAATTGGAGATTATATAAAAACCATGCCTTTACTAATTCATGGCGCTATAAAAATACTAAGAGAAGATGAAAATGGAGATGAATTTTTGCTGTACTTTTTAGAGCGAGGTGATACTTGCGCAATGACTTTAACTTGTTGCATGGGACAACACAAAAGTAAAATACGAGCTGTCGCTGAAACGGATGGTGAAATGCTTATGATTCCTGTTGAAAAAATGGAAGAATGGTTGACCAAATACAAAACCTGGCGAAATTTTGTTTTTGAAAGTTATAATGTGCGTTTAAATGAAATGCTAGAAGCTATAGATACTTTGGCCTTCAAAAATTTAGATGAACGTATATTCAAATACCTTTCGGACAAGGTAAAAGTATTAGGAACAACTGAAATTGCTAACACGCATCAAGAAATTGCTTCTGAAATGCATACTTCTAGAGTGGTGGTATCAAGATTGTTAAAAGGATTAGAATTACAAGGAAAAATCAAACTTCATCGCAATAAAATTGAAGTTTTAGTATTCTAATTTTTACATTAATTTTGCAAAAAAGATAGATTATGAAAATTGAACAAATATATACTGGTTGTATTGCTCACGCAGCTTATTACATAGAAAATAACGGTGAAGCAGCTATTTTTGATCCGTTACGTGAAGTTGGCCCTTATCTAGAGCGAGCAACTAATGACAAGGCAAAAATTAAATACATTTTTGAAACGCATTTTCATGCTGATTTTGTTTCTGGACATTTGGATTTGGCTGAAAAAACAGGTGCCAAAATTGTTTATGGTCCAACAGCTCAACCTAATTTTGAAGCAATTATTGCAGAAGATGGTCAAGAATTCAACATTGGAAATTATACAATTAAAGCGATTCATACGCCAGGGCATACCTTAGAAAGTACTTGCTATTTATTAATCGATGAAAACGGCAATCAACAGGGTATTATAACCGGAGACACTTTGTTTATTGGAGATGTTGGCAGACCCGATTTAGCTCAAAAATTAGTTGAAAATTTAACTGAAGATACTTTAGCAGGATATTTATTCGATTCGTTACGCAACAAAATAATGCCGTTGTCTGATGATTTAATAGTTTATCCTAATCATGGTGCAGGCAGTGCTTGTGGAAAAAACATGAGTAAAGAAACGACCGATACGTTAGGCAATCAGAAAAAAGTGAATTATGCTTTGAGAGCGGACATGACTAAAGAAGAATTTAAGAAAGAACTTCTTGACGGATTAACTCCTCCTCCTGCCTATTTCCCTCAAAACGTAATGATGAACATTCAAGGTTATGACAGTTTAGAAAAAATCATTAAAAAAGGAACTGTTCGTTTAAATCCAGAAGAATTTAAAGCCTTAGCACAACAAACAAATGCCGTTGTTTTAGATGTTCGCCATGAAAATGATTTTGTAAAAGAACATATTCCGTCTTCTATTTTTATTGGATTACATGGCCAATTTGCTCCTTGGGTAGGTGCCTTAATTAGAGATGTGAAACAACCTATTTTATTAATTACACCTGAAGGAAAAGAAGAAGAAACCATTACCCGATTGTCTCGAGTTGGATTTGATAACACATTAGGTATATTGAATGGCGGAATAGAAGCTTGGAAAAAAGCTGGTTATGAAACGGATTCAATAAACTCTATCACACCAGAAACTTTTGAAAAAGAATACCAAACAAAAACTGTAATAGATGCAAGAAGACCTGGAGAGTACCAAGCAGAACATGTAGTAGGCGCTAAAAATATTCCTTTGGATTTTATAAACGAACTCTATAAAGAACTACCGCAGGATGAGCCTTATTATTTACATTGTGCTGGAGGTTATCGTTCCGTAATTATGTCTTCTATTTTAAAATCTAGAGGGTATCACAATATGATAAATGTTGAAAAAGGTATGGGCGGAATCAAAAACACTTCAATAGAATTAACCAAATTTGTGTGCCCAAGTACACTTTAACAGTAATAGTATAGATGTACTAAATTTAAGTACATTTGCAATCATTTAAAACCCTAAGGAATAATTAAAAAAATGAAAAAATTAGTATTATTTGTAACAGCCGTTATTTTAGTTTCATGTAACAATAAATATAAAGTAGAAGGAACTACTAAAGATGTAAAAAATGGAACAAAAGCTATCTTATTAACTTCTAATGAAATGGGAGGTCCTCAACCATTAGATACGAGTATTGTAACTGATGGAAAATTCAGTTTTGAAGGAAAAGCAGAGTTGCCAGAAATTGCATTTGTAACTTTTGAAACTGAAAATGGAGGTTCATTGCCTTTTATTTTAGAAAATGGAACCATAACTTTAGATTATGACAATAAAAATATTCAAAATTCTAAAATATCAGGAACAGACAACAACGATTTATATGCAAAATACAATTTAGAAAATAAAGATATTTTTGCAAAGGCTAAAAAGATTAACGATGAGAACATTGCTATTTTATCTAAAAAGCCTGAAACTGAAGAAGAAAAAGCAAAAGTAAAAGTTGTAATGGAACAATTTAGAGCTTTGCAAGAAGAAATGAATGTAAAATCTAAAAACTTTATCAAAGCAAATCCAAATACATTTGTTTCAGTACTTCTAACAGAAAATTTATTTTTCAAAGGTTTATTAACGGATAAGGAAACTGACAAAATAATTAGTCAATTAGACGATAATTTGAAGAAAACAAAAAGTGCACTTAGCATTATAAAAATGTTGAATTTAAATAAACAAACCGAAAAAAACCAAAAACAAGACAGTAAAAAAGCATTAGAATTTTCGGCAAAATCGCCTGAAGGTAAAGAAATTTCTTTGAAAGAATCAATGGGTAAAGTTACTATTATTGATTTTTGGGCTTCTTGGTGTGGACCGTGTAGAAAAGAAAATCCAAATGTGGTAGCACTTTATAACGAATTACACAGTAAAGGTCTAAACATTATTGGCGTTTCTTTAGATGAAGATGCTTCAAAATGGAAAGAAGCTATAGCTAAAGATAAATTAACATGGACACATGTATCTAATTTAAAAGGATGGAAAGATCCTATTGCACAAATGTATAATGTAGACCAAATTCCTTCTACTTTTATTTTAGATGAAAAAGGAACTATTGTTGCAAAAGATTTAAGAGGCGAAGAATTAAAAGCCAAAGTTAAAGCACTTTTAGGGGTGAAATAAACTCTAATTATTATAAAAATAAAAAAATCTCCTTATTTGGAGATTTTTTTATTCTTCATTATCAGAACTTTAGAAAATAATTGAAAAAATACCTAAAAAAACCTTTGGAACTTTAAAAATCTACCCTATATTTGCAACCGCTAATCAGGGCTGGGGAGATACTCAAGCGGCCAACGAGGGCAGACTGTAAATCTGCTGGGAAACCTTCGCAGGTTCGAATCCTGCTCTCCCCACCACACTAAAGCACTTCGAAAGAAGTGCTTTTTTTTGTTTACATAAAATACAAAAAAAGCACCAATTATTTGATGCTTCTTTTATATTTACTTTTTATATCATTTATAACTTTATTCCAAAATAAAACTTACTTGCACTGTACTTGTAACTTCTATTTCACCTACCGCTAAAGTTTCTCTAGTATCTGCTACTTCCATAGCCGCAGCTTTTGCATACATTACTGGTTGTGGATAATAAGTATTTGACTGATCAAAAATAAAAATGGCTTTACCAAGCTTTTGTCCAGGTAACACTGAAAGATAGTCTTCTGCCTTCTTTTTAGCATTTAACATGGCTTTTTTACGTGCTTCTGTTTCGTATTGCTCAATTTTTGATGATTTAAACTCTACTCCATCTATTCTATTTATTCCCGTTTCCATTACATCCATCATGAAAAGGTCATATTTCGACACGTCTTTTAATGTAACTGTTACTGTTTGATTGGCTTCATAAGAATATTTCTTTTTCTCATAATCGTAATTCTTGTACAAGTTCATTTGTGCAGTTTGATAATCTGCAGTAGGAATATTAAATTTCTTAATGTACTTCAATACTTTATCAATCACAATATCGTTTTGTGCCTTAACTTCTTTAGCATCTTTACCATTATTTTGTACCCCTAACGTAATTACTGCAATATCAGGAGTTACTTTTACTTTACCTTCTCCATTCACAGAAATTTGTGGAATGTTATTTTTTTGTTCTTGACTCATAGCTCCAAATGTTGTCATCAAGGTTAAAATTAAAATCATTTTTTTCATCGTATATCTATTTAGTTTTTTCTTATAAAACAATAAGTATGCCAATTATATTTTTTTCAATTTGACCATTACAAATAATACGATAATTGGGATTGACATAACTGCTATAAACAAAGGGTTTTGATAAAGCAATTCGGGCTTTATAAGCAACGTCAACACTAATCCTCCTAGAGCACCGCCAAAATGAGCCGTATGACCAATATTATCAAATCTGCCTTTCATTCCAAATATCGAATACGCTAAATATAAAACCGCAAAAACATAGCCCGGCATGGGAATAAAAAATACCAATAACCGAATATTAGGCTCTAATAAAACAGCA
The DNA here is from genome assembly GCF_000455605.1 of Flavobacterium indicum GPTSA100-9 = DSM 17447. Lineage (NCBI taxonomy): Bacteria > Pseudomonadati > Bacteroidota > Flavobacteriia > Flavobacteriales > Flavobacteriaceae > Flavobacterium > Flavobacterium indicum. Next base: position 1,923,370 of record NC_017025.1, read on the forward strand.
CTATATATTATTCCAGAAACCGCTCCAGATGCGCCAATTGCAGAATAATAAGGTTCATTTTTATGAAAGTAATACATGAACAAGCTTCCTAACATCATACTTCCAAAATAAATTAATAGAATATTTCTAGTTTCAAAATTGGCTAGTAAAATTGGAGAAAAACTCCAAAAAGAAAACATATTAAAAAACAAGTGAAAAAAGTCAGCATGCAAAAATCCAGAAGAAAACAACCTGTATTGTTGTCCATATTTTACCGCTGATACATTAAACTTAAATTTTTCAAAAAAAGAAGGATCATTAAATCCTTTTAAACTCACTAAAATTGTGGCACCAATAATGAAATAAGTAATAGGAAACATAATATAAAGTTAAAAGATAAAGGTACTATTTTTAAACTAATACAAAATAGTATATTTGTAAAAAATAGTTACATGCAATTTCTACTCTATATTTTAGTTTACCCTATTTTATGGCTGATTTCTATACTGCCGTTTCCTCTTTTTTATTTATTTTCTGATTGTATTTGTTTTCTAGTGTATCGCGTTATTGGTTATAGAAAAAAAACAGTAAGAGCAAATATTGCTTTAACACTTCCGCATTTAACAACACAAGAACAAAGAAAAATTGAAAGAAAATTTTATAGTCATATGTGTGATCTATTTTTGGAAATGATAAAAACATTAACTATAACAAAATCAGAAATTCAAAAACGATTTCAGTTTACAAATTTGGAATTATTCCACGAATATGAATTAAAAAACAAAAGCATTATATTATTCTATGCGCATTATGCTAGTTATGAATGGTCTATTGCTTTAGGAACGCATATAAATATTAAAGGGTTTGGCATTTATAAAAAAATTCAGAACAAGTATTTTGATAATTTAGTTAAAAAAATACGTTCTCGATTTGATGCTGTCTTAATTGATACTAAAAACACTGTTAAAGAAGTAGTTGAAAATGAAGAAAAAGGAATAAAAGGCGTTTACGGTTTTATTAGTGATCAAAATCCAAAACCAAATAAAGCACAATTATGGGATAAATTTATGGGATATACGGTTCCAATTCATACTGGTGGTGAAATGTTAGCTCGAAAATTAGATATGAATGTATTGTATATGAAAATTGAAAAAGTGAAACGTGGACATTATTTGGCTACATTCATTCCTTTAAGTGATAACATACAAAATGAGCCTGAATTTGAAGTGTCAAGAAAATTCATAAAAGAAGTTGAAAAACAAATATATGAAGCCCCTGAATTTTACTTATGGACACATAAACGTTGGAAACATAAAAAAGAAAGCTTGTAAAATTTACAAGCTTTCTTTTTAGTATTAATTAAACCACGAATGGACTTTTTCTTTTATTGAAGATATGGCTCCTTTAAATGTAAATTCATTCGTTTTTGGATTGTATTCATAATCAGTGGCCCAATTTTTAAAGTTTTCAGCTAATTGAATAATAGCATCACAAACAAATTGAATTTCTTCTGAAGTTGTTGTTGGATGTATCGACATTCTAATCCAACCTGGTTTACGTTCTAAATCTCCTGACGTAATACTGCATGTAATGGCATTTGAAGTTTCTTGATCAACGTGTAATAAATAATGACCATAAGTACCCGCACAACTACAACCACCACGTGTTTGAATTCCAAAACGATCATTCAATAATTTCACCCCTAAATTATAATGTAAATCATCAATATAAAAGGAAATTACACCTAACCTATCTTTGTGTTGTCCGGCTAAAATAGTAATATTAGCAACCGTTGATAAACGATCAAAAACATATTCAACAATTTCGTGTTCTCTATCTAAAATGTTTTGAACCCCCATTTTCTCCTTTAACTGAATAGCTAAAGCTGTTTTTATTACTTGCAAGAAACCAGGAGTACCTCCGTCTTCTCTTTCTTCAATATTATCGATGTATTTATGCTCTCCCCAAGGATTTGTCCAACTCACTGTTCCCCCACCTGGACAATCGGGTACATTATTTTTGTATAAGTTTTTATTAAAAATCAATACTCCTGAAGTTCCAGGACCTCCTAAAAATTTATGTGGCGAAAAGAAAATAGCATCTAAATAAGCTTCTGGATCTTTTGGATGCATATCAATGGCTACATAAGGTCCTGAACATGCAAAATCTACAAAACATACGCCTCCGTGTTGGTGCATAATTTTTGCCACTTCATGATAAGGTGTTTGAATACCTGTAACATTGGAACAAGAAGTAATAGAGGCAATTTTAAAACTTCTATTTTCGTATTGTTGTACTAATTTTTTAAAATTTTCTACACAAAACAATCCCTCTTCAGTAGCTGGAATAACAACAACATCTGCAATTGTTTCTAACCAAGAAGTCTGATTGGAATGGTGTTCCATATGAGAAATAAAAACAATAGGTCTTATTTCTTGCGGAATTGAAGTATACTCTTTTAAATTTTCAGAAACACGTAAGCCTAAAATACGTTGCAATTTGTTTACCACACCAGTCATACCTGTTCCATCGGTAATCAACACATCATTTTCATTAGCATTGACATGATGTTTAATAATATGACGCGCTTCATGATAAGCCATAGTCATAGCTGTACCTGTAACCGAAGTTTCAGTATGGGTATTCGCAACAAAAGGACCAAATTGGTTCATTAACTTTTCTTCAATGGGTCTGTAAAGTCTTCCACTGGCTGTCCAATCTGTATATATAATTTTTTTGGTACCAAATGGTGAATCAAAATCTTGATTTATACCAATGATATCGTTTCTAAACGTCTCAAAATAGTGTTCTAGTTGTGTTTTTGTTGTAGTAACTGACATGATTTGAAAATTTGCTTTCAAAGATACTAATTTTGAAAATGTATAATTAAAATTTTTAATCCAATTTTAATTAGTAACTTTGGATATATGTGACAAATGCTATGAATATGCCCTTATTTAAAAATAATTTCACCTCCAATTTAGTTGCCGATTCCATAACTGATAATTATGTACGATTAGTACCCGCTGCTCATTTTTCTTATGTGAATCCAATTACACCCACTCAACCTTTTTTAATTCATTCCAGTAAAGAGGTTGCTGATATATTAAATTTAAATGTTGACTATATTCAATCGAATGAATTTACATCGGTATTTTCAGGTACATCTTTGGGAGACAATTCTAAACCGTTTGCCATGAATTATGCCGGACATCAATTTGGTAATTGGGCAGGGCAATTAGGCGATGGAAGAGCTATCAACTTAGGAGAAATCAACAATTGGTCCATCCAACTCAAAGGAGCAGGCCCAACACCTTATTCTCGAAGAGGCGACGGATTTGCAGTTTTACGTTCGTCTATCCGTGAATATTTGTGTAGTGAAGCAATGCATTACTTAGGCATACCCACAACACGTGCGCTAGCCTTATTTCTAACAGGTGACGATGTCATGCGCGACATGTTATATAACGGTAATCCGGCATTAGAAAAAGGAGCTATTGTTTGTAGGGTGGCACCAAGTTTTATTCGTTTTGGTAATTTTGAACTATTTGCTTCACAAGGAGATCTTGACAACCTAAAAAAGTTAGCAGATTATACTATTGATACTTATTTTCCTGAAATCACAAGTCAGGATAAACAAAGATACATTGACTTATTAAAACTCGTTACAGATAAAACATTAGATTTAGTTATCCATTGGCAACGCGTTGGGTTTGTTCACGGAGTGATGAATACTGATAATATGTCAATTCATGGAATTACCATTGATTATGGTCCGTATGGATGGTTAGAAGACTTTAACTTAGAATGGACTCCTAATACTACTGATCGAGAAAACAGAAGGTATCGTTTTGGAAACCAACCAGATATTATGCTTTGGAACTTGTATCAATTCGCTAATTCACTGTACCCACTCATTGAAGAAACAGCACCTTTAGAAAGTATCCTTACTTCTTTTGCTTCAAATTATGAAAATCGTTTTTTAGGAATGATGTGCAGTAAAATTGGATGTGAAAATCATAACGATTCAACACATAAATTGGTTTATCAATTATTGGAATGTTTGCAACTTTCAGAAACCGATATGACTATTTTTTTTAGATTATTAAGCACCGTCAATTTACAAGACTATCCGGACAGTGCCTTATCAAAAATAAGTCCTGCATTTTATTTACCAAATGAAATCGACGGATCTATTAAAGAACGCTGGTTAAATTGGATGGAAGACTATCTAAAACAAATTAATTCTCAAGGTGTATTGGATGAAGTGCGTAAAGTAAAAATGAATGCAATCAATCCTAAATATGTGCTAAGAAACTATATGGCACAATTAGCTATAGATGAAGCCAATACAGGAAAATATGAAATGATTGATGAATTTTTTGAACTCTTAAAAAAGCCATACGCTGAACAACCTGAAATGGAAAAATGGTTTGCCAAAAGACCGGATTGGGCAAGAACAAAAGTAGGCTGTTCCATGTTGAGTTGCAGTTCGTAAACTACATATTATGAATGAATTAGAACGCTATTACATCAACCAACCTGAGGAAATAAAAGCTAAATTAATTTCTATAAGGAATTTCATTTTAGAAATGGAACCTAATGCTAATGAAGTCATCAGATACGGAATTCCAACTTTGAAAATAAGCAATAAAAATCTGATTCATTATGCCGGATTTAAAAATCATATAGGGTTTTACCCGGGTGCAGAAGCAATTAACGTTTTTAAAGAGCATATTCAAAATTATAAAACCTCAAAAGGAACCATTCAATTTCCAAATGAAAATCCAATTCCTTTTGATTTGATAAAAAAAATAATCGAATTTAGAAGTAAACAAATCGAACTAGAATAATGGCATTAGTTAAATTAATTTTTCAAATAGATATTCAAGCTGAACCAAAAAAAATATGGAAGGCCTTATGGGATAAAGAAAATTATACCACATGGTGTAATGCGTTTTGCGAAGGCACTTACTACGAATCGGATTTTAATGAAGGAGACCGTATTCATTTTATAGCTCCTAATGGAGATGGAATGTATGCCGATATTGAAGAAAAAATTGAAAATGAATATATTGCTTTTTGTCATTTGGGCGAACTTAAAAACTACGAAGAACAGCCATTAAACGATGACACTATGGAATGGACGGGCGCAACAGAAGATTATAGAATTATTCCAAAAGACAACTTTAATACGCTTGAAGTTACCATAGATACTATGGAAAATTATTTAGAATACTTTAAAACTCATTTCCCAAAAGGCTTAGAAAAAGTAAAGGAAATAGCCGAACAATTGTAAATAAAAAACCATTAAGAAATGTACTTAATAACAGTTGAATTTCTTAATGGTCGTTTTTATATGTTTGATTACTTTTTATTACTCGTTTCTGTATTTTTTAGTTTCTTCAAAAACATGTTCTAGGATTTTGGCGTCTTCCGAAGTGAAATCTATATGTCTTCTACTCATTACAATTCTAGCCGTTTCAAAGGCCTTTTTAGTAATGTAAGTCATGAATCCAGAAGCACCACCCCAGCTAAAACTTGGAACAAAATTTCTTGGGAAACCACTACCAAAAATATTGGCACTAACTCCAATTACTGTTCCCGTATTAAACATGGTATTGATCCCACATTTACTATGATCTCCCATCATTAATCCACAAAATTGAAGACCTGTTTTTTCAAAACGTTCCGATTCATAACTCCAAAGCTTTACTTCCTCATAGTTATTTTTCAAATTAGAATTATTACTATCTGCACCTATATTACACCATTCTCCTAACACAGAATTCCCTAAGAAACCATCGTGACCTTTGTTTGAGTAGGCAAACATAACAGAATTATTTACTTCTCCTCCTACCCTACAATGTGGACCTACTGTTGTGGCACCATAAATTTTTGTAGCTAGTTTTACTTGTGCTTCTTCACCCAAAGCAAAAGGTCCACGGATAACAGAACCTTCCATGATTTCAGCATTTCTACCAATATAAATCGGTCCAGTAGAAGCATTTAGGGTTACAAACTCCAATTTTGCTCCTTCTTCTATAAATACATTTTCAGGGGCTATTACATTGACCGATTTTGGTATGGGTTGCGAAAAACGATCTTCGGTTAACAACTCAAAATCTTCACGAATGGCGGCGTCATTTTTCTGGAAAATATCCCAAGTATGCTCAATTCGCAAACATTCATCTGTATATTCAATAATTTCATACGTGTCAAAATCAACTTCTTGCCCTTCCTTGGTATAGAAAGCTAAAACTTCATCATCATAAAAAATAGCTTGATTTTCCTCTAAATTACGGACCATTTCAGCTAAAACTTGGTTCGGTAAAAAAGAAGCATTAATGATTACATTTTCTTCCATTTCTACCATTGGATATTTTTCAGACAAGTATTCTTCTGTAATTGTAGTGGTAGTGTAGCCCAAATATTTCTCCCATTTTTCACGAATGGTCAAAATTCCCACACGAATATCAGCTACCGGTCTAGTAAAAGTAAAAGGCAACAACGCATTACGCACGTTACCATCAAAAAGAATATAATTCATGGTTTTGTTTTTCTAAGTAAAGATTCAAAGTTAATGGATTTGTAGAAGAAAACCATAAAAAAAGCCTCGAAAAAATCGAGGCTTCTGTATGAATAGGAAATTCTATTATTTTTGGAATTTCGCGTATTTGTTTTTGAATTTGTCGATACGACCTGCTGTATCGATTAATTTAGATTTACCTGTATAGAAAGGGTGAGAAGTTCTAGAAATCTCCATTTTAAATACTGGGTATTCTACACCATCAACTGTGATTGTTTCTTTAGTTTCAACTGTTGATTTAGTGATGAATACGTCTTCATTTGACATATCTTTGAATGCTACTAATCTGTAATTTTCTGGGTGAATACCTTTTTTCATGATAAATCTTTTTAAATTTATGATTATAACTCGTTTCGCGGCTTTTAAAATTTAAAAGGTGTAAACGCTTTATAACCTTTTGTTATACTTTTTTCTAATTTGAGGTGCAAATATACTACTTTTTTGTGAATCTACAAGTTTTGATTCTATAAAATAAACTTTTTAAAACATAATTGAGGCATTTTATTACTGAGCAAATGATTGAAATTAAAATAAACCCATTTTCAAATTGCCTAATTGATACATTATCTGTATTTTTGCACGCTCAATTTTTTGACAACGATTTCATTAATTGAGAATTACTTATGGAAAATAAAAAGAAAGTAGCATTTTACACTTTAGGATGCAAATTAAATTTCTCTGAGACTTCTACCATTGCCAGAGATTTTCAAAATGAAGGCTTCGAACGTGTGGATTTCGAAGATGTAGCCGACATTTATGTTATAAACACCTGTTCCGTTACAGAAAACGCAGACAAACAATTTAAACAAGTGGTTAAAAAAGCCATGAAATTAAATGAAAAAGCATTTGTTGCTGCTGTTGGATGTTACGCACAATTAAAACCAGAAGAATTAGCCGCTGTGGATGGCGTAGATTTGGTGTTAGGCGCTACAGAAAAATTCAAAATCACAGATTATATAAATGATTTGTCAAAAAATGAACAAGGTGAAGTGCATTCTTGTGAAATTGACGAAGCCGATTTTTATGTTGGAAGTTATTCCATTGGCGATCGTACACGAGCCTTTTTAAAAGTACAAGATGGATGCGATTACAAATGTACCTATTGCACCATTCCGCTTGCTCGAGGTATTTCTAGAAGCGATACCATGGAAAATGTTTTAAAAAACGCTAAAGAAATCTCAGAACAAAACATCAAAGAAATTGTTTTAACGGGTGTAAATATTGGTGACTACGGTAAAGGTGAATTTGGCAACAAAAAACACGAACATACTTTTTTAGAGCTGGTTCAAGCCTTAGATAAAGTAGAAGGAATTGAACGTTTACGTATTTCTTCTATTGAACCTAATTTATTAAAAAATGAAACCATTGAATTTGTTTCGCAAAGTAGAACTTTTGTACCGCATTTTCACATTCCATTACAATCTGGAAGTAACGATATTTTAAAGAAAATGAAACGTCGCTACATGCGTGAATTGTATACAGAACGTGTAGCCAAAATTCGTGAAGTAATGCCTCATGCTTGTATTGGGGTAGATGTAATTGTTGGATTTCCTGGCGAAACCGACGAACATTTTTTAGAAACCTATCATTTTTTACATGATTTAGATATTTCTTACCTCCATGTTTTCACTTATTCTGAACGTGATAATACAGAAGCTATCTTAATGGAAGGCGTAGTACCTAATAATGTTCGTGCAAAGAGAAGCAAAATGCTTCGAGGATTATCTGTTAAAAAAAGAAGAGCCTTTTACGAAAGTCAATTAGGTACTCAAAGAACTGTATTATTTGAAGGAGAAAACAAAGAAGGTTACATTCATGGATTTACAGAAAACTATGTAAAAGTAAAAACCCCTTGGAATCCTGAGTTGGTTAACACCTTACACGAAGTAAATTTAACTCATATTGACGAAGACGGAAGTGTACGTATCGCTTTTGTTGAAGTTGAAGCATAAAAAAAGAAGCCTTGAGCTTCTTTTTTTATTCCTTTATATTTTAATACCTGGAGGTAATAAATCTTTATAAGACTTGTTCTTTCTAAAAAACGAGACAATTTTAGTATTGGTTGGAACAACTTTATATTTTTTTTCTTGAGCAATCTCTAAAACATTTTTTATAAAATCATCTACATTTTCTTGTGCTTCATTCTCAACCGCACATAACTTTGTTAAGAAAATTTTTCTTTCTTGAACCGCATACTCAATTGTTAAAAGTCCGTTATCTGTTGTAGTTTCAAACTGTCTTAACAATTCATTATCTTTAATTGTACTCATTGTGTTTTTTCGCTAAATTGTTAATCAATTTCAGTCTCAATTATTAGTTTATCTCTGAAATTTTTTGCAAAATTAGTAATAAAAACAAATCAAGTCAATATCCAACTAAAAGAAATTCACCGTTTTAGTATTATTTTTATGAATTTAACGTTAATTTGATGATAAAATTTAACGTAGTAAAAAAATAAAGTTATATTTTTAAGAAAATTTAGAATACCAAAATGTCCAAAATTCATGTTTATTTCGTTCCCGGATTAGCCGCTAGTACTGGGATTTTTGAATACATTCAACTTCCAAAGGATAAATTTGAAATGCATTATATAGAATGGATTTTACCGCATCCCAATGAAACTATTTCGTCTTATGCCAAACGAATGTGCGAAACAATAAAAGAAGAAAACATTGTTTTAATCGGAGTGTCGTTTGGTGGTATTATGGTTCAAGAAATGGCTCAATTTGTAAATCCTAAAAAAGTGATTATCATCTCAAGTGTAAAAAGTAATCAAGAACTACCTACACATATGCGATTAGCAAAAGCAACTCATTTTTACAAAATACTACCAACCAGTTTGTTGGGAAAAGTAAATTATTTAGCTCGTTATGTAAAAGGAAGAGGATTATTAGCTAAAAGAGTACAGCTTTACAATAAATATTTGCAAATGAAAAATACCAACTATTTAGATTGGGCAATTAAAAATGTTTTACTGTGGAAAAGAAGTGTTCCAGACGATAAAGTTATTCATATTCATGGAGATGAGGATATGGTCTTCCCTATTAAACACATAAAAAATTGTATTGTTGTAAAAGGAGGAACGCATATTATGATTGTAAATAAGCACAAATGGTTGAGTGAAAATCTTCCAAAAATAATATTGGAATAAAAATTGTGTAACATTAATTACATAACTTTGAATTAGTAAAGCTTAAATTTGAACATGATTATGAAAATGACAAGTAGAATTAGTATTATTATCTTATTGGTTCTTGCCAGTGGAATTTTAATTTTTTCAACTACTAAAAATGTGGCGTATTCAAAATACCACAAAGCTTATCCTTTAGATATGGATTTTGCAGGTGAAAAAGTACCAACATCATTAGTGGATGTTAAAGAACGATTAGATAGAGAGATGTCGATTAACATTAATATGAATTCGACTACTTCATTATTGATAAAAAGAGCTAACCGTGTTTTTCCAATAATTGAACCTATTTTGGCAAAAAATGGTGTGCCTGACGATTTTAAATATTTAGCTGTTATTGAAAGTGGCTTGGTGAACGCTGTTTCGCCTTCAGGAGCAAAAGGTGTTTGGCAATTTATGCCTGAAACAGCTAAGGAAAAAGGCTTAGAAGTAAGAGAACAAGTAGATGAACGCTATCATTTAGAAAAATCAACACAAGCCGCTTGTGATTATTTAAAAAAAGCTAAAGAAAAATTTGGCACTTGGACCATGGCTGCAGCCTCGTACAATGGAGGTATGACCGGACTTCAAAAACAAATTGATTTTCAGAAGTCGAATGATTACTATGATTTATGGCTTACCGAGGAAACTGCACGTTATGTTTTTAGAATTTTAGCTTTGAAAGAAATTATGAAAAACCCTGAAAAATATGGGTATTTAATTCCAGAGGAAGCATTATATAAAAACGTAACAATTAAAAAAGTAAGTATTGACTCAACTATAAATGATTTGTCTGACTTTGCACTTAAGCAAGGAGTGAATTACAAAATACTAAAAACGCACAATCCTTGGTTGAGAGATAAAAAATTAGAAAATCCATCAAAAAAAGTATATGAATTAGCTATACCAATTGAAGGATACAACAAAAATTAACTAAACATGAAAGCACCTATGACAGCACAAACAATTATATCGCTAATAATTATTGGAATTTTAGCAGGAGTATTAAGTGGATTAGTTGGCGTGGGTGGCGGCGTAATCATGGTTCCTTTAATGGTATTGTTTTTTGGTATGACTCAACACCAAGCACAAGGTACAAGTTTAGCAGTTTTAGCCGTACCTGTTACTGCTGTTGCAGTTTATAACTATTATCAAGAAGGACATATAAATGTCAAATTTGCGCTTATAATTGCCGTATTCTTTGTTTTAGGAAGTATTATTGGAAGTAAATTCGCAATTAGCTTAGATCAAAAAACATTAAAGAAAATATTTGCCATCATTTTAATTGTAATTGCAGGCAAAATGCTACTAGACAAATAAAAACCATTTGGAAAAGAGTAGTTCTTTTATGTCTTCATAATCTTCATCCAAATGGTTTTTCAATAATCAATTTTTTGCTAAACCCATATCTCTTGATGTATCCGAAATAACTAAATTAGAGATACCATTATTAAACTTTTGATAGTAAAATGCAATTGAAGTTTTTATATCAATTTTACTTTCGGGTTTAACAAATGATCGTTGAATATCAACAACTTCCAAATTATGGTCTAAAAAATACATTGTTGGAAATCCCAACGTTTTTTTCAATAATGTAATAGCTTTATAATCTTTTCTTTCGGTTTCATGGGCATAACAAACCTTTATATCTGAATTAAATTTACGCGCTATTTTTTTCATTTCATTTTTCTTATTCCAAAATAGCACTACTATTTGTATTTTATCCTTGTATTGAGCTGCTAATTTATTTAATGCAGGTAGTTCTCCTTTACCCATAATACACCAAGAAGCATAAGTAATAATTAAAGTAGGCTTGTTAATTTTTGATAATTGAAGGCGTTTTTTACCCACTTGTTTAAAACTAAAATCATCAAATTGTGTTCCGACTAATGAATTTTGAACCAAAGAATCAAAAAGTTGTTGTGCTTTTTCAAAATCTTTTTTATTGTAAGCATTGTTACTGAGACTGATATATTTTTTAAAGTTAGCTTTAACAGAAGCTGAAAACACAGCTGTAGTATCAGAAGCATTGGCTGTACTTCTAATTAAAATAAACAATACTATTAAAGCTAACTTATTCATTATCAATTTATTTAACATGAAATTACATTCTTAAATTCAGTCAAACAAAATAAATCGATAAGTGAAATTGAAAACTCGACAAAAAACACTATCTGACTGATTTTTATACACTTACAAATAATTTAAAGAATATAAAATTAAACCTGTATTTTTGTAATAAAGTGGGGTATTTTGAAAAAACAAAAGATTGTCATATCTGGAATTAATATGGTCGAAGGTGGTATTTTTACTATCCTTCACAATGTGTTACAAGAAATTTCTATTTATGCTGACCAACATCCAATAGAAGTAATTGCTTTAGTACACTCTAAAAAGGGAATTGAATTTCCTGCTATTCAGTATTTAGAGTTTCCCGATTCAAAAAAATCTTGGTTCAAAAGATTGTATTATGAATATTTTTACTTCAAAAAGTTATCTAAAAAATTAAAACCAGATATTTGGCTTTCACTACACGATACAACTCCAAGAGTTTTAGCAAAAAAACAATTTGTGTACTGTCATCATCCCACGACTTTTTTTAAACCCACATGGAAAGACTGGAAATTTGATTTTAAAATTGGTGTTTTTCATTTATTATATGATACTTTATTTAAGTTAAACATAAAAAGTAATCATACCGTATTTGTACAACAACACTGGATTAAGGAGGTATTTCAAGAACGATTTGGCATTGAAACTATAAAAGTGACACCTCCACCTTATGTTGAGTCGCATTCATCAGAAGAATTTCCATTTGAGAAAAACAAAATTCATTTTTTCTATCCAAGTTTCCCAAGAAGTTTTAAAAATCATGAATTAATTTTAGAAGCAATCCCTTTACTTCCCGATTTTGTTCGGGAAAAAGTTCAATTTCATTTTACAACCATAAAAAATAATCCTGCTTGTTATGCAAACTATTTACAAAACAAATATGGTCATTTAAAAGAAGTTATTTTCCACCCTAAGGTTAAAAGAAGTCAACTATTAGCTATGTATAACAGCATGGACTGCCTACTTTTTCCATCAAAAGTAGAAACGTGGGGTTTACCTATTTCTGAAGCAAAAGCGTATAAAAAACCGATGTTACTTGCCGATTTACCTTATGCTAAAGAAACGTGTGGAGTGTATGAAGAAGTTTCTTTTTTTGACTCGAAAAACCCAGAAGAGTTAGCGCATTTACTCACACAATTTGTTGATAAATCTATTGTATTTAGTGGAAATAAAACTACATTTGATACCAAAGATGAAATACACAATTGGCAAGCTATTTTTGATTACATGATTCATCAATAAATTATAATTACGTAAGAATGCCTTATTTTTCAATAATTGTTCCTTTGTATAATAAAGAGTCTTTTGTTCGAGATGCTTTAAACAGTATTCTTAAACAAACCTATACGGATTACGAAGTCATTATTGTTAACGACGCTTCAACAGATGATAGCGCTATTGTTGCTGAGACATTTCTCTCTGAAAAAATTCGCATCATTCAACATGATAAAAATAAAGGATTGGCAGCCGCACGAAATACAGGAATTCAAAACGCTACTTCAAACTTTATTACTTATTTAGATGCTGATGATGTTTGGAAACCTACTTTTTTAGAACATATTTTTTCCTTAACTCAAGAATTTTCAGAAGCTAAAATTTTTGCCACAAATTATGAAGAAATTTGGGGAACAACGCTCAAAATACCTGTAAATGGGTCTGAAAATTTAGATTCCAATTTTAAGGGATATATTGATTTTTTTGCTCTTAATTTAAAACAAGGTATTTATTGTCATGGTAGTGTTTGTTTTCATAAATCGGTTTTTGAAAAAATTGGTCTGTATAACGAAGAAATTCAATTTTCTGAAGATTTAGATTTTAATATCAGAGCCAATTATCATTTTAAATTGGCTTATTCAAATTCTCCGCAAATGATTTATTTCATGCAAACCAGTAATCAAATAACGAATAGTAGTATTAAAAACAAAACTATTCCTAATTTTGATGAGTATGAAGTTTGGGCTAAAAATCGTCCCAACTTGAAGAGGTATTTGGATTTTGAACGCTATGTACTAGGGAAAAGGTTAAAAAAAGACTATGATTCGCGATGGAAAAAAGTAATTTCACCCATTCATAAAGAAAATTTAAATTGGAAACAAGCGTTATTATTAAGACTACCTAGATTTATACTTTTAACAATTGATTCTATTAAAATTTTATTACTTAAATTTAATATCAAGATTTCAACTTACAATTAATGAAAATACTTTTAGTTGGCGAATTTAGTGGTTTACACAATCATTTAAAAAAAGGATTAATGGCTATTGGCCATGAGGTTACTTTAGTAAATAATGGTGATGCTTTTAAAGATTTTCCAACTGATATTTCTATCAAAGCCAAGTTTTTTAAATCCAAATTAGGTAATATTCCCAGACAAATTTGGTTTCGTTTATTTAATTATGATTTAGCTTTAGTTGAACATGGTATCCGATTTTGGTGGCATTTATCAAAATTCAAGAATTACGATGTCGTTCAATTGATTAATGAAGCTCCAATACAAACAACGAATACTTTAGAATATTTACTCCTTAAAAAGTTATTCAAACAAAACAATAAAGTTTTCTTGTTAAGTTGTGGAGTAGATTCCTATCAAGTTAATTATATGTTGAGTAAAAAACCGAAATACTCGGTGATGACTCCCTATTTAGAAAATCCGAAAGTTCATACTAAGACATATGCTTATTATTTTGATTTTATTAATCCAAGATTCAATAAAATAACAGATTTAATTTATTCGAATTGTTCGGGAATTATAGCTACTGATTTTGATTATATCGATGCTTTAAAAGACAATAAAAAATATGTAGGTTATATTCCGTATCCACTATCAAATTCACTATCAAATTCACTATCAAATTCAAATAAAAAAGTAGCAATACTCTTAGGTATAAATACAGGTAATGCAATAAAAAAAGGCATTTCGTATTTTCAAGAAGCTTTACAAATTATTGAAGAACAATACCCAAATCAAGTTGAAGTTTTAATAGCACAAGATTTACCTTATACTGTATATCAAACGTATTTTAAAAAAGCGGATATAGTATTGGACCAAGTCTATTCATTTGATCAAGGTTATAATGCTTTAGAAGGGATGTTACATGGTAAAGTTGTTTTCACTGGTGCTGAAACTCAATTCTTAGAATATTATCATTTACAAGAAGATGAAATTTGCATAAATGCTTTACCAAATGTATCTTATTTAGTAGAAAAACTTTCTTTTTTAATTGAAAACACGTCAAAAATTGATGAAATTGGGCAAAATGCAAAAGCATTTGTTAAAAAACATCATGATGCAAAAATAGTTGCTCAAAAATATTTAGAAATCTATTCAAATGATTAATAAAAGGCAAATAGTTCTAAATAGTGTTGCTTTTTTGATTTTAGTAATCATAGTTATTTCATGTCAACTTTTAAATCAAAACTACAAATTTCCAGATAGTTATTCTTATCTTCTTGCTTGTAAGGAATTGTATTTTAATTTTAAATTAAACGATCACAGACCTTTTTTATTTAGTTTAATTTATGGAATTCCATTGCTATTTACTAAAAATATTGAATCCCTTTTCTTGTGGAGTCTAATTTTAAATATCCTTTTTTGGTTTGCAACAATTAACTTATTGTACAAATCATTACTTTCATTTACATCTCCTAAAATAGCTTTTATTGCCTCACTCCTATTTTCAATTAGCATTGGAAATATATTTATCATCTTTCATTTACTTACTGAAACGATTTTTACTTTTATTACAATACTAATTGTATATCAATTAATTAACTATTCAAAAGATAAAGAAATTAAACCTTTAATTTATGCTTTATCAGTGCTTATTTTGGCATGTTTAATTAAGCCATTAAGCTTAGGTATCGTTCTGATTTGTATTATTTTTTACTATAATGACATTTTAAAAATTACTAAAAGTCGATACTCAATTGTTTTATACTTCAGTATTTTACTTTTTTTGATTCAACTAATTGGAATGAAAGTTACCTATGGTACTTTCACTTTGAGTTATATTGATAATTCTACGTATTACAATTATTTGGGAACAAAAGCTGATTGCTATAAAAATAAGGAAGTTTTCATTCAAGGTAAAAACAAGCGTGTGCTAGAAACAAAAAATCTATCACATCAGGAAATGAAAAAATTGGCTAAAAAAGATTTCTATAATCAATTAGAAAACAACAAATTAAATTTAATAAAAGCTTATTTTTCAAATCTTTTTATCAATAGCACCAAAGGAAGTGCTTCGGTTCATGGTTGCAAAAACATAAACAAAACTTCATATTTTGATGCTTTTCAATTTACATTCAAAGTTATTAGTAAAATTCAGAATATTTTTCTAACGTTATTAGGAATACTTACCTCATTTATAATTCTTTACAACTATAAAACTAATACCAAATCAATACTATTTGTTGCTTTCACTATTTTATATTGCATTGGAGTATCTGCAATTTCAACAGACCAAGGCGATCGTTTTCATATCATTTTATACCCGCTTATAATATTACAAACTACTAATATTATAATTCGTTGGAAACAAAAGTTTTATATTCCTTAAAACTACGAATATAATCCTCTTCATCATATACTTCAGAGGCTAAAACTAAACAAACAGCACCCGAAGAAAAATTTTCTAATTCGCGCCAAATGTTATTTTCAATCAATAATCCTTTATCAGGTCTATTTAAAGTAACTACTTCTTTCTTTTTTCCATCTTTCAACACCACATCAAAACTACCTGAAATGGCTATTAAAATTTGTTTTAATTTTTTATGCGCATGTCCGCCTCTTTTGGCTCCACTTGGCACATCAAATAAATAATAGACCCGTTTTACATCAAATGGAATGGTATCGTTTTCTATAACACCAATATTTCCTTTAGTATTGGTTATTTTCGGAATATCAATTAGTTTAATTTTCATGCTGTTTTTGTAATTTTTCAAATAATTTCATCCAAGTTGCTCCAATTTTATCAATTGAAAAATCTCGAATACTAGTTTTTGAATTGCTTTTACAACGTAAATATAGTTCTTTATCTTCAATCATTGCATGAAAAGCCTCTACCATTGCATTGGTATCCTGATTTAAAACCAATAATCCATTATGTCGATCCTGAATAATTTCGCTGGGACCCGATTCATAATTCCATGAAACAACAGGTGTACCACAGGCTAATGTTTCTAACAAAACCATTGGCAAACCTTCATATTTACTGGTGGAAACTCCAAATAAAGCATTCTTAAAATATGAAAACGGATTATTAACATGACCTAAAAAATGAATTTTATCATTCAAATATAAGTTGTGAGCCAATTGAATATAACTTGCTTTCAAATCGCCTTCTCCTAATATTATCAAATGGATATTTTGTTTTGGTAAATTAGATTTAGAATAGATTTCAATTAATTTATCAAATTGCTTTATATTTTGGTTCATACTACCTGCAGCAACTATAAATTGATGCTGAAAAGGAACTGATTCCTTCGCTTTTGTTTCAAAATAATCTAAATCAATGGGATTATAAATCGTAAACAAATGTTTGTTGTAATATTGATTTTCTACTTTGGCAAGAATACTATCGGAAACAGTAATCATGGCTTTGGCTTTATGATAAAGCAACCATGCTTTCCAACTGGATTTGGGAATATAGGAATCAATTTTGATACTATGTATGGTTTGAATTAAATGATCATACACCAAATGATGCAATAACACTTCTTGCCAAAAACGTTCTTTGGTTCTAAAATCGAGTATAAAATCAAATTGTTCTTGCTTACAATAGTTCCGAATTGCCCAAAAACGTTTCCATCGACTCCAAATACTATTAGATTCGTCTTTTAATTTTTCAAAATGAACAAGAGTTCCACTGTATTCATAATCCACTTTACCAGCAAAAACAAGATGGTGCACTTCTATACCTTTTGCCACAAAAAAGTTCGATAAAAGAGCCGCACAACGTTCGGCACCACCATCAGATAATGTTACAGTTGCAAGGGCAATTTTTAGTGGTTTTGTATTCATTCATTTATTCATAATTAAATCAAATATAGAAATATTCATTTAACTATAAAATTTTGAATTTAGTTTGTATATTTGATTGCATCAAGAAATGAAATCGATTATGTCGTTTACTAAAACAACGGAACAAGCATCAAAGTATGAACATTTAGAACAAATGTCTGTTAATGAGTTATTAACCAACATTAATAATGAAGATAAATTAGTTCCGTTAGCCGTAGAAAAAGCATTACCTCAAATTGAAAAATTAATTTCAATTGTGGTAGAAAAGATGAAAAATGGCGGACGATTGTTTTATATTGGTGCGGGCACTTCGGGTAGATTAGGAATAGTAGATGCCTCTGAATGTCCACCAACCTTTGGCGTTCCATTTGATTTAGTAATTGGGATAATTGCCGGAGGTGATACTGCCATAAGAAAAGCAGTTGAATTTGCAGAAGACGACAAAATGCAGGCTTGGAAAGATTTACAAGAATGGAACATCAATGAAAAAGATGTCGTAATTGGAATTGCTGCTTCAGGAACTACACCCTATGTTATTGGTGGATTAGAACAATGTAAACAAAATAACATCACAACAGGAGGAATTACTTGTAATGCTGGAAGTCCATTAGCCTTGGTACCCGATTATCCTATTGAAGTTGTGGTTGGTCCAGAATTTGTAACTGGCAGTAGTAGAATGAAAGCAGGAACAGCACAAAAACTGGTGTTAAACATGATTTCAACTGCCACTATGATACAGTTAGGAAGAGTTAAGGGTAACAAAATGGTAGATATGCAATTGAGCAATGTAAAACTTATTGATCGTGGCGTGCGTATGATCATGAGTGAAATACCTGTAGATTATGAAATTGCAGCTGAATTATTGAAAAAATACGGCAGCGTAAGAAAAGCTGTTGAAAACTATACTAACTAATTAAAAGAATAATGCTATGAAAAAAACATTAGTAATTTGTTTATTTTTTATTTCACTTTTTGGATTTTCTCAAAAAAGACCTGCTATGAGAGAAATACCTGCAGGACAAGAAATTGAATTACGTGGAAACAAATATTTCATTAATGGGGAACAATATGGAACATTTGAAATTAAAAAATACTTACAAGATTCGAATTATCAAGCCTATTCAAGCTTTAAAAAAGGTAAAAGTAAAGGCGCTTTAGGTGGATTTTTTCTAGGATTAGGAGGTGCTTTAATTATTGCTGATGTTGCAAGAGGTATTTCTTCTGATGTCACTTATCCGTCATTTTTCACCTATTCAGGTGCTGCATTTGTTGCCATTTCAATTCCAATTTTAAGTGGAAGAAAAGCTAAAGTAGAAAATGGAATAAAACTGTATAATGAAGGATTAAAAGCTACTGGAAACTTAGACAATTCAAGAGATTATAGCCTGAATATTGTATCAAACTCCAATGGTGTTGGTTTAAAATTAACTTTTTAACATGACTAATAAATTAGTTTTATACAAAGGTATTCGCTACTTGGCTTTTGCATTACCTCTTTTATTTTTAGGTCCTGTTTTTTTAAACAGTTGCTTTAAAAATCAAGGGCATCCTTTGTATCCCTATCTTCTTGTACTTGCAATTTTAGTATGTATTTATGCCGTTTATCTTGGTTTTAAAGGAGTAAAAACTATTGTAAGTAGTATGTTTGACAAATAATTTTGAAATAAAAAGTGAAAAATATTAAAATTAGTATCTATTTAGTTTTATCAATGACATTATTTTCTTGTTACGAACAAGAACGCAATTGTAGTGCTTTTAAAACAGGTAAATTTAGTTCAGAAACCACCGTTGAAGGAAAAAAGTATTCAACTACTTTTGAACGAAATGATTCCATGCAAATTGAAAATTTCAACAATAAAATTGATACTTTTTCTATTCGATGGATTAATGATTGTGAATACATCCTTGAAAACATAAAACCTAAAAATAGAGAAGAAAAAAAAGCGGTACATGTAAAAATACTGAACACCAAAGACTTAACTTATAATTTCGAATATTCATTTGTTGGTGAAACAAAAAAACAAAAAGGTTCTGTAACAAAAATGTAATTTCTTACGTTTAATAAGAACTAACAATTAAATTATTTAACTAATAAAAATGGAAATTTTATCAAATCCAAATGCTTGGGTAGCTTTATTAACCCTAACTTTTTTAGAAATTATTTTAGGTATTGACAACATTGTTTTCTTGTCTATTGTTTCTGGTAAATTAAAAGAAGAAGACCAACCAAAAGCACGAAGAATTGGTTTATTATTAGCCATGGCTTTTCGTATTATTTTATTATTTGGTATTACTTGGGTAATGAGTTTAAAAGATTCCTTCTTTGATTTTGATTGGAGTTTTGTTTCAGGTGGAATTTCCGGGCAAAGTTTAATTGTTTTTGGAGGTGGATTGTTTTTATTGTATAAATCCGTTTCAGAAATTCACCATAAATTAGAAGGTGAAGAAGAAGCTACTGCTGGAAAAGCAAGTAATTCATTAGCTTCAGCCGTAATTCAGATTGCTCTTTTAAATATCGTTTTCTCGTTTGACAGTATTTTAACTGCTGTTGGTTTAGTTAGTGCCGCGCCTGCTCCTGCTGGTTTTGGTCCTGCTGGTGCTTTAGAAATTATGATTGCAGCAATTGTAATTTCAATTGTAATTATGTTAATTTTTGCTGGTCCGGTTTCTAAATTTGTAAACGAACACCCAACTATTCAAATTTTAGGATTATCATTCTTAATCTTAATTGGTGTAATGTTATTAGCAGAAGGTTCTCACTTGGCTTCTATTAAATTCTTCGGAGAAACGGAAGTACATAGTATTCCAAAAGGGTATCTATATTTTGCTATTTTCTTCTCTTTATTTGTAGAATTTTTAAATTTAAGAATGAAGAAAAATGCTAGAAAACCAGTACAATTACACAATAGTAAAATTGCTGATTCTAAATTAACTGATGATGATTTAATGAATTAAAAAGCTTAACATTAAATATAAAAAATGCCTGTTCTTTTTTGGAGCAGGCATTTTTCTTTTTAGTACATATATTGTCCCGCTTTCGCCTGTGCATGGCACTTGGCTCTATCGGGGCTAGTAAAGACGTTGTAATTTTCAAAAGACAAAAAACTAACAGGAATTAGAAAAACTTGTTTGGATTGATTATTTACCACCCTTCAAGGGTCAAACCCTTGAAGGGTGGTTAAATTCTTCAACTATTATTTTAATCCAAACTCAACGTAATTTGTCCGTCATCATCCAATTGAATATTGAAATCTTGGATATCATTACCTTCTTCCAATTCTTCTTTTAGTTCAGCTTCAGGTTCATCTAAAATTTCTTCATAAGGCAAAGGGTCCAATAAATTTACTTGTTTCAATTTATCCGTACTCAATTGATTCCCTTGCGCTTTTATTCCTTTTACAGCAATGAATTCCTCGAAATTGACAATCTGATTTTCCTTTTGAACACCTTTTACTTTGGCAAAAACAACTTCTGCCATAGGACGCCAATCGGTAGAAACAATTTCTAACTGCGATTTTTCATGTTCCGAAATAAAAATCTCTTCCTTATTTTCGTTTTCTACTAAAAATCGTTTAACATAATAACGGTCTTTTTCTCCATCAAAATAAATCGCAGAAATAGGTTTATTTTTATTCCATTTTTCTAAAACAATCATGTCTTCTTCAAAATGGGTCGATAATTCTGGTATAATCGTTTTTACTTTACCTGACTGTGTAATAACCAATAAACGATCATTCGGCTTAAATTCACCTAACAACTCTCCCCTTCCGTCTACATTTAATCGTTGCACCGTATCATCAAACCACACTTTTCTAGGACGTAGCGTAGAAATCCCTTTCTCTTTTAATTCAATTTTCTTTATTGGATATTTTGAAACCGTGTTTCCTTTACTGGCACGACCTTTAATCATTATTTCAGCAAAATCCACATCCCATTTCAGTTTTTTCACACTGCCTACCTGACGCAATAATATGGTTACAACCTCAGCTTCTCCATTTGGATTGGCAGAAAAATAAAGCACTTGACTTCCCGCTTTTTCTTGCGTTAAATCATATTCTTTATCACGTGTTACCCCTGAAACATTGAATCGCTTAATAAAGGAAGGACCCGACTTACCATCACGATAAATCATGTTATAAATGGTTCGCTTGTCGTTTTTATCAAAAACCGCCACATGAATAATGTCTTTTCCAAAGAATTTTTTGTCGTCTATTTTTGAAATCATCATTTTTCCATCGCGTAAAAAAACAATAACATCATCAATATCTGAACATTCGCCCACATATTCATCTTTCTTCAAGCCCATACCAACGAAACCTTCTTCCCTATTTACATAGAATTTTTGGTTACGTAAAACTACTTTTGTGGCTTGAATGTTATCAAAGTTGCGCAACTCCGTTAGGCGTTCGCGTCCTTTACCGTATTTCTCTTTTAATCGTGTAAAATGATCAATAGCAAAATCAATAATATTGGCTAAATGATGTTTCACTTGTTCGATTTCATCTTCTAATTTAGCGATATTTTCATCGGCTTTGTCTGAATCGAAACGTGTAATACGAATCATTGGAATTTGCGTCAATTTTTGCAAATCTTCATCAACTATATCACGAATTAAAATCTTTTTAAAAGGTTCAAAACGGTTGTATAAATACTCGTATAACGACTCTCTATCACTGTACAATTTAAAGTCGATGTACATTTCTTCTCGAATGAAAATCTTCTCTAAATTAGAAAAATGCCATTTTGTTTCGAGTTCGTCTAATTGTATTTCTAATTCGCGCTTTAAGATATTTACCGTTCTATTAGTCGAAATTTTCAACATGTCTGAAACCCCAATAAACAAAGGTCGATTGCAATTTTCGATTACACATCCCAACGGAGCAACAGACAATTCACAATCGGTAAACGCATACAAGGCATCAATCATTTTATCCGGAGAAGTTCCTGGTTGCAAATGAATTAAGATTTCTACCTCAGCAGCCGTATTGTCTTCTATCTTTTTAATCTTAATTTTACCTTTTTCATTCGCCTTTAAAATACTGTCAATCAATTTAGTGGTATCAGTAGAAAAAGGAATTTGTGTAATAACCAAGGTGTTTTTATCTAGTGGTGCAATTTTAGCGCGTACACGAACCCTTCCACCACGCATACCGTCATTATACCCCGAAACATCAGCAATACCAGCCGTTGGAAAATCAGGAAATATGGTAAATGGTTTTCCTTTCAAAATTTTAATAGAAGCATCTATTAACTCATTGAAATTGTGTGGTAACAACTTCGTTGACAATCCAACCGCAATCCCTTCTCCGCCTTGAGCCAACAATAAGGGGAATTTTACCGGTAAATGAATGGGTTCATTTTTACGACCGTCATAACTCAATTGCCATTCCGTTACTTTTGGAGAGAACAACACATCTTGCGCAAACTTACTTAATCTTGCTTCAATATATCGAGGGGCAGCAGCTCCATCACCTGTTAAAATATTACCCCAGTTCCCTTGACAATCGATTAATAAATCTTTTTGTCCAATGTTTACCATAGCATCGCCTATACTCGCATCACCGTGTGGGTGATACTGCATTGTGTGTCCAATGATATTCGCTACTTTGTTGTAACGCCCATCATCTAACTCTTTCATGGAATGCATGATACGGCGCTGAACCGGTTTAAATCCGTCTTCAATAGCCGGAACCGCACGCTCTAAAATTACATACGACGCATAATCCAAGAACCAATCTTTATACATTCCTGTTACTTTCGTAATGGAATCCGAATGATCAGAATGGTCTTGACTTTCAGGTATAAAATCTTGACTTTCGTCTGGGTTTATATTTTGATTTTCTTCACTCATATTTTTGTTAACAGTTGTCAGTTTTAAGTTGACAGTTATTAGTTGATAGTTTAAAGTTTACTTACAAAAACTAACTCCCCAACAACTCCTCAGCCGTATCCAACTCTACTTTCAAGTTATTGATAATAAAATCTTGTCGGTCTGGGGTATTTTTACCCATATAGAATTCTAATAATTTTTCAATCGACATCGCTTTATCTAACATCACAGGATCTAAACGAATATCTTGACCAATAAAATGCTTGAACTCATCGGGTGAAATTTCTCCCAATCCTTTGAATCGTGTAATTTCTGGTTTTGGCTTTAACTTTTCAATCGCATTTATACGTTCTTCATCTGAATAACAATAAATGGTCTCTTTCTTATTACGTACACGGAATAAAGGCGTTTGTAATATATACAAATGTCCTTCTTTGATTAATTCTGGGAAAAACTGCAAGAAAAACGTAATCAACAACAAACGAATGTGCATCCCGTCGACATCGGCATCGGTAGCAATTACAATGTTGTTGTATCTTAAGTTTTCGTAATCTTCTTCAATATCTAAAGCCGCTTGTAATAAGTTGAATTCTTCGTTTTCATACACAATTTTCTTAGTCATACCGTATGAATTCAAGGGTTTACCACGTAGAGAGAAAACCGCTTGCGTATTGACATCACGTGATTTCGTAATAGAACCAGATGCCGAATCTCCTTCGGTAATAAATAGTGTACTTTCTAAATACCTTGGATTCTTCACATCTGTTAAATGTACCCTACAATCGCGTAATTTTTTATTATGTAAACTGGCTTTTTTAGCACGCTCTTTCGCTAATTTTCGAATACCCGACAATTCCTTACGCTCACGTTCAGCTTGTAAAATTTTACGAAGCAATTGGTCAGCAATTTCCGGATTTTTATGCAAGAAATTGTCCAACTTCGTTTTGATAAAATCATTTACAAACGTACGAACAGATGGTCCCTTAGGCCCCATATCCGTTGAACCTAGTTTTGTTTTAGTTTGCGATTCAAAAACGGGTTCTTCAACTTTAACAGCAATTGCCGCTACAATTGATTTTCGTATATCTGACGCTTCAAAATTTTTATTATAAAATTCTTTTAAAGTACGTACCACCCCTTCACGAAAAGCACCTAAATGCGTACCCCCTTGCGTCGTGTTTTGTCCGTTTACAAAAGAATAGTATTCTTCTGAATATTGTGATTTACTGTGTGTTAAAGCAATTTCAATATCATCGCCTTCCAAATGAATTACTGGATACACCATATCTTCAGCAGTGATATTGTCTTCCAACAAATCTTTTAATCCAAACTCAGAATAAAACTTATCGCCATTGTAATACAAGGTTAGTCCTCTATTCAAATAGGTATAATTACGAAGCATTTTCTCTACATACTCATTTCGGTATTTGTAGTTTTTAAAAATGGTTTCGTCGGCAATAAAAGAAACTTTTGTACCTCTTCGTTTAGTTGTTTCTACTAAATCTTCTTCAAGTGTTAAAACCCCTGCCGAAAATTCAGCTGCTTTTTGTTGGTTATCTCGAACCGATTCTACTCGGAAATAATTAGAAAGTGCATTAACTGCCTTGGTACCTACACCATTTAATCCGATTGATTTTTTAAAAGCTTTGGAGTCGTATTTACCACCGGTATTCATTTTAGAAACAACATCAACCACTTTTCCTAATGGAATACCACGACCATAATCGCGTACAGTCACTAATCGGTCTTTGATAGTCACTTCAATGGTTTTACCTGCCCCCATAGCAAACTCATCGATACAGTTATCGATAACTTCTTTGACTAAGATATAAATACCATCATCAGGAGTGGAACCGTCACCTAATTTTCCAATGTACATACCCGGACGAATTCGGATGTGTTCTTGCCAATCAAGCGATCGAATATTATCTTCGGTGTATTGATTTGGATTCAATTCTTCTAACATAGACACAAATATGGATAATGTGCTAATATAAGTGAATTGCCCAAATTTTAAAAGCGGTTTACAAAGAAGTTTTGAACATTTTCTACTAGTGAAAAGTGAATAGTATTTAGTGATTAGCTTTTATTTTGACTTTCGACTTTCGACTTTCGACTTTCGACTTTTGACTTTTGACTTTTGACTTTTGACTTTCGACTTTTGACTTTCGACTAATTTTTATAATGCCTAAAAATTCCTGTATCTGAAATGGTCCAAAGTGCAGCCTTTTGATTCGCCGCTTTTAACGCCTGATTCGCCCATGTATTACACGTATAAAACAAGGAATAACTTCCTTTTGCTTCATAAAACGCATCATTATTTCCATAGACCGCTTTAGTATCAATTTTCGTTACATTTCCGTTGTTTAATTGAAAAGAATTATTAATAAATACAATCAGCTTTTTATATTCAATTGAATCAATAGTTATTTTTTTACAATCGATGCCTTCTTTCAAACTTTTATAAAATGTTATATGCAAGGCACTTGAACTCAAACCTGTTGCAGCATTTAAGGCAGTGCTTACTTTTAAGTCGGACCAAGTGGGAGTTTCTAAATAAAATCCTCTATCGCCCCAACCAATTGCCATAAATTGAGCTGTGGAATCTTTTGCTTTAGTATCGGTAAACTTGACTTGTTTTGACCAATTGAAATACTCATTTTTTACAGGTAAAACAATATCGGTATGAACACCATTGGTTAGTAAGTAAATTTCAATTTTTTGGGCCGGAATTAACGTTCTAGAATCATATGAATTTACAGGGATAAAAGAAAGCAATGTGACTACTATTCCATACATCAATAAAGCGAGAAGGAATAAACCAACATATTTTACTGTTTTAATAACAATCTTTTTCATTATTTAAAAAAACTAGTTTCAAATTCCCAACCTTCTTGTCTTAATAACCTTCTAAAATCACCTCTTGAAAACGTTAATACTACATTGGTGGTATCGCCATTTTCTTTAATAATAGTTGGATTAGTCTTTAATTTTGACTTTAAATAATTATAATCTTTTTTAGTTCCTAATTGAATGTATTTCCCTTTTAAACCTTTAAAATTAATACAAGAAACTTGCACCCCATTTTCTTGTTCTTTATTCAGAATTATACTTTGCTTAAATAATTTTGCGACTTCGCCTTCATCAAAGGAAAAAATTGTATCTAAATTGGCCATTTCCCAACAAATTGTATCACCTTTAAATCGGACGTCATACAATTTGCCTGTTTCTTTATCCAATACTTTATTTCCTTTCAACTCAGCTGTTTTAATAGAATCCAATTCTTTTTTGGTCATTTCTAATGAATCAATATCTTTTAAAATGATGTATTTTGATTGAATCATTATTTTATGTGTAGCATCAAAACTGTATTCACCAATATATTTTTGTGGAAAATGAGTAATCTCATCTACATCAGCGGGTTGGGCTTCTGAAAACAAAATAAAACTATCATTCAATTGATGAGATTCACAAGAAAGTAGAGATGTTGCAACGAGAAATAACACTATTTTTTTCATACGTTTAAAAATTAAGTTGATTGGTTTAAGAAAGTACTAACAAAACGTATGCCACAAAAAAACCGTTGAAAATTTCAACGGTCTTAAAATAAATTTTTATTAAAATATTTTATTATACATTAAAACGGAAGTGCATTACATCGCCATCTTTAACAATATATTCTTTTCCTTCTACTCTTAGTTTCCCGGCTTCTTTAACTTTTGCTTCTGAACCGAAGGCAACATAATCTTCATAAGCAATTACTT
Source organism: Flavobacterium indicum GPTSA100-9 = DSM 17447 (assembly GCF_000455605.1). Lineage (NCBI taxonomy): Bacteria > Pseudomonadati > Bacteroidota > Flavobacteriia > Flavobacteriales > Flavobacteriaceae > Flavobacterium > Flavobacterium indicum. Next base: position 1,950,835 of record NC_017025.1, read on the forward strand.
CAGCACGAATAAAACCTTTTTCAAAATCTGTATGAATTACACCGGCTGCTTTTGGAGCTGTATCGCCCACTTTAATAGTCCACGCACGAACTTCTTTAACACCAGCTGTAAAATAGGTTTGTAAATTCAATAATTTATAAGCCGCACGAATTAAAACCGCCGAACCTGGTTCTGTTAGTCCTAAGTCTTCTAAGAACACTTGACGTTCTTCATAACTTTCTAATTCATTAATATCTGCTTCAGCACCAACTGAAAGTACAATTACTTCCGCTTGTTCATCTTTTACTAACTCACGTACTTGGTCTACATATTTGTTTCCATTTACTGCAGAAGCTTCGTCTACATTACAAACATATAATACTGGTTTAGCAGTAATTAATTGGAAACCTGCAAACAATTCTTCTTCCTCATTAGACTGAGGCACTACTGTACGAGCCGATTTAGCTTGCATTAAAGCATCCTTAATTCTATCTAATAACGCTTTTTCAATTTGCGCTTCTTTGTTACCTGTTTTAGCTGCTTTATTAACTTTTTCTAAACGTTTTTCAACCGTTTCTAAGTCTTTTAATTGTAATTCGATATCAATAGTTTCTTTATCGCGAATCGGATTTACATTACCGTCTACGTGAACAATATTATCATTATCAAAACAACGTAAAACATGAATAATGGCATTACATTCTCTAATATTTCCTAAGAATTGATTACCTAATCCTTCTCCTTTACTAGCTCCTTTAACTAAACCTGCAATATCAACAATATCAACTGTTGCCATTTGAACTCTTTCTGGTTTAACTAATTCTTCTAACTTAACAATTCTTGGATCGGGTACATTTACTACACCAATGTTTGGTTCAATTGTACAAAAAGGAAAGTTAGCACTTTGTGCTTTGGCATTTGATAAACAATTAAATAAAGTTGATTTCCCAACATTTGGTAATCCTACAATTCCTGCTTTCATGTTATAATAAGTTTACAGTTAACAGTTTAAAGTTAACAGTTGCTATTTTTTAAAATTTTAAGTGTGCAAATATAATCTATTAATTAATAGTAAAAAAACATCCTTTCTTATTAAAGTATGTAAATTCTAGTAATCTTTCAAATAATCATGTAACATCCCTCCTATTCTTGCGCTATAACTTTGTAGTATCAAATTAAAAATAAAAAATTATGAAAAGATTTAGTAGCATAGCTTGTATCTTATTAACGACAACAATAGGATTAGCGCAGAATCAAAATGTTCAAAAGGAAACCTTAGTTACAACAACTACTATTAAAGATTCTAAAGGGGAACAAAAAATTGTAAAAACCGAAAAAATTAAGGAAATTCAAAAAGTAGCTATTGGAGAAGAAAAACCGGGTACAAAAAATATTCCGCAAGTTGAAGCACCAATAGATGTAACCAAAACCACTCAAGTGGCCATTAATGGTACTGTTAGAACTGTTGATGTTAAACACGCAACGCATTACACCTCCAATGGAGTGAAATATGAATTGGAAAGTGACGACTTAGGGTATTCGGTGATTATTCCTAATAACAAAAAAAGAGCTTTATTAAGAAGAACCTCTAATGATAATTATATTTATTCGAATAAAAATAAAATTGCGGTTGCACATTTTGATGCCGAAGGAAATTTAATTTTAGAAACCTACGATGAAAAAACAGATCGCATTAAAACTGAAAAATTGGAATTAGTCAAAAACTAAATGATATGTAAAAAAAAAAGTCCGAGAAAATTCTCGGACTTTTTTTATTCATTATGTAAAAACGACTGTCGGTTTAAAAGAGTCTCTTCACTTTCCACATGGTCCTCATCAGGCACACAACAATCCACTGGACAAACCGCTGCACATTGTGGCTCTTCATGGAAGCCTTTACATTCAGTACATTTTCCTGGAACAATATAATATACATCATCAGAATAAGGAGTCTGTGCTGCATCAGAATCAACTTCAGTACCATCTGGTAGTATCACTTTTCCTGATAATTTTGTTCCATCTTTCCATCTCCAATCATCAGCTCCTTCATAAATTGCTGTATTCGGACACTCTGGTTCACATGCACCACAATTGATGCATTCGTCTGTTATCTTTATTGCCATATTGATTAACTTAAAATTTTGAATTTGGAAAACAAAACCTATTTTCTGTATATTCCAAATAATATAATTAATTTTGCGGCACAAAAATACAACGTAAACCCATTAAAAACAAGTTACAAATGTTACAAATCGAAATAAAAAATTGTTTTGTTGAATTAGGTCATTTTTTAAGTCAATTTAATGAGAATAAGACCATTAAAAAAGAGGCAATCAAAAACAATGATTCTTTTTTCGAAAAATTTAATGATTTAATTCAATTATCACAATCACACAACAATTGGTTTACACCAGAAAATGTATTTTTTGCTATTCAATCTTGGACTGAAGCACTTACTGATGAAAATTTATCAACTTGGTTAAGTAACTATACTTTCGAAAATACAGCTCCCAAAAAAATCGGACTTGTTTTAGCTGGTAATATCCCTTTAGTAGGGTTTCATGATTTCTTAAGTGTAGTAATTACTGGTAATCATGCTTTGATAAAAACTTCATCAAACGACCAACATCTTATTAAATTTTTAGCGAAATACTTAATTGCTTTAGATAATAGATTAGAGGACAGAATTACTTTTGTTGAAGGAAAATTAGAAGGTTTTGATGCAGTAATAGCAACCGGAAGTAATAATACAGCTCGTTATTTTGAGTATTATTTTGGTTCTAAACCAAATATAATTAGAAAAAACAGAAATTCGGTTGCCGTTTTAACCGGAAATGAATCGCAAAAAGAACTAGAAGCATTAGGTGATGACATTTTTAGATACTTTGGTTTAGGTTGTAGAAATGTTTCCAAACTATTTGTTCCAAAAAACTACAATTTCGAGGCTTTTTTCAAAGGCATGTTTGTTCATAAAGACATCATTGAATATGAAAAATACGCCAATAATTACGACTATAACAAAGCCGTATATTTAATGAGTCTCTTTCAAATTTTAGATAATGGTTTTATGACTATTAAAGAAGATACAAGTTATGCTTCGCCAATTTCTTCTGTATTTTATGAATATTATGATTCTATAGAAGATGTGAAATCAAAATTAGAAGCAGATAAAGAACTAATTCAATGTGTAGTTAGTAATGGTGTTATTGAACATTCATTCCCTTTTGGTCAAGCGCAGCATCCTAAACTTTGGGATTATGCTGACAATATTGACACTTTACATTTTTTAAATAATTTGCAGTAATTTTCTAAAACGAAAACGATTTCGTTAATAAACTACCGCATTTTTAGCCTCTATTGATCGGTTGTATTGTTAAGTTATTGCGAAATTTGCAATCATTAAAACACAACTTAACAATTAAAAAATGAAAAAACACAATTACAGTGCTGGTCCATGTATTTTACCGCAAGAAGTTTTTGAAAAATCGGCACAAGCTATTTTAGATTTTAATCAATCTGGATTATCTATTTTAGAAATTTCTCACCGCAGTAAAGATTTTGTTGCAGTCATGGAAGAAGCCCGAGCTTTAGTACTTGAGCTACTAGGATTAGAAGGAAAAGGATACCAAGCCTTATTTCTACATGGCGGTGCAAGTTTAGAATTCTTAATGGTGCCCTATAATTTAATGAAAGTTAACGGAAAAGCGGCCTATTTAGATACGGGTACTTGGGCAAGTGGTGCAATAAAAGAAGCCAAACACTTTGGTGAAACTTTAGTTGTTGCTTCTTCCAAAAGTGAAAATTACAATCATATTCCAAAAGAATATACTATTCCTTCTGATGCCGATTACTTCCATTGCACCAGTAATAATACCATTTTTGGAACTCAAATGAAAAGCTTTCCAACAACAAAAATCCCAATGATATGCGACATGAGTTCTGATATTTTTTCGAGAGTATTAGATTTTACTCAGTTTGATTTAATCTATGCTGGAGCTCAGAAAAATATGGGTCCCGCTGGCGCTACTTTAGTTGTTGTTAAAGAAGATATTTTAGGTAAAACCGGTCGTGACATTCCCAACATGTTGAACTATCAACAACACATTGATAAAGAAAGCATGTACAATACACCACCTGTATTCCCTATTTATGTTTCATTATTAACTTTACAATGGTTAAAAAATTTAGGTGGAATAGCAGCTATTGAGAAAATTAACAATCAGAAAGCAACTTTGCTCTATTCTGAAATTGACCGAAACCCTTATTTTAAAGGAACAGCAGCTGTTGAAGACAGAAGTAACATGAATGCTACTTTTTTATTAGTTGATGAAACACATAAAGATGTTTTTGATGCGATGTGGAAAGAAGCAGGTATTTCAGGATTAAACGGACATCGTTCTGTTGGAGGCTATAGAGCTTCAATGTATAATGCCTTACCTCTAGAAAGTGTACAAGTTTTAGTAGACGTGATGCAGGCATTCGAACAAAAAATGAATTCTTAAAATTGATAAAAAAACATAAAAATGAAAGTATTAGCAAATGATGGTATTTCTAAAAGCGGTATAAAGGCTTTAGAAAAAGGAGGTTTTGAAGTAATCACAACTAAAGTAGCACAAGAGCAAGTTGCTAATTTTATTAATGCACATGATGTAAAAGTACTACTAGTACGAAGTGCTACAAAAGTAAGAAAAGATATCATAGATGCTTGTCCGGGTTTAAAAATCATTGGTCGAGGTGGTGTTGGAATGGACAATATTGATGTGGATTATGCTCGTAGTAAAAATATTCATGTAATTAATACGCCTGCCTCTTCTTCTGAAAGTGTAGCTGAATTAGTATTTGCGCATTTATTTTCTGGTGTCCGATTTTTATACGATTCCAACCGTGTAATGCCTTTGGAAGGTGATACACATTTTGATGCCTTAAAAAAATCGTATGCTAATGGAATTGAATTAAGAGGTAAAACTTTAGGAATCATTGGTTTTGGCCGAATTGGTCAAGCTGTAGCTAAAATGGCTTTAGGATTAGGAATGAAAGTAATTGCGGCCGATAGTTTTGTAAGTGAAGCGGTAATACGAGTAGATTTTTACAATGGCCAATTCATCAATGTGGATATTGTAACCGAACCCATGGAGGATGTATTGAAACATGCCGACTTCATAACGTTACATGTTCCTGCTCAAAAAGGTTATGTCATCGGAAGAGAAGAACTTAAACTCATGAAAGAGGGTGCAGCTATAATTAATTGTGCTCGAGGGGGTGTTATAGACGAAGTAGCTTTAATTGAAGCCTTAGATGAGGATAAAATTGCTTTTGCTGGATTAGATGTTTTTGAAAAAGAACCTACCCCAGAAATGCATTTATTAATGAATCCGAAAATTTCTTTAACGCCTCATATTGGCGCAGCTACTCTTGAAGCCCAAGACAGAATTGGGACAGAATTAGCAGAACAAATTATCAGTTTATTAAAAAATTAATTACTTTTTTTGTACATTTATATCAATTATAAAAATTAAACACATATGTTTGACCAATTAACTGATCTAGTAAAACAATTTGGTGGAGAAGCTGTCGTAAATAATTCAGCTGTACCTAATGAGCAAAATGATGCGGTAATGAATGAAGCGAGTTCTTCTATTTTATCTGGTTTAAAAGACATGGTAGCTAGTGGAAATGTTTCTGATTTAGCCGGTTTGTTAAACGGACAATCTGCTATAGACATGAATAATCCGGTGGTTCAAGAATTAGCCAATAAGGTAACCGGAAATTTGGGGGAAAAATTTGGACTTTCTAATGAAGCCGCAGGAAGTGTTGCTGGTGGATTAATTCCACAAGTATTAGGTGGACTATTGAATAAAGCAAAAGATCCTAATCAACCTGGATTTAATATGAGCGACTTAGTTGCTTCAATTTCTGGAGGTCAAGGCGGTGGTTTACTAGACATGGTTTCTTCTGTAGGAAGTCAATTTGGATTAGACCAAGATGGTGATGGTAAAGTTGGTATGAGTGATGTAACAGAAATGGTTTCAAAAAAATCAGGTGGTCTTGGTGGATTACTTGGCAAACTTTTCGGAAAATAAAATCAACAAATAAAAGTTAAAAAGCATCGATTTATCGGTGCTTTTTTTTACCTTTATGGCTCATAAATAGATATGTCTAAACTATTTTTCATAGGGACCATATTGTTTACACTAGTTTTTTCTTGTCAATCGAATAAAAATTTTTCGTCCGATAACAATCAAAAATTAACTAGTGACACCATTCGTATTGTCAATGAAGAATTAGATTATGAAGTCATTATCATTGATGGAGGATTTACATCTTGGTTTAATTCTTATGCAAGACCAAGAGGATTTTATACCCAAGAATATTTGGAAACAAGAAATCGTTTTTGGGTTTTAGAGTGGAATAATCGTTCTAGAAATCCTAAATTAATGCATCTTTATGAAATGCCCATCAATTATGAATCAACGATTAATTATGGTTTTGAAGTAAATTATATGTTGTACAACTATTTAGTTTATTTTCAAATGACCAATAAACAACAATTAGGCGGTTTCCCTGCTCGAATATAAAATGAATAAATTAAAAGAACGCTGGAACATTCAAAGTAATTTTCAGTTATTTATAATTCTTTTGGTATTTGCAATTACAGGCTCTACTTCTGCTCTAATTGCAAAGCCACTATTAACTTTATTAGGTATAACTAAAGAAAGCGTTGGATTGTGGTTCTATTATCCTTTGTACATTATAATTATTTTACCTATTTATAAAATATTATTGTTAATCATTGGAACATTAGCAGGCCAACACTATTTCTTCTTAAACTTTATCAAGAAGATGTTAAATAGAATGGGATTAGGTTTTTTATTTAAAAATAACGAATAATTAGATAAAAATACTTTTAACTTCTGCGTCTTAACTTCTAACTTTTATCGTATTTTTGCAAAAATGCACCTATTGCTATGCAACATTCTGAAGAAACCATTGAAATTATTGGCGCTCGTGCCCATAACTTAAAAAATATAGACGTTACCATTCCTCGTGAAAAGCTTGTAGTAATTACAGGATTATCGGGTTCAGGAAAATCATCTTTAGCATTTGACACTATTTATGCAGAAGGTCAACGTAGGTATATTGAAACTTTTTCAGCTTATGCCCGTCAGTTTTTAGGTGGATTAGAACGTCCGGATGTTGATAAAATTGATGGTTTATCACCCGTAATTGCAATTGAACAAAAAACGACCAATAAGAGCCCGCGCTCTACTGTAGGAACTATTACCGAAATTTATGATTTTCTTCGTCTATTATACGCTAGAGCTGCAGATGCATTTAGTTATAATACGGGTGAAAAAATGGTTTCGTATTCCGACGACCAAATCAAAGAGTTAATTTACACTGAATTTGACGGCAAAAGAATCAACATTCTTGCGCCAGTAGTTCGCTCAAGAAAAGGACACTACCGTGAATTATTTGAGCAAATTGCCAAACAAGGTTTTCTAAAAGTCCGAGTTGATGGCGAAATTCGCGATTTAGATTACGGAATGAAAGTGGATCGTTACAAAACCCACGATATTGAGATTGTAATTGATCGTATAGCCGTAAAACAAGACGAGGACACCGATAAAAGAATTACCGAAGCAATCAAAGTGGCCATGCATCATGGTGACGATATTTTAATGGTAATAGAGCATGAAAGCAACGAGGTTCGTTTTTACAGTCGAAGCTTAATGTGTCCGACTTCAGGAATCTCTTACCCGAGTCCGGAACCTAATAATTTTTCATTCAATTCACCAAAAGGAGCTTGTCCAAGTTGTAACGGACTTGGTGTAGTGAATGAAATCAACCTCAATAAAATCATCCCCAATCCAAAAACTTCAATAAAAAATGGCGGTTTTGCTCCCTTAGGCGAACAAAAAAGCACTTGGATTTTTAAACAATTGGAACTGATTGGAGAAAAATTCGGATTTAAATTATCCGATCCAATTGAAAGTATTCCTGCTGAAGCCATGGACATGATTTTGAATGGTGGAAATGAAAAATTTTCGGTAGTTTCCAAAGTAATGGGAATTACCAAAGATTATAAGATTGATTTTGAAGGTATTTCGAATTTTATAAAAAATCAGTACGAACAATCCGATTCACAAAGCATTAAACGTTGGGCAAAAGAATTCATGGATGAAAATGAATGTTCGGCTTGTGGAGGTTCTCGATTAAGAAAAGAATCGTTGTATTTTAAATTAAATGATAAAAGTATAGGCGATTTGGTTCAAATGGATGTGGTTGAATTGGCCCAATGGTTCCATGATTTACCGAATCATATTTCTGAAAAACAGCAAGTTATAGCAACTGAAATTCTGAAAGAAATCAACGCTAGAATAAGTTTTTTATTGGATGTTGGATTAGACTACTTAAATTTAAATAGAAGTTCAAAAACCTTGTCCGGTGGTGAAGCCCAACGTATTCGATTAGCGACACAAATTGGTTCACAATTAGTTGGTGTATTGTATATTTTAGACGAGCCTAGTATTGGATTACATCAACGAGATAACGAACGATTAATCAAATCATTAGAAAGTTTACGAGATATTGGAAATTCAGTTTTAGTAGTTGAACACGACAAAGACATGATTGAACGTGCCGATCACGTAATTGATATCGGTCCGAAAGCAGGTCGTTTTGGTGGACAAATCATCAGTCAGGGAACTCCAAAAGAGTTGTTGAAAGAAAACACTATTACTGCGCAATACATCAGCGGTAAAATGCAAATTGAGATTCCGACAGAGAGAAGAATCGGAAATGGTAAATCTTTAAAACTGACGGGGGCAACCGGTAACAACTTAAAAAATGTATCGGTAGAATTTCCATTAGGCACCATGATTTGTGTTACAGGTGTTTCAGGAAGTGGCAAATCAACTTTAATTAATGAAACCCTTTATCCCATATTGAATACACATTTCTATAATGCAGTAAAAAAACCACAGCCTTATAAGAAAATAGAAGGATTGGAGCATATTGATAAAGTAATTGATATCGACCAAAGTCCGATTGGTAGAACACCAAGAAGTAACCCTGCAACCTATACGGATGTATTTTCAGAAATTAGAAGTTTATTTACTCAAACGCCAGAAGCCATGATTCGTGGTTACAAACCGGGACGATTTAGTTTTAATGTTTCTGGTGGCCGATGTGAAACTTGTGAAGGAAGTGGCGTTCGAACTATTGAAATGAGTTTTTTACCCGATGTATATGTAGAATGTGAAACTTGTCAAGGCAAACGATTCAATAGAGAAACATTAGAAATACGATACAAAGGAAAATCAATTTCAGATGTTTTAAACATGACTGTAGATGAAGCGGTTGATTTTTTTGAAAATATTCCCAAAATTTACCGAAAAGTAAAAACTATTCAAGATGTTGGATTGGGTTATATTACACTAGGACAACAAAGTACTACCTTATCTGGTGGGGAAGCCCAACGCATCAAATTAGCTACTGAATTATCTAAAAAAGATACTGGAAATACATTTTATATTTTAGACGAACCTACAACAGGTTTACATTTTGAAGACATTCGTATATTAATGGATGTTATCAATAAATTAGTAGAAAAAGGCAATACTGTGGTAATCATTGAGCATAATTTAGATGTAATAAAATTAGCTGATTACATTATTGATATTGGTCCTGAAGGTGGTAAAGGCGGCGGAACAGTGGTTTGCTCTGGCACACCAGAGGAAGTAATAAAAAATAAAAAGAGTCATACTGCGTTGTTTTTGAAAAAAGAGTTATCATAAATAATTAATTATAGAATGACAAAAAACATATTTGCTTTACTAATTTTAATGCTTTTTATTTCTTGTAAATCGAATAAAAGTATAGTAGAGTCGCATTCAAAATATTTCACTGATTCCATTTACAGTAAATCTTTATCTGAATATAGAAAACATAATATTTATTTACCAAAAAATTTTAATTCATCAGAAAGCTATCCCATAGTATATGCTACTGATGGATTTACTATTAAAGAAAATTCTTTTTTGAAGAAAAATTTAGATTCATTAATTGAAAATAATATAATTAGACCAATAATTTTTGTAGAAAGTCATTGTAATACGAAAATCGCGGATAGTTCAGGTACTTTTGGTAATGGTAAAAAAATCTATAATAAATACAGATATTTCGAATATGTTGAAAAACAAACAAATGATTCAATTTTATCAAAAAGATTTGATAATCATATGAATTATTTTAAAAATGAAATGATTACTCATATTGAAAAACAACTGAATCAACAATCCTCCAAAACAAATAGGTATTTTTATGGTTTTTCCAATGGTGCTGATTTTGGTATTAGCTTGCTTAATTATCAAACTAACATTATTGGAACTTATCTTTGTTTTTCTGCAGTAGGAATGAATTCTGCAAAAAAATGGACAACAGATAAAAAGCATCCAAATTTATATATTGTATACGGTACTAAAGAAGGAGATTGGGTGAAAAATGAAAATGAATTTATGAGAAAAGTTTATAATGATTCATCATCTTTTATTTCCATAAAAACTTTCGATGGTGGACATGATTATCGAATGTGGAATAATGAACTAATAAAATTATTGACAAAATTATTTTCAACAAATAAATAAATAAATAGTATCTTAGCGACCTAATTACTTCACACAACAACACTGCTATTATTTTATTATTAACCTTACTAGTTTGTTATATTACAAATTAAAACATTTATTATGGCAGCAGATCAATATCAAAATGATGATGAAAGAATCCAAGATAAGTTAAAACAAAAAACTTGGAATGAAATTAGAACCAATGACTCATGGGCTATATTTAAAATCATGTCCGAATTTGTAAATGGATATGAAGCCATGGGACGAATTGGACCTTGTGTATCAATATTTGGTTCAGCTAGAACGAAACCAGAAGACAAATATTATTTATTAGCCGAAAAAATTGCCTATAAAATCAGTAAAGCAGGTTACGGTGTCATCACTGGAGGTGGACCTGGAATTATGGAAGCCGGAAATAAAGGTGCTCACTTTGGAGGTGGAACCTCTGTTGGATTAAACATTGAATTGCCATTTGAACAACATTTTAATCCTTATATTGACAGAGATAAAAACCTAAATTTTGATTATTTTTTCGTTAGAAAAGTAATGTTTGTTAAATATTCACAAGGATTTGTAGTAATGCCGGGTGGATTTGGAACGCTAGACGAAATGTTTGAAGCTATTACCTTAATTCAAACCAAGAAAATTGCTAAATTCCCTATTATTTTAGTAGGAAGAGAATTTTGGACTGGATTGTTAGATTGGATTCAAAGTGTAATCATCGACCAATTTAAAAATGCAAGTCCGGAAGACATGAATTTATTTAAAATTGTGGATACAGAAGATGAAGTTGTTGAAGCTTTAGATAATTTCTACAAAAAATACAACTTATCGCCAAACTTCTAATAAAACAAAAATCCCAATTACTTAATTGGGATTTTTTTATTTAGTTTACTTTATATTGAATGCCTATATTTCCATTCATAAATTTACCAAAAGCAAAAGAAGTAACTACATTAAATCTTTTAATTTGATAATTGGCAGCCACTTCACCTACATAATTTATTTTATCTTTCTCAATAGTATCCAATAACTTATTAATAGTTGATTGAATAGGAAAAACATTTTCAATCGTGCCTTTTTCTCCAGAAACTTTGTAATTGAATTTACTAGTATTACAAATAAAACTTCCTATGATTTCAACTTTTCCTACTTGTTTAGAACCAGATAATTGAAAATGAAAAGTATCAACTAACCCGTTAATTTGATTGATGCCTAAACTCCCAAAATTGGTATTAATATCTAAAAAATCAAAACTAATGTCTTCTTTTGAATAATAAGCTAATGCAGAAAAATAGATATTTCTACTTTCCAATTTTGGAAAATACTGACTTAAATTATGCTTAAGTCCATAACCATACACTTGATAATACCCTTTTTTTAATTTGGTATTTGTTGATGTTCTGGTTAGTAACTCTGTTCCAAATGGTAAGGCTAAATTAATATCTAAATAAGGATAAACCACTAACTGTTGATTAATACCTTGGGGAGTTTTCAATCTTATTTGTTGACCATCAAGATCTCCAACTAAGTAAATTTGATTGTCATTTCCCATTGCTGTAGGAACAGTTGCCGAAGTAGCCCCATTTTCTATTTGAAAAAATTTAAAATCAGAATTATTAATTACAAAAGTTCTATCAGTTTTAGGGACATTGAACATATTAACATTTATTCCCATGGATAAATCCCACGTTTTCCTTTTTTTATTTGAATGGTTCCAGGCACCTGAAGCTTGATAAACGGCACCATCTGTAGCGGGAATTATGTATTGTTTAGAATAAAATAGGGCATCTTCTAAAAGATACCCTACTTGCTGTAATTGATTAATTGTTTGTGCCTTCCCATTATAATAAGAAGCTAAAACGATTATTGAAAAAATTATTTTTTTTAACATATTAAGCGTCAATTTTGGCATAAGCCGCATTTTTCTCAATGAAGTCTCTACGAGGTGGTACCTCATCACCCATTAACATAGAAAACACTCTATCCGCTTCAGACAAACTATCAATAGTTACTTGACGTAATGTTCTAAATTCAGGATTCAAAGTAGTTTCCCATAATTGTTCAGCATTCATTTCCCCAAGACCTTTATAACGTTGTACATTAGTACCTCCACCAAATTCCATTGAAATTCTATCGCGTTGGTCATCGTTCCAAGCATAGGCTTTTTTGTTCCCTTTTTTCACTTGGTATAACGGTGGCTGAGCAATATAAACATGTCCTCCTTCTATCAATTCTTTCATATAACGGAAGAAGAACGTTAAAATAAGTGTAGAAATGTGAGAACCATCGACATCGGCATCACACATGATTACTACTTTATGGTATCTTAATTTAGATAAATTTAAAGCTTTGCTGTCTTCTTCAGTACCCACTGTTACTCCTAATGCGGTGAAAATATTTCGAATTTCTTCATTTTCAAACACTTTGTGTTGCATGGCTTTTTCCACATTCAAAATCTTACCTCTTAAAGGTAGAATAGCTTGGAAGAAACGATCACGACCTTGTTTAGCTGTACCACCCGCTGAATCTCCCTCAACTAGGAAAATTTCACATTTTGCTGGATCTTGTTCCGAACAATCAGACAATTTACCTGGTAGTCCTCCACCGCCCATAACGGTTTTACGTTGTACCATTTCACGAGCTTTTTTAGCTGCATGACGTGCTTGAGCGGCTAAAATTACTTTTTGAACGATGATTTTGGCATCATTTGGATTTTCTTCCAAGTAATTTTCAAGCATTTCAGCTACCGCCTGAGATACAGGAGAAACTACTTCTCTATTTCCTAATTTGGTTTTAGTTTGACCTTCAAATTGAGGTTCAGCTACTTTTACAGAAATAATTGCAGTTAAACCTTCACGGAAATCGTCTCCTGAAATTTCAAATTTTAATTTATCTAATAATCCAGAAGCATCAGCATATTTTTTCAAGGTACGGGTTAATCCCATACGGAATCCTTGTAAATGTGTACCTCCTTCATGCGTATTAATGTTATTTACGTAAGAGAAAATATTCTCTGTGTAACTTTCGTTGTAAATCAAGGCTACTTCAACCGGAATTTCACCTTTGTCATTTTCCATTGAAATAACATGTCCAATGATTGGCACACGGTTTCCATCTAAAAACTTAACAAATTCTTTCAAACCTTCTTGAGAATGAAATGTTTCAGAAACAGGATTTCCTTTATCATCTAATTCTCTTTTATCCGTTAAAGTAATTGTAATTCCTTTATTTAAGAACGATAATTCACGTAAACGTGCAGCTAATGTTTCATAAGAATACACTAGTGTTTGTTGAAAAATAGTTCCATCAGGTTTAAAAGTTACAATTGTACCTCTTTTATCTGTTGTCCCTATTTGTTTAACCGGATATAATGCTTTTCCTCTTTCGTATTCTTGCTCATAAATTTTACCTTCTCTATGAACAGTAGCTTTCAAATGATCCGATAAAGCATTCACACACGAAACCCCCACCCCGTGAAGACCTCCTGAAACTTTATAAGAATCTTTATCAAACTTACCTCCTGCTCCAATTTTAGTCATTACAACTTCTAAAGCAGAAACACCTTCTTTTTTGTGAATATCTACGGGAATACCACGACCATTATCTTCAACCGTGATAGAATTATCTTCGTTAATTGCTACAAAAATAGTATCACAATGTCCAGCTAGAGCCTCATCAATTGAGTTATCTACAACTTCATATACTAAGTGATGTAAACCTCTTACTCCAGTATCTCCAATATACATGGATGGACGCATACGTACGTGCTCCATTCCTTCCAACGCCTGAATACTATCTGCCGAATAATTGTTCTTTTTTACTTCGTCGCTCATAATTAAGTTATTTGTCTGTATTTTAGTCTAACGAGCAAATATAATCAATTCAAACCTAATTTCTAAACAAAATACCACCGATAACTGATAAGTTTTCAACAAAATAATTTAACAATTGATACACTTTAATTTAGCATTCTAGATGTGTTTTAAAAAAGAAAATACGCTAGCAATTGCTCACTAACGTATTTTACAAACAAACCACTATTTACGAAAAACTAAACTCGTACTTTCTCTAGGGCAATTGAGGTATCTGCCTCCACGTGAGCAGCGTTTGCTCTTCCACTTGGATCTAGATTCTCTTGCCATTTTGGAATCCACTTTCTTACCGTTTGTGCGGCACTTTGTTGTGGATAAAATTTATGAAATATACTTCTATAAAAAAAGGCTTCTTTCGTTACAGGCGTATTATAAGGGTATAACAATTCTGCTTTTGCAAAATCTTCATCTGAAACCTGCTCAGTGCAATACTCTATTAAAGTATCAATCCAATTGTATCCTACTCCATCTGAGAATTGTTCTTTTTGTCTCCATAAAACTTCTTCTGGCAAATAAGGCCTTTCTGGAGTATCAAACGCTTTTCTTAAAATATATTTTTCAATTCCGTCATAAGTCTTAGGTTGCTTTTCTTCGGGCTTTATATTCATAGCCACTTCTAAAAAAGCTTTATCTAAAAATGGCACTCTTGCCTCTAATCCATGCGCCATGGTTGATTTATCTGCTCGCAACAAATCGGCTGTAAATAATTTTTGCACTCTATCAATCGTTTCTCTTTGAAATTCCTGCGCAGATGGAGCGTTTCTAAAATACAAATAACCTCCAAAAATTTCGTCAGCTCCTTCTCCAGACAATACCATTTTTATTCCTCTATCGGTTATCGCTTTTGACAAAAAGTACATTGGTGTACTAGCTCTTACAGAAGTGACATCGTAAGTTTCTAAATGCCAAATTAATTTTTCTAAAATATCAATGCCTTGCGCAACAGTGAAAAACACTTCATGATGATCAGTTCCTATAAATTCAGCCACTTTTCTCGCAGCTAATAAATCAGGAGCTGTTTCATCTAAACCAATTGAAAAAGAGTGAATTTTTTGTCCTGAACTTTCGGTTAATCTACAAGCTATAGATGAAATTAAGGAAGAATCTAAGCCACCTGATAATAAAACTCCAAAAGGAACATCTGCCATTAATCTTTTTTCTACAGCTTTTGTTAAAGTTGTTCGGATAGTTTGATAATCAACTTCTTCAATTGCTTTGGATTGGTCTTCCCATTTTGGATGATAATATTTTACAAACCCCGTTTTTTCAGTATAAAAATGACCTGGAGGAAAGGTTGAAAAAGTTGCACATTGATCAGCAATTGCTTTCATTTCCGAAGCAAAATAGGTTCTTCCTCTTTCATCAATTCCATAATACATAGGTTTCACTCCAAGAGGGTCTCTTGCTGCAATAAAATCATCTCCATCGATTACAACGAAAGCAAAAATTCCATCCAACATATTACAAAAATCGTAACCAAACTCTTCATACAAATGTACTATCACTTCAGAATCAGAAGTTGTTCTAAAAGTATGATTAGCCAATGTAGTAGCTCTTAATTGTTTGTGGTTATATATTTCACCATTATGCACCATCCAAGCAGATGAAGTACCTTGAATAGGCTGTTTTCCCGTATGTAAATCAACAATTGATAAACGCTCATGAGCTAAAATATGACCTTTTTCCATAACATGGATATCACTTTCATCTGGCCCTCTGTGACTCATTCTCTTTGACAACTGTTTTACTAACGCTTCATCTTTTCCTTTCCCTATAATGGCTAATATTCCGCACATAACTTTTTATTTTAATTATGAAGCAAAATTGAAGCTAAAAGTTATTTTTGAAAAGTTAAAAACAAATTTTGCTTTAATTATTAAACTTAAAATTAATTTTTAGAGTTATTTATAAAGTAAATCGATAAAATTCAGGTCAAAAACTTACAATTATAAAATTTCTAGAATTTCA
Organism: Flavobacterium indicum GPTSA100-9 = DSM 17447; assembly: GCF_000455605.1. Lineage (NCBI taxonomy): Bacteria > Pseudomonadati > Bacteroidota > Flavobacteriia > Flavobacteriales > Flavobacteriaceae > Flavobacterium > Flavobacterium indicum. The sequence goes on from NC_017025.1 coordinate 1,967,285, forward strand.
TAGTGCACCTGATTCATTTGAAAAGTATGTCCAATTTCTTGTCCCAGTAATTGTTCTCCTAATGGTGATTGTGGTGAAATTGAAAAAAAAGATTGATTATCAATTGTAATTTTAGGTAATGCTGTTGCAATTAAAACGATTAAATTGTTTGTTTTTACTAAACTTCCTAGCACTACTCTATCGGTTTGTTGATCTAAATCGATTTTGGTTACAACCTGTTTTTGTGTTAATGCTTCATTCAATTTTAGTGCAATTTTTTCTTGTTCAATATGCAATTTCGACAAGGTTGTTTCGTGTTTATCTCCTGCGGATGATTTGGCATCGTTTTGTGCATCTTCGGTTAACGAAGCGATTAAATCTTGATACACATCAATTTTATCTTGAAGTAAAACTTGATAATGGTTGATAATTTGATTTTTAATTGACATGATTATTTCTTTTGAGGTTCAAAATTTAAAGGCAATAAGTTACCTACTTTTTGTGCACCTAAATCACCCCCAAAAATAATTTGATCTCGGTGAGAAGTATTTCCAAATTCATCTACAAAAAATTCTCCTGTATTAAATTCTATTTTGGATTTCCTACTTTTGTTATATAATAAGTTAAAAGAAGCTCTAAATATTTTATCTTGGGCATTTTTAACAATCACTGAAGAACCTTTTACACGAACTTTAAACATTCCATTTTCATTTAAAATTGTAAAAAATTCATTGGCATTAACTGCAAAGCTTCCTTCATAAAGGACAAAGGATTTTACACTCCATGAATTATGAATTAATGTTTTAAACAATTCCATAGAAGATCCAAAATATACTTGTTCTCTATTTTGAATTTGCTTTTGATTAATTGCAATATCGGTAAATTGAGATGTACCTAAAAACATACTTTGTAAAACATCAGTAGATTTGATACTTCTTGAATTCATTTGAACATAAAAATCATACAAATCAAATTCAATTTTATAGCCTAATTTATCGTTTTGAATACTTATTGGTTCATAACTTTTGGCAATTAATCTATTATTCTTTTTATCAAATTCTAAAATAATGGCGTCTTCATTGAGAATTTTACAGGCTCTACCTTCTTTATTTATTCCTAAAAATTGCTCTTTGAACAATTGCATTTTTTGTTTTCGGGTAAATCCATCATCGGAGACCACAACTTGTTCAATTTCATTTTCTTTTACTTGTAGAACTATATTCCAATAGGTTTTTTCATAGGGATTAGCTATAACTACATCCTGGTACCCCATTAATCGTATAATTAAAAACGTATTGAATTTAGTTGAAGAACTTATTGAAAATTCTCCTTCTTGATTCGTTGAAGTACCCATAGTAGTTCCATCCAAATACACCGATGCTCCAGATAGAGCTTTACCCTCTATTGAAGTAACTTTTCCCATAATATTTTGGGAAAATAAATTAAAGGATACCAATAAAACAAGTAAAGCGATTTTATTTAAATACAAAATCTTTAAAATTTAAATTAAACGACGAATTTCATATAAAGTATGATTTTTTAATTTTAAAAATCAAACTTATAACTTGCGCCACCTAACACTTGAATTCCTTGAACAGGGAAATTAGCCCATCGGTTATACTGTTGGTTCGCTAAGTTATTACCTCTCATGAAAAAGGTTAGACGTTTATTAAATTTGTATCCAATATTCGCATTTAAATCAAAATAACTATCTAAAGTCACTTGTTTTTCCATATATGTTGATGTAGTTACATCTTGAACAGTTACCCTATCGGAACGCTCTCCTACAAAGAATAATTGTACGCCTCCATACCATTTTTCTGTAAAATCAACATTCAATGTAGATTCAACTTTCAATTGAGGTAAATTCCATGCTTTTTCAATATTTTTCGTATTGAAATTATTGTAGGTTCCGCTTAGAGCTAACGATGCTTTTTTAGAAAAATCGGCTTTAATTTCTCCAAAAATTGAAATTGTGGTTACATCATCATATACTACTTGATAAGAATTCCCATATATATAAGCTTTATCATTAGTATTCATGCTATCAAATTTATTTGACATGAAGAAAGCTCTATCAATTTCACTATTATAAGCCCCTTTTACATTAAATGAAACTGCATTGGCTAATTTCCCTTTCATTCCTACATAAACATCATAGGCGTTACTTGTAGGTCCAACAAATAAAGTTGGAGAAATAAAAGGGTTTTTATCTACAAAATCAGCATAAGAATTTTGAACTAGCCCTCCTTCAGCACCAGCATAAGCAATCATTAAATCGCCCACTAAGCGATAAGAAGCTTTTACATTCGGATACACATAGAATTTTCCATCTGAAGCATTGTTAAACTTATAAGTCGAATAAAAAACTCCAACTCCTAAATGCACCGATAAATCATCTTGTTGGTATAAAAAACTTGGTTTAGTTCCAAAGATGATGTTACTGTATTTCATTTCCTCCGCAGTAAAATAATTTCTATCAAAAGTTCCACCAACATAATCAACCACAAATAGAGCTTTTATTTTTTGATTCACAACATCAAAATTTAATTCTGGTTTTACAAAAAAGCGATTTTCGCCAGAACCCATTTTATCTGAAAAACGCTTAAATTGCATTGTAGCATTACTAAACATTCCGTCTTTAAATTCCATGCGTCCTCCCAAGCCAATAGTGTTATAGCTTTGCTGTGCATTAATTTTCGCTATTGTTTCGTCTGTGAATAAGATATTCTCCCAAGGCAATCCATACCAATTAATAATTTGATTTTTCACACCTAAATCTACATTCCATTGTACATCCTTAGCTCTACTTCCATAGGTTACATCCAAACCTGTATTGTAGAATTTATCATCTAATTTTACTTCCTTAATACCTCCTTGAGAAGATAAATGTCTAAGAAATCCGCCTACATAATCCGTTCTACTTAATTGATGCGCAACGAAAACTTCCGCATTTACAGTTCCATAATTTCCAATGCCTAATAAAGCATAATTGCTAAAACCTTTTTCCAATTCTTCTTTATCTACATCTGCAGCTTTCCCTTTAGATGGAATAAATGTAGAAGCTACTGGAAAAGAAAATATTTGATATGTAATTGGCAATTTAGGTTCTGGCACTTCTTCTTCAGAAGCCGGTGTTTCTTTAACTTTGAAAGCATCTGAAATAGTTGGCGTATAAGGCTTAACAATATTTACAACTTCACTACCAATATTTTCATCTTTCTTTTGAGAAAACCCATATTGTGCGGCTGTAATGGCGATGATACTAAAAATTACTTTCTTCATATTATATTTTTTTAGCTGTTAGCGATTTGCAATTAGCTTTATCTACTTAATATTCTTGATTCTGTTAACTTTTTAACTTGGCTATTATTTCGTTATAGAAGAATTAGTTTTTGCCTCCTCAGTTTTTATACGATCTAATTCCGTTTGCGCTTCTGCAACTACATCTGCAAATTCAGAGAAGTTATCAATTACACTTTGCAAAATTTCCACGGCTTGGAAACCGTCTTTTAAACCGTAATAATTTTTAGCCATAATTATCAGTGATTTGGCAGCGAAGAACTTATAGCCAGAATAGGTTGCTGCGTATTTTTCAACTACCTTATTAGATGCATCAAATTTTCCTTCTTTATTTTTGAAATAAGCATCATAATACAGTGCCTCCGCTGCTAATTCGCCTTTTGCAATCTTTTGTAATTTCGCATAAGCTTCCTTAGCTTTAACTTCATTATTCGTTTTTATAGCTGAACGTGCAATAATGATTTGTGCATCGCTCTTTATTTTATCTTCCACTTTTGGATTTTTCAACACTTTATCTGAATAAATTTCAGAATTAGGATAATCTTGTTTTTCATAATAACATTTCATCAAATTTGATTGCGCAAATGTTACATTTTGTGGATATTCTGCATCCGTTTCTAAACGTTTTAACACTGGAATAGCGGCTTCACAATTCTTTTCCTTTAAATGAATTTCTGACAAACGCACTAAAGCTTGTTCTGTAAACTCATTTCTTGATTGATTCATTACATATTCATAATGAGGTATTGCATTTTTTTCTAGTTTATCAGCAAAATACAATTGTGCTAAATAGAAATGAACTTTTAATGCATATTTTCCACTAGGAAATTGAGCCAAATAATTTGTAAAACCTGAAATAGCTTGTTTGGCATTATTTGCAATATATTGTTTTTCGGCAGCTACGTACATATCTTCGTCCAATTCCGCATCAGTAACATTTACAAAAGACAGCGTTTTAACCCATGCAGCATATTCATCTACTTTTCCGCTATTTACATAAATACTCTTTGCATTAGAAACTGCTTCTAAAGACTCTGGTGAATTTGGATAATCAGCTACTAACTTTTTAAATTTTGTTAACGCTTGTTGGTCTTTGTCTGCATTATAATAAATTATACCTTCTTTAAGCAATGCCTTAGGAACATAAGAGCTATTTTTATGATTATTAACCAATTTATCAAAGGTCTCAATTGCTTTAGTATCTTGATCTGTATTTTCGTAGGTTGAACCTAATTCATATAAAGCATCATCTAAGTATTGAGAGGTAGAATAGGTAGTAATAAATTTTGATAAATCTTCAATTTTTCTATCATTTTTATTTACAAAACCATAACTCATTCCTTTCTGAAAGGCAGCATAATCAGCATCTACACATTTCAATTCGATTGCCTTGTTGTAGGCATCCATTGCTGGCCAATATTTAGAAGATATGTAGTTGCAATCTGCCATTCGTAAATATGCATCTGTTAAACGATTTTTATCTTCTTTATTAGCATTAATGTGCGCTTGATAATAAGGTATGGCATTTTCATACTCTTTAATTTTAAAGTAAGCATAACCTAAATTATAGTTCACATTTTTATTTTCTGGAACACTAGCAGCAGCAGGTAAAGCTAAAAACTGTTTATATGTTAAAACCGCTTCAGAAAACTGGTCCAAACTGTATTCACATTCGCCCTTCCAAAAAGTAGCGCGAGCTGTAATCTTAGCATCTTTATTTTCTGTCAACGATTTTTTAAATAAAGCATAAGCCTCTTGATATTTACCGTCTGTATAAATTTCCAAACCTCTATAAAAAGTAACCTTTTGATAAGCTGCTTTATTTTCAGGTGTTTTATTTTTCTCTAGCAAAACTAAGGCTTCTGAATAATTTTTTGAAGTGATGTATGAATTAATCAATAACGATTTAAGTTCAGCATTATTTACATTTGTTGGGTATTTATCCATAAACGCTTTTATAACTTCTGGAGTAGATTGGTAAGGATTCCCTATTTCATAACTTAGTTTTACGTAATTTAAATAGGCATCTTCTTGAATTTTTGTATCAAAATTCATTTCAGACGCAGTTTTAAACGCATTGAACGCTTGTTGTTTTTTATCTGTTTTTAAATAACTTTCAGCTAAGTGATAGTAAGCATTTTGCGAAATGTAATCGTTCCCTTCAATTATTTTATTAAATTGACTGATAGCGTTTTCATAGTCTTTTTGTTGATAATAAGTGTACCCTAACTGATAAAAATCGGTATTCGTCCATTTTCCGTTCTTTCCTTTGTAAGCCAACAAATACGGTAAGGCTTTATCGTATTTTTTTAAATTAAAATACGATTCACCAATAATTTTTGATAATTCACTTTTTTCTAAAGCGGTTGATTTTTTTAATTGCGGCTCTCCTAAATCAATTGCTTTTTGAAAATTCCCTAATTTAAAGTTCATATCAGCCTGAAAGTACCCCATTTTCTCCTTGTACTTATCTTGATCCGATACTTGTCCGAACAACTCATTGGCTTCCTGATAATTATCTCCTTCATAAGCCAAATATCCTAAATAATATTTCGCTTGGTTGCCATATTCTTGTGAATTAGACACTTTATTTAAGTACTTTTTTGCTTCAGCATTATTTTTAGTTGAAAAATTTGCATACCCTCTATGAAAATTTACTCGATCCATTTCTTGGGCAGATAAATTTTCTTCATGAATATTCTCGTACCATTTTAGAGATTGCGTATAATTTCCTTGTGCAAAATAATACTGTGCAACACCTAAATAAGCTTCATTTTGTTTGGTACTTGTTGGATGATTTTCAATAAAACTTTCCATTAACGCATCGGCTCCTTGTTGATTGGTTCTAATTGCACAATTAGCAATATAAAAATCACAATCTGCATTAATTTCTTCATCAGAAGAATTATTTTTTACTTTATCAAACAATATTTGAGCAGCTTGAAACTGCTTTTCTTTATATAAAACAATGGCTTTATTATAATCTTGTTTATCATTGATGTACACATCAGTTTGTTGTGCCTCAGTGATAAAAGGCGTAGAAAAAACAAAAAGTAAGGAAAGCTTAGACACTAACTTCATAATTACGTTGTTTAAAAATCCAAATATATCAAATTGCTAGGATTATAAACGCAAAAAATATCTTAAATATTGCCATAGAAGACTTTCAAATATTTAGCATAATAATTTTGTTTAGCCATTAATTGTTTATATTTTTACACATTAATTCAAATTCAACTATGAGTCAAACGATTTTATCTTTAAAAGACGTTTCTATATACCAAGAAAACAATTTAGTATTATCAGACATAAGTTTAAATGTTAACAAAGGAGATTTCATTTATTTTATTGGAAAAACAGGATCTGGTAAAAGTAGTTTTTTAAAAGTTTTATATGGTGATTTACCCTTAAAAGAAGGCGAAGGCACTATAGTTGATTATGATTTAACAACTCTTAAAGAAAAAGACATTCCGTATTTAAGAAGAAAATTAGGTGTCGTTTTTCAAGACTTCAAATTACTTTCAGACAGATCTATAAAAGACAATTTATTATTTGTTTTGAAAGCAACAGGTTGGACAGACAAACAAGAAATGGAAGACCAAATTCAAGAAGTTTTGAATAAAGTTGGTATGGCTAGTTTTGCCACCAAAATGCCGCATCAACTTTCAGGTGGCGAGCAACAAAGAGTAGCAATTGCAAGGGCCTTGTTAAATGACCCTGAACTCATTTTAGCCGACGAACCTACAGGTAATTTAGATCCACAAACTAGTGTGGAAATTATGGAGGTATTAAAAAAAATAAATGCAAATGGGAAAACCATAATTATGGCTACACATGATTATGCATTGTTACTGAAATACCCTTCAAAAACTCTAAAATTTGAAGAAGGTAAAGTATTTGAAGTAGTTCAAAAAACAGTGTAACGATTTTTATGTTTCAACTACTAATTACTCATAACGAAACTTTTAAACTATGAACGAAATTATTAAACAAAACGGAATTAAATTTGGAATTATAGGTGGCTTAATCAACATTGCAATTGTATTAGGGATTTATTTAACAGATTATAAATTATTTGCAAGCAGTGGTATTGGTTTAATTTCTTTAATTGCATCAGTTGCAATTAGTATTTCATTATTCATTGTTACCAAAAAGCAATTAAACGGACAGCTTTCTTTTAAAGAAGGTTTTACAACCTATTTTATTTATACTATAAATTCAATTGCAATTGCAACTTTATTTCAAATTCTACTTTACAACGTAATTGATCCTGAATTAAAAGCAAAAGTTACAGAAATTGTAATCGAAAAAACTGCTGAAATGATGAAAAGCATTAGTGGTTCTAATGAAATATTAAAAGATACAATAAAAAAATTAAAAGAAGAAGATTCTTTTTCAGTAGGAAATCAAATTTTTGGAGCTGTTTGGACTTTAGCATTATCATGTATTTGGGGTTTAATTCTTGCTGCTATTTTCAAATCAAAAACCAACAATTCGCCATTTAATCAATAATGAATATATCAGTCGTAATACCTTTATTAAACGAACAAGAATCGTTACCGGAATTATGTAAATGGATTGAGAAAGTTATGCAAAGTCATAACTTTTCTTATGAAATACTATTTGTAGACGACGGTAGTACCGATCAGTCTTGGAACACCATATTACAACTTTCTAAAACAAATTCTAATATCAAAGGAATTAAGTTTTTACGTAATTATGGTAAAAGCCAAGGGTTACATGCAGGCTTTGCTCAGGCTCAAGGAGATGTAGTAATTACTATGGATGCCGATTTACAAGACAGTCCAGATGAAATTCCTGACTTGTATAATATGGTTATGAATCAGGGTTATGATTTAGTTTCGGGATGGAAGAAAAAACGCTACGACTCGGTAGTCGCAAAAAATTTACCTTCCAAATTATTTAATTGGGCTGCCAGAAAAATTTCGGGTGTTAAATTAAATGACTTCAATTGCGGATTAAAAGCCTACAAAAATATCGTAATCAAGAATATTGAAGTTTCAGGTGAAATGCATCGTTACATTCCGGTTTTAGCTAAAAATGCCGGATTTTCTAAAATTGGCGAAAAAGTAGTTATTCATCAAGCTAGAAAATATGGAAGCTCCAAATTTGGAATGGATCGTTTTGTAAATGGTTTTTTAGATTTAATTACTATTTGGTTTATTTCAAAATTCGGAAAAAGACCGATGCACTTTTTCGGTTTATTAGGGACAATGATGTTTGTAATTGGTTTTGGTTTAGCTTTATACCTAGGAATAGACAAATTATTTATTCATACAAAAGCTCGTCTGATAACAGAAAGACCACAATTTTATATAGCTTTAACCTCTATGATTATTGGAACCCAATTGTTTTTAGCTGGTTTCTTAGGTGAAATCATTTTAAGAACAAAAAATAATGAAGAGCGTTATAAAATTTCAGAAAAAATATAACTAGAATAGAATAAAGATTGAACATGCACATTGAACAACATATTTTAGACAAAGCAAACGAGTGGATGACTGCCACTTTTGATCAAGAAACCCAACAAGAAATTGAAAAAATGATGACTTCTGCTCCAAAAGAGTTGGAAGATTCTTTCTATAAAAACCTGGAGTTTGGAACTGGTGGTATGCGTGGAATTATGGGTGTAGGAACCAATAGAATCAACAAGTATACTTTAGGCAAAAACACCCAAGGTATTTCTAACTATTTAAAAAAGTGTTTTCCAGGTGAAGAATTAAAAGTGGTAATTGCTTACGACTGTCGCCATAATAGTAATACTTTAGCTAAAATAGTTGCAGATGTTTTTTCTGCAAATGGAATTAAAGTTTATTTATTCTCTGACTTACGCCCAACTCCTGAACTTTCTTTTGCACTAAAATATTTGAAATGTCATGTTGGAATTGTTTTAACAGCTTCTCATAATCCACCTGAATATAACGGCTATAAAGTTTATTGGCAAGATGGCGGTCAAATTGTTCCACCGCAAGACGCTGAAATTATTCAAGAAATTGAAGACTTGAATTATACAGACATCAACTTCAAAGCAAATGATACTTTAATTCAGTTCATTGACAAAGAAATTGACGACGCTTTTGTTACTTCAACTATTGAAAATGCCAGTTTCAATACCCCTAAAGAAGCGAAAGAAAATCTAAAAATAGTTTACACTTCTTTACACGGCACTTCGATAAAAGCAATACCTGCCGTTTTAACTAAAGCCGGTTATACGGATTTGAATATAGTAAAAGAACAAGAAGTACCTGACGGTAATTTCCCAACAGTACAATCTCCTAATCCAGAAGAACCAGAAGCGTTGACTATGGCTTTAGCATTAGCTGATAAAATTGGAGGTGATATCGTTGTCGGTACCGACCCTGATTCGGATCGTTTAGGAGTGGCTGTACGCGATAATGACGGAAAAATGATTTTATTAAATGGAAATCAAACCATGGTTATCATGACGGCTTACTTACTAGAGCAATGGAAAAGAGCAGGCAAATTAACAGGTAATGAATTCATTGGTTCTACTATTGTTTCAACACCAATGATGCTTGACTTAGCAAGTGCTTATGAAGTGGAATGCAAGGTAGGTTTGACTGGATTTAAATGGATTGCTAAGTTTATTAAAGATTTTCCGAATCAGAAATTTATTGGTGGTGGAGAAGAAAGTTTCGGATTTATGGTGGGCGATGCAGTACGTGATAAAGATGCGGTTGCTGCTACCCTATTAGTTTGTGAAATTGCTGCACAAGCTAAAGCTGCCGGAAGTTCTTTATACAAAGAATTACAAAATCTATATTTAGATTACGGTTTCTATAAAGAGCACTTAATATCTATCACTAAAAAAGGTATGGATGGTGCAAATGAAATTAAACAAATGATGGTTGACTTAAGAGAAAATCCTATGGCAACTATTAATGGCCAACGTGTGATTTGTATTGAAGATTACCAATCTTCCAAAGGAAAAGATTTTATGAATAATGAAACGTTTGACATATCGATTCCAAAATCAAATGTTTTAATTTATTATTTGGAAGACGGAAGTAAAATTTGTGCTCGTCCAAGTGGTACAGAACCTAAAATTAAATTCTATTTCAGTGTAAATACACCGCTAGAAAGCATAGCTAAGTACGATGAAACAGAAGAACTTTTAAATCAAAAAATTCAGAATATTATTACTGAAATGAAATTAAATAATTAAATGAAAAAAGTAATTGACAAATTAAAACCTTATATATTACCATTTAAAACTCACGTTTATTGGAATATTTTTTATAACATTTTATATGCCTTGTTTGGGACATTATCATTTGTAACTTTAATTCCAATGTTAAGGGTTTTATTTGATGAATCAAAAAGGATTACTGAGGAACCTGTATATACAGGATTTACAAATGTTTTTGAATATTTAGAAAATTCGTTTTATTTTAAAGTAACACAATTAACAGAAAAAGGCGATGCTCAATTTGCATTAGTTTACGTTGTTGCTCTTGTAATATTTACGTTTTTACTTAAAAATTTAGCCGGATATTTAGCTTCTTATCATATGTTAAAATTAAGAAATGGAGTGATGGCTAATTTAAGAAAAGTGATGTTTAATAAAATCATTCAACTACCTATTTCTTTCTATTCAGAAAAAAGAAAAGGAGACGTTATGGCAAGAATGTTAGGCGATGTAAGTGATATGCAAAACTCCTTTTTTGTCATCTTAGAATTAGTTGTAAAAGAACCACTTACTATATTATTTTCAATTGCAATGATGTTTTTTCTAAGTTGGAAACTTACACTTTTTGTATTCATATTTATTCCAATTTCAGGATTAATTATTTCAAGAATTGGAAAAAGATTAAAAGAACAATCTTTGAGTGCCCAAAATGAAAGTGGCTATTTAATTTCATTAGTTGAAGAATCATTATCGGGAATGAAAGTTGTGAAAAGTTATAATGCTGAAACTATTTTTGAAAATAAATTTAATGGTTCAGTTCAAAAATTATTGCGTTTATCCAATAAAATTGGAAAGAAAAACAATTTAGCTTCACCAATGAGTGAATTCTTAGGTATTATTACTATTGCCATACTTTTATTATATGGAGGTCAACTTGTTTTAATTGACAAAACTTTAGACGGGCCTATATTTATTTCGTTTATGGGATTAGCTTACAATATTTTAACACCAGCAAAAGCTATTTCTAAAGCTTCCTATTCTGTAAAAGGTGGTACCGCAGCAGCTGAACGTGTGTTTGAAATTTTAGAACAAGACATAACTATTGCAGACAAAACTACAGCAATTGAAAAAGCAACTTTTGATCAATCTATAGAATTAAAAAATATTTCATTTGGTTATCAAAACGATTATGTATTGAAGAATTTTTCATTGAAAGTACCTAAAGGAAAAACTGTTGCTTTGGTAGGTCAATCGGGTTCTGGAAAAAGTACGATTGCCAATTTATTAACTCGATTTTATGATGTAAATGAAGGTGAAATATTAATTGATGATATCAACATCAAAGATTGGAAAATGTCGAGTTTGAGAGAAAAAATTGGATTAGTTACACAAGATTCTATTTTATTCAATGATACAATTAAAAATAATTTATTAATTGGTAAACCCAATGCTTCTGATGATGAAATAATTCATGCGCTAAAAGTTGCCAATGCCTATGAATTTGTTAAAGATTTATCAAATGGCATAAATACAAGTATTGGTGATGCGGGTGGTAAATTGTCTGGTGGACAAAAACAACGTCTTTCAATAGCAAGAGCCGTATTAAAAAACCCACCAATTATGATACTAGATGAAGCTACCTCTGCGCTAGATACAGAAAGTGAAAAATTAGTACAAGATGCATTAGAACATTTAATGCAAAACAGAACTTCAGTTGTTATTGCGCACCGACTATCAACCATTCAAAAAGCTGATTTAATTGTTGTTATGCAAAAAGGAGAAATTGTAGAACAAGGAACACATCAAGAATTATTGGCAATGAATGGAACCTATTCAAAATTAGTAACGCTACAATCTTTAGAAAACTAAATGTACATTAACAATCCAAATATTAAACTTCCAAACGATCCTAATACGATTGTTTGGAAATATTTGGACTTATCAAAATTTTTAGATTTATTGCTTTCGCAACAACTTTTCATGTCGCGTTCTGATAAGTTTGAAGATCAATACGAAGGTACTTTTAGTGAACCTACTTATGAAGAAATCAAAAAATTATCAGAACATAATCCTGAATTTTTAAAGTATTATAAATCACAACGTGAAAAGGTAGTAGTGAGTAGTTGGCATATCAATGAATACGAATCGTTTGCAATGTGGCAAATATTCACTCAAAACAGTGAAGGCTTAGCGATCCAGTCTACCATTGGTCGCTTACAAAAAGCACTCGAAGTTGAACAAAATTATAAGCAATATATAGGTGAAGTAAATTATATCGATTACAAAAAAGAATACATTCCTTTTGACGATTTATTTTTTCCATTTCTTTTCAAAAGAAAAAGTTTTCAATATGAAAGAGAAATTCGTATTGTATCTGATGTTTCTGAATTAGGATTACAAATTGATAATGGCTTAAAAGTACATGTTAATATCAATCACTTAATTGAAAAAATATATATACATCCAAAAAGTGAAAATTGGTATAAAAAACTAGTTATCGAATTAGTATCTAAATTAGGATATGATTTTGTTATTGAAAAATCAGATTTAGAAAGTGATATTTTAATTTAAATGGTATTTATTTTTATTAAATAGGCTTAAATTCAGTTGATTTTGCTTCTTTAAAGTCATAATAAAAATAATGTACATTATCATTTTTATCAAATTGGCCATTTTTATTAGCATCATCTAATGTTCTAAAATACACTCTTCCTGAAGCTTCAATAAATTCCCAATCGATTATTTCGTGTAAATCAGGAGAAATCTTTTTAAAATTGTTACCTTGTTCATCACTCACATACAATACATTTAAATCATTATTATCAATGCTATTGTCTTGATTGGTATCATTATCTGATAAGGTATATATAAAAGACTTTTTAGATTTAATGTAAGACATATTTTCTATCATAATTACTTTTTCAGTTAAAGAATGAATAGAATCTTGACCTATAATTTGAAATTTAACATTTCGAATATAACCTGTAATTTCATTTTCCATAGAATTGGAAATATTGAAACTTGCCGAATTATCATACGATGCCTTGGCTGACTCATAACTTCCTTTTTTTACATCACCAACTGTCAAATCACCAATTGGAAATACTACTACAGAAGCGCCTTCAAAGTGAATTGGTAAATCTGCAATACCTAATTTAGTTGTATCTCGTTTTAGTGCTTTAGTTTCAGCAGCATCATACTTTACTTTAGGTTTAGCCACTTCTTCATTTTTACAAGAAATGAATGTAAATGTGAAAAATATAAATATAGATAAGAATTTCATAGTTTCTCTTTTTGTCTATCAAATATAAGAAAGTTTGATTGTTTTTTTAAAATTCTGTTAGGCAATTACATTCTTACGGTCAATTTTAAATTAAATGTTCTTGTTGTCATGTAATTAGGAACGCCATATTGAGTTTTGGTATACACATCGCGTACCCAAGTATTGGTTATAGCATTTTGGTTATTAAACATATTATAAATTTCAAATCCTAACGACATTTCGGAGAACTTATTCAACCATTTTCTTTGATGTCCTAACTTTGCATCTTTAAAAACATAAGAGAATCCTGCATCTGCTCTTCTGTAATCATTTAATCGCATTTCATAATTATAAGGATCTGCATAAGCTGGTGAACCTCCTGGCAATCCTGTATTATAAACTAAATTTAAATACATTTTTAAATTAGGCAAAGTAGGCATATAGTCTTGGAATAAGATAGCAAATTTTAAACGCTGATCTGTTGGACGTGCTATATATCCTTTGTTGTTCTGATTTTCTTCTGTTTTCAAATAACCAAATGTAAACCAAGATTCAACACCTGGAACAAATTCACCATTCAAACGCGCATCTACTCCATATACATAAGCAGTAGCTTCATTGTTTGCTCTGTAACGAATTCTTACGTTGTCAATGGTATAAGTATTCACATCCATTAAATGTTTGTAATATGCTTCAGAAACCAATTTAAATGGTCTGTTCCACATTTTGAAACTATAATCATGTCCAAAAACAAAATGCAAAGATTTTTGATCTTTTACATTTTCATTTACAGAACCATCATACCTTCTTAACTCTCTGTAAAACGGTGGCTGATTATAGAACCCTGTTGAAAAACGGAATACCATATCCCTTTTCCAATTTGGTCTTAAAATGAACTGCATTCTTGGAGAAAAAGTCATTTGATTATCTCCTGTAATACCATTATTTGAAACCATCCAACTTTGTCCTCTTATTCCAGCGTTAACATAGTATTTATGTTCACCTATTTTCCCTTCGTGGTTCCAATTAGCAAATGCCATCAATCGATTAATAGTTGTATGGTTTTTTGCTCTAACATTTTGATACGGTGCCAGTGGTCCGGTGTAAGGGTTGTAAGGCTGATCATTTATATATTCCAACAGCGGATTTGGCAATGAAAAACCAGCTGAATCAATAACCTCCCACTCTACCAAACGATCACGAATGTCTTCAATATTGTGTTTTACACTCCACTCGATTTGATTTCTTTTGTCTAATTTATGTTGTCCCTTTATTTCATTTGTTACTATAAAAGCATCTAAATTATTACGTGCATGATTTAATTGAGAACCTATGCCTCTTGAATAGACAACATCTCCAAAAGTTTCTGAACCAATATTTGCGTCTACTTCACCTAATCGGTATTGTGCTAATATGTCATAATATTCCTGTTCAACTGTATGATAAATAGAAGAAATCAACTTATACTTATTTGAAGAATTAGGTTCGAAAACTGTTTTTAAAGCTCCAAAATAAGTACTATATTTATCTTTCTCTTGACCTTCATAATCGATTAACAAAGCAATTGGTTCGTTTACTGTTCCAAAATTAGTTTGACGTGTAGTAGGTTCGTAATTGTAATTATTTTGAGCAATATTACCTAAAAAACTAAAATTCCATTTGGTATTGGGTGTAAATGAAAACAACGATTGAACATCTAAAAATGAAGGGCGATAATTAGTTTCTGTTTCTTGACTTTTTACTAATAAGCTATTATTTCTATATCGAATTCCTGTAGTATTAGACCATTTTTGATTTTTGGATACGCCCTCGGCATAAATACTTCCTCCCAAAAAACTAGCTTCTAAACCCGCATGAAATGAGGTAGGTTTTCTATAAGAAATATCCAAAACTGAAGATAATTTATCACCGTATTTTGCTTGAAAACCACCTGCGTAAAAATCGATATTCTCCACTAAATCGGTATTTGTAAAACTCAATCCTTCTTGTTGACCTGACCGAATTAAGAAAGGCCTGTAAACTTCAATTTCATTTACATAAACTAAATTTTCGTCGTAATTTCCTCCTCGAACCGCATAAGAGGTACTTAACTCATTATTAGAATAAACACCTGGTAATGTTTTAATAATATTTTCCACACCCGCATTAGCTCCTGGAATTCTTCGAATTACAACTGGCGAAACCATAGTTTTACCATCAAAATCTTTTCTATTTTTAGCATTAATTACAATTTCTTCTATGACATCCTCTTTTGAACTTAATTTAGGATTCAATTCAAAATCTTCATTAGGCTTTAAGTTCAGTTTATACGTAGATTTTTTTAAATTGATGTGTGAAAAAGTTACAATTACATCTTTATTAGCTTCAATTTCTAAAATATAAAATCCATTCTTATTGGTTACAGTAGTACCTGATGAAGTAATGACGGAAACATTCTCTAAGACTTCATTATTTTCATTTAATACCACACCTTTAATTCGCGCTTTTTGAGCAAATGTTAGTGAAGAAACTAATAGAAAAATAAGAAGTAAAGTATTTTTTTTAAGCTGAACCTGCATAGATTAATAGATAAAATTAGATGTAAATGTAGTACTATTATTTAATTTGTCTGTGACAATTAATTTAAATTCATTTGTACCTGTTTTAACTTTTCCATCTGAAATTGTATGTGTTAATTTTTTTGTTTTATAATCGTATTCCATTAGAACCCATTCCCCGTTTATGTAAGCATTAAAGCTTTCTATTCCAGATAGGGCATCACTAATAAATATACTTAACGTTGTTAATTTAGATATATTGCTACCTTCAATAAAATTTGGATTATAAACTCTTGGCGGAACAGTATCTAAAGCAATTTTATATTTGCCAAATGATTTTATTTTAGCTGCTATTGTAGTCCCTTTTTTAAACGAAGAATTATATTCTAATTGATACCCATTTACTCCAGCCACAAATGCTTTCTTTTGTTCTTCCGCAGATAATTTTGAAACATCAAATGAAATAGTCATAGAACTTTGCATAGCTTCATAATTAGCATCTAAAATTAAAACTCCATTTTTTTCTTCCATATTTATTGAACAATTTTCATAAAACAGATTGGGAGGAAAATAAACAGATGAAGTTTCGAATTCAAAATTATAATCATTCTTGGCTTTAATATTGTACTTTCCAGTTACAGTTTTAGGAGTAATAATTTCATCTTTATATTCTAAAGGAATATTAACAATAGTTTTATTTCCATGAAAATCACTAACTTCAATTTTATAATTGTAACTGTTGTTTTTCTTAATATGTACGCCTGCCGTTTTCTTATTATTTTGAACTAATGAAAGCGAATAAGGTTCCTTAATGAATAATTTTTGAAATCTTTGTTTTAATAATTTATATTTTTTAAAATCGATAAAATAATTAATATGCTTCGATTCGTCAAAAGCAAATGTGTCAAATTCATAACCAAAATGAGGCGATCCATTTAGAAAAGTTTGAACTTTATACACTCCATTTTTATTGTATATATTAGTTAACAAATCATAAGTGTTTACTGCAAAGCCGACTTTACCGTTTGTAAAAACTTTATTAGAAAGATAAGTTCCATCGGGTTGTTTCAATAAAGTTAAAGCAATTGGTGCATTACTTTTATTAACCATAGTAGAATCATTCATTGGATATACCATTACACTACTTACTTCTGGAGCTTTATCATCTTTGATTAATTTATTCATACCAAAAGCCATTGGATTAATGATCTTTTCTGAATAAGTATCTCTAATTTCAAAATGCAAATGAGGTCCACCACTACCACCCGAATTTCCTGTATAAGCAATAATATCTCCTTTTTTTACTGGAAAAATACTTGGATAAAAATACGCTTCTACTTCATAGTTTTTTTCTTTATACTGTAGTTTTTTAATATATTCTTCTATTGTTGATCCGTATTTACTTAAGTGCGCATATACAGAAGTATAGCCATTGGGATGGGTAATGTAAATCGCTTTACCATATCCAAATATTCCCACTTTAATTCTGGACACATAACCATCTGCAGCAGCATATACCGGCAATCCTTCTACATTGTTCGTACGAATATCTATTCCAGAATGAAAATGATTAGGTCTTAATTCTCCGAAGGTTCCTGATAAATTTATAGGTATATCTAAAGGAGAACGGAAATAATCTTTGGGATATTGGGCAAATACAATTGCAGAGGCAAATAAAATAATAAATGGAAGTAATTTCTTCATTAAATAAGGCTTTGGTGCTAAAATACAAAAATCCAATGCATTTACAATATGAAATTGGGTTTTACCATAAATTTTCAATCCTTTTTTTCAATTTATAATCATCATACAACTGCTCTTCATTCTTACAACATATTAAATACCAACTTGTTAGAAATCATTAACAATTCATTATCAAATCGTTATCAGTTATTTCTTCGGTTTTGGCACACGACTTGAAATAGATTAATCAAACAGCAATGTTTTAAAAAATGTTTAACCATTAAATTTTAAGATTATGAAAAAAATTACATTTTTAGTTGCAGGTTTATTTTTAGTGTTAAACGCAGCGGTGGCTCAAGAAACAGAACGAGGAAGAGGTCCAAGAGTAGAATATCATAATTCATACGCTATAGATTATAGAGAAGCTGAACCAATTGTATTTAGAGAAAGAGGTATTGAGTTTTTTGTATTCCCAACAGGAGATTTCGATTTTAATACTGTAAATAACGGTCCAAGACCAAGAAGAGGAAGCATCAATGAAACTTACGGCGCTCCAAGAGTTGAAGATAGAGGTATAAGAGGCGTACGAATTGAACACGACAGTTACGGAAGAGTGCGCCGAGTAGGAAATGTATTCATCAATTATGATTACTACGGAAGAGTGAAAAGAATTGGTAGTGTTTATATGACTTATAATAGTTTTGCCTTAACAAGAATTGGTGGAATGCGAATTTTTTACAACTATCATGGTGAAATTATTGGGGTAAGTGGATTTGTAAACGGTTATGGTGGCTATGCTTACAACCCTTGTCCAACTGGCTATAATGGTGGTGGACATGACTATGATGAGGATTGGTATGAAGATGAGGGTGATTTTTACTACTACAAAAAAGACGGTACAAAAGAAAAAATGAAAAAAGAAGACGTAGATGCCATCAAAAGAGATGCATTAGAAAGAAAAAGTTAAAATTATATAGTTTGAAATTGGTTAGTTGATTGAAGTCCTGCAGAGTATTTTACGAAGCAGGATTTTTCATTTGTAATACCTTTGAAATAGTATTTCGCATTACATAATTGATATCTGATGAAACCTTTAAAGCATAATTTATTGCTAAATAAAATAATGTTACTAATATCGATTTCAATACAATATTTAAAATTGGATGAAATGAAAACTCCCAAAAATAAAACACAAAAAAAGTAAGTGCAGTAATCCCTAAAGAAATTAAATTTTTACTGGTAAAGGGAAATAATTTCATTTTAACTACTACAAAAAACAACTTCGCTAAACTATATAACGTTATGGCAATTAAAGTAGCTATTGCAGCACCATTTAATCCAAATTCAGGAATAAAGTACATGTTTAACAAAACTATAACCACCACTAAAAGTACCCCTAAAAGTAAAACAGCTCGGTAATATTTCGAATTGAAAATAATGGCGTTATTTATTCCTAAAATTAAATCGAAATATTTAGACAATCCAATGGTAAAAACAACAAATACACCTTGTCGATACCCTTCTTCAGGCAATAAATTATAAACCTGATTTAAATTAACTAATATTCCAATATAAAGTAAGCCTCCAATGACTTGTAAACTAACCGACGACTTTTTATACAACTCATTCAACTCTTCCCATTTTTTTTCACTCATCAGTTTTGCAGTAATAGGATAGGTTATTTGGTGCATGGCACGCATAGGCACAGAAATAACTAATGCCATGAAAATTGCCACATTGTAAAAAGCAATATTATCTATTGAAATATATTTATTAATCATGTATTTATCAATATCCAACAACATATTGGCTACACTAGCCGATAAAATAATAAAAACCGTATACGTTAAGATGGCTTTACTTTGTTTTGGCACTTTGAAATGCAATCGGATTCGTTTTACTCGATTAGCCGAATACATAATCATGAGTAAACTGATTCCATACACTAATACCAAAGAATAAATAAAATCAGATTGAGAAAGATACTCATAATACACGGCAAACAGTAAAATAGTAATCAGTATTCGAATAAAAACTTCTTTTACAAAGGAACCAAAAACCGATTTCATATGTGCTCGTAACCAAGCATAAAATATTTCAAAATACCCCATGAACAATCCAATGATTGGAATTATCCAAACAAAATCGTACACAATGGCATTTTCTTTGGATTCATAGGCAGCTATAGTATCATAAAATCCGTAAAAAAACACCAAAGCCGGAATAACAAATACCAAAGGAACCAGTAACATATAGGTCATGTACTTATTTAAATCTTCCTCCGTTTTGTTATGTTCATTAAAAAATTTAATTAACGTATTTTGAATTCCAAAAGACAATAATGGGTATAAAATATTAGCCGTAGAAAGTACATATCCGGTTAAACCAACATAGTCTTTCCCCAAAAAATAAGGATACATAAACAACGTATTTGCTCCACCAATAGCAAAACCAATAAAGGTTATGATGGTATTTTTTATAGATTGTTTAATGACGATTCCCATAATTTGATTACGAATTTGAAGAAAGTAATTGTGCCAATTGCGCGGTTAAATTCTTTCTGCTGTATTGTTGTAAACCCACGGCATGAACTTTTAAATTAGCATTCAAATATTGTTGAAATTGCTCTAAAACAGTAGCTTTTAATGCTTCTTTTTCATGGTATTGGAAAAACACACCTGTATTGGTAGATTTAATAATGGATTCAAAATCAGAATCTTTTGGCCCAATAGCTAAAATAGGACGCTCAGACACCATGTATTCAAATAATTTCCCTGGAATGATACATTTGGTTTCTTCAGAATCTATTTCAATTAACAACAATACTTGTGAAGCTCTCTGCTGAATTAAAGCTTCTTCATGCGAAACATATCCTAGATTATTTACATAATTATCCAATTGATAGTCTGAAATTGAATGTAACACTTCTTTACTTACGGCACCGATTAATTTCAACTGAAAATGCTGAGCAAATGCTTCATTTTCTTGAATTAATTCAGCTAAAGATTCCCATAAAATTTGCGGATTTCTTTGTGATAAAAAAGAACCAATATGCGCCATGGTGAATTTAGCATCTAAAGGCTTCCTCTCTACTCGCTCCACATCATATCCATTTGTGATGACTTCAATGGGTCTTGTAGTTAACGCTTGAAATTCTTTTTTAGTTGTGGGCGAAGTTACTAATACCGTATCACAGCTATTTAACACTTCTGCTTCCCATTTTTTATGTTTATTGGCTGCCCAAGTACTTAACTTCAATTCTTTATGATAGCCAATAGTAGTCCAAGGATCACGAAAATCAGCTATCCAATTAATTTTTAACTGTTTTTTTAACGCCAAACCTATCAAATGTAAGCTATGAGGTGGTCCAGTGGTAATAACTGTTTCTATATGATTTTCTTGAATGTACTTTTTTAGATAGTTCACAGAAGGTTTCACCCAAAATACACGGGCATCAGGAATAAAAATATTACCGCGAATCCACAACATCATTTTTTCAACCCAAGATTGTTTTTTATCTTTTGTGATAATCCCAGCACTTATTTTCTTGGTCTTATTTTTAGAAAAAATAGAAGCCAAAGCATAAGGTTCGAAAATCTTATTTTTTAAAATGATTGCCTTTTCGTTTACATCACTGTTCAATTTTTCATCCAATAAAGGATAGTTGGGATTTTCTGGAATGTAAACAATGGGTTGAATTCCAAAATCGGGCAAATATTTCACAAATTTTAACCAACGCTGCACGCCCGGACCTCCTGCAGGTGGCCAGTAATAACAAACGATTAAAACTTTTTTTGTTGGACTTTCCAAAATAACTAATCTAATTTATTTTCTTTTGAATTGACTTTATTTAATTCTTCAATATCTAAAATGTCTTTAGTCCGATTAGCTGCAAATTTAGATTTAATTAAATTTTCATAATCAATAAAATTAACTTTCACCCCAGCAATTTCAACAACTGTTGCGTTATTTAACAACTCATCAAAAGAGATATCTTCAAGTCCTTTTACACTTGTCATTAAGTCTAATCGCATTCCAAAACCAATATTTACATCTGTATATCCGGGAATAAATTGCATCGTTTCAACATTTGGAAATTCAATTAATTTTGATGCTTTAAGCGCTTTATTAAGTTTTAAACGATTTTCTAAGGTATCTTTGAAAAAAACATCCATATCACCTGTATTTCTATTATACCCATAGATATTGACAGCAAAACCTCCAATAATAATATATTCTAATTTTTCAAAATCAAAATTTTTCCAAATCTCAAAAACTTCAGGTATCATTATTTCTTAATTTTAATAATTTTTGCAGTTTTTAAAGCATAGGATATTTCAATTAATTTCATTAATCGCTCTAACCTTTCAAAATAGGATAAAGATTGCATCTCAATGATATGTTCTTTTTCAGATTTTGTCATTTTATAGCATTACAAATTATTGAGCAACTTGCTGAGTTTTCTTTCTCCAATAAAAAATACCTAATCCAATTACACCCAACATTAAAACAGAGCTAATTAATGCAATCATTCCCCCTGTTTTCACTACTTCAGGTTCAAATTTAAATTCAATAGTATGTTTCCCAGCTGGAATTTGCAATCCTCTTAAAACATAATTCACATTTAAGATTGTTGCTTCTTTTCCATCAATTGTAGCTATCCAACCTTTTGGGTAATAAATTTCAGAAAACACCCCAAAACCAGCGTTTGAATTAGTTGATACATACTTCAAATAATTAGGTTTATAAGTTTCTAAATTTATGGTAGCAGTTGAATCTTTCGTAAAAGTTGCGGCTATCGTTACATCTTTGTTTTCCTTTTTTGACAATGTAGCTTCATCCTTCGTTTTTAAAGAATTTAAAGCTTTCATTTCTTCATCTGCTGAATTCACAAATTTTAGTTTTGAGACAAACCAAGCATTTCCATTGGCATTCGGATTTTGCAAGGCCATTGGCGCTCCTTGTTCATTCGTTTGAATCACATATTTTGTATTCAACATATTCAATACTTCAATATTATTCTTAGCGATTTGGTAATCAAACAACTCCTGCATTTTTTTTGGCTTGGCTGCATGATAACCGCCAATTGATTTATGGAAGAAAGAAGCACGAGCACTGTTCATATTTCCATCCATTTCGAAAACTCTAAAATGTGATTTATCTTCAAGAATTCGTTTATCGGCTTCTGTTTCTTCAAAAGGACGTTCAATTTGTGATTTCGATACAAAATCTTCCGCTTTTACGTAATTTTTAGCTACAAAGAACAAATCGAAAACCATTACTAAACCAACTAAAAGTACGGTATTGAATTGTGAAAATGTCTTTTTAGTATAGAAAAACAGAACTGCAAAAGCAACCGCTAGAAACCCTAAGGAACGATAAATTGTTGAGAAATACATAGCTTTTCTATCTTCTTTCAATACATCCATAAAATTAGCTCCATATTGTTTCGCATAAAACTCATCATTTAAACTTGTAAATGAGAATGATCCGCTCAACAACAATAACACTACTAAAATTCCCGCTACAATTCCACCTGCATATAACAATGATTTGCCGCGCTCAGTTTCATCACTATTCACAAATGCAGATAATCCTAAAATAGCTAAAACAGGCATGCACAATTCTAATAAAACTTGAATGGATGAAACCGCTCTAAATTTATTGTACATAGGTACATAATTGATGAAGAAATCGGTTAAAGGAGCAAAATGTTTACCCCATGAAAGAGCCAATGAAAACACCACACCCACTGCCAATGCATATTTAATTTTCCGTTTTTCAACAAACAATGCAAGTATTGCCAAAAAGAAAACTACTATTCCAATATAAGCAGGAGCGGCAACAATAGGCTGTTCTCCCCAATAAGTTGGCATGTGTTTAACCAAATTTACAGCTTCACTTTCAGGAACATTTTGTGCTACAATAAATTGGTACATCGATGAATCCGGACCTAAATCTTCTGAATTTGAACCACCAAACAATTTTGGAGCAATTAAATTTAAACTTTCGCCAATACCATAACTGTATTCGGTTATATATTCATAGCTCATGGCGTTATCATCGATTTTTTTCTTGCCCTCTGCATCAAAAGACAATTCACTATTACTTCGTGTTGAATACTTAGCATATTCTGAAGTGGCTAATAAATTGGTTGCGTTTGCTCCTACTGCTAAAATTGCACCAATTGCAAATACACCTAACACTTTAGTTAAATGTTTAAAATCTTTTTCTTTTATAATTTCAATGAAATAATAGCCTCCAATAATTAACAATAAAAACAAGAAATAATAGGTCATCTGGAAGTGATTTGCCTGAATTTCCAAAGCAGCGGCTAGCATGGTTACAATTCCTCCTAAAACATATCTTTTTTGGAAAACCCATAAAACACCTGCTAACAATAACGGCATATAAGCAATAGCATGTGCTTTCGCATTATGTCCAACACCTAAAATAATGATCAAATACGTTGAAAATCCAAAAGCTAAAGCACCAAAAAAAGCTTTTAATGGCTTCATTTTCAAGCTTAACATTAAGACATAAAATCCTAAAAAATATAAAAACAAATAATCGGCCGGTCTAGGTAAAAAACGTAAAACACTATCTAAGTCTTTTATATAGTTATTAGGATATTTAGCTCCTAATTGATAGGTTGGCATCCCACCAAAAGCACTATTAGTCCAATACGGTTCTTCCTTATATTCCTTTCTAAAGTCGATTTGTTCTTTAGCCATTCCGGTATATTGAGCAATATCGGACTGAAAAATTTGTTTTCCTTGTAAAGTTGGATAAAAATAAATTAATGCAATTGCAATAAAACCAATTAATGCATACAAATGCGGGGCAAACTTATTTAAGTTCTTCATTTCTTTGTTTTGGATTAAATAATGTACAAAAATAAAAAAACTCCGATAATACGGAGCAATTTATTCCACTTCTTCAAAATCAATGTACTCACCTACCTGTTTTGTCGGTTTTGGAGTAGCCTTTTTTGATTCAGTTTGCGTTTGATTTTGATTATGTGTGTGATAATTTTGTTGTTGCTGATCAAATTGTTTCTTAATATGTTCTTCTGCTTTTTTTGCCATTTGTTGCACCAAATAAGGCGCTAATAATCGCATTAAAAATTTAAACAAGTAATAGAACAAAAGAATATAAAATAACGTTTTGATTAATCCTTGTAAACTTGCCGTATCCATTCTACTATTTTTTTCAAAAATAAGAATAAATATTTCACAACATACTTAAAATAATTATAAAATATTTTACATTTGAAAACTATAACCATTTAGCAAAATTTCTGAAGATATGATGCAATTAAAAAGAATACTACTAACTGCAACACTTTTTAGTGCATTTGTAGGAAAAGCACAGTTTACGGATGAAGTAAACTCCAATAGACCTGGTAAATCAATGATGGCATTTGCTGTTGGAAAAAAAATAATTCAAGCTGAAACTGGAGTAAATTACGTTTCAGAAAAACATAATCTTTTAAATTATCAAGCAAAAGGATTTAATGGAGAATTAGCTTTACGTTATGGCGTTTGGAAAGAAGAACTTGAAGTTATTGGTGAAATTCAATATCAAAAAGACAATTTCACTGCTTATAATATAGAAACAAACAGAAGTGCAATAAAAAATGCAGTTATTGGTGTAAAATATTTATTTTATGATCCATTTAAAAATTATGAAGAAAAACCAAATTTATACAGTTGGAAAGCAAATCACAGATTTAAATGGCGTCAATTTATACCAGCTCTTGCGGGCTATGCAGGAGCTAGTTTCAATTTAGACAAGAATAATTATTTTAGTTATGGACCTGAACTAGAATCAACTGTAAGTCCAAGAGCCATGATTATAGCACAAAATCACTTTGGAACCAGATGGGTATTAGTTACCAATTTAGCATATAATAAAATTGGAACAGATTATGCAAGTATCGATTATGTATTAACACTAACTAGAGGTATTAATCAAAATTGGTCTGCATTTATAGAAAATCAAGGCTATAATGGTAAGTATTACAGCGACGGTATTTTCCGATTAGGCGCTGCTTATTTATTCAAAAAAGACATGCAAATTGATGCTTCTTTTGGAACAAATATTAAGTCAACACCAGGAATATTTTACGGAGGAATTGGTTTAACTTGGCGTTTTATTAAAAACTATCAAGAAGTGAAAATGGCTAAACCAGGAACACAAAGTAAAATGGACAAAAAAATGGACAAAAAAGCCGAAAAAAATAAGAGAAAAGATTCAGTAGAATAAAATGATAGAGGTAAAAGAAATTTTCAGCAAAAAAGAATTAAAAGAATTTATAAATTTTTCATTTGAATTATATAAAGACAATCCTTATTGGGTTCCACCTTTGATTAATGATGAGCTTGAGACATTTGATAAATCTAAAAACCCAGCATTTAAGTCGGCAGATGCTCATTTTTATTTAGCTTATAAAGATGGAAAAATTGTAGGCAAAACTGTAGCCATTATTAATTGGGATGAAGTTAATCAATTAGGCAAAAAGAAAGTACGTTTTGGATGGTTCGATGTCATTGATGATGTTGAAGTTACAAAAGCATTATTGTCCAAAGTTGAAGCATTTGGTCGTGAACATAAAATGGAAAACATGGAAGGTCCCTTAGGCTTTTCAAATTTAGACAAAGTTGGTGTTTTAACTGAAGGATTTGACCAACAAGGTTTAATGATTACATGGTACAATCATCCTTATTATAAAGATCATTTTGAACAATTAGGTTTTGTTGAAGAAAAAAAATATATTGAAAGTAAATTTCCTTTCAAAAACGTAGACATTGCTCCTTTTGAAAAAATTGCAAATGTTTTAAAACAAAGATATGAGTTGAAACCTATAAACTTTACCAACTCAAAAGACATTATGCCTTATGTTGATAAAATGTTTGAGTTGTTTAATTCTACTTATTCAAAATTACAATCATTTGTTGCAGTTAACGCAACACAAATTGAATATTTTAAAAAGAAATATATTGGATTAATTAATCCAGAGTATATAAAATTTATTGAAGACAAGAATGGCAATTTAGTTTCTTTCAGCATAGTTATGCCTGATTTTTCAGAAGCATTAATTAAAGCAAGAGGTAAATTATTTCCATTTGGGTTTTACCATTTATTAAAAGCAAGAAAAAACAACAAAACTGCTGTTTTTTATTTAATAGGTGTTTTACCAGAATACCAAAGTAAAGGTATTACAGCTATTGTATTTGATGAATATGCTAAAACATTTAAGAAAAATGGCATAGAAACATGCATTAGAACTCCAGAATTAGAAGAAAACCATGCCATTCATAATCTATGGAAGCATTTTAATCCTACAATTCATAAAAAAAGAAGTACTTATATTAAACAATTATAATTTTTAAACTATGTTTGGAGACATTATGGGAATGATGGGCAAAATTAAAGAAACCCAACAAAAAATTGAAGCGACAAAACAAAGATTAAATTCGGTTTTAGTAGATGAAAAAAGCAGCGATGGCTTATTAGAAATAACTATGACTGCAAATCGTGAAATTAAGAACTTACACATTGCTGATGAACTACTTCAAGATAAGGAAATGCTTGAAGATTATTTAATTACTACGTTAAATAAAATAATCACTAAGGCAACAAATATAAATGAAGCTGAATTAGCTGCGGTTGCTAAAGAAGGCATGCCAAACATACCGGGTATGGATCTATTTAAATAAAAAAAGGAACTTTATAGTTCCTTTTTTTTTATTTATGAATTGATTACTAATCTAAAGCCTTCACCATGAATATTTAAGATTTCAACTCTTTCATCTCTTTTAAGATATTTTCTTAATTTAGCGATATACACATCCATACTACGTGATGTAAAATAATTATCGTCTCTCCAAATTTTTGTTAAAGCTAACTCTCTTGGCATTAAATCATTAACGTGTAAAGCTAACATTTTTAACAATTCAGATTCTTTTGGAGACAATTTCACAGGTTCCTCAGTACCATATGATAAAAATCTTAATTTAGAATTTAAGTGAAATTTACCAATTTCAAATTCGAATACGTTTGAATCCGGTTTAGTCTCTGAAGCTTTTCTTTGCATGATTGCTTTTATTTTCATCAATAAAACTTCAGAATCAAAAGGTTTGTTCAAATAATCATCTGCCCCCACTTTATAACCTTTTAAAACATCTTCTTTCAATGTTTTTGCTGTTAAGAAAATGATAGGAACTTCTTGATTTTTTTCTCTTATTTCTCTTGCTAACGTGTACCCATCTTTATAAGGCATCATTACATCAAGAATACATAAATCAAATGTTCCTTTTTTAAATTTTTCAAATCCCTCCATACCATTTTTGGCAAGAGTAACTTCAAAATCATTAATTACTAAATAATCTCTTAAAACTGAACCAAAATTTGGATCGTCTTCTACTAATAATATCTTTTTTGCTTCCATAACTAATTAATTAATGGCAATTTTATTATAAATGTACTTCCTTTTCCTTTTTCACTCTCTACAAAAATCTGACCATTATGATCATCAACAATTTGTTTAACATATGCCAACCCCAAACCGTGTCCTTTAACATTGTGTAAATCACCTGTATGCTCTCTAAAAAATTTATCAAAAACTTTTTTCTGAGCAACTTTTGACATTCCTATACCGTTGTCTTGAATTTTAATTAAAATATAATCTTTAATATTCTCAGTAAACACATTAATTACAGGTTTATCAATTGAATATTTCATTGCATTATCTAAAATATTAACCAAAACATTTGTAAAATGGACATCATTTAAAAGCACAGTATTTCGTGTTGCATTAAAATGAGTATTTATTATTCCTTCTTTATCTTCTAATATTAAACTCACATGATCAATAGCGTCTTCTATGAATTCATCAACTTGGTGAGGTTCTTTATTAATTTCTAATTCGTTTCGTTCTAATTTTGAAATTCTCAATACATTTTCAACTTGAGCATGCATTCGTTTGTTTTCATCTTTAATCATTTGAAGATATTTTTGAACCTTTTCCTTATCTTCAATGATTTTTGGATTTCTTATGGCATCTAATGCTAAATTGATAGTTGCAATTGGTGTTTTAAACTCATGCGTCATATTATTAATGAAATCTGTTTTGATTTCAGAAATTTGTTTTTGAGTTATTAATTGTTTTAAAGCACTACTGTAGGTTAATATAATAATTAACGTGAAAAGTAGTGATAAAATTGTCATAGGAACCAATTCCGAAAACACATAATTAGTTTTATTGGGAAATCGAACTAATAATTCGTACTTAGAATTCCCGTCAGCATCCATTAATATAGGCATTCCATAAGTGGTGCATTTATCTAATCTAAACTCTTCCGATTTAATTTTAGTGGCTAATCCGTTGCTATAAACGGCGTATTCAAAAGGTGTTTTAATACCTGCTTTATTCAATTCAAAACTTAATATACTTTGTAGCAAATTTGCTGAAAGTCTTCTATGAATTGGTCTTTGTGATACAATATCTCTAAAGGCAACGTAAAATTGAACTCGATCTAAAACTTCTAAATTTCCGGATTTTTCAATTGTTACATCAGGTTTTGATTTGATAGAAGAAGTAGTACCATCTAAAGAATTATTTTTATAAACTTCAGTTTTTCTTTTTGAAATATAATTTTTGATACCTATAGGATAGGCGCTTTTATCAAAAAAAGAACCATCAATACCATAATCTTCAGGAATTATTGTATTTGTATAGATTACCGTTTCATTGGTTTTTGAATCTTTATCATAAAAATAAATTTTCCTCAATTGTTCTCTTTTTGGTTCTCTACCTAAACTATCTTTGATTTGAAAATAACGTTTATAAAAATCCATTACCTCTTTATCATCCAGTTTTTTTGCAACATTATTAAGAACTTGTTGAGTATGATGTTTAAATTGTTCGTCATTTTTAATAAATGAGCTATTAATCCAATACAATTGAACTATAATAATTCCAATCATGGAAATACTCATTAAAAAAACTAATATTCGAAACTTGGTTTTATTCATCTCTTACAAAATTACAACCTAAAATGGAAGTGTTAAGAAGATTAACCAAACATTAACATTTATGTTAATTTTTAAAGAAATTTTAATTTTTGAAGTATAATTTCGACTTGTTTGTGCGTTTTTTCTAATTTTTCATTTTCAACTACATAAGTAGCTAATTTTATTTTTTCTTCTTCAGGCATTTGATTATTAATCACTTGAAGCACTTCTTCCCTAGTTTTATGATCTCTCTTCATTACTCTTTCCACTCGAATTTCAATTGGAGCTGTTACTAAAATTGTAGCGTCACAATACAAATGACCATTTGTTTCAAATAAAATGGCTACTTCTTTTATTACAAATGAAAACGATGCGTGTTTTTCTAACCAAGTATTAAAATGAGCTTTTACTTTAGGATGAATCAGTGCGTTTAATGCATTTAATTTTTCTTTATTATGAAATACAATTTGACTAATTTTTTTACGATCTAATTTTCCGAAATTATCAATAACTTTTTCTTCAAATAATTGTTGAACCTCGGCGATTACTTCGTTATAGTCCATTATCTTTTTTGCTTCATCATCAGCAATATAAACTGGAACCCCTTTTTCTTTAAAAAAGTTTGCGACCGTAGTTTTTCCACTTCCAATTCCGCCTGTTAATCCAATTATTTTAGTCATGCTTATTTTTTAAAAAACATTTTTGGAAAAGCAAGTTCAGGTTCTTTATTTAATAAATGCACTTGAATGTAAGAATTTAAAAAACCTTTACCATAGCCATAAAATTGAATAATTGCAGCTATTATTGAATAATATCCAATTTTAATACTTTTATTTTGAATGGTAGACACTATCCCCAAGATTAAAAAATAACATCCAAATAAATAAATAAAATAGGGAACTTTAAAAAAAGTTAGCAATAATGAACCTAAAAATCCTAACATAAACAACGTAGGAAACCAAAATGTAATTTTAGCATATTCTGGGTACCATTTATTTAATATTGGTCGTGCTAAACCAAATTTATTGACTTGAATGTAAAATTTATTCCAATCAATTCTTCGCTTATGAAATACATATGCTTCGGATATTAGCTTCGTTTGAAATCCGGCCTTCCAAAGTCTAATCGATAAATCGGGGTCTTCTCCAGGATGAATATTTCCAAAACCTTCAGAAACTTCAAAAGCTTTTTTAGAAATCCCCATATTAAAACTTCTGGGTTGAAATTTTCCTATTTTTTCACTTCCTCCTCTAATTCCACCGGTAGTTAAAAAAGAAGTCATAGTAAAATTAATAGCTTTTTGAATATCCAAAAAACTATCCAACGCTTTATCAGGACCACCGAAACAATCCACATATTCACTATCTAATGAACGCTTTACCTTTTCTAAATAATCTGAAGGAATAATACAATCCGAATCTAGAACAATAAAATAATCTCCTTTAGCTACACGCATTCCAAAGTTTCGTGAATCACCAGGCCCAGTATTTGCCTTGTAATAATAACTAATAGACAACGAAGTATATTTTTCTACAATTAATTTACAATCTATTGAAGAACCGTCTTCAATTATCACTATTTCATAATTTTCTTTGAAAGTTTGGCATACTAAACTTTCTAATAATTCATCAATCTCGTCGGGTCTATTATAAACAGGAATAATTAAAGAAAAATACATTTTTTTTTCGCAAAGATAAATAATAAAAACAAAAAAAGTCCCGATTATTCATCGGGACTTTAAGAATATAATTTAAATTATATTATTGTTTAACAACTTTAATTGTATGAATCATATCTCCAGAAGAAATTGTTACAATGTAAGCACCTGCTGACAAATCAGACATGTTTACTTGAACATTAGTATCATTTACATTCTTAGTCATTACTTGTTGTCCTAATAAATTAGTCACTTTTACATTTGTAATTGCTGTTGAATATGATAAATTCAATACATCTTTTACTGGGTTTGGATAAGCAACAAAATTACTTAAATCAAAACTTGAAGTTGCTAATGAAGTATCAACTGTAAAGTCTAATGTTACACCATACGAACCATTATAACAAGGTGCAGGAGGAACTTGTCCAGAATCTGCAGTACCAATTCTCATTCTATGTGGTCCTGAAGGAGCTGTTAGAGGCATAGTAAATGAAGCATCTACTGTATTCGGTTGAACATTAGTACAAGCAATACCCGTTTTTACTAACTCTCCAGCATCATCAAAATCAAAATCATTATTGAAGTCAATCCAAACATTTATATCATAAGTATAACCTGTTGAGAAAGTCAATTGTAAATTTGCTGTAGCACCAGGAGCGATAATTTCAGGTGTAGCAGTATTATTTACATAAGTAACCGGAGTAATCGTATATGGAGTTGCACCTAAAACTACATTTGTAATTCCTGAATTATCCAAAGAAGAAGGAACAGATACACAATAACATCCATTAACAGCTGTTGTAAATGATTGTTCAGTACAACCCGTTGCACTTCCTGCACCATTGTAAGGCACAACTTTCCAAAAATACTGAGTATTATTTAATCCTGAGAAGCTATAAGATGTAACACTTACAGGCACTGCATTCGCAATATCAGAACCTCCAGAAGTTGTTCCGATGGTAACATAATATCCAGTAGCAAGTGGTTCTGCTGTCCAAGATAAAGTAGAAGCAAAATTTCCACAAGTTGCATCAGGTGTTGCTGTTAAGCCAGTAGCACAAGACGGAGGTGTTGCTGGTGTTAATTTTAATTCAAAATCATCAAAAGAAACATACCAAGGATTACCCGTAGATTCATTTACTCTAACTGCAAAATAATAAGTTCCTGAAGTAGCTGGTACAAATGTTGCAGTAACTTTATTATAAGCTTGAGCTGCATAAGTAGTTCCTGTTCCAGGTACATTATAAGTAGTTCCAATTTGCGTTGCTCCTGTTGAATTTTGTGCTGAATTCACAAAATAATCTACAACCCAAGTAGTACCATTATCTCCTTGAATGAATGAAGAGAAATCATAAGAAGTTCCTGCAACTAAATCAAATCCTGGAGTCCAAATAAATTCATTTGTTGCAGACCAAGGATTTCTAATAAATTTAGTTCCTGTATTTGAAGTACTGTAAGTATCATTTGAATTTCTAGATTCCCATCCTCCATTTTGTTTAAACCAACATGAAGGGAAATTAGTTGTACCAACTGTAGTTAATCCTTCAAATCCTTCAGTCCAAGGTAATGTAGTAATTGGGGCACAAGCCGTTGTAAAAGTAGAAGTAATCCAATTTCCATAAACTGCACCAGAACAAAGTGGTCTTACATGAACATAATATACTGTTTGAGGAGTTAAAGCAGTTGCTTGTACAAAAGTAGTTGCAATTGAAGTGCCTGAAGCTGGCGGTGTTGCAGAAGTTGTAACTGCATATTCATAACCAATTGCTCCCGATCCACTCAAGTCATCCCAAGAAGCATCTACTGTAGTTGCAGTAATTGTACCAATTACTAACCCAGTTTGATCAGGACATGTAGGCGAAAGTCTAATTTGGAAATTATCAACAAAGAAGTCTGTATCATCAGTACCGTCAGTAGCTCCTGATACAACTCTATATGCAAATCTTACGGTTTGACCTGCATAAGCATCTAAATCAAACACATAAGGTGAACCAGTTGCAGCTGGAGTATTAGCATTATCAAAAGTATAAATAACTGACCAATTCGCTAATCCATTTGAAACTAGTACTTCCACCACATCACCTGCATCCCATGCAGTTGTTGGAGCTGTTGTACCATTCCATTGTGTTAAAGCAGCATCAAATTTTAATTCATATCCTGAAGTTGGAATTGAATATTCAGGAGAGATAATCCAATCATTTGCTCCTGTTGTGTAATGATTATAAGCAATCGATCCTGTAGTTCCAACATTTGCAAATCCATCGGCTTTCCATGAATTATTACCAAAAGTAGCTGGACCAGCTGTTAAATCTCCATTATCACCTTTAATCCAACAAGAAGGTAAAAAAGTAGCAAATGGTTCTAATACAGGGAACGTTGTTACAGGCGCACATGCAGTAGTAAACGTACCTGTTATCCAATTTCCATAAGTAGAACCAGCACAATTTGCTCTAACATGGAAATAATAAACCGTTTGAGGTAATAATCCTGTTGCTTGTACAAAAGATGTAGCAATAACAGTTCCTGAAGCAGGAGGTGTTGCAGAAGTAGTTACTGCATATTCATAAGCTACAGCTCCAGAACCTGATAAATCTGTCCAAGAAGCATCAACTGTATAGGCTGTAACATTCCCTAATACTAATCCTGTTTGATCAGGACATGCAGGTGATAATCTAACTTCAAAATTATCAATTGAAAAATCAATATCTGCTAAACCATTTGTCGCTCCTTCTACAGCATGAAATGCAAAACGGACATTTTGTCCTGCATAAGCATCTAAATCTATAATATTTGGTGAACCAGTATTTGAAGGCTGGTTGGTGTCATTATATGTAAATAATGGCGTCCAGTTAGTAGTAGAACCACCAGTTGCCACTAAAACTTCAATGTAATCATCAGATTCCCATGGCGTTGTAGGAGAAGTAGTAGAAGCCCACTGTGTAGCCGCTGCATCAAATTTTAATTCATATCCTGAAGCAGGAATGTTAATTACTGGTGAAACCACCCAATCATTTGCTCCTGTTGTAAATATTTCATTACGAATTGCACCTGTTGTCCCTACATTAGCGAAACCATCTACAACCCAACCAGAACCAGTTGATGCTGTTGGACCCGTAGTTAAATCTCCACCAAACATATTTGTCCAACATGAAGGTAAAAAAGTAGCAAAAGGTTCAGTCACTGGTGCCGTTAAAATACTTGGACTTACCAATAAAGATGTGGAAGCTGTTGTATTTCCAGAACAAGTAACTTCACAATAATACGTATCAGAAGCAGTTACAGAAGGAACTGTATAAGTTGCTGAATTAGCACCCGAAATAGGTAAACCATTTAAATACCATTGATAAGTAACACCCGTTCCAATTGTAGGGTTTTGTAAAGATAAAACAACTGAGGAACCGAAACATGGTGTAGAAGTTGATGCAATTGTATTTCCTGGAGCAGGTGTACCTGAACAAGGAGAATTAGTATAAGTTAATTGCGTATTGTAAATTCTAGTTTGACTTGAAGATAAATTACCCGTAATTGCAGCACTGTTTGATGTACCAACTGCTTGAGCACCAGTAACTGTTGTATACATCCAAGAAAAGCTTCCAGAAGAATATGGAGAAGCAGTAGGGGTTAATTGCCAATTAATAGCCGTTTCAATTGCTCCACCTGTGTAAATAAATGGTGTTGAAAATGTAAATTCAACCCATCCAGCTGCAGCAGGAAAAGAAGCATTATTCAAAGCCGTGTTATTGTAAACATTGGTTGCTCCTGAAATCCAAGTAGCAAAATTTTGAGTCGTAACTAAAGACGTTGCACTTGAATTTTTCATGTAAAGATTTAAAGTCGCTGTATTAGTTCCAGACAAAACATTTGCATCATTTTTGTAATATGCAATCTTTGTAATTGTAGAACCTGCGGTAATACCAGCAGCACTTAAATCTGCAGCAGTAAGCAATTGCACACTTTGCGAAAAATGAAAGGTGCTTGTAGAACTGGACCTATAAATAGGAGTCCCATTTGTTCCGGAAGCTGAAGTAGTACCCGTTCCAATAGTGACAGTTGTCTGAGCAAAGGACAACCCACATATTAGAATAGCAAACATCCAAAAAGTAATTTTTTTCATTATGATTTAATTATTGTTAATTAACTGTAAAGTAAATAATTAATTTATTAACATAAAAGTAATCCAGAAAAAAAATCTACATAACATTGATTAAATAAAAAGAAAAAAATTACAAACTAGTAACTTTATAAAGATTTATAACATTTTTGTAAAATTATTAAATATTTAAAACAAAAAAGGCCCCAC
This sequence comes from Flavobacterium indicum GPTSA100-9 = DSM 17447, assembly GCF_000455605.1. Lineage (NCBI taxonomy): Bacteria > Pseudomonadati > Bacteroidota > Flavobacteriia > Flavobacteriales > Flavobacteriaceae > Flavobacterium > Flavobacterium indicum. The sequence continues at coordinate 2,003,195 of NC_017025.1, forward strand.
AAATGTGGAACCTTTAATCAATATAGTATTAAAGTTAATTATTGTTTAACAACTTTAATTGTATGAATCATATCTCCAGAAGAAATGGTTACAATGTAAGCACCTGCTGATAAATCAGACATGTTTACTTGAACATTAGTATCATTTACATTCTTAGTCATTACTTGTTGTCCTAATAAATTAGTCACTTTTACATTTGTAATTGCTGTTGAATATGATAAATTCAATACATCTTTTACTGGGTTTGGATAAGCAACAAAATTACTTAAATCAAAACTTGAAGTTGCTAATGAAGTATCAACTGTAAAGTCTAATGTTACACCATACGAACCATTATAACAAGGTGCAGGAGGAACTTGTCCAAAGTCTGCTGAACCAATTCTCATTCTATGTGGTCCTGAAGGAGCTGTTAGAGGCATTGTAAATGAAGCATCTACCGTATTTGGCTCAACATTTGTACATGCGATACCCGTTTTTACTAACTCTCCAGCATCATCAAAATCAAAATCATTATTAAAATCAATCCATACATTTATATCATAAGTATAACCTGTTGAGAAAGTCAATTGTAAATTTGCTGTAGCACCAGGAGCGATAATTTCAGGTGTAGCAGTATTATCTACATAAGTAACCGGAGCAATCGTATATGGCGTTGCACCTAAAACTACATTTGTAATACCTAAATTATCCACAGAAGATGGAACTGATGAACAATAACATCCATTAACAGCTGTAGTAAACGATTGTTCTGCACAACCCGTTGCACTTCCTGCACCATTGTAAGGCACAACTTTCCAAAAATACTGAGTATTATTTAATCCTGAGAAGCTATAAGATGTAACACTTACAGGCACTGCATTCGCAATATCAGAACCTCCAGAAGTTGTTCCGATGGTAACATAATATCCAGTAGCAAGTGGTTCTGCTGTCCAAGATAAAGTAGAAGCAAAATTTCCACAAGTTGCATCAGGTGTTGCTGTTAAGCCAGTCGCACAAGACGGAGGTGTTGCTGGTGTTAATTTTAATTCAAAATCATCAAAAGAAACATACCAAGGATTACCCGTAGATTCATTTACTCTAACTGCAAAATAATAAGTTCCTGAAGTAGCTGGAACAAATGTAGCTGTTACTTTATTGTAAGCTTGTGCTGCATAAGTAGTTCCTGTTCCTGGCACATTATAAGTAGTTCCAATTTGCGTTGCTCCTGTTGAATTTTGTGCTGTATTTACGAAATAATCAACTACCCATGAATTTCCATTATCTCCTTGAATGAATGAAGAGAAATCATAAGAAGTACCTGCTACTAAATCAAAACCAGGTGTCCACATATATTCATTTGTTGCTGACCATGCATCTCTAATAAATTTAGTTCCTGTATTTGAAGTACTGAAAGTATCATTTGAATTTCTAGATTCCCAACCTCCATTTTCTTTATACCAACAAGATGGGAAATTATTTGCTCCAACTGTTGTTAATCCTTCAAATCCTTCAGTCCATGGCAAAGTCGTAATCGGTGCACAAGCAGTAGTAAATGTATACGTTGCCCATGTAGAATAAGCTCCAGATCCACAATCTGTTCTTACATGTAAATAATAAACCGTTTGAGGTGTTAAACCTGTAGGTTGTGCAAAAGTATTTGTTGTTGCTGTTCCAGAAGCAGGTGGAGTTGCAGATGTTGTAACTACATATTCGTAACCTACAGAACCAACCATTGCATCCCATGATAAATCAGCACCCGTTGCAGTAACATTCGATGAAGTTAAATTTACGGGCTCTAAACATGTTGGTGTAATTTCTAATTTAAAATCATCAAATGAAACATACCATGGATTTCCAGTTGCTTCATTAACTCTAACTGCAAAATAATAAGTACCTGAAGTTGAAGGCACAAAAGTTGCAGCAACTTTATTATACGATTGAGCAGCATATCCAGAATTTGTTCCAGGTACATTATAAGTTGTACCAATTGGAGTTGCGCCCGTTGAATTTTGAACTGTATTCACAAAATAATCAACCACCCATGAATCTGCATTATCTCCTTGAATAAAAGAAGAGAAATCATAAGAAGTACCTGCTACTAAATCAAACCCTGGAGTCCAAATATATTCATTAGTTGCAGACCATGCATTTCTGATAAATTTAGTTCCCGTTCTAGCTGTACTAAAAGTATCATTTGAATTTCTTGATTCCCATCCTCCATTTTCTTTAGACCAACAAGAAGGAAAATTCGTTGTTCCAACCGTAGTTAATCCTTCAAAACCTTCTGTCCAAGGTAAAGTTGTAATTGAAGCACATAAAGTTGTAAATGAAGCTGTAGTCCAATTACCATACAAACCACCTGAACATACAGAACGTACATGAATATAATAAAGTGTTTGAGGCGCTAAACTTGAAACAGAATTAAATGTTGTTGCTATTGCAGTTCCAGAAGCAGGAGGTGTTGCAGAGGTAGTAACAGCATATTCATATCCAACTGCACCAGCTCCAGATGTATCATCCCAAGAAAAATCAACTGTAGTTGCTGTTACGGTGCCAACTATTAATCCTGTTTGATCAGGACAAGTTGGAGATAATCTTACATTAATATAATCAACAAAGAAATCCGTATCGTCACCACCATCAGTTGCAGCTGTAACTGCTCTAAATGCAAATCTTACCGTTTGACCAGCATAAGCATCTAGATCTTCTACATAACTTAAACCTGACGCAGGTGGAGTATTTGCATTATCAAAAGTTCTTAAAACTGTCCAATTTGTTAATCCATTTGAAATCAAAACTTCAACAGCATCACCAGCATCCCATGGAGTAGTTGGTGCTGTTGTACTATTCCACTGTGTTAAAGCAGCATCATATTTTAATTCATATCCAGTTGTAGGTATAGAAAATTCTTGAGTGATTACCCAATCATTATCTCCAGTAGTGTACATATTATATTTAAACGAGTTTAAAGTAGTACCCGTATTTAAATATTGATCTTGTGTCCAATTACTTCCAACAAAAGTTGCAGGACCTGCTGTTAAATCACCATTATCCGCTTTATACCAACAATTATTTGGTAAAAAAGAAGTAAATTGTTCCATATAAGGATAAACTGTATTTGGTCCACAAGTTGTAAAACTTGATTCTGTACAACCAGTTGCATCACCATTGGCATTATAAGGAATAACCGTTACATAATATGTTGTCCCAGGAGCTAATACACCTAAATTATAGGATAAAACATTTCCAGCATCAAACATATTTAACAATTGAGTACCACCAGGTGTAGTTCCAACGTTTAATCTATAACCTGTTGGAATTCCAGTAGCACTGTTCCAAGTAATTGTAGAGCTACTAACATTTACCGCACCATTTGCAGGAGATGATAAAACTGTACAGTTTGGCGGAGTAGTTGTAGGTTGAGTTGCAGAGATATTATCAATATAAACATAATAATCACCTGAAGTTCCCCATACACAATTCCATCTTATTTTAACATTTGATCCAGCAGGCACGCTAGCTCCAGGCACAACATAAGTAACGGTTGCACATGTATTTGCTACTACGTGATTTGTATTATTAATTACACCTGCACTTAAAGTCCAAGTAGCCCCATTATCTAAAGACACTTGTGTTGTAATTGTACCATTAAATGGAGAAGTAGCAGTTGTTGCTGCCGACCAATCTACAACTTTATAATCAAATGAAATAGTCAAATTAGCTCCATTTGACACCTGAGTATCTGAAGTTAATATTCCCGTTGTACTAGTACTATAATTGTTTTTTCTCCAGGCCGCAGTCGCACAGGATTGTGTTGTAGTAAGTGATCCAGCTCCTAAATTCCACCCAGCAGGAGTGGTAGTCGTTGGAAAACTTTGAATTATACCTATTTGAGCATTTGAAGCAAATACTATAAGCAGGAATAACCATAATGTAATTTTTTTCATAAATAATGGTTTAATTGTTAAGCATTTGTAAAAATAGTTAAATTTATCTTACATAAAAAACAGATAAATGACACTTAACAAAATTATCGATGAAAAACAAAATTATTCGATGAAAAACAAAAAAACCCGAAACTATTTCGGGTTTTTCACAATTATAATAAATTATGTTAATTATTTGATACTTGGTATCATAACCATTTCATTTGTATCTTTTGTGTAATCAATTTCTTTGAAACCAAATCCAAATAAATTTAAAAATCCATTTCTATATTCCTCTAAATCTCCATTATTCGTTAATGTTTCAGTACTAATAGATTTCCATAATTCGGCAATTTCATCTTGATATTGTTGTCTCATCTCCCAATCATCAATTCTGATTCTTCCTTTATCATCCGTAGGTATTTCAGATCCATTAAACAATCTATCCGAGAACAAACGTTCCATTTGTTCGATACAACCTTCATGACTGTTATCTTTTTTCATTATTTTGAACAATAAAGACATATATAGCGGCACAACTGGGATTGCAGAACTTGCTTGTGTTACCAAAGCTTTATTAACTGAAACATAAGCTTTACCATTTATTTCTTTTAAATCATTGGTAATTTCAAAAGCTGTAGCTTCTAAATGGTCTTTAGCTCTTCCTATAGTACCTTTTCTATAAACGGCTTCTGTCACCTCTGGTCCTATATATGAATAAGCTACAGTCATTGCGCCTTCTGCTAAAACTCCAGCGTTTTTCATAGCTTCCATCCACATTGACCAATCTTCTCCACCCATAACCACAACGGTATTATCGATATCTTCTTGTGTAGCTGGTTCAATGCTTACATCTGAAACAACACCTGTGTGAAAATCAACTGTTTTATTTGTAAACTTAGCACCAATTGGTTTTAATGTTGAACGGTGTAACACCCCAGTTTTAGGATGCATACGAACTGGTGAAGCTAAACTATAAATCACTAAATCAACTTGACCTAAATCTTTTTTAATTAAGTCAATTGTTTGCTGTTTTATTTCATCTGAAAAAGCATCACCATTAATACTTTTTGCATATAAACCTGCTTTTTCTGCTTCAATTTCAAAAGCAGCTGTATTATACCAACCTGGAGTGGCTGTTTTACCGGGCGCTGGTTCTTTTTCGAAAAAAACTCCTATTGTAGCAGCATCACATCCAAAAGCACTTGTAATTCTAGAGGCTAATCCAAACCCTGTAGAAGCTCCAATTACTAATACTTTCTTTGCACCATTAATTTTACCTTTTGATTTTACGTATTCAATTTGATTTTTTACATTTTGAGCACAACCAGCTGGATGAGCTGTTAAACATATAAATCCACGCATTCTTGGTTCGATAATCATATTCTTTGTTTTGTTTAGTTGTTCAATTTTAAAGCAAAAATACAATTATTAATTTAATAATGTTTTTGCATGATTAATTGCTGATTCTGTATATTCTTTTCCGGACAGCATTTCAGCAATTTCTTTAACTCTTTCGTCTAATGTTAGTGATACTATTTTAGAAAGAGTTGTATCGCCCTCACTGTATTTAAATACTTTATAATGCTGATTTCCTTTTGAAGCAATCTGAGGCAAATGCGTTATAGCAAACACTTGTCTTTTTTCACTCATACTTTTCATTATTTCAGCCATTTTTAGCGCAATTTCACCCGATACACCTGTATCAATTTCATCAAAAATTATGGTTGGTAAATTCGTATAATCGGCTAAAATAGATTTTATTGCCAACATGATTCTCGACATTTCTCCTCCAGAAGCTACTTTCTTTATTGTCCCGAAATTTGTTCCTTTATTTGCTGAAAATAGTAATTCAATTACGTTTTTACCATTTGAAAAATAAACGTCAGATACTTCTAATGAAAATTGAAATTTCGCATTGGGCATACCTAACTCGGCTAAAATATTTTCTGCTTTAGCAACAAATTGAGGTATTGCTCCTTCTCTATTATTGTGAATTTGGATAGCTAATTCATTAAGACTATTTTCTTTCTCCTTCAACTCTTCTTCTAACTTTAAAATAGAATCTTTTAAATCAGTTACTCTATTAAGTTTTGAAGACAAATGATCTTGAATTTTTATAAGCTCTTCAATTGTTGCTACTTGATGTTTTTTTTGCAAATCATAAATTGTTTGTAATCTAGATGAAACAAAAGCGAGTCGCTCTGGATCAAAAACAACTTTTTCTGCCAATAATTGACTTGTTTCGGTTATATCTTCTAATTCAATTAATGCAGATTGCAATCTTTCGAACAAATCGTGATAAATTTTCGAAAAAGAAGCAATTTTAATTAAAGCACTTTTAGCTTCTTTAACTGTTGCGATAAATCCAATTTGCTCTTCATTAGCAAAAGCAACAATTTTACTTAAACATTCATTAATAAGTTCAACATTATTTAAACTTTCTAGCTCTTCTTCCAGCTCTTTTTGTTCATCAATTTTTAAACCAACTTGTTCTAATTCATTAAATAAAAACAAATTATAATCTTGTTCTTTGACACTAGTTTCACTTTCAGCTTTAAGTTCAGAAAGAGCCTTACCTATTCGTTTATAGTTGGATAATTGAACAGTATATTCTTTGAGAAGACTGGCATTATTACCTATAGCATCTAAAACAGACAATTGATAGTCTTGCTGTTCCAGTTCACGTGTTTCGTGTTGTGAATGAATATCTAACAAATGCTCCGCTAAAACTTGAACTTCTGCTAAATTGGTTGGGGTATCATTTACAAATGCTCTTGACTTTCCTGAAGGCAAAATTTCTCTTCTTATTATTGTTGTGGTTTCATAATCTAATTCATTTTCAGCAAATAAATTTTCTAAATTATATTTATCCACTTGAAAAGTCGCTTCAACAATACATTTTTTTTCTTTATCTTTTAATGAAGATAAATCAGCTCTATTACCCATAATTAAACCAAGTGCGCCAAGTAAAATGGATTTACCTGCGCCAGTTTCTCCTGTAATTGTAGAAAATTGGTTAGAAAAATGAATCTCCAGATGCTCTATTAAAGCATAATTTTGAACAGATAAAGATAAAAGCATATTACCTTATTTTATTCCATTTAGAACCATTAAGAGGTGAAATAGATTTTAAGTTTTCCGTTAAAACAGCCAAATCTACTGCTGGTCCACCAGTAAAAACAGACACAATTTCATCAGTTTTAGCATCAAAAAAAGTACGTGCTAATAGAGAATTAGGTCTAACTTTATGTATTTGATATAAAATATCTATAGATTGAATTATATTTAATTTTCCTTGTTTAACATCAGTTGCCATATTATCTAAACCTTTTATATGATAAAAATACATCGATTCGCGATACGCATCATAGGTATTTGACATTAAATCAGATATTAAATTGAATCTATTTTGTTTTTTTCCAGTTTGCACCCACCCAGGATAACCACTTGTTTGAGCTACGGTAGCAATATTTAGAGCTCTTTCAAAATAATCTGTACCTCCTTTATTTGAAAAAGTATCGGCATCACTACCAATAATTATATTAGCATAAAAAGCACCTAAAGAAAGTAAATTTGAAGTAAATGAATTTTGATCAAATACAAAGTTTTCAGATTCAACATACCTAAAAGATACTTCTTTATCATTTAAATTTAATACAGGAGTTGTATAATTTGAATTAAAAACGGGTCTTGAAGAAGTAATTTGTAAAGTAGCTTCAAACTCATTACTATTAAAAGAATTAATGAATAAAAAAAACGAGCAACTGATCTTCTCATTCATTTTAGTCTCTTTATCTGTAAATTTTGTATTGTTTAAGAAGTCAGCAAATTGCTTTTCTAATGATTTAAAAATTTGATTATTTACGTTTGTTATTTTATCATAATTAACCACTACTGTAGCTTTTAATTCTTGAGCTTTAACAAAAGCTCCAAAAAATAAAATAAAATATAATAATTTAAACTTCATATTTATTAACAATTAGGTTAACTATATCTTCAGACACTAATTCTTTAGATTTTAATTCGTTTTCAAAAATAGTAAAATCTTTATCAATAAAAGTAACTTTGTTGGTTGGTTTTCCAAATCCAGCGCCTTTATCATTCAGAGAATTTAAAACTATTAAATCTAGATTTTTTTTAACAATTTTTGCTTTTGCATTTTCTATTTCATTTTCAGTTTCTAATGCAAATCCGATTAAAAATTGTTGCTTTTTTATCTGACCTAAAGATAATAAAATATCTTTATTCTTTTCTAATTCAATAGTAAACGTATCTTCTGTTTTCTTTATTTTTTGTAAAGCAACATTTTTTGGCTTATAATCTGCAACTGCAGCTGCAGCAACAGCAACATCAACCGTATCAAAATATTGATGACAAGCCTTATACATTTCTTCTGCTGAAGTAACACGAATTACTTGAATTAAATGATGGTCTAGTTGCAAATAGGTTGGCCCAGTAACCAAAATAACTTGTGCCCCTTTACTAGCAGCAGCTTTTGCAATATCAAATCCCATTTTACCTGTAGAATGATTCCCAATAAAACGGACAGGATCGATTGCTTCATAAGTAGGCCCTGCTGTTACTAGTATTTTTTTACCTCGCAATGGCAACTTACTTTCAATATCTTTTTCTATGAACAAAACAATATTTTCTGGCTCAGCCAATCGCCCTTCTCCACTTAATCCGCTAGCCAATTCACCTTTTTCTGCTGGAATTATAATATTTCCAAAACTTTCTAATTTTTTAAAATTATCAAGTGTTGATTGGTGTTTATACATATCTAAATCCATTGCTGGCGCAAAATAAACAGGACATTTTGCAGATAAATAAGTAGCTAATAATAGATTATCGCAAGTTCCATTTGCCATTTTAGACAACGTATTTGCCGTTGCTGGCGCTATTAACATATAATCTGCCCAAAGTGCCAATTCAACATGATTTGTCCACACCCCTTCTTGCATATTAGAGGCATCATTTACATCATCATAAAATGTGGAATATACAGGATTTTTAGATAATGTAGCTAAAGTTAAAGGTGTTACAAAATCTTTAGAAGCAGGTGTCATGACTACTTGTACATGCGCACCTGCTTTTATAAAAAGTCTAACCAAAGACGCAGTTTTATAAGCGGCAATTCCACCAGAAATACCTAGTAAGATTTTTTTACCACTTAAAACAGACATGGTTTATAATAATTTGATTATTTTGAAGTCTTGTAATAGATTTTACCATCCATCCACTCTTGCACAGCTAAAGCATGAGGCTTTGGTAATTTTTCGTAAAATTTAGAAACTTCTATTTGTTCTTTATTTTCAAAGATTTCTTCTAAACTATCATTATAAGTAGCAAATTCATCTAACTTATCGATTAATTCTTTTTTAATTTCAGAATTAATTTGATTTGCTCTTCTTGCTATGATTGTAATTGCTTCATACACATTTCCTGTTGGTTCTTCAATAATTGTTTTATTGTAAGTTGTTGTGTTTACTGGAGCATTTGTTTTCTTTAAATCCATGATAATGATTAATTTGTATATTGTTTTAACTCTCTATCTACTGTTTCTAACATTTTGTTAGCTTGGTCTAAAAACTTAGTATCTGCTTTATATTTTATTAAACTATTGTATAAATTTTTAGCTTCATTTAATCTTTCTTGTTTTTTTGCAGGAACCGATAAAATTGCCATTTGGTAAGCAGACCCAAATTTATAAAATAATGCATCTTCTCTAAATTTTGTCCCAGGATAATCTAAGATAAAATTATCAAAAGCTTTGATTGCGGTGTTATAGTTGTGAAAATATTCACCTGTAGTATAATACTGTTTTGCTATTTCAAAAGCCTTTAATTCAAGTTTTTCATTCAACTCTTTAACAATAGCATTTGCTTTAGGCAAATATTCAGAATTAGGATATTTATCTGCAAAAGCTTGTAATTTTTCTAAGGCTTTATAAGTATCTACTTGATCTAAACTATAAATTGGAGACAATTTAGCATAACAATCTGCTCCTAAAAAAGCAGCTTCTTGAGCATGAACACTTTTCGGATAATTGGCTGCAAAACTTTCAAACTGATAACCTGCAGTATAGTATTGTTTTGTTATGTATAGTGCTTTTGCATATTTGTAAAACACATCTTCTGCATTCGATTTACCTCTCACTGAAGTAGCATATTGTTCGAACAAACGAATTGCTTTAGCATATTTTTCTTTCTCATAAAGTTTGGAAAAAACTTCGTTTTTAAAGTCAACCTGATCAGACTTTAATGCTCTTTGATATTCGCTACATGAAGCCAATACAAGTAAGCTGAAAAAGATATAAATATATTTTGTCATAATTTTATTTAGGTAATTTTCCCCTTTGATCTTGACCAAAAAAGCAACCGCAAAGGTAGATATATTTTTAAGTATTACAAAAGTTTTTTTTAGTTCAAATTTTTGATGAATTTTTGAAGTCTTTCTGAAAGATTTTCATCAACATTAACTAATGGCAAACGCACGGTGTTTTCAGAAATACCTAAATGCATAAATACTTCTTTAATTCCGGCTGGATTACCTTGTTCAAAAATCATATCAATTGAATCTGCTAATTTATAATGTAACTTATATGCTTCATCTACTCTTTTATTCAAACCTAAACGAACCATTTCAGAGAATTCTTTTGGAAAACCTTCTCCTATTACCGATATAACCCCTGCGCCACCAGCTAATACCATTGGCAATGTAATCATATCATCTCCAGAAATCACTAAGAATCCTTCTGGTTTATTTTGTATTAACTTCATTGCCTGTACAATATCACCAGCGGCTTCTTTGATACCAATAATATTTTTAAAATCTTTTGCTAATCTAATAACAGTACTTGGCAATATGTTACTAGCTGTTCTTCCTGGCACATTGTAAACTATAATTGGAAGCGGAGAAGCTTCTGCAACAGCTTTGAAATGTTGGTATATTCCCTCTTGAGTAGGTTTATTATAATAGGGAGAGACTGACAGTATTGCTGTGAAACCACTAAAATCTCTAGTTTTTAATTCTTCAACAACCTGAGCAGTATTATTACTTCCAACACCCAAAACTAAAGGCACTCGTCCTTTATTTGCATCTTTAATTGTTTGAATTACCAATTCTTTTTCATCTGAAGTTAATGTTGCTGTTTCTGCTGTAGTTCCTAAAACTACTAAATATTCCACACCACCTTCAATTACAAAATTTACAATTCTAGTAAGCGCTTCTGTATCTACTGAAAAATCTTTTTTAAAAGGAGTAACCAATGCTACACCAGTTCCCATTAATGACTGCATGTTTATATTTTTTTTAGTATTTTTAAATATTTGAACAATTCCGAAATAAATTCTTTATAATTTTCTGCTGGCAAATTTATCATAAAATGATTAACTCTCTTGTCTATTGTTTCAAACCCAACTTTAAATTTAGCTTTTGATCTTTTAGTAATTAAAAGTAGAACTTGTTTTTCAATATCATAGTAATTAATTAATAAATCAAATGGTTTTTCAACAAAATTAGACACTATTTCATTTTTAATTTGCCCAGACCATGAAATATTTTTAGTAACACAATAGTTTTTAGTTGCATCACTATTTTTTTTCTTTTTATCTAAAAAATGTAAAACTTCAATAGCATTACTATCGACACCCTTACAGACCAATTCTTCAATTAGTTTATCAATTTCTGTAAAGTAAGTTTCATCAACGATTATACCAACTGTTTTTATAGTATGATGAGTATAGTCAAGTTGATGTTTATCTAACCTTTTATTGATATTTCTTTTAAGAAAAAAATTTTTAATTATTCTTGAAAACATTGTAATTTTACTTCCCGTACAAAATTAACGCAAACCATTGGAAAATATGATATCCAAAATTAAAAATAGTAAACAACTTTACCTATTTTTTGTTACAATTTTAACATTAAGTTTTTTATATTCATGCAAAACAAGCACTTATAGTAATTATAAGATTGAAGGTAAAAAAATTCCAATAACTTCTGAATTCAAAACAAATGAGGCAATTGATGCTTTTGTTTCTCCCTACAGAAATCATATAAATCAAGATTTAGATGTAATTTTATCCTACTGTCCAGAAACTTTAGACAAGAATAAAGGTGAATTTCAAACAAATATTGGAAATTTTATAGCAGATGCATGTGTTGAATTAGCAAACCCTCTTTTTTACAAAAAAGAAAATAAAAAGATAAATGGAGCTATTTTCAATAATGGCGGAATAAGAACTGTAATTCCTAAAGGAAATGTAACAAAAAGAACTGCATTTGAAGTAATGCCTTTTGAAAACAGTTTACAAGTTATTGCTTTAAAAGGAACACAAATTTATGAACTAGCAAATTATTTTGTAAAAGAGCGCAAACCACATCCTTTAAATGGGATTCATTTATATTTAGACAGTAATAACAATATCACAAAGGTTACTATAGAAAATGAAATAGTAAACCAAGACAAGGTTTATTATATTTTAACATCTGATTATTTAGCTAATGGTGGAGACAATATGACTTTCTTTTTAAAAAATGAAGGAAAATATGATTTAGAATATAAAATGCGAAATGTTTTAATTGATTATTTTACTACACACAGGTCAATTGAAGCTAATGTTAATGAAAGAGTTTCTAAAATAAAATAAACTACTTATTTATGAAAAGAAGAACATTTTTAAAAAATACAGCTGCCAGTACAGCCTTTCTTGGAATTGCAGGAACCACATTAAGTAGTTTTACAACTTTAACAGAAAAAAAAATTACAATATTGCACACCAATGACGTACACAGTCATATTGATCCTTTTCCTGCTGATCATCCTAAAAATCCAAATATGGGTGGTGCTGCTAGAAGAGCTTCTGTAATTGAACAAATTCGAAAAGAAGAGAAAAACGTTTTATTGTTAGATGCTGGCGATATATTCCAAGGTACACCCTACTTCAATTATTATGGTGGTGAACTGGAATTTAAAATAATGAGCATGATGAACTATGATGTTGCTACGATGGGAAATCATGATTTCGATAATGGAATTGAAGGATTTTATGCTCAACTCCCTCATGCAAAATTTGACTTTGTTTCTGCTAATTATGATTTCAAAAACACCCTATTGGACGGAATTGTAAAGCCCTTTAAAATAATTAATAAAAACGGAATTAAAGTCGGAATCTTTGGCTTAGGCGTTCAATTAGAAGGTTTAGTAGATAAAAAATGTTACAAAGAAACTATTTATAATAACCCTATTGAGGTAGCAACAAGTATTGCTCAACAATTAAAAGAAGATGAAAAATGCGATTTAGTAATTTGTCTTTCTCATTTAGGCTTTCAATATAAAAATGAACCCGAAAAGCCTAGCGATACTAAACTTGCTCAATCAACAAAAAACATCGATTTAATAATTGGTGGCCATACACATACTTTTTTGGAAAAACCATTAATTTACAAAAATCTTGAAAACAAAGATGTAATTGTAAATCAAGTAGGAGCTTATGGAATTAATCTTGGTCGAATTGATTTTTATTTAAGTGATGATAAGAAATATATAGGACAAGAAAAGAATATTACCCTTTACTAGGGTATTTTTCTCTTTCTAATAGGAATCGAAGAAGAAAATAATACACTGGAATTTCTATGCAACAACCTATAAAAACCAAAATAGGATTATTAAAATAATACTCGTTTATAGCCAAACAAACATCGGACATTACTAAAGAAGCAAGCATGGCTAATAAAAATTTTGCAGAAAGTGATTTCTTTTTAAAAGCGTTATAAATACTCAATAAAAAAACAGTTAGCAAAACAAAAACATAAATAATTACAAAATAAACTTCAGATTTAAAAAGCTTAAAACCAAAATTAAAAACTTTTAAAGCGATCAATATTCCAAGTATAATCGCTAATACCCTACCAAATACAGAATTATTTTTTTTATATTTTTTTACTATTTCGGAATCATTCACTACATAATAAAAAAGTATAAACAAAACTACTACATACATTAAAGTTGCGATTTCATAAATCTTTCTATCTTTCAACAAAATAACATTATCTGCAAAGAAAATAGCACTAAAAAGAAATAAGTTTAAAATTGTTTTTTTGCTATTTGCAGTAAAAAAATATACAAAAGCGATACACGGAATAATAATCGGTTTAAAAAGTAAAGCTTCATCCTCTAATTTCAAATACTTATTAAAAAATAAATATAAAATATAGGCAATAAAATACACTACCAGAGGAACCGTAGTTAAGTCTTTTTTTAAAGAACCTGCTTTAATTTCTTCCTCCATAATTTACTTATTTTTAGCTCTCAAAATAAAAAACTTAATATAGAAATAATAAGAAAGTATTTGAGTGACAAGATTTACAAAATGAAAAACAAAATTTGAATCTATTTTTTTATTAAAGATATAAAATAAATCTGAGACAATAAATGCCATTACCGTTAATAATGCATAAAAACTTGATTTACAATCTTTTATAGCAAAAAAAACTACAGAAATTAAACACATTAATACTAATGAAATTCCATAGCCAATTATTAAAACAGATTCCGCTACATTTGTTATACTCAACATATTAATTACACTTACTAACAAGAAAACAAGAAAGCAAGCAACTAAGATTACGGATAAATTCAACAAAGAGAATTTTTCAATTTTAAATAATTTTAGAAAATCATTTCCTATGATATTTAAAAAAATCAAATAAGGAATTAAAAAAAACACCAAACTTTGCAAATAAAATTCATCTGCACCAATCAATGTCAACATTTCTCCACAGTAAAAAAAACAAAGAGAAATTAATACCCAATAAGAAATTCTTTTTTTTACTTTTTCTAAATAATAAAAAAACAGGATAGGTATAAAAATAGGCTTAAAAATTAGTTCTAAACTTTCGTTATGTAATAAAGCAGCAATGATGTAAATCAGTGCTACTAAAAAATAAAGAATAACTATAAACTGTTTTTTAACCATTGATCATTTCACTAAATTGAATTTCGGTTATTATTGGTATATTTAATTGTTTTGCTTTCTCTAATTTAGCAGGTCCCATATTGTCTCCTGCAATTACGAAATCGGTTTTAGATGAAATTGAACTTCCAACTTTACCCCCGTTATCTTCTATAGCTTTTTTTAATTCATCTCTAGAAAATAATTCAAACACACCTGAAACCACAATTATTTTACCTTCTAGTTTATTGGAAACATTTGTATTTACCTCATTCAATTCAAATTGAATTCCAAAAGATTTCAAGCGATTGATAATCTCTATATTTTTTGAATTTTGAAAAAAGTCCATTACACTTTGTGCAATTCGCTCCCCAATTTCATCAACCGCAACAAGATCAAGTAAGGTTGCGGCAGCTAAATTATCAATGGTTTTATAATGTTTTGCTAATTTTTTAGCCACTGTTTCTCCAACATATCGAATTCCTAAAGCATAAAGAACACGGTCAAAGGGAATTTCTTTTGATTTTTCGATTCCTTTTAATAGGTTATCGGCTGATTTTTCAGCCATGCGATCCAATACAATTATTTCTTCTTTTTTTAATTCATACAAATCCGAATAATTTTGCACTAATCCAGCATTAAATAATAAAGCTACAGTTTCTCCTCCTAAACCTTCAATATCCATAGCTTTCCTTGTGATAAAATGCTGAATTCGACCAATAATCTGAGGAGGACATCCATAAAAATTAGGACAATAATGTTGTGCTTCGCCTTCGTTTCTTATTAATTCCGTTTGACATTCAGGACAATGTGTAATGTATTGTGTTGGATTTTCTTGATTCCCTCTTTGTGCAACTCCGATAATTTTCGGAATTATTTCGCCTCCTTTTTCAACATAAACTTCATCTCCAATTCTAACATCTAATTTTTCAATTTGGTCCGCATTATGCAAAGAAGCTCTTTTAACAATGGTACCAGCTAATTGAACCGGTTCCAAATTAGCTACAGGAGTAATAGCACCTGTTCTTCCTACTTGATAGGAAATTGAATTCAAAACAGTACTAACTTGTTCAGCTTTAAATTTATAGGCTATAGCCCATCTTGGTGATTTTGCGGTATAACCTAATTCATCCTGAAAATGCAAATCGTTTATTTTAACCACTACTCCGTCTGTTTCATAGGGTAATTCATGGCGGTGCACATCCCAATAATCAATAAATTCAAACACTTCTTCTATTGAATGAACTAATTTACTTTGTTTCGGAACTTTAAACCCCCATTCTGCCGCTTTTGTTAAACCTTCAAATTGCGAATTTAAATTCAAATTAGCACCAACTAACCCATACAACAAACAATCTAACGGTCGTTTAGCTACTTCTGAACTGTCTTGTAATTTCAAACTTCCTGAAGCCGTATTTCTTGGATTTGAATACGGTGTTTCTCCTATTTCAATTAATTCTTGATTCATTTTTTCAAATCCGTCAAGAGGTAAAATAATTTCTCCTCTAATTTCAAATTCAGAAGGAAAATCACCTTTTAATTGTAATGGAACTGATTTAATAGTTTTTATATTATTGGTGACATCATCACCTTGAAAACCATCGCCACGAGTAAGTGCGCGCTTAATTTTACCGTTTTCATAAGTAATACTAATGGAAGCACCATCATATTTTAATTCACAAGTGAAAGCCAATTCAACATCGCCTAAAATTTTTTGACAACGATTAACCCAATCCAATAAATCTTCTCGTGAATAAGAATTATCCAACGAATACATTCGGTACTTATGGGCAATAGTT
Organism: Flavobacterium indicum GPTSA100-9 = DSM 17447; assembly: GCF_000455605.1. NCBI lineage: Bacteria > Pseudomonadati > Bacteroidota > Flavobacteriia > Flavobacteriales > Flavobacteriaceae > Flavobacterium > Flavobacterium indicum. The sequence goes on from NC_017025.1 coordinate 2,019,857, forward strand.
TCAAAATTTTTAGTTATTGTACCACCAACACGCTGCGTTGGGGAATTTTCGTCGAAATAATCAGGATGTTTTGCTTCTAAATCTTGTAATTCTTTTAGCTTTATATCAAACTCATAATCAGAAATCGTAGGATTATCTAACACATAATAATTATAATTATGCTGATTTAATTCTGCTCGTAACTTTTGAATAGTTTCTAAAATAGACATGATTTAAGCAATATTGATTAACGTAATTAATTTTGAATACAATTCCCCTTTACTAATGATTCCTCCATTTTCAATAATTCTGAAAACTTCTTCATTTCGATTGTTTGCTACTTCTTTTTTACCGGTTTGAATCGTAACTTCGTTTGAAAATAAATTTTCACTCAACCATTGAATTCCATCTGCAGTAAAAAAGTCGACGGTATCATTAGAAGTATTAATGATTAAAGATTCTAAATATTTTTCATAACATTTAAAAAGGAAAATATAATTGGTAGAAAAATGGTCAATGAATTTAACATTTGTCAAAGCCTTATCCCAAATCAAATCAGAAAACACATCTACTTCTTGAAGTGCTACTTCTGGTTTATTTAATTTTATATCATCCCATTCTTTTTTATCAATAGATTGTGCTGCTAAAAAATTAATAAATTCTGGATGCAATTCCTCTAATTGTTCTTTGGTAAGACGTGTGTATTTCATTCCTAATTTTTAATAATGGTAAAAATAAAAAAAAGTCCCGACAGAATCGGGACTTTTCAAAAATATTATTTAGAAATCAATTACGCTTTTTCAGCAACGATTTCGTATGGTAATTCAACGATAACTTCTCTGTGTAAACGAACAGTAGCGTTGTATTTTCCAGTTCTTTTAACTAAACCACTAGTGATGAATTTTCTATCAATTGAATGTCCAGCAGCTTCTAAAGCAGAAGCAATATCAGCGTTTGATACTGAACCAAATAATTTTTCACCACCTGCTTTAGCAGAAATTTTGATTTCTAAAGCTTTTAAAGCTTCAGCTAATGATTTTGCATCAGCAACGATTTTAGCTTCTTTGTGTGCTTTTTGTTTTAAGTTTTCAGCTAAAACTTTTTTCGCAGAAGAAGTTGCTAAAACTGCAAATCCTTGAGGAATTAAATAATTACGACCGTATCCGTTTTTTACTGTAACGATATCGTCTTTAAATCCTAAATTTTGAACGTCTTGTTTTAAAATTAGTTCCATGTTGTTGTCCTTGTTTATAGAAGTTAGGTTCCACAGAATGGAAACCAACAACTGTTATTTAAATTATTTTAATAAATCAGCTACGTATGGCATTAAAGCTAAGTGACGTGCTCTTTTTACTGCAACTGATACTTTTCTTTGGTATTTTAAAGAAGTACCTGTTAATCTTCTTGGTAAAATTTTACCTTGCTCGTTTACAAATTTCAATAAGAAATCTGGATCTTTATAATCTACATATTTAATTCCAGATTTTTTGAAACGACAATATTTTTTTTGTTTGTTTGTATCAATGTTTAAAGGAGTAAGATATCTGATATCTCCTTCTTTTTTTCCTTTAGCAGATTGTTCGATTGACATGATTAGTTTGCTTTAGTTTTTAATTTCTCTCTTCTTCTTTCAGCCCAAGCTACTGCATGTTTATCTAAACTTACAGTTAAGAATCTCATTACTCTCTCGTCTCTTCTAAACTCAGTATCTAAAGCAGCAATAGCTTCAGCAGGAGCTTTGAATTCGAATAAAGTGTAAAATCCACTTTTCTTGTGTTGGATTTCGTAAGCTAATTTTTTTAAGCCCCAATCTTCTTTAGCTACAAATTGAGCCCCTTTAGAAGTAAGAAAATCTTCAAACTTACTTACTGCTTCCTTTACCTGAGTTTCAGATAAAACGGGATTCAAAATGAAAACAGTTTCATAATTTTTCATGTGTAATATTTTTAAATTGGGTGCAAAGATACTTATTTTTATCTAATCTCCAAACCTATCATGATGATTATTTTTTTGTAAGATATTTTTAATAATTAATTTTTTTTTAATACATTTATCCAATAAATTACTATATTAGCAGGAAACTAGTTAAAACTACCCTACCCTATGAAATTAAACACCATTGTAGTTGACGATAGTTCAATCCAAAGGATAACAATAGCTAAGTTGATTTCGGAACATCCTAATCTGAAATTGAGCGGAGATTTTTCGAATGCACTTGAAGCTAAAAGCCATATATCAAATAACCAGGTGGATTTGATATTTTTAGATATCGAAATGCCACATATTACTGGATTTGATTTATTAGACGGATTAAAAATTAAACCCCAAATTATTTTTATTACCTCTAAGGCGGATTATGCCGTAAAAGCGTTTGATTATTCTGCGGTTGATTTTCTTCAAAAACCTATCAAAAAAGAACGTTTCATACTCTCTGTTAAAAAAGCAGTTGAAATGTATCAATTGAAGCATGAAAATCATATTGATGAACAAGGCGCTCACATAATTATTAAAAGTAATCTGAAAAAAATCAAAGTCTTTATTTCTCGTATTAAATGGGTAGAAGCTTTTGGTGATTACATAAAAGTAGTAACTTATGACGAAACTCATCTTGTATTATCCACTATGAAAGCCTTTGAAAGTGAATTACCTAAAGATCAATTTTTAAGAATTCACAAATCGTATATTATCAACCTAGATAAGGTTGAACGATTCAATAGTAAATTTGTTGAAATTGATGGCGAGAAAATTCCGTTAAGCAGAAACAAAAAAGAAGAAATTATAACAATTCTAGAGAATTATTAATAATCTACATTTACAGTTAACTTTATAGCTCTATACTGTGGAACTGCATCAAAACTCATCAATACTTTCTTGATGAGTTTTTTTGTATTAACTAAATTAGAATTGTTGGGTACTTTTATCAAAATAGTACGAATATATTCATTTCGAATTCGGTTAACTACCGGTTCTTCTGGACCTAAAATAGGAATAGCTAAATTTTGAGTCATAACATTATACAACCACATACTTCCTTCTTTTAATTTATCGTAATCTTTATGACGCAATTTGATTTGAATTAATCGATAATAGGGCGGATATTTAAAATTACTTCGTTCATATATCTGCTCTTTATACATAGCACCGTAATTATTATTCACCACTTGTTGAATAGTATTGTGCAATGGATTGTATGTTTGAATAACAACACTTCCCTTTTTAGCTTTTCTTCCTGCTCTTCCCGAAACTTGCACCATCATTTGGTACGCCCTTTCATAGGCCCTATAATAGGGTTGGTTCAATAAATTATCGGCATTTAATATTCCAACTAAAGTCACATTTTCAAAGTCGAGCCCTTTTGCTAACATTTGTGTACCAACTAAAATATCAATTTCTTGATTTTTAAATGCATCAATTAATTTTTCAAAGGCAAATTTCCCTCGAGTTGTATCTTGGTCCATTCGCGCAATTCGCTTAGTTGGAAATAATTTTTTCAATTCTAACTCAATTTGCTCTGTCCCAAAACCTTTAGTCGACAAATCCAAAGAATGACAATGATGACAATGCGTAGGCTTTGCAATATGATAACCACAATAATGGCATTTTAAAGCCTCTTTATACTTATAATAGGTCAGACTCACATCGCAATTGGGACATTGCGGCACATGACCACAGGTAATACATTCAATATAAGGAGAATATCCTCTACGATTTTGAAACAACATAATTTGCTCACCATTTCCTAAAGTTTCCTGCATACGTTCGATTAATTCATCCGAAAAATGTCCGTCCATTCGTTTACGGAAATATTTATCTTTTAAATCTATCAGATGAATCTCGGGCAAGACAACATTATTATACCGTTCAAACAATTCGATTAATCCGTATTTTTTTGATTGCGCATTGAAATAAGACTCAATACTAGGCGTAGCACTTCCTAACACTACTTTAGCATGATGCATTTTTGCCAATACAATTGCTGCGTCTCTGGCATGAAATCGAGGTGCCGGATCTTGCTGTTTATAGGTAGCTTCATGTTCTTCATCAACAACAATTAATCCTAAGTTGGAAAAAGGTAAAAACAAAGCACTTCGAACACCCAAAACTACTTTTGCCTTTTCTGAATTATGCAAAACCTGTTGCCAAACTTCAATTCGCTCATGAGAATTATATTTGGAATGAAAAACAGCTACTTGATTTCCAAAGTAAGCAGTAAGTCGTTGAACCAACTGGGTTGTTAAGGCAATTTCGGGAAGTAAAAATAAGACTTGTTTATCTTGAGCTATATATTCTTCAATTAATTTAATATACACTTCGGTTTTTCCTGAAGCCGTAACCCCATGAAAAAGATTTACATCATACTTTTGAAAATTTAAAACTAACGATTGAAAGGCTTGATTTTGAGCATCGCTTAATTGAATTTCAAACCCTTCTTCTTTTTCAAAAACTACCCTGTCTTGATTTATATAATAGGTAACAAAAATATTTTTTTCAATTAAATTTTTTAAAACCGCAACACTGACACCTGCAGTTTCTAGTAAAACTTTAGAAGAAATTGGTTTTCGTTCTCTTGCAAACAATTGGAAATAATGTAAGACCAAATCCTTTTGCTTTTGAGCTTTACCTAAAAGTTCTAATAATTCTTGTAATTTATCTTGCTGAAGGAATTCATCGTGCAATTTAACATACTTCACCAATTTTGGCTTGTACTGTTCTTGCACCTCTTCATTCATTAATAATAACCCTTTCTGTATTAAACTCTGAATAACCGGAATTACTTTTTTCTTATTTAAAATTTTAGTCACCTCAGCTAAAGTAATTGAAGATTGGCTTTGAAGCGCTTCTAGGATTAAATACTCTTCATCGGTAACTTCTTGTTGTTCAAATGTACTCTTTTCAGAGGTTAGTAAGGTTTCACTTTCTAGAATCAATCCAGAAGGCAATGCCGCTTTGTAAACTTCACCAACTGAACACATATAATAGTTAGCAATCCATTGCCAGTGTTCAATCTGTAGGGGATTTACAATAGGGTACCCATCTATAATTTGCTGAATTTCTTTAGCTTCGTATAACTCAGGCGGTGTTTGGTATTTTTCAATAACTAAAGCAGTATAAATTTTACTTTTTCCAAATGGAACAGCCACTCGCATTCCTGGGACAATAAACCGATACTCTTCCTCATTTACTGCGTAAGTAAATGTTTTATCTAACGCAAGAGGAAGAATTACATTTATAAACATAAATTTATTGTCAACTTTAAGAGAAATGGTTTAGTTTAACTTATCAGTTAACTTTTTAAATACTTCTTTAGCTTCCTTACCCTCGTACAACACTTGATAAACGGCATCAATGATAGGTGTTTTAGCTTGGTACAATTGGTTTAATTTATAGGCACTTTTCACTGCATAATATCCTTCAGCTACCATACTCATTTCCATTTGAGCCGATTTTACTGTGTAACCTTTTCCAATCATATTTCCGAACATTCTATTTCTAGAAAAAACGGAATACCCCGTAACTAACAAATCTCCTAAATAAGCCGAATTATTGATATTACGTTTCATTTTATGTACTTGTTTAATAAAACGTTTCATTTCTCTTATGGCATTACTCATTAATACGGCTTGAAAGTTATCTCCATAACCTAGACCATGGGCAATACCCGCTGCAATTGAATAAATATTTTTTAAAACAGCAGCATATTCTGTCCCTATAATATCATCTGTAATTTTTGCTTTAATGTAATAACTACTCACATTTTTAGCTACATATTTTGCCGTTTGCTTATCTGAACAAGCAATTGTTAAATAAGACAAACGCTCCATGGCAACTTCTTCTGCGTGACAAGGACCTGTAATTACGCCAATATTTTCATAAGGAATTGAATAGGTTTTATGAAAATGTTCGCCAACAATCATACTTGTTTCTGGCACAATACCTTTAATTGCCGAAAACACCTTTTTCCCGTCTAATTTCTCGTTCATTTTTTCTAATTCACCACTCAAAAAGGCCGAGGGAATGGCAAAAATTACAATATCTGCAAATTTTACAGCTTCGTTTATATCATTCGTTAAAAGTAATTTATTGACATCAAAAGCAACTGAACTTAAATAATTTGGATTGTGTTTTTGATGTTTTAAATGCTCTAATGCATACGTACTTCTCATATACCAAGCAATTTGTTCTTGGTTTTCACATAACATTTTTGCAATAGCTGTTGCCCAACTACCACCACCTATAACAGCAAATTTTGGTTTGTTTTCCATGTTTAAAAAAAATGAACTTCAAATGTACACATTTCATCGATAATGACAAAAATCAATTTTCAATTTCAATTTCAATACTAATATTAATATTAATTCATACATCGAGTAAAATGAAACTATTTGCTATCAAAAAAAATCAATTCAATATTTTTTTCATTTTGTTAATGACTTGTGAACGGTACTTTTTTGGCATAGGAGTTGAATTTAATTTTTTAACCTTAAAATTTAAAGCTTATGAGAACTGTAAAATTACTTTTAATGACCCTCATTTCTTCTTTACTACTTACTTCTTGTACAGTAGATGTTCATGAAGATGTTTACGTTGACAATAGTATTTCATTGCCACAATTGATGGAAGGTTATGATTTATGGTATGTAGATTATGCTAGAACCACAGGAAATGGAGAGGTACCTTTTTTATCTCGTGCATTCACTATTTCATTTTTAAATGGTGACTTATTTGCCAATAATAATTTAGTTGGAATTGGTTCAACTGGAAATGGATTTGGAGTTGCCATTGGGTATTATTCTTATACTCCAAATACCATTCGTTTTCACCATTCCATTTATGGGTTTTATGAACTAGAAGTGTATCAATTAGGTCCAAATGAAATCAAATTATACGACCGTTACCAAAACACGACCTATTATTTAATGGGCTATCAAAGAAGTACTTTTGATTATGATCGCGTTTTTTATGATAACATTCATTATTTCTTACAAGAATATGTTGCTTGGGAAAAAGTGAGTACAATTGGCGGTACAACAAATGCTTTTGATTATGAAAATTATTTAAAATTTATGGCTGGTGGAAGTGACGATACATTTAAATCATCACAAGATTTTAATGTGAGTAATTTAAACTCTATTTATTGGGATTATACAGGGCAATACAACATTTTGAATGTTCCTGGTAACTTCTACACCAAACGATTAAACTTGTATTACAACAACAATGATTATGAAACTTTTAAGATAACAATTGTTAATGATGGAAAAATAAGATTGCTTCACGAGAATTCTGGCACGATTTATGAGTTTATTGGAAGAGGATTTATTCCAATTATGCGTGAAGGTGTAAAAAGAACCAAATCTGAATCTCTTAAAAAGTAGTTTTTTTTAAATATAGTTAGTTTAGTTAGTTTGAAAAAGCCCGAAAAATTTTTCGGGCTTTTTTAGTTTAGTAACTCATTTCTACAATTTCTCTAACTTTATCGAGTGTAATATTTTGACGTTCGCCCATAGCTAACCAACCTCGCTCTTCAAAACGTTGCACTACAATGTCTGCTGTTTTTTCAATAGCTTCTGCATTTTCAGAAAGTTTCGTTTTCATTCCCATAGTATGCAAGAACTCTACTGTTTTTTCAATTGCTTTTTCCGCAATTTCTTCAGTTGAAGCACCGGTTAAATTCCAAACCCGTTGCCCGTATTGTGCCAATTTCTCTTTTTTAGAATCGAACATCACTCGGTATAAATTTGGACCAATAATAGCTAAAGTTCTGGCATGATCAATTTCATACAACGCTGTTAATTCGTGTCCAATCATGTGTGTAGCCCAATCCGAAGGCACTCCTTTTTGAATTAATCCATTCAATGCCATTGTTGCCGACCAAACAAAATTAGAAGCTAATTTATAATCTGTTGGGTTTTCTACAACACCTGGACCAATTTCAATTAAGGTTTGTAAAATACTTTCAGCAATTCGATCTTGTAAAAGCGCATCATGTGTATATGTTAAATATTGTTCCATTACATGTGTAAACGCATCTACCACGCCGTTTTGCAATTGTCTTTTAGGCAACGACTGAATAACCGTTGGGTCTACAATAGAAAATTTTGGAAACAATGCCGCACCACCAAGGGTTAATTTTTCTTGAGTAGCTTCAATAGAAACAACAGCACCTGAATTCATTTCAGAACCTGTGGCTGGTAATGTTAATACCGTACCAAACGGCACCACTTCATTTACATCCTTGAACAAGATTCTTTTTCTTAAGATATCAGCCTCGTCTCCTTTATAATTCACAGCAGCAGAAATAAACTTCGTACCGTCAATAACACTACCACCCCCAACAGCTAAAATAAAACCAATGTTTTGTTCGCGAATAATCTGCACGGCTTTCATTAAGGTTTCAAAACGTGGATTAGGTTCAATACCCGAAAATTCGATGATTTCCGCTGTTGGCAAAGCAGCTTTTACTTGGTCGTACACCCCATTTTTAAAAATACTTCCTCCTCCGTACGTTAATAATATTTTCACATTATTAGGGACAAGCTCACTCAGTTTAGCAATTTGTCCTTTTCCGAAAACATAGTTTACCGGATTGTATAAATCAAAATTTGTCATAGCACTTTATATTTAGTTGCACAAAGGTACTAAATGTTTGTATGTACAAATGATAAAGGAATGTTAAGAGTTAGAGATAAATTTATTTCTAAAAAAATTCATGGTTTCAATAATTTCTTCCGGATTATTAAATTCATTTAATTCAAAAGAAAATTTAGTTTCATTTTTCAAAAAAAGTAATAAAACATAACTTTCGTAATCGTGTTTTGGAGTTATTAAAAAACCATACTCATAAATCTCATTCCAATTATAAAAAGAAGTATTCAATTCAACTCCAGAGGAAGTAATCGTAATAACTATTTTTTGTCTAAATTTATAATAGAAAAAAATACTGACTTCAATTAAAAGTAAAAGTAAAAAATAAAGTAAAAATACTTGATTCTCAATTGAAATTAAACCTAAAAGCAAGACAACAAATCCTACTATAAATAACAAATAATTTTTTAGACCTGTATTTTCAAAAACAACAGTTTCTTTAAAATCAGAAATTATTGAACCAAATTGAGTTGACCTTTTAAAATAGGGATTACTAAAGATTGTATCAATAAAACTATTTGTTTTTGAGGATAGTTTGTGAATTTCTTTCTCAATTTTTTCATTCAATTCTATCACTTCTTATAAAACAAATTATGTTCTACATATTCCCATACTTTATTGGGCAACATAGGAATCACATTTTTACCGTTTTTGATACTTTCTCGAATAAATGTAGACGACAACTCAATTACTGGCGCACCTACTCTGTGAATTTTAGGATGATTCGCAAATTGATTATCTAATTCACCCGAGTTAAGTCTAGGATATACATAAATGTCGTGATTCTGCAATAACACTTCGTAATTTTTCCATTTATGGAAGGAATTCAAATTATCTTCCCCCATGATTAAAGCAAACTCGTATTTTGGATATTTCTCTTGTAAATAAGCTAAGGTAGTAACTGTATAATTGGGTTGGGGTAATTTAAACTCAATATCTGAAGGTCTAATTTTTGGAAAATCTTCAGTGGCCAAATGCACCATGTGCAAACGATGGTAATCATCCAACAACGTATTTTTTTGTTTATGTGGATTATGAGGAGTAACTACCATCCAAATTTGGTCTAAATTGGAATACTCAGCCATATGATTGGCTATAATTAAATGTCCAATATGAATGGGATTAAATGTTCCGAAGTAGAGACCTATTTTCATAAATAAAGTAAATAGTGATTAGTGATTAGTGAATAGTGATTAGTGATTAGTGAATAGTGACTAGTAATTAGTTTTTAAGTTTTTTACTAAAAGCATTAATCATTTTTGACTGTACTTCAATTAAAATTAATAATTCATCAAACAGTTTAAAATTAGCAATAAAACCTAATTCTTTTGCAATAATTAATTGGGTTTCAATTTCAAATAGAGAACTCTAAAAAATGGCTGAATGACTTATCATTATTTCTACCATAACCTTCTGCAATATTAGATGGAATTGAAACAGAAGCTCTTTTTAATTGACTTGAAAGAGCATAGATTTCTTCTTGAGGAAAAGTTTTTACAAGTTCATAAACTATTTCAACAATAAGAATACCTTTTTTCCAAATTAAAAGATCTTTATATGATTTTATTTCACTCATTTTAAAGCTAATTACTTTTTACTAATTACTCTTTACTTTTCAGAAATAAAATCCTTTACCAATTTGTATGCTTCTTCTTTAGCCACATCTAAATCATAGTTTTTGATGATGGTATCAAATTGTGGTGCAGTGGCTAATTCTACCGATGCCTTAGCAATACGCATATTGATTTTGTCTTCACTTTCAGTTGAACGTTGTTTCAAACGACGCTTTAATTCGTCTACACTTGGTGGTTTAACAAAAACGGCTAAGGTTTCATTCGGAAATTTGCTTTTTATACGCAAACCACCCGCCACATCAATATCAAAAATCACATGTTTTCCTTTAGCCCAAATACGTTCTACTTCAGCTTTTAAAGTTCCGTAAAAATTATCGGTATACACTTCTTCCCATTCTACAAATTCCTCCGCTTTGATGTGTTTTTTAAACTCTTCCCAAGAAATAAAATAATAATCTTTTCCGTGAACTTCTTCACCTCTTGGTGCTCGAGTGGTACATGAAATTGAAAATTCTAAATTTAAATCTTCTTTACTTAATAAATGTTTAACTATAGTGGTTTTCCCTGAACCTGATGGAGCTGAGAATACTAATAATTTTCCTTTTGTCATTGTGTTGTGTTATTTATGTTTTATCTCCTAGAACTAGTATCAGGATATTAATTTTTCGAATCTGAAACAAAATCAGTTTCTCAAAAAATTATAAAACATTTAAAACCTGTTCTTTAATTTTTTCTAATTCGTCTTTCATTAAGACAACTAATTTTTGCATTTCTGCATGATTGGATTTTGAACCCATGGTATTGATTTCTCTTCCCATTTCTTGAGTAATAAAACCTAATTTTCTTCCATTAGCTTCACTTCCGGCTAAAGTTTGTATAAAATAATCCAAATGATTTCCTAAACGAACTTTTTCTTCGGTTATATCTAATTTCTCTAAGTAGTAAATCAATTCTTGTTCAAACCTATTCGAATCGACCTCAACTTTTAATTCATCAATGGCTGTTTGCAATCTTTCCTTAATTGCTGCAATGCGTTCGGGATCTAATTCCAAAGCCTGATTCATAAAATTTCTGATATTTTCAATACGTTGCATAAATTCTTTTTCTAGTGCAGCACCTTCAGAAATTCTAAAATTAAGCATATTAGCAACTGCTTCATCAATTACTGTCTGAATTTGTTTCCATTCATTTTCATCAATTTCATCGCGCTCCGTTTTCAATGCATCGGGCATACGAACGGCCATTTTCATTAATTCGGTTTCATCTGCATTTGGAAGTATTTCCTTCATTTGAGCGATGTATCCTTTAACAATTGGGGCATTTATTTTAGAAGAAGTTTCCTCACCTGTAATTTCAATAAAAAGAGAAAAATCCACTTTACCTCTTTCTAATTTTTGAGCAATTTGATTTCGTAACCCTAACTCCATTTCTCTGTAAATAGAGGGCATACGTACATTCAAATCTAAGCCTTTACTATTTAGCGATTTTACTTCTACAGTAATTTTTTTTGTTGGTAATTGCAAACTCGCTTTACCAAACCCTGTCATGGATAATATCATATTGATTTATAAAAAGTGGACAAAGATAAGAATTTTAGTGATTAGTTGTTGGATGTTAGTTGTTAGTTGTTAGTTGTTAGTTGTTAGTTGTTAGTTGTTAGTTGTTGGATGTTAATTGTTAATTGTTAATTGTAAGTTACTTTCATTCTTTACTAATTACTTTTTTCTAATAACTAAATATACTCCAGTAAATATCAATAAAGCAGATCCAATTTTCACCCAATTCAATTCATCTTTCCCTAAACTTACAGCAAATACGGTTGCAAAGAAGGGTTGAAGATAAATAAAAACAGCCACGGTAGTTGGTTTTAACTGACGCATGGATATTAAATTTAACAAATAGGTTAAAAAGGTGGAAAACACTACAACAAATCCAATTTTTAACAATGCTGCTGTTGGAATAACTTGCCAATTTACTTCTTGAACTTCATTAAATCCGAAAGGCAAAACCATTAAAAATCCGAAGGTATAAATCCATTTTACAAAAGTAAATGCGTTGTATTTATCCATTAATTTTTTTACCAAAATCAAATAAAAACCATAAGAAACAGCATTAATAAATACTAATAAATTACCTAAAAATGCATTACTTGCATTTATCGTTGATTTTCCATAAAGAATTAATGTAATAGTTCCTGCTAACCCTAATAAAATACCAAGCATTTTATCAGCTTTCATTCGTTCTTTCATGATAAAAGCAGACAAAATCAGTACAATCATAGGTGTAGTTACCATTAAAACTGCTCCCATAATTGGAGAAGTATAGCTCAACCCTTTAAAAAAAGTAAGCATATTAAAGGCTACACCAAAAAAAGCACAGGCTATAATTCTTGGAAAATCTTTTTTATCAATTTTTTCTTTAGGCACAAAACCGAATCGTTCACCTACTAAAGTAAATAACCAAAATAACAATGTAGAACCCCCAACTCTAAAAACGATAAAACCAAAAGCATTTATAAATTTTGGCATTACATCTTTAGCTATAGTAAAAGTTACTCCATAAATAATGGCAACTAACCATGCGCATACTAACGCCCAAGCTCTGCTATTCATTTGAAAGGGCTTTAATTGCTTGTTCCACTACTTTAGGGCTATTCCCAACAAATATTTGATCTTCCACTATAATCACAGGACGATTTAAAAATGTGTAATGTTCTAAAATATATCGTTTAAAATCAGATTCAGATAAATTTGCGTCTTTTAAACCCATTTCTTTGTACAATTTTGCTCTTTTAGAAAACAACACTTCATAATTTCCTGTTAGAGCGTGCATTTCTTCTACTTGCTTTACTGTAACACTTTCTTCTTTAATATCCTGAAATTCAAACCCTTCAGTTGAAGATAATGCTTTTATTATACGTTTGCACGTATCACAGGTTTTTAGGTAATAAATCTTTCTCATACTTTAATTTCAAAAGTTGGTGCAAAATTAGTTTTTTGTTAACGAAAACCGCATTTTTATTCCTTAATTTCGTGAAAAAATATTCTCCATGAATGCAAACTTTTCAATTTGGAAAACCAGTAGAGCAATTTATTTAAATTTTCTTAACTCTTATACTTTAGAACAATTAAACTATGTACCTGAAGGAATGAGCAATAATATTATTTGGAACATAGGACATATTATTGCTGCACAACAAGGATTAGTTTACCGTCTTTCTGGTTTAACGCCATTAGTATCCGAAACTTTTATTGATAAATATAAAAATGGTTCCGTTCCAAATGGTGAAACTACACAAGAAGAAGTTGATGAAATTAAGGAACTTTTAGTTTCTACTTTAAATCAAACAATTACAGATTTTGAAAAAGGGAAATTCACTTCCTATAATGAATACCAAACAAAAACCGGCTTTTTGTTGAGAAATAGTGAAGATGCTATTCAATTTAACAATTACCACGAAGGCATTCATTTAGGATTTATAATGAAAATTAAAAAATATATTAAATAAAAAATGGCAGTTTTTACAAAAGAGATCTCTATTAGATGGTCTGATTTAGACCCAAATTTTCATTTACGACACAGCGCTTATTATGACTTTGGCGCACAACACAGAATGGAATTACTAACCGAACTAGGTCTAACCGCACTTGAAATGCACAAACAGCATTTTGGTCCAATACTATTTAAAGAAGAATGTGTATTCAAAAGAGAAATTCATTTTGGTGATAAAATATTTATTACCACAAAAATGAGTAAAATGAAAGAGGATGCTTCACGTTGGAGTATCACTCATGAATTAATTGACGAAGAAGGCAATCTAAAAGCAAAAATCACAGTTGACGGTGCATGGATGGATACTAAACTAAGAAAAATATGCAACCCTACTCCACAATTAGCTATGGATGTACTACATGCTATACCTAAAGCAGAAGATTTTATAATTTATGACTAACGTTTTATTTTACTTGCAGGTATTTATCAAGTTCATCATAAGACATAAACACTTCAAAATGGCCTCTTTCATAAGGGGCTATTTCATTTAAATTGTAGAAAAAAGTTATTCCATCAATATTATAGATAAAATTATCTGCCAATTTAAATCGGTTGTTTTCCATACAAAAACCTTGATCGTTATAAGATTTATATGTTAAAATTTTATATTTCGATCTAAACTTCATCTCAACCAATTGAGTCAAACGTGGAATATTTACGAAAACATCTGCTTTTTTCAATTGATTTCCAGAAATTTTATCAAAAATTAGGGAACGTTTTTCAGCAAAACCTTCTAATTCTCCATAAGATGTATAATAATTAATCACAATATTCACAAAATCTTCCGTTTCATATTCAATATTTGATTCAATATGATACTCCCAACTTCTTAATTTATCATTTGGAACCTGATTTTTTACATCTTTATAAGAGGCAATAAAACTTTTTGCTATATCATTATAATTATTGATGGTCACTTTTTTATTATCAATAAAGCTTGAAATTTCTTTGATGTTTTCAAAAATGATTTTATTAATACTGTCAGAATTCTTCGCCTCTACAACTTCCATTTTAATATTGGCCGAATTGTAATCTGAAGTTAATTTACTTGGATAGGAAGAATTGTATTGCTTACGCTCAAAAACAATTTTTTGCGTACAATTGGCAAAAGGAAGAATTAAAATTGATAAAAATAATAGGATTAAAAATCGTTTCATTACGAGCATTTCTGATTGCAAAATTACTTATTTTTATATCAAAAATCGAGCCATATAATTGAATTTTTAAATAAAAAAATCGGGACAAGCCCGATTTAATCGTATAAGTAACTAGAATTATTCTTTACTTGCTAAATATCTCTCTGCATCTAAAGCTGCCATACAACCTGTTCCTGCTGCTGTAATTGCCTGACGGTATACATGATCTGCAGCATCACCTGCTACAAATACACCTGCTACATTAGTTTTTGAAGTTCCTGGTACATTTTTAATATACCCCGTTTCATCTAAATCAATAAAATCAGCAAAAATGTCTGTATTAGGTTTATGTCCAATTGCTACAAAGAATCCAGTTGCCGGAATTTCTTTTTCTTCTCCAGTTACCGAATTTTTAACTTTAACAGCCGTAACTACTTGTCCATCACCTAAAACCTCAACCGTTGAAGTATTTACTAAAATATCAATATTCTCTGTTTTACGTACACGCTCTTCCATAATTCGAGAAGCTCTAAATTTATCTGTACGCACTAACATAGTTACTTTTTTACACATTTTAGATAAGTAATGTGCCTCTTCACAAGCGCTATCTCCTGCCCCAACAATAACTACTTCTTGGTTTCTGTAGAAAAATCCGTCACAAACAGCACAAGCTGAAACGCCACCACCCATTTTTAAATAATGTTGTTCAGACTCTAAACCTAAATATTTCGCTGAAGCACCCGTTGAAATAATTACTGTATCTGCATGAATTTCTTTTTCTCCGTTAATCCACACCTTATGAATTGGACCCGAAAAATCGACTTTTGTAGCCCAACCATCACGAATATCTGCATTAAAACGTTGTGCTTGTGCTTGTAATTGCACCATCATTTCAGGACCTGTAATTCCTTCTGGATATCCCGGGAAATTTTCTACTTCATTAGTAGTTGTTAATTGACCTCCAGGTTGTTGCCCTTGATATAAAACAGGATTCATATTTGCTCTAGCTGCATAAATTGCCGCTGTATATCCTGCTGGACCTGAACCTATAATTAAGCATTTTACTTTTTCTATTGTATCTGACATGGTTTGTAAATTTGTTTTCACAAAAATAGAAAATTGAATAGGTTTTAATGTTATAAAAGTTACAAAATTTTAAAATACAACTATAGACAGATTTTATATTCATCAACCGTTTACAATTGGTTTAATTGATTTTCTTTTTTTGAATCACTTATCGTCCAAAAGAATCCTACGAAAAAGAAACGGTCTGCAGCTTGTGTTATAGGTTGTCTTTGGTAAATTCCATTACTATCCGGCACATTTGCATATTGATAGCCAAAAACGTTAGTTGACCCAATAACATTGGTAATGGAAAAAAATAAAATTTTTTGTTGGGAAAGTAAATAAGCCCAACTTAAACTTAAGTTGTTATAACATTTTGTTTTTCCGTTCATAAAGGTTACTTCATTTGGATTATCGTAGGGGCGTCCCGAATTAAATGTATAACTAGTTCCTAATTGTGATTTCCATTTTTCAATAAAATATTTCGTCACTAAAGAAAAATTGTGATTAGCAACAAAAGTTGGGGTCGCTTGGGTTTCATAATTTCTATAATCACGTTTAGAATCTATAAATGAATAAGTGATCCAATAATCCAAGTTTTTTACCGTTTTGCTGTCCCTCCAAAATAAATCAATCCCTTTGGCATAACCAGTTCCTGAGTTGGAAAAATTTGAATTGTATTGAGGTAGTGAAGTATTGTATTTAATTAATTGATCATAGTCTTTATAGTAAGCTTCTGCTCGAAACATTTTACCTTTATCGTTGTATAAATAATTTAAGATATAATGATTGGTTTTTTCAAATTCTAATGGAGTGGAAGCAAATTTCAAATAATCAGAATTAGGTAATTGATTGAAATTTCCATAGGCTAAAGACAATTGACTTTTTGCAGCCATTTTATAAGCAATAGAAGCTCTTGGCTCCCATGTTCTTTGACCAACAACAGTCGCATTTGAAGACCGCAATCCTGCATTGAAAGCCAATTTTGTAGACAAAAACACTTCCAATTCAGTAAAATATGCAAAACTATTATTTTGATAACCATAGGCTATACCATTTGAATTTAATGCGGTATATTTCTCATCAAAATTCGTGTGAAAAAATTCTGTTCCAGCCAACCATTTAATTCTCCCCGTTATAGTCTGTCTTAACTTAAATTTATAATGTAACGCTCTTTCTACATTATTGATCTTATCGAAATTTATCCCAATTTGATTGGTCCCAAAGCCAAAACTTAATCCTGTTTGAACTTGCAAACCATCAGTAATATTGCCTTTAAACGAGGCATTTGAATACAGATTTTTATTCGTTAATCCAAACTGAATTTTTTCAGAAAAATTAATATCCTTTTGATTTACATTCATTTCAGAAAAGTCGTAAGCAGTATACACTTTCAACAATCCCTTTTTAAATTTTTGGCGAAAAACAGCTTCTCCTGCCAATGTTTGTGGTGCTTTATTCCAATCTAAATTTTGTGGTGCTAAATTATAATACGGTTGCAAATTAATATAGGATGTATTAATAGTGAGCGAATTATTCGTCCATTTTTTTGTTTTCCCCAATCCGGCTCCCACACTCATGATTGAAATATCCGTCTGATTTTGTGTTGGTTCATCTATGGTATTGAGCAATAGTACACTAGATAGAGCATCGCCAAATTCAGCACTATACCCACCAGTAGAAAAAGTGATTCCTTTGAATAAAAATGGAGAAAAACGCCCACGGGTAGGTACATTTCCGGGAGAAGCGCCATACGGTTGAGCAACACGTATTCCATCAACAAAAGTTTGTGTTTCACCTGCTTCCCCACCTCTCACAAACAACCTACCACTCTCGCCTACTGCATTGACTCCGGGCATGGTTTCTAAAGCCCCCACAATGTCACCCACTGCTCCTGCTGTCGTTACTATATCCATAGGTTTCAATGTTGAAATTTTACTATTATCGCCCGCTTTTATTGTTCCCGCAGAAATAACCACTGCCTCAATTGTATTCACACTTTGTAAAATTCGATACGACTGAAAACTATAATTTTCGATAGTAATTTCTTTTGTTAAGGTTTCATATCCCAATAGTGTTACTTTTAAAATTTGCTTGCCAGTAACTTCTGTCGTAAAAACAAATTCTCCTTTTTCATCTGTAATATTTCCATCATAAGTCCCTTCAATATAAACGTTGACACCAGACAATGGCATATCTTTTTCATTCACTACTTTTCCAGTTATTATTTTTTGCGACCAAGCAAACTGCATCAGGATTGTTGCTATAAATATTAGAATTGTTTTCATCGTATGTTAAATTTTACCGCAAATTTGCACGAAACCCTTTTTCTATAAAAAAAGGAATGACCCAATTGTAGAATTTAAGGGACGAATTGTAATTCTAAAAAACTTATTTTCTACCTTTACCTATACCTATCAATTCAAAAGACATGAAAAAAATAATTATTGCACTAACACTACTAGGTAGTATGTATGGTTTTACACAAAATAATCAGAATTATGATGAAGCATTAGCCAAAAAAGTTGGTGCTCCAGATAACGGAATGAAAACCTATGTTTTTTGTTTATTAACTACAGGAACTAATATAACGGCAACTCCTGAGGAGAAGAAAAAATGGTTTGAAGGACATATGGCAAACATTAACAAATTAGCTTCAGAAGGAAAATTAGTTATGGCAGGACCATTTATGAAAAATGATAAAAATTATAGAGGTATTTTTATTTTTAATTGTACGACTATTGAAGAAGCTGAAAAACTAGTTAATTCTGACCCAGCAGTTCAAGCCAACCTGTTAAAAGCCGATTTGACTGTATGGTATGGAAGTGCAGCATTAGTCTTAATGGATGAATTACATAAAAAAATAACTAAAACCGGATTTTAAATCAAAAATCACTATTTTTCAGGTATTTACAAATTGAATTTGTTATATCTAAAGAGTCCATATTGCTTCAAAAAAATATACACATAGAAAAAAAATAGTTTTCAACAAAGTCAAAATTTACCCATTTTAAGCAAATTAAATAGTATTTTTGCGCTTTAAAATTTTACATATATGATTTACAAGTTTAGAGTTATTCTTGATGCTGAAGAAGATATTTTTAGAGATATCGCCATTGAAAGTGACAACACTTTAGAAGATTTACATAACGCTATCGTTAATGCATTTGGATTTGATGGAACTGAAACAGGTTCATTCTTTACGTGTGAAGACGATTGGACTTGGAATGAAGAAGATGAAATACCACTTTTTGATACCGGTGATGTTCCAGGTGAAATGAAAACAATGGTAGATTTTGCTATTGAAGATTTAATGCACCAGGATAATACTAAAATGGTATATGTGTATGACTTTTTTAACATGTGGACGTTTTTTGTGGAATTAGCAGCTATTGAAGAACATGAAGACGGTGAAACCTATCCGGCGTTACTTTTTGCTCATGGGGAATTACCTGCAGAAGCTATGCAAAGTGGATTTAGAGGAGCTGACTTCAATGAAGAGGACATCTATGGTGATTTTGATGATGACATGGACGATGAAGATTTCGATATGTTTGATGGAGACGACAGCTTTGAAGACATGGGCTTTGAAGAAAATTGGAATTAATTTCTCAAAAAAAAATTATTAATTAATCAACTTAAAGTCAATTTGACCTAACTTAATAATGATCAATTTATTTAATACACATATTGAAAATCTTTCTATTCACAGAGTAGGTAATAAAAGTAGAAACGAAGCCATCTTTTTATCGGAACAACCATATGCGTTGAATGATGAAATCATGCCTTTATTAAAAGAATATTTCTTTAAATCATTTCGTGAAAAAGAAGAAAACTACTATCAGTTTGCACACGAGGTTGATTTGGAATATAACGACATGTATAATTTTGCTACTGAAATTTTTAACAACCCAAGCAGTGTTCATGAAGTTTCAAAAAAAATAACGAAACATTTATTTGAACAATCGAACCATCCGCATATTAAAAACGGGGAAGTTTATGTTGCCTATTTTACGCATGCCTCAATTCATAATAACCCAGTAGATGCTATTGGTATTTTCAAAAGTGAAATAAAAACCGATTTCCTTCAGTTTGAAGAAAAAGAGTCGAACTTAGAAATGATTTTACAACAAGGAATTAATTTAAATAAGTTGGATAAAGGTTGTATCATTTTCAATCATAAAAAAGAAGAAGGTTATAAAATTTTAACGGTAGACAGTAACCGTTATGATGCTCGTTATTGGTTAGAACATTTTTTAAGTGTAGATGTATTCCAAGACGAAACGTTCATGACCAAGAAATATTTACAATTCTGTAAAGATTTTGCTAAAGAAGTAGTATTACCAGCCGAAGATAAAAAAGAAGAAGTACTATTTATGAATCGTGCTGTGAATCACTTTGCAAAAAATGATGAATTTGAAGAAACGGCGTTTTTAAATGAAGTATTGGATAATCCAGACTTAATCCCAGAATTTAAAAATTATAAAGTAGATCGTGGTGCCAAATACAGCATCGAGGATGTGTCTAGCTTCCCTATCGCTAATGCTGCAGTAACTGACGTTCGTAAGAAATTAAAAAATGTTATTGAGCTGGATACTAATATTCAAATTAAATTAGATTTCGTAAATCCCGAAAGTGCAGAAAAATTTGTTGAAAAAGGATGGGACGAAGAAAAACAAATGTATTATTACCTGGTTTATTTCAATAAAGAACAAAAATCATAAGTTCAATTAAACTTACAACAATACCAGCTACCTATTTCTTACTTTTGAAATAGGTAGTTTTGTTTTTATAAAAACTTATTTTACATTTAGTTAAAAAAATCCATGCAAAATCAACGTGTATATAAAATGGCTTTTTCAAGTGTGTATCCGCATTACATTGCTAAAGCCGAAAAAAAGAACAGAACAAAAGCCGAAGTGGATCAAATAATTTGTTGGTTGACCGGTTACACAGAAAATCAGTTAAAAGAAATTATAGAAGGAAAAATCGATTTTGAATCTTTTTTCTCAAGCGCGCCACAATTCAATGAAAACGCTTCTAAAATTACGGGGGTCATTTGTGGGTATCGTGTAGAAGAAATCGAAGATCCATTAATGCAAAAAATTAGGTATTTAGACAAACTAATTGATGAATTAGCCAAAGGAAAAACTATGGAAAAAATTTTAAGAAATAAATAAAACAAAAAATATTTAATATATTTCAATACTTATTTATTGTTTTTCAATAAATTTGTTTTACATTTGTAAAATAAATTTAAATCTTTTTATATGGAAATCAAAATTGGAACGCAACAGATTTTGAATGGATTGTTCATTCTATCTTGCTTACTATTTGTAGGATTGTGTATTGATGCTTGTGGTTTTATCTTTAACACCATTTATTCTTACTTCCGACCTATAGGTGCTCAGTATTATTGGAATCATTTAGATTTTTCTGATTTATATGCTTTTGACAAAATACGATTTGTTACAACTACTTCGTTAACTGCAATTGTATTAGTATTAAAAGCGATTTTGTTTTACTTGATTGTTAAATTATTTTATGACAAAAAAGTGGATTTAAAATACCCTTTTCAATTACCCATGCAGCGATTTATTGTATTAAGTTCCTATTTGGCTTTTGGAATTGGAATTTTTTCTTCTTGGGCTACAGATAACTATTATTGGTTAGCTTCACAACAAATAAACTTACCAAGTATTAATGAATTAAAAATTGAAGGTTCAGGGATTTGGTTTTTTATGAGTATATTTTTATTTGTGATTGCTCAAATTTTCAAAAGAGGGATAGAAATTCAAAATGAAAACGATTTAACAATTTAAACTATGGCAATTATCATAAACTTAGATGTGATGATGGCAAAACGTAAAATGTCATTAAACGAGCTTTCTGAAAAAGTAGACATTACACTCTCCAATTTATCTATATTGAAAACGGGAAAAGCAAAAGCCATTCGTTTTAGTACCTTAGAAGCTATCTGTAAAGCACTGGACTGTCAACCCGGTGATATTTTAGAATTTGATTCAAAATCTTAATAAAATGAGGGGATTTAAAATCCTCTCTTTATTTTTAAGTATCTTTGTACTATTATTCCATCATATTATGAAAGCTAAAATTATATTTGCAATTACTTTCTTGTTAACCTTAACTCATGTTTTAGGTCAAACTTCAACTTCTTTTACGGAAACTGAAACAGAATTAAAAACAGCAACGGGTACATTGTATGGTACATTAACACTCCCTAAAAAATTCAAAAAAGGCCCTGTAGCATTACTAATTGCTGGCTCTGGTCCAACGGATAGAAACGGAAACAACGTGGCAATGGAAAATAATTCCTTAAAAAATTTGGCACATGATTTAGCTAATAAAGGAATAGCCTCTCTACGCTATGATAAACGTGGGATTGCAGCCAGTAAAGATGCTATGACGAAAGAGGAAGATTTACGATTTGATGATTTAATAATGGATGCAAAAGGATGGATTTCGCAATTAAAAAACGATAAACGTTTTAAGAAGATAGTCGTAATTGGACATAGCGAAGGTTCTTTAATCGGTATGTTGGCTGCCAAAGAAGCCCATCAATTTGTTTCATTGGCAGGAGTGGGACAATCGGCTGACAAAACCTTAAAAGAACAATTAAGCAGCCAACCGCAAATGCTTAGAGATATTGCCTACCCTATTTTAGATAGTTTAAAAGCGGGGAAAACAGTCGACAAAGTAAATCCCATGTTGCAATCTTTATTCAGAAAAAGTGTGCAGCCTTATTTAATTTCTTGGTTTAAATATGATCCAGCTCAAGAATTAAAAAACCTAAATAAACCAACATTAATCATACAAGGTGATAAAGACATTCAAGTAGGAATTACTGATGCCGAATTATTAGCAAAAGCTGTACCTACTTCAAAATTAGTTATCATTGAAAAAATGAATCATATCTTCAAAATTATCGAAGGAGATAAAAAAGAAAATTTAGCGAGTTATAAAGACCCTAACATACCCAATGCCCCAAAATTAATAGAAGAACTTTCCAAATTCATTTTAAAGTAAAATAATTTGTAACAAATCTCATACTTTGTTGTCCAATATTAAAATCAAAAATCGAACATATTGGACACAATTTTAAAAATTTCAAATCTTCATAAAAAATTTAAGAAGGTACATGCGGTAAACAATGTATCGCTTGAAATTAAAAAGGGAAATGTATATGGCATTTTAGGACCTAACGGTTCTGGAAAGTCAACCACGTTAGGTATTGTATTAAATGTTGTAAATAAAACCTCAGGTGAATTTTCTTGGTTTGACGGAAGTTTATCCACGCATGATGCTCTAAAAAAAGTGGGAGCTATCATTGAGAGACCTAATTTTTATCCCTACATGACGGCTGAGGAAAATTTAAAATTGGTTTGTAAAATCAAAAATATTCCATTTGATAAAGTTAATGAGAAATTAGAGTTAGTTGGACTTTTAGACCGAAAAGACAGTAAATTCAAAACATTTTCCTTAGGTATGAAGCAACGATTAGCCATTGCCTCTGCCCTATTGAATGATCCAGAAATTTTAATTTTAGACGAACCTACTAATGGATTAGATCCTCAAGGTATACGTCAAATTAGAGATTTAATTAAAATAATTGCCAATCAAGGAACCACTATTTTATTAGCTTCACATTTATTAGACGAAGTAGAAAAAGTATGTTCTCATGTTATCGTTTTGCGCTATGGTGTTACATTATATCAAGGCACAGTAGACGGTATGTTAGCGAATGAAGGGTTCTTTGAATTACAATCCGAAAATTTGGACGCATTAGTTCAAGCGGTATCTGGACTCCAAGCTGTAGATAAAATTGAAGTTCAAGAAGGTAAAGTTTTAGTGTATTTGAAAGCTGCACTTGAAGCTGGAGAATTAAATCAGTATTTATTCCAAAAAAATATTGTTTTAACCCATTTATTAAAACGTAAAACCAGTTTAGAAGAGCAATTCCTAAAATTAACTAATTAAATTTCCAAAAATGAAACGTTTACTCACTATAGAATTACAAAAAATATGGCTAAACAAAGCCAGTCGTGTTTTAAGTATTATTTATTTTTTATCATTATTTTTATTAGCCAGCATCGCACTTATAGAATTTGATTTTGGATTTTTCAAATTTGAAGCCGCTAAAAGTGGATTTTTTAATTTCCCTTACATTTGGCATTTTACAACATTTGTTGCCTCTTGGTTTAAACTTTTTTTAGCTGTAATTATTGTCTCAATGATCGCCAATGAATTCAGTTACGGCACATTAAAACAAAACTTAATTGACGGGATGTCAAAACAAGAATTTCTATTGTCAAAAGTGTATACTATTTTACTTTTTTCAGGAATATCGACACTTTTTGTATTCGGCATCAGTTTGGTTTTAGGACTTAAATATTCTTCTTATACAGAAATGAGCATTATTTTTTCTGACATGTCTTATTTATTTGCTTATTTCTTAAAACATGTGGCGTTTTTTTCTTTCTGTTTATTTTTAGCTTTATTAATCAAACGTTCCGCATTTACATTGGGCTTTATATTTGTATGGTTTTTAGGAGAAAATGTAGGTCATGCAATATTGAAATACCAAATATTAGGTTACAAACCACAAGATAAAAACACAGAAGTTATTGATTGGGTAAAAGACGTATTACCATTAGAATCTATGTCTAATTTAATAACCGAACCTTTTACTCGATTGAATTTTGTTAAGTCGGTTTCAAACACGGTCGGAGCCAGCTTTGATAAAAATTATCAAGTACAACCTATTTTTGTAGCCATTGTTTTATTCTGGACACTATTATTCATCTTTTTATCGTATTTGACTTTAAAAAAACGAGATTTATAGTATCTTTGCAGATGCTATGAATAAAATAATTTTTATACTTTTTTTACTCGTTTACAGTTCAGTTTCGGGTCAAAATATTTCAGTTGACAGCAATTATACTGCTGCACAATTAGTACAAAATGTTTTAGTTAACAGTGGATGTATTCAAGTTTCAAATGTTTCTGTTTCTGGTGGAAATTTTGGAAGTAGTGAAACAAGTTATGGTTATTTTAATGCTAACGGAAGTATTTTACCATTTACTGATGGCGTATTACTGACTACTGGAAAACTAACTTCAGCTGTTGGTCCAAACTCAAATTTTTCTGATGATGGAAGCGGTCTTGGTTGGAATGGTGATACCGATTTAAATACGGCGTTAGGATTATCTAATTCCTATAATGCAACAGTTTTAGAATTTGATTTTGTTCCCAATACAAGTCAGATTAGTTTTGATTACATTTTTGCTTCAGAACAATATTTGTCTAATCCAGGTTCAAATCAATGTAATTTCACTGATGGTTTTGCCTTTTTGTTAAAAGAAGCAAGTAGTTCCAGTTATCAAAACCTAGCTGTAATTCCAGGAACAAATACACCTGTTAAAGTCAATACGGTTCGAGGTTCAGGCACTATTTGCCCGCCTGCTAATGAAGCGTATTTTGATGCTTTTAATTCAGGAAATTACCCAACAACTTTTGACGGGCAAACTAAAACGTTAACCGCACAAGCCAATGTTACTCCAGGAACACTTTATCATATTAAATTAGTCATTGCAGATGAAGGAAATGCACGTTTTGACTCTGGTATTTTTTTAAAAGCGGGAAGTTTTAACTCAAGAAAAGATTTAGGTCCTGATCGTTTACTCGCAACTGGAAATCCTTTGTGTTCAGGAGAAAATTTCGTTGTTAATGCTTTTGAAAATTTAGCAACCGCTTACCAATGGTTTGAAAATGGAACTCCTATTACAGGAGCAACCTCAGCAACTTATACAATCAATCATGCTGGAGAATACAGTGTTGAAATTGAAATTAATTCAAATTGTACCATTTTTGGAAGTATTAAAATTGAACAAGCACCCGCATTGCTAATTAATGATGATAGTTATTCTTTATGTGATACCGATACTGATGGAAAAGCTAACTTTGATTTAAACGCGATTAAAACAAGTTTATTCACAAATCTACCAACTGGTTTTCAAATTGATTTTTTTGAAACCACAACGAGTACAACGGCTTTACCTAGTAATTATAGCAATACCACTCCCTTTACTCAAACGATTTATGCAAAAATAACTAATATTCAGAATTGTTATGTTCCTTTTCCTGTTTACTTAACTGTCAATGTATTTAACCCACAATTCCCTAATGAAAATATTAGTATTTGTAATTCTAATAACGAACTATTAGTTGCTCCAGCAGGATTTAGTTCTTACAGTTGGAATACAACTCCCGTTCAAAACACGCCAACAATAACCGTAAATTCTAGTGGTACATATATAGTTACCATAACAAATAGTAATGGTTGTACAACAACTAAAACTTTTGTTGTTTCTTCTTCAGAAGCTCCAACTATCACTTCAATAGAGGTTAATGATTTTGAAGAAGAATTAAGCGCAACTGTTAATGTTCAAGGAAATGGAAATTATCAATACGCACTTAACGGAGGTGCTTTTCAAGCTAATCCAACATTCATTTTAAATGAATCTGGTGAATATGAAATTGTGGTGAACGATAGTAATGGTTGTGGCACAGCAACGGCTTCCTTTTATGCTTTAAGTTATCCTAAATATTTTACACCAAACGGAGATGGCTACCATGACACATGGAAAATAGAAAATTTAGATAAAAAAGGACTAGAAAATAGTAGAATTTATATCTTTGATCGTTTTGGTAAATTACTAAAACAAATTTTAGCTTCAGGCGAAGGATGGAATGGTTATTTTAACAATCAAATGATGCCTTCTTCTGATTATTGGTTTGTATTAGAATTAACCAATGGAAAAACTATTAAGGGACATTTTAGTTTAAAACGATGATAAAAAATATACTTTTAGTTGCCATAGGAGGTGCTTTTGGTAGTGTTGCGCGGTATTTTTTGAGTTCTATTTTTTCAAAAGCACAGCAAAACTCATTTCCGTGGCCAACCTTCATTGCTAATATTTTAGGCTGTCTAATCATTGGCCTACTTTTTGGATATATTCAAAAAAATCAGGTACAAAATGAAACATTAAAACTGGTCTTGATGACCGGATTTTGTGGAGGATTTACAACCTTTTCAACTTTTAGTTTAGAAAACATTCAATTTATACAAAATCAAAACTATTCAACAGCAATAATCTACACTTTGAGCTCAATATTACTTGGCTTAGGAGCGATTATTTTAGGAATAAAATTAGTTAATTCATGAATTTATCAGAACAACAACTTGCCGAATTAAAAGCCTTACTTTCATCACCAAAAAAAGTGACGATTATTCCACATAGAAATGTAGATGGTGATGCCATGGGGTCTACATTAGGCTTGTATCATATATTAAAACAATTAAATCATGATTGTGTGGTGATGCCTCCTAATGAAATTCCTGAATATTTAAAGTGGCTACCGGGTACTGAAACAACATTGGTTTATGAAGGTGAAAAAGTGGGTGAAGCCATTAAACGTTTAAGACAAAGTGAACTTATATTTACGTTAGATTTTAATGCGTTTCACAGAACCGGTGAACAAATGGAAAGTATTTTAAAAACATTAGATACTAGATTTGTCATGGTAGATCATCATGAAAAACCGGATAACTATGCACAATTTACTTTTTCGAGTACAGAATATGGTTCAACATGCCAAATGATTTACGATTTAGTATCACAATTGGGCTATACCGATTTGATTTCTAAAGAGGCGGCTACTTGCATCTACACGGGAATTGCAACAGATTCTGGCGGATTTAGATTTCCAAGAACTACTGGAAATACACATCGAATTGTAGCAGATTTAATTGATAAAGGGGTTGATAATACTCAAGTCTACATCAACTTATATGATAATTCCAATTACAATCGTTTACAATTATTAGGTAGGGCATTACAAAATATGAGAATTTTACCTGAATACAAAACCAGTTACATTACACTTTCTCAAGACGACTTAGACGAATTTCATTATGAAAAAGGAGACACCGAAGGTATTGTAAATTATGGCTTAACGGTAAAGGATATAGATTTCACAGCTTTTTTTACTGAAATTAAAGATGAAAACATCATTAAAATCTCATTCCGATCTCAGGGATCGTTTGATGTGAACCAGTTTGCACGAAACTATTTTAATGGTGGCGGACATGTAAATGCTGCTGGTGGTAAATCTTTTGACTCATTAGAAGTAACAATCAATAAATTTATTGCTATTTTAGCAACTGAAAAAAAATAAAAATGCATTTAAGAAAACACTTAGGATTGACTTTAATTGCTTTGGCATTCCTTTCTTGTTCTGAACAACAAGCAAGAAAACCTATTTCTCAAACTTCGGGGAGCTTCATGAAAGAATCCATCAAAAGAAATAAAAAATTAGTAGCAAAAGAAGAAGATGCCATTGCTAAAATCATAAAAAAAGATACTGCGAATCAATATATTGCCTCAGAAAAAGGATATTGGTATGCGTATGAAGTTAAAAGTAACGAAACCACTACACCGGTTAAAGGCGATATAGCCCAATATGTTTATGAAATAACAGATTTATATGGCAATCAAATTTATTCTAAAGAAGAAACAAAACCGCAAACTTATTATGTTGATAAACAAAATATTATGATTGGACTAAGACATGGTATTAAATTGATGCATAAAGGGGATCGTGTAAAATTCATTTTTACTTCTCATATGGCATACGGATACCATGGTGATGATGATAAAATTGGTACCAATCAACCTATTATTTGTATTGTAACTTTAAATGATATAAAAAAAGATTCTCCAGCTAAAACCATAAATAATTAATAGTTCCTATGAAAAAGTTAAGTATACTTGTTAGTATTTTTTCACTTTTACTACTTTCATGCAATACAAAAAATGCAGAAGTAAATAAAGATTTACCTGATGGTATATATGCCTTAATTGAAACTTCTAAAGGTGATATCATTGCGCGTTTAGAATATGAAAAAACACCATTTACAGTTGCTAATTTCATTACACTTGCTGAAGGAAAAAACACTTATGTAGCAGATAAATACAAAGGAATTCATTTTTATGATGGGTTAACTTTTCACAGAGTTGAAATGAATCCTCCTGTAATTCAAAGTGGATGCCCGCTTGGAAATGGACAAGGAGGACCTGGGTATAAATTTAAAGATGAATTTCATCCCGATTTAAAACACTCTAAAATGGGAATTCTTTCAATGGCAAATTCAGGAGTAAGTACAAATGGTTCTCAATTTTTCATTACTTTAGATGAAATAGATTATCTTGATAACAAACATACTGTTTTTGGTGAGGTTATTGAAGGGTTAGATGTATTACCTTCAATTGTAGTTGATGACGAAATAAATTCGATTACAATTATTAGAAAAGGTACTGCAGCTAAAAAATTTGATGCTGTTAAAACTTTTAAAGAATACTTTGAAAGAGAGCTAGTTTTACAAAAAGAAATTGATGCAAAATCTTCTATTATCAAATCTGAAAAAGTTGCTCAATTTAAAGATGTAATGAAAACTGGTAGCAAAACTAAATCTGGAGTTATTTATAAAATTTTAAAATCAGGTTCAGGTAATAAACCTTTAGCTGGCACGGAAGTATTTGTTAACTATTCTGGATTTTTAGAAGATGGCACGCTGTTTGACTCAAGTAGTGCTGAGATGGCTAAAGCTTTTGGTAAATTTGATGCAAATAGAAATGAAACTTCAGGCTACAATCCATTACCTGTAATCTATGGAGATAAAATGGGAATGATTCCAGGATTTATTGAAGGATTAGACAATATGAAATATGGAGATAAAGCTATTATATTTATTCCAAGTTATTTAGGTTATGGAAAAAGTGGCGCGGGCGAAATTCCACCAAATGCAAATCTTTATTTTGAATTAGAAATTTTAGAAAAAAAATAAATTAACTTTTAGATATATGAAACTTAAATCAATTGTTTTATTATTACTTTGTGCTACAACTACATTCGCACAAAAAAAGAAAGAAGTAAAACCTGTTCATTATAGCAAAAAACCAGGTATGTATGCTGAAATTTATACTACAAAAGGTAAAATTGCTTTAGAATTAGAATACAAAAAAACACCAATTACTGTGGCTAACTTCGTTAGCTTAGCAGAGGGAAAAAATGAATTTGTTTCGGCTGAATTAAAGGGTAAACCTTATTATAATGGTTTAAAATTTCACAGAGTTATTTCTAACTTCATGATTCAAGGTGGTGATCCTAAAGGTGATGGTTCAGGTGGACCAGGTTATAGCTTTAAAGATGAATTTGATCCAAGCTTAAAACACGATAAAGCTGGAATTTTATCAATGGCTAATGCCGGACCTAAAACTAATGGCTCTCAGTTTTTTATTACACACAAGGAAACGCCATGGTTAGACAACAAACATAGTGTTTTTGGACATGTGGTTGAAGGACAATCGGTAGTGGATGCAATTGCTCAAAATGATTTAATTGACAAAGTGGTGATTTTAAAAGTAGGTAAAGAAGCTAAAGCTTTTGATGCAGTAAAAGTTTTTGGTGACTATTTTAAAAATAAAGAAGCCTTAGAAAAGAAAGAGAAAGAAGAAAAAGAAAAAGCGGATGCCGCTTTGAAAGCTAAAGTAATGCAAGAATTTGCTAATGCTACTACTACTGCTTCAGGATTAAAATATATTGTTTTACAAGAAGGAACTGGTGCTCAACCAACAGCAACTAGTAACGTAAAAGTACATTATACAGGTATGTTATTAGACGGAAAAGTTTTTGACAGCAGTGTACAACGCGGAGAACCAATTAGCTTTGGTTTAAACCAAGTAATCAAAGGTTGGACTGAAGGTGTGCAATTAATGAAAGAAGGTGCTAAATATAAATTCTTAATTCCTTCAAACTTAGCTTATGGTGAAAGAGGTGCTGGTGGTGTTATTCCTCCAAATGCTGACTTAATCTTTGAAGTGGAGTTATTAGGAATTAACAAATAATAACAAAAAAGCCTCTATTTAAGAGGCTTTTTTTATTCATTGAATTTCCAATTGAATTCGTCTTTATCATTAATAATGGCTCCAATTTCTATTTTGACTACTTCATTATAATCTACATATAGCATCAACCAATTTTCTTCGTTAAAATAAATTTGAACACCATCTTCCTCGTGTTGGTCGTATTTGTCAATTTTATTTAAAGCTAAAGTACCTTGAACCAAATCCCATTCTGTTTGAAGTGCTTTTGAACCTAACAAAGTTGCAGCTGGATTAGAAATGGTAATATATCCCAAACGAAAATCTTCATCGGCATAAAAGGTCAACTTCATTTTCTCTTGGTAATACACATAAATAATATTGTCTTCTTCGTCTTTTATTACGCGATTAGGCTTACCGTATAAGGTTTCCACATATTTTTGTGTCATTCCAAAAAGCAAACGATCGAAGCCGTGTTGTAATTTAATTTCCATATTCTGTTTTTTGCAAAGGTAGCAGTAATATTAGAAACATTGTACTCCTACTTTAAATTAAATAGAAATGTATTAGTTATGAAAAACGAAACTTCTACTATAGCCGGGATAGTAGCAAAGTACCATGTACTGCGGATAGCCCGAGAGTACGTGTTTTGAAAATGAATGTTGTGCTTCAAAAAAAAACCAATTAAACGAAATTAAATTCGAATAATTGGTTTAGATTCTATTTAGAAACTGAAATGAATTCAGTTTGACAAAATTTTATGTTTAAATAGCGAGTTTACTCGATTTTGAAACGTTTTCTATCGTTTTCGTTCAAATAAATTTTACGTAAACGTAATGATTTTGGTGTCACTTCAACGTACTCATCTTTTTGGATGTATTCTAACGCTTCCTCTAATGAGAATTTGATTGCTGGTGTAATTCTAGTTTTATCATCAGCACCTGCCGAACGGAAGTTAGTCAACTGTTTCGTCTTTGTGATGTTGATTACCATATCGTCACCTCTTGAGTTTTCACCCACAACCTGACCTTCGTATACATCTTCGTTAGGATCTACGAAGAATTTACCTCTATCTTGTAATTTATTGATTGAATAAGGAATAGCTTTTCCGTTTTCCATACAAATTAACGAACCATTGATACGTCCAGGAATTTCACCTTTGAATGGTTGGTATTCCAAGAAACGGTGTGCCATAATAGCTTCACCTGCTGTTGCCGTTAACAACTGGTTACGTAAACCGATGATACCACGTGAAGGAATGTTGAATTTAATAATCATACGGTCCCCTTTTGGTTCCATAGATAACATTTCTCCTTTACGAACCGTTACGAATTCCACTGCTTTACCTGAAACATTTTCTGGTAAGTCGATTGTTAATTCTTCGATCGGTTCACATTTTTGACCATTAATTTCTTTAATGATAACTTGTGGCTGACCAATTTGTAACTCATACCCTTCTCTACGCATAGTTTCGATAAGTACTGATAAGTGTAATACCCCACGACCAAATACTAAGAATTTATCTGCAGAATCGGTTTCGTTAACACGTAATGCTAAGTTTTTTTCTAATTCTTTTTCTAAACGCTCTTTTACGTGACGAGAAGTCACAAATTTACCTTCTTTACCAAAGAAAGGTGAGTCGTTGATGGTAAACAACATACTCATTGTTGGCTCATCGATAGCAATAGATTGTAATGCTTCTGGATTTTCGAAATCAGCAACAGTATCTCCAATTTCAAAACCTTCTAAACCTACAATAGCACAGATATCACCTGCTTGTACGCTTTCAACTTTTTTACGACCTAAACCGTCAAATGTATGTAATTCTTTGATTCTTGATTTGATGATTTTCCCGTCTCTTTTTACTAAAGAGATTTGTTGGTTTTCTTTTAATTCACCTCTTTGTAAACGACCGATAGCGATACGACCTGTAAAGCTAGAGAAGTCTAACGACGTGATTAATAATTGAGGTGTTCCTTCTGCTACTTTTGGAGCTGGAATATGCTCAATTACCATATCTAACAACGGCTCGATGTTTTCAGTTTGGTTTTTCCAATCGTCAGACATCCAGTTGTTTTTAGCCGAACCATAAACGGTTGGGAAATCTAATTGCCACTCTTCAGCACCTAATTCGAACATTAAGTCGAATACTTTTTCGTGTACTTCTTCAGGTGTACAGTTTTCTTTATCTACCTTATTGATAACCACGCATGGTTTTAAGCCTAAGTCAATCGCTTTTTGCAATACGAAACGTGTTTGCGGCATAGGTCCTTCGAAAGCATCTACTAAAAGTAGTACTCCATCGGCCATGTTTAATACACGTTCTACTTCCCCACCGAAATCCGCGTGTCCTGGAGTATCGATGATGTTGATTTTAGTTCCTTTATAGTTAACGGAAACGTTTTTAGAAACGATAGTGATTCCTCTTTCACGCTCTAAGTCGTTGTTATCTAAGATTAAGTCGCCTGTATTTTCGTTTTCACGGAACAATTGACAGTGGTACATAATTTTATCTACCAAAGTTGTTTTACCGTGGTCAACGTGTGCAATAATCGCGATATTTCTAATTGCTGTCATAAGGTATTTTTTTGAAGGTGCAAAGGTAGTGAAAAGTTTGCAGTTTAAAGTTTAAAGTGTACAAATTTTTAAAATTTAATAATTTGTTGATGTTGAGGAAGGTAAATTGTAAGTTTGAGAATAAGCTTTAATATAAAAATCTATTACAATCTTTAATTCACAAAACATCTTTCAAAATATTCAAATTTATTTTGAAACAACAACACATTTCTTCTTCAATTTATATTCTATTAAAAAAAGAACTAATAACAAAATAAGAAAAAGCGATAAGAAAGGACTTCCAACAACCGACCAACTCAATGAATTTTGATGAAAAATTGAAAATGTAAAATATAAAATCGACAATAAAAAAGAGAAAATGCCTGAAATAATTATTAAATATTGATTGTTAACAAAAAAATAAACAATTAAGACTAAAAAGAAAAACACATGAATTATTATTAAATTATAATTAGAAAAAATATAAAATGAGTCATATAACTCAGTTTCTTCATTATAATGCATATCGATTGGAATTATATAAAATACTATATTTAATAATAGCACCAATATTTTAATTATAAATATTTGTTTATTTCTCAAAATTATTATATTTTAAAATTAAAACTGAATTTAAACATCAAACCACCTAACAAATAGTTTAATCTATATTTAAAGATTTAATAGAAAAAGAATATTATTATATACAAATGAATTATTTATTTAAATCTCTTTTGAAATATATAATTGAATTTAAAATAATATTTACATTCTTACCAAATACCTATCTATTAGCTGTTTAAATTTATTTAATACTAGTTTCTAAGAATTTTTACAAATGTATATTTTTCTTTTATTTCATTATTAATCTTGATTTCCTCAATAAAAAAACCTTTAATAACATTGAATTTGTCATTTACACTAAATGCCAACTCATATTCATTTTTTCTATTTTTTGGTATATCAATTAATTTAAGTGAATGTACATTACAAAAGTCATTTGTCAATTTACTTGAAGCATAAAATTTCAAATTATTAACCTTTATTCTTTTATCTGAATTAAATCTTAATTTTAAAACTTCAACATGTTCACCATCAAATACAGTGTCTTTAAATTTGAAATTATAAAAACTACTTTTATCACAATCCAAAATATCATTAGATTTATAATTCCAAACTTGATTAAGAAAACTTTTTTTACATATTTTTAAATATTCTTCTCTTCTAATTAATTTATTGTCTTTAAAATAAAACCAAAAACCAATTTTTTTATCATTTTGCATTTCTCCTGAAGCATTAATAATTCCTTTGCTATCATAAAAATTAACTTTAAAAATATCACCATTTTTGTTTTTATTTTTAGTGATAAATTTAGAAATTTTAATTCCTTTTTTTTCAATTATGATCGAGTCTACAATCGCATTTTTGCCATAAGAAGTGGCTTTTTGACCATCTTCAAAATTTTTTATTTCTAAAATATTATTGTCTTTTTGATTGCAAGAATTATTCAAAATAATTAAAATAATTAAAGTTGATAATCTTTGAAAGTAATTAATTAAACTAAAAAAATTTTTATCCATTTTGAATTTTTATTACTATTTGATTATTTTTTGCCTATTTATTTAAACACAAAAGCTAACTTATTAACACACAACTTTACATTTACAAGTAATCATTACCATTCGTAAATCTACAAAAAGTAAGAAAATAAACCAAATAAAAAAAGCCCTGAATTTCTTCAGGGCTTTTAAGTATTATAAGCTTGTATTACAAAGCGTTTACGTGTCTTGTTAATTTAGACTTTAAGTTAGAAGCTTTGTTAGAGTGAATTACATTCTTTTTAGCTAACTTATCAATCATTGCAATAACTACTGGTAATTTCGCTGTAGCTTCTGCTTTATCAGTTGAAATTCTGATAGCTTTGATAGCGTTACGTGTAGTTTTGTGTTGGTATCTATTTAATACTCTTTTTTTCTCGTTGCTTCTAATTCTTTTTAAAGCTGACTTATGATTTGCCATTTTCTTCTAATTTAATTGTAATAATTATATAAACTATTAGTTAAAAAAGAAAAACCTCCCACATTCACCATGGCGAACACTTTGGTTTTAACTAATAAAACAAAAAAGAGAGACACTTCTTTTTTGTTTTATAAAACTAATTTACAACTAATTTTGTAGCCCGTAGGGGAATCGAACCCCTCTTACCAGGATGAAAACCTGGCGTCCTAACCGATAGACGAACGGGCCAAAGCCTGTTTTTAAAGTTTTCAGTAAACTGTGTAGCCCGTAGGGGAATCGAACCCCTCTTACCAGGATGAAAACCTGGCGTCCTAACCGATAGACGAACGGGCCATTACATTATTTCTGTAATGCGAGTGCAAAGATACTACTAATTTTTATTCCTGCAAGAGGTAGAATACTTTTTTTTCTATTTTTTTTCATCAAAAAATAAAATTTACTAAAAATCAATATTTTACAATTCTATTTTTTTTATTTTTTTTCACTCCTCATACAACTCTTCTAATTCAGTTGGCAATATGAATCTCCTATCACTACCATTTTAAACAAAAAACCACAGTCTAGTACAACTGTGGTTTTATTTATATTACATTATACTAAGGTCAGACTTATTAGTACGCTTTTGCGAACAATACTCTTCCTGTAGATGGTTTACCTGTCAAAACACAAACTCCCGCCTCCTCTACTCGATCTAAAGGAATACAACGAATGGTTGCTTTGGTCATTTCTTTAATTTTTTCTTCAGTCTCTGGCGTTCCATCCCAATGTGCCGAAATGAAACCTGTTTTATTTTCTAAAACATCCACAAATTCATCCCATGAATTTACTTCTGTAATATGTGTATCTCTAAAATCAAACGCTCTTTGGTATAAATCTGCTTGAATTTTCGACAACAAATCTTGTAAATAAGCTACAATTCCGTCTTTAGAAACCACTTCTTTAGTTAAAGTATCACGACGTGCAACTTCATAGGTACCATTTTCTAAATCATTTGGACCAATAGCTAAACGCACTGGCACCCCTTTTAATTCCCATTCTGCGAATTTAAATCCTGGTTTCTGTGTATCTCTATTGTCATATTTTACCGAAACACCTACTTTACGTAAATCAACCATTAATTCTTTTACTTGTGCAGAAATCGCATCCAATTGCTCATCTGTTCTATGAATAGGCACAATCACCACTTGAATTGGAGCTAAATTTGGAGGCAATACCAAACCATTATCATCCGAATGTGTCATTACTAACGCTCCCATTAAACGGGTAGAAACTCCCCAAGAAGTACCCCAAACAAACTCTTGTTTCCCTTCTTTATTCGCGAATTTTACATCAAAAGCTTTAGCAAAATTTTGCCCTAAGAAATGAGAAGTTCCAGCTTGCAATGCCTTACCGTCTTGCATTAATGCTTCAATACAATAGGTTTCTTCCGCACCAGCAAAACGTTCAGATTCTGTTTTTAATCCTTTTACTACAGGTATAGCCATAAAATTTTCCACAAAATCTGCATATACATGCATCATTTGTTCTGATTCTTCAATTGCCTCCTGACGCGTGGCATGAGCAGTATGCCCTTCTTGCCATAAAAATTCAGCTGTACGTAAAAACAAACGGGTACGCATTTCCCAACGCACTACATTTGCCCATTGGTTAATTAATAATGGTAAATCACGGTACGATTGCACCCAACCTTTGTATGTTGACCAAATAATTGCTTCACTCGTAGGACGAACCACTAATTCTTCTTCTAATTTAGCATTCGGATCAACAATTAATTTACCTTTATTTTCTTCATCATTTTTCAAACGATAATGAGTAACAACAGCGCACTCCTTTGCAAATCCTTCAGCATTTTTTTCTTCCGCTTCAAACATACTTTTGGGCACGAATAAGGGGAAATATGCATTTGAATGTCCGGTTTCTTTAAACATTTTATCTAATTGGGCTTGCATTTTCTCCCAAATTGCATATCCGTACGGTTTAATTACCATACATCCTCTTACTCCAGAATTCTCAGCTAAATCGGCTTTAACTACTAATTCGTTATACCATTTAGAGTAATCTTCGGCTCTAGTTGTTAATTTTTTACTCATTATTTGTTAATTTGGTACAAAATTTGATTTATTTATTTTAAATTCGTGCAACAAAACTAGTTAATTTTACGTTGACCAACAATAAAAAAATTGTATTATGAAAACAAATTACCTTTCTAAGCTAAAAACTTATAGATTTTTACATCTATTTGTTGGTTCATTAGCGTTAACAGCTTGTGGGTCTTATCAAAATTCCTCATATTATGATAATGATGGTGTTTATGGTTCTGACACGCAAAATGTAACCTACAACCAACAAACTCAAACAGAAACTGTTGTAGTAGAGGATAACAAATACGCACAACAATTCAGAGACATGCAGAATCAATATCCGTCGGGTGATGAAATATTTACAGATGTTGATAATTACAAATCCACATCAGATACTGTTTATGTTCAAGAAAACAATAAAAGCTATGCCGGATGGGGACAAAATCAAAACAGCAATGTTACAGTAAATGTCTATAACAATTCTCCCTATTGGGGATGGGGTGGTTATTACAGACCATGGGGGTATTACAGCTCTTGGGGATGGAATAACGGATGGTATGATCCTTACTGGGGATGGAACAGCTGGTATGGCGGTTATTATGGCGCTTCATGGGGTTGGGGCTGGAACAATTGGTACGGTGGATATTATGGGCCTTACGGTTATTACGGAGGATACTATCCTTATTATGGCTATGGAGGCTATGGATGGAATGGTTGGTATGGAAGAAATGTAGCCTACAATAATGGTAGAAGAGGAAGTTATAACAACAACTTTAATAACGGAACTTATCCTAACGGAAGATATTCTAGTGGAAGTCGTTCATCTAATTCTTTAGGAACCCCTAGAAATAATTCTTTTAGTACTCCAAGAACAAATACTACAACACAACCTAGAATAAACACGCAACCGAGAGTATTACCAAACAGCAACTCTGGTAATGCGCCTAGAACAAATACTACAACACAACCTAGACAGTATAACACACCTAGAACTAATACCGATACTCCAAGACCAAGATACGAATCTTCTCAACCAAGAAGTAATAACTACTCAACACCAAGAAGTTCTGATTTTGGTGGTAGCAGAGGAGGTAACTTCGGCGGCGGTGGCGGAAGCTTCGGCGGCGGTAGAAGTGGCGGCGGAGGTGGCCGTAGAGGTTAACAATTAAAATAACCTACTTGGATGATTCTAAGTAGGTTATTCAGAAAATTTTAAAAAAAACACAAATGAGAAAGTTAATATTATCTGTTCTATTATTTGGAACTTATTTTACTTATGCCCAAGAAACTACCATAAGTGACGCTTTAAGATATGGTGTTGAAAATTTAAATGGTTCTGCCCGATTTAGAGCTATGGGAGGAGCATTTGGTGCAGTAGGTGGTGATTTATCATCTTTAAATGTAAACCCTGCTGGATCTTCTATTTTTAATTCCAATCAAGCTGCAGTATCAGTAACGAGTTTCAATATTTATAATAATGCAAAATATTTTGGTAGTTCTGCATCTACAAATGACAACACATTAGATATAAATCAATTAGGTGCTGTATTTGTTTTTAAAGATCAAAGTGGAAAATCCGGATGGAACAAATTTACCTTAGGGCTTAATTATGAAAAAACTAATCATTTAGACAATAGCATCGTAAGTCAAGGAACAAATCCTTTTAACTCTATGGGTGCTTATTTTTTGAACAAAGCACAAGGTATTGATGTAAGTTATTTACAAACCTTACCTGGAGAATCAATTTCTGATTTATATGCTTATTTAGGTGAGAATTATAATTTTGATTCACAACAAGCCATGTTAGGATACCAGGGCTATATGTTTGATGAAGACACTTCTACTTCTGCCACTACTGATTATTGGACTAATATACCAACGGGTGGTAACTATTTCCATAGAAATACAATTACATCTAGAGGCTATAATGGAAAATTTACTGCCAATGTTTCAGGATCTTACATGGATAAATTGTACTTAGGTATGAATTTAAATTTTATGTTTACAGATTATACTAGAACGTCATCGTTGTATGAGAGTAATACTAATTTACCTTATTCTACAGGAACCACTGTTGAAGCAGCACAATTTGACAATAAATTATACACATACGGTTCTGGTTTCTCAATGAATTTTGGAGCAATCTATAAATTAAAAAACAATTCGCGAATAGGTTTTTCTTATGAAACCCCAACTTGGTATCGTTTAAATGACGAACTAACACAACGTTTACAAACCGCTACAACTGACGGAACAGTTAATTATACTGACGACATAAACCCTGGGGTTACTAATATTTATCCTGTTTATAAAATTCAAACTCCAAGTAAAATCACAGGAAGTTTTGCTTATATATTTGGTAAAAATGCTTTATTAAGTGTTGATTATATTTACAAAGATTATGCAAAAACTAAATTTAAACCAACCAATGATGGATTGTATAGTTATTTAAACAATGTAATGAATAACGTATTACAAGACAATTATGAATTAAGAATTGGGGGGGAATATAAAATCAAAAAATGGAGTGTTAGAGGTGGTTATCGTTTCGAACAAAGTCCATATAAAAAAGATTTTGCAATGGGAGATTTAACAGCTTATTCTGGTGGTTTAGGCTATAATTTTGGTGGTTCGAGACTGGATATTTCTTACACCAATGAACACAGAAACTACAACCAATACTTATTAACTTCTGGACTAAACGATACTGCAAGAATAAGAAACTATAACAATAATGTTACTGTAACTTATGCTATAAATTTCTAAATGTAATATCAAAATATAAATTAAAAAGTGCTTACAGATAATGTAGGCATTTTTTTTTATGACTATTGAAATGTAATTTTTCTGTACCAATTCAAAAAGAAAGTTGTAATTTTGCAGTCATTTTCAAAAAAAATACAGGATAAGTCTATGAGAACTAAATCTTTAAAAAAGAATAAAATCAATGTAATAACTTTAGGTTGTTCTAAAAACGTGTACGACAGTGAAGTTTTGATGGGGCAACTAAAAGCCAACGGTAAAGATGTTACTCACGAAGCAACGAATGATGAAGGCAACATTATTGTTATTAACACATGTGGTTTTATTGACAATGCAAAAGAAGAATCGGTAAATATGATTTTGGAATATGCAGAGAAAAAAGAACAAGGAATTGTAGACAAAGTTTTTGTTACAGGTTGTTTATCTGAACGTTACAGACCTGATTTAGAAAAAGAAATTCCGAATGTGGACCAATTTTTCGGAACAACTGAATTACCTTTACTATTAAAAGCTTTAGGTGCCGATTATAAACACGAATTAATTGGTGAACGTTTAACTACAACACCAAAAAATTACGCTTATTTAAAAATTGCAGAAGGTTGTGATCGCCCTTGCAGTTTTTGTGCTATTCCTTTAATGCGTGGAAAACACGTTTCTACTCCTATTGAAAACTTAGTCATTGAAGCAGAAAAATTAGCCAAAAATGGAGTTAAGGAATTAATCCTTATTGCTCAAGATTTAACCTACTACGGTTTAGATTTATACAAAAAAAGAAATCTTGCTGAATTATTAGAAGCATTAATTAAAGTTGAAGGAATTGAGTGGATTCGTTTACATTACGCCTTCCCTACTGGTTTTCCAATGGATGTATTAGAGTTAATGAAGCGTGAACCGAAAATTTGTAATTATATTGATATTCCACTTCAACATATTTCAGATAATATTTTAAAATCTATGCGTCGTGGTACAACGTATGAAAAAACGACACAATTATTAAAAGATTTTAGAGCTGCAGTGCCAGGAATGGCTATTAGAACTACATTGATTGTTGGTTACCCAGGGGAAACAGAAGAAGACTTCCAAATTTTAAAAAATTGGGTCGAAGAAATGCGTTTTGAACGTTTAGGTTGTTTCACATATTCACATGAAGAAAATACGCATGCGTTCAATTTAGTTGATGATGTTCCAGAAGAGGTTAAACAAGCACGTGCGGCTGAAATCATGGATATTCAAGCACAAATTTCATGGGAATTGAATCAGGAAAAAATTGGACAAACGTTTAAATGCATCATTGATAGAAAAGAAGGACAATATTTCATTGGTAGAACTGAATTTGATAGTCCAGATGTAGACAATGAAGTATTAGTAGATGCGTCCAAACATTATTTAAAAACGGGTGATTTTGTGACTTTAAAAATAACCGATGCAACTGAATTTGATTTGTATGCAGAACCGATAAACTAAGAATGATGAAACATTTATTTTTAAATATTTGTCTTTTATTTTCTATACTCACCTTTTCGCAAGAAAACTTGCACTATAAAGAAGGGATTTATAGTGTAGAAATAGAGTTAGCTAACAAAAGCCATCTTTTACTAAATCAAGAAAACACGTTTCAAATTGTAACCAAAAACATAGAAACTGTAAATTTATCAGCGGCTGGAAAAAATTTAAAAATTAAAAAAGGAGCCGAAAAAAATCGATCGGTTTGGATCGTTACTCCATCCAATGAAATTTTGGTGGATGGTTTTTATCAACTTAATATTACGTTTAGAGGAAAAAAAGGAAAATTATTTTCACATCAATTTCTAATTCCAGTAAAAGAATAAAATATTTTAGACCACTATAACTAATCCTGTTCTCATGAATGGGATTTTTTTTTAACATCTAAATCAAAAGTTTAACAATTATTTAAGTTCGGTAAAAACCGAACTAAACGAACTGTTTCTTAATTTTGTCAAAAATTCTATTCAGATGAAAACGCAAATCCAAATTAAAGAAGAATTAATTGAACAATTTGGAGTTCATTTTGAAAAGTATTATTCAATTCCACCACTAGCTTCACGTATTTTAAGCACTTTAATCTTAAGTTCTCGAGAGCGTGATTTAACTTTTGAAGAATTAGTGGCCATAACAGGGGCAAGCAAAAGTTCCGTTTCAACTAATTTACATTTACTTCTCGAATCTGGTAAAATTGTATATTATACTAAATATGGGGATCGTAAAAAATATTTTAAACCTGCTAGTTTAACGGAACGAATAAAACATCATTTAACCATTATTCAATCGGAACAAAAATTAATTAAGAAGTTAAAAA
Organism: Flavobacterium indicum GPTSA100-9 = DSM 17447; assembly: GCF_000455605.1. Classification (NCBI taxonomy): domain Bacteria; kingdom Pseudomonadati; phylum Bacteroidota; class Flavobacteriia; order Flavobacteriales; family Flavobacteriaceae; genus Flavobacterium; species Flavobacterium indicum. The sequence continues at coordinate 2,062,508 of NC_017025.1, forward strand.
AATACGAAGATATTTTCGATAAAAAACCTTTAACAAAAGAAGATTATGAAGGTGTTAAACTTTATAGAGAATACATCAATAATTTCGAAAACTTAATTGAAGAATTTATCAAAAAAATTGAAGAATTAGAATCTAAATAAACAAACATTTACTATGAAAAAGAATTTATTATTAACTGCCTTATTTTCAAGTATAGCACTTATATCGTGCAAAAAGAAAGAAGTAGAACAAGCGAAACCCATTGGAAATTATAAAGTAGTTCAATTAAGTGAAACCAATTCAACATTAACGGCAGAATACCCAACTGTGTTAGAAGGAATAGTAGATGTAGAAATACGTGCTAAAGTTGATGGTTATATTGAAAAAATTTTGGTTGATGAAGGGCAAGAAGTAAAAAAAGGGCAAGTTTTATTTAAGCTTGAAACACAAACGGCCACACAAGATGCGGCGGCTGCAAAAGCAAGAGTGGATGCGGCCTTAGTAGAAGTGAATCGTTTAAAACCATTAGTAGATCGAAACATTATTAGTCCTGTACAATTGGAGACCGCTAAAGCTAATTTAGCCAATGCACGAAGTACATATCAAAGTATTATTGCTCGAATCAACTATGCCACTATAAAAAGTCCGGTTAACGGTATAATTGGTTCTATTCCGCATCGTATTGGAAGTTATGTGAGTAGTCAAACAGCTGAACCTTTAACGCGTGTTTCAGATATCAGTACGATGTATGCCTATTTTTCAATCAATGAAAAAGAACAATTGAACCTATTAGAACAAGCTGAAGGCACTAGTTTTCAATCGAAAATTGCAAAATTACCTGCTGTAAATTTAATTTTAAGCAATGGCGAAACTTTTGAAACGAAAGGTAAAATCGAAACTTTCAGCGGACAAGCCAATACGCAAACAGGTTCTTTCAATGTAAGAGCTAGTTTTAAAAATACCAACAAAATTTTACGTTCCGGCAATACCGGTAAAGTTCAGATTCCAACACAAGTTAGTCATGTCATTATCATTCCTCAAAAAGCGACATTAGAACTGCAAGACAAACGTTTAGCTTTAGTAGTTGGTCCAAATAATAAAGTAAAAATGGTTCCGATAAAAGTGAGAGAAGTACCCGGAGGTCAATTTTTTGTAGTTGATGAAGGCTTAACAATCAAAGACAAATTAATAATTGAAGGTGTGGGTATTTTAACAGAAGATACCGAAATTAAACCTGTCATAGTTGATTATAACGAAATTTTAAATCCCAAACAATAATTTATAACTAGTTAAACTTAAACAATATGTTTTCAAAATTTATTGACAGACCCGTATTGTCAACAGTAATTTCTATTATTATTGTGATTTTAGGTGTTTTGGGACTAATTGCATTGCCTGTTTCCCAATATCCAGAAATTGCTCCACCAACTGTGACAGTATCTGCAAATTACCAAGGAGCTAGTGCTGAAGTAGTATTAAACTCTGTAGTTATACCTTTAGAAGAACAAATAAATGGTGTAGAAGATATGACCTATATGACTTCTACGGCAAATAACGACGGTTCGGCATCAATTAGCATCTATTTTAAATTAGGAACTAATCCTGATTTAGCTGCTGTAAATGTTCAAAATAGAGTATCTCGAGCTACTTCCCTATTACCACAAGAAGTAACAAGAGCGGGTGTAACAACAGCAAAAAGACAAAGTGACAATATTTTAATTTTCTCCTTATATAGTGAAAATAAAGAATACGACATGACCTTTTTACAAAACTATGCCAATATTAATATTTTACCCAAAATTAAAAGGGTTACTGGTGTGGGAGAAGCTATGGTTTTTGGTCAAAAAGATTACACCTTACGCATTTGGTTGAAACCAGATGTAATGGGGTCTTACGGATTAATCCCCTCTGATATCATGTCAGTTCTATCAGAGCAAAATATTGAAGCCGCTCCAGGCCAATTAGGTGAAAGTAGCGATCAAACTTTTCAATATACTTTAAAATACAAAGGGCGTTTACAAACTGTTGATGAATTTAAAAATATTGTTATTCGTTCCACAACAAATGGTGAAGTCTTAAAACTTAGCGATGTAGCTAATGTTGAATTAGGTGCAATTAATTACGCCAGTAATACATTAACCAATGGCAATCAATCTGTTGCAATTGCTATTGCACAAACGGCAGGTTCCAATGCCCAAGAAGTAATTAAAGGATCTTTAAAAGTTTTAGAAGATGCCTCTGTAAATTTTCCAAAAGGAATAAAATTTACAACTTTAGTTAATGCTAATGATTTCTTAGATGAATCTATTTCTAAAGTAATTCACACGTTATTTGAAGCTTTCATATTGGTATTTATTGTTGTATTTGTCTTTTTACAAGATTGGCGTTCCACTTTAATTCCGGCTATTTCAGTGCCGGTTGCAATTGTGGGAACGTTCTTTTTCTTAAATCTATTTGGATTTACAATAAACATGCTTACGCTTTTCGCATTGGTTTTAGCCGTTGGAATTGTGGTAGATGACGCCATTGTAGTTGTTGAAGCCGTTCATGCTAAAATGGAAGCAGGTGAACACAATCCAAGAAAAGCAACTCATAGTGCTATGAACGACATTAGTAGTGCAATTATTTCAATTACATTAGTCATGTCAGCCGTATTTATTCCAGTATCTTTTATCAGTGGTTCAGCAGGAGTATTTTACAAACAATTTGGTTTAACATTAGCCGTATCCATTGTATTATCTGCTATTAATGCATTAACCTTATCACCGGCTTTATGTGCTATTTTCTTAAAAGAAAATGATAAATCAAAACCACATAAAGGATTTGTTAATCGTTTTTATGATGCTTTTAATGCCTCATTTGATCGAACAACTGCTAAATATAAAAAATCAGTTGAATTTTTTATCCATAAAAAATGGTTAGCATTTATAGTAATTGCAGCTTTTGCAGGGATATTTGCCTTGTTAATGAATACCACACCAAAAGCCTTTGTACCAAGTGAAGATACGGGTGGAATCATGTCTGATGTTTCCTTACCTCCTGGAAGTTCTTTAAAAAGAACAGAAGAAGTATTACTACAGATTGAAAAAGCAGTAAAAGGTATTCCAGAAATTGATAAAGTACTTAGAATATCGGGACGAAGTTTATTAAGTGGTACAGGTAGTAATTATGGAATGATTATCGTAAAACTTAAACCTTGGGCAGAAAGAACCGCTAAACCACAACATATTGATGCCATTGTACAAGAACTATTTAAAAGAACTGCAGCAGTAAAAGATGCTAAAGTGCTTTATTTTGCCCGACCAACACTTGCTGGATTTGGTTTTAGTAGTGGATTTGAATTACAATTACAAGATCAAAAAGGGGGAACCATTCAAGAATTAAATGAAGTAACTGGTAAATTTTTAGGTGAATTAAATAATCGTCCTGAAATTCAATATGCCTCTACTTCTTTTTCTCCTAATTTTCCGCAATATGAAATTGAGTTGAATGTTCCATTAATTAAAAAATCGGGACTAACAGTCAATGATGTTCTGGGTACAATGCAAGGGTATTTTGGAGGTGTTTACGCCTCAAACTTTAATAAATTTGGTAAACAATTCCGTGTAATGTATCAATCAGAGCCAGAATACAGAAGTAATCCTGAATCTTTAAACCAAGTAATGGTTCGAACTTCTACTGGAAATATGGCACCAATTTCCCAATTTGTGAATTTGAAGAAGGTTTTTGGACCGCAAAGTATTTCACGTTTTAATTTGTTTACTGCAGTTAAAATTTCTGGTGCTCCTTCGCCAGGTTATAGTACTGGTGAGGCCATTGCTGCTATGGAAGACGTAGCGCAAAAAACGCTTCCTGTAGGCTATGGATATGAATATTCTGGTATGACAAGGGAAGAAAAAAGTGCCGGTGGACAAACTGTTTTCATCTTTACATTGTGTTTAGTATTTGTTTATTTCTTATTAGCCGCACAATATGAAAGTTATATGCTTCCGTTTGCTGTACTTCTTTCACTTCCGGTTGGATTAGCAGGGTCTTATATTTTTGCAAATATTTTTGGTGTAAGTAATAACATTTATCTACAAATTACTTTAATCATGCTAATTGGATTACTCGCCAAAAATGCCATATTGATTGTTGAATTTGCTGCAGAGGCCAGAAGAAAAGGTCTTAGTATTAGAGAAGCAGCAATTCAAGGCGCCATTGCCCGATTAAGACCAATTTTAATGACTTCATTTGCCTTCATTTTAGGTTTGTTACCCTTAATGTTAGCAAAAGGAGCTGGTGCAACAGGAAATCAAGCCATTGGAACGGGCGCTATTGGAGGAATGTTAATTGGGACTATCATTGGGGTACTAATCATACCTGTTTTATTTGTTATTTTCCAACATTTACAAGAAAAAGTAAGTTCAAAACCAATTGAGAGTACAGAAATAAGCAATTAATATTATTATGAAAAAGAAGAATTTAAAAATTGGATTTTTAGCCCTACTAATTGCTTTTAGCTTGCAATCCTGTTTTGTTGCTAAACAATATCAAAAACCAACAATTTCAACTGATAAACTGTATAGAACAGAGGCTAAATTAGACAGTACCTCTATTGGTCAATTATCTTGGAAAGAATTGTTTACTGATAGTCAACTTCAGGCGTACATCAATGAAGGGCTTCAAAACAATTTAGATCTACAAATTGCCATACAAAATATGTCGGTTGCAGAAGCTACGATGAAACAAGGAAAAGCCGGTTATTGGCCAACAGTAACTGGAAATGCTACATGGACCCATCAAGAAACCTCAGCCAACAGTCAATTTGGTCGCCTTTTTAGCAGCATTGACCAATATGAATTATCGACTAGAATGAGTTGGGAAGCTGATATATGGGGAAAAATAAGAAGTACAAAACGAGCAACTCAAGCCTCATATTTACAATCGCAAGCCGCTAAAACAGCCGTTCAAACTGATTTAGTTTCAAAAATTGCTTCCTTATATTATCAAATGTTAGCGACACAAGAGCAGATAAAAGTCGTGGAACAGACATTAAAAAATAGAAATGAAAGTGTTGAAGTAATCACTGCCTTAAAAAAAGCAGGAAGTGTAAATGAAGTTGCCGTGAAACAAACGGAAGCTCAAAAATGGGCCACCGAAATTACACTTAAAGATTTAAAATACAATTTAAAAGTCATGGAAAATGCTTTCAACGTATTATTGAATAAAAAGTTTGAAGCGGTTGCAAAAGGTAATTTTTCAGATCAAAATATTTCAGCCGAAATTAAAACTGGTGTACCAGCCTTGTTGTTGAGTAATAGACCTGATGTAATTGCCGCAGAAATGAATTTTAGAAATACGTTTGAATTAACTAATGTAGCAAAAAGTAACTTCTATCCTACTTTAACTATTACTCCAACAGCCGGATTTCAAAGTTTAGAATTACAGACGTGGTTTAGTGCTAATTCCTTTTTTGCTAATATAATTACAGGATTAACACAACCCATTTTTAATCAAAGACAAATTAGAACACGCTATGAAATTGCAAAAACAAACCAACAAATAGCGTACCTAAACTTTGAAAAATCGTTGTTAATAGCAGGAAAAGAAGTATCAGATGCCTTAGCCAATTATGAAAATGAAACTGAAAAATTAGTAATTCGACAAAAGCAAGTTGATGCGCTTAAAAAAGCGGCTGAATACTCGGATGAATTGTTAAAATTTGGAATGGTTACTTATTTAGAAGTTTTAACCGCAAAAGATAATGCTTTGAATACGGAGTTAAATTTTATTGATAATAAATACAAACAATTAAACGCCGTTATTACACTTTACAAAGCATTGGGAGGAGGAGCAAAATAAAAATAAGGATGAAAAATTTTCTTTATTGTTAAAACTGACAATTATCATATGAAAAGTCTTTAGTAATTACGAACTTTGAGTATAGAAATTTAAAATTACTTTACCTATGATTCAAAAACACATCCTAACCGAAGAATTTCCAGAGTTTGCAGAAAAAATTCACACTTTAAAAGTTGAAGATGCTCATTTTAAAAAACTATTTGATGAATTTGATGAATTAGATCATGAAATTTATAGAATTGAAAGTGACGCGGAACCTGCAGCTGATGAAACTTTAAATGATTTAAGAGTAAAACGTGTTCATTTAAAAGATGGTATTTATCAATACCTTACCTCAAAATAATTAATAGTTTAATTTTTTTTAAATCCTCGTGAATATAGATTTTACGAGGATTTTTTTATATTTGATAAATTACTAAAATATGGATTATAAAGTTGTAGAAATACCTGGTAGAAAATTAATTGGCTATTCAATTGAAATGTCATTAGTAGAAAATAAAACCAATGAGATTTGGAAAAAATTTATGCCCAGATTGAAAGAAATAACAAATGCAAAAAGTGCCGATTTGTATTCGTTACAAGTATATCCTAATAATTATTATTTAGAATTCTCGCCGTTTACAACCTTTACAAAATGGGCAGCAATTGAAATAAAAGAATTCGAAAACACACCAGAAGGTTTTGAACACATGGAACTTCCCTCAGGAAAATATGCTGTTTTTAACCACAAAGGAAATACTGAAATGTTTGCAAAAACAGCACAATATATTTATGGCGAATGGCTTCCTAATTCAGGTTATGAATTAGACAATCGTCCTCATTTTGAATTATTAGGAGATAATTACTTAGGTCATGAAAATCCCGATTCTGAAGAAGAAATTTGGGTTCCAATAAAATAAACTTTATCTCATAATACTACAATAACGTTGAAGGACAAACATATGCTGTTATTGCTAATTCTGATTGTGATTTAATTGCTGTAAAACCACCATTCACTTCAACAAAATTTTGTATTCCTTTTTGATATAATAATGAAGCGGCAATCATACTTCTGTACCCACCGGCACAATGTAACACAAAATTTTCTTTTGGAAATTCATCTATTCGCTTGTATAATTGATTTAAAGGAATATTAATTGCACCTACGACATGTTCAGAATCGAATTCGCTTTTTTTACGCACATCAACAACAGGCCAATTAGTGAATTGACTGTTAATTTCAGAAGCTTCTATTCTTGTAATTGATTGAAGAGGCAACTGTTCTTTCTTCCAAGCTTCATAACCTCCATCTAAATAACCAATAGTTCCGTCATACCCCACTCTGGACAATCGGATTATACATTCTTCTTCCCTTCCTTCATCCGTTACTAAAATAATTTTTTGATTGATATCCAGAATCATTTCTCCTACCCACATAGCAAAACTTCCATCAATTCCAATATTTACACTATTAGGAATAAATCCTTTCGAAAATTCAGAGGCATTTCGAGTATCTAAAACTAAAATGGAAGGGTCTTGAATTAAATTTCTAAAATCTTTTATCTGGATAGGATGCTTCCCTTTAGTGATAATTGCATCTAAACTTTCGTATCCATTAATATTCAACAATACATTTTTTGGAAAATACGCTGGCGGTGTAGTTAATCCGTTTAATAGTTCCGAAACAAATTCATCTTCAGTCATATTGGGACGTAAAGCATAATTGGTTTTCTTTTGGTTACCCAATGTATCTGTCGTTTCCTTACTCATGTTTTTCCCACAGGCGCTACCTGCTCCATGATTAGGATAAACAATCAAATCATCTGCTAACGGCATTATTTTTTCTCTTAATGAATGATATAACATTCGAGCCAATTTATCTTCCGTTAAATCAGCAATGACATGTTGGGCCAAATCGGGTCTTCCAACATCTCCAATAAACAAAGTATCACCAGAAATGATGCCATGTTCTTTACCCGATTCATCAATTAATAAATAGGTTGTACTTTCTAATGTATGCCCCGGAGTATGAATGGCTTTAACTTTACAATTTCCTACTTGGAAGAGTTGTCCGTCTTCGGCAATAATTGCTTCAAAATTGGGCTTAGCTGTAGGACCATATACAATTTTTGCTCCAGTTTTTTTTGCCAAATCTAAATGACCTGAGACAAAATCGGCATGAAAATGGGTTTCAAAAACATACTTAATTGAGGCATTATTATTTTGTGCTTTCAAAATATAACCGTCGACTTCTCGCAGTGGATCAAAAATAGCTACTTCTCCGTTACTTTCAAGATAATAAGCGGCATGAGCCATACAATTGGTATATATTTGTTCGATTTTCATTTTATAATTATTTTGAGAGCGAATATAAAAGGAAAATTGAAGTAGGAAAATGACATTTGTCATGACAAAATTTTTCAGATTTAAAAAAAATCATTTTATTTGAAAAATCAACCCAAACTAATCATGAAAAAACTATTAGTCATAACTAGTCTATTGACTAGCCTTTATTTTTTTAGTCAAACTAAACCGAGTACTTTTAATTACTCTTGCGGAAATAGTGTACAAGTAACTCAACCGCAATTGTTGTTAGATAGTAAATATGATTATGAAGAAGAAGATTTAGACATGATAACTTCAATTACAGATGTCATAATTAAAGACAATCCAGGGAAAGAAGGGTATGAAGTATTTTTTGCAGAGCGAAATAATTCGAAATTAGTACTATTAGTTATTGGTTTAACTAATCCTAAACAAATTGATAAAACAGCATGCGATTTATTTTCAAATCCTAATTTAAAATTACCCACCTACACTACAATATTATTTTTCGATGACACTTCTAAAAGCAATTTTATAGTTGCCTTAAGAAAAAAATAAAAAAGCCACTTGACGTGGCTTTTTTATTGAGTATAATATACTCTTATAGTGGAATATTACCATGTTTACGTTTTGGAGTATCCACAACTTTATTTTCTAGCATACTAAATGCTTTTAACAATTTACGACGGGTATCTTTTGGCAAAATAACTTCATCTATAAAACCTCGTTGCGCTGCTGTGTAAGGATTTGCAAATAAATCGGCATACTCTTTTTCTTTTTCAGCTAATTTTGCTGCAGGATCTGCTGCTTCACTAATTTCCTTTTTGAAAATAATTTCAGAAGCCCCTTTTGCACCCATAACTGCAATTTCGGCACTTGGCCATGCAAAATTAAAATCAGCTCCAATATGTTTAGAATTCATTACATCATAAGCACCACCATAAGCTTTACGAGTAATTACTGTAATTCTAGGAACAGTAGCTTCACTAAATGCATATAATAATTTAGCTCCGTGTGTAATAATTCCATTCCATTCTTGGTCCGTTCCTGGTAAAAATCCGGGCACATCCTCTAACACTAATAAAGGAATATTAAAGCAATCACAAAAACGTACAAAACGAGCCGCTTTCATAGAACTGTTTACATCTAAACAACCGGCTAAAACCATAGGCTGGTTGGCAACAATTCCAATACTTCTTCCACCTAAACGAGCAAAACCAACAATGATATTTTCTGCATAATTCTTATGAATTTCAAAGAACGATTCCTCATCAATAATTCCTTTGATAACCTCGTGCATATCATAAGGCTTATTGGCATTATCTGGAACAATATCCGTTAATTGTTCACGAATTTCATCGCCCAATTCAAACGGTAATTTAGGTGTCGTTTCTGTATTATTTTGAGGAATATAACTCAATAATCGTTTAATATCTTCTAAACATTCAATTCCATTTGGCGAGGTGATATGACAAACACCCGATTTTGATGCATGAGTCATGGCACCACCTAACTCCTCAGAAGTAACTTCCTCATTAGTAACTGTTTTTACCACATTAGGTCCGGTAACAAACATATAACTGTTGTTTTCAACCATCATCGTAAAATCGGTCATTGCTGGAGAATAAACGGCTCCACCCGCACAAGGTCCCATAATGGCAGAAATTTGAGGAATTACACCAGATGCTTGTACATTTCTATAGAAAATATCAGCATATCCACCTAATGAACGAACCCCTTCTTGAATACGTGCACCACCAGAATCATTTAATCCAATCATAGGAACCCCACTTTTTAAGGCCATATCCATTACTTTACAGATTTTTTCTGCATGAGTTTCAGATAATGAACCCCCAAAAACAGTAAAATCTTGTGCAAAGATATAAATTGGACGACCATTAATGGTTCCATAACCTGTAACTACTCCATCCCCATATATTACTTCATTTTCCATTCCAAAATCGGTTGTACGGTGCGTTACCAACATACCGATTTCTTCAAAAGAGCCTTCATCCAATAAATATTCTACACGTTCACGAGCGGTTAAACGTTTTTTTGCATGCAAAGCTGCAATTCTTTTCTCACCTCCGCCTAATTTGGCTAAAGCGATTTTATCTTCTAAAATTTTTATTTTTTGTTCCATAGTTTTAGTATTTAGCATTTAGCAATTCGTTTTTTAAACCTTTTACTATTTGCTTTTTAACTTTTTACTTTTTACTTGGCATTTGCTTAATTCGGTAAACGTACAATTTTCTTGTCTTCTAAATACTTTTGTAAAGCCACTAGAGCTGCCACTTCAGCTTCTTTATCAAATTGTGCTTTTAATTTATCACTATCGTAATATTTCTTTACAAAGTTCGTATCAAAATTACCTGATCTAAAAGCTTCATGTTCCATCACAAAAGTTCCGAATGGTAGTGTGGTACTCACGCCTTCCACTTTATATTGTGCAATCGCTTCAATCATCAATTCAATGGCTTCTTCACGGGTTTTACCATACGTAATTAGCTTAGCCAACATGGGATCGTAATAAATTGGCACATCCATTCCTTGTTCAAAACCATTATCTACTCGAATACCTTCTCCAACTGGAATTTGGTACACCTCTAAATTTCCAACACTCGGTAAAAAGTCATTTAATGGATCTTCCGCATACACACGTAATTCCATAGCATGCCCTTTTATTTCTAAATCTTCTTGCTTAATTGGTAAAGCTTCACCTCTAGCTACACGAATTTGCATTTCAACTAAATCCATTCCCGTAATCATTTCAGTAACAGGATGTTCTACTTGTAAACGTGTATTCATTTCTAAGAAATAGAAATTTTTATTTTCGTCTAATAAAAATTCAACTGTTCCTGCTCCTAAATAATCACACGATTGTGCCACACGAACTGCAGCTTCACCCATTGCTTTACGTATTTCAGGAGTTAAAACTGAAGAAGGTGCTTCTTCTACTACTTTTTGATGGCGACGCTGAATACTACATTCTCTTTCAAATAAGTAAAGAATATTTCCATGACTATCAGCCATTACTTGTATTTCGATATGACGCGGCGAACCAACATATTTTTCAATAAAAACAGAGCCATCACCAAAAGCATTGGTAGCTTCCGAAATTGCTCTATTCATTTGAGATTCAAATTCTGCTTCATTTTCAACAATACGCATACCTTTTCCACCCCCACCAGCAGAAGCTTTAATTAAAATTGGAAATCCAATTTCTGAAGCAACTTTTTTAGCCAGAGCAATATCCGTAATTGCTTCATCCAAACCAGGAACCATTGGGATATTGAACGCTTTAACTGCATCTTTTGCAGCAAGTTTACTTCCCATGATTTTCATCGCATGTGATTTAGGTCCAATAAACGTAATGTTATTTTTTTCTGCTAATTCTGAAAAATCAGAGTTTTCACTTAAAAATCCGTAACCAGGATGAATCCCATCTACCCCTAATTCTTTACAAACTTCAATAATTTTATCGCCTAATAAATACGATTGATTCGAAGGTGCTTCACCAATACAAACGGCTTCATCAGCAAATTTAACATGTGGCGAATTTCTATCTACTGTAGAATAAACGGCAACCGTTTTAATTCCCATCTTTTTAGCGGTTTTCATCACACGAAGTGCAATTTCACCTCTATTTGCAACTAATATCTTTTTCATGCTATTCAAATTCAATTAACAATTGTCCTTTTTCTACGGCATTCCCTTTTTCTACTGATACACTTTTAATGACACCTGCGCGAGGTGAAAACAATGTATTTTCCATTTTCATTGCCTCTAGAATTAATAAAGTCTCATTTTCTTGTACTTCCTGACCAACCTGCACAGCTACTTCTAGAATTAATCCAGGCATAGGAGCTTTTATCGCATTAACAACTTTACCTGCTCCAAGTGAAATACCCATCTCTTTAATTAAGGAATCTAAAGGAGTTGCAATATCAACATGATAAGTAGATCCATTAACTTTTACAGTATATTTTCTTGCATTATAATCTGTTGCAATTATTTCTGCCTGATAAGCCATATGGTCGTTAAGAATGTGAAAATGATTTTCTTTTACACTAACAGCATCTAATTTCCCTAAATCCTGTTCAGTAAACTCAAATGAAGTATTTTGATTTACAGAAAGTTTATAAGATTTACTCATAATTTTAAAAATTTGGTTGTAAAAATACGTAAAAGAAAACGTTTTCGGAACGCAAAATTTTAAAAATGTGGTAGTTTGGTATAGCTATTATAAAAAATATAGTTTAGTCAATTTTGATGAATTTTGACAGTGTTTTCATCAATTTATTTTTATCAATTGGTTTCATAATGTAATCGCTAAATCCAAGATCTTTAATTTTTTGAATCTCCTCTTCAAACGAATAAGAAGTTTGTGCAATGATTGGGATATTTTTATCTAATTGTCTAATTACTTCAAATGCTTCGTACCCATTTTTATTTGGCATTTTTATATCCATTAAAATGAGATTGATTTCCTGATTATTTTTAAACAATTCTATTGCTTCATTTCCATCATGAGCCCTGATAATTGTAAAATTTAAATTTTTTAATAATTTTTCAATCAACAAAAAATTCACATTATCATCCTCAGCAACTAAAATTACTTCTTCATTACCCAATTCTTGAACTAAACTTGAATTTACTTCATCATTAGAAGGTAGACTTTCATAAATTTCAATTGGAATAGCTACTTTAAATGTTGTTCCAACGTGTTCTTTTGATTCGAAAGTAATGGTTCCATTTAACATTTCAACATACGCTTTTGAAATAGCTAAACCTAATCCTAATCCTTCATTGGCTGAAATGTCTTTTGAATTAATTTTACTAAATCGTTTAAAAACATTTAATTGAAATTCTGCTGGAATACCAATTCCTGAATCTTTAACTTGTATCTTTAAACTATTATTTTCAACACCAATCTCTAAAATTATAAATCCTTTTTTGGTAAATTTAAAAGCATTATTGAGAAGATTACATATAATTTCCTGAACTTTAACTTTATCTGTTAAAATTATGGGCAAATGTGAGTCGGCAGTTATAATTTTAAAATCAATTTCTTTATTCGATTGCATTAAATCATAAGTTTCTTTTGTAAAAGACACAAATTCATTTAAATCGAAAACCGTAAAATTCGGTTTTATACTGTTTGAATCAATCTTTGACATTTCGACTAAATCATCAATAATCTCAATTAAATTTTTACCACTCTGTTTAATGATTGTGATGTAGTCGTTTCTTTCTTTTTCAGAAATAGTATCATTATTCAATAAATCAGAAAAACCTATAATTGCATTCATAGGAGTTCTAATTTCATGTGATAAATTCATTAGAAAAGCTGTTTTTAACTTGTCACTTTCCTCAGCTTTAGTTTTGGCAAGATTTAATTCTTTTGTTTTTAATTGATTTTCTTCAAAAAGTTTCCCAATATAGCGGAATTCGCCTCTAATATTTTTTAGTGATTGAATAGCATTAGGATCACCGTTTTTCAATATTTTTTTAATAAAACTGAGTGGTAATTTTGACCATTTATTGGCAAAATAAAAATAAATTATCCAAGAAAGAATTAGCGCAATTGTAATTACAGTTAAAATAAACTTGGTTATCCAAAAATCAATATTATAGGCACGTTTAAAATATAATTTTTGAATAATTTTTTGATTATAATCTTTTAATGGATATACAAAAGAAACTGATTTTATATTGTTATCTGATTTTGTAAAAAACTCAATATTAGAGGTACTTATTTTTTCAAAATTGGCAAAATAATCATTGTCCAAAAGTCGGACCATAAAAAAACAACCCGCAGGTTTTGTTTTATTTTTATAAGGATCATTGGAGGGATGAATTGTTGCCCCATACACTTCAACAATACCTTCTGGTATTTTCAAATAAAACTTATCAATTTTCTTATTTAATACTTTACGAATAGCCTCTTTAGGAATAAAATCAAACGTTTTTATTTTTGGAGTAGCAACTTTTGTAACAAAATGAGCATCTAAATCATATACTACTATATATTCAACTTTATAATTATTTACAATACTTGCCACCGAAGCATTGAACCAATTAATATTTTTAGTTTTTAGAAAAGTAACAAACTCATCCCAATAAGTGATTTCTACAATAAGTGAAGTTAAATTTTCAGAATCGAGTTTCATTAAAGAATTAATTTCATTCTTATAAATTTTATTACTCGAATCATAAATATGTCGCTCTTGTACTTTCATGTAATAGTACAAAGCAAGTACCAAAATCAATAATGCAAAAGACATAATTGATAAAAGACTTAATACTTTTTTGTAGGTAGAATCTATTTTTTTACAGAAAAAAAATCTCAAAACAAAACTCTTTAGATGTTAAATTTATGATTTTTTTTCAAAAAATACACACTATATAAAAAATAGCATCAAAAAAAATAATTCTATATTAACAAATCATAACAATTATAACACCAAAACTCCATATTTTCTAAAGTTTGTCATTGCCTTGCTAAACCAAAACAATTCAAAATCTTCAAATTGAGTTTCGTAATCTAATTTTATGTGTTGAAAAGTTACTAATTTATCATTTGCAATTGAAGTAGCTGCAATCATTTTCAACAGCCAATCCCCTACCTTCTTCTCAATTGTTATATCATAAGAAAATGTTTTATCTTGAAATAATAAATTCATCATTTCCCAATTCATTCCTTTTTTAGATTTTGTAAAAACTTCAACTTTAGGATTATTACAAATACTAACTACTTTTGAGTTAGGTTTTAAAGAAAATATTTCTTCCTCTTTGAGACAATCTTGAATGTAAAAAGGGGCAATTTTGGTTTTTGGTATTTTAAAATCAAACCATTCTTGTAATTCAAAATCAAAACCAATACCATGCATATAATTAAAGAGTGATTTTTTTAATCCATAACTAAATTTATCATGATTAATCCCTGTTTTGTCTTTAAATTGAATGTCATTATTAGCAAAAGTAATTTCCTTAATTTCTGGAACTACACCAAATTCATCAGGGGTGATGCCTACTGGACTATGCGCTGTCATAGCGAATTGATGCCAAAAACCACTTTGTAAAACACCAATTTCAAATAATTGGCGAACCATTTCCAACGAATCTACAGTCTCTTGTACGGTTTGTGTAGGATAGCCATACATCAAATAGGCATGTACCATAATGCCACTTTCTGTAAAGTTTTTGGTAACCTGAGCAACTTGTTCTACTGTAACCCCTTTTTTAATTAAAGCTAATAACCTATCGGACGCTACTTCTAATCCGCCAGAGACAGCAATACAACCCGATAATTTTAATAATAAACATAAATCTTTTGTAAAACTTTTTTCAAAACGGATGTTGGTCCACCAAGTTACCACTAAATTTCGTCGTAAAATCTCAAGTGCAACTTCTCGCATTAAAGCAGGTGGTGCAGCTTCATCCACAAAATGAAAACCATTTTCTCCTGTTTGCTCTATGAGTTGTTCCATTCTATCGACTAAAATTTTAGCATGAATGGGTTCATAAATTTTGATATAATCCAAAGAAATATCACAAAAAGTACACTTTCCCCAATAGCACCCGTGAGCCATAGTTAATTTATTCCATCGTCCATCACTCCAAAGACTATGCATAGGATTAGCCACTTCAATTACAGAAATATATTGATCTAGCAACAAATCTGAATAGTCTGGTGTACCTACTTCACTTTGTTTATAATCCAATTGGGATGTGTTGTTTACATAAACTACTTTTCCATTTTCTAACCAAAATGTTCGTTTAAATTCGGTATTTTTGGAGTTAAGCACATGCGAATACAAAAGTTCTAATGGTAATTCACCATCATCCAATGTTATAAAATCAAAGAATTCAAAAACTCTAATATCTTTTAAATCACGTAATTCTGTATTTGGAAAGCCACCTCCCATGGCAATTTTTATTGATGAAAAATGTTGCTTTATGTATTTTGCACAACGAAAAGCACTATATAAATTACCGGGGAAGGGAACTGAAAAACATACTAATTTCGGTTTATTTTCTTCAATTCTTTGATGCAATAATTGCAAGGTAATTTCATCAATATAAGTTGGTTCCAACTGAAGATAATCATACAACTCATCAAAAGAATTAGCACTTCGACCTAAACGTTCTGCATAGCGACTAAAACCAAAATTTTCATCTATACATTCCACTATAAAGTCTGATAAATCTTCTAAATATAATGTTGCCAAATGTTTTGCTTTATCTTGCATACCCATAGAACCAAAAGCCCAATTAACAGCTTCTACATCTGCATGAAAATTTGCAAATCTGGATGCTTCTGGTAAAAAATTCCCACTACAGATTTGTCGTGCTAAAGAAGGATTTTTACCTTGCAAAAAAGCAATTACTTTATCTATAGTTTTAATATAATCGGCTTGTAATGCAAAAATTCTACTAGCATTTTCAGACAACTCAAATTCCTCTTGAATACTTTCAAAAATATAATTTAATCCTTTTTTAGAAAACAATTCTAAAATTACTTCAATACCCAAATCCATTTGAGTACTTTCAATCTTTTTAGTGTTGAAAAAACCTTTTAAATAAGCTGTTGCTGGGTAAGGTGTATTCAATTGTGTAAAAGGCGGCGTTATGAGAAGTATGGGTTTCAAATAAAATTAATTTTAAAACACAAAAATAACATTTTATTATCATTAACTACATGTACTAAATCACTTCTATTTCATATATTTTTTTTATTTTTGTAAAAATTTATTTTCATGAAACAAATAGTTAATCTATTCATTCTCCTATCAATAAACATTTTATTTAGCCAAAACAACATTAATTTAAATTCAAAAAAACTTGAAAAAAGAAAAATATTTGAAGATCAATCTGGAAAAATAGTTACCAATCCAGAACAAATTCAAACTATTTTAGAAAAAAAGAAAATAGAAGAGATAATCAATACTCCTAAATTAAAATTTAAAAGTAGTACTGCTGTTCATTTATGTAGTAATAATAATTTTGAAGAGTTTGAAACAATTTCAGGCGTAAATTACCTCAAAGATTATAAATATACAATAACGGATCCATTAAATCCAACTCAATGTGTAACTCCTTTTGTTACTGCGACTTCTGGAATAGCTGAATACAATCCAACAAATACCGGCTTAATGGTAACAACTGTTCCTGCAAATTATATTGACGAATTTATAGGAAGTATAAATGCATTTGACCAATTTGCTTTAAAAATAAATTACAAAAGTTCAAATACAACTTCAGGGGTTGTTCATGCAAAAAGATTTAAAACAAATAATGAAGATAAAGTCACTTTAAATTACAAAGCAGTACTCCAAAGTATAGATGGATCTGGGCATCAAAATGAACAACCATTCATAAAAATCAGGATTATTAAAAGTAATGGTTCTATTGCAGATGAATTTTGTTTAATTGGTGATCCTACGAATTGTATTTTTACTCAAGCTCCAAATTATGAAGCTGGCAGTATTGTTTTATTTACTTCAAATTGGCAAAATGTAAGTTTAGATATTTCTTCTATTCCAAATAATGAAGAATTTACTATTGAAATGACAGCAGCAAGATGCGGACTTGGAGGGCATTTTGGATATGCATACATTGACGATTTATGTCTTGCACATTCAGATGAAAATTTACAAGGTAGTATTGAATTAAATCCTTTATTTCAAATTTGTCCTAATTTACCAATTGATGTATGTGGAACATTTACAATTCCAAATTCTGGAGGTATTTCTGCAAATGTTACAGGTATTACATTAAATGTTTTAAACAATAATAATGCAATTGTTTATTCAAGTAGCACACCAACTACATTAGATTTAAACACAAAAATATTTTGTTTTCAATTAAATGCAGCTAATTTTCCAAATGTTATAAATGCAAATTATAATGTAAGTGCAACAATTAATTACAGTACAACACAAACAAATTGTTCTGGAACAGCGTTTAATTCAGTCACTGATCCGGACGCTAACATTGGATGGGATATATCATTTTTAAATTGTACACCAGATTGTAATTTTTCACTACAAACGGGCACATTAAATATGTGTGATACAAACTCCGACGGTAAAGAATTTTTCGATTTAACAAATATTGAAAATCAATTAATTGGAACACAAACTGGCTTAACAATTTCTTATTTTAATACTTATAATGATGCTTCTACAAACACAAATTCAATAACAAATCCTACAAATTTTGAAAGTTATTCATCAACCCTCTATGCGAGAATAACAAAAGACGCAACCTGTTACAAGATAATAGCTTTTCAACTTTTAGTTAAAAATCCATTTGCTTCAATATCAGGAATTTTAAATGTTTGTCAAGGAAGTACTGATTTAACTGCTTCTCAAGGAGTTTCCTATTTATGGTCAACAGGAGAAACCACACAAACAATAAGTGTATCTTCAGTTGGTACTTATACTGTTACTGTAGTTGATGACGAAGGATGTAGTTCATCAAAAAGCGTCACAATATTACCAAGTCAAGTTGCAGTTTCCCCAACAATTGAAGTTATTCAACCAACATGTTCTGTAGGAACTGGAACCATAACTATAACCAGTCCTGCAGCAGAATTTAGTATTGATGGTGGTTTAACTTGGTCAACAAATAATTCTTTTACTAATTTAAATGTTGGATTTTACAATATAAAAATTAGAACAATTAATAACTGTTATTCTTATAATTCTACTGTTCACATTATTCCATTCCTATCTGATTATCCCTACTTTAATTCTGTTCAACCTACAAGTTGTGATGGATTAGGTGAAATAACCATTACCACTGTTGCTTCCGAATATAGTTTTGATAACGGTGTAACATGGACAACAAACAATGTAGCCTCTAATTTACCTATGGGTACTTATTTAATTAGAACAAAAGATTCAAACGGATGCATTTCTAATTTCAATAGTGTTACACTATATGGTGAATTTTTATCAATTCCTACATATGTTTTTAGTCCACCTTATTGTTCAAACTTAGGAAGTATAATTTTCACTTCAGTTTCTGATTTTTACAGCATTGATGGTGGAACAACATGGCAAACCTCAAATACATTTAACAATTTACCTGCAGGCAGTTATCTAGTAAAATTAAAAAACAATCTTGGTTGTACTTCTCCAACTCAATATGTTTATTTGACTAGTTTAGAAAACACCTATCCAGATTACACAATAACTGATGCTGGTTGTAATACATATGCTTCCATAGTTGTCAATACAATTGCAGATGAATATAGTTTTGATAATGGATTAACTTGGACTACATCAAATACCTTAACTAACATATATGGCGGAGGAGTTACTTTTCCTATAAAAATTAAAAAAGGAGGAAATTGCTATAGTCTTACATCAAATGCATATGTTAGTTCAACATTTTTACCATTACCTGTAGTTACAAATTATTCAATTTTGATTTGTGACAATCAAAATAATGGTAATGAACCTGTTAATTTAACCATTTACAACAATCAATTTGTTGTTAACAGTACTAATTTCACATTTACTTACTACAATTCTTTAAATGGAGCTCAAAATCAAATAGCATCAGATCAAATTACTAATTCATTAAGTTATTTATTAAATACAAATTCAAAAATTATATATGTCAATGTTAAAGATATTTATGGATGTTTTAGTATTGCAGAATTACAATTAGATTTAATTCCTACTCCAATTCCAACTATTGAAGATTTATTTTATTTATGTGAAAATCACACAGTAAAATTAACTGAAAATCAATATTTTGACAGCTATTTATGGTCAACTGGAGAAACTACCCCAAGTATTATTGTGAATCAACCAGGTCAATATCAATTAACTGTAACTGAAAATCACGGAAATGTTATTTGTTCAACTACTAAATCAATAAATGTAGTTTTATCAAATCCAGCAATATTTCAACAAACCATCACTTCTGATTGGACAGATGATAACAATATTATCACTGTTAACGTTACTGGACAAGGAGATTATGAATATTCATTAAACGGCATTGATTATCAAGACAGTAATGTATTTACAAATTTAGAATATGGTGAATACACGATATATGCAAGAGACAAACATGGATGTGGAATTTCATCTGATGAAATCTATTTACTTATGTATCCAAAATATTTTACACCAAATGGCGACGGATATAATGATTTTTGGAAAATTAAGTTTTCAGACAACGAACCTAATTTGACTATAAAAATATTTGACCGACAAGGAAAACTGGTGAAACAATTTGGATCATTATCACAAGGATGGGACGGAAATTACAACGGTAATCCCCTACCTTCAACAGATTATTGGTTTGTAGTAACCCGACAAAATGGAAAAACACATAAAGGTCATTTTTCTTTAAAACGATAAAATGTTAAGAGCAGTTAAATACTGCTCTTTTTATTTATAGATTTTTAAAAATCCGTATTTTTACAAAAAAATTGTTGTATGCCTAGCGACTGTATCACTTTTCAAGAATCGGGTTATTTTTCAAATTTAATTGTTGATTATTTAAATCAAAATTCCAATTTAAATTCACTTTATAATTTTTCTCCTTCAATAGAAAACTATAAATTACAAATAGATTTAAAAAGACAAAATTACAACCACAATAACAGAAAAACACTTGTTGAAACTTTAAAAAAGCAATACGATTCTATTTCTATTTCTGAACAAACTAAAAGAAATATTGAATTACTAGGAAAAGAAAATACCTATACAATTACAACCGGTCATCAATTAAATTTGTTTACCGGACCACTTTACTTTATATACAAAATCGTATCAACCATAAATACGGTAAAAGCACTTCAAATAAAATATCCTGAATTTAATTTTGTACCCATATATTGGATGGCAACCGAAGATCATGATTTTGAAGAAATTAATTACTTTACTATTAATGACTCAAAAATAAAATGGAAAAAAGAATCTAAAGGACCTGTAGGCAGATTATCAACAGAGGGGTTAGAAGATGTTTATACCGAATTAAAATCAAAAATTGGTTTAGGCACCACGGCAGATTATTTACTTCATCTGTTTGAAAACGCCTATTTAAAACACACTAATTTAGCCGATGCAACACGCTATTTAACAAATGAATTATTTAAAGAATATGGATTGGTTATAGTAGATGCAGATGATAAAAGTTTGAAAAATCTATTTGTTCCTTACATTAAAAATGAACTGTTAAATCAAACTTCATTTGAAGAAGTGAGCAAAACTAATCAATTACTCAAAAATTATACAATTCAAGTTAATCCAAGAGCAATTAATTTCTTTTATATGAAAAACAATTTGAGAGAACGAATTGTTTTAGAAAATGATACATATAAAGTTTTAAATACCTCTATTGAGTTTTCAAAAGAAGAAATTTTAAACGAAATTCAAAATGCTCCTGAAAAATTTAGTCCAAATGTAATTTTAAGACCATTATACCAAGAAGTACTTTTACCCAATCTTGGATATATTGGAGGTGGCGGGGAAATAGCCTACTGGCTACAATTAAAATCAAATTTTGAAGCCAATAATATTTCCTTTCCTATTTTACAGTTAAGAAATTCAGCGCTAATTGCAACTGAAAAACAAGTAAAAAAACTTGACAAATTACAACTTACTTGGAAAGAAATCTTTTTACCTACTGATCATTTGACCTCAATAAAAGTAAAACAACTTTCTACTGTTTCATTTAATTTTGATAATCAAATAGCATTCTTAAAAGAACAATTTAAAGTATTAGAAAATATCGCAATACAAACAGATGCTTCTTTTATGGGTGCAGTTAAAGCGCAAGAAACAAAACAAATTAAAGGTTTAAAAAACCTTGAAAAAAGACTGTTAAAAGCTGAAAAAAGAAAGTATAGCGAAGAGTTAAATCAAATAGTAAACCTCAAAAATGAATTATTCCCTAACGGAAATTTACAAGAACGAGTAAGTAATTTTTCTACATTTTACGACGTGAATTTTATTTCTATTTGTTGTGCAAAATTTAATCCGTTTGTCGCCGAATTCACACTTCTAATTTCTTAATTTTTTAACAATACACTATTTTTTTGTTATATTTTTATCATTTTAGTGCATTTTATCGATTAATTTGTGTTTTTACCTAACATATTATTAACATTGTAGATACGTAAATACATTTGCAACCGATTTAAAACCTACTAAAATGAAAAAAATTACAATTGCCTTATTATCAATTACTAGTATTACTTTATTTTCATTTTCTTCATTACTCCCTTTTAATATGATAAAAGTAGATGGAGCAAAATTTATGATGGGATCTAAAGATCAAGATATAACCGCTGATGTTGATGAACAAAAAGAACATGAAGTAAATTTAGACAATTTCGAAATCAGTAAATATGAAGTAACTGTTTGGGAATGGAAACAATATTTAAAAGCAAACAAAAAGAAACTTCCTAAAGCACCATCTTGGGGCTGGAGCGACAAAGCGCCAATTAACAATATTACTTGGGAAGAAGCCATTTCATATTGCAATTGGTTAAGTAAAAAAGAAGGTCTTACTCCAGCTTATTCAGTTAAAGGTCCTTTTTATGTATGTAACTTTAAAGCTAATGGATACCGATTACCTACAGAAGCTGAATGGGAATTTGCTGCTAAAGGTGGTAAAAACAGTAAAGGATTTAAATATTCAGGAAGTAATACATTAGATGATGTTGCTTGGCATAAAGGAAATAGTAATGGAAAACCACACACTGTTGGAACAAAATTACCAAATGAACTAGGAATCTACGATATGACTGGAAATGTATGGGAATGGTGTTGGGATTGGTATAATACTGATTACTATAAAACTGAACCAAACAACAATCCGAAAGGACCTGAAATGGGTGATAAAAAAAGTGTTAGAGGGGGATCTTGGGATAGTCAACCTAATTATTGTAGACCTGCCAATAGAATTTCTACCTATCCTAATAAAACGCATGAGTTTTACGGATTTAGAACTGTAAGAACAATTAACTAATTATTTTTCAATACAACTTGTATAAAGAAATATAAGTAGTACCTTTGCAAAAAAATAAAAAAATGGCAAGTAACAGAACTTTTACAATGATTAAACCAGATGCTGTTGAAAATGGACACATCGGTGGAATTTTAAATATGATTACTGAAGGTGGTTTCAGAATCGTAGCAATGAAATTAACACAATTAACTGTAGCAGATGCTCAAAAATTCTATGCCGTTCACAGTGAAAGACCTTTCTTTGGTGAATTAGTTGAATTCATGACAAGAGGTCCTATCGTTGCTGCAATCTTAGAAAAAGATAACGCTGTAGAAGATTTCAGAACTTTAATTGGTGCTACAAACCCTGCTGATGCTGCTGAAGGTACAATCCGTAAAAAATACGCAACTTCAATTGGTGAAAATGCAGTTCACGGTTCTGACTCAGATGAAAATGCAGCTATTGAAGGTGCATTCCATTTTGCTGGAAGAGAGCAATTTTAATTCAATCGACTATCAATTTTTTTGATAACTGATATAAAAAAACCCGATTTGTTTTCAAATCGGGTTTTTTTTATTTGTATTTCTCCATAATTTCTTTAACTACCTCATCTGTTTGACCAAATCGTTGTTTTCGTTCTAAATTCCTTGGTTGTGCCACTCGTACTTCACAATCCGAAATAGAACACGACTCACAAGTTACTCCTACCCTTTTCACTGGAATTGAATCATCGTGTAAAAAATGTAATTTGCCCAGAGAATGTGGAGTGATCATAATTCCTAAAGCGATACTTCTATAATACCCTTTTCTAAAAGGATCCTTAGTTGCCGTTGACATTACAAAATATTTATTATCTGTATGCGTATATGAAGAAATTTGACACGAAAACAATTCTTCGTTCTTCAAATTAGGCAACTCACTTAAAGTCTTAATCGACACCCAACGACGACAATAATGTTCGTTACGTTCATTAGCATGTGGTTCTAACAAATTAGTAATATGCAGTTCTTTCGTTAATTGAAAATCGCCTCTTTCTGGCTTATAACTAAAGCGCAAAAAGAATAAATTTTTCAAATTAAAATCTTTAGGTAAAATATTCGTTAAACGTTGATAAAACGTTTCTGGAGAATCTGTAAATTCTTGAATTATAGCATTAAATTTAGCTTCATCAAACTGTTTATTTTCAAAAAACATTTTTAATTCCTTCACTAAACGTTTTCTTGGAATGAGCAATGCACCCGCAAAATATGAGGCAATAAAATTATTCAATACTTGATCAAAACGATCAAACTTTATCCATGAAAAAGTAAATAATCGATCTGAAATTTTCAAATAGTTATAAGCAATTTCTTTGGCATATATAAACAATCGTTGTGAGGTATCTGTTTCAGAAGACACTAATAATGTTTTTGAAGTAGGCACAAAAACTGAACGTAAATTATTCAATTCTTTATGTTTGGATAATTCTTCATTTTCAATAGTATAACCGTACTCTTCAATCAAAATTTCTTCTAAATCCGAAACTTCAATTTTTTTATTTAAATCAATTGAATACGCTTTGGCAAATTGCTCAACTTCATTTTCATATTCTTCAAAGTAGTTGTTATTTGCTTCTTGATATGAACGTAATGCTGCCAAGAAAAAACTTTCTCTTGTTAAATTATAATGCTTAGCTATTTCAAACAAAGTACTAATAAAAGCATTGACTTTTAATGGTGCCTCTGCAATGATATCAATTAAATCACTCTCTTTAATTCCAAAAATATCAAGCGGAATTTCTTTTAAAATTCGAGATTGAAGAATCTCGCCAATCGGAGCTAAGTTTTTATCTAACTTTAAAGAAACCAATTGATCATAAGACGTTTCAAGTGCATCGGCAAGCAATACAATCTTATCTCTTTTAGGGTATTTTTTTCCTTTCTCGATTTCATTTAAATACGATTTTGACAAGCCTGTAACTTTAGCCAATCCAAATAATGACAAATTTTTATCGGTTCGAACCTGCTTCAGTTTTAAACCAAAAATCAATCGGATGTATTCTTCTTCAATCATTTTACTTGAATTTAAAAAAAATAGTGAAACTATAAAAAAATAAAATTCCTATAATTTTCAATACTTCACAAATATAAAACATTTTTGCGAAAATATTTTTTTAAAATTTTTTATACTTTTTGCGAACGTTCGCTTGTTTTGTATTTTTTAATTTTATAATATTGTACACAGAAACATAAATAACTATTTTATGAAAACACAATCAACACAACTTACAGTTTTAAATCAAAATAAATTTTCTACAATCCTAACAGAAGAAGCGTTAGCATTTTTAACTGCATTACATACCAACTTTAATAGCAAAAGGATTGAATTAGTAAAAAAAAGAGAGACAAAACAAGCTTTATATGATAGTGGTGCTTTTCCATCTTTTCCTAAAGAAACTGAAGCCTTAAGAAATGAAGATTGGACAGCAGCTCCTATTCCAGCAATATTATTAGATAGAAGAGTTGAAATTACAGGGCCAGTTGATCGAAAAATGGTAATCAATGCATTAAATTCAGGAGCTAAAATTTTTATGGCTGATTTTGAAGATAGTTGTTCGCCCACTTGGAACAATGTAATGGAAGGACAAGAAAATATAAAAGATGCTGTAAATAAAAGTATACGATTAGAACAAAATGGCAAAACTTATCAATTAAACTCTGAAACCGCTACCTTATTAGTTCGACCGAGAGGTTTGCATTTGGAAGAGAAAAATTTACAAGTTGAAGAAGAAAAAATGTCGGGCGCATTAGTGGATTTCGGATTGTTTTTTTATCACAACGCGCATTCCTTACTCAAACAAGGATTAGGTCCTTATTTCTATTTACCAAAACTAGAATCTTATGAAGAAGCGCGTTGGTGGAATGAAGTGTTTATTTATGCACAGAACTATTGTAATATTCCGGTTGGAACGATAAAAGCAACCGTATTAATTGAAACGATAACCGCAAGTTTTCAATTAGATGAAATAATTTACGAATTAAAAGAACATATTGCCGGATTGAATTGTGGTCGTTGGGATTATATTTTTTCCTATATCAAAAAATTAAAATCACACCCCGATTTCATAGTTCCTGATCGTGATCAAATTACCATGACAAGCCCTTTCATGAGCGCCTATTCTTTAAGGGTCATTCAAGTTTGTCATAAAAGGAATATTCTTGCTATCGGCGGAATGGCTGCACAAATTCCGATTAAAAATAACGAAGAAGCAAATCAAACTGCATTTGATAAAGTGAAAGCCGATAAAGAACGAGAAGTGAAAAACGGCCATGACGGCACTTGGGTTGCACATCCTGCCTTGGTTCCTTTAGCTATGCAGGTATTTAATGAAAATATGCCAACTAAAAACCAATTACATATTAAAAGAAATGAAATTCAAATTACAGAAAAACAGTTATTAGAATTACCAATTGGTTCAATCACTGAAATTGGAATTAGAAAAAACATCAATGTTGGAATATTATATATGGAATCATGGCTAATGGGTGTTGGAGCGGCAGCCTTATATCATTTAATGGAAGATGCTGCAACCGCAGAAATTTCAAGAGCACAATTATGGCTTTGGTTAAAAAAACAAGTAAAAACAGATAAGGGTACTGAAATTACAAAAGAATTATATCAAAAATATATTCCAGAAGAATTGGAAAAAATAAAAAACTATGTAGGACTTAAACGTTTTGAAGAAGGCAAATTTGAATTAGCCACCTCACTTTTTTCAACCTTGATCATGAAGGACGAATTAGATGATTTTTTAACACTGGAAGCCTACAACTATATTGATTAACAAAAAAAACTGCCGAATGCGGCAACATTCGACAGCTCAATTAAAATAATTATTTACATAACTATTAAAAACAATACAAAAGTATGAAAACACAAGACAGAATTCAAGCATTAATTTCAGATTGGACCACAAATCCTAGATGGAAAGGAATCGAAAGACCTTATACTGCTGAAAAAGTAGTAGAACTTCAGGGTTCCTACCAAATCGAATATTCTATTGCAAAAAGAGGCGCTGAAATTTTATGGAATAAATTAAATAACCAAGATTGGGTGGCTGGTTTAGGTGCTTTAACAGGTAATCAAGCCATACAAGAAGTTGAAGCCGGTTTAGAAGCGATTTATTTAAGTGGATGGCAAGTAGCCGCAGATGCTAATTTAGCAGGAGAAATGTACCCTGATCAATCGTTATATCCTGCCAATAGTGTACCTCAAGTTGTAAAAAGAATCAACAATGCCTTATTAAGAGCAGACCAAATTCAGTCGGTAAATAAAGTTGAAAACAAAAAAGATTATTTAGTACCAATAGTAGCAGATGCAGAAGCAGGATTTGGAGGCAATCTAAATGCTTTTGAATTAATGAAAGGCATGATTGAAGCAGGTGCGGCTGGCGTTCACTTTGAAGACCAATTGTCGTCTGCAAAAAAATGTGGGCATTTAGGAGGAAAAGTATTGGTACCTACACAAGAGGCTATTAATAAATTAATTGCTGCACGTTTAGCCGCTGACACCATGGGAGTTCCTACCATAATTGTAGCACGAACAGATGCTGATGCAGCCAACTTATTAACTAGTGATATCGACGATAGAGACAAAGAATTTGTTACAGGAGAGCGCTCTCCAGAAGGCTTTTTCTATGTAAAAGCAGGATTAGAACAAGGCATTTCAAGAGGATTATCTTATGCGCCTTATGCTGATTTAATTTGGTTAGAAACATCTACTCCAGACCTAGAAGAAGCTAGAAAATTTGCAGAAGCCATTCATGCTAAATTTCCCGGAAAATTATTAGCTTATAACTGCTCCCCTTCATTTAATTGGGCTGCAAAATTGAGCGTAGAACAAATGGAAACTTTCCGTGAGGATATTGCCAAAATGGGATATAAATTCCAATTTATTACTTTGGCTGGATTCCACGCTTTAAATACTTCCATGTTTGAATTAGCATTGGCTTATAAAAGAAAAGGAATGGCGGGATACTCTGAATTACAGCAAAAAGAATTTGCGCTTCAAGCTGAAGGATTCCGCGCTGTAAAACACCAAAATTTTGTAGGCACTACTTATTTTGATGAAGTACAAAATGCAGTTACTGCTGGTTTAGCATCAACTGTAGCAATGAAAGATTCTACTGAAACTGCACAGTTTTAATTAGATAAAGTATTGATTATAATTTAGTTTGTTTGTAATGAAAAGCCGCTAAGGAAATCTTCCAAAGCGGCTTTTTCTATATAACAATAAAATTAAAAAACGTAATAAATTTAACCGCTGTATTAAAATTTGTACTTCAATGTAGCCATAAATTGTCTTGGCGCAATAGGATTTATACTGTAATTCTCATGAACTGTAAAATTTAATTCGTTTGTAATATTGGATAATTTACATAAAATTGAGAACTTTTTCCATTCATAACCTACTGATGTATCAAAGGTTGTGTAACTTCTAACAGGAATTTCTCTATCTCTTATTACTAAATTCCCTGAAACTAATTGGTAATCATTATTCCATCCACCAATTCTATCACCTACATGATTTCCAATAGCACCAATTGAGAATCCTTTTAAAATACCATTTTGAACAGTATAGAAGAAACTTAAATTAGCCGTTCCATAA
This sequence comes from Flavobacterium indicum GPTSA100-9 = DSM 17447, assembly GCF_000455605.1. Taxonomy (NCBI): domain Bacteria; kingdom Pseudomonadati; phylum Bacteroidota; class Flavobacteriia; order Flavobacteriales; family Flavobacteriaceae; genus Flavobacterium; species Flavobacterium indicum. The sequence goes on from NC_017025.1 coordinate 2,091,263, forward strand.
GGCGTTCTTGCCACTCGATCACCTTCAATAAAATTCCCTGGTTTGGCTTCAACATCTGTAAAACGCATATCATTATAACTATAACCCGCATTTACATTTAATCCTTTAATGGGTTGCGCCGTCACATCAATTTCAAAACCTTTACTTGTTGTTTCACCTGAAAGAACTTTAAACGCAGCGTTATTATTTAAATTTCCATTAGCATCATACAAAGCTGTTTGTGCTAAGTTACTATTAATAATTTGGTAAACCGTTACATTTGTAGTCAATTTATTGTCGAAAAATCCTTTTTTAACACCAACTTCATATTGATCAATAATAGAAGCTTCTAAAACATTTCCATATACGTCTGTTGCCGTGTTTGGTGAAAAAGAAGAAGAATAACTAGCAAATAATGAAGTATTTTGGAATGGTTGATACACTAATCCTATTTTTGGAGTAAATTCTTTATTTATCAACATTTTACCTACTGTTGAAGTACCCTCATAAGGATTTCCTTGACCAGTAACTTCTGCATAAGTTGTAGCCTGAGATTCCTGCCAAGACCAACGTAAACCAGCCAAAACTTTGAATTTTGATGTTAAACTAATTAAATCTTGAAAATAAACCCCAAAGCGAGTTGCCTCAGTTTTAACAATTCTTGTATTTCTTGCTGCCGCATAAGCATGATCATTTTCATAAGTAGAAGGATCATAAATAGAAGCCGTATCATAAGCAACAGAAGTAGCACCAGTTCCGAAAACATAAGTATAAGCTTCTGTAAATGATTTATCTAAATCAACACCCATCGCTAATTGATGTTTCATACCCCAAGTAGTAAATACGCCTTGTACATTAAATTGTTGCCCTAAAATTGTTTCTAAATTATTATTTTTCCCTAAAGGTCGTGTAAAACTTCCATCTGCATTGATTACTATTCGTTCCGTTCCTTCTGAAAATCTCCTAAAATCTTGAAACGAAGAGTTCGCATTTAACTTCCAATTCTCATTAAATTTATGATTAATTTGCGCTGTAATTGTAGACTGATTCGTTAATCCGTTTGACCATCTTGCGCCTAAATAGGTACTTCTAGGAATATCTAAAAAAACATTTTTACCGATTGCTCCTGTTCCAAAATCGGGAGTCCAATTATCATTTAAATAATCACCTTGTACTAAAATATTTGTTCTCTTTGAAACTTTAAATAAAATAGACGGATTAATATAAAATCGTTCACGTTTCACCACATCTCTAAAACTTTCTGAGTTTTCATACGAAGTTACCAATCTATAAGCAATACTTTTATTTAACGGACCATAAAAATCCAATACTGGTTTGAAATAGTTAAAACTTCCTGCTTGCATGGATAAACTTCCTCCATATTTAAACTGAGGCGTTTTTGTAACTAAATTTAAAATGCCTCCTGGCGCTACATTACCAAATAGTAATGCCGAACCTCCTTTTAAATATTCTACTTGATCTAAGGAAGCAACTTCGGGCATTGAACCCGAATTGACTCTGAATCCATTTTTAAAAATATTATTTGCTGACATATCATAGCCTCTTGAGAAAAAAGACTCTTGAGCACCACCTCTTGCAGAACTTACATAAACTCCATTAGCGTTTTTTATTACATCACTTAATCGAATAGCTTGCTGCTGTTCAATGATTTTATCATCTATAACTTGCAAACCTTGTGGTAAATCAATGGCTTTAACACCCGTTTTTCCTAAAGCAACGGTTTTTCCTTGAACAGTGGTTTGAATTTGGATTGGCTCAATAACTTTTACCTTTTTAACTGTATCATTTACAATTATACTAGTCTCATCATAAGCATCTGCATGGTTTTGAGCAAAACTAACAGCAGAAAGTATAGGTAAAAAAATGTGAACTATTTTCATTTTATTTAGACTGATTTAAAATTATATTGCAAATTTATAATGAGTCTAAATAAAAAGCAAATTTATTTAGATTTATTTTAAATAAATATAATTACTACCTGAATATCAAATCTTTAACCAACTCTTTACCCAGTTCTTTATTGAATAATTCTATAATTTTATGCTTTCCTAGTAGTAATTCTTGCTTTAAAACAGCTGAATTTAGTGTTACATAAAGTGTGTTTCTATAAAAATCAACTTGTGTCGTATAATTGGCTATTGTAGTTCCCATTAAAGAAAGCCATAATTCTTTAACCTGTACTTCATCTAGGCCTTTTTCTAATTTATTTGATTTGATAAATTCCTTCATCACATCACTAATCGAATAATCGTCATTTAGTCTTTTCATACAATTACCTTTTTGAATAAGGAATAAATTTTTTATAATGGTAAACTATTTTAGTTTCGTTCTCAATTACTAACTCTTTATCATTTATTTTGAGAATTTTTTCAACCATTTTTGAATATTTCGATTTAGTTTTCAAATACACTACATCATTACTATCCACAATCTCTACAGCATCTTTCATTTCACTTTTAATAAAGCTACCGTCTAATTGGGCTTTCACTTTTGTTCTAAAACCTTTATTATTTTTAAGTTCAAACAAATCAATTAATTCATTTACCTGATATACTTTTTTATTTCCATCGGGAAATTCCACTTCTTCAATTTCCCAATATCCATTCATTTTAGGTAAATCTTTCTCTTGAGGTTTTGATTGACAAGATATTAGGATAAAAACAAAACCTAGCGCTATAATTTTTTTCATTGAACTATATTTTAAAGTGTAAATATACAAAGGAAAAAGGGTAATTCATCCAACTAAAAAAAAGTACGAAAAAAAAGGAAATATATTTTGTATCTTTAAATTAAGTTATATATTTGCACTCACAAATACGGGGTGTAGCGTAGCCCGGTTATCGCGCCTGGTTTGGGACCAGGAGGTCGCAGGTTCGAATCCTGCCACCCCGACAAAGCCTTCAGAATTCTGAGGGCTTTTTCTTTTTTACTCAATTAAGCCATTCAAAATGAATTGGCACAAAGTCTATTAGAACTAAACTATACCATTTTGGCAAATATCTTGCAATTTTCATCTAAAATACCTCATCAAACATCGATATAATTTTTATATTTGCTAATTAAATATCAACACATCAAATATATGCTAATTATTGGAATTGCTGGAGGAACCGGAAGTGGAAAAACAACTGTAGTTCACCAAATTATGAACGAACTTCCGTTAACTGAAGTAGGTATTATTTCTCAAGATTCATATTACAAAGAAACTCATGATTTGAGTTATGACGAACGTTCTAAAATTAATTTCGATCATCCAAGAGCTATCGATTTTGAATTATTAGTGCAGCATCTTAAAGATTTAAAAGAAGGAAAAGCTATTGACCAACCCGTATATTCTTTTGTGCAACATAACAGAACTGGAGATACCATTCATACCTTACCAAGAAAAGTAATGATTGTAGAAGGAATTTTAATTCTTACTAACCCAGAATTAAGAGAAATGTTCGATATAAAAATTTATGTACATGCCGATTCAGATGAGCGTTTAATCCGCCGTCTTAGAAGAGACATCGCTGAAAGAGGTCGTGATATGGAAGAGGTTTTAAATCGTTATCAAACAACGTTAAAGCCAATGCATGAACAATTTATTGAGCCAACCAAAGCGTATGCCGACATTATTATTCCAAACGACAAATACAATACGGTTGCGATTGATGTAGTGAGAGCAGTTATTAATCAAAGAATTGACAACTAATGTTTAAAAAATTACAAGTACTTTTTCAAAAATTTCCATTTCTAAGATTTCTTGGAAACAAGTACTATGTAATTTTACTAATTTTTATAATCTGGATGTTGTTTCTTGATAATTATTCTTACCTAGAACACCGTGTTTTAAACAAACAAATTGATGAACTAGAAAACAATAAAGAATACTACCAGTCAGAAATTACAAAAGATAGCTTAAAAATAAAACATTTAAAAAATGATAATATGATTGAAAAATATGCTCGAGAAAAATATTTCATGAAAAAAGATAGCGAGGATATTTACATCATTGAATTTGAAGAAGACAAAGAAAAGGATAGTATTTTAGAAGCAGAACAATAGTATTTCAACAGCAATTCACTCCTGCTGTTCGCTCTACAAGGTGCCGCTTCCATCAGGGCTAAACTTGACTTAAACTGATAAAACACTTAAACCATGAGTGAAAAAAAATTATTTTCAGAATTTGAAACTGTTTCCTCAAAACAATGGAAACAACAAATTCAATTCGAATTAAAAGGTGCGGATTATAACGAAACCTTAGTTTGGGAATCGCCCGAAGGTATTAAAGTAAAACCGTTTTATCATAATGATGAGTTTGAAAACGCAATTACTGCTATTCATCCTGCACAACCTTTTCAAATCGTACAAAAAATATTTGTCCACGATGTAGAATTATCAAATAAAAAAGCATTAGACTCATTAAATCGTGGTGCTGAAAGCGTTTATTTCACCATTGAAAATGACCAAATTGATTGTAACGAACTACTAAAAAATTTACCGTCAGAAAAGGTTATTTATTATTTTAATTTGCCCTTTTTATCCGTAGATTTCATTGGTAAATTAAATGCAATCATCTCAACAAACGGTTTACGTGCAAAACTTCTTGTAGATCCTATTGGTCAATTAACAAAAGATGGAAATTGGTTCAACAATTTAGAAAACGATTTTGATGCCTTAAACCTTTTGTCTTCAAAAGAAACACAGGCTTTTATAAATATAAATGCTAAAACGTATCAAAATGCAGGAGCTACTGTAGTACAGCAAATAGCTTATATTTTAGCTCATGCAAATGAATATTTCAACCGAATTTTAAGCCTCAACCAACCCCTTACGATTGAAGTAGCTGTTGGTACTAATTATTTTTTCGAAATCGCAAAAATAAGAGCTATTCGATTACTTTTCAATACCTTAGCAAAAGAATACAATCACACTTTTGATTGTCATATTATTGCAACACCAACCAAACGTAACAAAACATTATACGATTATAATGTAAACATGTTACGTACAACTACCGAATGCATGTCGGCTATTTTAGGTGGTGCCGATGCAGTGGCGAATTTAGCTTACGATGCTATTTACCATAAAGACAACGAGTTTGGTGACCGAATTTCTAGAAACCAATTACTAGTTTTAAAACACGAAAGTTATTTTGATAAAGTGAACAATCCGGCTGACGGTGCGTATTACATTGAAACGTTAACTCAACAATTAGCTGAGAAAGCTTTAGATTTGTTCAAAGATATTGAAGCAAATGGTGGTTTCATCACTCAATTAATTGAAGGGACAATTCAACGTAAAATTTCTGAAAGTGCTGTAAAAGAACAAGAACTTTTTGATTCAGGAAAAGAAGTTTTATTAGGAACTAACAAATACCCTAACAAAAACGACCAGATGAAAAACGATTTGGAATTGTATCCATTCGTAAAACAAAACGCCAGAAAAACGCTAATTACACCGATTATCGAAAAACGTTTGGCTGAAAAATTAGAACAAGAACGATTGAATAATGAGTCAATTTAGCCAATTCTATTAATTTGAAAATTCTCTAAAGATGAGAAAAGATATACAACATTTAAAGTTAGAAGTTAAAAATCAGAAATCAGAAGTTTCTGAAAAACAACACTTCACAACTGCAGAAGGAATTGAAGTAAAACCAACCTATTCTAAAGAAGATATTTCCGATTTAGAACATCTTGGTTTTGGAGCGGGTTTTGCACCCAATTTACGCGGACCCTACGCAACCATGTACGTTCGCCGACCATGGACAATCCGTCAATATGCGGGATTTTCAACGGCAGAAGAAAGTAACGCTTTCTACAGAAGAAACTTAGCTGCCGGACAAAAAGGTCTTTCTGTTGCCTTCGATTTAGCGACACACAGAGGTTACGATTCTGACCATGAACGAGTGGTGGGTGACGTTGGTAAAGCGGGAGTTGCAATTGACTCGGTGGAAGATATGAAAGTACTTTTCGACCAAATTCCGTTAGGGGAAATGTCTGTTTCCATGACGATGAATGGTGCGGTTTTACCAATTATGGCATTCTACATCGTGGCAGCGGAAGAACAAGGCGTTGCTCCTAACCTATTGTCGGGAACGATTCAGAATGATATTTTGAAGGAATTCATGGTGCGAAATACTTACATTTATCCGCCAACACCTTCGATGAAAATTATTGCGGATATTTTTGAATATACGAGTAAAAATATGCCAAAATTCAACTCGATTTCAATTTCGGGTTACCACATGCAAGAAGCGGGAGCTACTGCAGACATTGAATTGGCGTACACTTTAGCCGATGGTTTAGAATACATTCGTACGGGTTTAGCAGCGGGAATGGACATTGATACGTTTGCTCCACGCCTTTCGTTTTTCTGGGCAATTGGAATGAATCATTTTATGGAAATTGCAAAAATGCGTGCCGGTCGTATGCTTTGGGCAAAACTATTGAAACAATTTAATCCAAAAGACGAAAAATCTTTAGCTTTAAGAACGCATTGTCAAACTTCGGGTTGGAGTTTAACGGAACAAGATCCTTTTAATAATGTGGCACGAACGGCAATTGAAGCCGCAGCTGCAGCCTTTGGAGGAACGCAATCGTTACATACGAATGCGTTGGACGAAGCGATTGCTTTACCAACCGATTTCTCGGCTCGAATTGCACGTAATACTCAAATCTTTTTACAAGAAGAAACCAAAATTTGTAAAACAGTTGACCCTTGGGCAGGAAGTTATTATGTAGAAAGTTTAACGGCTGAAATTGCTGAGAAAGCTTGGGCTTTAATTCAAGAGGTTGAAGAATTAGGCGGAATGACCAAAGCGATTGAAGCGGGGATTCCAAAATTAAGAATTGAAGAAGCTGCAGCACGAAAACAAGCGCGTATAGATAGCGGACAAGATATTATAGTTGGCGTAAACAAATACCGTTTGGAAAAAGAAGATCCATTACACATTTTGGATGTGGACAACCAATTGGTGCGCAAACAACAAATAGAGCGTTTAGAACAAATTAAAGCGACTCGCGATAATGCTAAAGTTGCCGAATGTTTAGCCAAATTGACTGAATGTGCCAAAACAGGTAACGGGAACTTATTAGATTTAGCCGTAGATGCTGCACGTAACAGAGCCACTTTAGGTGAGATTAGCGATGCATTAGAAACGGTTTTCGGAAGATATAAAGCACAAATTAGAAGTTTTAGCGGCGTGTATAGTAAAGAAATTAAAAACGACGAAAGTTTTGAAAAAGCTAAACAATTAGCCGATGTATTCGCAAAGCAAGAAGGGCGTCGTCCTCGTATTATGATTGCGAAAATGGGACAAGACGGTCACGATCGTGGTGCAAAAGTAGTTGCAACCGGTTATGCCGATGTAGGTTTTGATGTGGACATTGGTCCATTATTTCAAACGCCACAAGAAGCTGCGAAACAAGCGGTGGAAAACGACGTACACATTTTAGGTGTTTCTTCTTTAGCAGCGGGACACAAAACCTTAGTTCCACAAGTGATTGAAGAACTAAAAAAATACGGAAGAGAAGATATTATGGTCATTGTGGGTGGTGTAATCCCAGCACAAGACTACCAATTCTTATTCGATGCCGGAGCTGTTGCAGTTTTTGGTCCTGGAACTAAAATTAGCGATGCCGCGATTACGATATTGGAGGTTTTATTGGAAGATTAAAATACTTTTAAAACTTTGCATTATATTTGAAACACTGGTAGATTACCAGTGTTTTTTTTTATTTCGCAATATATAAAATGACAAAAATTCACTCCATAACACATCCAAATAAATTAATTCAACAAAAAGTAAATTATTTTGCTGATTATTATTCTTTTGTAGTAGATCAACTAGGAAAAAATATTGATTTTGAAATTGAAAACACTCTCTCAATTATTGAGAAAATCATATTTCAAATTGAAAACAACCCTAGAATTGATAGTAGAAATCAATATATTGACATTTATTTTAAAAGCAATTTTTTAAATATAAATAATAAGTATTTTAAAGAATATAAAATCCATTATCCAATTATTTGTAAACATATTAATAAATATTCCGAATTAAAAATTAAAGAAAAAAACAAATGGATTGAAGATAATAAATCAATATTATTAAAAGACTTAAAAAGGTTTAAAACATATTTGATTAAAAATATGTTTAAAAAATCCATCAAATCAATAATTAGTTTTTTAAAATGTGAACATGATTTGTCTGAACACATAGAAGATTTAAAATATTACACTTATGTAATTGCTGTTGAATTGTTTTTTGTCCAAGGAAATAAAAATGAAATAAAAGATATTTTTGACAGAATAATTTCTTCTGATATAAATAAATTTCCATTTAACAATACAATTTCAAAAGAAAGCAAAAAAAAGAAAGAAGAATTTATAGTTAATAGAACTTTTGATCAACAATTTGAAGGTATTTTGAACTATTATAAATCAAAAGAGATTAAAAACTATTATGTATTTAGAATAGGTAATTTTCAAATCAAAGAAGATTTAGTTTTTAAAATTGATGATATAGAAATTTACAATTCAGAAGATAAAAAGATAAAGAAAATAAAAGAAAAATTTAAATTAAAATCTCAAGAATATACTCCTGACTTTTTTAATGAGAGCTTCAAAAGTTTTGTCATAATTAAGAATATTTCTAAAAATGAAAAAGAAAATCATAAATCAGCTCTAAAGAAAGCATCTAAATGGATTGAAAATATTAATCATAATTGTGAGATGAGCGCTTTTATTGATAAAAAATCATATCTATTTACAAATGATTTTAAAAACTTTGGATGGAGTTTATCTTTCAGTGAAGAGCCAAGAATATTCCAAAAACATAATTTAAATAATATTACAGGTTATCAAATAAATAAGTTTCTAAATAATAAAAAAATAAAAGGTAAAGTAGAATTCCTTTCAAATGAAAGTACCTATATAAAAGCTAAGAATAATGGCAGTTTAGATTTATATTGGCAATATCTAGAAAACCTAATTGGAAAACCTTTTAAAGAAAAACTAAAAAAATTTATAAATAAAGAAGTAAAAGAAAATGAAACAGAATTTATTTTTGAATACATAAGAAATTCTTTTAACATATTTAATCTTAATTCTGAAATAAGCTTTGAAATTAATCAAGAAGAGGCTTTGAAAATTTTTAAAACATTTTCTGATAAAAGTAAAGTAGACTTAGTCAATATAAAATCTAAAATAAATAATCCATTTCTAAATGAAACAATTGAATATTACTTTAAACTAGAAGAAAAAAATCTAATTAATTACTGTGATTATATCTTAAAAATTTTAACTGAATTACAAGAACAAAGAAACTTCATTCAACATGGCGGAATTGAATTCCAAAAATCCTACTACAAGTTAATTAATTCTATTCCACAATTAATTGATTTATTTAGAATTAAAATTGTAAACTTAATGATTGAAAATCCTGATAAAAAATTAAGTGAAATATTGAGTCATAACTGTGAATAATTTTAACTGTAGATTGAAATTAATCTATTAGCTATTTTTTTAAACCCCATCCACCGCCATCACACCTTCCAAAAAATCTATACTTTTCACTTCTTCAAAAAAGTCGATTTCGGTTTCGTGAGGTAAAAAATCAGAGATGATGCGCACGATAAAATCTTGTGGTTTTTTCAAAAATTTAAAAGTGTAATCTTCCATATTTACTACTGTTTTTTCGGCTAAATCGGTTGTTCTTACAAACTTATCGGAAGTTAAGGAAGATAAACAAGGTAAATTTAGCTTTGGCTTTTCGGTGATAATGGGTTTTCCGTTTTCAAACAAACCACCTTCGTAACCGTATAGCGAGGCATTCGTAATTTCGATAGGTTTTCCTAAATGCAAATAATCGGGTAAATGGGCTTCTTTTCCTACTACAGCCGCAAAACCCATTAACACACAAATATCGTGTGGTGGCAATTGCATCATCGCCTTAGCCGTACTTTCGCGACCAATTCCAGACACAATTACTTCGTATGTATGATTCAAATTCGGAATTCGAGCTAAGGCGTTAAGGACTTTTTCTCGCTCAATTTCCATTGGGGTTAATATGATTATCTTCAAAATTTCAAAATTAAATCACAAAATAAAGTAATTTGAAGAAATTAAAGCGTGTATATTTTTTATATTTTTGAAGAATTATAAAATCAAATTGAATTTACTTTTTAAAATTTTAACCACATAGAAATATAGATATTCATAAACTCTAAAAGTCGTTTCACTTTGTAATAGAAAAAATAGCTATGTGTAACAATGAATTGACTATAACTATCTTTTTATTTATATTCCTATGTGGTTAATTCATTTTCCGTAAGTAAATTATTAAAAGTATAACTAAATTTAAATTGAATTTTCGTTTTCAATAAATTATTTCATGTCAAAACTACCTAACATTACCACCAGTATATTTTCCGTAATGTCGCAATTAGCGAACCAACACGGTGCTATTAATTTATCGCAAGGATTTCCAAATTTCCCTGAAGACGAACGTTTGTTACAAATTTCGGAACGTATTATTCGAGAAAACATTCACCAATATACGCCGATGGCAGGTTTGCCTTCGTTATTGGAAAAAATTGCGAATCAAACGTTAAAACAATACGGAAGAAAAATCAATACCACAACTGAACTATTGATTACCGCTGGCGCTACACAAGGCGTTTTTACAGCGATTAACACGTTTGTGAATCAGGGTGATGAAGTACTAATTTTAGATCCAAGTTATGACAGTTACGAACCTTCAGTTTTAGTTGCCGGTGGAAAACCTGTTCGTGTTTCATTAAACGATGATTACACACCCAATTTCAACCGAATTGAAAGCGCGATTTCAGCTAAAACCAAAATGATTGTCATCAATAATCCACACAATCCTACGGGTAGAATTTGGACAGAACAAGATTTTGAAGCCTTAGAAACTATTTTAGAAAAACATCCTCAAATCTTAATTTTAGGTGACGAAGTGTACGAATACATTACGTTTTCGCAACCTCATATTTCATTTAATACACGTCCAAAATTAGTCGAAAGAACCATCATCGCTTCTTCTTTTGGAAAATCATTGCATGTTACGGGTTGGAAAGTGGGTTATTTAATTGCTCCTGAAAATTTAATGTACGAAATGAAAAAGGTACATCAATTTTTAGTCTTTAGTGTGAATAGTTTTTCACAACATGTTATTTCGGAATACTTGGATGTGGTTAATTTTAGCGAAGTTTCCAAAATGTATCAACGCAAACGCGATTTGTTTCAAAACCTAATTAAAAACAGCCGCTTTGAGTTAATGCCTTGTGATGGAACGTATTTTCAAGTGGTGAATTACAACCAAATTTCGAATAAAAACGATGTGGATTTTGCTAAGGAATTGATTGTAAATCATGGCGTGGCTTCCATTCCGATTTCTGTTTTTTATAACGATAATACAGATAGACACATGCTTCGTTTTTGTTTTGCTAAAACCGATGAAACTTTAATTGCGGCGGCTGAAAAACTAAATAAATTGTAAGTTTTTAATATAATTTTTACAAAATAAAACATTTCATCGAGTATTTTTCAACACTTGTCGAAATGTTTTTTTTATTCCTTTTCAATACTACATCTTTGCACCACACAAAAAAACCCACTACTCAAAATTAATAACCTACTATTAATTTAATAAATTAATAGTATAATGAAATTAAAAAATTTAGTATTTGCCCTTCTTATAACGAATTTAAGTTATAGTCAAGTTGGAATTAATACCACTACTCCAACAAAAGAACTAGATGTAAATGGAAACATGAGAGTTAGAGGATTATCTAATTCAAGTGGCCGAACAGCAACTGTTTCTGCTATGCCTGACGGAACTTTGGTTACGGGTTACTCTGACCCATCGGCGCCTGGTACACGTTTCGTTGGTTTTTTAAATGCCGACATTTCATTAAACGAGGATTACAACTACAAAGAAATTGTATTAGGAAATGAATTAATTGATGTGAATAATGAATATAATGCTTCTTCTGGTCGTTATTCTCCCGTAGTTTCTGGATATTATAAAATTTCTATGGATTTTGACATTGGCGATTACACCAGTGATTCCTATGATTTAGATATATTAATTGGACTTTGGGATTTCACAACCAACAATTGGGTTTTAAGAAGAACTTTTAAACATAGAGACAATAATAACTCAGGAATGACAGACGGTAGAAATGAAAGCTATGGAATTTCAAATTATTTACAGTTGACTGTCGGGCACTCCTATGGATTTAGAATTTTTTCTGACTATGATCCTTCCATTGGCTCGTCTGGAAGAAATGCTAAATTAAAATACCAAAACAGTGGTTCTACAGGTACTTCTTTATCAACAAGCTTTTCAATAGAAAAAGTCCTTTAGGTAAAAAATAAATACTGTAAGATTGATTTTCCACAAATTTACAATTCATAAATAGTTAAATTATTCAATCAGAAACACCACAATTTGCAATAAAACAACATATAAAATGGATTAATAGTACATTTATTAATCCATTTTTTAATTTATAGTAAAAATAAAATATCAGTTGTAATTTGTGTATAATAAAACGAATTTTGCATACCCAAATTAACTACCAATTTCTACTAGATTTCTAATACAAAAAAACCTAAAAGAAATCAATGAAATTATTACAAAAAATGGCATTACTTTTACTTATAAGTAATGTATCGATGAATGCACAAGTAGGTATCAACACTACTACCCCAACTCAAGAATTAGATGTTAATGGAGATCTACGCGTTAGAGGTCTTGGCAATTCAAAAGGAAAAACAGCTACTGTATCTGCCTTACCTGATGGAACACTGATTACAGGATACACAGATATGACAGCTCCAGGAATTAAATTTGTTGGAAACTTAACTTCAGATATTACGTTAGATCAAGATTACAATTACAAAGATATTGTTCTTGGAAATGAATTAATTGACGTAAATAATGAATATAATGTTGCTAATGGTCGATACATGCCAAAAGTAGATGGGTATTACAAAATATCAATGGATTTTGACATGGGTGATTATACAGACGACAATAAAGATGTTGATATTTTAATTGGACTTTGGGATTTAACTTCAAATAGCTGGGTTTTAAGAAGAACATTTAAATATAAAGACAACAATAACACAGGAATGACCAATGGTAGAAATGAAAGTTATGGTATTTCAAATTACCTACAATTAAATTCAACACATTCTTATACTTTTAGAATTTTTGTTGATTACGATCCAAGTATTACTTCAGATAATAGAACTGCTCGATTAAAAGCCTACAACAGTGGATCCACTGGAACATCGATATCAACTAGTTTTTCAGTAGAAAAAGTATTATAATTTTTTATTTCCTCTTGGATGAAAGGATTCCATAACTGTGGTTAAATGCTTTCTATCTAAGTGCATATAAATTTCAGTCGTTGTTATGGATTCATGTCCTAACATCAACTGAATAGCCCGTAAGTCCGCACCATTTTCAAGCAAATGCGTAGCAAATGAATGCCTGAAAGTATGCGGACTTATTGTTTTTTTGAGGTTAATTTTAAGAGCTAAATCTTTTATAATGGTAAAAACCATTGCTCTTGTTAATTGCTTCCCTCTTCTATTTAAAAATAAGGTATCTTCAAAACCTTTTTGAATAGAACCATGATTCCTTATAAAATCTTTATAGGTTTCAATATATTTTTGTGTTGAAGGGCTGATTGGCACAAAACGTTGTTTATTTCCTTTTCCTGTAACTTTTATAAAACCTTCATCAAAGAACAAATCAGAAATTTTTAAAGAAATTAATTCAGAAACCCGTAAACCACAACTATATAAAGTTTCCAACATTGCTTTATTACGTTCGCCTTCAGGTGTACTTAAATCTATTGCTCCAATTAACAAATCAATTTCTTCAGTCGAAAGCGTATCCGGCAATTTTCTTCCCACTTTTGGAACTTCAATCAATTCCATAGGGGAATCATTTCTATAATCTTCAAATACTAAATAGCTAAAAAAACTTTTTAATCCTGAAATAATCCTAGATTGGCTTCGGGCATTAACTTGAGAAGCAATGTGATAAATAAAAGCTTGAACTTGTTCATCAGTTATTTTTACAGGTGTAACCTCTATCTTATTTAATTCTAAAAAAAGAACTAACTTTTCAATATCAAACGTATAGTTTTCTATTGTATTTGAAGATAATCCTCTTTCCAACTTCAAATAATTTTGATATTCTTTAATGTAAGTTTGCCAATTTGCCATAGAAAAGCCATTTTAGCTAATGTAAAAAAATAAATTTAAATTTAGAATATTAATCTTTAAAGGAAAAAAATCAGAAAAGTACATAAACAAAAAAAGTCCTGATTTCTCAGGACTTCAGGGTGAATGATGGGTCTCGAATGCCGACGATAAATGTCGGCATCGAGACAAACTATGTTTCGTCTCGACCCGCGTATTTTTCAATAAACATTAATAATCTTTCTCTGTTCAAATTTTTCAATTTTTTCTCTAAAACCATTGCTTCAGATCTTGAAGACTTTTCTAAAACACATTTTTTAACCCATGGAATATAGGGTGAAGTTGCTTTTTCATATCCTGAATTATGCCTCAAAATTCTCTCATGAAAATTTTGTGTTTGACCTATATAAAATTTATCAAAATCTAACGAGTAAATTATATAAACATAAAACATATGACTTTTTTTAAAACAAAAAAAGTCCTGATTTCTCAGGACTTCAGGGTGAATGATGGGTCTCGAATGCCGACGATAAATGTCGGCATCGAGACAAACTATGTTTCGTCTCGACCCGCGTATTTTTCAATAAACATTAATAATCTTTCTCTGTTCAAATTTTTCAATTTTTTCTCTAAAACCATTGCTTCAGATCTTGAAGACTTTTCTAAAACACATTTTTTAACCCATGGAATATAGGGTGAAGTTGCTTTTTCATATCCTGAATTATGCCTCAAAATTCTCTCCTCAAAATTTTGTGTTTGACCTATATAAAATTTATCAAAATCTAACGAGTAAATTATATAAACATAAAACATATGACTTTTTTTAAAACAAAAAAAGTCCTGATTTCTCAGGACTTCAGGGTGAATGATGGGTCTCGAATGCCGACGATAAATGTCGGCATCGAGACAAACTATGTTTCGTCTCGACCCGCGTATTTTTCAATAAACATTAATAATCTTTCTCTGTTCAAATTTTTCAATTTTTTTTCTAGAATCATTGCTTCAGATCTTGAAGACTTTTCTAAAACACATTTTTTAACCCATGGAATATAGGGTGAAGTTGCTTTTTCATATCCTGAATTATGCCTCAAAATTCTCTCCTCAAAATTTTGTGTTTGACCTATATAAAATTTATCAAAATCTAACGAGTAAATTATATAAACATAAAACATATGACTTTTTTTAAAACAAAAAAAGTCCTGATTTCTCAGGACTTCAGGGTGAATGATGGGTCTCGAATGCCGACGATAAATGTCGGCATCGAGACAAACTATGTTTCGTCTCGACCCGCGTATTTTTCAATAAACATTAATAATCTTTCTCTGTTCAAATTTTTCAATTTTTTTTCTAGAATCATTGCTTCAGATCTTGAAGACTTTTCTAAAACACATTTTTTAACCCATGGAATATAGGGTGAAGTTGCTTTTTCATATCCTGAATTATGCCTCAAAATTCTCTCCTCAAAATTTTGTGTTTGACCTATATAAAATTTATCAAAATCTAACGAGTAAATTATATAAACATAAAACATATGACTTTTTTTAAAACAAAAAAAGTCCTGATTTCTCAGGACTTCAGGGTGAATGATGGGTCTCGAACCCACGACCTTCGGAACCACAATCCGACGCTCTAACCAACTGAGCTACAATCACCATTTTTACGAGTGCAAATATATAGCAATTATTATACTTTGCAAAACTTTTTTAAAAAAAATTATTTCAAATCTGATAACGAATTGACAGTCAAATATCTTTCAACTGTAAATCCTTCTGCAAATTCAACATTTACTAGCCTTCCAAGGTCTTGCGCACGGTATTTTATACTGTCTAAAAAGTTTTTTGAAGTTATTGGTGTTTCAGGTTCATCCGAATTAGGATCAAAAAATTGGGAACCATAGGCCAAAACAGATTGCATTTTCAAATCCATAAATCCGGTTACATCAACTACAAAATCGGGTTCTAAATTTTTCCATTGAATATAATGATAAACTAATTTAGGTCGCCATGCCTCTTGTTTTATTCCATCTAATTCCGTTTCAATTTTAGTTAAACCCGACAAAAAACAAGCATCACTAACCAATTTACTCCCTTTACCATGATCTATATGACGGTCATCAATGGCATTACACAATACAATTTCAGGTTGGTATTTGCGTATTTTTTTTATGATTTCAAGTTGATGTTGCTCATCATTTATGAAGAAACCATCTCTGAAATTCAAATTTTCTCTAATCTGAACACCTAAAATAGTGGCCGCAGCCATAGCCTCCTGATCGCGAATTTCTTTAGACCCGCGTGTACCAAGCTCTCCTCGAGTTAAATCTATAATTCCTACCTTCTTACCAAGTGAAACTTCTTTTGCAATTGTTCCAGAGCAACCCAATTCTACATCATCCGGGTGAGCACCAAAAGCTAAAATATCTAATTTCATTTCCAATTACTTGTTGTTATTAAAGTTTAAACATTAACCCCTAACCAAAATCGATACAATCGTTCGTGACTTATTAAAGGTTTCTATAAATTCATGTTCAGGAATACTATCTTTTGTAATTCCGCAACCCACATAGACAGCAACAGCATTCTCTAAAAATTCACAACATCTCAAATTTACAAATAAATCTGAGTTCTCCATCCCCTTCCATTCCCCTAAATATCCTGAATAATATTTCCTGTCATAGCCTTCATGTTCTAAAATAAAACTTCGAGCTTGCTGTAAAGGCATACCACAAACCGCAGAAGTTGGATGCAAGGCCTTTACCAAAACTAACGGCTGAATTGAAGATTTAATACTACCTGAAATATCTGTTTTAAGATGAACGATACTGCCGGCACGATGTGTAATAGCATCAGAAATTTTAATAGTGTCCACTTTATCTTCAATTTGATTTTTGATAAAATCGGTCACCAACTCTTGTTCCTTTATTTCTTTTTCACCCCAAACAATATGTTCAGAGTAGGGCTGAGTTCCGGCTAATGCCATGGTATAAAATTCCCCATTCTTAATTTTAACCAACTGCTCTGGGGTTGCCCCCATCCATAATCCAATTTGAGGATGATAAAATAAATATCTAAAAGCTGTAGAATAAGTATTCACAAGATTCTTAAAAGATTCTATACTATTTATGGTATCGTTTGGAATTTCTATCTTTCTGGATAAAACGACCTTTTCAAATTGATTTTCAACAATTGCATTTATTCCTTTTTGCACCAAATTTTTAAATTCAACACCCTCTGAATCAGAAAAATAAATTCTTTCTTGGTAGTGTTTTTCATAGCTCCAATTTTCTTGAATTACTTCACAAGAATCAAACGGCAACACTACATCTTTGGTATTATAAAAACCCGAAAACACAAAGCCTTTTTGTCCTGAAAATTCAACTAATTCATCTGTATTTTGAAAAACTCCATTAAGTTGAACTTGATTTGGTTTTACAAAAAGTGCAAAAGGTAGTTTTTTGGAAAAATAATGCGAAGCCTTTTCTAACAGTAACATTATCGTTCTTTTCTTGATAAAACCATATTGGTCAATTTACACATTGAGATTAATCGGTCTTGTTCATCAACAATTTTTATTTCCCATAAATGAATACTCGCCCCTTTATGGATAATTTTGGCCGTACAAAACACGGTACCTTCCCGTTTTGCTCTCACATGATTGGCACTAATTTCTATCCCTCTTACTTCTTGTTTTTCTGGATTAATAAACATTAAAGAAGCAGCACTTCCTACACTTTCCGCTAAGGCTACAGAAGCTCCTCCATGCAACAAACCCATTGGTTGATGAACTCTTGGGTTAACAGGCATTTTAGCTGTTAAAAAATCATCACCTGCGTCAATATATTCTATTTCTAATGTTTCCATTAAAGTATTCTTAGAATATTCGGCACACAATTTCAACATTTCCTCTTTAGGAATAATCATAGTTTCTTTTTTTAACAAAGTTACAAATTTAGTTGTACTAAAATTAAAACTGTCTATTTCAATGATGTTGTATTTTTCAATACCCACATATTAATTTTTCAGTTTTATCGTTATATTTACACAGTTCAAATTTACATTATGCGTTACATAGTATTCCTTATTATAGCTTTTTTTAGTATTTTTTTAACTTCATGCCGTTCAGAAATGGAGTTTGAATCCAATATTGGTAACTTAAGATTTTCAAAAGAAACCGTTTATTTAGATACAGTATTTACAAATATTGGCTCAAGTACGTATACGTTGAAAGTGTATAATACTACGAATAAAAACATTTCAATTCCGAAAGTTAGATTAGGAAAAGGTCAGGCTTCTAATTACCGATTAATGGTGGATGGAATACCAGGAAAAGAGTTTGACAATGTAGAACTTTTAGCTAATGACAGTTTATATGTTTTTATAGAAGTAACTTCTGATGTTGCTGACGCTAATCCGACCGATTTTTTATATACTGATCAAATTCAATTTGGCGACTTTACAAATTTTCAAAAAGTGGAGTTAGTTACTTTAATTCAAGACGCCGTATTTATTTATCCAGAAAGAAGTGGAAGTCCTAACAATTATACTTATGAACAAATTCAATTAGGCGTTGATGGAGCGGGTAATCCTGTGACTATTACTGGTACAAATTTGAGCCACACTGACGTAACTAATGGAGACGAACTGCATTGGACAAATACCAAACCTTATGTAATTTATGGTTATGCAAAAATCCCTGAAAATGAAACCTTAATTATTGATCCCGGTGCACGCGTTCATTTTCATGCAAATTCTGGATTAATTGTAGCAGAAAATGCTAGTTTAGATGTCAATGGAGGAATTTCTTCAACGGAAGCTTTAGAAAATCAAGTTATTTTTGAAGGTGATCGATTAGAACCTATGTATACAGATGTTCCTGGGCAATGGGGAACTATTTGGTTTTTACCAGGAAGTAAAAATAATTCCTTAGAAAATATTACAATAAAAAACGCCACGGTTGGCATGCTAATTTCTGGAAACGATGGCACTCCTACTCCAACTATTGATATGACCAATGTACAAATTTATAATTGTGCCAATGTTGGAATTTTAGCCAGAACGGGTAAAATGACAGGTAAAAACGTAGTAGTTAACAATTGTGGTCAGGCGAGTTTAGCTTGCACATTTGGAGGTAAATATGATTTTACACATTGTACTTTTGCGAATTATTGGAGCAATCCCAATCAAACTTGTTTAGTATTAGATGATTATGACGGAAGTAGTAGTTATGTTTTGGAACAAGCGAATTTTAAAAATTGTATTTTTTATGGATCCTCTAATTTGAGTTTAGCATTAGAAAACAACAATACTTCTACCTTTAATTACCAATTTACAAATTGTTTGATAAAATTTGTAGATTTTAATAACCAATACATTAACGGTCCTTTGTATAGCTTTAGTACAAATCCTAGATATACTAATTGTTTAATTTCGACAAATTCTAATACTTTAAATCCTAAATTTAAAGATCCGAATAAAAACAAATTTAACATATTACAAGGTTCCGCTGCTATTGGAATGGGTATTTTTGACCCTTTAGTCCCAAAAGATATTTTAGGAATTGACAGAACAAATCCTTCTGATATTGGCGCTTATAAATTTGTTCCGTAAATTGGGAATTTTATCTAATTTACTTTAAATTTGCACTTTCAAAACAACAACAACACCTCTTCTTTAATAGAATAGGAATAAAACAACACACAACATGATTCATTTCTTTGGAAACCAATCCAATACGGTATTTGCTGTACAAGCACAAAACGAATTATCGACAGAAACAATCAACAAATTAAACTGGCTTTTTGGCAACGCACATAAAATAGAAAAATCCGTAGTATCGGATTTTTTTGTTGGACCCCGTGCCGCTATGGTAACGCCTTGGAGTACTAACGCTGTTGAAATTACTCAAAATATGGGTATTGAAGGAATTATTCGTATTGAAGAATTTCAAAAAGTAACAAGCGATTTTACCGATTTTGATCCGATGTTATCTCAAAAGTATTCGGAATTAAATCAAGACATTTATACTATTAATATCCAACCAGAGCCTATTTTAGAAATTGAGGATATTGATGCTTACAACAAAACTGAAGGTTTGGCTTTAAGCCCTGAAGAAGTAGAGTATTTAAATAATCTTTCTTCTAAACTAGGAAGAAAACTAACAGATTCAGAAATTTTTGCTTTTTCGCAAGCCAATTCGGAACACTGCCGTCACAAAATTTTCAACGGTACTTTTGTTATTGATGGTGAAGAACAACCTACTTCCCTATTCAAGTTAATCAAGAAAACATCAGAAACGAATCCAAACGATATTGTTTCAGCATATAAAGATAACGTAGCTTTTGTAAAAGGTCCGAAAGTAACACAATTTGCACCTAAAAGCGCTGACAAACCCGATTTTTATCAAGAAAAAGAATTTGAGTCGGTTTTATCCTTAAAAGCAGAAACACATAATTTCCCTACTACTGTAGAACCTTTTAACGGAGCAGCTACAGGCTCTGGAGGAGAAATTCGCGACCGTTTAGCTGGTGGACAAGGTTCGTTACCGTTAGCAGGAACTGCGGTTTACATGACTTCTTATTCTCGTTTAAACGAGGAACGTCCATGGGAAAAAGGAATGGAAGAAAGAAAATGGTTGTATCAAACACCAATGGATATTTTAATTAAAGCATCCAACGGGGCTTCTGATTTTGGTAATAAATTTGGGCAACCTTTAATTACAGGTTCTGTTTTAACGTTTGAACACGAAGAGGATGCTCGTAAACTTGGATTTGATAAAGTTATCATGCAAGCAGGCGGAGTGGGTTATGGAAAATTAGAACAAGCCAAAAAACACGAGCCACAAGCGGGTGACAAAATTGTTATTTTAGGTGGTGAAAATTATAGAATTGGAATGGGCGGTGCTGCCGTATCCTCTGCAGATACTGGCGCTTTTGGTTCTGGTATTGAATTAAACGCCATACAACGTTCCAATCCAGAAATGCAAAAACGTGCTGCTAATGCCATTCGTGGTTTAGTGGAAAGTGATAACAATCCAATTGTTTCTATTCACGATCATGGTGCAGGTGGGCACTTAAACTGCCTATCTGAGTTAGTTGAAGCTACAGGCGGACTTATCGATTTAGATAAATTACCAGTGGGTGACCCTACCCTTTCAGCTAAAGAAATCATTGGTAATGAGTCTCAAGAAAGAATGGGATTAGTTATTGGTGAAAAAGATATTGAAACTTTACAACGAATTGCAGAAAGAGAACGTTCTCCCATGTATACTGTTGGAGATGTTACCAATGATCATCGTTTTACCTTCGAATCAAAAACGACTGGTGCAAAACCAATGGATTATGCTTTGGAAGATTTCTTTGGAAGTTCTCCAAAAACGATTATGACCGATAAAAAGGTTGAACGTAATTATTCAAATCCAGAATATTCAGTTTCAGAAATTCCTACCTATTTAAATCAAGTTTTACAATTAGAAGCTGTGGCTTGTAAAGATTGGTTAACCAACAAAGTAGACCGTTGTGTAGGCGGACGCGTGGCAAAACAACAGTGTGCAGGTCCATTACAACTTCCTTTAAATAATGTTGGAGTTATGGCATTAGATTTTAAAGGAAAAGAAGGAATTGCGACTTCGATTGGGCACTCGCCTATTTCTGCATTAGTTGACCCTGTTGCGGGTTCCAGAAATTCAATTGGTGAGGCTTTATCTAACTTAGTTTGGGCGCCAATTAAAAATGGTTTACAATCCGTTTCCTTATCTGCGAATTGGATGTGGGCATGTAAAAATGAGGGTGAAGACGCTCGTTTATATCAAGCGGTTAAAGGTTGCTCCGATTTTGCAATTGAGTTAGGCATCAATATTCCAACAGGAAAAGATTCCTTGTCCATGAAACAAAAGTATCCTAATGAAGAAGTTATTGCGCCAGGAACGGTAATTATTTCGGCTTTAGGAAATTGCAGCAATATTACAAAAGTTGTAGAACCTGTTTTAAAAAGAAACGGAGGAGCTATCTATTATTTAAATCTATCACAAGATGCATTTAAATTAGGTGGTAGTTCTTTCTATCAAATATTAAATAAAGTTGGTTCTGAAGTGCCAACAATTAAAAATGCCGAATTTTTCAAACAGGCATTTAATACCTTACAAGACTTAATCAAAGAACGAAAAATTAGTGCAGGACACGATGTTGGTAGCGGTGGATTAATCACAACTTTATTAGAACTATCTTTTGCAGAAGTTGGTTTAGGTGCTCATTATGATTTATCTGTTTTAGGAGAATCAGACACTGTAAAAACGTTATTTAACGAAAATATAGCAGTCGTTTTCCAAGCAAATGAAGAAGTAGAAGCTGCATTTAAAAATAACGGAATTGAAATTTTCAATATCGGAACTGTAGTTGAAGGGGATATTATTTCTGTTAAAAATGGAAATGATAATTTTAATTTCTCAGTTACTGAAACAAGAGATACTTGGTTTAAAACATCTTATCTATTAGATACTAAACAATCTAAAAACGGAATGGCTGAGGCGCGTTATGCGAATTACAAAAACCAACCGTTAGCATTTACATTCCCTGCTAATTTTGATGGAAGCCTTCGACAAGCTCAGGGTAACCTTGCGCCTGTTGGTTCTAGACCAAAAGCTGCTATTATTCGTGAAAAAGGAAGTAATTCGGAACGCGAAATGGCCAATGCAA
Source organism: Flavobacterium indicum GPTSA100-9 = DSM 17447 (assembly GCF_000455605.1). Taxonomy (NCBI): domain Bacteria; kingdom Pseudomonadati; phylum Bacteroidota; class Flavobacteriia; order Flavobacteriales; family Flavobacteriaceae; genus Flavobacterium; species Flavobacterium indicum. Next base: position 2,114,184 of record NC_017025.1, read on the forward strand.
TGTACTTAGCTGGTTTTGATGTAAAAGATGTACATATGACCGACTTAATTTCGGGTCGTGAAACATTAGAAGACATTCAATTTATTGGTGCCGTTGGTGGTTTTTCGAACTCAGATGTATTAGGTTCGGCTAAAGGTTGGGCTGGTGCCTTTTTATATAATGAAAAAGCGAACACCGCTTTACAAAACTTCTTCAAGAGAGAAGATACTTTATCTGTAGGTATATGTAATGGATGTCAATTATTAATGGAATTGGAATTAATTAATCCGGAACATGAAATCCATGGTAAAATGCATCACAATACATCAAACAAACACGAAAGCGGATTTACTTCTGTAAAAATTCAGAAAAACAATTCGGTTATGTTGTCTTCTTTAGAAGGTTTAACTTTAGGTGTTTGGATTTCACATGGAGAAGGTAAATTTAAATTACCTTATGCGGAAGAAAAATACAATATTGTAGGTAAATATGCTTATGAAGGATATCCAGCAAATCCTAATGGTTCTGACTTTAACACCGCCATGATGTGCGATACCACAGGTAGACACTTGGTAATGATGCCACACATTGAGCGTTCTATTTTCCCATGGAACTGGGCTTATTATCCTGAACGTGAGCAAAAAGATGACGTTTCTCCTTGGATTGAGGCTTTCGTTAATGCTAGAAAATGGATTGAAAATCAAAAATAATCAAAACAAAAGCACTGAGAAATCGGTGCTTTTTTTTGTAATATTGTACAAAAATAAAAATCATGGTATTCGTTATATTAAGTGTACTTTGTAGTGTTTCTGTTGGAATTCTATTAAAACTAGCTAAAAAAAAACAATATAGTTTTTATCAAATAATTAGCATCAATTATTTGATTGCTTGGTTTTTAACTAAAATCATTTATCAACCAGTATTAAAAACTGATGTAAGTAGCACTACAAAAAGTATCATTATTAGTTTAAGTTTTTTACTACCCATAATTTTTGTTTTTCAAGCGAAAGCCATAAAATACAGTGGCATCGTTAAAACTGATATTGCGCAACGAATGTCGCTTTTTATTTCCATTCTATTTTCTTTCTTCATTGTTCATGAACAAATTAATCAATTCAAATGGATTGGAATTTTTATCGCATTCTTGGCTATATTTTTAACTTTTTATAGAAAAAATGATGCTGAATATGCTAAGAAAAACAAATGGTATTTTTTGCCCCTAGTTTTGTTAGGTTTTGGGATTATTGATATCTTATTTAAGAATGTTGCCAGTTTAAAAGAAATACAATTTACTGAATTATTATTTTTAGTATTTCCGGGTGCGGGTCTAGTTTCACTTTTTATTTCAGGATATTATTTACTGAAAGGCAACGAAAAATTCAACAAAACAAATGTTTTATGGGGTCTTGGAGTGGGCTTATTAAATTTTGGAAATATTTCATTTTACATTAAAGCCCATCAAGTCTTATCTAACAATCCCTCTACCGTTTTTGCAAGTATGAACATGGGAGTAATTACACTCGGAAGTTTGGTTGGAATACTTATTTTTAAAGAAAAAGTTAATCGATGGAATTATTTAGGTTTATTCCTTTCCTTAGTTGCAATTGGTTTAATAACATATTCTCAATTTTTAAATTAAGATTGAATATGTTTTTCAATAATATGCAACAAATCTAACCATTCAAATGGTTTAACTAAGATATCATTCATACTGGATTTTTCAAGTAATTTTTGAATTTCAAATTTATCAGATGCAGTTAAAGCAACTATTGGAACTTGAGGATTGAATTTTCTAATTTCCGCGGTTGTTTCAAATCCGTCTATCCCCGGCATATTAATATCCATCAAAACTAAATCAAAATGTTGGTTTTTTAGTATCTCTATTGCCTTATATCCACTATCAACAATAGTACAAGTTAGTTTATTTTTTTCTAACATTTTTTGAGTAACCAATTGATTCACTTTATTGTCTTCCACTACCAAAATAGAAACATCTAGTTTCAATTTAGAGACTGTTTCTGGAGTTGCAACCATGTCGTTTTCGTTAGCACTTGCTAATTCAAGTGGAATCGTAAAAGTTACATCTGTCCCTTTATTTTCAATACTTTCAATTTGAATTTTACCTCCAAATAACTCAACGGTTTTTTTTACAATTGACAGACCTAAACCCGTTCCTTGATAATGTTCATCTGACTTTCGTTCTACTTGAACAAATTTGTCAAATATTTTATCTAAATAATCTTTTGGAATACCTAAACCATTATCTATCACTTGAAACTTCAAGAATTGAGAAGTATATTTTTCTACTTTTATCTGAACTAGACCCTTTTTTGTAAATTTTAAAGAATTACTCAATAAATTGATCAATATTTGAGACAATCTCGTTTTATCTGACACAATCCAAACAGGGACTTGTGCATCAACTTCAATTTCAATTCTATTATCATTTTGATCCGCTATAACTTGTAAACTACCTATGATAATTGATAATTCATTACGCAATTGAATAGGCTCTTTTACTAATTCAACTTTTCCTTCTTCAATTTTATACACATCTAAAATATCGTTAATCAAAGACAACAAGTATTTAGAAGAATATTTTAGGGCATTAAAATATTTGCTTTCTTTTAAATTTTCATGCTCATTTTCTATAATTTCAGTCATTCCAATAACCCCATACAATGGTGTACGCAACTCATGACTAACAGTCGACATAAATTGACTTTTTAATCTAGCAGCCTCTTCTGATTGATTTTTAGCTCTTTTTAATTCTAAATTCGTTTTTTTCAAACGCTTATTGATTCGAGCATTTTTATTCAAATTTTTATATAAAACAAATAATGAAATGACTGTTAAAACAATAACCAAAACCAATCCACCAATAAAAAGACGGCTGTTTTTCAGTTTTTTAATATAGTCTTTATTCTCTAATTCAATTTTTAATATTTTATCATTGATTTCACCTAATTTAATAGACTGAAATTCATTCTTTAAAATATCTTGTCTTTTTTCGTCGAAAATGATATCTTCTAAGCTATCATGTTGTTTTAAAAAATAATACGCTTCTTTTGGTTTATTATATTTTTGATAAAATTTTGAAACATCATCATACAAATCAACCATATTAAGTTTAACTAATTCAACATCGTTTTTCTTTGCCCAGTGTACCGCCTTTAGAAAACACGCTTCTGCTTTTTCAAAATTATTTTCGTATTCATAATAATAACTTCCATACAAAGAATAAATAGACAATTTAGCTTCAACCTCATCACTAGCATCAATAGGTCCTTTGACTTCATCTAAATACTTTTTACCTTCGGGGTATGCTTTAAGATTAAAATAATTAATCGCAATATTTATTTTAGTGTAATAAATTTCCCATTTGTTTTTAATAATGATTGATTTTTCTAAGGCCTGTTTGTAAAAATAAAGTCCCTTTTGTAAATCAATTTTATTATAAGAATAGACTCCGCCTAAATTATTATATAACCAACCTGAAACCGTATCATTGGATACTTGATTAGCTAAATATATTCCTTTTTTATAAAAACTGATTGCTTTATTTAAATCGGCAATTTCTTCAAAATTTAAACCAATAATGTTGTAGCATTTAGCAGCCAATAATTTATCATCATTTTTTAATGCATAAAAAAGCGTTTTTTCAGCATAAATAAGTGATTTTTTAAAATTTAGATTTAGTAAACTTTTTTGAGCAATAGTGTAGTATTGTTCAGCCTCTTTTGAAGTAGTTGGATTTTTTTGAGCGTTTACAATTAGGATCGATAAACTAAAGAAAAGAAATGTCAATATTTTAATTCGTCCCATTGATAAACTATTAAAGTACAAAAATAAAAAAATCCTAACTAAGTTAGGATTTTTTTCTATTATCTAATCAATTTCTTGTATTTAATTCTAGTTGGTGTCACTTCTTTACCTAGACGTTTGCGTTTGTTTTCTTCATATTCAGAGAAACTTCCTTCAAAGAAATACACTTGAGAATCGCCTTCAAATGCTAAGATATGTGTACAAACTCGATCTAAGAACCAACGGTCGTGCGAAATAATCACTGCACATCCTGCAAAATTTTCCAACCCTTCTTCCAATGCTCGAAGTGTATTAATATCCAAGTCGTTGGTAGGCTCATCTAATAACAAAACATTACCTTCTTCTTTCAAAGTCATGGCTAAATGTAAACGGTTACGTTCACCCCCTGATAAAGTAGATACCTTTTTATTTTGATCACTTCCACCAAAATTAAATCGAGATAAATAAGCTCTTGAATTTACTTGACGTCCACCCATCATTATTAATTCCTGACCATCGCAAAAGTTTTCCCAAATCGATTTATTTACATCAATATTTGAGTGTGTTTGATCTACATAAGCAATCTTCACAGTTTCACCAATAGTAAATTCACCAGCATCTGGTGTTTGTTCTCCCATTATCATTCTAAAAATAGTAGATTTACCGGCACCATTCGGCCCAATAATTCCCACTATTCCTGCCTGAGGTAAAACAAAGTTTAAATCGTCATATAATAATTTATCCCCAAATGCTTTAGCTACATGTTTTGCTTCAATAACATTAGTTCCTAAACGAGGACCATTTGGAATATAGATTTCTAATTTTTCGTCCAATTCTTTTTGATCTTCATTCAACAACTTATCATAGTTTTGAAGACGCGCTTTTTGTTTCGTTTGACGACCTTTTGCACCTTGACGAACCCAATCTAACTCTCGTTCTAACGTTTTTCTTCGTTTTGAAGCTACTTTCTCTTCTTGCTCCATACGTTTCGATTTTTGATCTAACCATGAAGAATAATTTCCTTTCCATGGAATACCTTCTCCACGATCTAATTCTAAAATCCATCCAGCTACATTATCTAAGAAATAACGGTCGTGCGTAACAGCAATTACTGTACCCGCATATTGTTGTAAATGTTGTTCTAACCAAAGAACAGACTCTGCATCTAAGTGGTTGGTAGGCTCATCTAACAATAACACATCTGGTTGTTGTAATAATAATCGACATAAAGCCACACGACGTTTCTCTCCACCCGATAACACTGCAATTGGTGTATCTGCTTCTGGCGTACGCAAAGCATCCATTGCAATTTCTAATTTGGTATCGATTTCCCAAGCACCACAAGCGTCAATTCTATCTTGTAATTCCGCCTGACGATCCATTAATTTTTGCATTTTATCGGCGTCCTCATATACTTCAGGCAAACCAAAATCGTCGTTAATTTTATTAAACTCTTCTAATAACGAAAAAATTTCAGCAGCTCCTTCACGAACCACTTCAATTACTGTTTTAGATTCATCTAATTGAGGTTCTTGCTCTAGATAACCAACAGTATAACCAGGTGCAAACACCACATCGCCTTGATAGTTTTTATCTACACCAGCAATAATTTTTAATAAAGAAGATTTCCCCGCTCCATTTAATCCTAAAATACCAATCTTGGCGCCATAAAAGAAACTTAGGTAAATATCTTTTAATACGGTTTTATTTGAACTTGAGTAAGTTTTACTTACCCTAGACATCGAAAATATAACTTTCTTATCGTCTGACATGATTTGTTATTATTTAATAAATTAATTATTTCAATTATTATACTCTTCCTTTTAAGGCATTAAATACCCATGCAATTGCAAAAAACCCAACGCCAACAGCACTAAATCCCCATCCTGCCACATCTGCATATCTATAAACACCTAATCCAATAAGCAACAGCCCCATTAAAATCATTATTATGGTTGCAATTGCTAAAACTGTATTTTTATTCATTGTGAAATTGATTAAATTATAAGCGTGCAAATATCGTAAATATTATTTTTTTAAACTAAGATTGAAAATGGAAACTCGTTCATTTTGACACAGAAAACTAAAAAAAGTGTACAAATAGTGTTAACTAAGTACCAATCTGATTAAAAAGTCAGGTCTAATTAAATATTTTATAAACCAATTCTTTTAACAAATCATCTTCTTTCATAGATCCTGCGCCTACACCTTTACTTTTTACATCAACATCGCGCAACACTTGAACAATCTGACTCACTTTTCGCATGGGATAGTTTCGTGCTGCGGTAAAATATTCATCTACAAAATACGGATTTACGCCTATTTTACTGGCTACTTCACGTTTATTAGACTTGTCTTTTAACCCATGAAATTGCAATAATTGAGAAAAAAAACTAAACAATTGTCCCGTTATCACTACAATTGGATTGTCTTTAGGATTTTGAGCAAAATGATGAATTATAGAATAAGCTTTTTCCTGATCTCGTAGTGCTAAGGCCGATTTTAATTCAAACACATTATAATCTTTACTGAAGCCAATATTTACCTCTATGTCCTTAGGAGTAAAGGTATGACCTTCTGGGAAAATAATTCGGAGTTTGTCTAATTCATTCGAAATTTTGGCCAAATCGGTTCCTAAAAATTCTGACAGCATTAAGGCTGCTTTAGGTTGAATTGCATAATTTTTCCCTTTTAATACCTTCGAAATCCAATCGGGAATTTGATTGTCGTATAATTTTTTACTTTCAAAATAGACATGCTTGTCTTTGATTACTTTGAAAACTTTTTTACGACCATCGGGTTTGTCTCTGTAGGCTAATACTAGAATTGTAGTAGGTTGAGGATTTTCAGCATACGCTTGAAGTGCATCAATAGTTCGATTTAAATTCTGCGCTTCCTTCACAATTACCACCTGATAATCAGCCATCATAGGAAATCGTTTTGCAGTAGAAACAATTTCTTCTACTGAAGTATCTCTTCCATACAACACCACCTGATTAAAAGCTTTTTCATCTTCTGTCAGCACATGTTCTTCAATAAATTCAGCAATTCTATCGATGTAATAGGTTTCTTCACCACATAAAAAATAAATGGGCTTGAAATTTTTGCTTTTTATATCGTTGGTAATTTTAATTAAATCAGTCATTACATTTGACACTTTTCTGTTTTAATTGGAAGAACTAAAGAAATTAGTATTTTTGTTACATGCAAAATTTGAATTTCAATTCGTATTCCTTTCGGCTCAAAAATAGTGAAAATAAAGTCTATATTTTTGATGCCATTCGAAAAAAGTTTTTAGTTCTTACACCCGAAGAATGGGTGAGACAACATACCATTCAATTTCTAATTCAAGAGTTAAATTATCCTATTTCATTAATTAATGTTGAAAAAATAGTAAAAATTAATGGTATGAATAAACGCTATGATATCGTTGTATTTAATTCTAATGGAAGCATTGAAATAATAATTGAATGTAAAGCCCCCGAAGTCCAAATAACCCAAGCCACTTTTGATCAAATTGCCCGATACAATTTTATTTTACAAGCCAATTATTTAATGGTAACTAATGGTTTAAATCATTATTTTTGCCAAATGGATTTTGAAAATGAAAATTATACGTTTTTAAAAGACTTACCTGCCTATAACCTTTAATTTTTTTAAACTTGAAAAAAATAGCTGTTGTTATCTTAAATTGGAATGGAACGGAATTGTTGCGCCAATTTTTACCTTCTGTTATAGAATTTTCAACGGAAGCCGAAATTTACGTTGCCGATAATGCCTCTACTGACGACTCCGTTACTGTGGTACAAAAGGAATTTCCTGCCATAAAAATCATTCAAAATACAGGAAATTTTGGTTATGCTAAAGGCTATAACGAGGCGTTAAAACAAGTGGAAGAACCTTACTATGCCTTGGTAAATTCGGATATTGAAGTAACTAAAAACTGGTTAGCTCCAATTATTGCTCTTTTTGAAAACCAACCCAATACCGCTATAATTCAACCCAAATTATTGGATTATAAAAGAAAAGACTATTTTGAATATGCGGGTGCTGCTGGAGGCTTTTTGGACAAATTTGGCTACCCTTATTGCAGAGGTCGAATTTTTGATACCTTAGAAAAAGATTTGGGTCAATACAACACCGAAACTGAGGTTTTCTGGGCAACAGGTGCTTGTTTTTTTATTAGAAAAGAAGTGTTTCGAAAATTAAATGGATTTGATGATGATTTTTTTGCACATCAAGAAGAAATTGATTTGTGTTGGCGAGCCTTTAACTTAGGATTTACGGCAAAATATTGTCCTTCTTCAATTGTTTACCATGTGGGTGGAGCTACATTAAATGAAGCAAATCCTAAGAAAACCTATCTTAACTTTAGAAATTCACTTTTAATGTTAACCAAAAACCTTCCAAAAGGTACATTATTAAAACGTATTTTTTTCAGATTATGTTTAGACGGATTAGCCGGCATTCAATTTATTTTACAAGGAAAATTTAAACATACTTGGGCGATAATTGAAGCCCATTTTGGATTTTACAAAAGACTTCCTCAATATTTAAAGAAAAGAGGAAATGTACAGAAGCATCAGTATTACCATTCCAAATCTATTGTTTGGAGTTACTTTATAATGAAAAGAAAGAAATTTACAGATTTAGAAAAGCGTTTCACAACCAACTAATTTTCAGTCTTTAACTTATTTTTTTGATTTTTTTTAACTTAAAATTCACTATTCTTTACACTTTGGTATGATTTTTTCGGGGTAACTTTGCAAAAACACATGTATTATGAAGAGAATAGTAGTATTAGCCGCAACCGTACCTTTTCTTTTAACTTCTTGTATTTCTAAAAAGAAATATGCCGAATTAGAAGCAAAACAAAAAGAAACACAGGATTTATTAAATTCAGCAACCATTAAATTAAATGCGTGTTTAGCTGAAAAAGACGCCCTTCACAATCAGGTTGATTATTTGAAAAAAAACAATTCAGATTTGATTAACAGTTCAAAAGAATTAACTGTTTTGACAACCAAAGGAGCTGAAAACTTAGAAAAATCGTTAGAGAGTTTAAAAGAAAAAGACCTTAAAATTTCTCGTCTTCAAGACGCCTTAACCAAAAAAGACAGTGTAACGTTAGCTTTAGTAACGAGCTTAAAACGTGAAGTTGGAATAGACGACCCAGACATTAATATTAATGTTGAAAAAGGTGTAGTTATGATTTCAATTGCTGATAACTTACTATTTAAATCAGGAAGTTATGAAGTAGGAACAAGAGCTAAAGAAGTTCTAGGTAAAGTTGCAAAAGTAATAAATAGCAAACCTGATTTTGAATGTATGGTTGAAGGACATACCGATAATGTGCCTATTAAAAACACCGTTTTATTAGACAATTGGGATTTATCGGTTAAAAGAGCCACATCTATTGTACGTGTTTTACAAAATGATTTAGGCGTAAATCCAAAACAATTAATCCCAGCGGGAAGAAGTTATTTTATTCCTTTAGCGGATAATGATACTGCTGAAAATCGTGCAAAAAACAGAAGAACACGCATTATTATTATGCCTAAAATTGATCAATTTTATGATATGATTGAGAAAGAAATGAAAGCACTTTCCAAATAATAACTATACAAAACATAATTAAACGGCTAAATTTTCTTAGCCGTTTTTTTATTTTAGCAACAAAATTATTTTATGCGTACTTTTTTAAAAAAACATTTTAAGAAATTGATTTACTTATCGATTACTTTCTTACTTATTATAGTTTCAATAAACTTCTATATTGTTCAAGTCACAAAAGAATACATACAAACAGATTACACTAAACTTCCAAATGTAGATGCGATAATCGTTTTAGGCGCAAAAGTGCATGAAGATCGTTTGTCTTATGTTTTGGAAAGTCGTTTAGTAGGCGGAATTAATTGTATGTTACAAAATAAAGCAAATGCTATTTTACTTTCAGGCGATCATGGACAAAAAAACTACGATGAAGTGAATAGTATGAGGAAATACATTTTGAGAAGAAAATTTCCTATTCGTAAAGAACAAATATTCATGGATCATGCTGGGTTTGACACCTATGACAGTATGTATAGAGCGTTACATATTTTTGGAATAAAAAGTGCCATTATTGTTACTCAAGATTTCCACATAAACCGATCTGTTTATATTGCCAGAAGCTTGGGCATAAAAGCCTATGGATTAGCTATTGATGAAAGTATGTATAAGTACCATTTACAACTTAACTGGAAAATTCGTGAATATGTAACTCGAGTAAAAGCTTTTAAAGATGTTTTAATCAATGCCCAACCCACTTTTTTAGGAGAAAAAATTCCAATTTCAGGTAATGGATTAAAAAGTTGGGACACTATAAAAAGTGTAAAAAAATAAAAATCCCGATAGTTTTATCGGGATTAGTGATTATTTTTCTATGTAAACCATACATTGCCTTAGTTCGGGTTTCTCTTGTGTAAAACTAAGAAGCCATTCTCTTAGTTGGTCCAGCTCATAGGGCAACAACATTCTTGTTGCTTTTTCTAGCTCTTTACAAAATAGTTTTGCGTCAAAGCTAACTCTTTCTAAAATAGATTTGGTGTACAAATAAATTTGTCTTGGCATATTTTTTCATTTTAATTATTGAACAATATGAAGAACTGTTTTTGCTAATTTACATAAAATTTTAATATAAAAATTAATTTTAATAAAATTTTAAAGTTAATTTTTTCTAAATTTTGAAACCAACTAACATTTCTCTTTTACCTGGTGCACCCGGTAATTTTTGAGTAACAAACCCAACTTCTTGTAAATTCTTCTTTATCAATGTTCTACATGCATAAGTTGTAAAATGACCATTTGACTTTAAACTATCGTACATTTTTTTCAAGATTGTAGTACTCCATAAATCTGGTTGCACATCAAAACCAAAAGCATCAAAATAGATAATATCAAATTGATTCTTAAAATCAATATTCTCAAAAAACTGCTCCATCTTTAACAAACTAAAAATTGCATCTAACTGATGATTTTCATTCCAATTGACAGCATGTAGATATTCAAATTTAGCGTTTTCATCTTCATCTTTAAGAATTTTAGCATAATTTAACATAGTAAGTTCGTGAGTTGCTATTGGAAATGCCTCTACCCCAACATAATTAACTTTTACATTCATTTTTTCAGCTTCAAGCCAAGTCAACCATGCATTTAAACCTGTTCCAAAACCAATTTCTAAAATACTTATTTCATTTGCTGGAAACCGATCTAAATAATAATGCATTCCATGTTTTAAAAACACATGCTGTGCTTCTAGAATGGCACCATTGGTAGAATGATAATTTTCATTTAATTCTGGAATATAAAAAGTGGTTGACCCGTCTTTGGTTATGATTAATTCTCGTTGCATTATCAAATATATTATTTAAAAAAAACACCAAGTAATTCAAAAAAATCTTTAATTAAAGAAGCTTTTGAACTGTTATTATTTGCCTTTGCTATTATATCATTCAATTCTTTTGATGTCTTATTTTTAAATTTATTATTTAATCTAATTATAATAATTAAAAAACAAAAGATTGAAACTATAATTACAATCCAAATAAAATTAATTTTCATTCTTTTTTTATTTTCTCCAAATCTATTAAAATTTTCCCTAATCTGAAGCCAATCACACAAGCTTAAACGAATAACAACAAACATTTAACGACAAAAACACTATCTTTGCAAAAAATTATTCTATGGTAACCTTTCAAGATTTAAACTTACCGGCATCTTTACAAAAAGCAATTGACGAATTAGGCTTTACAAACCCTACACCTATTCAATCCAAAGCATTCCCTTATGTAATGTCGGGGCGCGATGTGATGGGTATTGCTCAAACTGGTACAGGTAAAACCTTTGCATATTTGTTACCAATATTAAAACAGTGGAAATTTCAAAAAACCGATACACCTAGAGTACTTATCTTGGTTCCTACTCGCGAATTAGTCGTACAAGTTAAAGAAGAATTAGACAAATTGACCAAATACATGAGTGTTCGTTCCCTAGCTGTTTATGGTGGTGTAAACATCAATACGCAAAAAACTGCGGTTTATGAAGGTTTAGATATTGTTGTTGGAACACCTGGACGTGTTATGGATTTAGCACTTGACAATGTCTTACGATTTGACAACATTCAAAAACTTGTTATCGACGAATTTGATGAGATTTTAAATTTAGGTTTCCGTGTACAATTGGTTTCCATTCTTTCAATGATGAAATCAAAAAGACAAAACATTATGTTTTCGGCTACCATGACTGAAGAGGTTGATGATGTTTTAGATGAATTTTTTGAATTTCCAGAAGAAGTTTCATTGGCTCCAAGCGGCACACCTTTAGAAAAAATTGAACAACGATTATATAAAACTCCTAATTTCTTAACTAAATTAAATATAGTCAAACATTTCTTAGCAGATGAAGCCTATAGCCGTATTTTATTGTTTGTTAACAGTAAACGTTTAGCTGATTTTGTTTTAGAACACTTAGAGGAAGATTTCCCTGATCAATTTGGTGCTATTCACTCCAATAAAACACAAAATTATCGTTTAAATACCATGGAATTATTCCAAAATGGTACATTACGAGGTTTGGTAACCACTGACATTATGGCTCGTGGTTTAGACATTTCAGATATTACACATGTTATCAACTTACAATTACCTGAAACACCTGAGCAATACATCCACAGAATTGGTAGAACTGGACGAGCAGACAAAGAAGGTATTGCTATCACTATGGTGAGTCCAAAAGAAGAAGAAGAATTTATGGAAATTGAACTTCTTATGAATAAAGAAGTCGAAGTTTTTGATATTCCAGAAGAAGTTACAATCGAAGAAAAAAGATTGGAATTTGAAAAAGAATTTAAAAAACCAAAAGTTACTTCCAAAAAGAAAGCGATTGAAAAAGGTGCTGCTTTCCATGATAAATCAGAAAAAAACAGCAAAGTTAATTTAGGAGGACCAGGCAAAAGAAAACCGCGTAAAACAGCACCTAGAAATAGAGCCGTTGAACGAAAAAGAGCCGAAAAGAAAAAGAAACGATAATTTTTTGTTCATTTTTGTCATGCTGAACTTGTTTCAGCATCCAAATATTTAATACAAGTTCTGTTTAACAATATGTGCAATTTAATTTCCTTATTTCTCTCAAAATTTCTTATTTTTGAAAAATCTTTTTAAAAAATGCAATTTAAACATCCGGAAATCTTATATTTTTTATTGCTTTTGATTGTACCAATTTTGGTACATTTATTTCAATTAAGACGCTTTAAAAAACAAGAATTTACCAATGTTAAATTACTAAAAGAACTTGAGATTCAAACTCGAAAAAGTTCTACCATCAAAAAATGGTTGTTACTTGCCACACGATTACTTTTACTTTCTGCCTTAATTTTAGCATTTGCCCAACCGTTTTTTAAAGCCAAAGAAACGAATAAACAAAATAATGAATTAATTGTAGTTTTAGATAATTCATTCTCAATGCAGGCCAAAGGAAGCCAAGGTGAATTATTAAAAAGAGCCATACAAGACATTTTAGAAAACACTCCTGAAAACCAACAACTATCGGTGTTAACTAACGATCAAAATTTTTATGATACGGATATAAAAAGCATTCAAAAAGAATTGCTAAAATTAAATTATTCGTCTACACCCTTTAATCCACAAGCCATTTTAACTCGAATTCAAGCTAAAAAACCTGGAATTCCAAAAGACATTTTGTTTATTACCGATGCCGTTGGATTAAAAGACCAATTAAATGCGACTTTACATGAAGATTCCGAGATTTATTTTCAAGAATTAAAAGCCAATGAAACAAATAATGTAGCAATAGAACATGTAGCAATAAGTCAAGTTTTAGATCAATTTTACGAATTAAAAATAACATTTAAATTTTTCGAATCAATACAAGCCGATATTCCCATCGCCTTGTTTAATGGTAAAAAACTTGTGGCAAAATCGTTAATTTCAAAAGAAAAACCACAGAAAGAAATTCTTTTTACCATTCCAAAAAACGATTTTCATGGGTATGTACATATTGAAGATAATGCTTTAACCTATGACAACTACTTTTATTTTAGCATTACAAAACCTCAAAAATCAAGTGTTTTAGCAATAGGTACAACTGAAAAAAATAATTTCTTATCTCGTATTTATACTTCAGATGAATTTAATTATTCAAGTTCGGAATTAAACACATTGAACTATAGTTTGTTAGAAAATCAAGATGCTATAATTATTAATGAACTTACTGCTTTACCATCAGCCTTAACTACTACTTTAAAAAACTATTATGATAAGGGCGGAAGTATTGTTTTTATCCCAAATATAGAGGGAGACATAAATTCTTATAATTCTTTCTTGAAATCATTTAATAGTGTTACAATGAATGATAAGACTAAAGAAAAACAAATTACAAAAATTAGTTTTAATCATCCCATTTATCAAAATGTATTTGAAAAAAAAGTTACTAATTTTCAATACCCTAAAGCAACCTCATCATGGACTGTTTCTGGTAAATCATTACCTGTTTTACAATTTGAAGATCAAGGCATTTTTCTTGGAAACACAACCAATCGTTTAGGAAATTTATATTTCTTTAGTGCTGCAATAAACAAACAGAATTCTAATTTTCAAAATTCTCCCTTGATTGTTCCTACCTTTTACAATATGGGTCAAAACAATAATAAAACGGGACTTAATGGTTTTATTATAGGCGAAAATAATTTCACTATTATTAATGAAACCATTTCAAAAGATCATGTATTGAGTGTGTCCAATGCAGAAAATAGTTTCATACCAATGCAGCAAATTTTAAACAATAAAATTAAATTATCATTTGGAAATTATCCTGAAATAGCCGGGAATTATTCTGTATTAAAAGATAAAGAGGCATTAAAAAATATCAGTTTTAATTACCCTAGAACAGAAAGTAATTTAACCGAAGTGAATTCGAATTATTTTGAAGATTGCACGAATGTAAATTCTATCACTACCTTTTACAACGACATACATTCCAATCGAACCAATAGTGAAATTTGGAAGTATTTTATAATAACAACACTACTTTTAGTTTTAATTGAACTACTAATCCAAAAATTTGTCAAATGAGACTACTAATTAAACACGCAACCGTACTTGATAAAGAAAACCGCTTACACAATCAAAAAATAGATATTGAAATTACAGATGGAATAATCACAGCAATCGACGCTTCTATTCATCCAAAAGAAGGCTATCAAATCATTGAAAAAGAAAATTTACATGTTTCTAAAGGTTGGATAGATACATCAGTTGTTTTTGGAGAACCCGGTTTTGAAACAACCGAAACCATTCAAAATGGTTTAAAAGTGGCTGCTAAAAGTGGATTTACAGATGTATTGGTACATTCCAACACTAATCCAGCCATTGACAATCAGTCTGTTATTCATTTAATTCAAAATAAAGCGCAAGGTCAAGCGACTCAATTGCATGTTGTTGGATGTATGACTAAAAATTCAGAAGGTGTTGATTTAGCGGAACTTTATGATATGAAAAACGCTGGAGCAGTTGCGTTTGGAGATTACAAAAAACCGACATCAAATGCGAATCTTTTAAAAATTGCACTTCAATATACTCAAGATTTTGACGGAACCGTTTTTGCTTTTCCTATGAATAAAGATATCAAAGGAAAAGGATTTGTTAATGAAGGTGTTGTAAGTACCCGACTTGGGATGAAAGGAATTCCCGCATTAGCAGAAGAATTGGATCTTGAACGAAATTTATCTTTGTTAGCGTATACCAATGGGAAAATGCATGTACCAATGATTTCAACTCTAAAATCAGTGTCCTTAATAAAAGAGGCTAAAGCTAAAGGATTGCAGGTTACTTGTGGTGTTTCAGTTAATAATTTAGTAATAACCGAGGAAGAATTAGTTGATTTTAATTCCAACACCCGCTTGATGCCACCATTAAGAACAGAAACGGATCGACAAGCTTTACTTGCAGGAGTTCTTGAAGGAACAATTGATGTAAT
Source organism: Flavobacterium indicum GPTSA100-9 = DSM 17447 (assembly GCF_000455605.1). Lineage (NCBI taxonomy): Bacteria > Pseudomonadati > Bacteroidota > Flavobacteriia > Flavobacteriales > Flavobacteriaceae > Flavobacterium > Flavobacterium indicum. Next base: position 2,130,000 of record NC_017025.1, read on the forward strand.
CACAAGCGATCATTGTCCGGTTAATATTGAAAATAAACGATTAGAATATGATTTGGCCGATTACGGATCTATTGGATTGGAAAGTATTTTTGGTGCTTTACAAACTGTTTTGCCTTTAGAAACTAGCATTGAAAAATTAACCAATGGCCTCCAATTTACTGAAAAATCAACGTTAGAAGTAGGACAAAAAGCGAAATTAACCTTGTTTAATCCAGCAATTGAATGGACTTTTGAATCTCAAGACATTTTATCTTTCTCAAAAAATGCTGTAATGCTTGGAAAAAAAATGAAAGGCAAAGTGTATGGAATTGTTAACGGAGAAAAATCAAACTTATAGATTATGAAAGAAAATAATACCCCTGCGATAGTAGCTTATATCACTATTATTGGTTCTATTGTAGCTCTTTTAATGAACAACGAAGAAAAGAAAACTGAATTTAATAGTTTTCATATTCGTCAAGGATTAGGCATTAATTTAAGTTTTCATTTATTCAGTTATTTTATTGGCTATTTTGACAGTTGGGCCGTTTCAATGGCTTATTACATTCTAATTTTAGGAATGTTAGTTATTGGATTCATTGGTGCAGTTAATCATGAAAAAAAATTAGTCCCAGGTGTTGGACAAGCTTTTCAAAATATTTTTAAAACTTTATAGTACATGAGTTTACATTATTTGGTTAGAGAACCTAAAGTCAAATTAGAACAAAATCCAGCACTATTTTTATTACATGGCTACGGAAGTAATGAAGAAGATTTATTTTCTTTTGCTAATGAATTACCAGAAGATCATTATGTAATTTCTGTTCAGGCTCCTTATGCTTTGCAAGGAGGATTTGGATATGCCTGGTATGCCATTTATTTTGATGCGGATGAAAATAAATTTTCGGATGACCAACAAGCGAAAGAATCTATTCATTTAATTGCCCAATTCATAGATGAAATCAGTTCTAAATTACCAATAGACAAACAAAAAATTAGTTTAATAGGATTTAGTCAAGGAGCAATTCTTAGCTACGGTGTGGCATTTGCTTACCCAGAAAAAATTTCTAAAATAGTAGCATTAAGTGGGTATTTCAATGAAAAACTTTTACCTGAATCATTTGATGTAAACAAAATGCAACATATTAATTTTTTTGCTTCGCATGGCAGTGTAGACCAAGTAATACCGGTGGAATGGGCAAGAAAAACACAACCTTACTTAGAAAAATTAGGTCTACCTATCACCTACAAAGAATACCCGGTAGGTCATGGCGTAGCGCCACAAAATTTTTGGGATTTTAAAAATTGGTTGGAACAGAATTAATTTAAATGACTGATCACGAAATTTTAATTGCTGCATCGAAAATAAAGCATTTGAAGGGATTGACCGTAAATGAAATGTTATTTCATAGTAACTTAATGGATGAATTTGACCTTGCAGTTAATGAAAAAAATCTAAGTCGAACAAAATTCATTTTAAAAGCTTTAAACTTAAATTCTGAAACAATCCAAGAAATTATAAATAAAATAGCGACTTAATTGTCGCTATTTTTATTTCGTAGAATCTTTTTTCATTCCTTCGGGCTCCCCTTTCATTTCAGGTTCATCACTTTCAATAACTTTTAAATCTCGAGCTAAAGCAGGTTTAAAAATAACAGTATCATCGTATAAAAGGGCGAAACCTCCTTTTTGCTTTAATTCAAAATCTTTAAACTTAAAATTTTCGCTTTCATCTTCCCTAGTTAAAACAATCGATTCTTTTGAATCTGGCAAAAATACTTCGGCACGTAGACTATCTTCTGCAATAAAAAAATACGCATTATTGCTATTCCCTAATGAATCTTTCGCCACCGAACTTAATCGATACCCTTCCTCAAAAACACGTACACATTTTTTTTCTAAATTGGACCATTTATAGCCCGATTTCACTTCACATCCATGTTCATTTTTATCATCTATAATCTGATTTTTACGAAGAGAATCTATCTGTACCATATCATCATGATCTGATGAAGAGGATTTTAAAATGTAATCACATGATGTTAAACTGATTAAAACAAAAAAAAGTACACTAGCTTTTTTCATATTGGGAATGGGTTATTTTTTGGGTTATTTTTTTGGGAGTATTTTATCGATCCGTGTACATTACTGTTTCAACCGTTTCAAAATCAGAAGGTTTATCCTCATTATGAAAATATTTAACTAAAATTTCACCCCACACTTTACCATCTGAATAATTTGCAATAATCCAACGATGATTTAAAAACTTAACGCCATCAATAATAAAATTTGTACCGTTAATAGGCTCATAAGGCACTAATTTATTTCCTCTTTTGGCCGTATTCAACTCCATAATATCTTCTTTCACTTTTGCTTGAACCTTTGCAAAATCTGCGGGATAAAAATACTCTTGAGCATCGGTATTTTGTTCCAATGAAAAAGTATTCGCTTCTAATAATTTGGAAATAGAATCACGAGCTATTTTTACTTCTTTTCTTGAATTTTGCACCACTTCTTCACTCTTATTCAATATTTTACTTGAATTTACATATTGAAAAATATTAATCAATAAGGAAAATAAAAAACCGTACAGTAAAAGATGTTTCTTCATAATTTATTTAATTTCAATTTCTAAATTATCATAAGCAAGGTATACATTTTTAGGCAGTTTTTTTTGCACCTCTTCATGAAAACCCATCAAATGACTAATGTGTGTTAAATATGCTTTTTTTGGTTGCACCAAAGATATGAAATCTAATGCTTCTTCAATGTTAAAATGTGTATTATGTGGTTCGTACCGCAATGCATTAATTACTAAAACTTCAACTCCTTTGATTTTTTCAATTTCGGAATCTTCCATAGACTTCACATCCGTCAAATAAACAAAATTTCGAATTTTATATCCAAAAACTTGTAAATTTCCATGACTTGCATTAATTGGTTCGATGCTTTCGTTTCTAACCTTAAAAATTTCATTTTGTTTAACTTCAATAGGACTTACGGAAGGGGCACCTGGGTATTTATTCTCTTTTTCAAAAATATAATCAAAACGTCTTTCCAAATTTTTTAGAACCCGTTGGTGAGCATAAATGGGAATATCACCTTGTGCAAAATAAAACGGTCTAATATCATCTAAACCTGCCGTATGATCAGCGTGTTCATGTGTAAATAACAAAGCATCTATACGAGAACATTTACATTTCAACATTTGCTGTCTAAAATCTGGACCACAGTCAATTACAACTGAAAAATCATCTGACTGTATCCAAACAGAAACCCGCAAACGCTTGTCTTTAGGGTCTTCACTTAAACATACAGAATGATGACTTCCAATTACTGGAATACCTTGAGAAGTACCTGTACCTAAAAAATAAACTTTCACAGCGTTAAATTTTTTACAAAAATAGTAATTTAGACTTTTTAAAACCCTATAATTTGTTAACTTTGCCTTATTAAGCATATTGCCCTAGATACTTTTATTGGAAAATAAAAAAGATGACAACTGAAATAACACTTAGAGGAGACAAGGTAATTGAACAGATTCCTTCAACAAAAGACAAAGCACTTCGTATAAATTTAAACGAAAACATTTACGGTACGTTTGCTGAAATTGGAGCTGGTCAAGAAACTGTTAGACATTTTTTTAGAGCTGGAGCTTCTTCTGGTACTATTGCAAAAGCAATGTCTGCATACGACAAGGATTTTAGTGATGCAATTTATGGTGTTGAAAATGACGGGCGTTATGTAACAGAAAGTCGTTTAAGAAAAATGTTGACGCATGAAGTTAAACTTATTGAACAACGTTTAAAAAGAGACAAACATCCTAATAAAATATTCTTCAGTTACGCCAATACGGTTGCTACTATCGATTTTGCAAAACAATTTAAAGGCCATGGTTGGGTTGGAATTAAATTCCAAGTGGAACCAGATGAAGATTATAATGAAATTATTCTTCACATTCGTTTTAGAGAAAATGATGCGCGATTGCAACAAGAAACATTAGGTATTTTAGGTGTAAACTTAATTTACGGCGCTTTCTATAAACACAATGATCCAAAAAAATTATTACGTTACTTATACGATCATTTAGATAAAGACCAATTAGAAATCGATACTATCAATTTCTCTGGTCCTCGATTTGCCAATGTAGACAACCGTTTAATGTCGTTACAATTGGTTAAAAATGGTATGACTGATGCAGTGATGTTCAATCCGGACGGTAAAAATGTACTTCCTGCTGCGGTTTTATACAAAAAGAACATATTAGCTTTAAGAGGTAGTTTCCGACCGGTTACTAAAGTAAACATGGACATGTACCGTCAATCTTATGAGATGTTCATTCAAGAAAACAAAGTAGATAAAGACAATACTTTTGTTGTTTTTGAAATTACACTTTCTAACTTAAAAGCAGAAGGAGAAATTGATGAAAGAGACTTTTTAGATAGAGCAGAATTACTATGTTCGTTAGGACAAACAGTAATGATTTCCAATTTCCAAGAATATTTTAAAGTAGTAGAATATTTCTCTAGTTTTACCAAATCTCGTATGGGATTAGCTATGGGAGTAAGCAACTTAATTGATATTTTTGACGAGAAATATTACCGCCATTTGTCGGGAGGAATTTTAGAAGCTTTTGGGAAATTATTCTACAGAGACTTAAAAGTATATTTATACCCAATGAAAAACCCTGAAACTGGAGAAATCATTAATTCTGATAATTTAAAAGTACACCCAAGAATGAAAGAGTTATACAAATTCTTTAAATTCAATGGTAAAGTTGTAGACATCAAATTATATGACGAAAAAATATTAGAAATCTTCTCTAGAAAAGTATTAAAAATGATTAATAATGATGAAGCAGGATGGGAAGAAATGCTTCCTGAAGGAATTGCCGAAATCATTAAGAAAGATAAACTCTTTGGATACGAAAAATCAAAAGAATTAGCAAAATAACAAAAGCCGACTTAAGTCGGCTTTTGTTATTTTAAAATTTGAGCAGTATGTGCTTTCGTTTTTACTTCTTTAATAATATCTTCAATAATTCCATCTTCATTTATAACAAATGTGGTTCTGTGAATACCATCGTATTCTTTACCCATAAACTTTTTGGGACCCCAAACTCCAAACGCGTTAATCACTGATTTGTCTTCATCGGCCAACAAAGCAAATGGAAAATCATATTTTTCTTCAAACTTTTTTTGAGCTTTGGCACTATCAGCACTAACACCTAATAATTCATAATTATTTGCCTGGAACCTTTCATAATTATCTCTCAAATCACAAGCTTCAGCTGTACAACCGGGCGTGTTTGCTTTTGGATAGAAAAAAACAACCAATTTTTTTCCTTTATAATCTTCTAAAGTATGTTTTGTTCCATCTTGATCTACTCCTGAAAATTGGGGAGCAGCATCACCTATTTTTAAATGTGTCATTTATTTTTACTTTGAATTAAATTAATTTAAATTTGAAAAGTGTAATCAAATATACAAAAATGACTAAGAAAGAGAAATCAACGTTTGTTATAAATACGTTAAATGATTTATACCCTGAAATCCCCATACCTTTAGACCATAAAGATGCCTATACATTATTAATTGCGGTTTTACTTTCAGCTCAATGTACAGATGTAAGGGTAAATCAAATCACACCTTTACTTTTTGCAAAAGCAGATAATCCCTACGACATGATTAAAATGACGGTTGAAGAAATTCAAGACATCATTAGACCTTGTGGACTTTCACCAATGAAATCGAAAGGTATTTATGGTTTATCTAAAATACTAATAGAAAAGCACAATGGCGAGGTTCCTCAAAATTTCAAGGATTTAGAAGAATTACCTGCTGTTGGACATAAAACGGCAAGTGTTGTTATGAGTCAGGCTTTTGGTATACCTGCTTTTCCGGTTGATACGCATATTCATCGATTAATGTACCGTTGGGGATTATCAGATGGGAAAAGTGTAGAAAAAACAGAAAAAGACGCTAAGACTTTATTTCCAAAAGAGTGTTGGAATGACTTACACCTTCAGATAATTTGGTATGGCAGAGAATATTCTCCCGCTAGGGGATGGAATTTAGAAAAAGATATCATCACCAAAACCATTGGAAGGAAAGCAGTAATAAATGAATACTATAAAAAAAATGCTCCAAAATAAGCTTTGGAGCATTTTTTAGTTTGAAAGATTTTCAAATGTAAGACTACCAACCCTTACTATTTTTAATGCTTTCGAATAACTCAAAATTAAATTAACCGTTGTTTTAGATGGTAAAAGCTCTTTTTTAGAGACTTGTTTTTTTCTAGAGTAAAGTTTTGCCATGTATATTAGTTTATTATTCTAAACTATAACGCAAGGCAAAAAAGATTATTGTGCTAATTGGTTAAAATAATATTATTTTTTTCTATTATTTTTCTCAAGTTAATAACAGCATAACGCATTCTGCCCAATGCAGTGTTTATACTCACACCTGTTATATCAGCTATTTCTTTATAACTTAAATCGTCATAAAAACGCATTTTTACAACTTCTTTTTGATCTTCAGGCAATTCTTCAATTAATTTCTGCAGATCATTTTCAACTTGATTTTCAATTAATTTACCTTCTACATTTAAGGATGAATCTGTCATAAAGTTAAAAATACTATATTCCTCAGTTTCTCTTTGAAAAGGCATTTTTTTGTTATGTCTAAAATAATCAATTGAAAGATTATGGGCTATTCTCATTACCCAAGGTAAAAACTTACCTTCTTCATTATACGAATTAGATTTTAAAGTTTTAATAACTTTAATAAAGGTATCTTGAAAAATATCATCACTAATTGTGCTATCCCCGATTTTTGAATAAATAAAGCCATACACTTTTGCTTGATGTCTTTCAATCAAAATGGCTAAAGCAGTTTCATCGCCATTTACATAATTCTTCAATAGAATTGCATCCGAAATTTGTACACGATTTGCCATAGTTATACCTTTTAGAGTTAGATAAGTTTTTGGTTTTCTAAAAAGTATTTTTTTACTATAGGCTTCAGATTTTTGGTTAATCAAGAACAAATATAATGTTAAATTTTTCAAAAAAACAAACTTCAATTGAAATTTTAACAGTTTTTACACAATAACCTTAAATTTTTATCATAAAATTAAATACTTTTAGTTACAATTTAATAGCCCATATCTTTTAATTTTCAACTATCAGTTACTTCTATTTCGAACTTATAATTTGTATCTTTGCGAAAATTCACTTTTTGTCATGATAAACAAAGACATTACGAAGCTAGATCCTAAAAAATACATCTTAATCAAAGGTGCTCAATTGCATAATTTGAAGAACATAGATGTTGCCATTCCAAGAAACGAATTGATAGTGATTACCGGTCTTTCTGGTTCTGGAAAATCTAGTTTAGCTTTTGACACCTTGTATGCTGAAGGTCAGCGCCGTTATGTGGAAAGTTTATCTTCTTATGCGCGTCAATTTCTTGGGAAATTAGACAAACCTAAAGTTGAATATATTAAAGGAATTGCTCCTGCCATTGCCATAGAACAAAAAGTAAATACTACTAATGCTCGATCTACTGTAGGAACTTCAACTGAAGTTTACGACTACTTGAAATTGCTTTTCGCAAGAATTGGAAAAACGTACTCCCCTATTTCTGGTCAGGAAGTAAAAAAACATACCGTTTCAGACGTTGTAAACTTTATTCAAACCTTACCTCTTGAATCAAAATGGTTGTTATTAGCTCCTATCCATTTGGAAGAAGGGAGAAAGTTGATTGATAAACTTAAAGTATTGCTACAACAAGGTTTTGCTCGTGTTTTAGTAGACAATCAAACGGTTCGTTTAGATGATTTTGTCGCTACTCTAGAAATGATTGACGAAAAATCACTTATTGATAAAGAAATTGTCCTGATTGTAGACCGAATCGTGGTTAAAAATGAAGAAGAATTTTACAATCGGATTGCAGATGCCATTCAAATTGCCTTTTATGAAGGTAAAGGCGAATTATATATACAAAATACTGACACTAATGAAAAAATTGTTTTCAATACGAATTTTCAATTAGACGGATTAGATTTTTTAGAACCGAACATCCATTTATTTAGTTTTAATAATCCTTATGGTGCTTGTCCAAGTTGTGAGGGCTATGGGAATATTATAGGCATTGATGAAGAATTAGTGATTCCCAATACCGCTTTATCCATTTATGAAAACGCCATTTTTCCATGGCGAGGGGAAAGTATGAGTTGGTACCGTGATCAATTGGTGAATAATTCACATCATTTTGATTTCCCAATTCACAAACCTTATTTTGAATTGAGTGCAGCACAAAAGCAATTGGTATGGGATGGAAATCGTTATTTTACTGGTTTACATGATTTCTTTGCCGATTTAGAAGCAAATAATTATAAAATTCAAAACAGAGTTTTATTATCAAGATACCGAGGAAAAACAAAATGTCCAACTTGTAAAGGAAAACGCCTTCGTCAAGAAGCCAATAATGTAAAAGTAGGTGGGAAAACAATTTCTGATTTAGTTGATTTACCAATTATTCAACTTATTCCTTTTTTCAACGAATTACAACTTTCTGATTACGATTACAAAGTAGCCAAAAGGTTGTTGTTAGAAATTCAAAATCGTTTACAATTTTTAAACGATGTGGGACTTAATTATTTAACCTTAAACCGAAATTCATCCACTTTATCTGGGGGCGAATCACAGCGCATAAACTTAGCTACATCTTTAGGTAGTAGTTTGGTAGGATCGATGTATATCTTAGACGAACCGAGCATCGGCTTACATCCAAAAGACACCGAAAAATTAGTTACTGTTTTAGAAAATTTGAAAAAATTAGGTAATACAGTAATTGTGGTTGAACATGATGAAGATATTATGAAAGCGGCTGACATGATAATTGACATTGGCCCAGAAGCGGGGACTCATGGAGGACAGTTAGTGGCACAAGGAAAATACGAGGAGATTCTAACCTGTGATTCTTTAACTGCAAAATATTTATCGGGAAGGGACACTATAGAAGTGCCAAAAAAGAGAAGAAAATTTAAAAACCATATCGAAGTCATTGGTGCTCGTGAAAATAATTTAAAAAATATTGACGTTACTTTTCCTTTAGATTGTTTAACTGTCATTACGGGAGTTTCTGGAAGTGGAAAAAGTACACTTGTGAAGAAAATATTATTCCCAGCATTACAAAAAAAGTTGACTGGTTTAGGTGACAAAGCAGGACAATTTACTGCTTTAGAAGGGAGTTATTCGCACATAAAAAATATAGAATATGTTGATCAGAATCCTATTGGTAGAAGTTCACGATCTAATCCGGTGACTTATATCAAAGCTTATGATGATATTCGCGATTTATTTGCTAAACAAAATACGTCTAAATTAAGAGGTTACCAAGCCAAACATTTTTCATTCAATGTTGATGGAGGACGCTGTGAAACCTGTAAAGGTGATGGTGAGGTTACAATAGAAATGCAGTTCATGGCCGATGTTCACTTGGAATGTGAAACGTGCCAAGGAAAAAGATTTAAAAAGGAAGTATTGGAAGTTAATTTTGAAGGAAAAAATATTGATGACGTATTAAAAATGACCATCGATGAAGCCTTGGAATTTTTCAATCTACACAAGCAAACTAAAATCACTCAAAAACTGCAACCGCTACAAGATGTAGGATTAGGATACGTTCAATTAGGTCAATCTTCTTCTACATTATCTGGTGGTGAAGCACAACGTATAAAATTGGCATCATTTTTAGTTAAAGGAGCCACTAAAGAAAAAATGTTGTTTGTATTTGACGAACCAACAACCGGTTTACATTTTCATGATATTAAAAAATTATTAGCTTCATTTGATGCCTTAATAGATAAAGGACATTCCATAATCGTAATTGAACACAATTTAGATTTAATTAAATGTGCTGATTACATCATAGATATTGGTCCTGAAGGTGGTGCTAACGGTGGAAATTTAGTCGCATTTGGTACTCCTGAAGAAGTTGCTAAAAACAAAAAATCTAGTACGGGAATTTATTTAAAAGAGAAATTGAATTAATATGCGTTTTCAAGTTGTATCGGATTACAAACCAACAGGAGATCAGCCTGAAGCTATAAAAAAATTAGCGCATGCAATAAATGCGGGTGAAAAATACCAAACCTTGTTGGGAGTAACCGGTTCTGGTAAAACTTTTACAGTAGCCAATGTGATACAAGAAGTACAAAAGCCAACTTTAATTTTAGCTCATAATAAAACGTTGGCGGCACAATTGTACTCAGAATTTAAGCAATTTTTCCCTAATAATTCCGTTCAATATTTTGTGTCTTACTATGATTATTATCAACCTGAAGCCTTTATTCCTGTAACAGGCACCTATATTGAAAAAGATTTATCCATAAATGATGAGTTGGAAAAATTACGTTTAAGTACCACATCAGCCCTTCTCTCAGGAAGAAGAGATATAGTCGTAATTTCATCGGTATCTTGTCTATATGGTATCGGAAATCCGGTTGAATTTCAAAAAAATGTAATTTCAATAGAAAACGGACAGCAACTCTCAAGAACAAAACTTTTACACCGATTAGTTCAAAGTTTATACGCTAGAACTGAGGCCGAATTTACCGCTGGAACTTTTCGTATCAAAGGTGATACTGTAGAAATTTTCCCTAGTTATGCTGATGATCCGTTTCGAATTCATTTTTTTGGAGATGAAATAGAAGAAATTGAAGCCTTTGACGCTACATCGTCCAAAGTCATTGAGCGTTATGAACGTTTAAATATATATCCTGCGAATATGTTTGTAACCTCTCCCGATGTTTTGCAGAAAGCCATTTGGGAAATTCAACAAGATTTAGTAAAACAAGTTGATTATTTTAAAAAAATAGGTAAACATCTAGAAGCCAAACGTTTAGAGGAACGAACTAATTTCGACTTAGAAATGATTCGAGAATTAGGATATTGCTCGGGTATTGAAAATTATTCGCGTTATTTAGATGGTAGACAAGCAGGCACAAGACCTTTCTGTTTATTGGATTATTTTCCTGATGATTATTTAATGGTTGTTGATGAAAGTCACGTGACTATTTCTCAAGTTCATGCTATGTATGGTGGTGACCGAAGTAGAAAAGAAAACTTGGTTGAATATGGTTTCCGATTACCCGCTGCTATGGACAACAGACCATTAAAATTTGAAGAATTTGAAGCCTTGCAAAATCAGGTTTTATACGTATCTGCCACCCCTGCTGATTATGAATTACAAAAGACAGGTGGCGAATTTGTAGAACAAATTATTCGACCAACAGGTTTATTGGATCCTATTATAGAAGTTCGCCCTAGTGCCAATCAAATTGACGATTTAATTGAAGAAATTCAGATTCGTTGTGAAGCAGATGAACGAGTATTAGTGACTACTTTAACGAAAAGAATGGCAGAAGAATTGGCCAAATATTTGACTAAAGTAGCCATACGTTGCCGTTACATCCATTCAGATGTTGACACCTTAGAACGTGTTGAAATCATGCAAGATTTAAGAAAAGGTTTATATGATGTATTAATTGGAGTAAACTTATTACGTGAAGGCTTAGATTTACCAGAAGTATCATTAGTAGCTATTTTAGATGCTGACAAGGAAGGATTTTTAAGAAGCCACCGTTCTTTAACACAAACAGTGGGAAGAGCTGCAAGAAATGTGAACGGAAAAGCCATTATGTATGCCGATAAAATTACAAATTCAATGCAACGTACAATTGACGAAACCAATTATCGTAGAGAAAAGCAAATGAATTACAATTTGGCAAATAATAAAACGCCACAAGCATTAAATAAATCAATTGAAAATGCACTTACAAAATCTTCAATTGCCACTTATAATTACATGGATGCACCTAAAGTTGCAGCAGAACCTGTATTAGAATATTTAAGTAAGCCCGAAATAGAGAAAAAAATAAGAGAATTACGTAAATTGATGGAAAAAGCAGCTAAAGAACTCGATTTTATGCAAGCAGCCAAATTCAGAGATGAAATTAAATCATGGCAAGATAAATTATAAGCATATATTTCTAAAACAATTAAGACTTTGGTAATTGCAAATATAAAACGAAACTAAATTAACTTACTTTTTTAGTTATACTGTTCTGAAAATAAAGCCAATAAGGTTTGACCATCAATTAAACCATTCGGTGATTTTTGCATCATGTTTAAAATGCGTTTCATGGCAAATGGATTAAGCCCCATATTAATCCCTATTTCATTAATTTTAATTTGTTCGCGTTCATGTAATACATCATCACAATGCATTAACAACGCCAAACGATAAAACTGACAAATACGACTGAATTCATCTTTCATGATTTGAACACTGTCTTTATTTTCAAATAGCTTGTGCAAAGTAGGTTTATCAATTTCCAATTCTGTAGCCACCATTTCAATAAAATCATATTCTCGATCGTGTAATTCACCATCTACCAGTGCAAAGGCAATCATTTCGCGTAATAAATTTAATTTTTCTTCTTGTGGTTCCATTTAAAAATGTAATTTTAATGATGAATCTATAATCAAATATAAAAAAATGTTAAAAAATAACCTCTATTTTTTCATCTTAATTTTAACGCTGTCTGGTAACTTGTTCGCTCAAAGCAAGATAGACACCTTAACCCTTTTTGCGACTAAATTGGGTTATCATAAAAAAATATGGATATATACTCCAGTCAATTATAATAAAGATATAAAGAAAAAATTTCCTGTAATTTACATGTTGGATGGTCAAAATTTATTTGATACTAAAACTTCATATGCTGGCGAATGGCAAGTAGACGAAACGTTAGACAGTTTAAAAGCCAATTGTATTGTTATAGGAATTGAACATGGGAATCAAGAGCGAATAAATGAATTAACTCCTTTTAAAAACGAAAATTATGGAGGAGGAAAAGCAGATTTAATGTTGGACTTCATTTTGCATCAAGTCATGCCTAACATCAATTCAACTTACCGAACAAAAACAGATAAAAACCATACCGCTATTTTTGGAAGCTCGTTAGGTGGTTTATTTGCCTATTATGCTGTATTTAAACACCCTGATATTTTTGGAAAAGCGGGAGTTTTTTCTCCTGCCTTTTGGATCAATAAAAAAGAATTGTTGGAATTAAGTAAAGCGACGGATAAATCAAATGCAAAATTTTATTTTATGTGCGGGACCAAGGAAAGTGAAAACATGGTAACGGATTTAAATGAATTGGCGCATGATTTAAATAGAATTCGATGTGAGTGTAAAATGTTAACCAAAAAAGTCATTATTACAAATGGTGAACATAATGAAAAATTATGGCGCGAACAATTTGCAAAAGCGTATCTTTGGCTTTTCTAATAAATGAATGATGACAAATAACGATATATTTAAAAAACTTCGTGTTGCCTTACAATTAAGAGACGATCAAATTGTTGAAATTTTAGAATTGGTTGATTTTCGAATTTCAAAAGGAGAAATTGGTAATTTTTTCAGAAACGAAGACCATCCCAAGTATGTGGATTGTGGCGATCAGGTATTGCGTAACTTCTTAAACGGATTGGTAATTTATTTAAGAGGCACTAAAGAAAATCCTAAAAATCCGATGGAGGTTTTAAAAACAAATGCCGCTAATAAAATCCCATTACAAAAAGAAGAACAAAAAAACAATCCGACTTCAAAAAAACCTGCGGCTAAAAAACCGTTTGGAAAATCTAAATTTGCTGACAAAAAACCAGTTAAATCCAATCCCGTTGAACGGTTTAAATTTAAACCGGGCAAAGATTCTAAATAAAAAAAGCGCATCAACTGATGCGCTTTTTGTTTTATACTAGATTTTTAAAATAATCTAACAATATTCTATCATTTAACTTTTCAGGGGTAAAAATTTCTAAAATCGCAGGTTCTTCTTCTTTTTCAAACTTCGACCATTTATTTTCTAAACTGCTTTCATCATCTGCCTTAAAATAATGGAAACCATACATCTTGGCTAAATGTTCGGCAGTCAATTGATGTGACGTTTCAAAATAGGTATTGAAAGTATCAGTTTCTTTATGTCCAGGTAAAATTCGGAATATACCTCCCCCATTATTATTAATTAAAATGATTTTGAAATTCTTAGGTATATAATTATTCCACAAAGCATTACTATCGTAAAAGAAACTTATATCACCCGTTATGAAATAGGTGGGTTTTAACTGATGAACGGCCGCCCCTATTGCTGTAGATGTACTTCCATCAATTCCACTAGTTCCTCGATTACAGAACACTTCTGTTTGTGCATCAATATCAACCAATTGTAAATAGCGAATAGCCGAACTATTACTCACTTGTAAATGAACCGCAGCTTGTAAATTCTTACTCAAAAAATCAAAAACCTTAAAATCAGAAAATGGAATTTGTGACACATAGTGTTGGTGCATGACTTTTCTATGCTTCCAGATTAAATCTACAGTTGGAAAATAATTAGATTTAAGAGGTGTATAGTCTGAAAATAATTGGTCAAAAAAATCATGAATTGAAGTCTGAAAATGCGCTGTCAAAACACCATAAGTATCATACGCACGTAATTCATCTACATGCCAATGAGCTCCAGGTTTGTACTTACGCAAGAATGCCTTAATTCGCTTTGAAACAACCATTCCACCAAAAGTCACTACTATTTCGGGTTGTAACAATTGAAAATCAGCCTCATCAAAAGGAGTAATTAATGTATCAATTCGATCAATAAATGTTGAATGGTGTAAATTCGAAGTCTTTTCAGTCAAAACCACTACAGATTCGTCTCGAGCTATTATATCAATAAATCCTTGCGCTATAGAATTCGGTCGTAATTCACCAACTAATAATAACTTTTTTGTCGCATTTTGCCATTGCTTTTTGAACGATTCATTTAAAGCAAACTGTTCTTGTTTTTGTTCATGAAAAACTAAAGTCGGACTTTGAGTTAATGCCTCAACTGTTTCATATAGAGGCTCTTCAAAAGGAACATTTATATGTACCGGCCCTTTTTTATTTACTGAAGTGAATAATGCTTCTTGAATTTTGATATCATTTTCTTCCGAAGCCTCCTCAGTTAAATTGGCGTTATATAGTGAATGATTGGCAAAAACATTTTCTTGACGAATGGTTTGTCCGTCGCCAATATCAATTTTACTTTGTGGTCGATCTGCCGAAATAATAACAAGAGGAATTTGACTGTAAAAAGCTTCGGCAACTGCTGGATAATAATTAAGCAATGCCGAACCTGAAGTACATACAACAGCAACAGCTTCTTGTAATTGTTGCGCCATTCCCAAGGCAAAAAACGCAGCACATCTTTCATCTGCAATGCTATAACATTTAAAAAAATCTTGATTCGTAAATCCAATGGTTAAAGGTGCGTTTCTAGAACCAGGAGAAATTACAATATGTTTTAATCCTTTTTCTTTACAAATCTCCAGTAAGTTTTGTGCTAAAGGAATTTTTGGATACATCATTTTATTAAAAAAACTGAACTACAAATTTACAAAGTTGTTTGTCTAATTTAGTATTTTTACATCTCAAATTTATGCAATAATGGAAATTAAAATCAGAAAGTATCAAAATGAAGATTGCACAATCATTTTAGACATCATTAATGATCAAATTTTAAACGGAACGGCTTTATATGATTATTTCCCAAGAACCTTAGAACAACAACTTCAAATTTTTGATGATAAAATAAAAAAAGGTTTTCCAGTTATTGTTGCCACACTAAATAATGAAGTCGTTGGCTTTGGATATTACAGTGAATTTAGGTTCAGAGAAGCCTATAAATTTACGGTGGAACATTCAGTCTATGCAAATAAAAATGCCATTGGAAAAGGAATTGGACATACGTTACTTAGTAAATTAATCGAATTAGCAAAAGAACAAGGCCTGCATACCATGATTGGTGTTATTGATTCAGAAAATGTAAACAGTATTGATTTTCATAAAAAATATGGATTTGAACAAGTTGGATTTATAAAAGAATCGGGATACAAATTCAATCGATGGCTCCATTCTGTTATTGTTCAAAAAATGCTATAAAAAAATGTTCCATAATTAGTTATGGAACACTTCTTATTAGAATTGGTAAAAATTAACCTTTAATCCAATTTATAATTTCTTTATCATTAGGTAAAGTTCTTGGCGAAATCACTTTAGCTAAATGTCCATTTTCATCAATTAAATATTTTTGAAAATTCCATTGCACTTCACTGTCTTGTAAACCATTTTTAGCTTTTTGAGTCAAAAACTGGTAAATTGGGTGCATGTCCTGACCTTTAACTGAAATTTTAGACATCATCGGGAATGTAACCCCATAATTCTTTTTACAAAATGTAGCAATTTCAGCATTTGAACCAGGTTCTTGTGCACCAAAATTATTCGCAGGAAAACCAACTATGACAAAATTCTTGTCTTTGTATTCTTCGTAAACCGATTGTAATTGCTCGTACTGGGGAGTTAATCCACATTCAGAAGCGGTGTTTACTATCATGATTTTTTTTCCTTTTAAAGAAGCAAAGTCAAACGCATCACCTGCTAAATCTTTTACTTTAAAAGAATAAATTGTTTCTTTTTCCATGACTTTATCTTTTGTTATACTTGTTGAATGATTGATTTCAGACACTTGGGCATCCTTATTTACTTGTGTACACGCTAAGAAAGCTAAAATTGGAAAAGGGATTAAATAGGATAATTTCATATGTTTAATTTTTTTTGAGGAAACTTATGTTGAACTAAGTTAGTTTGACCTAAGTTTAGTTGCTTTTTAATCAATTATGGTTTTAAATAAACGATTTTATTAACAACATCATCTTGTTTCCTTTAATTACGATTAAATAACTACTAAAGATTTATAAAATTACAATTCTTTTTACAAATTCATAAAAAACAAATATTAAATAAATCATAAAAAAAAGCCTCATAAAGAGGCTCAATTTTATTTCTTATAATATTTTCGATACTTCCAATACGCTAATGCAGCTATTAAAGATGCTACAATTACAGCATATAGATAATAAATTACATTTTGTTTCTCTCCTGAAGCATAGGAATGCATACCACTTAAATGGAAATTTACACCAAAATAAGTCATTAAAATACTGGCAAAAGCAAATACACTCATGACGTTATAAATCCATTTTCCACGAAGCGCCGGAACAAATCGGGCATGAATTACAAATGCATAAATCATAATACTAATTAAAGCCCATGTTTCTTTTGGATCCCATCCCCAGTAACGTCCCCAACTTTCATTAGCCCATTGTCCACCTAAAAAGTTTCCGATAGTTAACATCACTAATCCAACCGTTAGAGCCATTTCATTAATAATGGTAATTTCCTGGATCGATAAATCCATTTTTTTCTTGTTCTTTTCGGTTGTAAAAATCATTAAGAATAAGGCCACTAACCCTAAAATCATTCCCAATGTAAATGGTCCGTAACTCGCTACAATTACTGCCACGTGAATCATTAACCAATACGAATTTAAAACCGGTTGTAAATTGGCAATCGCCGGATCCATCCAACTCCAATGTGCCACCATTAAAATAATAGCCGTAACAAAGGCCGTTGAAGCCACAGTTAATTCCGATTTTCTCCCGAAAGCCAACCCAAAGAACATGGTTGCCCAAGCTACATAAATCATACTTTCGTAAGCATCAGACCAAGGTGCATGTCCTGAGATATACCAACGTGCAATTAATCCACCTAAATGAAGAACAAACAAAATTGCAATAATAATATGTGAAACTTTTACAGCAACATTTACCCATTTCTTATCACTAAATATTTTCCAAATTACGAAGACGAACATTAAAACACCCGCATACAAATACCAAGAAAATAATTTTTTGAAGATATCGTATTTGTTATACAAAATCTCTGTATTGATTTTATCTTCAGACAACATGACTTTAGCACCAAACTTCTTTTGGTAATCACTTAAGCCTTTTAATAATTCATTTGCCGTTTTATAATCTTTAGATTGAGAGGCACCCGCTGCTTCATTTAAATAAAATGGCAATGCATTTTTAACAATATCTAAAGGTGTATTTGTTTTATGATTTACTTCTAAATAAGAAACCCATTTATTGTTTTTGTCATTAGGTAATGGAAATAATTTTAAAATTTGTCCACTTAAAGCCGAATACAATAAATTGATTTTTTTATCAACTTCAATAAAATCCTTTTCAAATTGATTTGGAATTGCTGCTTTATAAGCTTCATCTGTTTGCTTTACTAACTTATAATTCCCATACTGATCAAAAAAATCAATTAAAGCAGCATATTTAGCTTCTTTATCAATTCCTGCTATTTTACGAATACTGTCATTTCCTCTTTTTAAGTAAATAATAGGTACTTGATACCAATATTCAGGAAATTGTGTCATTGAAATCAAAACCTGATCAGAAGTATATCCCTCAAAAGTGTCGTTTTTGGAAACTTTTCGCAATAATTCAGAAGAAAAAGTATTTACAGGTTTCATTCTTCCGCCCACATCCTGTATTACTAATCTACCAAATTTAGAAGCTTCTTCTGCGTCAATCATGTATTTTTTAATTTCACGAAGTGCTTGTTCCTTTGTTGGCATTTTAGGAGCCGCAGTGGTTTTTGAAGAAGTTTCTGTTTCATGTACATGTCCTTCATGGTTATGTCCATCATGATTGTGACCATCATGATTGTCTTGAGAAAAACCAACTATTGAGAAGAAAAAGAAAAGAAGACTTAATGCTGCTTTTTTAGCTCTCAATTTGTCTAATTTTTTCTTTAAATCTCCAAAACGAGTGTTTTTATCAAACAAAATTGCCATTAGTCCAATATATAAAAGAAAATAACCGATGTAAGTTAGCCAAGTACCCCAAAAGTCATGGTTTACAGACAAATGCGTTCCTTGTTCATCCGGATCAAATCCTGCTTGAAAGAAGCGATACCCTCTGTAATCTAAAATATGATTCATAAAAACACTATCTTTAAATGTTTTTCGTTCTTGAGTATCTTGAATTTCTAATTTACTTTTAAATGCAGAATAACTTTTTTCTGTTCCAGGATATTTTTCAGCAATAAAATCTTCTAGTTTAATTGAAAAAGGAGTTTCATAAACTTTACTTCCATAAAACAAGGTAAATTCTAAATTTCCTAATTTAAAACTCTTTGGTTCACTTTGTTTTCCTTTTTGACCGAACAAAACGATTGTTTCTTCTTTGCCTTGCGATGTAACTTTTAATCGAACCGCATCATCCGTTGCTTTATCTTTATAATTATCATCCGAAGCCAAAATCAATTCCCCTTTAGAAGGAATTTCTGGAAGTACAAATTGAATACCACCCATATTATATAACGATCGGAACATCACCGGACTAGTCGTATTTTTACTTACTGAACCCTGCATTTTATCTGCCATTCGCATAAAATTACCATCAAAAGGAGTTTCTAATTGAAACGTGTCACCCACTTTCAAAATATTAATGGCACCTTTAGTTTGTTTGTTAAAAGCAAAAAGTAAATTATTGATCATTTTTACTTCTCCCTCAACTAAATAATGTTCTTTTCTTCCCCCTTGACTTGCTTCTACTAATTTCAAATATAATTTTCCAGAAACGTTAGGTTTAAAAGTTTGTTTGGCATTTAGGATGAATTCTTGTAATTCAATTGCAAACGGTTCACCATCAAAATTATCTGAAATTGAAAATGAATTCGATACTGCTTTTGAAAACAACGCCTGTTTTTGAACGGTTTTCCTTTTCATTTCACCTTGGTATTTACCATCCACAAATGCAGTAATATAAGGCATGTCAGAATAAACTACATTTGAAGACCCACCTTCTCTTATCAACATCATTCCTTCAAAACTTACATATCGTGTTACAAATGCACCAACAAGAATAAAAATGAAAGACAAATGCAACAATAATGTGGCCCATTTTTCTTTTTTGTGAAGCTGATAACGATAAATATTTCCGAAAAAATTAATAACAAAAAACGCCATGATTAATTCGAACCACCATGAGTTATAAATTATAATCCGTGCAGTTTCTGTATTGTAGGCATCTTCAATAAAAGTACCCGCAGCCATAGCAGCAGCAAAAACAATAAATAAAACAGCCATTAATCGCGTGGAAAAAAGCGGGGTAAGTATTTTTTGTAACATGAAAAGTTTACTTTATTTTTAATGAATGCAAATGTAACGATTTACAAAGAAATTTCACTTACTTTAACAAACCTTTGATATTCGTTAATAAAGTAATTTTACATCTTTTATACTGAATAATTCAAATGTATCGTTTTCCAACTCAACTTCAAGTAAACCAAGAGGTGTAACTCGTATGATTTTACCCATGAATTTTACTCCGTTTAAATTTTCAAAAACCGATGGAATGTTTTTTCTAAATAAAGCCTTTTGGTAGTAGTCCCAAAAAAAATGTGCGCCTTCAGAATTATACTTATTAATATTATGTTGAAATAATTTTAAAAATGTAGTTAAAATCAATTCAGTATCCCATTCTTTTTGAGTTAGATTAAAAAAAGAGCTCGCTTGTGGTAAATTTTCAAAATTACTTTGGTTGACATTGATTCCAATTCCAATGATTGACACAATTTCACCATCACTTTTGATTTGATTTTCAATAAGTATACCTGCAATTTTCTTTTTTTCTGACAAAATGTCGTTCGGCCACTTAATCGCTAAATTTGTTAATTTTAAGTTATAAAATGCCTGATGCAATGTTACTGCAACAATCACATTCAAATTAAAAACTTCTTCAAAATCACGCAATACATTTTTAACCAAAACACTGAACGTTAGGTTTTTACCCGGCTCTACATGCCATTCAGCCCCTCTTTGCCCTCTTCCTGCTGTTTGATTTTCTGCTAAAACAACTGTTAAATTCTCAAGATAGTGTTGAACTGACAATTGTTTTAAATAAGAATTGGTAGAATCAATGGCATTGAGTTTGATGATATGCATAGAAGTTTTTTTTGATTTACTAAACTAATTTTCAAATGTAAAAACAAAAATGATACCTTTGCAAAAAACGAATAAATAATAGATGACAAAAAATAACAGTACTGATGATTTATTAACATGTATCATCAAGGGAATTGAAGATGTAAAAGGATTAGATATTGATATTCTTGATTTAAGAGAAATCGACAATCGTGTTTGTGATTATTTTGTAATTTGCAATGGAACTTCAAATACACAAGTGAATGCTATAGTGAATTCTATACAAAAAGGGGTTTCTAGAGAATTAAAAGATAAACCTTGGCATGTAGAAGGCACAGAAAATGGTGAATGGGTATTAATGGATTATGTAAGCATTGTGGTTCATGTATTTCAAAAGCACATTAGAGAATATTATAATATTGAAAGCCTTTGGGGCGATGCTAAAATTACATCGCTTGAAAATAAATTTTAAAAAAATATGTCAGAGAACAATAAAAACAAACCTACAATTAAAGTATACAAAATAGGTCCTTGGTTTTTTCCAACATTAATTATTTTGCTATTCTTAGCCATTAACTTTTTTGATAAAGGATTTTCTTCTTTTGGATTTCCAGAACCTATTTCTGTTTCTAAATTCGAAGAATTATTAGCTAAAAATGAAATTAAAGATGTCATTATTTATAATGAAAAATCGGCTGAAATTGTTCTTAACGACCGAGGACTAAATGATCCTCAAATTAGAAAAAGTAAAAACAATGTTTTTAGTAGAGACAATAAAAAAGGCCCGCATTTTGTAATTGAAAGTATAGGTTCTTCTGAATTGTTTCAAAAAAGTTTAAAAGAAGCAAAAGACCAAAGACTTATTTCTAATTACAGTTTTAAAGAAACTAGTGATTGGGGTGAAATTATTACTTTCTTACTTCCTACCTTTTTGATTATAGGATTCTTCTATTTTATGTCGAGAAGAATGGGTGGTGCCGGAGGTGGTGGCGGTCAAATTTTCAGTATTGGTAAATCAAAAGCTAAATTATTTGATGAAAAAACCGACACGCGAATTACGTTTGAAAATGTAGCTGGCTTGGAAGGTGCTAAAGAAGAAATTCAAGAAATTGTAGAATTCCTTAAAAATCCAGAAAAATATACAAGCATTGGTGGTAAAATCCCAAAAGGTGCGTTACTAGTAGGTCCTCCAGGGACAGGTAAAACTTTATTAGCAAAAGCAGTTGCTGGTGAAGCAAAGGTTCCTTTCTTCTCTTTATCAGGCTCAGATTTTGTTGAGATGTTTGTGGGTGTTGGAGCTTCTCGTGTAAGAGATTTGTTTAAACAAGCAAAAGAAAAAGCGCCAGCTATCATATTTATTGATGAAATTGATGCCGTTGGTAGAGCAAGAGGAAAAAGTAATTTTTCTGGCGGAAACGACGAACGCGAGAATACATTGAACCAATTACTGACCGAAATGGATGGTTTTGGAACCGATACTAATGTTATTGTATTGGCAGCTACTAACCGTGCAGATGTATTAGACAAAGCATTAATGAGAGCAGGTCGTTTTGACCGACAAATTTATGTTGATTTACCAGACATTCGTGAACGTAAAGAAATTTTTGAGGTACATTTAAAAAACATCAAGAAAGAAGAAGAATTAGATACTGACTTTTTAGCGAAACAAACCCCTGGTTTCTCTGGTGCTGATATTGCGAATGTATGTAATGAAGCAGCTTTAATTGCCGCAAGAAAAGATAAAAAAGCCGTAAATAAACAAGATTTCTTAGATGCGGTTGATCGTATTGTTGGAGGATTAGAAAAGAAAAACAAAATCCTTACACCAGACGAAAAAAGAGCAATTGCTATTCACGAAGCAGGACACGCAACTGTAAGTTGGATGTTACGTTATGCTGCGCCATTGGTAAAAGTAACCATCGTTCCAAGAGGACAAAGTTTGGGAGCAGCTTGGTATTTACCAGAAGAAAGACAAATTGTACGTACAGAACAAATGTTAGATGAAATGTGTGCTACAATGGGTGGACGTGCTGCAGAGAAAGTTGTGTTTGATAAAATATCAACTGGTGCTTTAAGTGACTTAGAAAAAGTTACGCGTCAGGCCAGAGCTATGGTAACTATTTATGGTTTAAATGACAAGTTAGGTAACATAACTTATTATGATTCATCAGGTCAGAGCGATTATAATTTTTCAAAACCTTATTCTGAAGAAACAGCTCAAGTAATTGACAAAGAAATTTCAGCTATAATTGAAGAACAATACCAAAGAGCAATTACTATTTTATCTGAAAACAGAGAAAAATTAGAACAATTAGCGAATATACTTATTGAAAAAGAAGTAATTTTTAAAGATGATTTAGAAACTATTTTTGGTAAACGTCCGTTTGAAACTGAAAACCAAACTATTGAAGATAAAAAAACAGAAAATAACACTGAAAACATCTTAAATAGTTCAACAGAATCATTAACAAATTCTTCAAGTGATAACAATCCTGAAACTCCTGAAGAATAATTAGTTAAAAAATATTTTAAAAAATCTTAATTTGAAAGCAATTTTAAATTAAGATTTTTTTATATTTGGAAGTTAGGAACCGTTAGATGAAAAGAATGAATATTTTTAAGAAAATATTTGGTACTCAAGGAGAAAACGAAGATCAAGATAAAAAAGACCATAAAAGTCCCTATTCGCCAGATTTAAATTTACCTGTAGATGAATTGTTTACTGTTAATTTTAAACAAAATGGCGGTAAGTTTATCTATTGTGAAAATATTGGAGAAATTCATGAGAATTTTGAAAACATATTAGAAGAAAATGATTGGTTTGAAACAAATGCACAATGCTTTGATTCAAGATTATTTCATTTTTTAGATGAAAATAGATTAAATTATACGGATAATACTACTCCTTCTTTCTTCTTTACTTCATGTGAAAACTTAATTGCAGACGAAGGTTCCATTCTTTTTTCATCAAAACAATTGAAACAGTTTAAAATTGACGAGCTCCCAACAAATATTGTGGTTTTTGCTTCAACAAGTCAAATTTTACTTTCAAAAAGCGATGGTATGCGTAGTATTAAAAACAGATATAACGGAGAATATCCAACAAACATCACAGCTATTAAATACTTTGAAAAAGCAACTGAAGAAGACTTCTTACATTATGGAAGCTGTCATAAAAATTTATACTTGCTACTGTTAGAAGATTTATAAGATGAACGAAACATTAACAAGAGCACTTTCTGGAGGTGTATATGTTGCACTATTAATTTTTTGCACATTATTTTCTTCTATGAGCTTTCATATACTTTTTACAATTTTTATGTGCTTAAGTATTTATGAATTTTCAAAGATGACCAATTTTAAATATCCTTATATATTTGCTATATTAGGCATATTACTTTCTATTGCTATTTATATTAGCAAATCCAATCCATTCAATTTCATCTATTTATCACTAGGAAGTGTTATTTTTAATCTAATGCTTTTAAATAACTTGTTTAAAAATGTCCCTTTTTCAAAATACCATAAAACAATTAATCATTTATTCTTATATATAACTATTCCATTTATTTTACTTCTACTTTTACCTAATTTTAAAAATCCATCTGAACATAAAATTATCATTTCCATATTTATTATGATTTGGTGTAATGATACTTTTGCTTATTTAGTTGGAAAAACAATAGGTAAAAACAAATTAATGGAACGCATATCTCCTAAAAAAACAATAGAAGGTTTTATTGGAGGTGTAGTTTTTACTATTCTATCAAGTATAATAATTAGTTATTTTTATACTTTTTTTAGTGTAACTTTGTGGGTTGTTACCGCTTTGTTAATTTCAATATTCGGAACTTTAGGTGATTTAATAGAATCGAAGTTTAAAAGAGAAGCTGGAATTAAAGACAGTGGTACAATAATGCCAGGGCATGGCGGTATATTAGATCGATTAGATAGTGTAATTTTCGTTACACCATTTATATATATATTTTATTTAATTTATTTTAATTATGTTTCATAAAGAAGGAGGCAAAATAATATTAATCGCCACATTTTTATCTGTTTTAGGTGTTTTTGTAGCTGATTATTTTTTAAGTGAAAATTTTCCAATTATTTTTAAAATTGTTGGTGCTTTAATTTTAGTGTTTTTAGTATTAATTCTTCAATTTTTCAGAAATCCAACAAGAATAGCCGACAATAGTGATAATCATATACTAGCTCCAGTTGACGGCAAAGTAGTAGTAATTGAAGAAGTATATGAGTCTGAATATTTTAAAGATAAACGTTTGATGGTATCTATTTTTATGTCGCCTATTAACGTTCACGTTACAAGATATTGCGTTAACGGAATCGTAAAATATAGTAAATACCATCCTGGTAAATATTTAGTAGCTTGGCATCCTAAAGCAAGTGAAGAAAATGAACGAACTACTGTTGTAATTGAAAACAGAGTATATGGTGAAATTTTATACCGACAAATTGCTGGCGCTTTAGCAAGAAGAATTGTAAACTATGCACAAGAAGGCATGAGAGTAGTACAAGGTAAAGATGCAGGTTTTATTAAATTTGGATCTCGTGTTGACATCTATTTACCTATTGGAACTCCTATCAATGTAAAATTAGGCGATAAAGCTATTGGTAATAAAACTATAATCAGTAAAAAAATAAATGAGTAAACAATCGTTAGACGAAAGATTTAAGGAAGCAATTCGTATTGCCAACGAACAAATTCCTAAAACTTCTGTACCACAAGACGTACAATTGGTGCTTTATGCTTATTACAAGCAGGCTCTTTCTGAAAACATCAGCTACAATCATCATGGCTATGAATCAGATGAATTAATTACCGCATTTAAACAAAACGCTTGGATGCAAGTAAGACATCTTACAGCAGATGAAGCTAAAGAAAAATATATTGAAAACATTAATCAATTGTTAAAAGATAGGCAGTAACGCTTATCTTTTTTAATTTTGTACAACAATAAAAACTAAAACTTATGAAAAAGATAATTATTACAGGAATTTTATTAGGCTCAATGCTAAGCTTTGCAGGATGCAAAAAAGATAAAGAATTAGTTGAAGTCACTATTCCTGAACCTGAAAAAACAGAAACTAAATCAGCCATTGGAAATCCAGAAAATGTAAAAGCTGAAGACCAAGACGGCCCTTTTCAAATGATGAAATTACCGTATGCTTATAATGCTTTAGAACCTTTTATTGATGCTCAAACTATGGAAATCCATTTTTCAAAACATCATGTCAATTATTGTAATAAATTAAATGCTGCTGTAAAAGGAACTGACTTAGCTAACAAATCAATTGAAGCTATTCTAACTAAACTTGATTTGAAAAATAATGATGTTAGAAATAATGGCGGAGGATATTACAATCACAACTTATTTTTCGAAATACTAGGTCAAAACAACACCGAACCAAAAGACGCCATATTAGAAGCAATTAACAAAGACTTTGGTTCATTTGAAAATTTTAGGACTCAATTTTCTGAAAAAGCAAATAAACTATTTGGTTCTGGATGGGTTTGGTTAATTGTAGACAAAACAGGTAAATTGGTTATAACTACTTCTGTTAATCAAGACAATCCATTGATGCCAAATGCAGAAATTAAAGGAACACCAGTTTTAGCTTTAGATGTTTGGGAACATGCCTATTATTTAAAGTATCAAAATAAAAGAAAAGATTATGTTGAAGCGTTTTACAATGTAATCAACTGGAGTAAAGTAAATGAAAAATTTACCGATGCAAAATCGAAAATTGAATAATAAAAAAGGGAGCTCAAGAGCTCCCTTTTTTATGTTTTAAGATAATTTTTATACTATCTAAGTGTAAATGAAGACTTCGCAACTAAATTTCCATCTTTATCAAATACATTTACAAAATAAGCACCTCCTACTATGTTTTTAACTGGTAAATCTTCCTGAACGGTTACAGTTTTATTTTCATATTTAATAGTTTTAGCAAAACTATACGATAAATATTTATCACCATAAGTTTCCATTTTCTTTTCACCTAAAACATTACTTTTACTGTCAATTACTTGAACATAATACGATTTATCACCTGTTTTAGCAATTTGATTTTCAGCAATTGTAAAACTTATTTTTAATACATCTGCTTTACTTGCTTTATCAGTATCAATTTGTTTACCTGAACTTCTTTGTTTAACTGCTAACGTTTGAAGATTTAAAATTGACAACTTTTGTCCTTTTTCAACCGTTTTTGCTAAACTTGTTTTTTGATTATTAAGTGTATCAATTTGAACTCTAGCATCAGAAAGAACAACAGTAGTACTATCTAAATCTTTTGTTAATTTTACGTTTTTTTCTTTTAACGAATTATTCTCAGCAACTAAATTATCCATATCTTTTTTCAATTGAAAATATTGTGATTTGAATTTAGCCATTGAAGCAGCATCACCTTCAGATTTTTTTAATTTTTCAAGCAATTCTACCATTTTAGCCTGCTCCTCTTCTAACTCTCCTTTTAAGGCAGTGTTATCCGCAATTGCTTTATCGTATTCTGCAATTTTAGCCTCTAATTCAGCTTGTAATTTTCCTTTTTCAGAGGTAAGTTTTGTTTCAACTTCTGTACTATCATTTTTTAATTTGTACATGTAAGCTAAACTTCCTAATAAAAGTAATGATAAAACAACTACTGCGGCTTTTAACCCTGAATTTCTAGGATTTGATTGATTAAGTTCCATTGTCTATAAGATTTAGATTATGAGTTTCACAAAAATATGATTATTTTTACTTTATTACACTATAATTAACGATTTCTTTATGCAAAATAGTATATTTGAATTCAATTTTTAAAGCAATAATGGAAAATTTAAAAATATTTAATGCTAATGATTTAGCCCGTTTAACACAACATAGAAGTGGTGAAGTTAAATTTGGTGAAAAAATTTTAACAGTCCCTAAAGATGAAAATCCATTTGAGTTCATCAAAAATTGTGAAGCAAATTTTGTACTATTAGGACTACCTGAAGATATTGGAGTGAAAGCAAATTTTGGAAGAGTTGGAACAGCTTCAGCATTTCATAGCACTTTAAAAAGTTTAGTCAATTTTCAACATAATAAATTTTGCAAAGGAAGAGAATTAATAGCTCTCGGAGAAATTAACTTTTCAGAAGAAATGGAAATTGCTTCTAATCTGGATGCAACAATTAAAGAAGATCGAAAACAATTGTTCAAATTAGTTGAAAAGATTGATAAAGAAGTTTCACACATCATTTGTAACATAATTAAGACCGGCAAAATTCCAATTATTATTGGAGGTGGACACAATAATGCTTATGGAAATATAAAAGGCTTAGCACTTGCTAAGGGAAAATCTGTAAATGCAATAAATTTTGATGCACATACAGACTTCAGAATTATGGAGGGTCGCCACAGTGGAAATGGATTCACCTATGCTTTTGAAGATGGATTCTTAAAAAAATATTTTATTTTTGGATTGCATGAAAATTTTGTTTCTAAAAGCGTATTCCATACATTAAAATCGATTTCTGAAAGAGTAAAGTACAATACTTATGAAGAAATTGCCGTTAGAAAAGAAAAAAGTTTTTCAACAGAACTTACAACAGCTTTAAAATTTGTAGGTGATACATCTTTTGGTTTAGAATTAGATTTAGATGCAATTCCAGGCATACACAGTAGTGCAATGACTTTAAGTGGATTTAGTGTTGAAAAAGCACGTCATTTTATACATTTTTTTGGAAAGGAAGAAAATGTAGGCTATTTACACATTTGCGAAGGAGCTCCAGATTTAGATGATTCTAGTAATAATCATC
This sequence comes from Flavobacterium indicum GPTSA100-9 = DSM 17447, assembly GCF_000455605.1. Lineage (NCBI taxonomy): Bacteria > Pseudomonadati > Bacteroidota > Flavobacteriia > Flavobacteriales > Flavobacteriaceae > Flavobacterium > Flavobacterium indicum. Next base: position 2,158,741 of record NC_017025.1, read on the forward strand.
TAACTGGAAAACTTATTGCAACTATGATTGTCGACTTTATAAAAAGCAAACAGTTAACTGATTACTAATTAATTAATGAATTTTAGAGAAATAAGTTATAATTTTTTTAAAAAAAGTATTGATAATTAAATTAGTAGTTTTAAATTTGTAAAATCAAGAAAAGAAATTGGCATTAATGAGTGAATTATCAAAAGTAATTGATTCTCTTGAAGTTAAATTCTTCAAATTATCAAAAAAATTGGAGAATTTTGAAAAGCTAAATAATGATTTAGTTCAAGAATTATCAGTGGTTAAGGAGATAATGAAACAAAAAGAAGAAAAAATTCATTCATTAGAAAAAGAGCTTGAAAGCTTGAAAATAACCAATTCTCTTTTAGGCAGTGATGAATATAAAAAAGAAACTAAGCTAAAAATAAACGCTTTAATTAGAGAAATCGATTATTGTATAGCACAACTTTCTGAATAAAATGACAGAAAAGTTAAAAATTAAAATATCAATAGCTGATCGTGTTTATCCCTTAACTGTGGAACCAGCACAAGAAGAAGGTTTACGAACTGCTTCTAAAAAAATAGATGCTACGATACGAAAATTTGAAGAAAGCTATGCAGTTAGAGATAAACAAGATGTATTAGCCATGTGTGCATTACAATTTGCTTCTCAGATTGAACAAAATCAAATTGACAAAAGTACATCCTTAGAAGATGCTTTTGAACGATTAAAAAAATTAAACGACAAAATTGATAGCTTGTTACTTAAATAGAAATACGTTCTTATTTTAAAACAAAGATACTGCCTACATTAGTATAATTTTGATAAACTCAACACTAACTATTAAAAGAGTAAATCTGCACTACTAAAGCATGTTACTTCGTGTAAATCCTTGAACAGTGCGCTAGCTCAAATCCTGTTTATACGAGTTTATTCAAACTCCTAATGTAGGCTTTTTTTATATATAACAATTAAATTATGACACTAACAATTATTTTAAGTATCGTCGCCGGAATTGCAGTTGGGTTTGGAATTGCTAAATTTTTAGAAAAAAGCAATGTTTCAAACTTAATTAAAAATGCAAAAAAAGAGGCCGCATCTATATTAAAAGACGCTAAAGCTGAAGCTGAATCTATCAAAAAAGACAAATTATTACAAGCTAAAGAAAAGTTTTTAGAGTTAAAATCGGAGCATGAAAAGGAAATTTTAGCTAAAGACAAAAAAATTGCTGAAGCTGAAAAAAGAACAAGAGACAAAGAATCTCAAGTTTCAAATGAATTAGCTAAGAATAAAAAACTTAACGACGAATTAGAAACAAAACTTGAAGATTACAATAATCGAGTAGATTATTTAGAAAAGAAAACTCAAGAAATTGATAAATTACACAAAAGTCAAGTTGAACAATTAGAAGCTATTTCAGGATTATCTGCAGAAGAAGCAAAAAATCAATTAGTTGAAAGTTTAAAAGCTGAGGCGAAAACAGATGCCATGGCTCATATTCAAGAAACTATTGAAGAAGCTAAAATGACGGCTCAACAAGAGGCTAAAAAAATCATTATTAATACCATTCAACGTGTGGGTACTGAAGAAGCTATTGAAAACTGTGTATCCGTATTCAATATTGAATCTGACGATGTAAAAGGTAGAATTATCGGTAGAGAAGGTAGAAATATTCGTGCCTTAGAAGCTGCAACTGGGGTTGAGATTATTGTAGACGATACACCAGAAGCAATTATTTTATCTTGCTTTGACCCAGTAAGAAGAGAAATTGCCCGTTTAGCATTACATAAATTGGTTACTGACGGTCGTATTCACCCGGCTCGTATTGAAGAAGTGGTTGCTAAGACCCAAAAACAAATTGAAGAAGAAATTATTGAAGTGGGTAAACGTACTGTAATTGATTTAGGTATTCATGGATTACACCCAGAATTAATCAAGATTGTGGGCCGAATGAAATACCGTTCTTCTTATGGACAAAATTTATTACAACACTCAAGAGAAGTTGCTAAACTTTGTGGATTAATGGCTGCTGAACTAGGCTTAAATGTTAAGTTAGCTAAAAGAGCTGGTTTATTACACGATATAGGTAAAGTTCCTGAAACTGAAAGTGAACTACCACATGCAATTTTAGGTATGCAGTGGGCTGAAAAATATGGTGAAAAAGAAGAAGTTTGCAACGCAATTGGAGCACACCACGATGAAATTGAAATGAAATATTTGATTTCTCCAATTGTTCAAGTTTGTGATGCAATTTCTGGAGCTAGACCTGGAGCTAGAAGACAAGTATTAGATTCTTACATCCAACGTTTAAAAGATTTAGAAGATATCGCTTATGGCTTCCAAGGTGTTAAAAATGCCTATGCAATTCAAGCAGGTAGAGAATTACGTGTATTAGTAGAAAGTGAAAAAGTTAGCGATGAAATGGCAGCTACATTATCATTCGATATCTCACACAAAATTCAAACTGAAATGACCTACCCTGGTCAGGTTAAAGTTACGGTAATTAGAGAAACTCGTGTTGTTAACATTGCAAAATAATTCTCCAAAACATATAAATTAAAAAGTCCGATAGATTCTATCGGACTTTTTTTATGCTGTGGATATAGATTTAAGCATAAAAAAATCCTCATTTGAGGATTTTTTGAGTTTACTATACTATTTTATTTTTTAGTTTTTGGTTTGGTTTTATTCTCTATTACTTTAATGATAACATAATAAATCAAAATAAAAGAAATTAAACGCAACCCCATAAATAGATTTTCACTCTTCATGAAACGTAAAAACTCTAGATCAAAGGGGAAGGCTAAAAAAGCTGCTATAATACCTATTAATAACAACTTTGAATTGGTCATATTTTTAAAAAAATTCATTGTATCTATTAATTAAAGAATGAATCTACGAATTCAATTTTATTAAACACTTGCAAATCATTAATCCCTTCACCTACTCCAATGTACTTCACTGGAATTTGAAATTGATCCGAAATACCAATCACCACACCACCTTTAGCTGTACCGTCTAATTTAGTAACTGCTAAACAAGTTACCTCAGTAGCTGCTGTAAATTGCTTGGCTTGTTCGAATGCATTTTGTCCGGTAGAACCATCTAAAACTAATAATACATCTGAAGGCGCATGTTCTACCACTTTTTGCATTACTTTTTTAACTTTAGACAATTCATTCATTAAACCTACTTTATTGTGTAAACGACCTGCTGTATCAATAATAACTACATCTGCATTTTGAGCAACTGCTGATTGCAAAGTATCAAATGCAACTGAAGCAGGATCACTTCCCATTTGCTGTTTTACGATAGGGACTCCTACTCGATCAGCCCAAATTTGCAATTGATCAATTGCTGCAGCCCTAAATGTATCTGCCGCTCCCAATACAACCGAATAACCCGCGTTTTTAAATTGATTAGCCAATTTACCAATTGTGGTAGTCTTACCCACTCCATTTACCCCAACTACCATAATCACATACGGCTTTTTATCTGTTGGAATTGAAAAAACAGAATCATTAGAAGTATTTGTTTCAGATAATAAACCTGCAATTTCTTCTCTTAGAATTAAATTTAATTCCTCGGTGCCTAAATACTTATCTTGAGAAACTCTTTTTTCTATTCGCTCAATAATTTTTAAAGTTGTATTTACACCTACATCAGATGATATTAAAACTTCTTCTAGATTATCCAAAACTTCATCGTCAACTTTAGACTTACCAGCAACGGCTTTGGTTAATTTAGAAAAGAAACTCGACTTACTTTTCTCTAGACCTTTGTCTAAAGATTGTTTAGCCTCTTCAGTAAAATTAGAGTCTTTTCTTTCTGATGAAAATATCTTTTTAAAAAAATTCATTCCTTATTTTATAATTTATCAAACAAAAATAAAATAAAAAAAGCTACTTTCAAATGAAAATAGCTTTTTAAATATCTTTAACTATGATTATTTCTTTTTTAAGAACTCATCTACTTCTTCTGGAGTCATAACTGATTCAACAAAAGTGTAAGCACCAGTCTTAGGAGACTTAACCATTTTGATAGCTTTAGTTAATCTTTTAGAAGCTGTCTGTAAAGTTGCTACGGTTTTCTTTGCCATGACTTATAATGTTTTATTGAAATTTATAAAAAATTTCTAATTATTTAATTTCTTTGTGAACAGTTACTCTTTTCAAGATAGGATTGAATTTTTTAATCTCCATTCTATCTGGTGTATTTTTTTTGTTTTTAGTAGTGATGTAACGAGAAGTTCCTGGCATACCAGAATCTTTGTGCTCAGTACACTCTAAAATAACCTGAATTCTATTACCTTTCTTTGCCATTTTTCTAAATATTTTATTAAATGATTACCAGATTATTTTACAAATCCGTTTGCTTTTGCTTGTTTTAAAACAGCAGCAATACCATTTTTGTTAATAGTTTTTAAAGCAGCTGTAGAAATTTTCAATGTTACCCATCTATCTTCTTCAGCAATGTAAAAACGTTTTTTTACTAAATTAACAGAGAATTTTCTCTTTGTTTTGTTCATAGCATGAGAAACGTTGTTCCCAACCATTGCTCTTTTACCTGTAAGTTCACAAACTCTTGACATTATTACTAAACTTTATATCGTTATTCAAAATCAGGGTGCAAAGAAACGAATTTTTAAAATACAATGCAACTATTTTCTATTAGTTTTTTAAAATTTCTTTATAAACCATCTCTAAAGCCTTTGTAACCGCCCTATCTATAACCTTTTCACGCGGTTGACCAAAGTTAAATTCTTCAACTAAAACCTCTTTTGGAGTAGCTAAAGCTATATAAACGGTTCCAATTTCAGCTACAGAATCACCTTTTGTTGGCCCAGCATTACCTGTAGTTGCTATGGCATAATCTGAATTAAAAATTGTTTTGCTATTTAACGCCATTTCTTTAGCAACTTCTGCACTCACAACAGTAAACGCATCAATAGTTTCTTTTTTAACATGTAAAAGTTTGGTTTTCATTTCCGTTTCATAAGGGATTAAACCACCTTTAAAATAAGTTGATGCACCGGCCACAGAAGTTAACATTTCAGCAATTTTACCTCCCGTACAACTTTCTGCAGTTGCAAGAGTTACCATTTTTTCTTTTAGCTTTCTACCAACAACAACCTCAATGGTTTCTTCCTCATCATATCCAACAATAATATCACCAATTAAGGGAATTAATAATTGAATTTGATCCTCAATAGTTTGTTTTAACAATTCTTCATTTTTGCCTCTTGCAGTCAATCGCAACCGAACTCTTCCAGGGCTTGGCAAGTAGGCTAATTTTATAAATTGAGGCAATTGATTCTCCCATTCTTCAATTTGCTCAGCTACCAAACTTTCACCTCTACCATAAGTTAAAATGGTTTTATGAACAATATAAGGTCTTTCAAATTTTTGAACCAAGTATGGAATCACTTCATTATCAATTAGATATTTCATTTCATAAGGAACACCTGGTAAGGAGACAAAAATTGTTTCCTCATGTTCCATTAACATTCCAGGAGCAGTTCCCATCTTATTAAACAACACCTTACATTTAGAAGGAACCAATGCCTGATCTTTGTTTAATTGTGTAATAGGTCTTTTATAAAAACTTTCAATTAAATCTTTAACATGTGCTAAAACCTCCACATTTTCAACCAAATGATCCTCAAAATAGTCGCAAAATGTCTTTTTGGTAATGTCGTCTTTTGTTGGCCCTAAACCTCCTGTAACCAGCACAACGTCAAATTTATTTTGAACATATTTTAGAGTACTCAATATGTGTTGTTTATCATCTGAAATAGACAACATTTCTTGTGTGGCAATTCCAATTTTATCTAACGCCTTTGCTATATATGACGAATTTGTATCTACGATTTGTCCAATTAAAATTTCATCCCCAATCGTAATAATAGCTGCTTTCATTTCCTTTAATTATTAAGATGTAAAAATAAAAAAAATCACGCTTTCACGTGATTTTTTAATATTTGTTTAACCGAATTAATTCAATTTAAAATCTTTTTTAAGTTCTACTACCGCTGCATCAATTCGTTCTTTTAGCGATTTATACACCTCTTTTATTTCTTTTCGTTTGCCTTCTGCTTTTGTCCAATTCATAATTTCCATATTGTCATCATAAGCCAAATCCATGCCAAGTAAATCTAACGTTGGTTTTATTTTATGCGCAGCAGAATACGTTCTTGAATAATCTTTTAACTCGATACCCTCTTTAATTGATTTCAACTCAGCAGGAACTTCTTGTAAAAAAAGTGAAACTATTTGCAATGCAAACTCGTTATCGTTTTCAGAAATTTCATATACCTTAGAAAGATTGTATTGTAGTGCCATATTATTTAATTTGAACTTTAAACATTGATGTTCCTTCCAAAAAACCTTCTAAAAAGTCATTTTCTTTTACTGCAGCCACGCCTTTTGGTGTACCCGTAAAAATAATATCTCCTGTTTTTAACGTAAAATATTGAGAAACATAGGCGATAAGTTGATCAATATTCCACAACATTAAAGAAGTATTTCCTTGTTGAACAATTTGTCCATTATTACGTAATTCAAAATTAACATTTTCTAGAGAAGTGAAATTTTTTTTCGGTAAAAAGCTACCAATAATCGCTGAATGGTCAAATGCCTTCGCTTTTTCCCATGGAAGACCTTTTTCCTTTAACATAGTTTGCACATCTCGGGCCGTAAAATCAATCCCCAATCCTATTTCTTCATAATATTTATGGGCAAATTTTGGGTCGATATATTTTCCAACTTTACTAATTTTTACTAAAACCTCAACTTCATGATGCACATCTTTGGAAAATTCTGGAATATAAAAATCAGCATCTTTAGGCAATACTGCCGTATCTGGTTTCATAAAAATTACCGGTTCTGCAGGTCTTTCGTTATTTAATTCCGAAATATGGTCCGCATAATTTCGACCAATACAAATTATTTTCATTTTGTAGACAGTTTTCTTAGTTTTAATCCTGTTAACACTTTCTTGGTGTATAATGGAAAATCCGCATTTTGAATCCAACCATAATAACCTGGGTCTTTATCAAAGACATCATTAACCAATACATTTTTATACTTACCAAAGGTAAAAAACTCTTGCCCTTTATCGTTTAATGCAATAAATCCTGCGAAATCAACCGATTTTTTTCGAGTGGTAAATTCAGATAATGTTTTTATATCATTTTCCAATTCAGGATAACGATCCAATTGCGCTTTTAAAATTTCATAGGTCGCTAACGTATCGGCTTCTGCACTGTGGGCATTTTCTAAAGATTGCCCGCAATAAAATTTATAGGCTGCTGACAAAGTTCTTTCTTCCATTTTATGAAAAATAGTTTGCACATCGACTGAAACTCTATTTTTCATATCAAAATCAACGTCAGCGCGTAATAATTCTTCAGCTAACAATGGAATATCAAAGCGATCTGAATTAAAACCAGCCAAATCAGAATCCTTTATCATGTTAAAAACATGCGGTGCTAATTCCTTAAAAGTAGGTTCATTGGCAACTTTTTCATTTGTAATGCCATGCACCGCTGTAGATTGTGGTGGAATAGGAATGGTAGGGTTTACCAACCATGTTTTACTTTCTTTATTTCCGTTAGGAAAAACTTTGAAAATTGAGATTTCAACGATTCTATCCTTTCCTACATCAATACCTGTTGTTTCTAAATCAAAGAAACAGATAGGTCTATTTAATTTTAATTCCATTTTACTTTAATTGGATTACAAATATAAGTTTTAGAAATTCATTTTCAAATTGCTTTTTAAAATGAATTCTGCTATATTAGTTAGCAGCACTAATTTTGTATTATAGCCCTGATAGAGCCAAATGCCATGCATAGGCGAAAGCAGGTGATTTTTGGTTAGAAAGAGGAAATTGGTGCTACTAAAAAAAGAAAAATCCCGAAAAAATCGGGATTTTATATTTCATTTTATTTTAAATTTCTCTATTGATGTCCCAAGACTCTAATAAATCTGCCACGCGTTTTACAAAACTACCTCCTAGTGCACCATCAACCACTCTATGATCATACGAGTGAGATAAGAACATTTTTTGACGAATTCCAATGAAATCTCCTTCTGGAGTTTCAATAACCGCTGGTACTTTTCTGATAGCACCTAGGGCTAAAATACCTACTTGTGGTTGGTTAATAATTGGTGTTCCAAAAACAGACCCAAAAGTACCTACGTTAGTCACTGTATACGTTCCGCCTTGTGTATCGTCTGGTTTTAATTTACCCGCTTTAGCACGGTTTCCTAAATCATTAACCGCCTTCGCCATACCTACTAAATTCAATTGATCTGCATTTTTAATTACAGGTACAATTAAATTTCCGTTAGGTAATGCCGCAGCCATTCCTAAATTGATATTTTTCTTTTTAATAATGTACTCGCCTTCAACCGAAATATTCATTCCTGGGAATTCTTTCAATGCTTTTGCTACTGCTTCCATGAAGATTGGTGTAAAAGTTAATTTTTCACCTTCTCTCTTTTCAAATGCATTTTTATTTTTATCTCTCCATTTTACAATATTGGTAACATCCACTTCAATGAAAGATTGTACGTGAGCCGAAGTTTGTTTAGATTCCACCATGTATTTTGAAATCAACTTACGCATTCTGTCCATTTCAACAATCTCATCACCACCATTTACCGAAACTGGTACTGCTTGTGTAGAAGAAGATGCCGCTACAGGTGCAGCTTTTGAAGCCTCAACTACTGGCGTTGCAGTAGCTACAGGTTGATTTCCTCTAGTTTTGATATAATTTAAGATATCTTCTTTATTCACTCTTCCGTCTTTTCCAGTTCCTGGAATTGCTTCTAATTCAGCCAATGAAATACCTTCTTCTTTAGCAATATTTTTAACTAAAGGAGAAAAGAATTTATCTGAACTTGAAAAATCTGCTGGAGTGGCTACTTCTTTAGCTGCCTCAACAGTTTTAACTACTTCTGCTACAGCAACCGGTGCTTCAGTTTTAGCCACTGGTGCAGCTTCTACTGCTCCGCCATCCGTTTCAATAATAGCAATGGTTTGTCCAACTTGAACAACATCATCAACATTAAATAAAATTTCAACTAAAGTCCCAGCTACTTCAGAAGGTACTTCACTATCTACTTTATCTGTTGCGATTTCAAGGACAGCTTCGTCCATTTCAATCGTATCCCCTACATTTTTTAACCAATTTGTAATAGTTGCTTCCGCAACACTTTCTCCCATTTTCGGAAGCTTTAATTCAAACTTTGCCATATATTTAATGTAACGTTGTGTTCTTTAATATTGATTGCAAAAATAATAATTTTTATCTCTTTTTTTAAGAATATGATAATTTATTTTAAAATTTTGACTTCCCCTCGATCATTAGCATGATTACTCCCGATGCCATAATTAGAGTTCGCCAAATAATTTTTAAAGGTACATTTTTGATTTGCCTTTGATTGCATAAAACTAGTAATTTCTTTGAAACTAAAAGTACTTGTGTCAAAAATAACTTCTCTATTTTTTTTTGAATCGGAATCAAACAAATTAAAATCAGACAAATAAGTACATTTTTTTTCTTCTAATGCCTCAAATTTTAAATCGCTATTTTTAGTAAATACTACAAATTCATCGACTAAAACCACTCGATTTTGTTGTTGTGATTTCTTGAAAAAACTAAAAACAAAGCTTCCAAAACGCATTATGTAGTCAAAAAGGACTGATTTTTTAAAGTGTTTTCCATAAAAAAACTGCATGGCTTCTTGAAATCGTTTTCTGTAGGTCGCGTCCCTAACCGTACTCTCTCCTTTATAATGTATGACTGTCGTTTCTGCAAAATAATAATTCTTTTTACCCAACTGTTGCACCATATAACTCAAGTCAATATCATCAGAATACATAAAACAATTTTCGTCGAATCCTCCTACTTGTAGATACAAATCCCTTTTCATAAACATAAAAGCACCGACTAAAATAGCCACTTCACCATTTTCATTTTCAGCGATATGTTGGGCATAATACTGATTAAACCATTTTAATCTTGGAAACAACTTATATAAACCAAAAATTTTTGTAAAAGCGACCCAAGGTGTGGGCACTCCCCTTTTACATTCTGGAAGAAACTGGCCAGTTCCATCGATTAATTTGCAACCGATAATGCCTGTGTTAGATTCTGAAACAAGTTCAGAATGACAAAAATTAAAAAGTTTTTCAAAAGTATCTTCGGCAACCACCGTATCTGGGTTTAGAATACAGATATACTCTCCACTTGCATGGGCAACACCTATATTATTTCCCTTTGGGAAACCAACATTTTCAGAATTGCGAATGAGTTTAATTTCAGGAAATTTTTGTTTCATCATTTCGCAACTCTCGTCAGTAGAAGCATTATCTACAACAATAATTTCGCCCTCTATATGCTCCAATGCTTTTTGAACACTTAGCACACATTGTTCCAAAAAATAGCGAACATTATAATTAAGTATAATAACGGAGAGTTGCATAAGGACAATTTTCGATTAGCCAAGGAGCAAATATAATTTGAAAATTTCAAAATTTGAATATTAATAAATGTTGAAACCTATTTAAAATACTATTTTTGCAAAACAATTGGCACAATGCCTCATTGTTTAATTGACAAATTGATTAAATGAATTATCTTTCAGTTGAAAATATATCTAAGCATTACGGAGAACGCACGTTATTTGAAAACGTATCATTCGGAATAAATAAAGATCAAAAAATAGCATTCATCGCTAAAAATGGTTCTGGAAAAACCACTATAATGAACATGCTTACGGGCAAAGACGAACCCGATTCGGGTCAGGTTGTAGTTCGAAAAGACATAAAGATGGCATTCTTGGCGCAAGATAATAATCTACAAGATGAATTAACCATTGAAGAAAGTATTTTTGCCAGTGATAATGACACCTTAAAGATCATTGAACGTTATGAAAAAGCATTGCAAAATCCGGAAGATGAAGAAGCGTATCAAAAGGCTTTTGACGATATGGATAGGCATAACGCATGGGATTTTGAAACACAATACAAACAAATTTTATTCAAATTAAAACTTGAAGATTTAAAACTAAAAGTAAAGAGTCTATCTGGAGGGCAAAAAAAGCGTTTAGCACTTGCCATCATATTGATAAACCGACCCGATTTATTAATCTTAGATGAACCAACCAACCATTTGGATTTAGAAATGATTGAATGGTTGGAAGATTATTTTGCCAAAGAAAACATTACATTGTTTATGGTTACGCACGACCGTTTTTTTTTAGAACGTGTATGCAATGAAATAATTGAGTTGGATAACGGAAAAATTTACCAATACAAAGGCAACTATTCCTATTATTTGCAGAAAAAAGAAGAACGAATTGCGTCTGAAAATGCAAGTATTGACAAGGCACAAAACTTATTTGTAAAAGAATTAGCTTGGATGCGTCGTCAACCAAAAGCACGAACAACCAAATCAAAATCGCGTCAGGATGACTTTTATGTGATTAAAGAAAAAGCCATGAGTCGAAGAAAAGAAAACGTGTTGGAATTAGAAATCAACATGGAACGCATGGGAAGTAAAATCATTGAAATGGTGAAATTGAATAAAAAATTCAAAGACAAAACCATTTTAAACGACTTCTTTTATTCTTTTCAGCGTGGAGAGCGAATTGGGATTATTGGTAAAAACGGAACGGGGAAATCAACTTTTTTAAATATACTGACACATACCTTACAGCCCGATGCTGGTAAAGTAATTATTGGCGACACCATTAAAATAGGATATTATACCCAAAGTGGCATCAACCCCAAACCAGGTCAAAAAGTAATTGAAGTTATTAAAGAATATGGCGAATACATTCCACTAACAAAAGGAAAAATCATTTCAGCCTCACAATTATTGGAACGCTTTTTGTTCGATTCGAAAAAACAATACGATTATGTAGAGAAATTAAGCGGTGGTGAATTGAAACGCTTGTATTTATGTACCGTATTAATTCAAAACCCCAATTTTCTGATACTAGATGAGCCAACGAATGACTTAGATATTGTGACATTAAACGTATTGGAAAACTTCTTACTTGATTATCCGGGATGTTTAGTTGTTGTGAGTCACGACCGTTATTTTATGGATAAAATTGTGGATCATTTATTTGTATTTAGAGGTGAAGGTGAAGTAGAAGATTTTCCTGGAAATTATTCTGATTGGCGAATTTATGAAGATTCCGTAGAGCCTATAAAAGAGGAATCTTCCAAAGAAAAAGTAAGCTGGAAAGAAAAACAAGTTAAAGCCGGTTTAACCTTTAACGAACAAAAAGAATTTCAGAAAATTGAGCGTGAAATCAAAGATTTAGAAGCCAAGAAAAAAGAAATTGAACATATTTTTGCAACAACAGAGTTAAATCATGAGGAGATTGACAAAAAATCTTCAGAATTACAAAAAATAATATCTGATTTAGAGTCTAAAGAAGAACGTTGGTTTGAGTTAAGTTTGAAAATGGAATAATTACGCTTGTCCTTTTCGTATAAATATTGGAATATGTTACAACAAATACAATCCTATTTAAAATTTCAATGGAATGCCACTTCAGAACACGGCGTACACTCTCCTTTTGTATTTGATTTGGTGAGAAATTGTTTTTATGACACTACCAATTATGAAGAGTACGAAGTATTAGACAACTATAGAAACCAGTTACTAAACGACCACAATACAATAGAAGTAACCGATTTTGGTGCAGGTTCACGTGTTTTTAAATCCAATACACGTGAAATTGCTGCTATTGCAAAAAACGCTGGAATTTCGAGAAAAAGAGCCCAATTATTGTTTCGATTGGTGCGTTATTTTCAACCTACTGAAATTTTAGAAATTGGCACTTCCTTAGGTTTAGCAACTTCAGCATTAGCGTTAGGCAACAAAAACTCAACAATCACAACATTAGAAGGCTGTCCATCTACAAGCCAAAAGTCAAAAGAAGAAAGTCAAAAGTTTGGATTTAAAAATATCGAATATATTACTACTGAATTTTCCAGCTATTTAAATAACTTGAAACTTGAAACTTTAAACAAAACCAATCAAAAAAACTTCGATTGCATTTATTTCGACGGTAATCATTCCAAAAAAGCAACTTTAGAATACTTTGAAACCCTATTACCAACAATCACCAACGAAACCATTTGGATATTTGATGACATCCATTGGTCTCAAGATATGGAAGAAGCTTGGGAAATTATTAAAGATCATCCAAAAGTAACGGTAACTATTGATACATTTCAATGGGGACTGGTTTTCTTTAGAAAAGAACAAAACAAAGAACATTTCTGCATTAAAACTGAACAAAATTTAAGTTCAATGTTTTTTGAAAAAATAAGAATATAAAAAAGGCAGCTTACAACGTGGTAATACTGCCTTTTTCTAACCAAAAAAACCTAACTAACCTAATTTTCTATTTTTTCAGACCTCGCGCCTATTCTATCTATTCGTAATTTTGTATTCATTTTAAATTTGATAACTCCTATTCTAGAACTTTCTCTGGATGGAAGCTCCTCTTCAATTATTTTCTTTCTCTCATTTAATGCTAAAAGCAATAGTTTAATTTCATCAATTTCTGCTTTGGTATATTCATGATTATGTTCTTTGTAAACATCAAATAATTGTTCATAAACATTTAAAGCATTCTCTTTTGTCACCCAATTAAAATTCCTGTTCTCATTTACTTTACCAACTCCAAAAAGTGAGTTTCTTAATGCTTGCATAGGCAACAATGAACTTTTTACAATCTTATTTTTAACTGTTTCAGAATATTTTGTGTATTTTGTTTTAGTTGTTTTTAATGTAGCTACTTTTTTAGCTCGTTCTTTTTCAGAAAATTCTTCCATTGCCTTTTCCGCTTCTTTCGATTTTAATTCAAACTCAGCTTCTATTTTTGCTAAATTAGGCTCTGCTTCATCCATAGTGACTTGATTGAGAGAATCTACAAATCTTTCGTATTCTGCAATTGTTTTTTCTGCTTTTTTTTCTTCTTCAGATTTACAAGAAACAACAACAATGAGACTAGTTAATAGAAATCCAATGCCAAGAGTAATTTTTTTCATGTTTGTTTTAATACTTTTCAAGTTGTAAAATTAATAGATTATCAATTAGGTAATGTTACATAATTCCCATATTGATTTATAAAAATCACACTATTTACTCATTAACTGTAACAATCTTGAAAAAAGCAATACAAATAGTTAAAATTATATACTAAAATGAGTCAACCTATTATTGAAATTAAAGGCATAACAAGAGATTTTCCTTTAGGAAGTGAAACTGTTCATGTATTAAAAGGAATTAATTTGGTAATTAATAAAGGGGAATATGTTGCTTTAATGGGGCCTTCTGGTTCTGGAAAATCAACATTAATGAACATTTTAGGCTGCTTAGACACACCTACATCTGGAAGTTATATTTTAAATGGAAAACATGTAAGTGAGATGGATGATAATGAATTAGCCGGAATAAGAAATAAAGAAATTGGCTTTGTATTTCAAACATTCAATCTAATGCCAAGAACTACCGCGCTAGACAATGTAGCTTTGCCAATGGTATATGCAGGAAAATCAAAAGAAGAAAGAACCAAAAGAGCTACCGAAGTATTAACTCAAGTGGGACTTTCTGACAGAATGGATCATAAACCCAATCAATTGTCAGGTGGTCAAAGACAACGTGTAGCAGTAGCAAGAGCTTTAGTGAATAAGCCATCTATCATTTTAGCGGATGAACCAACAGGAAATTTAGATAGTAAAACTTCGATTGAAATTATGAAGTTGTTCGGCGAAATACATGCCAATGGAAACACCGTGATATTGGTAACACATGAAGAAGATATTGCCGCTCATGCACATAGAATTATTCGTGTAAAAGATGGCATTATTGAAAAAGATGAAATGATGAAATAATATTTAGTCGAAGCTAATAATTTAATATTCAACTTGAGATTTACCAGTTAAGAAACACAATTATTTCTTGAACTAAGGTCTGCATTTCTATTTGAATACTGAATTAAATTTCAATACTACCTTCAAATACAAACTGTGCTGGACCTGTCAAAAAGACATTTTTATACTCATTATTATCTTTCACAAAACTGACTTTCAATTTTCCTCCAGGTACATTTAACTCAACTACACTTTCTTTTGTTTTACCTGTTTCAAACATAGCAATAGCTACGGCAGTTACTCCCGTTCCGCAAGACAACGTTTCATCTTCCACTCCGCGTTCATAGGTACGAACATTAAAAGTTGCCTCATTTACTTGTTCAACAAAATTTACATTGCTACCTTTTTCTCCATAAAGTTCAGAATAGCGAATTTGAGCCCCTTTATTTTTTACATCAAAAGAAGACAAATTCTGTACTAATTGCACATGATGTGGTGACCCAGTATAGACATATTCATAAGTGTCTTTTATTTG
Organism: Flavobacterium indicum GPTSA100-9 = DSM 17447; assembly: GCF_000455605.1. Lineage (NCBI taxonomy): Bacteria > Pseudomonadati > Bacteroidota > Flavobacteriia > Flavobacteriales > Flavobacteriaceae > Flavobacterium > Flavobacterium indicum. The sequence goes on from NC_017025.1 coordinate 2,174,175, forward strand.
AATATCAGACACATCTATCATTTGAAGTGCAATTAATTCTCCTTCAATTCGTGCAAAATGATACCCATCAGATGCTTCAAAATGTGCCTCTTCATTAACAATACCAAGTTTTTTTGCAAAAGCAACTAAACATCGTCCCCCATTCCCACACATCGTACTTGTACTTCCATCCGAATTAAAATAAACCATTGTAAAATCAAATTTTGGATGCTTCTCCAAAAGCATTAACCCATCTCCACCAATGCCAAAACGACGGTCGCACAAAAATTCAATTAATTTGGTATTATTTTTGGGAAAAGTATTTTCACGATTATCAAAAATTACAAAATCGTTACCTGTTCCATGGTATTTATAAAATGTGAATTGCATAGTCAAATTTTGAAATACAAAATTAGCTTAAATATTGGCACTAAAAAGGAGAATTTTAAAAATATTAACAACATAACTTAATTCATTTATAGAAATATTAAAAACATGTTAAACATTGTTAATCGAGCGTTAAACGAATTTTAATACTAAAAATTGTGTTATATATTTACATCACAAAAGTCCCAACACTTTAAAAAATAATGGAAATGAAAAATTTAGGAAACTTATTTTTGGTCTCTTTATTAAGCGGAGCTACTACACTTGGCGCTTATAAAGTATTTATTGAAAAAGGCAATACAGGTTCTATTGTTACTTCAGCACCTAATTATTCAAAAGCTGTTGGTTTAGTTCCTGAAGGTTACGATTTTACTGCCGCAGCAGAAAAAGCTGTACATAGTGTTGTCCATGTTAAAAATGTATCTGTTGTTACCTACAATGACCCTTGGGCTTCTTTTTTTTACGGTAGAGGTGAAACACAACAATATGAACAAGTAGGAACAGGTTCTGGAGTAATAGTTTCTGAAGACGGATATATTGTTACTAATAATCACGTAATTAAAGATGCAACAGAATTAGAAGTTACATTAAATAACAATAAATCATATAAAGCAAAATTAGTAGGAACCGATTCTAAAATGGACATTGCTTTACTTAAGATTGACGCAAATGAAAAATTACCTTTTATTGTTTTTGGTGATTCAGAAGCAATCAAAGTAGGTGAATGGGTGTTAGCAGTAGGTAATCCATACAATTTAAATTCGACCGTAACAGCTGGAATTGTATCAGCCAAAGCAAGAAATTTAGATAAAGCAAGTATACAATCTTTCATCCAAACGGATGCTGCTGTAAATCCAGGAAACTCTGGTGGTGCCTTAGTTAATGCAAGAGGCGAATTAGTCGGCATAAATACTATGATATCCTCACCTACAGGAAGTTATGCAGGATATTCATTTGCCGTTCCATCGAATATTACAAAGAAAATAATTGAAGATTTAATGCAATTTGGTAATGTTCAACGTGGAATTTTAGGTATTGAAGGTGGGGAATTAAATGCGGAAGCTGCAAAAAAATATGGAATCAATCAAACAGAAGGCGTTTATGTTAATAAAGTAAACAAAAATTCAGGTGCACAAAAAGCAGGTATTGAGAAAGGAGATATTATTGTAAAGTTAGACGATAAGAAGGTTAATAGTAACGCGGAATTAAGTTCGATTGTTAATACCAAACGACCTAATGACTTAGTAAAAGTTACGGTTTTAAGAGACGGTAAACAAATGAACATTCCCGTTAAATTGACCAAAAAAGAATTGATACAATATGAATTTAATGGAATTGAATTTGAGGATATTTCAGATAGTGATAAACAACGATTCAATATCAAAAATGGTATTAAAATAAAAGAAGTATCTAATAATGATTATGCTGAATATGCCAATGAATTAAAAGGTTCCATTGTACTACGAATAGATAATATGCGTGTAACTGATATGGAGAGTGTTTCTTCGTATTTAGCCAAAAAAGAAGAAGGCCAAAAGGCACAATATGAAATTATTGCTAAAAATGGACGTATTTACAGAATCATTCTTTAAATTTTAATTATAGTTTAGTTTAAAAATACTCAGTTTTTTACTGGGTATTTTTTTTGAAAAAAAGTTAAAAATTTTATTAACGAAAACGATTGAAATTTTATACTTTTGCACCAGTTAGAAACAACACTTAAATATTCATGGACAACAACACTATTTACGAAAAAGAGTTAGCTTTTCAAGCAGATAGAAGAAAAGCTTGTGTAGAATTTGTTAGAATCATCAGTGATTTATGGTATGACAAATCAATTGAGTTAGTACTTTTTAGAAATCAATTAATCGATAGAAATGTAAGTGACATTATCAACTTACACGAATATGCAGTTGCTTTTGTAGAAAAACCAATTAACATTTTTGATTCAGTTGAAATTGCTAGAGCAATTGAAGATTTAGATTTACCACCTTCAAGAATTGATATTGGTAAATTAACCTATGAATACCATTTAGAAGATAATAAATACAATGATGCGAAAGCATTTGTTATTGACAAATTAAAAGACGCTAAAGATACATCTGAAATTAAACCTAAAGATGTTGTTTTATACGGATTTGGTCGTATTGGTCGTTTATTAGCTCGTGAAATGATGAGTAAAATTGGTAAAGGCCAACAATTACGCCTTAGAGCAATTGTTACACGTGATAAAAATGATGCTGTTTTATTAGAAAAACGTGCTTCTTTATTACGATATGATTCAGTTCATGGAGATTTTGAAGGTTCGGTTGCTGCAGATGTTGAAAATCAAGCTTTAATTATCAATGGCACAACAGTTCATGTTATTACTGCAAATGGACCTGAAGATATCGATTACACTCAATATGGAATCAATGACGCATTAGTTATTGATAATACTGGAGCTTTCACAACTGAAGAAGCTTTAAAACGTCACTTAACTTCAAAAGGTGTTGAAAAAGTTTTATTAACAGCTCCTGGTAAAGGTGTTCCAAATATTGTTTATGGTGTTAACCATGAAGATTACAATCCTGATGAAGTAATCATTTATTCAGCTGCATCGTGTACAACAAATGCTATTACTCCAGTTTTAAAAGCAGTTGAAGATACTTTAGGTGTTGTAAAAGGTCATATTGAAACGATTCATGCCTATACAAACGACCAAAACTTGGTTGATAACATGCATAAAAAATACCGTAGAGGACGTTCTGCAGCATTAAACATGGTAATCACTGAAACAGGTGCTGGAAGTGCGGTTGCAAAAGCATTACCTAGTTTGGCTGGAAAATTAACTTCAAATGCTATTCGTGTTCCAGTTCCAAATGGTTCATTAGTGGTGTTAAACTTAGAAGTAGGAAAAACAACTACAAGAGAAGAAGTTGATGCTATCATGAAAAAATATGCATTAGAAGGAGATTTAGTTGAACAAATTAAATATTCAATGAATAATGAATTAGTTTCTTCAGATATTGTTGGAACTTCTCAACCTTCTATATATGATAGTAATGCTACATTGGTATCAAATGATGGAAAAAATGTTGTGTTATATGTATGGTACGATAACGAGTATGGATACAGTCACCAAGTAATACGTTTAGCAAAATATATTGCTAAAGTTAGAAGATATACTTACTATTAATAGACTAATATTCAACAATATAAAAACTGTTTTGAGTAATTTCAAAACGGTTTTTTTTATGTCTTTACTTCTATCAAAATCTAACAACTATGAAAATTATTAAAAGAATTTTTTTATTCCTAGGAATCTTAGTGCTCATATTACTGGTAGTTGCACTATTTATTCCATGTGAATACACTGTTTCGCATACAGTTACTATTAATAAACCTCAAAAAGAAGTTTATGAGTATGCAAAAATGTTACAAAACCAAAAAGAATGGAGTGTTTGGGTGCAGGCTGATCCAAATATTAGACTAACCTATTCAGGCGAAGACGGAACAGTTGGTGCTTCACAAACTTGGGAAGGAAATGATGATGTAGGAGCTGGAAGTCAAACAATTACTAAATTAGACGGTGAAAGAATTGAGGTCGACTTACATTTCATTAAACCTTTTGAAGGTAATCAAAAAGCTGCAACCATTATTAAAGCAATAAATGCAAATTCATGTACCCATACCGAAGAATTTTATGGGCATGATCCATATCCATTGAACCTAATGTCAATCATTGGTAAAAAAATGATTAAAGATGCTTTTGGAAAAAATGGAGAAAACTTAAAAAAGATTTTAGAAAAAACGAATTAAAAAAAGCAAAGTTTACACTTTGCTTTTTTTTATTTATCCTTCTTTTGAGTAATATAATAAACTGGTATTCCTATTAATACAATTAATAATCCTAAACCCGTATTTTTTGTATCATAAATTAGCAATATAGCGCATATTATTGAAGTCAAAACTATATACAATGCTGGAACAAAAGGATATCCAAAAGCTTTATAAGGTCTTTCCATGTTGGGTTCAGTTCTTCTTAAAATAAAAATACCATAAATAGTTAGTATATAAAACAATAAAGAGGCAAAAGTAGCATACGTTAAAAGATCACCATATTTACCTGATAGACACAGCATACAAGCCCACAAACATTGCACCCAAAGTGCTTTTGCAGGAACATTATTTTTATTTAATTGACTGGCTTGTTTAAAAAACAAACCGTCTTTTGACATGGCATAAAACAATCTCCCTCCGGCTAATATAATACCACTATTACATCCAAAAGTAGAAATCATAATTAATCCAGCCATTACAAAAACACCTACATTTCCTAAAATTATATTTGCTGCCGCTGCACCTACTCTATCATCACTAGCAAACATCATTCCTTTAGACATTACATCAATTCCGCTAGGACTTCCGTCAATTGGCAATAGAGCCAAATAAGCTAAATTGGCTAATAAATATATAACTGTTACAATTAAAGTTCCTAAAAACAAACTTCGAGGAATATTTTTTCTTGGATCTTTAATTTCTGCTGCAATAAAAGTCACATTATTCCATGCATCACTTGAGAACAATGAATTAATAATGGTTGCTCCAACGGCACCAACCAATGCCAATCCGCTCAAATTAATTATTTCAGTAGTACCATCTTCTTTAATTATGGTTTTAAAAGCATGCCATGGATGTTCAAAATTTGAACTTAAAACATCAGTTTGTAATCCAACGTACAATCCTAAAACAATTAATGCAAAAAGAGCAAATAATTTTGCAACCGTAAAAAACAATTGGACTTTTTTCCCACTTTGCACCCCATTAGTATTAATATACGTCAGTAAAACAATACTGATAATAGCCATTATTTGTTTCAGTGAAATTTGAAAAATACCTAAATCAGCTAGCGTTAAATCAAGTTGCGGAATAAAGATAGCCGTATAATTGGCAAATGCCACAGCCACAGCTGCAATAACACCTGTTTGAATAACTGTAAATACAGTCCACCCGTACAAGAAAGAAATGAGCTTACCATAAGCTTTTTGAATGTAAACATATTGACCACCTGCATTAGGCATCATCCCTGCTAATTCACCATAACTTAATGCTGCTGACATAGTTAGAAGCCCTGTCAATAACCAAGTAAACAATAACCAACCGGAAGACCCTAAATCTCGAGCCATAGCTGCAGTTACAATAAAAATACCAGAACCAATCATGGATCCTGCAACAATACTTGTCGCATTTAATAAATTTAATTCTTTTTTAAATTCTGGATTCGTTTCACTCATATAAATTACTTTTTGGCTAAAGATACTAAGATTGTACAAAACATTAACAAAAAGCTTAAAAACTTAAATTCAAATTTTTCTCATTTAGTAAATACTACAATCGTCGAATAAATCTTACATTAAAACGATTATTTAATGCTTTACTTTTTTTTATCACTAACTTTAATACACTAAAAATCAACATTATGAAACTATTTTTTTCAAATTTGGCATTTTTATTTTTTTATTTAGGATTTGCTCAAGTAGGTATTGGAACATCTTCTCCAACAGAAAGTTTAGATATTAATGGAACCTTACGTATAAGAACAATAGACACGAGTGTTAACCTAAAGGCTGATTCAATCTTAGTAGCAGATAGAGATGGTGTTGTAAAAAGATTAAACGCTAAAGAAATTTTAAACAATACATTAAAAACTGCTGTAAAAGGTTCATTTAGCAGCAGTGCTCTTGTTAATTTAACTTTACTAGCTGGACAAGTAAAAATTCCGTTTAATGCAATTGAATTTGATTTGAATGCAGAATACAATACTGCAACGAATACATTTACCGCTAAACAAGACGGAATTTATCAAATTTATGCACAAATAAAAGCAGATAATACCCTAAGTATTTCTACCAACTTTGGTTTAGCAATCTATAAAAATGGAACCCTTTTAAGTAGAAATAGCTTTGCTAATATTGGAATATTGGGAATTAATGCCACTCCACCTGCAAGATCGGCACAAAATTTAGTGCAATTAAATACAGGAGATACCATTACATTTTACGTAGTTTCCACATTAGCTTCCGTATCTATTTTAGGAGAAAAAGAAGACTGTTATTTTAGTATTTTACAAGTGAGATAAATTAATTTAAAATACGATTGATTTGCACAAAACGGCGACTATAATAAGCCTCATTAACCGAAGAAACTATAACACCATTATTGGTTGAAGAATGAATAAATTTGATATCATTTTCTGTTACTTCAGTAATCATTCCTACATGACTTATTCCGCTTCTTACTGTTTTAAAAAAGATTAAATCACCTTTTTGTGCTTGTGAACGATCAATTTTTATACCCACATTTGCCATTTCCCAAGAAGACCTTGGCAAATTCATTTCTAAATATTTAAATGTATAAGAAACAAAACCTGAACAATCAAAACCTCTTCTATCACTTCCACCACTTCTATATCTAACACCAATACATTCTGACGCTTTAGAAATTAAAAACTCTGCTTTTGTTATGGCATCAGCATCCATTGGAGGAACGTAAGTAGGCGTATTTTCTTCTTCGTATTCTTGTATTGTTTTTGGTTTATCTTCTTTGGCTACCAAATTTTTACGTAAAACTAAAACTTGTCCAGCTTTTAATTCCTTAACATTAGGATTTAATGCATCGAGTTCAGCAACTGTTAAACCGTATTTCTTAGCAATTCCAAATTTTGTTTCTCTTGGCTCAACTCTATGGTTTTCAGTTAATGAATCAATTTCTTCTTTAATTTCTTCTTTTTCTTTTTGTGTTAATTCGAGGGTAGTTTTTTCTTCCTCTATGATTTTCTTTTTTTCTTCTTTTATATTTTTCCCTTTTACTATTACTGCTTCGCTAGACGGAATAAAAACAACGTCTTTTACATCTAATTTATCATTTACAATTTGTGGATTTGCTTGTCTTAATTCTTCTACAGAAACATTATATTTTTTTGCAATTACATAAAAAGACTCACCAGAACCAACAATGTGTTTTTGATTTTTTGTATTCGTTTTTGATTTTCTAGTAACTTCTTTTGTTTTTTCCTCCTTTGGTACTTTAACGCCTTTAGGTAAACGTATTACTTCACCAATTTGAAGGTTCTCAGGCTTAATTTCAGGATTCAAGTCTGTTAAAGTTTCGTACCCAACATTAAATTTTCTAGAAATCGTATAAAAGGATTCTCCATTTTGAACCTTGTAAGTAGTACCCTTTGGAATTACTTTTTTAGGTTCATCTTTCTTTTTTGAATATTTTGGTAGTATCAATTCGGTATCTAATGCTAAAACTCCTTTTGCTTTTGGATTTAAATCAAGGATTTCTTTTTCGGTTACATTATATTTTTTGGCAATACTATAAACCGATTCACCTTTCACAACTTTATGCTTTATTTTTTGCTGAGAAAAAACAAAAATTGACATAAAAAAGAATAAAAAAGTGATCAGTTTTTTAATTGACATAAATACTAAATTGAATGGATAATAAAATAAAGAGTCGCAAGTTAAAAAATTGAAATTTTAAAATTAATGGATTTAACACTTTTTTATTACCCTAACAAAAAAAAGCTCCCATAAAGAGAGCTATTTTAATTATAATTATTTTTATTAAAACTTACCTGCTGCAATTAAATTTAATGCCGAACCTGCTTTAAACCAACCTATTTGACTATCATTATAAGTATGATTTGCCAATATCAGATCTTTTGATCCATCTGAATGAACAAACGCTATTGTTAGCGGTTTTCCGGGTGCAAATTCTGTTAAATCTAAGAAATTGATGGTATCATCTTCCTGAATTTTATCATAATCCGACTCATTTGCAAATGTTAAAGCCAACATTCCCTGTTTTTTCAAATTCGTTTCATGAATACGCGCAAATGACTTTACCAATACTGCTTTTACACCTAAAAAGCGTGGTTCCATGGCTGCATGTTCTCGTGAAGAACCTTCCCCATAATTGTGATCACCCACAACAATAGAAGGAATTCCGGCTACTTTATAGGCTCTTTGCACTTTTGGCACTTCGTCGTAAACTCCTGTTAATTGATTTTTTACCGAGTTTACTTTTCCATTAAAAGCATTTTCAGCTCCTATAAGCATATTATTGGAAATATTATCTAAATGACCACGATAACGCAACCAAGGTCCTGCCATTGAAATATGATCGGTGGTACATTTTCCATAAGCTTTTATTAACAACTTTGCTCCTGTTATATTTTTGCCATCCCAAGGCGCAAACGGAGCTAATAATTGTAATCGATCCGAAGTTGGTGAAACTATAACTTCCACTGATGAACCATCTGCTGCTGGGGCTTGAAATCCGGGATCATCAACGGCAAATCCTTTTGTTGGCAACTCTTCCCCTTGGGGAGGTAAGAATTTCACTTCTTCTCCATTATCATTGATTAGCGTATCAGTTATTGGATTAAAATCTAAACGACCCGATATAGCCAGTACAGCAACCATTTCTGGCGAAGTTACAAAAGCATGCGTATTCGGATTACCATCTGCACGTTTTGAGAAATTTCTATTAAAAGAATGAACAATTGTATTTTTTTCTTGTTTTTCCGCACCTGCTCTGTCCCACTGCCCTATGCAAGGTCCGCAAGCATTAGTAAATACTTTTGTACCCATTTTTTCGAAAGTAGCAAGAATTCCATCCCTTTCAATTGTAAATCTAATTTGTTCAGAACCTGGATTAATTCCAAATTCAGCTTTAGGAGTTATACCATACGCAACAGCTTGTTCTACAATTGATGCAGCTCTAGACATATCTTCATAAGATGAATTAGTACAAGAACCAATTAATCCCCACTCAACTTTAATAGGCCAATCATTTTTAGCGGCTTCTTCTTTCATTTTAGAAACAGGTGTACCTCGATCTGGTGTGAAAGGTCCGTTAATATGAGGCTCTAGTTCAGACAGATTAATTTCAATCAATTGATCAAAATACTGCTCTGGATTAGCATACACTTCTTCATCAGCTGTTAAATAAGATGCAACTTTATCTGCGGCATCCACTACATCTTGTCGACCAGTTGCTGTTAAATATCTCCTCATGGAATCATCATAACCAAAAGTTGAAGTAGTCGCACCTATTTCTGCTCCCATATTACAAATGGTTCCTTTACCAGTACAAGACATTGCTTTTGCGCCCTCTCCAAAATATTCTAGAATTGCACCTGTTCCACCTTTAACCGTTAAAATATCTGCTACTTTTAAAATAACATCCTTAGGAGCTGTCCAACCATTTAACCTACCTGTTAATTTCACACCTATTAATTTAGGAAATTTTAATTCCCATGACATGCCCGACATTACATCAACAGCGTCTGCACCACCCACACCAATTGCCAACATTCCAAGACCTCCAGCGTTTACAGTATGGGAATCAGTCCCTATCATCATTCCACCTGGAAATGCATAATTTTCTAAAACAATTTGGTGAATAATTCCAGAACCTGGTTTCCAAAAACCAATGCCGTATTTATTGGAAACAGAAGATAAAAAGTCAAAAACTTCTTTTGATTGTTTATTAGCAAAAGCCAAGTCTTGTTTTGCACCATCTCGTGCTTGAATTAAGTGATCACAATGCACAGTAGTAGGAACTGCGACTTTACTTTTTCCTGCATGCATAAATTGCAATAATGCCATTTGAGCTGTTGCATCTTGACAAGCAACTCTATCTGGAGCAAAATCAACATAATCCTTTCCACGCTCATAAACAATTGAAGGAACTCCCTCCCATAAATGGGAATATAAAATTTTTTCAGTTAATGTAAGTGGTCTTCCTACTAGTGCTCTTGCTTTATCCACACGACTAGTCAAATTAGAATACACTTTTTCAATCATTTCAATATCAAAAGCCATAAGTATGTGTTTTATAAATATTTACTAATTTACAAAATAAAAAAAGCCTGAGTTTAAAACTCAGGCTTAAATATTTGTTAATAAATTAAAGTACAATTATCCAACTAATAATTTATGTGATGGAGCAAATTTAGTTAAGTTAATTCCCTCAACTGCTTTAACATACTCTTCAATTGAAGGTGTACGTCCTAAAATTGTAGATAATACAACCACTGGAGTAGAAGAAAGTAACGATTCTCCTTTTTTCTCAGCTGAATCTTCAACCACACGTCCTTGGAACAAACGAGTTGATGTAGCCATAACAGTATCTCCTTTAGCAGCTTTTTCTTGATTACCCATACATAAGTTACAACCAGGACGCTCTAAGTATAACATATTTTCATATTCCGTACGCGCAACTGCTTTTGGATTGTTATCATCAAATTCGAAGCCAGAATATTTTTGTAATACTTCCCAATCACCTTCTGCTTTTAATTCGTCAACAATATTGTAAGTTGGAGGAGCAACAACTAATGGCGCTTTAAATTCCACTTTACCTTGTTGAGCTTCGATATTTTTAAGCATTTGAGCTAAAATTTTCATATCGCCTTTATGCACCATACAAGAACCGATAAATCCTAAATCTACTTTTTTATCTCCACCATAGAACGATAAAGGACGAATGGTATCGTGTGTATAACGTTTAGATACGTCTTTATTGTTTACATCTGGGTCAGCAATCATTGGTTCAGCAATAACATCTAAATCCACCACAACTTCAGCATAATATTTTGCATTGGCATCTGGTTTAAGAGCTGGTTGCTCACCAGAACGGATTTCTGCAATTCTTTTATTTGCCTTATCAATTAAACCTTGAAGCACTTTATTAGCATTATCCATTCCCTTATCAATCATGATTTGGATTCTAGATTTAGCAATTTCTAATGACTCAATTAAGGTTTCATCTTCTGAAATACAGATGGATGCTTTCGCTTTCATTTCAGCCGTCCAATCTGTAAATGTAAAGGCCTGATCTGCAGTTAATGTACCGATATGTACCTCAATGATTCTTCCTTGGAATACATTTTCACCACCAAACTGATGTAACATTTGCGCTTGCGTAGCATGAACTACATCACGGAAATCCATATACGATTTCATTTCACCTTTAAAGGTTACTTTAACAGATTCTGGTATTGGCATTGATGCTTCACCGGTAGCTAAAGCTAATGCAACAGTACCTGAATCGGCCCCAAATGCCACACCTTTAGACATACGTGTATGTGAATCTCCACCAATAATAATGGCTCTGTCATCTACCGTAATATCATTTAAAACTTTATGAATAACGTCTGTCATTGAATGATAAACACCTTTAGGATCACGAGCTGTAATTAAACCGAAATCATTCATGAACTTCATTAATTTCGGAATATTAGTTTGCGCTTTTTTATCCCAAACAGAAGCTGTATGACAACCCGATTGATAAGCTCCATCTACAATAGGAGAAATAACTGTAGCTGCCATTGATTCTAACTCTTGAGCAGTCATTAAACCTGTTGTATCTTGAGAACCAACAATATTTACAGTTACACGAACATCTGATCCTGCATGTAAAACTTTTCCAGGAGTAGTTCCTACTGCATTTCTATTAAAGATTTTTTCTACTGCTGTTAACCCTTGACCTTCGTTTGAAATTTCTTTAGAAGGAGCAAAAACCACAGGCGCTTCAATTCCTAATGTTTTAGCAGCAAACGTTTGGATTTTTTTACCAAAAACAATTGCATAAGACCCTCCTGCTTTGATGAATTCCATTTTTTGAGGAGTAAAAGATCTTGAAATATCAATTAACTCTTGGTCTCCATTATATAGTTTTTTTGTTTTCGTATTAATTGTTAATACAGTACCCGTTGCTACAGAATATTTTTGCTCTAAAACAGGTTCTCCGTTTTCACCACGAACAACTTCACCATTTTCATCCGTTTTCTTCACCCAGTTTTTCAAATCAATTCCAATACCACCCGTTACGTCAACAGTAGTCAAGAAAATAGGTGATATACCGTTTGTACCAGCTACAATTGGAGCGATATTTACAAATGGTACATAAGGACTTGCTTGCTTTCCTGTCCAAAGTGCCACGTTATTAACACCCGACATACGAGATGAACCTACACCCATAGTTCCTTTTTCAGCTACCAACATCACACTTTTATCAGGGTGTTGCGCTTGTAAAGCTTTAATTTCCTCTTGTGCTTGAGGAGTAATCATACATTTTCCGTGCAATTCACGATCAGAACGAGAGTGTGCTTGATTTCCTGGAGATAATAAATCCGTAGAAATATCACCTTCCCCAGCAATAAAAGTTACCACTTTAATTTCTTCTGGTACTTCTGGTAATTTAGTGAAGAATTCTGCCTTAGCATAACTTTCTAAAATTTCTTTTGCAATACCATTTCCTTCTGCATAAGCATTTTTCAAACGATCTGTATCGGCTTCATATAAAAACACCTGTGTTTTTAATACTTCAGCCGCTTGTTTTGCAATTTCCGCATGTTGACCTAATGCTAAATCTAATAAAACAGCAATCGAAGGTCCACCTTTCATGTGAGAAAGTAATTCAAAAGCAAAATCTGGCGTAATTTCAGCCACATTTTCTTCTCCTAAAATAATTTCTTTTAAAAATTTTGCTTTAACACCCGCCGCAGGAGTTGTTCCAGGTAATGTATTGTAAATAAAAAATTTCAAACAATCTTCTCTATTTACATTATTTACATCTTTAATTTGAGTTATAATCTCACTTAATAATTCAGCAGTATCAATTGGTTTTGGATGAAGACCTTGTACTTTTCTTTCTTCAATCTCTTTAATGTAGTCGCTATAAATACTCATTTTAATTTTTCTTTTCTATGTTTAAGTTGATTTGTTTTTTTTAAAGCGACACAAATTTAACCATTTGAATTGAGATTAAAAAATTTTTAATAAAAATCCATATTCAAAGAAATATTATTTATAATTATTCTATTTTGATAAATTAAGCGCAATAAAACGCTTTAAAATAGACGATTTTTTAAGAATTATTAATTTTTCAAAATCTTATTAAGAATTTCTAAAAAAAGACCTAGGCATTTTGTCAAATTGATAAAAAACTAGCGTTTTTGCATTATAGGTTTTTCTATAAAATGGTACAATAAATACGCAACTAAAAAAACAATGAACAAATAAATCATTATCAGTAACAAAGAGGGTATATCTTGCAGGTAATTTACTTTCAAATATTTAAACAAAACAGTAACCAAACTATAGTGAACTAAATAAACACTATACGACAGTTTACTTACTCCATTAATAATTTTAGATATAAATCCTTTACTTGAAACCCAAAAAATAAAAACAGGCAATGTAAATGCAAAGGTTACCGAGGATAAAGTAAAATAAAATATGATAAAATAATTTGGACTTGAGACTATATCAAAACCCATCACATTCATAGCAACAAACTGTAAAAAGAAAAGATGAACTGCAACTATAAAAAGGTAAACACTGTATTTTTTTAAACTGTTTTGATAAAAATAATTCATCCATGCTAAAATAAAGCCCATTAAAATAGCATCAATTCGATATATAACTAAAGATTTTACCTCTTCATTCCACTGCTTCATATTGATAATGAGATGATTTTGGCTCAACGAATATCGTAAAAAATGAAAAATTGAAATGACTAGAACTGTTGTAATAATAAATCCTTTTTTTTTATTTTTAAATACTTTAAAACTAAGAAAAAACAAAAAAGGAGTTATCAAATAAGTCCACTCCTCTATACTTAAACTCCAAGATTCTGAAAAAAAAGTTAGGTGATTAGTAGAGAAATTTTGAATGAAAAAAAAATACCGCCAAACTTCCTTCATTGAATACCCAATACTTAAACCTACTAAAATATTGAGTACCAAAACTACATAATAATTTGGCAAGGTTCTCATCCATCTTCTTCTTAAAAAATTAAAAATGGTAGAAATTGTAAAAGCATTGGATAAATATAATTTTAAAATTATTCCTCCAATTAAAAAACCACTTAACACAAAAAACAATTCTACACCTGCAAAACCAAACAATCCGCTTAACGATATAAACAAAGGATTCGTACTATCGATTAGATAATAAATATGTGAAAACACAACCATACTAATTGCTAAAGCACGAACAACATCTAAACCAAAGATTCGTTCACTTTGTTGTTTTTCTTGACTCATTTCTATTATTTTTGTGATGTAAATTCAAAATGGATGTTCCAAAAATCAAAGATATACAAATATATAGCGTTTAGCCTTTTTCTTTCCTTACTTTTTGGAACACTTATTTATTCCCAGCTTTCCAATAGACATAAGGCAATTGTTAAAACCTATTTTTTTCATACAACTGGAATATTAAACAGTGATTGGTTGGTTTACAATCACGCAAATATTTATGAAATGGAATCTCCAACCTTTTTGATTGATGGTATATACAAATCTATGGAAGGGCCAAAAGCCTCTAGATATATACAATTAAATCAAAAAAATGAGTTACTTTGGATAACCGGTTTTGAAATAAAAGCTTTAGATGTTGAAACTCAAGAGGAATTGTCCAATGATTTTATTTGTCATATGAATGTTGACATTAATGATGCCGTATATTATGAAAATTTTGGTTTAAAAAATAGAATTGGAAAACAATACCCGCGTTTAACTTCTTTATCCCATGGATTAGAAAAATTTGATTTCCCAAAAGGTTATGCCGTTCCTGTTCATGGCAACGATTTTTTATATGTTACTACCCAAACATTAAATCATAACATTTCAAAAATAAATAAGAAAGTAAAACACAAAGTTGCAATATCTTATGAAGATGGTGCGAAAAAAATGAAACCTTTACTAAGCAAAACCGCTTTCATACAATTACCTTTTGATGAATTTAATCCAAACAAACAACCTTTGGATCATGGGAGTGACCAATGTATTCCAGTAGAAACTAAAAATCACACCTATACTGATGCTAGTGGACAAAAATTATCGGGGCACTGGAAAATACCACTTGGTAAAATGACCTATAAAAGTTCTATTAACGAACACTTAGCATTAGAAAAACCTATGCGACTACATTTTGCTGCACCCCATGTTCATCCTTTTACTACATCAATTGGTATTTATGATAAAACAGACGGTAAAATGATCGTAACTTGTGCCGTACAGAATCATAAGAAAACCATAGGATTAGACAAAATTGAAGTTTTTAGCTCATCAATAGGAGTCTGGTTGTTTCCTAATCATGATTATGAAATGGTTTTAACTTGCAACAATACTTCTAAAGAAGCACAAGACATGATGGGCAGTATGTTTTTATTTTTTTACGATGCTGAATTAGATGCTAAGATTAATTAGTTTTTTTATGTTTAAACAACCAATCATATAAAGCGTCTTGATGGAATAAACTTTCAACATTACCATGATTCCCTCCAGGAATAATGGTTAAAGTAACATCTGCCTTTTCATCACATTGTTTGATAGCATTATAAATTTTTTGCGATTCTTTCATGTGAACAATAAAATCTTTGTCTCCATGTTGAATCCAAATAGGAACTTTTGATAACCTACAAGCATCTGCCGTGTTTCCACCACCACAAATGGATACTGCTGCGGTTACTCTGTCAGGATATTTACCCACAAAATGCATGGTCCCATAACTTCCTAAACTCATTCCGCACACATACACACGTTGCGTATCTGTTTCATAGTTTTTTTGAACGTAGTCTAAAATTTCTAAAACTTTATCTGGATTCCAAGAACCATTAGCTAATTGAGGTGCCACGACGATTGCATTAATTTTTCTTCCCTTCTCAATAGCTCGTAAAACGCCATAACGTTTCACTCGATTAATATCGGTTCCTGATAAACTTTTGCCATGTAAAAAAATTAAAATAGGTAATTTATCTTTTGTTTCATTTTTAGGCACTTGAATCCAAAAAGGATAGGAAGTTTTGCCCACAATGGTATGCAACACTTCTTCTTGTTGTTGAAATGAAAATAAAAAAAGGAGAAAAAAGGCAACTAACTTTTTCATATAAATGCTAAAAAAAGT
The DNA here is from genome assembly GCF_000455605.1 of Flavobacterium indicum GPTSA100-9 = DSM 17447. NCBI lineage: Bacteria > Pseudomonadati > Bacteroidota > Flavobacteriia > Flavobacteriales > Flavobacteriaceae > Flavobacterium > Flavobacterium indicum. The sequence continues at coordinate 2,190,509 of NC_017025.1, forward strand.
GCTCAAAAGCACTTTTATATTTTAAAATAATTTTTGAATAATATCTTCTTCTGTAATTCCTTCAGCATCTGCTTTATAATTTTTCACAATTCTATGTCGCAAAATTCCGAAAGCTACTGCTTGAACATCTTCAATATCAGGAGAAAATTTACCGTTAATTGCAGCATGTGTCTTTGCAGCTAAAATTAAACTTTGTGAAGCACGAGGACCTGCACCCCAATCTAAATAATTTTTAACAAAATCTGTTGCCAATGGGTTATTAGGTCTTGTTTTTGAAACCAAAGAAACAGCATATTCAATTACATTATCAGTTACAGGTATTTTTCTTATCAAATTTTGATAATCAATTATTTCTTCAGCAGAAAATAATGCATTTACAGTAATCGTACTATTTGATGTAGTGGCTTTAACAACTTGCACTTCTTCTTCAAAAGATGGATAATCTAATTTAATTGCAAACATAAAGCGGTCTAATTGCGCTTCGGGTAGTGGATAAGTCCCTTCTTGTTCAATAGGATTTTGAGTTGCTAATACAAAAAAAGGTAAATCTAATTTATAATGATGCCCCGCAACTGTAACCGATTTCTCTTGCATGGCTTCTAACAAAGCTGCTTGCGTTTTAGGCGGTGTACGATTTATTTCATCAGCTAGGATAATATTTGAAAAAATAGGTCCTTTGATAAATTTAAAATTTCTAGTTTCATCTAAAATTTCACTTCCTAAAATATCAGACGGCATTAAATCTGGAGTAAACTGAATTCGTTTAAAATTTAACCCAAGAGCTTGCGAAATTGTATTAACCATAAGTGTTTTTGCTAATCCAGGAACTCCAACTAACAAAGCATGACCACCCGAAAAGACACTTAATACTATTTGATTAATTACTTCATCTTGCCCTACAATAATTTTTGCAATTTCTTGCTTTAATTCTTTTTGTTTTTGGACTAATTTTTCTATAGCTGCTACATCAGACATAAATACAAAATTTTATAGAAATTATTTTTTTAACCAATTATTAGTAAAAGTACAATTTTTATACTCACCATTGATTTTAACATAGTTCTTTTCGATATTTTCCGTCATCCATTTAGCAACCTGTTTAAATTGTTTATCCGTTAATGCTAATTCTTTAATTTTTAAATAATCTGAAGAAAAATCTGCTTTATGTTCTTCCGTTTTTTTGTTAATTTTTAAAATCTTAAAGAATTTAGAACCTTGTGGTGTTTGATCAACCAAAACTTGAGACACATCACCTTGGTTTAATCCATTCACTTGATTATACAACGAAGGATCTAATTTAGACACTTCAAATTTAGGTTCAGAAGTTCGAGGATTTAACAATACTCCGCCATTATTTTTTGTGTCTTTATCATCTGATGATGTTTTTGCTGCTTCTTCAAAAGTAATTTCACCTCTTTCGATTTTAGCTTTAATATCTTCAATTTTAGCAGAGGCGTCTTTAACTGCTTGAGTAGTTACTTTTGGAGAAATTAAGATATGACGCAATTCTACATCTTGACCAATGATTTTATCTACTTGAATGATATGAAAACCAAATTCTGTTTCAAATGGTTCAGATATTTCACCTTCATTTAATCGGAAGGCAACTTCTTTAAATTCTTTAACAAATTGTGTTTTTTTATTAATTTTATAATATCCTCCATTAGAACTTGAACCTGGATCTTCTGAATAAATTACAGCTTTACTTGTAAAACTAGAAGTCCCATCTAAAATATCTTTTTTAATACTTTTTAATTTATCAATTACAATTTGCTTATCTTCCTTTGTAATAACAGGTTGTATCGTAATTTGAGCAATTTCTATTTCAGCACCAATTGTTGGGATTTCATCTTTTGGAATTCCATTATAAAATTGTTTTACTTCTTCTGGCGTAATAGTTACATCATCAACTATTTTTCTTTTCATTTGAGAGGACAACTTATTCATTTTTACAATTTCAGAGAAATAACTTCTAAAATCTTGCTCATCTTTTTTCTTGTAATAATCGTATACTTTTTGTTTTGAGCCAATTTGTTCCACCATTGAATTTAATTGCTGATCAATAAACTGATTCACTTCTTCATCAGTTACAACAATACTATCTTGAATAGCTTGATGTGCAAATAATTTTTCTTCTAATTGATTACCTAATAATTCACAACGAGTTATATTTTTTGTATCAATTCCTTGTGCTTGCAATTCCATATACATTAAATCAATATCTGAATCTAACACGATAAAATCACCAACTACAGCTGCTACTCCATCTACTTTTTGCTTATTTTGAGCTGTAGTCATTATAGTTCCTAAAACGAACACTACAACACTTAAAATAGTCTTATTTAAAAATCTCGAAATCATTGTCTTTAATGGCGTCATTTGTTATTTCTGTTTGAATTTTATTTATTAAATCTGTTTTTCTATTATTTAATATTATTTGTTTTATAGTAGGCTGAATGTATTGTAGTGGAGCAACATTATTTTTTTCTACTACATCTTTTACTTTAACCATCCATACTAAATTTGAATCTGTGTATTGATAGGCTATTCCTGCCGATACAAATTTATCTTTATTTTCTTGATTGATAAAAGGTAATTTTTCATATACTTGATTTATATCAACCCAAATACTATCATTGAAAGCATAATTTTTAAACTGAATGGCCAATTTTTGTAAATCTAACTTGTCTTTTTTTGAAAAGTTTAAAAACTTACTGTTTATTGTTGCAAATTTTACATTCCCTTTTATTAAATTAATGTATCTAAGTTTAACTAAGGGTTCAGTTGTTTTAAAATTATTTTTATGCTCATTATAGTATTTTTCAATTTCTTCATTTGAAATGACCGTATCAATTTTTGTCATTACTAGTTCTTCCAAATAAGACTTGGTATACAAATCATTTTTATACTGACTAATTAATTCATCCAATTCTTGTTGTTTTGATTTACTGATGTTTTTCTCTGCTTTATTCATCAATAATTGTTGTATAGCCCATCTAGTAATAAAATCTTTTACTATAGCAATACTGTCTTTTTTTGAAGAACCGGGAGGAACTAAATTTTCTAAATCAGAACGATATAAATAGTTATCATTTACCCTAGCTATTGCTTCAGAATTATTTTTTTGTGATGACTTAGAACAGGCAACCAAAAAAACAATCATAAATAAATAGCTCTTCAACAATTTCATTATTTAATTAATTGTGCTTTTATTTTTTCAAAAACTTCTTGATTTACTTTGTAGGTAAACTCTTTTTTCAAATTATCAACCCATGTTGCTTCCAAATATTGTTGATAATCATTAATTAATTTACTCTTACATTCATCAATTGTTTTAACCTCTGGTTGCTTAATTTTATTTATCCTAACCAAGAAATTATAACTTCCATCTTTTGTAACTGGATTAATACCTTGTTGTAGATTTGACATTTTCTTTAAAACATCATAATCTTCTTCGTATAAACCAGATTTAACCATTACAACTATTTTGCCCTCTTTATTTAATTTTTCTTTAATATAATCTAAAGATTTACCCTTTTCTAGATATTTTTTGGCAGCTTCAATTACTTTATCATCTGTAGAAGATAGAATATCAACATCATATCTTTTTTTCCATTTATAATTATCCATATGAACATTATAAAAATCTTTTAATCCAATTGTATCTGATTTTGATTTATTCCAAATTTCTTTTTCCATTAAATCAAACAACAATAAACCATCTCTGTACTCATCCATAATATGTTTAAATTCAGGAAACTCATTTTCTAAATTTTCATTATAATAAGTAATCAATTGTTCATTTTTCCAATTTTCAAAAAGTTCTGCTACTAATTTTTTGATCGGTTTAGTAGTCAATTTATTTTTTTGTTGAGAATTTATATAATTAACAAAACTTGGTGTTGGTAATTTCTTTGTTTTATCAATAATTGCTATATCTCCTTTAATATTCTCTTTTTCCGCTGGAATTTCCCAAGTTTGACTGTAAATGTTATCGTTAACAATTTTTTCTACATTTTTATATTCTTTTGCTAATGTTTCAAACGAATATTTTGCTTTCAATTTTTGAGCTAATGAAGTTGTGATAATCATTGATCGCTCATCTCTTTTGATTTTGTTCTCAAGTTCATTTTTCATTTGCTCAATTGATTGAATAGGATGTTTTTCAATTAATTTTACAATATGCCAACCAAATTGTGTTTCAAAAGGTTTAGAAATCTCACCTTTTTCTTTTAAACCAAAAGCAACTGTTTCAAACTCTTCAGAACTTAATTGTCCTGAACCAAAACGTTGTAATTGTCCGCCTTTTGCAGCTGAAGATTTGTCATCCGAAAACTGTCCAGCTAGAGCTTCAAAATTTTCTCCTTGTTGAATTTTTGCATAGATTTCATCTATAGTTTGTTTAACTTTTGAAATGGCTTCGGGTGTATTTTCCTCAGGCTTCATTAACATTATGTGTGCAACGGTAATTTCACCTCTGTTATCCCTTTTATCAGTAACTTTAATTAAATGATAGCCAAAACGGGTACGAACTGGATTTGAAATTTTTCCAACTGGTGTTTTATAAGCAGCCGATTCAAAAGGGTACACCATTCTAAAAACAGTAAAATAACCTAAATCGCCTTTGTTTTCTCTAACTGATGGGTCTTGAGACTCTTTTTGGGCAACTTCTTCAAATGCTTCTCCTTTTTCAATTCTTTTTTTAATTTCTAAGGCTCTGTTGTAAAAAGCTAAGGTATCTGCACCTTTAACACTTTCATCAACAGATATAAGTATATGAGACGCTCTTATTTCTTTTAAATTTCTAGAATACGCTTCTTCAATTAATTGAGAAGTTACTTTAGAATCATTCATATAATTTTTTGACAATTGATTTCTGTACGAAGACAATTCATTTTGATATTTAGAGTTTAAATGTAAACCTAATTTGTAAGCTTTGTTTACTTTTAATTTATAACCAAGGAACAATTCTAAATATTGATTCAAATCTTTTTGAGAATCATCTTTAACTAAATCTAAATTCTTTTTGTAAATTCTGATAAATTCATCGGAATAGTAGGGTTTATCTTCAATAGTAAATAGTACTTCTTTAGAATTTTGAGCAAAAATTTGAGAAGAAGCTAAAAACAATAATCCAATAAAAAATAATTTAATTCTCATTTTAATTTATATGATTAATTAAGTAACAAGCAAAAATATAAAATGATTGTAATTAAACAACTATATCTATACATATTAACTTAAATTTAGAATTTAATTTTAATTTTTTAATTCGTTTAAAAATAAATTTCACAACATTTTTTGATTTTTTTTAAAAATGACTTCGCTAATTGATATTTTTTTTTTAAAATTGCATTCTAAATAAAGTAACCCCAACTTCTAAACATATAAACATGAAGAATAATTTACTTAAATTATACCTAAGTGTATTTTTAACATTCATTAGTTTTTTAGCAAGTGCTCAGCCAGTTGATCCTCCTGCTGATCCAGATCCACCAGCGGCACCAATTGATACTAACCTTGTAATTTTAGCAATTGCAGGAATTGTGTTTGCTTATTACATTTTAAAAAGTAAAAAATTATATTTTATAAAATAAATAAAGCCCTTTGAAGGGCTTTATTTATTTTATTCCATTTTCTCTAGCTAATAGTGTATTTTTCAAAAGCATTGCTATAGTCATTGGACCAACACCTCCTGGTACTGGAGTTATGTATGAAGCTTTCTTTGAAACATTTTCAAAATCTACATCTCCAACAATTTTGTATCCTTTTTCGGTTGTAGGATCTTCAACTCGAGTAATTCCTACGTCAATTATAACCGCATCATCTTTAATCATTTCTGCTTTTAAGAAATTAGGAACTCCTAAAGCCGAAATAACAATATCAGCTTGGGAAGTAATTTGATTTAGATTTTTGGTATGACTGTGCGTCAACGTAACTGTTGAATTCCCCGGAAACCCTTTTCTCCCCATTAATATACTCATTGGTCTGCCTACAATATGGCTTCTTCCAATCACTACAGTATGTTTCCCTTGAGTTTGAACATTATACCTTTCCAATAATTCTAAAATTCCGAAAGGAGTTGCTGGGATGAATGTACTCATATCTAAGGCCATTTTTCCAAAGTTTTCAGGATGGAATCCATCCACATCTTTAGAAGGATCAATAGCCATTAAAACTTCTTGCGTATCTATTTGTGGAGGTAAAGGTAATTGAACGATAAATCCATCAATATTTGTATCCTGATTTAATTCTTCAATCTTTTTTAATAACTCTTTTTCAGAAGTTGTACTTGGCATTTTGATTAAGGTAGATTCAAAACCCACTCGTTCACAAGCTTTTACTTTACTTCCAACATAAGTTAAACTTGCACCATCATTACCTACAATAATTGCTGCTAAATGAGGGACTTTTTCTCCTTTATCTCTCATTTTTTGAACTTCAGCCGCAATTTCATTCTTAATGTCTTCAGATACTTTTTTACCGTCTAGTAGTTGCATTTGTTAAATATTTAGTTGTGTATTATTCAATAAAAAAAGACGCAATTGGTCGCGTCTTTATATTTTTAGTTCATTCCTTTCATTCCACCCATCATCTTCATGAGATTTTTTCCAGCGCCACCTTGCATCATTTTCATCATTTTACTCATTTGGTCGAATTGTTTCATCAATTGATTTACTTCTTCTATCTTTCTACCTGAACCTTTCGCAATGCGTTGTTTTCTTTTCACATCAATTATAGAAGGCTTACTTCTTTCTTTTGGTGTCATGGATTGTATAATTGCCTCTACATGTTTAAAAGCATCATCATTGATCTCGACATCTTTTAATGCTTTACCAGCACCAGGAATCATGCCTACAAGATCTTTCATGCTTCCCATCTTCTTTATTTGTTGAATTTGGTTTAAGAAATCATCAAATCCAAATTCATTTTTAGCAATTTTCTTTTGTAATTTTCTTGCTTCTTCTTCATCGTATTGTGCTTGTGCTCTTTCTACTAAAGACACTACATCTCCCATCCCCAAGATACGATCTGCCATACGATCTGGATAAAACACATCGATAGCATCCATTTTTTCTCCTGTACCTATAAACTTAATAGGTTTATTTACAACAGATTTGATAGAAATAGCAGCTCCACCACGTGTATCACCATCTAATTTAGTTAAAACAACTCCGTCAAAATTCAAACGGTCATTAAATGCTTTTGCCGTATTAACAGCATCTTGACCTGTCATTGAATCTACAACAAACAAAGTTTCTTGTGGTTGAATTGCAGCATGAACATTTGCAATTTCATTCATCATTTCTTCATCTACTGCCAAACGACCCGCTGTGTCGACAATCACCACATTAAATCCATTTGCCTTTGCATGTTTTATTGCATTTTGAGCAATTTCCACAGCATTTTTATTTTCAGGTTCTGAATACACCTCAACCCCTATTTGCTCACCTACTACATGTAACTGATTAATAGCAGCAGGACGATAAATATCACAAGCAACCAATAAAGGTTTTTTAGACTTTTTAGTTTTTAAGAAATTCGCTAATTTACCAGAAAATGTAGTTTTTCCAGACCCTTGAAGTCCTGACATCAAAATGATTGAAGGATTTCCAGACAAATTCACACCACTTACTTCACCACCCATTAATTCAGTTAATTCGTCTTTTACGATTTTAACCATTAATTGACCTGGTTGTAGAGTGGTCAATACATTTTCACCAATTGCTTTTTCTTTTACTCTAGTAGTAAAATCTTTTGCAATTTTAAAGTTCACATCGGCATCTAACAATGCTCTTCGCACTTCTTTTAAAGTGTCCGCTACATTTACATCGGTAATTTTTCCGTGACCTTTTAATATATGGAATGCCTTATCTAACTTATCGGTAAGATTATCAAACATGTTTTGTATAAATTTTAATGAGGTGCAAATTTAAGAAATTGATTGAGAAGTATTAAATATATTGAAATAAAAAAACCGTTTAATTTCTTAAACGGCTTATTTATTAAAATCTTTACTGATTATTTTTTTGAACAACAAGATTTTTTCTCTGCAGTTGAGCAAGATTTTTTATCAGCTGCTTTTTTATCTGAACAACATGATTTTTCAGTTTTAGTAGTTTTTTTCTCTTTTTCTTTTTCTTTAAAATCTACAACTGATGCAGTTGAAACCATAAATGCCATTAAAGCAACTACTGATACTACTTTTTTCATAATATTTAAATTTTTAATTTATTTCTATAATTTCAAAGATATTAAAACAATTTAAAGTATGTTATAAAATTTTCTTAATTTTTTTCAAACGTTAAATAATCTGTTCCACTACCTCCTCCACTAACATCTACTAACTCAATTTTAGTATCTGTTCTAGAGACAATATCCCAATCATCTGACAAATCTAATAAAATTGCAGGTGTAGAAAATGCAATATTAAAATCTAAATCATTTAATGTATCATCATTACTATTTGAATCTGTAACAGACCAAGTACCGTTATAAGTTGCACCACCACCTACAGCAGTTAGCACATTTCCGGCTGCAAATGTAAAATTATAACCCGCATAATTTGACGTTTCATTTGTGCCCGAATCTACATAATTGGTAATACGCCATGTTCCCGACATAACTGTATTAATCACTTGATTTTGATTTACATTTGTTGGAGTAACATTATCATCATCATCACTACACATTGATGCGAAACTAAATACTAAAACCAACAGTAAAAGTGACAAAATTTTTATTCTTTTCATAATTTTCCATTTTATTTATAACGTAAAATTATGAAAAAAAGTATGTATTTAATCTTTTACACCTAATTTTGTTAAAATATCTTCCATTAAACACCATTTAGTTATAGAAGATTGTAATAGGTTAAAACCAACAAAAGCAGTAAACCAATACCAATTTGGATTCACATAATGAGCCAATACTAAACTGATTAAAATAAATGACCCTGCAATAGCTCTAATAATTCTATTTTTCATATTAATATTTTTAGTTGTTAATTTGATCTATGGTTAATGACGCAAAATGAATTTTAGATGATACATTTTGTGATGCATTGAAAGAAGTTACCGATTGAAAAAGTAATGCTGTTTGATTTTCATTTAAAAAAACATAAAACATAATTGACGGTGTTTCATTCATTTCTGAACCAAACCAATTGGTACCCACATTCTCTTCAGATACATCTTTAAATCCAGTTACTTCTTTGTAAGTAAATGCCTTTATTTCAGTATTTTTAAACATTTTAATAATATCCTTTTTAAATTCTGAAATTGCTGTTATAATTACTAGTTTCATAAGTTACTTTTTTATATCCTGCAAGGAAATTAATTCCCTGCAGAAGTATTTATTACTTGTTTTCCCATTTCTTATTTTCGGTGATATAATATATCAACGGCACTACTAATAAGGTTAATAAAGTAGATACTATGGCACCAGCAACTAACGAAATCGCTAATCCTTGGAAAATTGGATCAAACAATATAATTGAGGCTCCAATTACAACAGCTCCTGTAGTCAATAAAATTGGAGTTGTTCTTACGGCACCCGCTTCAATTATGGCTTGTTTCATCGGAATTCCATCATTTAATCGTATTTCAATAAAATCGATTAGCAATACAGAATTTCTCACCATAACTCCTGCTAAAGCAATCATCCCAATAAAGGAAGTAGCTGTAAAATAAGCATCTAACATCCAGTGTCCTAAAACAATACCTACTAATGAAAGCGGTATAGCTACCATCATCACTATAGGTGTTTTAAAGTTTTGGAACCAACCAACGATTAACATGTAAATAATGATGATCACCACTAAAAATGCAGCTCCTAAATCGCGAAATACTTCAAGAGTAATTTGCCATTCCCCATCCCATTTCACAGTAAAATCACTTTCATCATCTGGTTGCCCCATATAGATTTCGTTTACTTTGTAGCCTTTAGGTAATTGCATCTTTTGCAATTTCTCTTCCATTCCTAAAATAGCATATACGGGACTTTCTAATGCTCCTGCCATATCGCCAGTTACATAAACCACTCGTTTTTGATCTTTTCTATATATGGTTTTTTGTAAGGTATCTTTTTTCACTTGTACCAAATCATTAACCGGTACCACATTTCCTCTACTACCCTTAATTTTTAAATTTTTTAAATCATCTAAAGAGGTTTTATCTTTATCGTCTAAGGCCATCACAATACCAACAGGATCATTTGAGCGCTCATCGTATAAATTGGTCACCGGCATCTCTCGTAACAGATAAGTTAAATTACCCACCACTTGTTGCGGCGCAATACCATTTAACATGGCTTTTTCTTTATCTACTTCTAATTTATATTCCGTTTGTGCATCTTCTACATACCAGTCTACATCTACAATATCTGTTGTATTGTTCAGAATATCTTTAACTTGATTTGCAACTTTTATTTGCTCTTTATAATCTGGACCATACACCTCAGCCACTAATGTTGATAATACAGGTGGACCTGGTGGCACTTCAATAACTTTTACATTTGCTCCGTATTTTTTGGCAATTTTTTGAATTTCGGGACGAACAATTTTTGCAATATCATGACTTTGTAAATCGCGGTCTTCTTTATGCAATAAATTCACCTGAATATCGGCCATATTACTACCACCACGCATATCATAATGACGTACTAATCCATTAAAAGTGATAGGTGCAGATGTTCCAATATAATTTTGATAATTTACTACTTCAGGAATAGTAGAAACATATTGTGCAATTTCTTTTGTCACTGCAGCTGTTCTTTCCAAAGTAGTTCCTTCTGGCATGTCAATTACCACTTGGAATTCATTTTTATTATCAAAAGGCAACATCTTAACTGCCACCGATTTAGTAAAGAACATAGCAACCGAGCCTAAAAGCAAGAAAATAGTAATGGCAAACATTAAATTTCTTTTAGCCGAACTCTCCAATAAAGGTTGTTCCATTTTCTTATATACTTTATAAATCCAGCTGGTTTCCAATCCTTTTTCCTCTTTATGCTCTTGTTCCTCTTTTTCATGTAATAAATGATAACCTAAATAAGGCGTAACCGTTAAGGCTACAAATAAAGACAATAACATAGCAATAGAAGCCCCAATTGGCATTGGACTCATGTATGGTCCCATCATTCCAGAAACAAATGCCATGGGCAATATTGCTGCAATAACTGTAAAAGTGGCTAATATGGTTGGGTTTCCAACTTCGTTTATAGCATAGATTGCGGCATCTTTAAATGGTAATTTTTTCATTTTGAAATGCCTATGCATATTCTCTGCTATAATAATACTATCATCAACCACGATTCCAACTACAAAAACCAGAGCAAATAAGGTAATACGATTTAATGTATAACCTAACATATAATAACTAAATAATGTCAAAGCAAATGTTAGTGGTACAGAGAAGAACACTACTAATCCACCACGCCAGCCCATAGCCAACATTACTAAAACCGTTACCGCAATAATAGCTACACCTAAGTGCATTAACAATTCACTTACTTTGTGTGAAGCTGTTTCTCCATAGTTTCTAGTAACTTCAACATGAACATCGTTAGATATTAAATTTTGTTTCAATTGTTCCAATCGCGTTTCAATTTTTTCCGCAATTTTCATAGCATCCGCTCCTTTCACTTTAGCTATTGAAATTGTTACTGCTGGATATTCCGATGGATTTTTACCAAATTGTTCATTGGCTTTTCCATAACCAAAAGACACATAACTTTTAGGTGTTGAAGGTCCATCTTGAACAGAAGCTACTTGTTTTAAATAAACAGGCATGTTTTGATTAACCCCTACAACTAAATTTTCAACATCTTCTGAAGTAGAAAGAAATTGTCCGGTAGTAACTAAAAATTCTTGATCTTTTTGAACAAAACTACCCGATTGGGCACTTCCGTTGTTGGCTTGAATCATTTGCATAATACCTAAAGCATCTACACTGTTTTCAGCCATTTTATCTTTATCCAATACGACTTTTACTTCTCGATTTCTTCCCCCAATTTCTTTTGTAATTGCAACATCTTTTACTTTTTCAATTTCAGAGGTTACTTCTTCAGCCACTTGACGAATTTCAAAGTCATCCATTTTTTCACTCCAAAGTGTAACCCCCATCATGGGCACATCGTCAATTGAACGTGTTTTTACCATAGGTTGCATTACCCCTTGAGGAAAAATCCCTTGATGCTTCATCAACTCATCATACAATTTAACATAAGAACGTTCAATATCTTCTCCTACATAAAACTGAACAATCATCATTGCTTGACCATTCATAGCCATACTATGAACGTGCTCTACTCCTTTTATATTTGAAATTACTTTCTCTAATGGTTTGATCACGCGACTTTCCACTTCTGAAGGGCTTGCGCCGGGGTACCCTACCATTACATCCGCCATAGGGATGGCTATTTGTGGTTCTTCTTCCCTAGGAATTAAGAACGAACTATAGGATCCAATTATCATCAGCGCTACCATTAATAAAATGGTTAGCTTCGAATTGATGAAAAAATTGGCTATTTTACCTGATATTCCTTTTTCCATAATTTTTATTTTTTATTAAGACAAGGTGTCAATTAAAATTAACCTATTGATTAATTGGCTAATTGAATTTTTGCTCCGTTAAACAACTTACCGTCTGCTGACACTATATAAGCTTCATTAGCAGATAAACCCGATAAAACTTCTACTTGGTTCCCAAAAGTTTTTCCTAATCTTAACCATCTCAAGATGGCTACATTTCCGTTTCCAACTGTATACACTCCTGATAATTGACCTTGCTTTATCAAAGCCGATGTTGGAATTAATACTCTTTCAGTAGTGTTGGTTTCTACAACTTTAGTTTTTTCAATTGGAAATTGAACATTAACAAACATACCTGATAAAATAGATTTATCTTGTTGGTTTAAATTCACTTTAACTAAATATTGACCACCTGTATTTTTAGCAGACAAACTAATTTCAGATACTTTTCCAGTAACTTCTTTGTTTAACGATTTAATATTTACTTTTACTGTCATTCCTTGTTTAACATAAGCAATATCACTTTCTGAAACCATGGCAACAACTTGTAATCTTGTGGCACCTTCTACACTCACTAATGGCATACCTGGATTGGCCATATCGCCTTCTTTAACAAAAGTATTGGTTACTACTCCACTAAAAGGAGCCGTAATATTTGAATAGGAGAATTGCGCTTGAATTTCGTTACGCATTTGTTTTGCCGCTTCTAAACCAGCTTTTGCCATTTCAAAGCGTGCTGTCATGTCATCCAATTCTTTTTGTGAGGCACTTTGTTGGGCAAACAAATTCACAAAACGATCATAATCTTTTTTTGCATTAGTATATGCTGCTTGTGCTTGGATGATAGAGGCATCTACTTGAGCTTTTTTAGCTTGCAAATCAGTACTATTCACACTTACTAATAATTGTCCTGCGCGAACATTTTGCCCTACTTTAACATGTAGTTTGGTAACATAACCCATCATTCGTGTACTTAAATTAGCGCTATTTTCTGCTTCAATTTTACCGCTAGCATTTACAAAAGGACTATTATTTGTGTCTAATTTGCCATTTATTTTTACAATAACAGGTTGTAATTCTGCCGATTTTTCTTTTTTATCACCACTACAAGAAGTGAATAGTAATGTTGATATTGCTAGTATTGATAATATATTCTTCATATTTATATTTTTTTATTTAGTTAAAAACTGTACATAACTTTTAGTGAAATTATATTCGAAAACGGCTTGTAAGTGTTCCAATTCTTTTTGAGCCATTTGAGTTTCCGACAACAATAAATCGGTAGTTTTTTCTAAGCCTTGTTTAAATCTATTTTCTCTAATTCTAAATGCTTCTTGAGACTGCTCCAATGCTAACTTAGACAAGTTCACTTTATTTTCTGCATCTTTTAATTGACGCACGGTTTTATTTAATTCTAACTGACTTTGTTTTTTATACTGATCGGCTTCTACTTCTGCCTTTTGAAAATCGGCTTTTGCTTTTTCTGTTTTCCCTATCGTTTTATAACCATCAAATAAATTCCAAGACAATTGTGCACCTAATAAATATCCTTTTGCTGCAGTTGCAAAAATGTGTTGGTCATACAATTCATAACTACCAAAAGCATTCAATCTAGGTAAAAATCCAGATTTAGATGAAAGCATCATTTTTTGATATGCTTCTGTTGATTTTTGCATCGCCTGAATATCTTTTCTATTTTCAGATAAGGAAGTTTCCAATTTCTCAATTGAAATTTGACTATCTAAATCCTCTGAAGGCATGTACACTTTTCCATTGGTGTCTTCATTTAATAAGAAAGCCAAGTAATCTGAGGCATTTTGAACATTCGATTTGGCATATTGCAATTGATTAGAAATTTCATTCACACGAACTTGCACATTTAACAAATCAGTTTTCTGCAGCATTCCGTTTTTAAAATAATTCTCTACTAATTTTAAATTCGCTTTAGCCGTACTTTCCGCTTTTTGCAAAACACCAACTGCTTTATACGCTAATTGCAATTGCATGTAAGCTTTATTAATTTCTAACTCTAAATACTCTTTAGTGCGTTCTGTTTGCAATTGATAGGCTTCCATTTTTGCTTTAGCAGCTTGTCTTCCATAAAAACCATCAACATTAATTAAAGGTTGTTGAAATTCAAATTTTGTCGCAAAGTTTTGTGTTTGATCTGGATTGTTTAACAATGCTGGATTAAAATCCGCTTGTGTTAAAATTTCTTGATTCAATTTAGATCCAAACGCCATTAATGGGTTTGTAGTCACTATACCCGTATGAGAAGCTGTAATGTTTGGTAAAAAAATAGCATTCGATTGTCTGTAATCCGCTTTTGCAGCTTGTACATTTTTCTCAGCAATTTTTATTTGTAAATTTCCTTCTTTCACTTTACTAATTACATCCGCTTTAGTAATTGCCAAGGTATCTTGAGCATTTAGCGCTAATGCAAAGAGAAGAAATGATGCTACATAATATATTTTCTTCATAATAGATAATTTTTATGAAGCAAATATAGAATCATAATAAAAAGTTTTCAGTAACATAGGTTACATCCAACGGTAACATAGGTAACAAAAAAAAGAGGCTCACTCTGGAACCTCTTTTTTTGCTTTACTTCTTAGATGAACAACAAGAAGATTTTTTTTCTGATTTTGATTCGCTACAAGAAGCTTTATTATCTTTTGTTTTATTATCAGAACAACATCCGCCTTTTTTATTAGCTGCTGAACACGATTTCTCCGTTTTTGCTTTTTTTTGTTGTTTTGGTTCTTGTGCATTTACTTGGAATGCGAATAGTGCTACTAAAGCGACATAAATTACTTTTTTCATGATTATCTATTTTAATTTCTTAGTATTTTTTTTGATACATAGTATTTTTTATCAAACACAAACGTGATGATGATTGTTTGACTTTCTGTTGCATTTTCTATGGTGAAATTTAACGTATTTGCACCTTGCTTTGAATCCACAATTTCGCCATCATCTAATAATTTACCTTCTAAAGATGTAACATAATAGTCAATTGATGTAGCGTAGGGTAAATTATACGTTAGTTGTACTTGATTACTTTTAGTTGGATTGGGAAATAGTTGAAAATCAAATGGGTTATTTCCAGCAAGAGCCGATGCGCTACTTAAACTATTTTTAACTAGCTTTACTTCATAAATGGAAGCATCAGAATTAGTTAAATTAGTTTGATTGGCTGAAAACGGATTTATACTTGAACTTTGAATCCCACCATAAATATGACCGATAACAAATTCATTATCACTTATATTATTAAGTTTCAACACTTCATTTTCATAATGAGGCAATAAATGATTTGGAATAAATTCAGCCCCAGCTCCTTTATAATCAGGCATTTCAACAGGTAAATTATATTCCAACAAGGAACCATCAGAAAAACGAGTAACTCTACTTATAGTTTTTACAAAGGGTACTAAATTATCTTGAACTAAAACACCCGAGTTATAGTAATACTGACTCATTCCTCCAAAGAACAAGCTGTGCATTCTATTTGAAGCAGCATCATACAAACCAACTTTGGCAGAATGATAATTACTCAAATATTGATTAAACTGTGTTTGAGGAATATAGCCTGAATTTTTTATATCAACAGGATACAAAAAAGGTAAGTCTTGATTTATTTGAAACACTCCAGAAGAAACAGTATACCCTAATTGACCATCGGGAAATACTTGAGGAACCAAATTATAATCGCGTCTATGCAAATGAACGGCATCCGTTACTTCTTGATAATTACTAAAACTTAATTGGGAACCCGTATTATCTATAGTAAAACTTCTAATTTGATTCGAATAGGTTTGCGTAAATGTTGGATTATTCATTGGATTATAACGCCCGTCAAAACGATGACCTCCTACTAAATAAAAAGTGTTACCAATTTTTCCTAATTGTGCTCCAGTTAAAGCAAATACATCATTAGTAATCTGTTTAAAATAGGGCACAATAGTAGTCCCTGACATAACTGCGTTAATCAAATTAGGTACGTTGACCGATGTTAATTTATTAAATGTAACATGATCATTTGCTGTTACTGAAAAAGCATAGCCTCCTACTATATATAAGGTATCATTATCTTGATAAAAACTCATATTGGTAGATTGCAATTGTTCCCTCAAACCAGTATCCAATACAGCAATTGAAGTAGACCAAAACTGTTGTGTAGCAACATCTATTACATATATTGAAGTATTATTATTAGCATTAGGAAAAGCATTAAAAGGTTGACGAGCATGCAACCCATCTTTTCTTCCTCCTAATACCAACCATTTGCCATTGTGTTGACCAACCACATACGATTGTAATCCTGGCAAATTGGGAATTGTTATAGGTGTCAGCTGAACATCGTATTCAAACGTGGACTGAGCAGCCATTAGATTTACTATAAATAGCATCCAAAGGCCTATTAATTTTGTTTTCATAAAATGACATAGTTAAATGAACCTTAACCATGGGGTAAGGCTTAAATTGTTTGAACTAAAATTTTATGAAACTAATTTTGGAGGGTGCCAGATTGCCTGTTGATATTTAGAAATAAATATCTTTTCGTAATACGAAGTTTGTTTTTTATCACTTACTACATCTAATGTAAAAAGTATCGAAGAAAGGTCTTGTGTACCAACGAATTGAACTGGACTAAAGTTCAAACTCATTACAAATTTTCCTTTTTCACAACCATTTGAACTATTTTTATCACAAGAAGTATCCGATTCACAAGTAGTCTGTTCACAAGTTGTACCAAATTGCATTTTCAATGCTCGAACTGAGGGTAATCCCATCAATACAAGCAAATAAAAACATAATATGTAACTCCAACTTTTCACTGTGTAAAAATATTTAATTTTTTTTAATAGATTGTTTTTTTTCAAAAATATTAAAAACCAACCCACCCATTAAAGCAAAATACAAGGTACTATTAACAGGTTTTGAAGTAATGACACAAGTTCCTGATTCACAACCAATATTAGAATAATACCAATAACCAACCCCTGCACCAAGTATCACACCAAGTAAGGTTAATTTATATTTTAGAATTAACTGCATTACAAATGAGGTTTTAAAATACGTAGTAGTTCATCTGCTGCTACAACTCCAGATTGTCTCCACAACATTTTACCATTTTTAAATAGCAACATAGTTGGAACACTTCTCACTTGATATTGAGCTGCGGCTTGTTGATTGGCATCTACGTCAATTTTAATAATTGTGATTTTTTCCCCTAGTTCTTCCTTTACCTCAGCCAAAATTGGGCCTAACATTCTACATGGTCCACACCAAGTTGCAAAAAAATCGACCAAAACGGGTTTATCACCGTTAATTAACTCTTCAAATTTACTCATACATCATTCTTTTTTGTTGGCACATTACACCCTTGCGGACCGCATCCCATATTAAAAATTGCTTGTAACATAAAAAATACACCGAAAGCAGCAAAAAACCACTCACTTCTTTCATAAGCAGTGTAAAATAAAAACAAGGCAATTGCTAATCTAAAATAGCGCATAAAATGCCAATTTGTCGTTAATAATCGTTTCATATATTTTAAAAAATACGTTTAAATAGTAAAAATCACAAACAATCTATAGATTTTAATACTAAACTAATTGCAGTGATTCCTACATTACTTAAAATTACTATAACAAATGTAACGCAATTATTCGACTTGAATTGTAACAAAAATTACACTACTAGAATTGAAAGTAAATAAACGGTTGTGGACCCGCGGAAGCCGTTGCATAAACAAGCCAAAAGATCAAGCCTAAAACAATTGCACGCGCAATTAAAGGCATGGCAACAAATACATTTTGAACAGCTACCATTACTCGTTCTGGAATATAATGCCAAAAGTAACCTATAGCCATTAAAGCAAATACGTTTTTATACCCTTGAGCAACTACATACCATTGATTAAAATCAACTGTTAATTTTCCGATATTCTCAATTACTTGCAATGCTGTAGCAAAGTCTTTTGCGCGAAAGAAAATCCAGCAAAAGGCAACAAAATGAAAAGTAAGAAGTATGGATAAAACTCGAGTAAAACTTGATAAAATAGTTTTTTTATTTTCTTCTTTATTTGGAAAAATTTCCAAGATAATTTTATGAACAGCTAAAGCCAAACCATGTAAAGCACCCCAAATAATAAATCGGATACTAGCCCCGTGCCATAATCCACCTAACAACATGGTAGTCATCAAATTGACATTCGTAAACATGGTACGCTCTCTATCTTTTGACAAAAGAAAAGTTAAACAAAATACCACCAATGAAACCACACCCAAAATTAATGGAATGTTACTCGTATTTGAAAATGAAATTCCCCAAACAATAACTCCAAAGAAAAACAAAGCAGGGAATAAAAATCCGGCAAAAGTTCCTTTTCTGTTTCCTCCTACTGATATGTATAAAAAGTCTTTTAACCAAGTAGATAACGAAATATGCCATCTTCTCCAAAATTCTGTGATTGAAGCCGATTGATAAGGCGTTCTAAAATTGGTTGGCAATTTAAATCCAAGCAACAATGCTACTCCAATAGCCATATCAGAATACCCTGAAAAATCACAATAAATTTGGATGGTATATCCATACGCAGCCATTAAATTTTCAAATGCCGTATAACTGTTTGGCAAATCAAATATACGGTCTACAAAATTAATAGAAATATAATCTGAAATTACTGTCTTCTTTATTAAACCGCCTATAATCAATAAGAAAGCACGGTTTATGTCCTCTTGAGAAACATGTAACTTTTGGTAAATTTGAGGTAAAAAATCTTTAGCTCTAACGATTGGCCCGGCTACTAATTGTGGAAAGAACGACACAAAAAACAAGTAATCGATATAACCTTTGGTAGGTTCAATTTCTTTTCTATAAACTTCGATAATATAACTTATAGATTGAAACGTATAAAATGAAATACCAACAGGTAAAATAACATCAAAAAATGCAAATTTAGTACCTGAAATCGTATTTGTAATATCCACTAAAAAGTTACTGTACTTAAAGTATCCAAGAAAACCTAAATTCAATACAACACTGAAAGCCAAACATAATTTTTTATTGACTTCACTGGTGGTACGATGTACCAAATTACCAAGATTATAGTCTACAATAGATGAGCCGAGTAATAATAAAAAATAAATACCACTTGATTTATAATAGAAAAACAAAGAAAAAGCAATCACATACAACATGCGAACTGTATTGGCTTTTCTTAGTAAAATGTACCAAAAATAAAACACCAAAAACAAGCCTAAAAATAAGCCTGTATTAAATAGTAACGGAGCCTTTTCATCAAAAACAAACCAAGCTTTTATTTGTTCCGGAGTTAGTACTCCAATATTTTTTGTAAACCAATCTTGCAACACGTCTATCACTTATTTTTCTGATTTAAATAATTCATAGGATTGAATAAAAGCACCAAAAAACAATTCGGCTTGTTTTTCATAGCCTAATTTTGAATAGTGTACTTTATCTTTTGCCATCAATCCCATTCTAGAATTCAATATAATATTCTTATTTCCTCCAAATACATCCAACAAATTCCAAACTGCAAACTGATCTAATTGAGCTTGTTCTTGTATTATTTGGCTATAACTATCAATATAACTGTTGTAATTTTTACGATGTAATTTAGAAGGAGGTGGCGTTGTAACTAAAATGGATGCTTGTGGCGCTTTAGCTTTTATTCCTTCGATCATTTTTCTCAAATTATAATAATAATTTTGCCCTTCTTGTTTGTCAAAACTTTCATTTGTTCCTAATGAAATAACGAATAAATCGGCTTCAAGAGCTGGAATCTGTTCAAAAAACAAGGGAAACTTAGTATAATCTCCTGCTTTAGCACCATTTACTCCAATTCCACTATAGGTCACCCCTGGATTAGAATTTTCCAAAATAATACCATTTAAGGCAAATTTCTCAATAGAATCATTCCCAATTATTGTAATTTTATCTAAAGGACGACTTGAAATATAATTGTTTGTAAAGGCCGATTTTTCTAAAGCTATAGGTTCATAAGAATAAGCATTCTTTGTTACTGTTTTATAGGAAACTTTAGATTTACCTCCTGGAATTTTTAAAACCTTTCCATCTCTAATAAAATCACTTTTTAGACCATTAGCCTGTTTAAGTTGTTTTATGGATATATTGTATTTGTTTGCTATACTTCCTAAAACTTCTCCAGGTTTTACTTTGTGTGAAGAAGTCACCGCTGTTTTAACCGCTACTTTTTCTTGAACACTTGTTCCCTTTTTAGCAAAAGACACTTGGAATATCGATTGATTTTGTGGTGAAATTAATTTTAATACTGTAAAATCATATTGTGCATCTTTAATTAAAAGATCGATATGAAAATTCTTTTGTTTGGGTTCTAATGCAATACCACTAATACCAACCGGTCTTGAAACATCAGCGAATAAATTACGAGCAGAGGAAAAGCCACCCGATCCGGTAAAACGTAGGGGCGCACTGTTATTTGTATTTGCTAAACTGTAAGGGAAAGTAAATCCAAATCCACCATTTCCGAATACTTGATGAAAGCGCATTCGCATCACTGCAGTAAATAAATCTGCTTGTATATGTGAATCGCCAATATGCACAATTCGAACTTTTCCTTGTTTGGTTTGTTCCAATTGATATAATTTTTCAAATATTTGTTTTAAAGCCTTATCATTTTGAATCACATTTTGATAGGGCTCAAAATTGGAAATATCTAAAGGTGTTTCAATACTATCTGGAGGAATAGCGACTGAATCAACCACCACACGAATACTATCTGTAGTAGCCAGTGAATCGGTTTGAGCATGAACAAATAAAGTCCCAAAAAAAGCAAGTATGACTATTAATTTATTCATGTATTGAATCTTTAATTACAGGAACATTACTATCATTTACAGCTGAAGTTTTTGGTTTTCTCTTTCTAGAAGCAATGGCTCTCAGAACTTTATATTCTTCATAACCATCCATCAATTGTTTATAAATTAAACCAGCAATTTGTTTGGCACCTCTATGGTTAAAATGAGTATAATCTTTATTGGCTTTTGCAGGTACTTCCTCCACCCATTTTACCATAGAACCATCACCTCCCATTAAAGTATATAAATTAATGAATCCTGATTCTGCCTGAACAGCATATCTCTTTTGAGCTGAAGCTAAAGGAACCACTGCAGAGTCTGTTTTCATCGTTAACTCATATTTAGTTGATTTATCTGCTGTTGAAATGATAAGAATTGCAGCACCCGGAAAACATTCTTTCAAATGAGCCACTACATTTTTCATTTTTTTCTCGTACCAACCATAATTCAACGAACCATAATTTAATACATTAGTTCCAAATTGAAGAATTATTAAATCATAACCCAACTTTTGTTGGAATGCATTCATTAAATCTTTATTTAGGTTGCTCAGTGGCAAACCAGAATTTCCTCTGGAAGAAAAATTATCAACATGCACTCCTTTTCCATCGTCAAAATTCATTCCATAAAAAGGAATAGAATCTGAATTAACAAAATTCATTTTCAATGATTTAGTAGAAGTAGAAACCGTTGTAGTATTCAAGATTGCTGTCGGATTCAAACTTTTATATACGGTATCTTTACCAACAACATAACGTATTTTCGCACCTTTTTTTGAAGATTTCCCATAAAACAACGTGGGATTATTTAACGAAGTGGCATGTCGGGTTTTGAATGCTTTGTATTTAACCCATGTTGCATTAATCGTATCTTTTGCAAAGAAAACAGCACCATTAACGCCGAAAGAACGACTTGGACTTTTTACTTTTAAATACGATTGGGCTTTCCAATTAGGTGAATACTCATGCATAATAGAACCACGAGAAGCTGCCGATTCAGAAGTTATATTTACAAATCCAACTCCTTCTCCACCAAATTTATCTTGAAACATTGTTCGAACATCTTGCACAATCATATCACCATCGGTCATGGAATCACCAAAATAAGCGATACGCGTTTTTCCTTGTTTTTTGGTTTCCAATTGAAATAATTTTTCAAAGAAAGGAATCAAATATTGGTACCCTTTGTATTGTTCGTATTTCTCATCTGGAAATTGTATACCAAGTGGATTAGAGTTGAACTTAATCGTTGTATTCGACAAAGTATCCTTTTCTTGAGTTTTGTCTCCATTTGCAACAGCATCTAACAATAAACTATCTACAACAACATTTTTACCATTAAGTGTAGTATCTGGAAATAATTTCTTTGGCAAAAATGATTTAAAGCCAATAAAAGAGACTATTGCAATTAAAACGATGGCCCATGATTGAAAAAAATACGATTTATTGTTGCTCATTAGTATAGTAAAAAATTCAGAAAATAGATTTTAATTTATCAATTACATGCGTTCAGGCACCTGAATACCTAATAAGCTAAATGCATTTTTAATGGTATTCCCCACCAAGTAGGACAATTGTACACGGAATATTTTTTTAGCCACCTCATCTTCACCTAATATAGATACATTTTGATAAAACGAGTTAAATTCTTTAACCAAGTCATAGGTATAATTGGCAACTAAAGCCGGACTATGATTTTCGGCAGCTTGCTGAATTACTTCAGGGAACAATTGTATTTGTTTGATTAATTCTTTCTCCTTTTCGTGTAAATCGATAGTCTCAACCACAACCGTTTTGTATTCAAAGTCTGCTTTACGTAAAATGGATTGAATACGTGCATAAGTATATTGAATGAATGGACCTGTATTCCCATTAAAATCAACAGATTCCTCTGGATTAAACATCATGGTTTTCTTAGGATCCACTTTTAACATATAATATTTCAAGGCTCCTAAACCAATTGTTTTGTATAAAACTGCTTTTTCCTCTGCTGTATACCCGTCTAATTTTCCTAATTCTTCAGAAATAGCTTGAGCCGTAGTTGTCATTTCATGCATTAAATCATCTGCGTCTACTACCGTTCCTTCACGCGATTTCATTCTTCCCGAAGGTAATTCTACCATACCATAAGATAAATGGAATAAATGTTGGGCCCAATCAAATCCTAATTTTTTAAGAATTAAGAACAAGACCTTAAAATGATAATCTTGTTCGTTTCCAACCGTATACACCATTCCTCCAACATCTGGAAAATCTTTTACACGTTGAATTGCTGTTCCAATATCTTGAGTCATATATACTGAAGTACCGTCTGAACGTAAAACTAATTTTTCATCTAATCCTTCAGCTGTTAAGTCAATCCAAACCGAACCGTCTGGTTTTTTAAAAAACACACCTTTCGCTAATCCTTCTTCCACTACATCTTTCCCTAACAAATAGGTATTACTTTCGTAGTAGTAAGAATCAAAATCAACCCCTAAATTCTTGTAAGTAACGGCAAATCCATCATACACCCATTGATTCATCGTTTTCCAAAGCGTTACTACTTCTTCATCACCCGCTTCCCATTTACGTAGCATTTCTTGGGCTTCTAACATCAAAGGCGCTTGTTTTTTAGCTTCCTCTTCCGTTTTTCCTTGAGCAATTAATTCATTAATCTCTGATTTATAGGCTTTATCAAATTCAACATAAAAATTTCCGACCAACTTATCCCCTTTCAAACCGGTAGTTTCAGGAGTTTGTCCGTTTCCAAATTTTTGCCAAGCCAACATGGATTTACAAATATGAATACCACGATCATTAATAATTTGCGTTTTATATACTTTTTTACCCGATGCCTTTAAGATTTCAGCCACCGAATAACCCAATAAATTATTACGAATATGCCCTAAATGCAACGGTTTATTCGTGTTTGGTGACGAATATTCCACCATAACCGCTTTTTCTTCTGTGTTAGGATTTACAAAACCAAAAGTTTCATTTGATTTTATTCCGTTGAAATAATTTATATAAAAAGCATCTGAAATTACGATATTTAAAAAACCAGCTACTACATTAAATTTTTCAACTTCAGCAACCTGTTCCACTAAATACGTTCCTATTTTTGTTCCAATTTCAACAGGATTGCCTTTTAGCAGTTTTACTAATGGAAAAACCACCATAGTAATGTCTCCTTCAAACTCTTTCCTTGTCGCTTGAAATTCAACTTTTTCAATAGAAATAGCAAACAGTTCGTTGACCGCTTTTTGAATTTGTCCCGTAAGAATTTGTTGTAATGACATAGTGTTATTTTTTAGGTGTGCAAAGATACGTTTTTTACTAATTCGATAAATTAATTTGTAACAAAAAAGATTCTAACGAGTCTAACCATTAAAAAAATAATAAAATGCATATTTAAAATCATCATCAATCATGAAAATCAAATTAACATTATTTTCGTTTTTCTTATTCATTTCCAGCTTAATAGCTCAGGATAAAAACGGAAATATTACAGGAAAAATCGTAGACAGTCAATCGAAAGAAGGCATTGGTTTTTCAACCGTTTTAGTTAAAGACAATGGTAAAATTGTTGCGTCGGTTGCAACAAAAGAAGACGGAAGTTTTACTTTTTCAAACTTAATTAATAAAGTACTACTACTTGAAGTAAACTTTATTGGTTACAAAAAATACAGTCAAGAAATTGATTTAAGCAATACAAACTCTAGTAATGTAGGAACCATTTCAATAGACAGAGACTCAAAAGAAATTGAAGGCGTAACCGTTGTTAAAGAGCGTTCAACTATTGAACAAAAAGCAGACAGAAAAGTCGTAAATGTAGGTAAAGATTTAATTGCTTCTGGAACAACTGCTTCCGAAATTTTTAATAACATTCCAACAGTAAGTATTGATCCTCAAACAAAGGAGTTAAGTTTAAGAGGCAACTCAAATGTACGTGTATTAATTGATGGAAAGCCTACAAACATAGATGCTACCCAATTATTACAGCAAATCCCTTCCGCTTCTATTAAACAAGTTGAGTTAATCACCAATCCATCTGCAAAATATAATCCAGAAGGAAATAGTGGAATTATCAATATCATTTTACATAAGAATACGAAAGGTGGATTTAATGGTAGTATAACTTCGGGAGTGACATTTGGCGTTACACCTAAAACCAATCAGTCCTTAAATTTAAATTATAAAGTTGGAAAAGTAAATTTTTACACCAATTATGGTTTCAACCACGGGAAAAACAGAAATTTTGGATTTGTAGACAGTGAACGAGTGGGCTATGAAAATTTTCAAGATTTTAGATTTTCTAATATTAACACCTCACATTTACTAAAAGTTGGTGCCGACTATTATATTAACGACAACAATACTTTGTCTTTTTTTACCAATTGGAATTTCTTTGATGGAAAAGGAAAATCAAGAACAATTTCTGATTATTTAACGTTATCAGATGCTATTCAGGACAATTGGAACAACAGTGGAAATACAACTCAAACTTATGATTTAGCTTTTAAACATAATTTTCAGAAAAAAGGTGAAACAATTGATTTCCAAATTAATCATTCAAAAACCAACAACGAAGATTTATCCAACTTCTTAAATAATGGTAATTATAGCTTGAATGATATTAATGGAAAATCTACTTATTCGCAATTCAATATTGATTACGTAAATCCGATTTCAGAATCGGTTAAGTTAGAATTAGGTTATGAAACACGTTTGCAAGCTGGTAAAAACACGTTTAATGATTTTCAACCGAGTGAAACCACAGTAAATAAATTTGATTTTAACAGAAACATTCATGCCTTGTATGCCAATTACAGTAAATCGTTTGGAAAATTTAGTGCTCAAGTGGGTGCAAGAGCAGAAGTATACAACTTATATGCACATCCAAGAAAAGAATCAACCGACACCAGTTTAAATTCTGATGTTTCTATTACAGACGAAATTTTCACCGTATATCCATCAGCTTATTTATCCTATAAACCAAACGACAATAACACATTCAATGTAAATTATACGAGAAGAGTTGATAGACCAAGTAACGGCCAAATTAACCCTATAAGAGAATGGAGAACGGTAAATATGGAGTCAAGAGGTAATCCTGCATTAAATCCTCAATTTACCAACTCGTTCGAATTAAATTATACAAGAATTACCAAAATTGGTTCTATAACATCTGCTGTATTTTATAGATTTATTCAGGATGAAATTTCAAGAGTTACATTTACAGATCCTAACGATACTAATTTTTACATCATGTCTTTTGCAAACTTCAAAGACAACCAATCTATGGGAGCTGAAATTAATGCTAATTTAAAACTAACCAAATGGTGGTCAACCAATGCCAGTGCCGATATTTATTTCAAAACCGTAAGAGGTACTGTTTCTAATTTAGATACGGGTTTAATGGAAAATGCAGAAGTAGATGTTACAACATTTAATACTCGATTAAACAATACATTCACTGCAACTAAGAATTTGAAATTTAATTTATTTGGAATGTATCGTGGTAGAGACTTGAGCTTACAATTTGCTAGAAAAGCCATGTACAAAATGGATTTAGGAGCCAATTATTCTGTTTTACAAGGAAAAGGAACTATTTCAGCTCGTTTAAACGATGTTTTCAACATGATGCACTTTGCTTTTGAAGGAAATATTCCTTACCGCAGTGCTGGAGAATTCCATTGGGAGAGTAGAACATTCTATTTAGGTTTTAACTACAATTTTGGTGGTGGTAAAAACCGAGAATTACAAAGAAAACAAAGAGATAAACAAGAAACACAAGGTGGTGGCGGAATGTTTTAATTCTTTATAAAAAAAAGCGTTCAGATTTTACTGAACGCTTTTTTTATTGTCTTTTATAAAACACGTAATCTGTAACTAATGGATTCAACTTTAAACTTTTCAATTCAGAATTAATTTGGGCGCGATGATATGAAGAATGATTCACAATATGAAACAAAATTTCATTTAAGACATTTGAAAAAGCTTCACTTGTTGATGTAATGTAATCCACTCGTTCATCCAAATTTTTCTCTTCTAAAATTTTCTTAGTACGTTGAAAATTATCTTGATCAATTTTGGCTAAACTAGCATAATCATGTAATTGCCAAACACTGAATTGCGTTGCTTCTTTCAAGATTCTGGTTGTCCAAATTTCATGCGCATTCAAAATATGAGAAATCAAAATCTTAATTTTTTCATTTAATTCTGATTCATTTTGAACAAGATAAGCAATCATTTCTTGATTCTTATCAAATGTATATTGAAATTTATCTAGAAAGAAATCGTTCATCTTTACCAACGAATAATTACACTTCCCCAAGTAAATCCAGAACCAAAAGCAGCTAAAACCACCAAATCTCCTTCTTTAATTTTGCCTTGTTCCCATGCTTCTGTTAAGGCAATTGGAATAGATGCAGCTGTAGTATTCCCGTATTTTTGAATATTGTTATATACTTGATCATCGTTCAATTTAAATTTTTGTTGGATAAATTGAGAAATTCTCAAATTCGCTTGATGTGGAATCAACATATTAATATCTGAAACTTGCAAATTATTAGTTTGCAAACCTTCCATTATTACTTCACTAAAACGAACAACAGCATTTTTAAACACAAATTGTCCGTTCATGTAAGGATAATAACTTTCATCATTTGGATCATTATCTTTTATAATGTCAGTTACCCAACGTTTACCCATTCCAGGTGCCACTAACGACAATTCCTCCGCATACTGACCTTCAGAATGCAAATGAGTAGACAAGATTCCTTTTGTTGCGTCTTCTGTTCTAGAAAGCACAGCAGCTCCTGCACCATCACCAAAAATAACAGATACTCCTCTACCTCTTGTGGTCATATCCAAACCTCTAGAATGTACTTCAGAACCAATAACTAAAACATTCTTATACATTCCTGTTTTAATAAATTGGTCTGCAACAGAAATTCCATATACAAATCCAGAACATTGGTTACGAATATCTAGAGCGCCAACTGTTTTTAAACCTAAATCTCTTTGAACTAACACCCCTGGACCAGGAAAATAATAATCTGGACTCAACGTGGCGAAAACTACAAAATCAATATCATCAGTAGTTAAACCCGAACGTTCAATAGCTATTTTAGCCGCCTTTACGCCCATTGAAGTTGTTGTATCTTCTAGTGAATTTACGTGTCTTCTTTCTTTAATTCCGGTACGTTCTTGAATCCACTCATCATTAGTGTCCATTAATTTAGACAAATCATCATTAGTTACTATATTTTCAGGAACATAATAACCTAAACCTGTTATTTTTGAATGATACATAAAAGTATTGTTTATTTTAAGAATGCAAATTTACGGTTTTTTATGATTTCTATTAATTTGCAATTAATTTTTGCTCAAAAAACAAAAAAGCCCGAATAAATTCGAGCTAATTTTTATAATTTTCAATTTTACTATTCTTCAACTACTTCAGCATCTGGTGCATTTTTTTTCACCGATTCAATTCCATTATCTCTAGCAGCAACCGACTCATACAATTCACTAGTTCCTATAACTTGTCCGTTTGTAGCTTTTAAATTAAAATATGGTTTCCCGTTTTTAGATTCCAATTTTTCAAAACGAGCATCTTCTTGTGCATTTTTCTTAACAGATTCTACACCGTTTAAACAAGCCGCTTTAGTTGTATATACTTCACTTGTTAAAATAACTTGGCCATTACCTGCTTTTAAGTCAAATTTAATTCCAGTTGGTGTTTGTCTAACTACAAATTTTCCCATTTGATTTAATATTTAAAATTAGTTTTATAAAGTTAGCCTTTTTTTTCAAAACTTTCTAAAAATCACATAATTTTCTTTGATTTTTTTACTAACCTATTCTAATGCTCTTGATCAAATTACATGCAACACCTTAAATTATATTGATGAAATAGAAAACACAGCATCAGTACCATTTAGCATTATACTTTTATTCAGTTATAACTAAAAAAATAATATTTTGAATTTATTTGGGAAACAGAATACTTTCTAGAAAAGTAGTTACTAAACCAATTTAATAAAGTCTTTGTTTAATTTAAAAGTTTTTTCAATGTTAAATAAACTTTTTGGTTCATCATTAACTCTTCAGATTCAAAATAAATAATTCCTTCGTCAAACTCAGCTTCAACTAAATAATAACTTCCTTTGTAATAACAATTCAATACTTTCACAAGTAAAGGAGAATTTTCAACAACCTGAAGTTGGTTAGGGTAAATTATATATTTTTCTTTATTTAATCCTAAATATTTACCTGCAATTTCATTAACATCACCAAATAAAGAAGCAGTATAAAAGTTCTTAGGCACATTGTAAATTTCAAACGAAGTACCTTTTTCTAAAATTTTGCCGTCTTTTAAAACAATCACTTCATCTGAAAAAGACAATACATCATTACTATCATGGGTTGCAATTATAGTTGTAATTTTTTTTTCTTTTAAATATTTAAATATTTTTCTACGAAGCGAATTTTTTCTAAAATTATCAATATGACTAAACGGTTCATCTAACAACAACACTTCTGGTTCTTGAGCCAAAACTCTTGCAATTGCTACACGTTGCATTTGCCCTCCACTTAACAACTTGGCCTTTACATTTTTATATTCGGTCATTTCTACTAAAGCCAACAATTCATCTATACGTTGTTGTTTCTCATCTGGAAAAAAATTAGAGAGAAATTTTCCAACATTTTCACCAACAGTAATGAAAGGCATCAAATCGAAATCTTGCGCTAAGTATTTCATGTAGGGCATTCCTGGTACTAAATGAAATTTAGGCCCTAATATTTTACTTTTTTTCCAGTACAATTCCCCTTCATCACAGTCAAATAATCCATATATTATTTTTAATAGAGTACTTTTTCCGCATCCACTTTCTCCAATTAATGCCAAATTAGTACCTTCATCTATTGAAAAATCAATAAACTCTAGGTTTTTCTTATTTAAATATGAAAATTCATTAATTTTTATCTTAAGCATTTGAAATTTATATTTTTTTTATATCTTGCGTCACCCAAAAATAGTAAATAACTTAACAATGGTGAAAAAAATATTATCTTTAGTTTTTTTAGGTGCTTCTATTTATGCTAATGCTCAGTCATTTGGAATTGAAGCAAATTATGGTTTAAATGGTTCTTACGACCCAAGTTACACTGGTGCAACTCATTTTGGAGCAGGTATAACTTATGATTTCAATGAAACATTTGGAGCTAAAATTGATTTTGGTTCAGATAAATTTGAAATTGAAAATGAAGCAAGAGCTGCGATGTTGGGTGTATCTAGTTTAAAAACCGGAACTCAAAACACACGTATTACATTACAGGGAGTTGTAAATTTGAGTAACTTAGCTGACGATAGAGCTTTTTACAACAAATTTAATATCTTAGCACATGCTGGAGGTGGTTTGTCAATTTTAAAATCAGACATAAAAGACTATCCAAATACTGATCATTTATTCAATGTTGTTTTAGGTATTACACCTAGATATCAAGTTGCAGAGAATTTCTTTGTTACTTTAGATGCCTCAACTTTATTCAATATATCACAACATTATTCTTTCAATGGAGAGTTAGCTTATACTCAAGCGCCAAATTCATTTACTGGATTAATGTACAATGTATCTTTAGGAGTTGCATACAAATTTGGATCTCGATAATAAAAAATAGTACATATATAAAACAAAAAAGAGGGAAGTTCCCTCTTTTTTTATTCACTTTATTTTATTTACCTGCTTCTTTTTTGGCATCATCTATCATTTTCTGATTTGCGATAATAGCAAATTCAACTCTTCTATTCTCGCTTCTTCCTGCATCTGTATCGTTTGAAGCAATTGGTTCTAATTCGCCCATTCCCACAATTTGAAAACGAGAACTCAACAACCCTTTACTCGCTAAATACGTTTTTACGGCATTGGCTCTTTGTTCTGATAAATTCATATTGTATTCATCCGAACCTACACTATCAGTATAACCATAAATTTTTATATCGGTATCTGCATATTCTTTAAACACAGGTACTAATTTATCTAAATTTGCCTTTGCACCTGAAGTTAATGAAGCTTTATTGAATTCAAATTTTACTGCATTTTCACCTAACGTTAATTTTATTCCTTCTCCTACTCGTTCCACTTTAGCACCAGGTAATTGATCTTGAATTTGGCGTGCTTGTTTATCCATTTTATTTCCAATTAATCCACCAGCAACTCCACCAACAACTCCACCAATAACAGCACCTAATGCACCATTACCTCCTTTACCAATATTATTTCCTAAAACACCTCCAATTACAGCTCCAGAAACTGCTCCTATGGCTGCACCCCTTTGTGTTTTATTTGTATTTTTAACCGCTTCACAACTAGAAAACAAAACTGTTGACGCTAATAATACTGTTCCGAATGTTATCTTATTTACTTGCATACTTTATTTTTTAAATTCTTGAAAATTGATACACAACTTCAGTTGGCTTATTACCAACATTTATTGTATCTATTAATTGAAAACTATTTTCTGAAATATTAGCTACTTTAAGAACGTAACCACTTGTAGTGTGTTTTGCTTTAACTCCTTCTGTTAAAAATTTTAAAACTACATTACCTTCTTTATTAATAAACCAAGTAATATGACTTCCATAAACAGTACATTTTGAATTATTTAAAGCCATTTCACCAGTATTGTTATTAGAAACAAATTTCCACTGACTTCCAATAAAACATTGAGCTTCTGCAATATTAAAAGACGTGACTTTTATATAATCCGAACCTGGATAAGAGACATTAGTTATTAACCAATTTCCTTTTAATGCAACTTCAGATTTCATATCTAATTTAGTCGCTGGATTAGATTTGCATCCCAATAAAAAAACAGAGAACACAAATAGTAAAATAATTTTCCTCATTTTAAAATACATTTAATTTTATACAAATTTACCAATTATTCAGAAATTTAAGTTTATATAATTACAAAAAATAATTACAGAATTGTAAATACCCGACAATTTGTCATCATAAACAGTTTGGTATTTATTTTGACAACTAAATGGAAACAATAATTTAATAAAATTTAAATATATGACAACAGGAAAAATTAACGTTTCGGTAGAGAACATCTTTCCCTTAATTAAAAAGTTCTTGTATAGTGATCACGAAATATTTTTACGTGAATTAATTTCAAATGCAACTGACGCAACTTTAAAATTAAAACATTTAACTTCAATTGGTGAAGCTAAAGTTGACTATGGTAATCCTAAAATTGAAGTAAAAATTGATAAAGAAGGAAAAAAAATCCATATTATCGACCAAGGTTTGGGTATGACTGCGGATGAAGTAGAAAAATACATTAACCAAATTGCTTTTTCTGGGGCTGAAGAATTTTTAGAAAAATACAAAGATTCAGCGAAAGACTCTGGAGTAATTGGTCATTTTGGTTTAGGTTTTTATTCTGCTTTCATGGTGGCCGAAAAAGTAGAAATTATAACCAAATCGTTCAAAGACGAACCTGCTGCTCACTGGACATGTGATGGTAGCCCTGAATTTACTTTAGAACCTCATACTAAAACTGATAGAGGAACAGAAATTATTTTGCATGTAGCGGAAGATTCTTTAGAATTTTTAGAAGAATATAAAATACGTGAGTTATTAACTAAGTACAATAAATTCATGCCTGTTCCTATTAAATTTGGAACAAAACAAGAAGCATTACCAAAACCAGAAAATGCTGGCGATGATTATAAAACTGAATATATTGAGGTAGACAACATTATCAACAATCCAAATCCGGCTTGGACAAAACAACCAAGTGATTTAACGGATGAAGATTATAAAAATTTCTACCGTGAATTGTATCCTATGCAATTTGACGAACCCTTGTTCAATATTCATTTAAATGTTGATTATCCGTTTAATTTAACTGGAATATTATATTTTCCTAAATTAACGGCTGATTTACAAATTCAAAAAGATAAAATTCAATTATATCAAAATCAAGTTTTTGTAACTGATAATGTAGAAGGAATTGTTCCTGAATTTTTAATGATGTTAAAAGGAGTGGTAGATTCTCCTGATATCCCATTAAATGTATCGCGTTCGTATCTTCAAGCCGATGGAAATGTTAAGAAAATTTCAAATTACATTACTCGTAAAGTTTCTGACAAATTAAAAGCTTTATTTAATGAAAATAGAGCTGATTTTGAATCAAAATGGAACGATATAAAAGTAGTACTAGAATATGGAATGCTTTCAGAACCTAAGTTCTATGAAAAGGCAGGTGATTTTGCTTTATACCCTACTACTGATGACAAATATTATACATTAGCAGAATTAAAAGAAGCTATTGCACCTAATCAAACAGATAAGAATGGTAAAGTGGTGGTGCTGTATGCCTCAAACAAAGAAACACAACACGGTTATATTGAAATAGCTAAAGAAAAAGGATATCAAGTAGTTGTTTTAGACTCTCCGATTGTTTCGCATTTGATTCAGAAATTAGAAGCTGATAATGAGAATGTAACCTTTGCTCGCGTTGACGCCGATCATATTGATAAGTTAATTCAAAAAGATGAAGACACCATTTCAAAATTATCTGATGATGAAAAAGAAAAATTAAAGTCTGCTATTGAAACAGTTGTACCCAAAGAAAACTATACCATTCAAATGGAAGCTCTTGACAGTACCTCAGCTCCTTTTATCATCACACAACCTGAATTTATGCGTCGTATGAAAGAAATGAGTCAGACAGGCGGTGGCGGTATGTTTGGCATGGGCAACTTCCCAGATATGTTTAATTTAGTAGTGAATACCAATTCTGATTTAGCTACAACTATAGTAAATAGCGATTCAGACACTCAAAAATCATTAGTAAAACAAGCCTTAGACATTGCTAAATTATCTCAAGGTTTATTAAAAGGGGAAGAATTAACTGCTTTTGTAAAAAGAAGTTTTGAAACTCTAAAATAAATTTTTGAAAACCACTTAAATTAAATCCTGATTAGTACTTACTAGTCAGGATTTTATTATTTTTGAAAAAAAATAAAAATGAAAAAGCTACAATTCTCAATTTTCTTACTATTAATTTCATTAGTTGGTTCTGCTCAAAAAGGTGAACAAAAACAACGATTAGAAGTTTTCATTGATGGAAAAACATATTTCACAAATGAAAATGACACGTTACTCGTTAATAATAAACCTATAACAATAAAAATTGCAAAAACTCAAATTTTTTCAACAGATAAAATTTCATTTGAATATCAAAACCATTTTTCATTAGAAACTGAAAAAGATTTTGGAGTAAATACCTATACACTTGATGGAGACGATGTAGTACTAACTTATTTCGATTTTATTACTTCTATTGAAACCCAAGATTTAGCTGAGGAAATGATAAAAGAATTTGGGAAAAAAAATTGTAAACTTTTACCAGCCAATATAACCTTAAATTCAAAAACTTACGAAGGAAATAAAGTTGCAGTTAATATTTTAAACAGTAAACTAACCATAGAAATTTATAAGATTTCAAATAAAAAAAATCAAACCCAAATATTAGCAATTCAAGACAGTAAAAATGATGATGGATCTGATTCAAGTGAGTATCAAAAAGCTATAGCTATTCTAAACAAAACCTTAGACGTAAAATAATATCTCATAAACCGCTACTTTTACTTCAAAAATCAAGACGAATGGCGCGCATGGCTTCACCAAAACCACGCAACACATTCAAGTGTTGAACTTGTTTTTTACAAAATATCCAGTTCAATTGAAAGCATGAGATGGGAAGAAGCGGTAAAAGTCGCCTTATGTTATGGTTGGATCGATTCAACAGTTCGAAAAATGGATGAGGACAGTAGAAAGCAGACTTTTTCACCTAGAAAAGCCAAAAGTGTATGGAGCAAAGTCAATAAAAATTATATTGAAGAATTACTAGCACAAAATTTAATGCATGAAAGTGGACTGCTAACTATCTCCATTTCAAAACAAAATGGTTCTTGGGAAAGTTTGGACGCTGTTGAAAAATTAGAAATACCAACAGATTTATCAAATGCATTTCAACTAAGCGAAGTAGCATTAGAAAATTATAATAATTTTAGCAAAACCTATAAAAAATCATATCTATATTGGTTAAACCAAGCTAAAAGAGAAGAAACACGTATAAAAAGAATAGAAGAAATTATATTGTTGTGTGAAAAAAATATAAAATCAAGATAACATATGATAAACTTTCTTAAAAAAGCAACAGTAGCCTTAGGTGGAATTGATACTTCTCCAAAAAATCATAAAGATAATTTTGTAGAAACACTTATGAATCAAATCCCAGGTGAAAAAATTGCAGAAATTGAAAATGGTGGTGTTTGGGTGGAATTCATAGAATTAGGGGACTATGAATTTATGGATGTTCATTTGGTAGGCTTTGAAAAATATAAAACGTTTGAAGGAGCCGAACTTGTATTTAAATCGGGTTCCATAGAATTAGGAAAACTTCAATCGGATACTAAAGAAATTGAATCGCATCACTCCAATATTTCAAACCGATATTTAACCACCGTTAATATTGAAATTACAAACTTGAATTTAGACTATCTTTTTGATAGAGCAGCAGAAACTGTAGGATTTACTTGTAAAAACAAAACTGAAATTTTCCACATCATTCAATAAAAAAAGCTACTAAATTTTTAGTAGCTTCTCGTAACAAATCAAAAATTAAATTATTTTCTTTTAACTTTAACAGCTGTTAATCCTTTAGAAGTACTTTCTACTTCAAAAACAACTTTATCGTCTTCGCTAATTCTATCAATTAATCCTGTAATGTGAACAAAAATATCTTGTCCTCCATTTTCTTGTGTAATGAATCCAAAACCTTTTGACTCATTAAAAAATTTTACTGTACCTTCTTGCATTATTTATTTATTAAAATTATTTATTCTTTGTTATTTGTGTTGCCTTAAATCCTTTAAGACTTGATTCTTTTTTAAAACTTACTTTATCATTCTTTTTGAATGGAAATGAATTTACATCGTAATTAAAAAAAAGAGAATCACGCGTTTTATCTTCCGTGATAAATCCATATCCTTTTTCGTGCAAAAAATTAATCATTCCACTATAAATTTCAGAAGTTTCATTTGAGTTTGTAGTTCTACTTATTAAATCCTCTTCTAACTGAAGATGTGGAGGAACAGAGGTAAAGTTTCCGTTTTTATCAACATAAATAATCATGTCTTCCAAACTCTTACCTTTATTATTATGCACTTTTCGGTCTTCTCTTCTAAGTGCCTTATCTTGTTTTTTCTTCGCTTTTTTCTTATTACCTTCTTTTTTAGAAAAAGAATCTGCCATATATAGTCTGTTTAAAATTAGATTTCATAAATAATTATTGTAAAACAAAATCTAACTTTAAAATGAATAGACCTACTTATTTTAAAAATAAGTGTAATACTTTGGTGGCTGAAAAAGCGAAAACTGATAGAGGAGAAATTTGACTTTAAACTACGTCAGAAAATGCAAAGGCAGTAACCTATAATTATTGCACAAAGATACAACATATATTTTAGCAAACTAATTTATTTTCAATTATTTATAAAATAACATTACTTTTTTAAAATGTTGTATAACAAAAATTTAGTAAATTTAAATTAAAAACATGAGTCTTTCTTTAGAAACACCTGCCTTATTATTTTCGGCTACATCACTTATTTTATTAGCTTATACTAATCGCTTTTTAACTATAGCACAAATAATTCGAAGCCTAAAAAAACATTATGACGATAATCACAACAAAAGCATACTAATTGAAATTAAAAATTTAAATCTTAGATTATCTTTAATACGATACATGCAATTATTTGGCGTATTATGTTTGTTTCTATCGGTATTTGCAATGTTATTATTGTATTTAAATCAAAAAACAATTGGGATTTATTTATTTGGTTTAAGTTTATTATGCCTACTAATTTCCTTAGCTATTTCATTTTGGGAAATTAGCATTTCAGTACATGCACTCCGTGTTCATTTAAAAGACATTGAAGAAAACGAAAAAATGTAACGCATTTTAAACCTTTTAACTTTTTATAAGTCAAATAACAAACTTTAAAAATCAAAACTATGAAAAACCTAAAAATGTATATTACTGCATTCGTTTTGTCTACTTTATTTTCTTGCAATAGAAATGAGGATAATATTGATCGAAACGCGGACAGTGAATTAGTAACCGCAAATGCAATAGCAGATTATTCAAGTGAAATTGACTTTAATTACAGTATTGATTTAGCTAATTCTTACTCGAGTTATTCTAATAAATTAAGTTCAAATGAAACAATGGCTTCCTGTGCAACAATTTCTGTAAACAATTCAAATCCGGGAGTATTTCCTAAAGTATTTACCGTTGATTTTGGAATAGGATGTACATTAAATGGAGTAACAAGATCTGGCGTATTAACAATTACATTAAGTGATTACCTTTTAAACAATGGTAGTGTATTAACTATTGAAAGAAGTAATTATTATGTAAATAACAACAAAATTGAAGGTACTGTTGTTTACACCAACCAAACAACAAATGCTACTATTCCTAAATGGTCAAGAACAATTACTAATGGTAAAATAACATTTGCCAATGGTGCCATTTTTACACACAACGGAACTCGAACTGTACAACAAATTGAAGGAGTTGGAACAGCAATATTAGCTGATAATGTTTATGAAATTTTATCGGGCACTCACACTGTAAACAGACCTAATGGAACTTCATTAACTGCTACAGTAATAACTCCATTAATTAAAAAATTTGCTTGTAATTATATCTCTCAAGGCTCTTTAAACTTACAAGGAACTTATTTAAATGGCATCTTAGATTACGGAAACAATACATGTGACAATCAAGCCACTTATACGCATTCGAACGGACAAACCTATACCATTTCGCTTTAGTTTCTATTTAAATTCACCTAAAACTTTACAATTATGAGAAAAATAATTTTATCGTTGTTTACTGTTTTTTCATTAAATTTCTTGCTTGCACAAGAAGAAAATACTACTGAAAATATAGGAGATAATTTTAGTCTTGAAGGTGCATTAGCTATGTTTAAGTCTGCAAATACACTTGAAGAATTTGAAAAAGCCATAAACGAAGAAAATAATTCTATTAATAATCTAGACCTAAACGACGACGGCTCTATCGACTACATTATGGTTGATGACATCAAAGAAGGTGATACGCATGTTCTTGTTTTAAGTACCTATTTAAATGAAAAAGAAAAACAAGACATCGCAACTATTGGAATTGAAAAAACAGGAAATGAAAGTGCGCAACTACAAATTATAGGTGATGAAGATTTATATGGAAAAGATGTTTTTGTTGAGCCAGTTGATCTAGTTGAAGCTGTAAAAGAAGGTAAAGGTCCCTCAATTCCTGAATTTGAAACTAAGCCAATGCTCGTTAATGTATGGCTATGGCCTTGTGTACGATTTATCTATGCTCCAACGTATATCGTTTGGCGTTCGCCCTATCGATGGGGATATTATCCAAGAGGATGGAAACCCTGGAAACCAATTAAAGTAATTGTTTTTAAAACAAGATGTGCAACTCATCGTACATTTTATCATAGAACTCCAAACCATAGAATTGTCCTTGCCAGAAAAATTTACACACCAAGAAGAAACCATGGTACTATAGTGGTAAAAAATAGAAGAGGAACTACTGTAGTGCACAAAAATAGAAGAGGAAAAACCACTGTTATAAAAACAAGAACTAGAGGTCGTAGATAAATTTGTTTGGTTAATAATTTATTTTGAACTCGAAAGCCCAGATTTTCTGGGCTTTTTCTATTATTCAATTATCCATAATAAGACGGGCTTTTGCGTTGCTTTTAATTTTCCATCTAATTTTTCCATAAATGCATTTGAAACAGCCGAACATCCCCAACTCAGCGGTGAATATAAAGGGTAAATCTCTTTATCTGAAACTTTGGACCAAGAATGTAAAACAACTACTCTTTCTTCAGCAGTTTTGTTTGTGTTTTCTAATCCGTGAAGCCAATATTTCACGTTAATTCCCCATGAACTAACGTCTCTATTGCCTATTTTAAATTTTCCTTTCATCGAACAATGACTGTCAACTCTTGAATCAAATTTTGTTTTATGGTATTTTTCTAAATTATCTTCAAACACATCACAAGCTCCATGAGTAACTAAGTTTTGCATTAGAATTTTATTTTGGGCAAAATCGTACACAAAAAATCTATTTTTCCCAGAATGAACACTAAGATCAATTAAAAAATAATAGTCTTGTGACATGTCATTCTGATTGCAAAATTGCTTTGCTTCTTTATGGAATTTGGAATAGTCTTTGGAACTAATTTCAGTATACTGATTATTAAAAATCAATAATAATACAATTAAAGGTAAAAATAATGTTGGCATAGGTTATTGTTTACTATTAATAACTCCATTTTCCCTTTTTTATTTAAACCTTTTGTGTTAAAAAAAGTCTAAATTTTAAAGCATTAAATTATACATTTATGAATAAGACTAACTTATGGTCCCAACGACTCGGATTTTCTAATGCACAAGCAGATAAGATACAACAGTTAGGAATTGAAAATTTCTTGATTAACTCGTTTAATGCTACTTACTCGAAGGAAATCCCAAGTTGCTTGAAGGACGACCCAAAAACATTAGCTGAATTAAGAGATTATAGAAACAAAATCAGAAATACTTCTTCTGAAGAAGCAAAAAAAATTGTTAAGCAACAAATCAAAAACAGTAACGAGTTAAAAAGATGGTGGCTGACATTAATTGAAAATTCTTCGATGCCTTTACGCGAAAAAATGGTGCTTTTTTGGCACAATCATTTTGTTGCTACTTCTCAAAAAGTCAAAGTGAATTGGTGGATTTACCAACACAATCAAATTTTAAGAGAACATGCTTTTGGCAATTTTAAAGAGTTGACTAAAAAAATCTTAAAAACGAATGCTATGGTTCGTTATTTGGACAATGTTGATAACAAAAAAGATGAAATAAATGAAAATTTAAGTCGGGAATTACTCGAGCTTTTTACAATTGGTATTGGGAACTATTCAGAAGATGACATAAAAAATGGTGCCTTAGCTTTAGCCGGACTCGGACTTGGCGAAAACGAAGCACAGTACCGAAAGTTCTTTGAATACAATGGACCCATCACCTATTTTGGTAAAAAAGGCAATTGGAAAGCAGATGACTTAGTAGACCTCATATTTGAACAAAAAAACACGCCTTATTTACTTACTCGTAAAATTTTAAAATGGTTTGTCTACGACAATCCAAGTGAAGAAAAAGTTATTTATTATGGTGACTATTTCAGAAAAGAAAATTATGAAATAAAACCGCTTTTACTCAAAATATGTAAAGAAGAGTTTGACATAAAAAACGAAGGAAATAAAATTAAAAATCCTTTAGAATACATTGTAACTATTCAACAGGAATTAAATATAAAAATTGACCCAATAGTGACTGCCTTTTTTTTAAAACAACAAGGCATGGATTTATTTAACCAACCCAATGTAAAAGGTTGGGAAGGAGGAAAAAATTGGTTGACCTCTCAAATTTATTTACAGAGAAATAATGTTTCTGATTTAGTATGTAATGGAAAATCAATCAATAGAAAACTATTCAACAAAGAGAACCTCGAGGCGGAAGAAAAAGAGGTGTTTTTAGAAAATATAAATCCAAAAATTAAATTCAAAAAAACCAACAATAAAGAAATTATAAAAGAATTATGTGACCGGTTGCTATTTCAAACTGATGAAGATTTACAGAAAGACATGGAATCCATTTTAAAATATGATTTTGATCCAACAACAGAAAACGCGCATCAAGCCGTAGTACGTTTATTCAATTTTATTACAAAAACACCAGAATTTCAAATACTATAATTTTTAGGTTATGAACAGACGAAATTTTTTATCGCTAACAGGCACTTTCACCGGTGGTATGTTAATTTTACCAGAATTTCTACATGCATTTGGAAACCAAAAAACAATAGAATGGCACCAAAATTCATGTGTAGTATTCATTCAACTAAACGGAGGCAATGATGGATTAAATACATTTATTCCTTTTGAAAATCCATTGTATTACAGTTTAAGACCCAATATTAACCTCGCAAAAGATTCGATTATTGGTAAAACTAAAGGCATGGGGTTTCATCCTGCGTTGCATTCTTTTGCACAAATACAACAAAACGGACACCTTTCTATAATCCAAAATGTAGGTTATCCAGAACCCAATCGTTCCCATTTTAGAAGTCAGGAAATATGGCAAACGGCGTCCGCTTCTAATCAGTATTTAAACGAAGGATGGCTGGGAAGGTATTTAGATGTGCAATGCAAAGAGCATGTTCCTACTGCTGGGATAAACATTGATAACATTGACAACTTAGCTTTAAAAGGAATCGAACCTAATTTTATAACCGTTAAAGATCCGAACCGTTTTAAAAAGAAAAGCGAAAACGAAACTTCAATGCTTTCGAATAACCCACAACTCGATTTTGTTCGGAAAATTGCAAATTCTGTTTCAGAAGGCTCTGATGAGATTCAAAAAGCATTAAGTCAATCCAAAACCGAAATTACTTATCCTAAAACTCAACTAGGAAAAAATTTAGAATGGATCGCTCGCTTAATCAAAGGAAATTTAAATTCGAAAGTGTATTATACTTCTCAAAACGGATATGATACACACGATAATCAATTGGCAATTCACAACACTAAATTAACCGAATTAAATGATGCCATTTTCAGTTTCTATTCAGAAGTAAAACAAGCTAATTTACTGCAACAAGTAACGCTCGTTATTTTTTCAGAATTTGGAAGACGTGTGAAAGATAATGGAAATGGAACCGATCATGGAACTGCAGCTCCCCTA
Organism: Flavobacterium indicum GPTSA100-9 = DSM 17447; assembly: GCF_000455605.1. Lineage (NCBI taxonomy): Bacteria > Pseudomonadati > Bacteroidota > Flavobacteriia > Flavobacteriales > Flavobacteriaceae > Flavobacterium > Flavobacterium indicum. Next base: position 2,232,795 of record NC_017025.1, read on the forward strand.
TTCATTATTGGAGGAAATAATAAAAATTCCATTCTTGGCCAAAATCCTAATTTAGAAAACCTGGATGAAGGAGATTTAAAATATGAAATTGATTTTAGAAGTGTTTATGCTACCATTCTTAAAAACAAACTAGACTTTAATCCAATGGATATTGGTCTTAAAAACGCTCCTTTATCCAATCTATTTTAGAAAAATAATTTACTTAAATCAACAAAATCAAACATTTTTTCTATCTTTGCCGGCTTTTTAAAATTGAAAATATGTTAAAGAACAGTGTAATTAAAGGGGTGTTTTTAGTTGGTTTAGGTGCCACAAGTTATGGAATGTTAGCTACTTTTGTAAAATTAGCTTACAAAGATGGATTTACCACTGCTGAAGTAACAACTTCTCAATTTATCTATGGAATATTAGGCGTTTTAATAATTAATATTTTTCAAAAAATAAATACGAAAACAGTTTCGGTTAAAGCTACACCAAAGAACATTATGCAATTAATGTTAGCTGGAACTTCATTAGGAATGACAAGTGTATTTTATTATTTATGTGTAAAATATATTAATGTATCTATAGCCATTGTATTACTAATGCAAACCGTTTGGATGGGCGTTTTATTAGAATGGTTTTTAGACAAAAAAGCACCTTCTATTCAAAAAATATTTTCTGTTGGAATTGTATTAATTGGAACAGTGTTAGCAACCAACATTTTAAAAAGTGAGATGAAACTTGATTGGCGAGGTATTTTCTGGGGATTATTAGCTGCTGCTTCATTCACCACTACTATGTTTACTGCCAATAAAATAGCATTAGGCGTGTCATCTGCTCAAAGAAGTTTGTATATGCTATTAGGTGGTGCAATTATTGTGTTCGGGTTTTCTGTTTACACACAAGTTACCCCTTTTAATCTAGAAATTTTTAAAGAATATGGCATATTTTTGGCCTTATTTGGAACAATTATTCCTCCACTATTAATGAATGCTGGTTTTCCTCACACGGGATTAGGTTTAGGCAGTATTGTATCATCCTTAGAATTACCCGTATCTGTACTAATGGCATTCATTATTCTTCATGAAAAAGTTGTTTTACTACAATGGACTGGTATTTTGTTGATTATTTTAGCTATAGTTATCATGAATATTCAGTTTAAAGGTTCAAATAAATAACCTTTTTATGTTAATAAGTTCATAATCATAAACTTATACTTTTCTTAGTTTTTTTCTTAACTTAGTTTAATAACCAATTACTTGTATGTAATTAAAATCTATTAAACTATGAGAAAACTATTTGCAGAATTTTTCGGAACCTTTTGGTTGGTATTTGGAGGTTGTGGAGCAGCTGTATTTGCAGCTGGAGTCCCAGACATCGGAATTGGATTAGTGGGTGTTTCACTTGCTTTTGGATTAACTGTTCTTACTATGGCTTATGCTGTTGGACATATTTCTGGTGGCCATTTTAATCCAGCCGTAACTTTAGGATTATGGGCCAGCGGAAGATTTCATCAAAAAGAAATTTTACCTTATATCCTTTCGCAAGTTTTAGGCGCCACTGCTGCAGCTACCGTGTTGTATATAATTTTAAATGGAGGTAATGCTTTTTCAAGTGAAGGTGCAGGAGCTTTTGCCACAAATTTTTATGAATCGCCCGTATATAATGGAAAAAGTTTCAGTATGCTTACCGCCTTTTGTACCGAATTTGTTCTCACTCTTTTTTTCTTATTGGTTATTTTAGGCGCAACAGACAAAGTAGCCAACGGAAAATTTGCAGGAATTGCCATCGGATTAGCTTTAACTTTAATTCATTTAATTAGTATTCCTATCACAAACACATCTGTAAATCCAGCAAGATCAACTTCACAAGCACTCTTTGTACAAGGAGAAGCTTTAAGCCAATTATGGTTATTCTGGGTTGCACCGATTACAGGAGCGATAGTGGGTGGAATCCTTTATAAAAATTTGCTTCAAAACAATAAATAAATTAGAAGATTAAGTTTAAATTAGCGGTGTACATACATCGCTTTTTTTATGTTAGATCTATTTAATTCAGAACCGATAGTATTAAACCTTCCCGATGCAGAATTTATATATTATCCCAACTTTTTTTCAAAAGAAGTGGCAGACACGCTGTTCCAAAAATTGCTAAATGAAACGCCATGGCAACAAGACGACCTAACCATTTTTGGCAATAAAATTGCACAGCCCAGATTAACTGCACTTTTTGGAAATGAAGGCAAACCGTATGGATATTCCGGAATTATAATGCAACCTCATCCTTGGAATACAACATTAACGTTTATTAAAGAAAGTATTGAAAATCATACACAATTAACCTTTTCAACGGTTTTATTAAATCTATATAGAAACGAAAAAGACAGTAACGGATGGCATGCTGATAATGAAAAAGAATTAGGTAGAGATCCCATTATTGCTTCACTAAGTTTAGGTGAAGAACGAATTTTCCAACTAAAAAATAACTCAAATGCAACAATTAAACAAAACCTACTATTAGAACATGGCAGCTTATTTTTAATGAAAAAAGGATCCCAAATTCACTACAAGCATCAATTACCCAAAGCTAGCCAACCAAAAAAGCAAAGAATAAATTTAACATTTAGAACCATTCTTTAATTATTTATCAATAATTTTTCATTATTATTGCTTTTTTATTAATTTTTTACAAAAAAAGCAAAAAGTATTTTTTCAATTTATTTTTTTATTAATATTGGCATATCATTTGATTTTATAAATTTAAATAACATTAATTGTACTTTTCGACTAATGAAAAAAAGTAAAAGAGTAGAACTTAACAACGAAGATATTGAAAGAGTTGTTAGTATGGCTCAAGAGGAAAGAAAGCCTTTTGAAGTAATAAAAGAAGAATTTGGAATTTCAGAAAATGAGGTCACTGAAATTATGCGCAAAAGACTTTCTAAAGACAATTTCGAACTTTGGAAAAAGAAAATTGCTGCAGGAAAGCCGAAACCGAAACCACAAAAATTTAACGATTTTGAAGACGATGATTTAGACAGCAAATATTACATTAAAAATAAATTTGACTAAAAAATAATCCCGAAAATATTCGGGATTATTTTTTTGTAACAAAATCAACAAACAAACTACATATAACCAAATAGATAATCAATCATAAAATGAAAAAAACCTTAATTACTTTGAGTTTTGCTTTGTTCTTAATGGCATGTAAAACAACCAATGTATCTACAGCTAAAAACAATGTAGATGTAAGTATTGATTTAGTAAATGTTAAAGACGATAAGGTACAAGTTACTATACTTCCTCCAACATTAACATCTGAAACCACAACATTTCACATTCCAAAAATTGTTCCTGGAACCTATTCTGAGGATAATTATGGAAGATTTATTGAAAATGTAAAAGCATTTGACAAAAAAGGTAATCCATTAAAAGTGGCTAAAATAGACGAAAATTCATATACCATATCTGAGGCTACTAAGCTTGCAAAAGTAACTTATTGGGTTAATGATTCTTTTGACACTGAATCTGGAGAAGGTTTTGGAGAAGGAGAAGATATTTTTTCTCCAGCTGGTACTAATATTAAAGCAGGTGAAAATTTTGTTATTAACACACATGGTTTTGTTGGTTATTTTGACGACAAAAAAGAGGTTCCTTACGCTTTAGAAATTAAACATCCTGCAACTTTATGGGGTGCAACTTCAATGGTTGATGCCAATGCCAGTAATGAAATTGATGTATTTAATACCTCACGATATGCCGAATTAGTGGATCATCCAATAATGTATTCAAAACCTGATTACACGGAATTCAATGTTGAAGGAATGGATATAATTATTAGTGTTTATTCGCCTAAAGGAAAATACAAAGCTGCTGACATTACTCCTGAAACAGAAAAATTCATGCGTGCGCAAAAGAAATTCTTAGGAAAATTTAATGCCAATAAAAAATATACCGTTTTATTGTATTTATCGGATGTGATGGCTAAAGATGCTAAAGGTTTTGGTGCTCTAGAACACACGACCTCTACAACAGTTGTAATGCCAGAAATGATGCCTCTTGAAGCCTTAAAAGAGCAATTAAAAGACGTAGTATCTCATGAATTTTTCCACATTGTAACACCATTAAGTGTACACTCAAGAGAAATTCATTACTTTGATTATAACAACCCTAAAATGTCTGAACATTTATGGATGTACGAAGGTATAACTGAATACTTTGCCAATTTATTCCAAGTCAATCAAGGTTTAATAACTGAAGATGATTTCTACAAAAGAATGGCAGGTAAAATTGAGCAAGCGAACTCAATGAACGATAAAATGAGTTTTACAAAAATGAGTAAAAACGTTTTAAATCCGCCTTATAAAGAACAATATTTAAATGTATATCAAAAAGGAGCTTTAATTGCCATGTGTATTGATATTCAAATGCGTGAGTTGAGTAATGGAAAAAGAGGTATTTTAAGTTTAATGCAAGATTTATCAAATGAGTTTGGTAGTAACAAACCTTTTAATGACGAAGAACTATTTCCTACGATTACTAAACTAACTTACCCTGAAATTGGTGCTTTTTTAAACAAATATGTAGCTGGCGAAACACCAATTCCATATGATGAATACTTTGCAAAAATGGGAGTAAAAAACACAAAGGTGCAAATCCCTGGCAACCCATTCTTAAAAGACCAAAGAAAACCATACATCACCGTAGATCAATCAACAAAAGAAATTAAAGCTTTAGCTGATGTGTCTGAAAATATTTTCATGACTACCTTAGGAATTAAAGGTGACGATCACATTTTGGCCATCAATGGAACGGACTATAATTTAGATAATATTTACGACTTAATCATGTCTAGCGAAAGTTGGAAAGACGGCGATGAAATGACGGTAAAAATTCGTAGAGCAGGTAAAGAACAAGTTTTAAAAGGTAAAGTGGTATTACCAAAAGAAGAAAAAGATGGTTTTATTGCAGTTGACAAATCTAAAGAAGCACTAAAAAATGCTTGGTTAAAAGGATAAACACAAATAAACAGTAACCAAAATCCTCAAATTACTTCCAATTTGAGGATTTTTTTTATTACTTTGCGACGAAATTTAGAATCTGAAAATGAAAAAAATAATAGCTCTTACAGTAGCTTTTTTAGCTATTGCTTGTAATAAGGAAACAGAAAAAGAAGGTAATTTACATTTATCTGGTAATGTAGAAGGTTTAAAACAAGGTAAAATTTATGTTCAACAATTAAAAGATACTAGTTTAATCACTATAGATACAATAAAATTTGAAGGAAAATCTTCTTTCGATACTAAATTTACTATTGATGAACCTCAAATGTTATATTTGTTTTTAGATAGAGGACAAACAAATTCTATTGATAATAATTTATCTTTTTTTGCAGAACCAGGTAAAATGACATTTAAAACCACATTAAAAGAATTTTATGCTGATGCAAAATTCACAGGTTCCAAAAACCAAGAAACCTATGAAAAATACTTAAAGATAAGAACCAATTTAAGTAATGAAAATGCTGAATTAATGGCTAAAGAAATTAAAAACTTAAAGATTAAAGACCCAGCAGTTTCTAGTAAAATTCAATCTGACAAAGAAAAATTGACCGTTAGAAAATATTTATATACTGCCAATTTTGCTGTAGTAAATGGCACCTACGAAGTAGCACCTTATATTGCGCTTACCGAAATTCCAGATGCCAACTTAAAACTAATGGACACCATTCAAAAATCAATGTCTCCAAAGGTAGCAAAATCAAAATATGGTAAAAGATTAACCGAATGGATTAAAGAAAGAAAACAAACCGAACAAGAATAACATGCCAACTGCTTACATTTAAGCAGTTTTTTTTTATTACTATGCAAACGTATTACGACTTAGAGTTTATTAAACAAGAATTTAACCAAAGCTCTTTTATAAAAGGGAATTATGAAAATTGTTTTTTTGAAAATTGTATATTTAACGAAACTGATTTAGCACAAGTTAGTTTTTCTGAATGCACCTTTAACAATTGCAAGTTTACGAATTGTAATTTATCTCTAACTGCTTTCAAAGAAGTTACAATTGAATCATGCAAACTAGTTGGCTTACATTTTGAGCATTGTGATGATTTTTTATTTGAAATTAATTTTACGAATAGTACTTTACAGTTTTGCTCCTTTTATAAAATGAAATTAAAGTTTTGTAAATTTTTGAATTCTGAATTGCACGACATTGATTTCACAAATGCAGACTTAAGCCATATTCAATTCAATCGTTGTGATTTAAGTCGAAGTACTTTTGATCAAACACTTTTAGAAAAAACCGATTTTACTACCGCTACACATTTCAGCATTAATCTAGAGAAAAACAGAGTTAAAAAAGCAAAATTTGCTAAAGACAACTTAAGGGGTTTATTAGATAGCTTTGATATTATTATAGAATAAAAAAAGAGGAACACTTTCGTATTCCTCTTTTGAGCCGATGGAGGGACTCGAACCCACGACCTGCTGATTACAAATCAGCTGCTCTAGCCAGCTGAGCTACACCGGCAAAATGCCTTTGATATTTAAAAAATTTGAGCCGATGGAGGGACTCGAACCCACGACCTGCTGATTACAAATCAGCTGCTCTAGCCAGCTGAGCTACACCGGCGACTCATTTTTCGGTTGCAAATATAATAGAGTTATTGCAACTTCCAAAGACTTTTTAAATATTTTTTTTAGTTTAATTCGTTAACTTTTGCAACAAATTGATTAGCAGCATCTTCAAATTCTTTTCTGATTTGTTTAAAATGCGCTTTTTTATTTTCAACCCCTTTTTGGTTGATTTTTGTCATTAAACTATCAAAAGTATCAAAGATAGAATCCAATAATGAATCTGAAGCTTCAGTTGGTTTTCCAGTAGTTGTCATTTCCCAAATGTAAACGATGTTGATGATATCACCTAATACGTAGTTTACTTCTTTTTTCAAGTTTTTAACGCTTGCCATTTTTTTTATTTTAAAAATTATGTTGCAAAATTATAATAATATATTGATACAGCAATACTTAAATTGAAATTTCAAGTAAAGTTGCATTCCCTTTTATGTCAATTTGTTCTATTTCAGCAGGTAGTAATAATGTTTCACCTGTAGTAACAAGAATGCTATCAGCATTATAATGCACCTCTACCTTTCCTTCAACACACATAAAAACTGTAAAGGCATTTTTCTTCTTTTTCCACAAATAATCTTTATCAACGGCTAACACAGAAGTTGTAAAAAACGGACAAGTCACTATTTCCACACGTTGATTTGGTATTGAATTGTAATTTATTTTTGATTCGGTAGTTGTAAAATTAATAGCATCTAAAGCCAAATCTGTATGCAATGCTCTACCCTCACCATTTGCATCTACCCTATCCCAATCATATAAACGATACGTAATATCACTTGTTTGTTGAATTTCCGCAATAACGGTCCCAGCACCTATAGCATGAACAGTACCCGTTTCTAAAAAAAACACATCCCCTTTTTGAACCCGATATTCTTCAAGCAAATTTAGTAGTGTATTTTGCTTCAAATTTGAAATATAGTCTTCCTTTGAGGAATCTTCTTTAAAACCAACAATTAATTTTGACGATGGATCTGCTTGAATTACGTACCACATTTCGGTTTTACCAAAAGAATTATGCCTTTCTTTCGCTAAAGCATCATTAGGATGCACTTGTATAGACAAATCTTCTCTAGCGTCAATAAACTTAAAAAGCAAAGGAAAATTTAGTCCATATTTTGCCAGCACCTCTTCACCCAAAATTCCATCAGGGTACAACGCAATGATTTCATTTAAATTTTTTCCTTCTAAAGGACCATTTGTCACTACACTCACATCATTAGGAACATTAGATATTTCCCAACTTTCTCCAATAAAAGAACTCTTAGATTCCTTATTGAATAGTTCATGCAACTTAGTACCGCCCCAAATGCGTTCTTTCAAAATTGGCTTAAATTGAATGGGATACAACTTCATTAATTTCCTTTATAAGTGACAAAATTACGTGGTGTTTCATACAACACTACTTCCAAATCTAATTTAGCTGCAATATGATTTCTCAATTTATTCCAAATAACTACTACAATATTTTCAGCCGTTGGATTGAGTTCTGCAAATTCGGGAACATCCAAATTCAAATTCTTATGATCAAATTTATTTTCAATTTGTTCTTTAATTAAATCAGATAAAATCTTTACATCCATAACAAATCCAGTTTCTGGATCAATTTCACCAGTAACACTTACTATCAATTCATAATTATGACCATGATAATTTGGATTATTACATTTCCCAAAAACAGCATCATTTTGCTCCATGGACCAATCTTTCCTATACAACCTATGTGCTGCATTAAAATGAGCTTTCCTACTTACAGTTACTCGCATATTATTTTTCAAAATGATGATAAAATTCCTCAAAAATTATTTTAAACCAAACTGTATATTCGTCCGGATTTAGCTTCATATCGCTTTTTACATCCTCTATTTTCATCCATTTCCAGCTTTCCACTTCCTCCTTATTAATAACCGGTTCTTCATTGGAATAACCAATCATAACATGATCTAATTCATGTTCAGTCAATCCATTATCAAAAGGCGCTTTGTAAATAAAATGAAACATTTCTGTCAGCTCAACTTTCATCCCCATTTCTTCCATTAATCGGCGAGAACCTGCTTCAATATTTGATTCTCCTTCACGTTGATGACTACAACAAGTATTTGTCCACAACAAAGGAGAATGGTATTTATGATGTGCTCGTTGTTGCAGTAACAATTCTTGATTATCATTTAAAACAAAAACAGAAAAGGCTCTATGCAATAAAGCTTTCTCGTGAGCCTCTAATTTATTCATTAAACCAATTGGCCTATCGTTTTCGTCAACTAAAATTACTTTTTCTTCTTTCACTTTATGGAAATTTGGTCTCAAAATTACAAAAAAATAAATTTTAATCTTGCATTATCAATTCAAATAAGGACTTTAACGCTTTGTTAATAAATTTGGGTTGGTAATACCATAAATAATTGTATTTTTACGCTTCGAAAATTTTAAGATAAAAATGGGTAAAATCATTGCAATTGCAAATCAAAAAGGCGGTGTTGGAAAAACAACTACATCTGTAAATTTAGCAGCAGCTTTAGGTGTTTTAGAAAAGAAAGTATTGTTAATAGATGCTGATCCACAGGCTAATGCTACTTCTGGATTAGGATTAGATGTAGAAACCGTTGAAATTGGAACATATCAAATTTTAGAACACAGTAACACACCTGAAGAAGCAGTAGTATCTTGTTCTGCACCTAATGTTTCTATTATTCCTGCTCATATCGACTTAGTTGCCATTGAAATTGAATTGGTAGACAAAGAAAACAGAGAATACATGCTTAAAGAAGCATTAAAAAATATTAAAGAAGAGTACGATTATATTTTAATTGACTGTGCGCCTTCTTTAGGATTGTTAACGTTAAATGCTTTGACTGCTGCGGATAGTGTTGTAATTCCTATCCAATGTGAATATTTTGCATTAGAAGGGTTAGGAAAATTATTAAACACCATTAAAAGTGTTCAAAAAATCCACAATCCTAATTTAGACATTGAAGGACTATTATTAACGATGTATGATTCTCGTTTACGTCTTTCAAATCAGGTGGTAGAAGAAGTACAAAAACACTTTAACAATATGGTTTTTGACACAATTATTCAAAGAAATATTAAATTAAGTGAAGCGCCAAGTTTTGGAGAAAGCATTATCAACTATGATGCAACAAGTAAAGGAGCCGCAAATTATATTAATTTAGCAGAAGAAATTATCAAGAAAAACAGTTAAGAGAAGATGACAAAAGCAGTAAAAAAACCTGTATTAGGAAGAGGATTATCAGCACTTTTAAGCGACCCATCTAACGATATAAAATCGGTTGAAGATGCTGGTGCAGACAAAGTTGTTGGTAATATTATTGAACTTGATATTAATACAATTGAAATTAACCCCTTTCAACCCAGAACTAATTTTAATGAAGAAACGCTACAAGAATTAGCAAAATCAATTAAAGAAGTTGGGGTAATTCAACCTATTACTGTTAGAAAACTTGAATTTAATAAATACCAATTAATTTCTGGAGAAAGACGTTTACGTGCCTCAAAATTAATTGGCCTCGCTACTGTTCCAGCTTATGTTAGAATTGCAAACGATAACGAATCGTTAGTAATGGCATTAGTTGAAAACATTCAACGTCATGACTTAGATCCAATTGAAGTTGCCTTATCTTACCAACGTTTGATTGATGAAATTAATTTAACACAAGAAGAATTAAGTGACCGTGTAGGAAAGAAACGTTCTACTATTACAAATTACTTACGTTTATTGAAATTAGACCCAATCATCCAAACAGGAATGCGCGATGGTTTTATTTCAATGGGGCATGGTCGTGCTTTAATTAGTATCGAAGATTTAGATGTACAAAGTGATATATACCACAAAGTAGTAACACAAAATTTATCTGTTCGAGAAACAGAAGCGCTTGTTAAAAAACACCAAGAAAGCTTAAAACCAAAAATAGGTAAAGCAAGCAGCGATAAATCTTTTGAAATAGATGACAACCAAAAGAAAACATTTGCAAACTTTTTTGGCACAAAGGTAGATGTAAATGTAGCTTCAAATGGAAAAGGAAAAATTACCATTCCTTTTCACTCAGAGGAGGATTTCAATAGAATAATGAAATTAATTAATAACTAAGTGAAGTACCTTTTTTACATCTTTTGTTTCTTTCTACTTGGTTTTCAATTTTCACAAGCTCAAAAATCACAAGAGATTAAAATTGAAACCAAAAAAGTAGTAAAAGATTCTATAAATCCTTTAGCACCAGCAAAAGCAGCTTTTTATTCCGCTATTTTACCTGGATTAGGGCAAGCTTACAATAAAAAATATTGGAAAATTCCAATTGTTTATGCTGCATTGGGTGCAGGTGTATATTTTATTATTGACAACAATAATAAATACAATGATTATAGAAATGAATACAAAGCAAGATTATTAGGCACTAATAATCCAAACAACGGTACGTTTGGCAGATTAACTACTGAAAGCGTGTATCGTGGTCAAAAATTCTACCAAAAAAATAGAGATTTATCAATTTTAATCACAGGCGGTTTATATTTACTTAATATTTTAGACGCTAATATTGATGCGCATTTACTACAATTCAATGTAAGTGATGACTTAACTTTAAAGCCTAAAATCCAACAAAACTTCTTAACTAACAAACATGAAGTAGGTTTTACTTTAAGTTATAATTTTTAACATTTCATTAATTAACATTACTAAAAAAGAAGCTACTAACTTTACATGAAAATAGCATTATTAGGATACGGGAAAATGGGAAAAGTAATTGAAAAAATTGCTTTGGAAAGAGGACATCAAATTGTTTTAAGAAAAGGAAGTCAAGATACTTTTGAAGGACTATTAGATGCCGATGTAGCTATTGATTTCAGTTTACCAAATGTTGCTGTTGAAAACATTTCAGAATGTTTAAATCATTCTATTCCTGTAATTTCTGGCACTACTGGTTGGTTAGAACGTTATGAAGAAATGGTTCAACTGTGTAACGAAAAAAATGGTAGTTTTATTTATGGTTCTAATTTTAGTTTGGGCGTAAATATTTTTTTTGAATTGAATGAATTTTTAGCCAAAATGATGAAAAACTTAACACAATACAACGTGAGTATGGAAGAAATTCATCATACACAAAAATTAGACGCACCAAGCGGAACCGCCATTTCGTTAGCAGAAGGAATTATAAAGCATACCAATTACAAAAAATGGACTTTAGAAAACCCTAATAATGATGAAATTTTAATTGACGCGAAAAGAATAGGAACAGTTCCTGGAACTCATAGCATATTTTATGATAGTGCTGTGGATCAAATAGAAATTAAACATACCGCGCATAGCCGAGAAGGTTTCGCTTTAGGATCTGTTGTAGCAGCAGAATGGTTAGTTGGCAAAAAAGGAGTCTTTACAATGAAAGATGTTTTAGGTATTTAAAACGTATAGAAACAAAAAAATTTTAACAATAAAAAATAAATTATTTTATTCAACATAGAAATCATAAATAAACTTATATGACTTATATGTTTTAAAAAAATTAACAAAGTATGGAAACAACAAGTTGGGTTTTAACCATAATCATTTTAAGTACATTACATGGAATTTGTACTTGGAAGTTATATGTAACTGCTGGTAAAAAAGCATGGGAAGCGTTTATCCCTGTATACAATGGAATAAAATTAATGGAAATCATAAACCGACCAAAATGGTGGGTGTTATTACTTTTTATTCCCGTAATAAACTTGTTGTTATTACCCGTAATTTGGATTGAAACTTTACGTTCGTTTGGAAGAAAATCGTCTACAGATATGTGGTTGGGAGTCCTAACTTTTGGATTTTATATTGGTTACATTAATTATACTCAATCCACAACTTACGAACCTAATAGAAGTACAAAACCGGCTACTAAGGCGTTAGATACGCTTGGTTCAATAACTTTTGCAATCATTGTGGCTACTTTTGTACATACTTATTTTATTCAACCGTTTGTTATTCCAACTTCATCTTTGGAAAAAACATTAAAAATTGGCGACTTCTTGTTTGTAAGCAAATTTCATTATGGTGCGAGAACACCAATGACAACAGTTGCCGCACCAATGGTACATGATACTTTGCCAATTATAAAAACAAAATCGTATTCTTCATGGCCAGAATTACCTTATTTCCGTTTTCCAGCACTTCAGAAAATAGAACGTAATGATATTGTTGTTTTCAACTGGCCCGTTGATACAGTTGCTAAATTTAGAGACAATTCTGGAATAAAATATTACAAACCGATTGACAAAAAATCGAATTATGTAAAACGTTGTGTGGGAATTCCTGGAGATGAAATTACAATTAAAAATAGTGATTTATATGTAAACGGAAAATTAGCTCAATTGCCTCATCGAGCAAAACCACAGTTTTCATACAAAGTTGCTTTTGACGGAACTAATACAACTACCACTTCTACACTTGATGCTACTTTAAGAGAATTAGAATGTTCGGATGGTTTTGGCGTTAATGATACTCGCGATACTCTATTTATTAGAGCATTGACAGATGAAGGCGCGAAAGCACTTAAAGGAATTACAGGTGTAAAATCTGTAGAGAAAATTTTAGCTAAAGGAACTGAAAAAAGTATTTTCCCTTACACTAAAAATTGGAATGTAGATAATTTAGGCCCTATAAAAATCCCTTCACAAGGCGAAACAGTTACACTAAATGCAGAAACAGTTCCGTTTTATAAAATGATAATAACTGAATATGAACACCATCAATTACAAGTTAATGGTAATGAAATAAGAATAGACGGAAAACCGGCTACTTCTTACACTTTTAATCAAGATTATTACTGGATGATGGGAGACAACCGTCATAATTCAGAAGATTCAAGATATTGGGGATTTGTTCCTGCAGATCATATCGTGGGAAAACCTATTTTTATATGGATGAGTTTTGATTTAAATAATGTTTTCCAAAAACCATTTTTAGATCGATTTAGACCTGAACGTTTCTTTACTACTGTGAGTGGCGACGGTGAACCACAATCATATTTTAAATATTTCTTGTTTGCTTTAGCTGGTTATTTTGTATGGGATTATTTCAACAAAAAGAAAAAGAAAAAAGAAGAAGCATAAATAACTGTAGCGTTGGAATTATCCAACGTTACTTTTTAGTAGAAATACCATGAAGAATTTATTAATTTATCCTACGTATTTTCCATCAATAAGTCATTATTGTGCATTAGTACAAGCAGAAAAAATTACTTTTGAAGTAGAAGACACATTTCAAAAACAAACCAACAGAAATAGAATGTACATTTATAGTCCTAATGGCTTACAAATGTTAAACATTCCTCTTAAACACAGCGATACTCGTCAAAAATTTAAAGATGTAAAAATTGAATACGCGTTTGATTGGCAAAAAAATCATTTTAAATCTTTAGAAGCGGCTTACAGAACTTCTCCTTTTTTCGAATATTTTGAAGATGATATCCGACCATTATTTGAAAAGAAAACTCCTTATATGTTGGATTTAAATTTTGAAATTTTTGAACTTATCAATCAGGCATTAGGTATTCAATTAGACTTTGAAAAAACAACAGAATATTTTCACGAAGCACCCGAATATAATGATTTACGACCTTTAGTAAATGGAAAAAAAGACAACACAAAATTAGAAGAATATACTCAAGTTTTTGAAGAAAAACACGGTTTCATCAACAATTTATCTATTTTAGATTTATTATTTAATGAAGGAAGGTATGCTTTAGATTATTTAAAACAACAAAAACTATAATTTTTCTTTTGAAAAATTCAATCGTGCAAGTAAAGGAAAATGATCACTATTATAAAAATCATTGAGTGTTTCAAATTCTTTTACTTGCATTTTTTTATCCACTAGAATATAATCAATTCGAGCTGGATAATATTTAAAATTATAGGTTTTTCCAAAACCAGCTCCATTAGTTTCAAAAGCATCTTCCATAGAACCTTTAATAGTTCGGTATACATATGAAAATGCGCTATTATTCATATCACCACAAATTACTTTTTTGTACTTACAATCTTGATAATGTTGCTTTATTAATTCTGCTTGAATTTGTTGTTTTGTAAAAGCTTTACTTATTCTTTTTAAAATAGTTCGAGTTTTATTTTCATCCATTTGCTGAATATCTTCATCATCTATAGCTGTACTAATTTTAATGGATTGCAAATGCATACTATACACACGTAAGGTATCATTTTCTTTAACAATATCTGCATATACCACGTTATTATTAGATTCTGGAAAAGTTATTTTCCCTTTATCAATAATTTTATACTTAGAAAAAATTGCATTTCCAACAATAATATTTTTACCTTCTTTAAATATATGTTGGTATTTATAGTTTGAAAATCTCGTTTGTTCAAAGTCGGAATATTCTTGAATACACAAAATATCAGGTTTTTTTTCATCAACTAAATTGGCAATTTGTTTGGGTATATTTGCCTTTAAATCCCATTTAAATTTATTAAATAAACGAACGTTATAACTCATAATGGTAAAATCTGAGTTTGAAACAGGCAAAACAGTTTCTTTAAAATTATAAAACTTATTTATAAAAGTAATTCCCAACAATAATGCAATTCCAGAAATAAAAATATATTTTTTAAATTGGATGAACCAATAAATGAAAAACAACAAGTTAAATATTAAAAATAATGGAAGGAATAACGTTAAAACACTTAATATAGGAAACCATTTTGGAGCTAAAAAAGGCAATAGATAAGCCATTAATGTAGTTAACACTAATACTACATTAAGCAACAACATTGTTTTAGAAATCCATGATAAACCTTTTAACAACTTATTTATTGATTTTAAATAAAAATTCTTTTTCTTCTTTGGTTAAACTATCATAACCCGATTTACTGATTTTATCTAAGATATCATCAATTTGTTTTTGAGTCATATCTTTAGTAAATTCAGACTTATTTACTTTACGATTTACAGTTTCATTCTTGTAAATTTTCTTAAAAGTACTCTTTTTTTTCTTATTTGAAAAATCAAACCATTTACTTAAATCAATTCCTCTTTTTAAACCTTGAACATTGAAGTAAGCAAAAAAAACTCCAGCCAAATGAGCCACATGACCACCTGTATTTTCAATAGCAAAATAAACAATATTTAACAACAAAATTAATGCTCCAATATACCAAAGTTTAATATAGCCAATTAAGGGAATACGAACTACCATAAGAGGTGAGTAAAAAACCACCGTGAAAAAAATTCCTAAAATAGCAGCACTGGCACCAACTATACTGTTATCGATTCCAAAAATATTTTGATAAACAACATAAACAAATCCTGCAAATAGAGCACTAAAAAAATAGGTCGCCAAAAATTGTTTTGTACTAAAAAATGTAAAAAACAATCTTCCTGCAAAAAATAAGAACAACATATTAGACAACAAATGCAGCAAACCAGAATGAAAAAATGCATAAGTTATAAATGTCCATGGAAAAAACAGAAAACTATGGGTAGCAGAATTTAAAGCAATGAAATGGGGAAAATCGAAATATCCTAACTTAAATTGGTAAAACAAAGGCAATGACAAAACAAACAATCCTATGTTCCAAAAAATAATTTTTTGAGACATGTCGTTGTAGCGGTATTGTGTTTTAATATCTTTAAAAATTTCGTTCATATTTAATTCCAACGATTATGCGTAAACTTCTTATTTTTCCAAATCCACATAAGAATAAATCCAGTAATTGCTCCACCTACGTGAGCAAAATGGGCTACATTTGCTCCACCTAAAATAGACGACCCTGAAATGCCGGAAAAAACATCAAAAGCAACTAATATGGGCACAAAATATTTAGCTTTTATAGGTACTGGAATAAACATCATTGCTAATTCTGCATTAGGAAACATAAATGCAAAAGCTACCAATAATCCATAAATCGCTCCTGAAGCACCAACTGCTGGTATATAAGCATTGGAAACGGCTCCTAAAAAGGCATTACCATCAAAATTCGTTTCATTTAATTTATTAAACAACTCTAGATTATTTTCAATCATTGGTTTCAAAACCAATGTATTTCCTTCAACTATATCTGTTTGAAGTAGTGTTGAAATATCAGAATTGGTAAAAGCACCATTGGTCAATTCAATAATTTGAGAATGAATTTCATAAAAAGCTACCCCTTGATGTAATAATGCTGAACCAATACCGCAAACAAAATAAAAAATCAAAAAGCGTTTGGCTCCCCAAAAATGTTCTAATACTGAACCAAAAGAAACCA
This sequence comes from Flavobacterium indicum GPTSA100-9 = DSM 17447, assembly GCF_000455605.1. Classification (NCBI taxonomy): domain Bacteria; kingdom Pseudomonadati; phylum Bacteroidota; class Flavobacteriia; order Flavobacteriales; family Flavobacteriaceae; genus Flavobacterium; species Flavobacterium indicum. Next base: position 2,249,668 of record NC_017025.1, read on the forward strand.
AAGCAAACATATTAAACACAATGTGCAGCAAACTTTCTTTAGAATGCATAAACATATGGGTGATGGGTTGCCAAATTCTAAAATGAGGATTTTCAAAATAATACATTGAGAAATGTTCATAAGAATTAGGCACTACTTGGCTCATGATATAACAAATCACATTTATTATTAGCAGTTGCTTTACAACTGGTGTCATATTATTAAACATATTTAAAATCTTTTATCTAATTCGTCTGTAGTTAATGTTATAAAAATAGGTTGATTAAAAGGGGAAAAATTAGGTTCCTTACAAGCAAACAATCCATTAACTATGTTACTCAATTCTATTTCATTTAACGTTTTACCCGATTTAATTGCTACACTCTTAGCCATAAATTTCGCTATACTATCTGATAAAGAGAAACTATCTTCCGGAATATTTTGTTGTAAATTATGAATTAAATCATTTAAAATTGCTACAACTTCACTTTCTTTAACTTGTACTGGTAAGCCAATAATCCGAACCTCATCTAATGCAATACTTTCAAATGCGAAACCTAACCCTTCTAAATTAGGCTGTAACTCTTTTAAGTACAACACTTCTTCCCTACCTAAATGCAAACATAAAGGAAATATCAGTTGCTGACTTGAGGCGTGATGTATGGTAATATTAGTTAAAAATTGTTCGTATAAAATACGTTGATGTGCTCTATTTTGATGAATAACTAATAAACCTGACTTAATACTATTGATGATGTACTTTCTATTTAATTGGTACAACAGGGTTTTTGTTTCTGTAACTTCATCATCAAACAATTTACTTGTTACTGCTTCTTCCGTTTCGAAAGTATGATTATCAACTTCAAAAGTATCTTGTTTTAATCCAACATACAAACTTTCCCAATTTGAAGTTGTATCTTGCTTTTTATAAATAGAAAATCCAGAACTAACATTTGATGAAGAACTACTTTTTTTAGTGTCTGTAACAAATGGATTAAAAGTACTATCAACCTGTATTAAAGGAACGTCTGACTTTATATCTTTATAAGCATAAGGCGTATCCAAAGTGGCATCGCGTTCAAAATCTAAAACTGGTGCCACATTAAACATTCCTAAACTATGTTTTACAGCTGAGCGTAAAATAGCATATAAGGCTTGTTCATCGTCAAACTTCACTTCAGTTTTAGTTGGATGTATATTAATATCTATGGTATGTGTAGGAACTTGTAAATACAAAAAATAACTGGGTTGATTCCCGTCTTTTAACAAACCATCATAAGCACTCATTACGGCATGATGCAAAAAACTACTTTTTATGAATCGGTCATTAACTAAGAAAAATTGCTCACTTCTATTTTTTTTGGCAAACTCGGGTTTACCTACAAATCCGCTAATGGTAATGATTTCAGTTTCTTCATTAACAGGAACTAATTTTTCATTAGTTTTTCCACCAAAAATATTTACAATTCGTTGTCTGTAATTTGTACTTGGCAAATTAAAAATCTCAGCTCCATTACTTATTAACACAAAATGAATTGCAGGATGCGCAAGTGCAACCCGTTCAAATTCATCTATAATGTGTTTTAGTTCTACATTGTCTGATTTTAAAAAATTGCGACGAGCAGGAATATTAAAAAACAAATTTTTAACCAAAAAAGAAGTCCCCTTAGGTAAAACGGCTACTTCTTGAGAAACAAATTTACTTCCTTCAATTATGACATGTGTACCTAATTCTTCTTGGTCTTGCTTGGTTTTTAACTCCACATGAGCAACAGCTGCGATTGACGCTAAAGCTTCACCACGAAAACCTTTAGTATGTAAAGCAAATAAATCTTCCGCATGACGTATTTTGGAAGTAGCATGCCTTTCAAAACACAAACGTGCATCAGTAACATTCATTCCCTTACCATTATCAATGACTTGTATAAGGGTTTTACCTGCATCTTTAATAATTAATTTAATTTCAGTAGCATTGGCGTCGACAGCGTTTTCAACCAACTCTTTCACTACAGAAGCAGGGCGTTGCACTACTTCTCCAGCGGCTATTTGATTGGCAACATGATCAGGTAATAATTGAATAATCCCAGACATTAGGCTTTGATGATTTTATTTTGGTTAAACCACAAATTTAATGAAAATAAGTCGGGTTTTTATGTTTAGAAAATCATAAAAATAAAAAAAGCTGAATATTTCTATTCAGCTTAAATTATATAAAATATATACCGTTATTTACGATTTAAATCTACCATTTTTATAGCAGCAATTGCAGCTTCAACCCCTTTATTTCCGTGTTTTCCTCCACTTCTATCGATAGATTGTTGCATGGTATTATCTGTTAACACACAAAAGATGGTTGGCACATCATATATTACATTCATGTCTTTTATACCTTGTGTTACCCCTTCGCAAACAAACTCAAAATGCATGGTTTCCCCCTTAATCACACAACCGATTACAATTATTGCATCAAGCTCAAGTTTTTCATGCATTTGGCGTGCTCCAAAAATCAATTCAAAACTTCCAGGTACATTCCAGCGAATAATGTTTTCAGGTAAAGCACCACAGTTGGTCAATGCACTAAAAGCACCATTATAGAGACCTTCTGTTACTTCTTCGTTCCATTCTGAAACAACAATCCCAAATCGAAAGTCTTTCGCATTTGGGATTGAGTTTTTATCGTAATTGGATAAATTTTTATTTTCTGTTGCCATTAATTATTGTTCTAATGTAGCAATTAAAGCATCAATATTATACCCTTCTTGAGAATTTTCATATTTCTCTTTAATGGTTTTTAAATAACCTAAAGCTTCATCTTTTTTATTTGCTGCGATGGCTAAGTTAGCTGCTTTGAATAAAAAGCGTGGTGTAATGAAATCATTATCATCTAAATTAGCTGCTTCTACATACAATTTAATTGCATCATCCTGTTTATTTAATTCAGACATAGCATCGCCTTTTGCACCAATAGCTAATGCTGCTAAAACTTGATCTTTTGTAGAAAACTTTTCTAAATGCTCAATAGCTTTATTGAAGTTCTTTAAGTTTAAATACGACATTCCAGCATAATATTCAGCTAAATTAGCTGCATTAGTACCAGAATATTCATTAATAATTCCTTCAAATCCTAATTTTCCTTCACCACCTTTAAGTGCTAAGTTATATAATGAATCCTGTTTTCCAGCCCCATCAACTGCTTGTTGGAAATATGTTTGTGCTTGAAACATTTCTTTAAATGCATCTTCCTCTTTTGGTGTAGCAACAAATTTATTGTAAAGAATGTATCCTAAAGTTAATACAGCTAAAACACCAATAACACCTAAAATAGATTTTTGATTTTTAATTACAAATTCTTCAGTTTTATTAGCAGTTTCATCTAACGCATTAAATACTTCAGCGGTTGTACTTTCGCTTTCATTAACGTTGATTTCTTCTACAGTTGTATCAAATGCTGGCTCTTTTTCTTCTTTTGGTTTAGGAGCCTTAAATCCTCTTTTATTGTACGTTGCCATTTATCTAAACTTTTATTAGAGGTGCAAAAATATAACTTTTATTCAAATTTAAAAGTTCTTTACTCATATTTTTAAAAATTGACCTTACATTTGTAATCTCAAATTGAATTAGAAATAAATACGATTGTGTTTTTAAAATCCCTTTCACTTATAAATTACAAGAACATTGCTGAACATGCTTTTGAGTTTGACAGCAAGATTAATGCTATTGTAGGGAAAAATGGCATAGGTAAAACAACTATATTGGATGCAATTTATCATCTTGCAATTGGAAAAAGTTATTTCAACCCGTTAGCTACACAAAACATTAAACACGGGGAAGATTTTTTTGTAATAGATGGCCTTTTTGAAAAAGAAAATAGAACCGAACAAATTTTATGTAGTTTTAAAAAAGGACAAAAGAAACTATTAAAACGTAATGGTAAAATTTACGAACGCTTTTCTGAGCATATTGGATTAATTCCAATAGTGATTATTTCACCAAGTGATGTAGACCTAATTGTTGAAGGCAGTGAAACCAGACGAAAATTTATAGACAATGTTATTTCTACTGCAGATACTTTATACCTCAACACGTTAATAAATTATCAAAAAACAGTTGCGCAACGAAATGCATTATTAAAATATTTTGCTGCCAATCAAGTTTTTGACAATGAAAATTTGGCTATTTATAACGAACAAATGTCTGAATTTGGAACTATAATTTATAACAAACGAAAAGTATTTTTAGAACAATTTGTTCCAATTTTTCAGAAATATTACAGTATTATTTCAGAAAATGCAGAAGATGTAAACATTATCTATGATAGTCAGTTACATGAAGACCATTTTGAAAAGCTACTCCCCTTGTATGTTCAAAAAGATAGACTAGCTCAATATTCTACAGTAGGTATTCACAAAGATGATTTGATTTTTAACATAAACGAATATCCTGTAAAAAAATACGGGTCACAAGGTCAACAAAAATCATTTTTAATCGCATTAAAATTAGCCCAATTTGAATTTGTAAAAAATCAAAGCAAAACTTTGCCTATATTATTATTTGATGATATTTTTGATAAATTGGACGCGTACAGGGTACAGCAGATTGTAAATATGGTCAATGACGATGTATTTGGTCAAATATTTATTTCTGACACACATCCTGAACGAACAGAAGAAATCATAAAACAAACGCATAAAACATATAAAATTTATTCCTTATGAAAAAATTAAATTATTACATTGTATTAATACTTTTTGTATTAAACACTGGTTGCACAAATAGTCAAAACTTTAAAAGTGTTGATGTAGCAGAATTCAAAACTACTCTTGAAAAAACAACTGATGCGCAATTACTTGATGTTAGAACTCCTGGAGAATTTGCAGGCGGACATATCTCTAATGCAAAAAATATGGATTGGAATGGTAGTGATTTCGATACACAAGTAGCCAATTTAGACAAAGAAAAACCTGTTTTTGTTTATTGTTTAAGTGGAGGAAGAAGTAAAAAAGCAGCTTCACACTTAAAAGATTTAGGCTTTAAAAACATTATTGAATTAAATGGAGGTTATTTAGCATGGAGCAAAGCTAATGCTAACACAAACGAAGCATGGATTGGCATGACTAAAGAGGCCTACAATCAATTATTAGTCTCAGACAAGATTGTTGTAATTGATTTTTATGCAGAATGGTGTGCTCCTTGCAAAAAAATGGCACCTTATTTAGATAAAATGAGTAAGGAATTAGCGGATAAAGTTATTATTCATCGTATCGATGCTGATAAAAATAAATCATTATTTAACGCATTAGGATATGAAGGTTTGCCAGTGGTTTTAGTGTATAAAAATGGAAAAGAAACGTTCAAAAAAAACCAATTTGTTAGCGAAGAAGAATTAAGAAAGGCGCTTTAATTAAGCATTCCCATAAAAACAAAACACACAACATCATTCTATTCACTTTTCTTATAAACCAAAAACATGAATATTATACAAAATCAATCGTTAAAAAAATACAATACTTTTGGTATTGAAGCATCAGCAAAAGAATTTATTGCCATTGAAAATGAAAGTGAATTAGCAACAGTATTGAAAGAAAATCAAAATAAAAAACTTTTTGTATTGGCTGGTGGAAGCAATATGCTTTTAACTAAAGATATTGATGCTTTAGTGATTCATATTAACAACAAAGGAATCAATATTATTGATGAAAACGATGATTATGTTTGGGTTAAAGGAAATGCAGGAGAAGTTTGGCATGAATTTGTGATGTGGTGTATTGACCAAAACTTTGGTGGAATTGAAAATTTATCTTTAATACCTGGTAATGTTGGCGCAACACCTGTACAAAATATTGGTGCTTATGGCGTTGAAATCAAAGATACTTTTGTTTCGTGCGAAGCCATGGAAATTGTTACACAAAAAATAAGAACTTTTTCCAAAGAAGATTGTCAATTTGGATACAGAGAAAGTATTTTTAAAGGTGAATTAAAAAACCAATATATTATTTTGTCGGTTACTTTTAAATTGAACAAAAAGAACCATAAAACCAACACTTCATATGGCGCTATTGATTTAGAATTAGAAAAAATGGGAATTCAAAACCCTAGCATTAAAGATGTTAGTAATGCTGTCATAGCGATTAGACAAAGTAAATTGCCGAACCCTAAAGAATTAGGAAATAGTGGTAGTTTTTTTAAAAATCCAATTGTGCCCATTGAAACATACAACAAAGCCAAAATTAACTATCCAGAGATGCCTCATTATCCAGTTTCAAACACACAAGTTAAAGTTCCTGCAGGTTGGCTTATTGAGCAAGCCGGATTTAAAGGCAAACGTTTTGGCGACGCCGGTATTCATACAAAACAAGCATTGGTACTTGTAAATTATGGCAACGCCACAGGGAGTGAGATTTGGGCTGTTGCGCAAAATATTCAAAAAACAATTAAAGAAAAATTCGGAATTGAAATTGAAGCTGAAGTAAATGTTATTTAAAATCAGAATCGAAAACATTACATTTTAAAAACTTGAAATTTTAACAAATTAAAGTAACTTTGCTCATCTTTTAAAAGGAATATGGAAACGGTTTTATTTGTACTATTTATCGCTTTTTTAGCTTTTTTTACCTTACAGTTTATTTATTATGCTTTTATTTTTAGTCGCTTTAGTTTTGCTAAAATTCAAAATGGGACTCCAAAAAGTATTCCTGTTTCAGTGATTATTTGTGCTAAAAACGAATTTGAAAATTTGCAAAAAAATCTTCCTCATTTTGTATCTCAAAATTATCCAAATTTTGAACTTGTCCTAATTGACGATGCATCTAGTGACGATTCATTAGAATTGTTAGAAGAATACGAACGCAATTATCCTTTTATTAAATTAGTCAAAGTAAAAAATAACGAAGCTTTTTGGGGCAACAAAAAATTCGCCTTAACATTAGGTATTAAAGCTGCAAAAAATGAATATTTATTATTTACAGATGCCGACTGCTATCCTGCAAACAATAATTGGATAAATGAAATGACCACACATTTTACTTCTAAAAAAACAATTATTTTAGGCTATGGTGCTTATGAAAAAGTAAATGGCTCTTTTTTAAATAAATTAATTCGTTATGAAACCGTTTTAACCGCTATTCAATATTTTTCTTGGGCAAAAATAGGACGTCCTTATATGGGTGTAGGACGAAATTTAGCCTATAAAAAAAGTGAATTTTTCAATGTAAATGGTTTTATCAACCATATGAAAATCCGCTCTGGTGATGACGACTTATTCATCAATCAAGCGGCAAATGCAAACAATACTACTGTAAATTTCAATCCAGAAAGTTTCACCTTTTCAGAAGCAAAGAAAACCTACAAAGAGTGGTTCAAACAAAAAAGACGTCACGTCTCAACGGCAAAATATTACAAAGGTTTTGATAAATTTCAATTAGGAACTTATTTTATTTCTCAATTCTTTTTTCTTATATTGGCAATAATATTATTAGCATTTCAATATAATTGGATTATTGTAGCATCAATTTTAGGATTCCGTTATATCTTTAATTGGATTATTATTGGATACGGTTGTTCAAAATTAAAAGAGAAAGATCTTATTTGGGCTTATCCATTATTTGAATTACTACTAATGGTTACACAAATAAATGTATTCATTACTAACTTATTTTCTAAACCTGTACATTGGAAATAAAGCAAGAACAAATCGTTAAAAATATACAAAAGGCAAAAATGGGAGACCAAGTAGCCTTTACGTTTTTGTTGGACCATTATTGGAACGAAGTGTATGGCTACATGCTTAAACGCACCGAAAACGAAACGGATACCGAAGATATTGTTATTGAAACTTTCGCCAAAGCCTTTGATAAAATCAACACCTATAATCCCGAATTTGGTTTTAATACATGGTTAATTACCATTGCTAAAAATGTTCATATTGACTTATTACGAAAGAAAAAATCTTCTTTATTTTTAGACATTACCAATGAAGAAGAGGAATATGCATATAATTTAGCAGACGACACACCTTCGGCGGAAGATGCTATTATTACAGAACAAAACCTGTCTCGACTGTTGCGATTTATCAAAGAGCTGAAACCCGCCTATCAAGAAGTAATTCAATTGCGTTATTTTCAAGAAATGAGTTATCAAGAAATGGCCGACCATCTTAATGAGCCATTAAATAATATCAAAATAAAACTCTTAAGAGCTAAAAAATTACTCGCAGAAATCATCATTCAAAAATAATTTTAGACCGTACATTTTATATTTTGAAAAATTTCATTAGGTTTGAAACAAACTAACCAAACCAATGAAAAACTATACTCCAAAAGAACGAATAAAACATTTATTTTCATTACCTGTAATTATAGCTGCCTTAGGCTATTTTGTAGATATTTATGATTTATTATTATTTGGAATTGTTCGAGTTCCAAGTTTAGAAACACTGCATTTAGACGTTGACCAAGTAGGCACTTTAATAATCAATTGGCAAATGAGTGGTTTACTCATTGGAGGTATTCTTTGGGGAATACTAGGCGATAAAAAAGGACGACTTTCAGTATTGTTTGGCTCTATTTTAGTGTATTCCCTTGCCAACATTATGTGTGGTTTTTTACCACAATTACCCCAAGAAAATATCATTGGAATTTATGCTGCATTACGTTTTATAGCTGGTATTGGATTAGCCGGAGAGTTAGGAGCAGGTATAACTTTAGTTTCTGAATCATTACCTAAAGATTTAAGAGCAATAGGAACATCTATAGTCGCCGGGTTTGGATTATTAGGCGCTGTAGCAGCACAACTTTCTGTTCAATTAGCCTCGAATTGGACTATCGCCTATTTTATTGGAGGCGCTATGGGATTGGCTTTATTAATTCTTAGAATTAGCGTTTCAGAATCGGGGATTTATAAAGAAATCGAACACGATAAATCTGTTAAAAAAGGGAATTTCATTCTATTTTTCACCAATAAAGAACGATTTTTAAAATATATAAAGTGCATTTTTATAGGTTTACCTACTTGGTATTGCATTGGAATTTTAGCGGTAATGGCGAATCAATTTGCCCCCGCTATGGGAATTGAAAAATTAGAACCCGGTAAGGCTATTATGTGGGCATACATTGGTATTTCTGCAGGAGATTTTTTAAGTGGATTTATATCCCATTATTTTCATTCTCGAAAAAAAGCAATTCTTTACATGCTTTTATTCACTATTGTTGGTGTAGTACTATTATTAAGTGGAATGGCAAAAACAGAGGTTACTTATTACTTTTTCTGTGTTTGGCTTGGACTAGGTACCGGCTATTGGGCAATGTTTGTAACTGTTGGCGCAGAACAATTTGGAACAAATATTAGAAGTACTGCTGCCACAACAATTCCGAATATGGTTCGTGGGCTATTACCCTTAATGCTTCTAGGATTCGATACTTTTAAAACCACCAATGGTGTAATTATTAGCGCATTAGTTGTTGGAATCATTGTTTTTTTCCTGGCTATTTATTCCACCTTAACCATACCTGAAACACACAATATTGAATTGAACTACAACGAAGAAAGTTAAAATTTATCATTTTTTCAAACTTTAACGAATTTCATTGAATTTTGGCACGATAATTTCATAAGGTTAATTAACTATTCGCAAGTATTAACCTTAAAAACTTATATTATGTCAAATTTTAACGTACAAAAAGACAGTTGGCTTGAACTTGTTTTTGAAGATAAAAACAAAGCCTATGGCGCGTATCAATTAAGAAAAGAAAACGACACTACTACCTTAAAAGCTTTATTTTTCGCGATAGTTTTAGTTGCCTCAGGAGTTGGTTTACTTTCATTTACAACTCCAAAAACAGAAACAAAACCACCAATTGTAGGTCCAACTTTAGAACCCTCTGTTGTTTATGTTGAACCCAAAAACGACCAACCGAAAGAGGAAGAAAATTTTGGAAAAGAAAACACTAAAAAGAATGATACTCCTAAACCAAGTGACATTCCGGAAATAGTGAATATCAATACTACAAAACCTGATATCCCAACAAATAACTTACCTTACAATCCTAATGGAACAGAAAACGGAGGAAATAATGGAACTGAAGGCAACCCTAGTAAACCAAATCTAGGAAATAATGAAAACCCAGAAGGTGGAAATGGTGGAAACGGCACAAATTCAAATCCCGTTAATATTTTAACAGAAGGCGCAAGTTTTCCTGGAGGAATAGATAAATTTAGAACACTAGTTGCTGAAAAATTCAAGACTCCAGATGAATTTGATAAAGATTTCCTAACCTTCGAATTGGCGTTCATAATTGAAGAAGACGGAAGTATGTCTGATATCAGAATGATTAGTAAAGCAGACAAAGCATTAGAAAAAGAAGCAATTCGGGTTTTAAAATCAATCTCAAAAAAATGGACGCCTGGAAAAGTAAACGGTGTACCTGTTAAAAGTGAGAAAACAATGAAAATCAAAATTGATTTAAGAGAAATTGAAGAATAAATTGGGTTTATATTAATTCTAGAACCACAAAGTGATGATCATTTTGTGGTTTTTTTAATTTTTAATTAACAATTTTCCATTTTTCAACATTAGAAATCTAATTTTCAAGTTGTATCTTTGTAGTTCAAATTTAAAATGAGCATGGCTACAGAAAATGTTTTTCCTCCTCAACCCAAACCAAAATGGTTGCGTGTAAAATTACCCACTGGGCAAAAATATACCGAATTAAGAGGTTTAGTTGACAAATACAAACTAAACACCATTTGTACCTCTGGAAGCTGCCCAAATATGGGTGAATGTTGGGGGGAAGGAACCGCAACTTTTATGATTTTAGGAAATATTTGCACGCGTTCTTGCGGCTTTTGTGGTGTAAAAACGGGAAGACCAGAAGATGTGGATTGGGAAGAACCAGAAAAAGTGGCTCGATCAATTAAATTAATGAACATTAAGCATGCCGTAATAACTAGTGTGGATAGAGATGACATAAAAGACATGGGATCTATTATTTGGGCGGAAACGGTAAAAGCCATCCGAAGAATGAACCCCACTACCACTTTAGAAACTTTGATACCAGACTTCCAAGGTAATCACAAAATTATTGATAGGATTGTTGCTGTAGCGCCTGAAGTGGTTTCTCATAACATGGAAACTGTGAAACGTTTAACGCGTGAAGTTCGTATTCAAGCTAAATACGAAAGAAGCTTAGACGTTCTTCGCTACTTAAAAGAACAAGGCATTAAGAGAACAAAATCTGGTATTATGTTAGGCCTAGGTGAAACCGAAGAAGAAGTAATTGAAACTTTACATGATTTGGCAGCAGCAAAAGTTGACATTGTAACTATTGGTCAATATTTACAACCCAGCAAAAAACACTTGCCTGTAAAAGAATTTATTACTCCAGAACAATTTGCTAAATACGAACAAATTGGAAAAGATTTAGGTTTTAGGCATGTAGAAAGTGGCGCGTTGGTTCGTTCCTCATATCATGCTGAAAAACACATACATTAAACAATTTATTTAACCTTTAAAAGTTAAAATACAATATTGAACACAAGTAAAAAAACAAGAATTGCCATCAATGGTTTTGGACGAATAGGACGAAACTTATTCCGATTACTGCTGAATCATCCTTCAATAGAAATTGTAGCCATCAATGATATAGCAGACCTAAAAACCATGAGTCACTTGATAAAGTACGACAGTATTCATGGTGTTTTGCAGGAAGATGTTTCGTTTGATGAAAATCACTTAATCGTGGCACATCAAAAATTTGTTTTTTTACATGAAAAAGAAATAAACCAGTTACCTTGGAATAAACTAGCTATTGATGTTGTAGTAGAAGCAACGGGTAAATTCAAAACATTTGAATTGGCTAATCAACACATTGTTGCAGGATCAAAAAAAGTGCTCCTTTCTGCCCCACCTGAAGACGACAAAATAAAGACAGTTGTTTTAGGCGTAAATGAATCGATTATAGATGGTACGGAAAAAATTATCTCAAATGCAAGTTGTACAACAAACAATGCTGCACCCATGATAAAAGTTATTCAGGAGCTTTGTGAAATTGAACAAGCCTATATTACCACTGTACACTCCTATACTACCGATCAAAGTTTACACGATCAACCTCATAAAGATTTACGCAGAGCAAGAGGTGCTGCGCAATCCATAGTTCCTACAACGACAGGAGCTGCAAAAGCCTTGACAAAAATATTCCCTGAATTAGAAGGGAAAATTGGCGGTTGTGGCATACGTGTACCAGTACCCGATGGCTCTTTAACTGACATCACATTCAACGTAAAAAGAGAAGTTTCTATAGAAGAAATCAATTTAGCCTTTAAAAAAGCTTCAGAAACTAATTTAAAAAACATAATTGCCTACACGGAAGACCCAATTGTTTCAGTTGATATTATCGGAAACAAAAACTCTTGTTTATTTGATGCACAACTTACATCTGTCATAGATAAAATGGTAAAAATTGTAGGATGGTACGATAACGAAATTGGTTATTCTTCACGTATTATTGATTTAATTGTTTTTATATCAAAAAAATAAGTATTACATTTATACTTTTTACAAGTAAAGGTAAGTTTTATTACAAGAATGAAAAAAATACTAATCTTATTTTATTTTATAACACTTTTTTCTTTTTCCCAAGAAAAAAAGGTACCTCAAGATAGTATAGATTATTATTTAGAATTGGCAAGTTTTAATGCTGAAGACAAACTGCAAACAGAAAAAGCAATTAAATATACAAACAAGGCAATTTCCTTCGCAAAAAATATAAAAAATGAATTAAAACTTCATGATTCCTATTACTTTTTAGGCACTATTTATTATCAAAATAATAAATTTGAAGACGCCATTTTTTATTTTATTCGTTGTACCAATTTTTATCAAAGTAACAAATTAATAACTGCAAAATTAGCAAAATCATACTACTCATTAGGGTTATGTTATTTAGCTAAAAATAAAATTAATTTAGCCAATACTTATTTCAATAAATCATACGATATTTATAATAATTTAAATATTTCAGACGCTTTACAATTAGTTGAATTACAAAAAGGCCTATCTTTAAAAGCAGCCAAAAAATACGATGAAGCTTTAAGTATTTTTAAACGAATTGGCACTCAAAATGCGGATTATGAAAATGCAAAACTAGAAGCCTATTTTCAAGTATCAGCTATTTATTCCATTCAAAAAAAATACAGTCATGCATACTCTGCAATAAAAAAAGCTTTTGATATTGCTGAAAAGAATAATAATTCATTAGCTAAAAATAAAATTTTAAATCAGTTAATTTTTCTTGCTGAAAAGAATGATGATTTTAAATCTGCTAACCAATATTTAAAAAAAATAATCCAACAAAAAGACAAACCTTTATCATCAAATGAAGAATATATTCTAGACAAAAAGGATTATGACAATCAATTAGATTTAGTTGAAAAATTAGAACGAGAAAAGAAAGATCAAATCAAATCGATTCGTTTTTCAAGATTAATTAGTATTTTAAGTATTGCTTTGATTTCAATATTATCATTATTAAGTTTTTCACTCTATAAAAACAATAAAATCAGAAACAATACCTACCGATTATTACAAGAAAAAAACAAAGAACTAACCGAACAAAAAGAAAAAGCGGAACAAGCTTCTAAAGCTAGAGCTGAATTCTTATCAACCGTGAGTCATGAATTACGAACACCATTAAATGCAATTAACGGCATCACGTACTTATTACTTCAAGAAAAACCAAAAGTAAGTCAATTAAACTATTTAAAATCATTAGAGTTTTCTGGAAATTACCTTCTAAACTTCATTAATGATATACTTGAAATCAACAGATTAGAATCAAACACAGTACAAGTTGAAAAAATTAATTTCAACATTATTGAATTAATAGCGAACATTAAACAATCCTTTAACGAATTTATCCAAAAAAACAATGTGAATTTTCAAACGGAAATTGATTTAGAAGGAAATGAATATTTAATTGGTGATCCAACAAAATTGTCCCAAATTTTAATCAATTTAATTAACAATGCAATTAAATTCACAAAAAATGGAGACGTTTTACTAAAAATTGGTACGACTAAAACAGATGATAAAAACATTACCTTATCTTTTGTAATAAAAGACACTGGAATTGGAATTCCTGATGATAAAATAGCTAATATTTTTGATAGTTTCACTCAAGGTTCAGTTGAAATTAATAGAACTTTTGGAGGTACTGGATTAGGATTGTCTATTGTCAAAAAAATCATTGAATTATTAGGAAGCGATATTAAACTTGAAAGCATTCAAGGCAAAGGAAGTACCTTTAGTTTTGATTTGGTTTTTGAAAAATCTCCACTACTTGAAAACGAAACAATTAAGAGTAAAGAAGAAAACAACTTAGATTGCTTAAAAGATAAAAAAGTTTTACTAGTTGAAGACAATAAAATCAACCAAATGATTACCAAGAAAATGGTTGAAAACAAAGGTATGATTTGCACTATAATAGATAATGGAGAAGATGCCATAACTGAAATGGCAAAAAACGATTATGATTTAGTACTTATGGACGTCCATTTACCAGGAATTAATGGAACAGAAGCTACTGAACAAATAAGAACATTCAATAATCATACTCCAATAATTGCATTAACTGCTATTTCATTAAATGAGAACAGAGAAATGCTCTTATCTTTTGGTATGAATGATGTCATTACTAAACCATTTGAACCAGAGCATTTCTATAAAGTTATAGCTTCTTATTTAACTAACAATTAAATTTTTAATCAAATTACGAACATGAGGTTCAGCTTTTTTGGCTGCTTGCAACACTTCTTCATGATTAACGGCTTCAATTTCTTCTTCATTTCCCATATCTGTAATGACAGAAATACCAAAACAGTTTAAATCCATATGACGTGCTACAATTACTTCAGGAACAGTAGACATTCCAACACAATCCGCTCCCACATTTTTAACATATTTGTATTCTGCTAAAGTTTCAAAAGTTGGACCTTGTAATGCTAAATAAATCCCTTCTTTTACCTCAATATTTAAATTTAAAGCAATTTCTTTAGCCTTAGCAATTAAAGATTTTTTATACGGCTCACTCATATTTACAAAACGAGGACCAAAACGCTCATCGTTGTGTCCACGTAACGGATGATCAGGAATCATATTAATATGATCTTTGATAATCATTACATCACCTACTTTAAAAGTTGGATTTACTCCCCCAGACGCATTGGAAACTATTAATAATTGTATCCCTAAATAGTTCATTACACGAACGGGGAATGTTACTTGTTTGCTATCATAGCCTTCATAATAATGAAATCTGCCTTGCATAGCAACAACTTTCTTCTCCCCTACTTTCCCAAAAACAAGCGCACCCTTATGTCCTTGAACGGTTGAAATTGGAAAATTAGGAATGTCTTTATATTCAACCACAAATTCAATTGCAATATCTTCAACAAAATTACCTAAACCAGAGCCTAATATTACCCCAAACTCAGGATTATAATTTTTAGTTTTTTCATTTAAAAACGCAACAGTTTCTTGAACCTTATCCCACATAATTTTTTATTTTTTGATTAAACTCTGATTCACTTTCTAAAAATCGAACCAAAATAGGTAAATAAAATAAATTGAATTGAATTTTATCTTTTAATCGGACATAATCTTTTTCAGTAGTTACTATTGGTTTCGACTTTGCCCACTCCCTTAATTCTTCAACCTCAGCAGCTGTAAAATTATGATGATCCGAATATATTTTAATATGATCTTTATCAGTTTTTACTTTTTCTATAAAATAATCTGGTTTAGCTATTCCGACTACAATCATCTTTTCTAGATTCTTAAAATCATTTAAAGTAACGGCTTGGTCTTTTCCATAAACATAGGTTTCATATGAAATGGAAGTAAAATATACTGGAACCTTAACATCAATTTTCTTTATCATTTTCAATCTTTCCTCTTTGGACAAATCTTCAGGACATTTGGTTACAATTACAACATCAGCCCTTTTTTTCCCGATTGCAGATTCACGCAAATTACCAAAAGGCAAAATACAATCATTTACAAATAAATCATCATAAGCTGTAAGCAAAATATAGAATCCGGCGTTTACTTTTCGATGTTGAAAGGCGTCGTCTAACAAAATTACATCTGGATTTACGTTTTGGATTAAAGTCTCAATCCCCGTTCTTCGATCTTCACAAACGGCGACTGAAATGGCTGGAAATTTTTCATGAATTTGAAAAGATTCGTCTCCTAAAACAGCCGCATTAACGTCTTTATTTGCTAACACAAATCCCTTTGATTGACGTTTATACCCTCTACTTAATACCGCTAATTTATACTGGTTCTTCAACAAGCGTATTAAATATTCCGTATGCGGTGTTTTACCCGTACCACCAACACTTAAATTTCCAATAGCAATAACTGGTAAATGATACGATGTACTTTTTAATAGTCCCCAATCAAAACATTTATTTCGTATATAAGTAACAATCCAATAGATAATAGCTACTGGAAAAAGTATTTTTCTTAATAAATTCATACTACGAAGTTAGCATTTTTTTATCTTTGGTAAAAAAAGTTATGCAACTATCTTCTATACTTACTCATTTACAAAATTTAGCTCCGCTGGCTTATGCTGAAGACTTCGACAATGTGGGTTTATTAACCAGTCACAACAATGAAATAACTGGAATTTTAGTAGCTCATGATGCCTTAGAGGAAGTCATAGACGAAGCCTTAGAAAAAAAATGCAATTTAGTAGTCTGCTTCCATCCCATTTTATTTTCGGGAATTAAAAAAATAACGGGTAAGAATTATGTGGAAAGAGCTCTAATTAAAGCAATTAAACATGATATCGCAATTTATGCCATTCACACCGCTTTAGACAATCACCAAAAAGGCGTTAACAAAATATTTTGCAATGCTTTAGGATTAAAAAACACCAAAATATTAGTCCCAAAAGAACAATACATATACAAACTCGTTACCTATACGCAACCCGACAATGCTGATAAGTTACGAAATGCCTTATTTGATGCAGGTGCAGGCAGTATTGGAAATTATGAATGTTGTAGCTTCAATTCAAAAGGTATTGGTACCTTCATGGGAAATGAAAACAGCAACCCAGAATATGGGGATCGTTTTGAATTTGTTGAAACAGAAGAAGTAAAAATTGAAGTTACTTTTGAAAAACACTTACAATCAAAAATTCTAAGTACTCTATTTAAAAATCATGTTTATGAAGAAGTTGCCTATGAAATTTACAAATTAGAAAACCCACATCAAAATATTGGATTAGGCATGGTTGGTGAGTTTGAAGAAGCGATGAGTGAACAAGATTTTCTACAATTCGTAAAAGATAAAATGCAATGTGGAGGAATTCGTCACAGTTCATTTTTGAATAAACCTATAAAAAAAGTAGCGGTATTAGGTGGTAGTGGAAGTTTCGCAATTAAAAACGCGATTGGTGTTCAAGCAGATGCATTTTTAACAGCTGATTTAAAATACCATCAATTTTATGAAGCCGAAAAACAGTTACTTTTAGCGGATATTGGACATTTTGAAAGTGAAAGATTTACAAAAAATTATATTGTTGATTATCTTAAAGAAAAAATCACTAATTTTGCAATCATTTTATCAGAAGTAAATACAAATCCGGTTAAATATTTTTAACACTATGGCAAATACAAAAGAACTAAACGTAGAAGAAAAATTAAGAGCATTATACTCTTTACAACTTATTGATTCTAAAATTGATGAGATTAGAAATGTTAGAGGTGAATTACCTTTAGAAGTTGAAGATTTAGAAGATGAAGTAACAGGATTATCTAAACGTTTAGAAAAATTGAATGGTGATTTAGACACTATTGACCATCAAATTAAAGAAAAAAAGAACAATATTGAGGAATTCAAATCTTCAATAAAGAAATATGCTGAGCAACAAAAAAATGTTCGTAACAACAGAGAGTTCAACTCTTTAGCTAAAGAAATTGAGTTTCAAGAATTAGAAATTCAATTATCAGAAAAGCACATTAAAGAAATGAAAGCTCAATTAGAAGGCAAAAAAGCAGTTGTAGCTGAAACAAAAGAAAAATTAGCTGCAAAAGAAAACCATTTAAAACATAAGAAAGCGGAATTAAGCGATATTATGGCTGAAACAGAAAAAGAAGAAAACTTCTTATTAGAAAAATCAGCTGAATACAGAGCAAAAATTGAAGAGCGTTTATTAGCCGCTTATGATCGAATCAGAGGAAATGTTAGAAATGGTTTAGCGGTTGTATCTATTGAAAGAGGAGCTTCTGCTGGTTCTTTCTTCACTATTCCACCACAAACACAAATGGAAATTGCTGGAAGAAAAAAAATCATCACTGATGAGCACAGTGGTAGAATTTTAGTAGACAGTGTATTAGCTGAAGAAGAAAAAGAAAAAATGGAACAATTATTTGCAACATTATAGTTTCTGAATAAAATAATAACGAAACCCTTTTAGCATCAACTAAAAGGGTTTTATTTTTTAGTATCTTTGCCACATGGAAGAACAATTAGTACGTATCAATAAATTTTTATCCGAATCTGGATTTTGTTCTAGAAGAGAAGCGGACAAATTATTAGAACAAGGCCGAATTACCATAAATGGAAAACTTCCTGAATTAGGCACTAAAGTTGCTCCAGGTGATGAAGTTCGAGTAAACGGAAAATTAGTAACTAATGCCAATAAAAAACACATTTACTTGGCTTTTCACAAACCTGTTGGCATAGAATGTACCACGAATCAAAAAATCAAAGACAATATTGTTGACTACATTGCCTATCCTGAACGAATTTTTCCTATTGGAAGACTCGATAAAGCAAGTGAGGGATTAATTTTTATGACGAGTGATGGTGATATTGTAAACAAAATTCTTCGAGCAAGAAACAATCACGAAAAAGAATACATTGTTACTGTTGATCATCCTATTACCGATGAATTTATACAACGCATGAGTAATGGATTACCAATTTTAGATACCATTACAAAAAAATGTAAAGTTGAAAAAATAAGTCAGTTTGTATTTAGAATTATACTTACTCAAGGTTTGAATAGACAAATTCGACGTATGTGTGACTATTTGAATTATGAAGTTACTGCATTAAAAAGAATTCGAATTATTAATATTACATTAGATGTTCCTGTTGGTAAATACCGACACTTAACAGAACAAGAAATTAAACAATTAAACGATTTAATTGCACCGTCTAGCAAAACTGAAGAAGCAAGTATACCTAAAAACAAAAAAACAAATTACGGAAGTAGAAATTACGACAAAAGAAATCGATAAAATGAATAAAAAAGATATAAACTTTGAAGTTGAACGCTTTTTAAAAGGCAATTATCAAAAAAGTGTTGCGTTAGAATTATTAAGAAAAGACGGCTTTTCTGAAGAAGAAATTCAACAACACGCCCATAAATTTGATCAATTAAGAAAAAATCCAGATAATAGTTTATCCTATTTTCCTCCTTTTCTATTTTTGGTTTTAGCAAGCATTACTTCTTTAACTTTAACCTTAAAAGAAGAAATCGATTTTAAACCATTTTTTTTGGTATTGTTTTTATTTACAATAACCACAACTTATTTTTTTAGCAAGAAAAACAAAACAGCAATAATCGCTACTGCTTTTTTAACGATTTTATCCATGCTACTCTTAGTTTATTTGTATATCATTTCATTTTTAGGATTAGGAAAACTACTATTGATTGAATTATTTTTAATATTAGCTTTGTTTTCTGTGAAACGGTTTTATACTAAAATCGCTAAAAGCTAATTGTACTCGGAATTCAATAAAATAGCTATCCGTTTATTAAATCTTGCAAACCATAGTATTGAATTGCTTTTTGTTTTAAGGGATTAGTGCTCCAATCTTCCCATTTATTAGAATAGGGATTATAACCGCATTTTAATGGTTTAGACAAATCTATGTCTTCTTTAAAATGAGTCCGTTCGGTGTAAGCCCTACAATCTGTACAAATATGACGAAACTCACAGTCTTTACATACTTGCACCTCATCTTTACTAACACTCCAGTATTTTTTAAAATCTGGATGATTAATTGCTTCTATTAATGTTGTTTTACTGATGTTTCCAAAATGCTGAAGCATAGAGGGACAATTACGAATATATCCCTCTTTATCAATAGAAACTTTAAGATTCAAGCAAGAATTAAATTTTTGAGATTCAGAAATTAGCTTTAATGATGGATTTAAATATTCTAAAGAAACAATTCCGCAATTGTGTTCATTTATTATATTCTTTGTTTTTAACACTACATGACCTCTTTTGTAGAATAAGTCATTATAAGTAACCTCATTAGGTGCATTATATAACAGTAAGGTATCCAGTCTTTGATTTTCAAAAAACAGAGGTTTAATGTCATCAATAGTAAATTCTTCATAAAATGGAGCTATAATGCTAATTGATTTAATTCTTGATTTATGAATCCTAAACAATTTGATACATTCCTCTATTTCATTTAAAGTGATTTCCTTGTAAAATCTCAATTGCAAATAAGAACATTTTAGAATTTCAAATTGATCTAGCAAAGAATTCAAGTCATGCTTAATTAAGTCAAAATCTACAATCACATTCGTTATTTTTGCATTTGAAAAAAAATCTAATTGAATTTTTGGAAAAAAATCTATAGTATCATTAAAAAAGACCAATTTATTTTCAATTAAAAAATGAAAGTATTCATCAATAATATCATCAAATTCATTATTGAATTTTTCTTTAATAGCACTAATTTTAAAGCCGTTATACTTACTTAAAATCTCATACAAACCATTAGGAATATAAAAATAGCTTTTGTTTTGCGTATCACTTATTATACTTCTATTATAACCTTTTGTTAAAATACAATCTGAAAATAAAATTACATTACTTTCCATCAATTTATAAAATTTTAGAAATTGGTTTGTAAAATGTTTTAGTAATATTTTTAGAATTTTGATACCCCTTAATATCGATTAAATTACTAAAGACTTTATTTTGATTGGATTCTTTTATTTTTTCTAATTTTAACCCATTATGCACATTAACTGGATGCCTCATACTTCAATTCTAATTTTTTAGCAATAATCTTTTCTAAATAATAATTACACTTATTATTAATAAAACTTATTTGTCCGGTTGGATTTAATTCTAAAAAATAAAACTCACCCGCTGAGAAAAGTAAGTCAATGGACCCATAATTTAGATTAAAAAAATCAAATAATTTAAGCAACTTATGTTTTATAGTATTAGGCAATTTAAACGGAATAATTCTCAAGTTTTTCATGTCTCTAAAACCACTTCTACAATCCACATAATTATTATAATCATGAATTGATGCCGAAAATAATTCTCCATCAATATTTATTACTCGAATTTCAAATTCAGAAATTATTCGTTCTTGAAAAAAAGATAAAGCAAAATTATCTGGAAGTTTGTTTAAAATTTCTTCCGTAATTTCAAAAGTTAAATTAAAATTATACTCATAATTCTCATCTTCATAAAAAAAATCATCTAATATTCGTTTACAAATAATTCCATTTTTGTCTTTAAATGAATTATAAAATTCAGATAATTTAGCTTTTGAATCTACTATTAATGTTTCGGGAATTTTAAGACCTTGCTTTTTTGCTTCCAGCATTACATCGAGTCTATTTATTTTAAAATCGGAATAACGCGAGCCTAGTTTATATACTCTTTTTTGCAGTAAATAACTATCAAAAAGCACCTCAAAACACTTTCTTTCATATAAACTACCAACACCACGTATACCACCCCCATTAAACCAAATTGCATTTATATCTTGAAAATTAATTTCGTCACAATAATCCGTTTTAACTCTAAAGTTTTCCGATGTATTTTCAAAACTAATTTGCTCAACTTGTACCAAATTAGATTCATTAATTCTAATGAACTTAACATTCAAAAAATCGATTACATTATTAATAAAATCATCAACATCTTTACTGTAAATCAATATCATACTTAAATCTATTTATCATAAAACTCCCAATCATCAGAAAGTTTCAAAACATACGTAAAATTATTTTCGTAATAATTATCAAAGTCTTCCGGATTATCTTTATTGTATTCTGAAATAATATAATTATCCGTATGAATAAAAAAATGATGTGGATTATTGAAAATGAATTTCATTTTCCTTACTGCAAATTCATTTATACCACACGAATTAGAATGGTATAAATTCCCCTTATAAATATGAAAACAAGAGTTATAATAAAAATTATAAATTTGACTTCTTTTGTTATCATGTTCTAACTTTTTTTCACTAGCACTTAAAAATTCTTCTAATTTTTCCAAATTTTTTGGTTGTTTTTGTATTGCATGTCTAAAGAGTACATGGAATTCAGGAGAAATCATCATGATCGTATCATTTATAGTATAAACTCCAATTTTTTCTTCTGTTGGATACCCTTCTTCTTTCAATAATGAAATTAATTTATCTGAAACTCGATCTGTGGTTTCAAATAATACTCTAGAATCTTTCCTATTGGCTAGTCCATAATCCGCTTGATCTTCATCAACCAATTTCTCTAATTCCGATTTCAATTTTATGTTTCTGTTTTTCTGAAATTCATTATAAATCGAATCATAGGTAATACTAAAACGGTTCCATTGCTTTTGTTTTTTTAGCGAAATGAAAACTTTTGAATTAAAATAATTAATACTAATACCTTTATTCGCTAATTTTTCTGCCCATAAAAATGCGTTATTATAATCTCTAGAAAATAGTGCACATCGAATAGCATTATGAATATCTCGTGCAAAAATGACATTGTATTTTTTATTTAATAAGGCATACTGTTCCTTTGCTTTAGCATATTGTCGCAACACAATATAATTTTCAGCTTCCTCAGTATAAAAATAATAATCTTGCTTTCTTTCTTTTATTTTATCTTTATCAGCTAATACTATATTATCTTTAATAAGTACTTTATAGGCGGGCAACTCTTTTTTATTTACTTTTTTTCTCTTATTTTTTTTTGGACTATACACCATTGAACCGATGTCAAAAATTTCTGCATAGCAACCAATATCACCTAAAGCTAATAAAGAATTGGGGGTAACTTTACCTTGAATTTTAAAATAGCGTTTACCTTGAGATGCAGTTTTATAATGCGCGCTATGTTTAAAATAAAAAGCTGGAAAAGTATCTAAAACAGTAGTATTAGAAACATCTTTGCCTTTATATTTTACCTCAATTTTTTCTTCATTAACAACTTTATTGTAATAATGATAAACAAAAGTATCCCGTTTTACTCCAATAAAAATATCGATATTGTTTTCAATTTTAATTTTTCTTTTTTTCTTTATGTTACTATTTCCCCATCCACCATTCACGTATCCTTCTATTTCAATTATACTGTCTCTTGGATTAAATACTGCTTTTTCAAAATCAACCTTTAAATACCACTTTTCGTGATGTTGAAAAATATTAAAAACACTTAAATCCTTGGATTTAAATTGAACACCATAATTCACAAGAGAATTTATTTGTCTATCGTCAACAAAAATGGATGGATTTAGCGTATCTTTAACCTCCGCAGAATTTAAATATTTATATTTCCACAAATCAAAGGTTTCTTCTGCTATTTTATTTTTATCAAAGTCTGATTGTAAAAATTTAGTTTTTACAAGCTTATTTTGACCATAAGAAAGATTTGTGTACAGTGTTATGTGAAATATAAAAAATAATAAGAAAGATTTATAAGTCATCAATTTTAATTTTAATTTTAATTTTAATTTTAATTTTAATTTTAATTATTAATAAAAACAAACCTAAATTTTAGGTTTGTTTATTTTGATATACTTTAATTATTAAAGTCCAATACAATTTGCGGGATTAATTTCATACATATTACTTCTATCGTGATATGTGGTATAAGTAGTTCCATCTGAATTTGTTCGAATTACATCATATCCATAATCAATATGATAGACTCCAGTAGGGTTTGATGAATTGAGACCTGGACCACAACCTGAACCTGCAGGAGTAACTGTATTTCTAGCAGCATCAATTAAACCTCCGTTTAAAACAGACATTTGTTCATTATCCATTTTAGCATCTAAAAAATTTTGCAATTTTAAACTTTCTAACTTCATTTTTGTACATTTAAGTATTAAACATTTTTTTAAACGATCTAAACTTATCATTTGTATCACCTGTGCACTGGTTTCAAACAAAAAATAGTCCTTTGTTCATGTTTCAAAACTAAGATGAATTTTTATTAATCTAGAAGTTAAAAGTGTACTATTTTACACCATTTTAGTTTGCTTTTCTCTTATTTCGCAGATTAATTGTTTAACTTGATCTAATAAATCGTTTAAGTGAAGTAGTACCTCATCACTTTCAACATCATTATTTTCTTCAAACCAATAAGTCATTTTTACATTATAAAATTGGGAGAGTTTATTTAAAT
Source organism: Flavobacterium indicum GPTSA100-9 = DSM 17447 (assembly GCF_000455605.1). Classification (NCBI taxonomy): domain Bacteria; kingdom Pseudomonadati; phylum Bacteroidota; class Flavobacteriia; order Flavobacteriales; family Flavobacteriaceae; genus Flavobacterium; species Flavobacterium indicum. Next base: position 2,274,105 of record NC_017025.1, read on the forward strand.
TATCAAAAGTTGGAATACTTTCTGCAGCTTCCCATTTACGTAAAGTAGTTTTAGAAATGCCGATTTCATCAGCAACATATTCTTGAGAGAATCTAAATTGTTTGCGTAGTTGTAGTAGTTTGAGACCAATTTTCATAGTTACATAATTAATTATTTTTACAATGGTTTAGCAAAATCAACCTACCATTAATGTAATTTTCTTAAAATAAATAGACTACGAAATCATTATATATTAATTTCATTATTCTTTTAGAAATTGAGGCAGGCTTTATTTGTAATTAAAGTAGTGCAAAATAAAAATTATCTAACAACAAAAGAACTAATAAACTTGTTAATTTTTTGTTAAAATTATATAAATTTATTACAAAACGCTGTTTAACGATTTAAAACAATGGTAATTCCATAACATAATCATCCATTACAAAATTATTTCCAATATCGATAACTTCATCTTTAACAATAGTAAAACCAAGCTTCTCATAAAAAAATTGAGCTTTATTGAATTTATTTACATTTAAGAAAACCCCTTTTTGCAGCTTCCTTTTTGCAGTTTCAATAGCAAAATCTATTAATAGCCTCCCTACTCCTTTACCTTGATAAGTATCTAAGACATATATTTTATGAATCTTCAATTGATTTGATTCATTGCAATTTATCTCATAAGCAAGAAAACCAATAGCTTCACTATTATCTTCAATTATAAAAAAACATTGACCCTTTTGCAATTGCTGTACTAATGCATCAATACTGTAAAATTTATTTAGCATATATTCTAATTGTTCACTTGATAAAATTTGACCATAAGCATTTGGCCAAATTTTAAAAGCTAGATCTCTTACAATGCTTAATTGATTATCTTTTAATGGGGATATTGAATACATATCAAATTCATTTTGCTTTCAAAAATACTAAATAAAAAAAGGGCCACCAATTGGCAGCCCTTAATTTTACTGAATTAATGTTATTTTTTGATAACTTTTAATTCTGTGTAATTATCATCAGCATAAACTTTTAAGATATAGATAGAAGAAGATAATTCTACCAAATCCACTTGAACTTCATTTGCAAAAGGCTTAATCACTTTAACTAATTTTCCACCTAAATCAAATATTTCAATAGTTGTAATTTCTTTACTATATCTAATTGTTAACTGATCAACAACTGGATTAGGATAATACGTTAATTGTGTTAAATCAAACGATTCTTTTCCTAATACTACGGTTACAGTAACTGCTAATGGAGAACTCACACATGTACCATTTACAGATACTGCATAGTAAGTAGCACCATCCACTAACTGTGTTCCTGCTGGAATTGCATTTGTTCCTGCTGCTGCATCAGCTGCTGATGGATACCAAACTATTCCAGTTCCAGTAACAACAATATCCTCTATCGTTACATCAGAAGCCACACCACCATTAATAGTTTGATTAGAAGCTCCTGTTGGAGTAGTTGCCGTATTTATTGTTAAGTTTAATGTCTCTGTATGACAACCTACAGTATTGGTATATGTACCTGAAGTCGTATACGTAGTTCCATTAACAGCCCAAGTGTACGAATCACAAGCCGAAACGGTAGTAGTATTAGTTGTACTTGGTGTAATTGTTAAGTTTAATGTTTCTGTATGACATCCTACTACATTCGTATACGTACCAGAAGTAGTATATGTAGTTCCATTAACAGCCCATGTGTACGAATCACAAGCCGAAGCAGTAGTAGTATTAGTTGTACTTGGTGTAATCGTTAAGTTTAACGTTTCGGTATGACATCCTACTACATTCGTATACGTACCAGAAGTAGTATACGTAGTGCCATTAACAGCCCAAGTATACGAATCACAAGCCGAAGCGGTAGTAGTATTAGTTGTACTTGGTGTAATCGTTAAGTTTAATGTCTCTGTATGACAACCTACAGTATTGGTATATGTACCAGAAGTAGTATACGTAGTGCCATTAACAGCCCAAGTATACGAATCACAAGCCGAAGCAGTAGTAGTATTAGTTGTACTTGGTGTAATCGTTAAGTTTAACGTTTCGGTTTGACAACCTACAGTATTGGTATATGTACCAGAAGTAGTATATGTAGTTCCATTAACAGCCCAAGTGTACGAATCACAAGCCGAAGCAGTAGTAGTATTAGTTGTACTTGGTGTAATCGTTAAGTTTAACGTTTCCGTATGACATCCTACTACATTCGTATACGTTCCAGAAGTAGTATATGTAGTTCCGTTTACAGCCCAAGTATACGAATCACAAGCCGAAGCAGTAGTAGTGTTAGTTGTACTTGGTGTAATCGTTAAGTTTAACGTTTCCGTATGACATCCTACTACATTCGTATACGTACCAGAAGTAGTATACGTAGTGCCATTAACAGCCCAAGTGTACGAATCACAAGCCGAAGCAGTAGTAGTGTTTGAAGTACTTGGAACAAATGTGATTACCGAAGTATTTGATTTTGTACAAGCACCTAATGTCGCAGTAGCAGTATAAGTTATATTACCTGTAGGTTTAGTATAAACTATATTAGTTGCAGTTCCAGTATATGGAATAGTTGCAGCTGAATCTGTATACAAATCCGTTTGAGGAGACCAAGTAATTGGTGCGCTATTAATAACATCAAAAGTTAGATCATTTCTTGAGCTATATGTATAACTTGCTGTTCCTACATAGGCATCAATTGCTGCCGCTGATGTATTATCAGCTCTATAAAAAATTGTACTAACAAATGAAGTTGGACTATGTTTTGCGGTGTTATAATTTGAAGCAGCACCAGTGTTATTATTACTATAATTCATTTCAACAACTAAATTACTTGAACCATCCCAACTAAATGGTGCATCAAAAGTAAAAGTATTTAAACCGGCAACTGGTGTATAATTTGCAGCAGCTTTTACAGTCGTTAATCCTGTTTCCCAAGCAGTTGTAGAAGCAAAACTTCCAGTTGCTGTATTTTTCATTTTAACTACTAAACTTGATAATGCTACAGAAGTATTGGCATTAGCCAAATCTAATTTTATTGAATTAATTTGCGTTCCAGCAACAAAACCTAATGCAGATAATTCAGCTGCCGTATAGATCCATTGTTGTTTAGTTCCCCCATAAAAATTTTGAAGAGGATTTGGCCCTAAAGTGGCTGTAGTAGAACTACCTGAAGTTGTACTAGCACCAGATCCTAACAATGAAGACACAATATAAGTTCCTCCAGAAGCATTTAATTGCTGAATAGTTCCAGAACATACTGAGGCAGTTGCTGGAGTTAACACAACATTAGAAGGTATAGGATTAACAGTCACAACTATTGTACCTGTTGTTGTACATCCTCCAATCATATCGGTTGCTGTTACAGTATAAGTAGTGGTAGTAGTTGGATTTGCAGTTACACTTGATCCAGTTGTAGCACTTAAACCTACAGCAGGAGACCAAACATAACTATGATTAGGATCATTTGCACTAGAAACCGTCAAAACAGTTGAATCTCCATTACAAATTGCAACATTTGGAGAAGTTGTGATCGATTGAGGCCCACTACATAATAAACTTATGGATACATTATCTAGCCCAATATCAAAACTTCCATTATCACCTGTTGCTCTAAATCTAATTACAGAGGTAGCAGAAGTAGTTGCTAAATTTGCCTTAACATTTGTCCAACTCGTTACCGCAGTTGTAGGAGCAGCTAGTGCTGGTGTAGTAGTTAATGGATTAAAAGTTACCCCTCCATCAGTTGATAATAACAATTCTAATTGATCAATTCCTGTACTAGGAGTAATGTAATAAAATGACAACTCTTTTGAACCCGGAGCAGATAAATCTACATATAAATCTAAAGAACCTTTATCTCCAGCAGGGAAAACATTAAATGAATGGAATCTTGCAGATCTTGCTCCATTTTGTGCTATTGGGGTGTACGCTCCTCCTGTTGAGGACCATCCACTTAGTGTAGTTGTAGTATTATCTGCCCTCCAAGACGCATCAGCATCTACACCTTTAATCATTCTCCAAGAATTATTTGGAGCATCTTGTCCTAATGGTGCAGTTACACAAGTTGTAGTCCATACATTTTCAAAGCTTTCAGTTAAAGGAATTGTTGCATAAGTTGGTGAATTAATAATCACCTGAACTGGATTTGATGTTATTGAAAATCCTGAATTTGTACAAGTTACAATACATCTATACCATGTTGAAGCAATTGGAGTAACTGAATAAGTTGAAGAATTGGCACCTCCAATAGTATTATATAAAATATTGTCTGAAGAAGATTCCCATTGATACGTTATATTTAAAACCGAATAAGCAACATCTAAAGAAAGAATAGTTGAACTTCCTAAACAGAAATTGTTATTTGAAGTTACCGTATTTGCAGATGCTGGTGTACCAGTACAAACTGGTAAATTTGAAACACCATTAAATTCATCTGCACCAATATCTGGAGTAGCATTATTTCTAACATCTCCATCATAATCAGTTGTTACTAATGCTATAACGGATGCACCCCCTTCTACAAAAGTAGGTGTAACTGTGTCTATATGTAAATAAGTTGCATTCGCTCCAGTTGTAGAAACAAATGTCGGATTTTCTTCTACAGACACTTGATCTCTATTCACCATAAATGCTTTAAGATTAGCAACAGTATTTAGGGAATTTGTAATTGTTGTAGTACCTTCAACATAAGATGAATGATTATTAGTACCAGCAGTTGGGTTTACCCAAAATAAATTATTATTACTTGTAGTTGCATAATTAGTAGGAACTGTACCTGCTGTACCACTTATTCTTCTTATAGCTGCAGCAACACCATTGGTCGCTACATTTAATCCATTTTGAGCTGGAGTAGATAAATTAACAAAAATATTATTTCTAACATCAACAGCTGTAGGTGTTAGGTTAAAATATAAACATGAAGTTCCAAAAGTAGTTACTGAACTTGAAGTTGCGTCTAATCGAACAGTATTATTATAAACATTATTTGTTGTAGCACCAGTTAAATTTATTCCAATTACTGCATTTAAACCTGTAGCTGTTGGTGTATATAAATTTCCAACTAAATTATTAAAAACTGTTGCTGTTGTACCTCCAGAAACTGAAATTCCTAATACTGAAGCACCTGTACCAGTTGAAGTAATGTTAAATAATTTATTTTTAGAAATCGAAATAGTACCAATTGATGGATTTATACCAGTAAAAGCAACACCGGTCCCAGAATATCCAGAAACATTTTGCAAATTACTTATAGTATTTCCTATAAAGTTTTTATTACCAGCTATTCCAAATTCAACAATAGCTTTTATTGCACCATTTGCAGTTAAGTTATTTAAAATATTATTTGATATAGTAACATCTACAGATGAAGAAAGACCATAAATACCATCAATTGTACCTGTTGAAGCAGCATTTGAATAAGCTAAACCAGCAATAGTATTTCCATTAATAGTAGTAGAAGTTGGACTTGTTATAACCAACCCTCTTAAAGTACCTGTTGTTGCAGAAGATCTTATAAATGGACCAATTATATTATTATTAGCATTAAGTGTTACAGGCGAACCACATCCAATTAATATATGTGTCCCAGTACCTGGAATAGCAGAACCTGCACTTACATTATTGTTATTTATATTAGCAGTAGTAGGTGTAGCGCTATTAACAATACCATTTATTGTTGCACCTGTTGCTGAAGCATAATTTAAAACAACAGAATTATTGTTTATACTTACAGTATTTGAAGCTGCTGTAGACCCAATACCGTTAGAAATTCCGTCTAATTGTGAAGTTGTACCACCACCAAATAAAGTTATATTGTTATTGTTAATTGTAATATTTGCAGAAGTACCTGCCCCAGCTAAAATTCCTCTCAAAGTTGAGGGATGATTTACTCCAGAACCATTATTATTATTGATTATGTTGTAAGATACATTTGCTCCCCATTGGTTATTAATTCTGATTGCTGCAGCTGGATTTGTTGCACCAGTTGCTCCACCAAAATTCAGTAAAGTATTACCCGTTAAATTACTTACTCCACCAATATCATTATTTGAATCTGCTAATGTAAAAGGAGTAGCAGCAGCAAAACCATTCATTCCAATTCCTATGTTTCCACCATTTATTGTATTTCCATAGATTTTATTATTAGAACTTGCCCCACTTGTCGCAGTAATGGTTAAATTAGTTGTGGCTGCTGTCGCTGTAGAATTAATAAACATAATACCAACAGAACCATCAAACATTGGAGTTGTTCCTGCCGCATTATTAACACGTTGCATATTAAAAGTACAGTTTTGTACTGTATTGTTATTACAACCATCGGTAGCTGAAGCTTTGTAAAAAACTAGCCCTGCTTCCATAGTAGCAGGATTCGTAGTATTACCATCGGTAAAAGTAACATTTTGGATAGTTAAAAAATCTAAACCTGATACTTTAAAAATAGCATCTTGAACTGCAGTCCCCGGCGTTCCGGTTCCAGCTGAATAAGCTTGTAAAATAGAAGTACCTGGTGTACCATTGATTGTTATGGTATTAGTCACACTCGTAGCTGCATTTAAAGTAGCAGAACCAAGAATAAAACCTAATGTTGGTGCAGTCTCAGTACCTGCTCCTAAATTTAGCACAACTGGTCCAGTCATAGCTGTTACTGCATTTAAATCTGTAATTGCAGATGCTAAACTAGTATAAGAACCAGCTAATGCAGGAGTAGTATTTGCATTACCTGTAACTGTTACTCCAATTTGTGCAAAAGCATTTGAAAAACAAAATATTGTTAAAAAAACAAAAACTATTTTTTTAAAAACACTTTGAATACCAAACACTTTATTCTTTTTTGTGAATGCATCACTTAAAGAATTTTCTGAAAAGTAATTTTTACTCATGTTTTGTTATATATTTTAAAAAAAGCTATCTAATTTCAATAATATTTAACAATAACTAATAAAAATTCGACGAAATGTATTTTAATAACGATATAAAACATAAAAGCCCTTAAAAAGAGCTTTTATAAATTATGCCTGACCTGTTGGACCAAAATTTAGTGGAATATTAGGTTGTTCAGTTTCCTTGATTTCACCGTGTTGATTTTCAAAACGTTTAATATTTTCATGTAATGCTCCCAACAATCTTTTTGCATGTTGAGGCGTTAACACTATTCTCGATTTAACTTTTGCTTTTGGCACACCGGGCATGATACTGATAAAATCTAAAACAAACTCAGTATTTGAATGATTAATAATAGCTAAATTAGAATAAATACCTTCAGCCGTTTTTTCATCTAATTCAATATTTAATTGTCCTTCTTGATTATTATTTTCCATTTGTATATGATTTAAAAAAACCTAACAGTATAAACTGTTAGGTTTTAAATTATTTATCAAATATAAGAATTCTTAGTAATTGAACTCTTCTTTTGCAGCCATTAATTCGCTGTATTCATCTTTTGAACCTACAAGAATGTTATCATAATCTCTCATACCTGTACCTGCAGGGATTCTGTGACCAACAATAACGTTTTCTTTCAATCCTTCTAGAGTATCAATTTTACCAGCAACTGCTGCTTCATTTAACACTTTAGTAGTTTCCTGGAACGAAGCCGCAGATATAAACGACTTAGTTTGTAATGAAGCTCTTGTAATACCTTGAAGAATTGGAGTAGCCGTTGCAGGAACAACATCTCTTGCAACTACTAAATTTTTATCTTCACGTTTTAACAATGAGTTTTCATCTCTTAATTCTCTAGGAGAAACTATTTGACCAGGTTTTAAATTAGTAGAATCGCCAGCATCTTCAATTACTTTCATTCCATATAATTTATCGTTTTCAACAATAAAGTCACTTGTATGAACTAATTGATCTTCTAAGAATAAAGTATCTCCTGGATCTTGGATTTGTACTTTTCTCATCATTTGACGAATCACAACTTCAAAGTGTTTGTCGTTGATTTTTACCCCTTGTAAACGATATACTTCTTGAATTTCGTTTACTAAGTATTGTTGTACAGCAGAAGGACCTTGAATTCTTAAGATATCATCTGGAGTGATTGCTCCGTCTGATAATGGCATTCCAGCTCTAACAAAGTCATTTTCTTGAACTAAGATTTGGTTAGAAAGTTTAACTAAATATTTCTTCACTTCACCAAATTTAGACTCAATAGATAACTCTCTATTACCTCTCTTCACTTTACCAAAAGTAACTACACCATCAATCTCAGAAACTACAGCTGGATTAGAAGGATTACGCGCTTCTAACAACTCTGTAATTCTTGGTAAACCTCCTGTAATATCACCTGCTTTAGAAGAACGACGTGGAATTTTAACTAAAACTTTACCTGCTTTAATTTTTTCACCGTCATCAACCATTAAGTGGGCACCTACTGGTAAGTTATACGATCTAATTAATTCACCATCTTTACCATAAATATGTAAGGTTGGAATTAATTTTTTATTACGTGCTTCAGAAATTACTTTTTCTTGGAAACCAGTTTGTTCGTCAATTTCTACTAAGAACGATTGTCCTTGTTCGATATCTTCGTAACCTACTTTACCTGTAAATTCAGATACAATTACACCATTATAAGGATCCCATTTACAGATTGTAGCTCCTTTTTCAACCACATCACCATCATTTACATAAATAGTTGAACCGTAAGGTATATTATGCGTATTTAAAACAATTCCAGTTTTAGCATCAACTAATTTTAATTCTGTTGAACGAGAAATAACAATATCAATTGTATTTCCTTCTGCATCTTCACCTTTAACTGTTTTTAAATCTTCAATTTCTAATCTACCTCCAAAACGAGCAACAATACTAGAATCTTCTGAGATACCTCCAGCAACCCCTCCAACGTGGAACGTACGAAGTGTTAACTGTGTACCTGGCTCACCAATTGACTGTGCAGCAATAACTCCAACAGCTTCACCTTTTTGAGCCATTTTACCAGTTGCTAAGTTTCTACCATAACATTTAGCACAAATACCTTTTGTAGCTTCACATGTTAATGCCGAACGAACTTCCACTTTTTCAACTGGAGAACCTTCAATTTTCTTAACAATTGCTTCTGTAATTTCTTCACCTGCATGAACTAAAATTTCAGAATCTAAAGGATTAACAACATCTTGTAAAGCCACACGACCTAAAATTCTTTCTCCTAAAGACTCAACGATTTCTTCGTTTTTCTTCAATGCAGTTACTTCAATTCCTCTCAATGTACCACAATCTACTGAATTAATGATAACATCTTGAGATACGTCATGTAATCTTCTCGTTAAATATCCAGCATCGGCAGTTTTCAAGGCCGTATCGGCAAGACCTTTACGAGCACCGTGTGTTGAGATGAAGTATTCTAAGATTGATAAACCTTCTTTAAAGTTTGATAAAATCGGATTTTCAATAATTTCACCTCCAGCAGCAGTAGATTTTTTAGGCTTAGCCATCAATCCACGCATACCTGTTAACTGACGGATCTGTTCTTTTGAACCCCTTGCTCCAGAGTCAAGCATCATATACACAGAGTTGAATCCTTGTTGGTCTTCTCTAATGTTTTTCATGGCATACTCTGTTAATTTTGCATTAGCAGAAGTCCAAACGTCAATTACCTGATTATAACGCTCATTATTTGTAATAAGACCCATGTTATAGTTCATTGTAATTGCATCTACTTCTTCTCTTGCACTAGCAATTAAAGGCTCTTTTTCATCTGGAACTTTAATATCACCTAAGCTGAATGATAAACCACCTTTGAAAGCAAATTTATACCCCATATCCTTAATATTATCAAGGAAAGCAGCCGTTGTAGGAACATCAGTTACAGCCAAGATTTTACCAATAATATCTCTTAAAGATTTTTTAGTTAAAACCTCGTTAATATATCCAGCTGCTTCAGGTACTACTTCATTAAATAATACTCTACCTGCAGTTGTTTGAATAACTTTATAAACTAATTCTCCTTCTTCGTTGAAGTCTTTTGTTCTTACTTTAACACGAGCATTTAAGTCTAAACGTCCTTCATTTAAAGCAATGTGAACTTCTTCAACTGAATAGAATGTTAAACCTTCACCTTTAATAGGATATTCAGGTGTAGACAATCTTTCTTTAGTCATGTAATATAGACCCAATACCATGTCCTGAGAAGGTACTGTAATAGGAGCACCATTTGCAGGGTTTAAGATATTGTGAGAAGCTAACATTAACAATTGAGCTTCTAAGATTGCTTCAGGTCCTAAAGGTAAGTGAACCGCCATCTGGTCACCATCGAAATCGGCGTTGAAAGCCGTACATGTCAATGGGTGTAACTGGATTGCTTTTCCTTCAATTAATTTAGGTTGGAATGCTTGAATACCTAATCTGTGAAGTGTAGGAGCACGGTTTAGTAATACTGGATGTCCTTTGATTACATTTTCTAAGATATCCCATACTACTGGCTCTTTTTTATCGATAATTTTCTTAGCCGACTTAACTGTTTTAACAATTCCTCTTTCGATTAATTTACGAATAACGAATGGTTTGTACAATTCTGCAGCCATATCTTTTGGAAGACCACACTCATACATTTTCATTTCTGGTCCAACAACAATTACCGAACGAGCAGAATAATCCACACGTTTACCTAATAAGTTTTGACGGAAACGTCCTTGTTTACCTTTTAATGAATCTGATAAAGATTTTAATGGTCTATTTGATTCTGTTTTAACTGCAGAAGCTTTTCTTGTATTATCGAATAATGAATCAACTGCTTCTTGTAACATACGTTTTTCATTACGTAAGATTACTTCAGGAGCTTTAATTTCCATTAAACGTTTTAGACGGTTATTACGTATAATAACTCTTCTATATAAGTCATTTAAATCTGAAGTTGCAAAACGACCTCCATCAAGTGGCACTAACGGACGTAATTCAGGTGGAATAACCGGGATTACTTTTAAAATCATCCATTCAGGTAGATTTTCTCTGTTTTTGTTAGCCTCACGGAATGATTCAACAACATTTAAACGCTTTAAAGCTTCCGTTTTTCTTTGCTTAGAAGTCTCATTATTAGCAGCGTGACGTAATTTATATGACAAGTCATCTAAATCGGTACGAGCTAGTAAATCCATAATACATTCAGCACCCATTTTAGCGATGAATTTATTAGGATCGTTATCATCTAAATATTGATTTTCCATTGGTAATGAATCAGCAATATTTAAATATTCTTCTTCAGTTAAGAAATCTAATGCATTTAAAGATTCTCCATCTGGCCCTTTAGCAATACCTGGTTGAATAACTACATATCTTTCATAGTAGATAATCATATCTAATTTCTTAGAAGGCAAGCCTAATAAGTAACCGATTTTGTTAGGTAATGAACGGAAGTACCAAATATGAGCAATAGGCACCACTAAATTAATGTGACCTACTCTATCTCTTCTAACTTTTTTCTCTGTAACTTCTACACCACAACGGTCACATACGATTCCTTTGTAGCGAATTCTTTTATATTTACCACAAGCACATTCGTAATCTTTAACTGGACCAAAAATTCTTTCACAGAAAAGACCATCACGCTCTGGTTTATGCGTACGATAGTTGATTGTTTCAGGCTTTAAAACTTCACCTCTTGATTCTGCCAAGATTGATTCTGGAGAAGCCAAACCTATTGTGATTCTGTTAAATCTTTTAACGGTATTTTTATCTTTTAATTTTGTCATGATATGAATACTATCGATTTATTAAAATTCAATTGTAAATTTTTTTGTTTTGAAATCAGTTGCCATTTAAATAAGACAACTGATTTCATAAACTAATTTATTCTTCTAATCTAATGTCTAATCCAAGACCTTTTAATTCATGCATTAATACATTGAATGATTCAGGTAATCCTGGCTCTGGCATAGTTTCTCCTTTAACGATTGCTTCGTAAGTTTTTGCTCTACCAGTTACATCATCAGATTTTACCGTTAATATCTCTCTTAAAGTACTAGAAGCACCATAAGCTTCAAGAGCCCAAACCTCCATCTCTCCAAAACGCTGACCTCCGAACTGAGCTTTACCTCCTAATGGTTGTTGCGTAATTAATGAGTATGGACCAATAGAACGTGCGTGCATTTTATCATCAACCATGTGACCTAACTTAAGCATATAAATTACACCTACTGTAGCCGGTTGGTGGAAACGCTCTCCTGTTCCTCCATCATATAAATAAGTATGACCAAATCTTGGGATTCCAGCTTCGTCTGTTAAGGCATTAATTTGGTCTAAAGTTGCACCATCAAAAATTGGAGTTGCAAACTTTTTACCTGTTTTTAATCCAGCCCATCCTAATACTGTTTCATAAATCTGACCAATGTTCATACGTGAAGGTACCCCAAGTGGATTCAATACGATATCTACTGGTGTTCCATCTTCTAAGAATGGCATATCCTCTTGACGAACAATTTTAGCTACAATACCTTTGTTACCGTGACGACCTGCCATCTTATCACCTACTCTTAGTTTACGTTTTTTAGCGATGTAAACTTTAGCTAATTTTAAGATACCTGATGGTAATTCGTCCCCAACAGTAATTGTGAATTTCTCTCTTCTTAATACACCTTGTAAATCATTTAATTTGATTTTATAGTTGTGTACTAAATCATTGATTAATTCATTTGTATGATCATCTGTTGTCCATTGACCTTTTGTTAAGTGTGCAAAATCTTCAACACCTTGTAACATTTTCTTAGTGAATTTTTTACCTTTTGGCAATACTTCTTCACCTAAATCATTTAAGACACCTTGCGATGTTTTTCCGTCTACGATTAAGAATAATTTATCGATCAATCTGTCTTTAAGTTCAACGAATTTCACCTCGAACTCCATTTCAAGTTTATCTAAATCTTCTTTATCTTTAGAACGTTTACGTTTATCTTTAACCGCTTTAGCAAATAATTTTTTATCTAAAACTACACCATGTAAAGAAGGAGAAGCTTTTAAAGACGCATCTTTCACATCACCTGCTTTATCACCAAAGATAGCACGTAATAATTTTTCTTCTGGAGTTGGATCTGATTCCCCTTTTGGTGTGATTTTACCAATTAAGATATCACCAGGTTTAACTTCAGCTCCAATTCTGATCATACCGTTTTCATCTAAATCTTTAGTAGCTTCTTCAGAAACGTTTGGAATATCATTAGTTAACTCTTCGTTACCTAATTTTGTATCTCTAACTTCTAGAGAATAATCATCTACGTGGATTGATGTAAAGATATCATCACGAACCACCTTTTCAGAAATTACAATAGCATCCTCGAAATTATACCCTTTCCAAGGCATGAAGGCTACTTGTAAATTTCTACCTAAAGCTAACTCTCCATTTTGAGTTGCATATCCTTCACAAAGTACCTGACCTTTAACTACTTTATCCCCTTTTCTAACAATAGGTTTTAAGTTAATAGTTGTACTTTGATTGGTTTTTCTAAATTTAATTAATTGGTATGTTTTTTCATCAGTATCAAAACTTACCATTCTTTCTTCTTCAGTTCTATCGTACTTAATTGTGATTTCATTTGCATCAACATAAGTAACTACACCAGAACCTTCAGCATTGATTAACACCCTTGAATCAGAAGCTACTTGTCTTTCTAATCCAGTACCAACAATTGGCGCTTGAGGTCTTAATAAAGGAACGGCTTGACGCATCATGTTAGATCCCATCAACGCACGGTTCGCGTCATCATGCTCTAAGAATGGAATTAATGAAGCTGAGATAGAAGCGATCTGGTTTGGTGCCACGTCAGTATAATGAACCGCTGTAGGATCAACTACTGGGAAGTCACCTTCTTCACGAGCAATTACTTTATCAGCTGTAATTGTTCCTTCATTGCTCATTTCAATATTTGCTTGAGCAATTAATTTACCTTCCTCCTCTTCAGCACTTAAATAGATAGGTTCAGAAGTTAAATCTACTTTACCGTTTTCTACTTTTCTATATGGGGTTTCAATGAATCCCATTCCGTTTACTTTAGCATAAACACCTAAAGAAGAAATCAAACCAATGTTTGGTCCCTCTGGTGTTTCAATAGGACATAAACGACCATAATGCGTGTAGTGAACGTCACGAACCTCGAAACCAGCTCTTTCTCTTGATAAACCACCAGGTCCTAACGCAGATAAACGACGTTTATGTGTAATCTCAGCTAAAGGATTGGTTTGATCCATAAATTGAGACAACTGATTTGTACCAAAGAACGAGTTAATTACTGAAGATAATGTTTTTGCATTAATCAAATCAATTGGAGTAAACACCTCGTTATCACGCACATTCATTCTTTCACGAATTGTACGAGCCATACGCGCTAAACCAACACCAAACTGAGCCGACAATTGCTCTCCTACTGTTCTAACACGACGGTTAGATAAGTGGTCGATATCATCGATTTCAGCTTTTGAATTAATTAATTCAATTAAATATTTTACGATAGTGATAATATCTTCTTTAGTTAAAACTTGTTTATCCATTGGAATATCTAAGCCTAACTTTTTATTCATTCTGTAACGACCTACATCACCTAAATTATAACGTTGGTCTGAGAAGAATAATTTATCAATAATACCACGAGCAGTTTCCTCATCAGGTGGTTCTGCATTACGTAATTGTCTATATATATGTTCTACAGCTTCTTTTTCAGAATTAGTAGGGTCTTTTTGCAATGTATTGTGGATAATAGCAAAATCAGCTTGATTATTATCCTCTTTGTGTAATAAAATTGATTTTACATCTGCTTCAATAATTTCTTCAACATTATCTTTATCTAAGATAGTGTCACGATCTAAAATAATTTCATTACGTTCGATAGAAACTACTTCTCCAGTATCTTCATCTACGAAATCTTCATGCCAAGTATTTAAAACACGAGCAGCAAGTCTTCTACCGATATATTTTTTAATTCCAGTTTTTGAAACTTTTATTTCCTCTGCAAGGTCAAATATTTCAAGAATATCTTTATCTCTTTCAAAGCCAATAGCTCTAAAAAGAGTTGTAACAGGTAACTTTTTCTTTCTATCAATGTACGCATACATTACGTTATTGATATCAGTAGCAAATTCAATCCAAGAACCTTTAAAAGGAATAATTCTTGCTGAATATAATTTAGTTCCATTAGCGTGGAAAGATTGTCCGAAGAACACCCCTGGAGATCTATGTAATTGAGAAACTACAACACGTTCTGCACCGTTGATAACAAAAGTACCACTAGGTGTCATATATGGAATAGTACCTAAATAAACATCTTGAACAATAGTTTCAAAATCTTCATGTTCAGGATCAGTACAATATAATTTTAAACGAGCTTTTAAAGGCACACTATATGTTAAACCTCTATCGATACATTCTTCGATAGTATATCTAGGAGGGTCAATAAAATAATCTAGAAATTCTAATACGAATTGATTTCTAGTATCAGTTATTGGAAAATTTTCCATGAAGGTGTTGTAAAGACCCTCGTTACCTCTCTCATCAGATTTGGTTTCTAATTGGAAAAAGTCTCTAAATGATTTAACTTGAATATCAAGAAAATCCGGATAATTAGGGATATTTTTCGTTGAGGCAAAATTGATTCTTTCAGTCTGATTAGCAATCATCAATGGACAAAATTTTGATTTGAAAAAAAGTAATTTTTTGTGTATACTACACTGATTATTTCTACTTCCTTTGTAATAACCATAACATCTTTTAAAAAAAACCAGGAAAGCAAGATTAATTTCTTTCTTCGTTAATGGTTACTTATTTTTTGCTCTAATAAAACATAAATTTTAATATACGCAAAATGGTTTAGACCTTTGAGAGAATATCTCAAGGTCTAAACCTAGCTTTATCTGATAAGTTAATTATTTTAACTCAACTACAGCTCCTGCTTCTTCTAATGCTTTCTTAAGACCTTCAGCTTCGTCTTTAGAAACACCTTCTTTAACATTTGTTGGAGCAGCATCAACTAAATCTTTAGCTTCTTTTAATCCTAATCCAGTTAATTCTTTAACAGCTTTAACTACACCTAATTTAGAAGCACCAGCATCTTTTAATACTACTGTAAACTCAGTTTGCTCAGCAGCACCAGCACCAGCATCACCACCACCAGCTACAACTACAGCTGCAGCAGCAGGCTCGATACCATACTCATCTTTTAATATTGTTGCTAACTCGTTAACTTCTTTAACTGTTAAGTTAACTAATTGTTCTGCGAATTGTTTTAAATCTGCCATTTTTTCTATCTTTAATGTGTTTTAAAAAATATTATAATTTATAAGTGCGTTTGCGATTATTCTGCTGCTTCTTCACCTTTTGATTCTGCATTATTTAATAAAGCAGAAATGATGCGTTTAGCAGGAGATTGAAGTAATCCAATGATATCTCCAATAACTTCTTCTTTAGATTTGATTGCAACTAAGCTATCTAACAAGTTGTCACCGATATAGATTTCTTGGTTAATATAAGCTCCTTTTAAAACAGGTTTTTCACCTTTTTTACGGAACTCTTTAATAATTTTTGCTGGAGCATTTGCTACATCAGCAATTAAAATTGAAGTATTACCTTTTAAAGTTGTTGGTAATTCACCATACTCATTAGCAGAAGCTTCCATAGCTTTCTCTAATAATGTATTTTTAACAACTTCTAATTTGATACCTGCTTTAAAACAAGCTCTTCTTAAATCTGAAGTTGTACCTGCATCTAAACCTGAAATGTCAGCTAAATATACAATATTTGCATCTGCTAACTGTGCAGTTAAATCTTCAATAGCAATTGATTTTTCTTCTCTAGTCATACTAAATATTTTTAACTACCAATTATACCGCTTTAGGATCTAAAGCAATAGCAGGACTTTGTGTACTTGATAAGTGAATAGACTTAATGTAAGTACCTTTAGCTGCAGTTGGTTTTAATTTGATTAATGTTTGAACAATTTCATGTGCATTGTCATAGATCTTATCTGCATCGAAAGAAACTTTTCCAATACCAGCATGAACGATACCAGTTTTATCAACTTTAAAGTCAATTTTACCAGCTTTTACTTCTTGAACAGCTTTAGCAACATCCATAGTTACAGTACCTGTTTTAGGATTTGGCATTAAACCTCTTGGACCTAAAACACGACCTAATGGACCTAATTTACCCATAACAGCTGGCATAGTAATGATTACATCAATATCCGTCCAACCGTCTTTAATTTTTTGTAAATAGTCATCTAAACCTACGTGATCTGCACCAGCAGCTTTAGCTTCAGCTTCTTTATCTGGAGTTACAAGAGCTAATACTCTTACATCTTTTCCTGTTCCATGAGGTAATGTTACTACACCTCTAACCATTTGATTCGCTTTTCTAGGATCTACACCTAAACGTACTGCGATATCAACAGACTCATCAAATTTAGCAGAAGCAACATCTTTAATCAAAGCAGAAGCTTCTCTTAAAGTATAAAGTTTATTCTTCTCAATTTTTGATGCAGCCACTTTTTGCTTTTTTGTCAATTTTGCCATGTCTAATTCTTTTTAAAGATTAAAAAGGAGCGTCTCCTGTTACAGTAATACCCATAGATCTTGCTGTACCAGCGATCATACTCATTGCTTTTTCTAATGTAAAAGCATTTAAATCAGCCATTTTATCTTCAGCGATAGCTTTAATTTGATCCCAAGTAACACTTGCAACCTTTTTACGATTTGGCTGACCCGAACCAGACTTTAATTTAGCTGCCTCTAATAATTGAATTGCAGCAGGTGGCGTTTTAACAACAAAGTCGAAAGACTTGTCTTTATACACAGTAATTTGTACTGGTAAAACTTTGCCAGGTTTATCTTGTGTTCTTGCATTAAACTGCTTACAGAACTCCATGATGTTAACCCCAGCAGCCCCCAAAGCAGGTCCAACCGGTGGCGACGGATTCGCAGCACCTCCCTTAACTTGTAGTTTAACTACTTTACTAACTTCTTTTGCCATTTTTAAAAAAATTTAGCACATCTATCAATTGGAAGCGATTGATGTGAATATATTTGTAACTAATATTTATACTTTTTCAACTTGCATAAAACTCAATTCTAATGGTGTTTTTCTACCGAAAATTTTAACCATAACCTCAAGCTTACGCTTTTCTTCGTTTACTTTTTCAATAGAACCATTAAATCCATTGAAAGGACCATCAATAACCTTAACAGTTTCACCAACAGAATAAGGTATATTAACATTCTCAGTTTTGATTGATAATTCATCAACCTTACCTAACATTCTATTAACTTCAGCCTGTCTTAACGGAACCGCATCACCACCTTTAGTTTCACCTAAAAATCCGATTACCCCAGTTATTGATTTAATAATATGAGGAATTTCACCAGTTAAGTTAGCCTCAATCATAACATAACCAGGAAAATAAACTCTTTCTTTTGATATTTTTTTACCATCTCTAACCTGAACTACTTTTTCAGTAGGAACAAGTACTTGAGAAATATAGTCAGCCATTCCAACTCTGTTAATTTCTTGCTCAATATAAGCCTTAACTTTGTTTTCTTGTCCGCTAACAGCTCTTACAACATACCACTTCTTTACGTTATTATCAGCCATTATAAATTAACCTTTTAATAAATTAAAGAAACCATTTAGTATCTTAGTAAAAGACACATCTACACCCCAAGTTGCTAAAGCAAAAATAACTGAGAATAACGCAACTATAATAGTATACTTTTGAACTTCGTCCCAAGTAGGCCAAGTTACATTAGACTTTAATTCTTCGAAAGCTTCAGAAAAATATTTTAACATGATCTTTTACTTTATTTTGCACGAGCGGAGGGATTCGAACCCCCATCAATGGTTTTGGAGACCACTATTCTGCCCTTGAACTACGCTCGTTTATTAAAAACTGTGTCGTCGTTTAACGACACAGTTATATAAATTGACTATTAATTAGTCTAAAATTTCTGTTACCTGACCAGCACCTACTGTTCTACCACCTTCACGAACAGCAAAACGTAAACCTACTGATAAAGCGATTGCAGATAATAATTCCACTTCAATAGTTAAGTTATCACCTGGCATAACCATGTCTCTTCCAGCTGGTAACGAAATAGTACCAGTTACGTCAGTTGTACGAACGTAGAACTGTGGACGGTAGTTATTGTGGAATGGAGTGTGACGTCCACCTTCTTCTTTTTTCAAGATATAAACCTCAGCTTTGAATTTAGCATGTGGTTTTACTGAACCTGGTTTACAGATTACCATACCTCTTTTGATATCTGCTTTATCAATACCTCTTAATAATAAACCAACGTTATCACCAGCTTCACCTCTATCTAAGATTTTACGGAACATCTCAACCCCTGTAATTGTAGAAGTTAATTTATCAGCTCCCATACCAATGATTTCAACAGCATCACCTGTATTAGCAACTCCAGTTTCGATACGTCCTGTAGCAACAGTACCACGACCTGTAATTGTAAATACATCTTCAACTGGCATTAAGAATGGCTTATCAACATCACGAGCTGGTAACTCAATCCAGTTATCAACCGCTTCCATTAATTCCATAACAGTAGCAACCCATTTTGGATCTCCATTTAAAGCTCCTAAAGCAGAACCTTGAACTACAGGACCATTATCACCATCATACTGATAGAAAGATAATAAATCTCTGATTTCCATTTCTACTAACTCTAATAATTCAGCATCATCAACCATGTCAACTTTGTTCATGAATACAACCATTCTAGGCACACCAACCTGACGACCTAATAAGATATGCTCACGAGTTTGTGGCATTGGACCATCAGTAGCAGCAACTACTAAGATAGCTCCATCCATTTGCGCAGCACCAGTTACCATGTTCTTTACGTAATCCGCGTGACCTGGACAGTCAACGTGAGCATAGTGACGGTTAGCTGTTGAATACTCAACGTGAGATGTATTAATTGTAATACCTCTTTCTTTTTCTTCTGGTGCATTATCAATTTGATCAAATGATTTTGCTTCAGATAAACCAGCATCAGCTAATACTTTAGTGATTGCAGCAGTTAACGTAGTTTTCCCGTGGTCTACGTGTCCGATAGTACCAATATTTAAATGGGGCTTCGAACGATCAAATGTTTCTTTTGCCATGATTTTAAAATTTTAATCTTAGTTATATATTAGTGTTCAAAAAATTATTTCAAACTTGAGCCAATGACGGGATTTGAACCCGTGACCTCTTCCTTACCAAGGAAGCACTCTACCCCTGAGCTACACCGGCTAGTGTAAATCAGAAGTTAGAATTCAAAATTCAGAAATCTCTAAATTTCTTTTTCTAAATTCTTAAAATTGTGGGGAGAGCAGGATTCGAACCTGCGAAGGTTTCCCAGCAGATTTACAGTCTGCCCTCGTTGGCCGCTTGAGTATCTCCCCGCCTTAATTTTATTTTCAATATTTCAAAGAGCCGATGGAGGGACTCGAACCCACGACCTGCTGATTACAAATCAGCTGCTCTAGCCAGCTGAGCTACACCGGCAACTATAAAAAAAGTCCGCTATTTCTAACGGACTGCAAATGTATGGATTTTATTTATTAATCAAAACTTTTTTAAACTTTTTTTTCAATTAACTATGTGCCCTAACTTTTTCTTTACGTTTTACCAACACTCTTTCTAATGATTCGGCAGCTAAATCAGTGGCTTCCTCAAATGATTTACCGATTTTTTTAACCATAAATTCATCACCAGGAACATTTATTTTTAATTCTACTATTTTATTTTCTTTATCACTTGTGTTTTCTACTTTTAAAAACACATCCGACGCTACTACTTTATCATAAAATTTTTCCAATTTAGTTAATCTTTCTTCAATAAAACTCACTAATTTTTTGTCAACATTAAAATTAACAGCATGAACATTAACTTTCATATTTTTTTAGGTTTTAAAAATTAAACAATCACTACTTGCTTCTCGGATGGGCGTCTTGATATATTTTTTTTAATTCAGACAAGCTACTATGAGTATAAATCTGAGTTGACGACAAACTTGCGTGACCAAGTAGTTCTTTTACAGAATTTAAATCAGCACCATTATTCAACAAATGTGTTGCAAATGTATGCCTAAGAACGTGAGGGCTTTTTTTTACCTTTTCTGATACACTACTAAAGTAATCATTTATCAAACGATAAACAAATGTTTCACTTATTTTATTTCCTTTTTTTGACAAAATTAACAAATCAACCTCTTTGACTTCCTCAAGTTTCTCTCTTTTAGACATATACAACTTTAACAATTCAATAGTTGAAGTAAGCAACGGAACAATCCTTTCTTTATTTCTCTTTCCAAGCACTTTGATGGTTTTTGAAAAAAAATCAACGGAACTATTTTTAAGCAGAATTAATTCCGCTCTTCGTATACCAGTTGTGTAAAACAACTCAACAATCAATCGATTTCTGACCGATTCAAAATCATCATCCAAAAAATACACATCAAATAATTGGTCAATTTCATTTTCAGAAAAAGGAATTTGTATTTTTTTAGCCACTTTTAAAGATTTATGTTTTAAAAAAGGATTTTCATGAATCTGTCTTGTTTTAAGCAAAAATTTATAAAACGATTTTAAAGAAGATATTTTTCTATTAATTGAAGTAGCCAATAAACCAGAATCAGACAAAAAAACAATCCATGAACGAATTTGAGTATATTTTACTTTTTCAAGAGAACATTCAGAATCAAAATCATTCAAAAAAGATTCAAAAAGTAAAACATCATCACTATATGCTTTTAATGTATGTTTAGAATATTTTTTTTCTTTTTCTAAATAATCACAATAGGCTTGAAAATTTGTACGCATAAAAAAACCGTTAGAGACAAATTTACAAAATGTCTACTAACGGTTTTATATTTTATTCAAAAAAAAGAACTATCCTTCGAAAGAATCTCTTAATTTTTGGATGTACTGTGCTTTTTGAATTTCAGCTCTTCTCGTAACTGACGGTTTAGTGAACGCTTGACGTGCTCTTAACTGACGAACAGTTCCAGTTTTGTCAAATTTTCTTTTATAGCGCTTTAATGCTCTATCGATATTTTCTCCGTCTTTAATTGGTATAATTAACATAATCTAGACACCTCCTCTCTTTTACGGGTGCAAAAGTATGAATTATTTTTTACAATCAAAGTTTTTTTTATAATAAAAGACAATAATTTAAATTTACTTTTACTTTTTTCTTTTCCAAGAATTACACAGCTGGTTTGTAGTCTTTATTATCAATAATCATTTTAGACAGAATTTCTTTTAAAATTTCTGATGTTCCACCTCCAATTGGCCCTAAGCGACTATCTCGTAATAAACGAGCCAATGGATATTCTTCCATATAACCGTAGCCTCCTAACATTTGCAAACAATCATAAATAGCTTGATCGGCAACTTTTGTCGACTTCAATTTTGCCATAGTAGCCTCTTTAACTACATATTCCCCCTTATCTAAACGAGCCACAGCAGCATAATTAAATATTTTACAATGTTCAATTTCTGTAGCATGCTCTACCATTGTGTGTCTTAATGCTTGAAATTTATTGATAGTCGTACCAAAAGCTTCACGTTGCGACATGTACTCTATTGTATAATCTAATGCATATTCTGCTCTTGCATGAGCATTAATTGCCATAATTAAACGTTCTAAAGCAAAATGTTGCATAATATAATGAAACCCTTTACCTTCCTCTCCCATTAAATTTTCAAGAGGTATTTCCACATTATCAAAAGAAATTTCAGCCGTATCAGAAGCTCTCCAACCTAACTTATCTAATTTAGTTGCGGAAATTCCAGGTGTATTGGTATCTACTAAGAATATAGAAATTCCTTTATTACCTAACTCTGGAGCAGTTTTAGCCGCTACAACATAATAGTCTGCATAAACACCATTTGTAATGAATGTTTTAGAACCATTAATCACGTAATTATCCCCATTCTTAACTGCATTAGTTCGCATACCTGCCACATCACTTCCACCAAATGGTTCAGTAATACATAGAGCGCCAATTTTTTCTCCAGCTATACTTGGCGCTAAGTATTCCTGTTTAATTCTTTCATCACCTTCAGCATTTAAGTGTGTCATAGCTAAATAAGAATGTGCCCACATTGCCGCCGCAAAACCTGCCGATTTTATTTTTTGAAGTTCTTCTAAAAACACTACAGTATAAAACAAATCTAAATTCATTCCACCATAAGCCTCGGGATATCTGATACCAAAAAATCCCATCTCACCAAACTTCTTCCAAATAAAACGTTCAATGGTACCTGTTTTTTCCCATTTTTCAATATGTGGAACAACTTCTTTGTGCAAAAAATCTCTTAAGCTTTTTCTGAATAATTCATGTTCTTCAGTAAAATATAATGAACTCATAAAGTAATTTATTTGGTTATTTTTTTAGAATTCCAAATATAAGGCTATTATTTTTAATTTTTCAACGGGAAATTGCTTAATTTTTGTTAAATCTTCAAAATTTTTAATTCCGTCATTCATACTTCTATAAGTCACAATATTCTTTGCTATAGTATAATTAAAATAGGGGAATTGAGCCAACTCTTTTATAGTACAATCATTGATTTTAATTTTTTTCAATCCAACATTAGATTTGACATAAAATTTTTTATTTAAGTCGGTAATTGCATCAGGAGAGATTCCCCAAATAAAGCCAATTTGTTCAATTGAAACAAAAGCACCAAATTTTTCTTTTTCATCGAGAATTTTTTGAGCCATTCTTTCACCTATCATGTAAACCGATTCCAAATCTTCTTTTGTTGCCAAATTAATATCTTTAACAACTATTTTCTTTTCTACAAAAGAAGGATTCGATTGATAATTTTTGTACAGGTTATTTTTTTTATTTTGTGTTACCCAATCAGGAAATTTAAAAAAAGGAGCATATTTTTTCATCCAGTAATTAGATACCCCCGTTAATTTCTGAAATTCTTCTGGAGAATTAACATACTTATTTTGAGCCCTAAATTTATGCAGTTTATCAATTTGACTTAAAGTTAATCCATATTTATAACCTTTATAATCTGAAATAAAATTGGGATTAAACGGATAAATCTTCCCTTGTTCTTCTAATTGAACAATTTTTAAACTATCTATTTGTTTTTGTGTTTGCAACCATGCAATTTCTTCTTTAGAAATTGAAATTCCACTCTGTTGATTAATATTCTTAAAATAAAATAGTAATCCTTGTGCAAAAATTATTAAAACAATTAAGATTACTATTCCTAAGTGATGACCTTTTGAAAATTTTATATAATTAAATATTTTTACAGACATACTACAAATCAAATACAGAACTACGCTTAGTATAAACCATATCTTTCAATTTTAACAAAAATGCTAAAGTTAAATAAAGTCCAAAACCTAAGCCAACGGTTATAAAAGAGATATATACAAAAAACAAGCGTACTTGTGTTGCTCTCATTCCAAGACGATCAGCTAAACGTGAAGCAACAAAAAATCCGTGTTTTTCAAAAAAATGTAAAATTTTATACATGATTTTTCTTATATTTTTTATAAAGATACTTACTTTTTTAAAATATGCAAGCCTATAGCACATTGCAAGCATTTATTTTGATTACAATATTCATTTTTTAATTGCAATACTGCCTGAGAATCATAACAGTTTGCTAGATTTATATTAAAATATTGAAATTTATCTACTATTGAATTTTTTTCTAAATCCATTAGTTTTAGCCATTCTAACAATTCCTCAAAAGAAAAATTACCTCTTTCTTTTTCATAACAAAATCGAAATGGAATAATAGTATTTACAACTACTAAATTAGTAAAATTTGAAGATATTTTTTTAATTTTATGTGAATTAGATTTACAAAAATTATAATGCGAATTCCAATAAATTGAAGGAGCTATTTTAAATATATTTTGAATGTCCTCTAACTTTTTAAAAGTAATTATAGAATCAAAAACCGAATTATTATAAAAAAGAAACTGGGCTAATTGTGCTAATCGTATTGTTGGAAAATTATCAGGCCTATGTTTAAAAAAAGAAACTTCAATTCCGTTTAACTCCGTTAATTGATATTTTAGCTTATAATATTCCCATTTATTTTTCAGATTACTAAAATAAAAATCATCACAATTGGATTGCAACAAATTCAAGCACCCAAAAAATAATGCTTCAAGATTTTCAACTTCTCCCCTTTCTTTTCTTATTATAGTAAATCCAATATTTCTTGCCATGGACAGAAAAGCATTTCCATTAGTATTTAAACCGAAATTTTTAGCTAAAAATTCAAAAAAAACTTGTTCCCAATCAAACGACGTCTCTTTTAACCGCACTAAAATTTCATTTGCTTTTCGTTCTAATCGTTCTAAAATTAATTTTTCTTTAAAATTGTCCCAAATAAAAGTATCAACTTCAGTGATTTGATTTTCACATTTTATCCAAGATTTGGGCTTTAAAAGATTTTTGTATTTAATTAACTCCTCTTGATTGATATAGTTATTTAATTCTAAAGTTGGAATTTCAGTATTATCTTTTCTAAAAACAGGCGTATCATGTTCCCATACAACATGTAAAATAACATTATCGTATGCGTTATCTTTTTCATGATGGTGCAAATACCAATCAGATGATTTTACATGAATTTCGATATTTCCTGCCCAAATTTGTTGATCAATACGGATTTGTGCATTAAAAACATCTGGCCCAGCTAATTGTAGATATTGACCAAAATTTAGAATTTCTAAATTTTCTTTTTGATGAGTTTGTAATTGGGTAAATGGTAATTTCTTATTTACCCACAAATAGTGTAGATAATCTTCATTCATGGCATGTAAATTTTTATTGGCTTATACTATATTATTTACAAATATAAAAAAAGTTGGCAATCTAATGACTACCAACTTAAATTTATTTAACGTAAAATCTTTATTAATTAATAGAACTAATAATATCGTGTTTTGTAATGATATGGAATTTACCATTTTCTAATTCTACTAGAACCGCTTGATTGTCTTTACTAATTAATTTAGAAACTTCTTCTATTGGGGCAGTAGCTTTCACAATAGGATATGGTTTACCCATTACTTCTTTTATAGGTAAATCAGCGATATCTTTATTTTCAAAATAACTTCTAAATAAATCAGATTCATCAACACTACCAACAAATCCGGTGGTATCAATAACTGGAATTTGAGAAATTTTATATTTTTTTAATCGTTCTATAGCATGTGAAACTAATTCTTCTGTACGAACAATAACTAATGGTTTATCTTTATGATCTTTAATCAAATCTTCAGCTTTAGTGATTTCTTCATCTAAGAAACCTCGCTCACGCATCCAATCGTCATTAAACATTTTACCAACGTATCTACTTCCTGAGTCATGGAATAAAACCACCACTACATCATCCGGTCCAAAATGTTCTTTTAATTGTAGCACACCTTTAATAGCAGCACCTGCAGAATTACCAACAAATATACCTTCTTCCAATGCTAGTTTTCTTGTAAAAACAGCAGCATCTTTATCAGTTACTTTAGTAAAACCATCAATTAATGAAAAATCGACATTTTTAGGTAAAATATCTTCGCCAATACCTTCTGTAATGTACGAGTAAATTTCATTTTCATCAAAAATTCCCGTTTCATGATATTTTTTAAAAACAGAACCGTAAGTATCAATACCCCAACATTTTACATTTGGATTTTTTTCTTTTAAGTATTTTGCTACTCCAGAAATAGTACCACCTGTACCAACACCAACAACAAAATGTGTAATTTTACCTTCCGTTTGTTCCCAAATTTCCGGACCTGTTTGCTCATAATGTGCTGTTGCATTACTTGGATTATCATACTGATTTACATACCAAGCATTTGGTGTTTCTTCAGCCAAACGCTTTGAAACAGAATAATAAGACCGTGGATCTGTTGGTTCAACATCCGTAGGACAAACCACTACTTTAGCTCCTACAGCTCTTAAAATATCCATTTTTTCTTTAGACTGTTTATCTGAAATTACACAAATAAGTTTGTATCCTTTTACAATAGCTGCTAATGCTAAACCCATTCCAGTATTTCCAGAAGTTCCTTCAATAATAGTTCCTCCAGGTTTTAAACGACCATCTGCTTCAGCATCTTCTATCATTTTAACTGCCATTCTGTCTTTAACAGAATTTCCAGGATTAAAAGTTTCTACTTTTGCTAAAACAAGACAATCAAGTCCTTCAGTAATTTTATTTAATTTTACTAATGGAGTATTTCCAATAGTTTCTAAGATATTTTTTGCGTATTTCATTATTATCTAATTTAACAATAATTTTATTTTCATTTATAAAAGAAAACAAAGGTAAGTCGAATATATTATGTTTTTGTACTTCTATTTAAATAAATTCCATTCTAATCCAAATCTAACTTTAAAATCATGGTAGGGATAATTTGGTGTATTATAATAATTACGTTCACCAAACAACGCATTAAAATGTTCTGCTTTCAAATAAATTCTAACTTGCCTTACACGTGCATTTACAAAGAAATCTAACATCGGAAAACCCCCAATTTTTGTTTGTTTTTGCACATAAAATTCACCTAAAACAGGATTATAATCATCTGCATAATAATTGGTAAAATAATTTAAAGTTACACCCGTTTGAAGCAACATAGCACTTTTAAATACATGATCCATGTAGTAAAGGGAATTCCTAGTAATAATATAAGGCACATTAACAATTTTAGCATTTTGCTTTACGTCTTGAAATTTAATTCTATTATCAAAACCAAACTTTTTATATTTAAATTCCTTAGCAATTTCAATAGTATAATATTGAATACTTTTATCGAACTGTAAAGGCTTAACTACTAAACTATCGATTCGTTCTGCTAAATTATAGAAATACATTTTATCATTATAGAGACTGTATTGAGCAGCTAAAGAAAACCATTTTGTAGTAGCATTCACTTTTAAACTAGTTTCTTTTTCATTTTTAAAAGTATTCCTCCAGTTATAATTCTCATAAGAACTTTGAAAAAATAAATAACTATTATCTGGAATTTTACTTGTTTGTTGTGCTTTAATTTCAATTGAATTTATGTTATCAAAATTGAATTTAGCGGAAGCTTCAAGGGTTGAATTTTGACGTTTAGAAATTGAATTTTGAGCTAAAACATTAAACCTCCATTTTGAATGAAAAAAATCATATTGTCCTCCAATTGTATTTATCCTATTGTGCAAATTTTTAGGCATATTCAACAAATCTGCATAAGAAGTATTACTACCGTAAAATTGGTTATAAACATAATTATCAATAAAAAAATATAACTCCCCAAATTTTTTTGTTAAAAAGCTAACACCTGCCTTATTATAAAAAACATCGAAACGAGTTTTATTATTTAAATTCGAAGTAAATTCAGCATTTCCTAATCTGTTAGAAACGGTAGATTGTAAAAATTCATAAAACTTATACTCATAAAACGCCTGATGTTTAAATACCAAAGAATTACTCTCTTTTAATTTATAACTATGATCAATAAATAAACGATTACCTTTTAATTTTGAAGAAGCATTTTCAAAAAAAACATCTATACGTTCTCTTTGCTTAAATGAATCTTCATTTCCTTCAAATTGTGATACTTCTTTAAGTCCTCCATATTCTTGATTAAATATATCTTGTCCAACAAAATGAGAATTCATGTAGTATTTTTTATTAGGGGAAAAATAACTAGAAATAAATCTAAAATGTCCTGAACTTGTAAGATTGTTATAATAATCACCAATGGACCGTATTGCTTTATATGCTACGGTAAAATTTAAATTCTTTTGAGTATTTAAAGATAAAAGTGCATCTAAACTTTGACCTTGACGCATAACCGTCTTAAAATACAAATCAGTAAGTGGAGTGGGCACAGAATAATAACTTATATCAGTGTCACTTAAATAAGCAATATGCTTAGCATTAAAACCAAATTGCGGGAATAAAGATATTTTCTTTTTAGAATAATCTAATTGCGTATATAAATATCCTTCATTAGCAAAAGACAATAATCCAAAATTATCTTTTCTTAGATAATTGTATTTATACTCATCTGTAATAGTTAAAGAGGTATCGATTACTATAGTATCTTTTTTTAAAGTATATAACTTATATAATTGAATATCTGCTTTAACTGATTTTACAGTTGATGTATCTTTTGTTTGTGAAAAAGATATAAGTGGTAAAAGGAGCAAAAAGAAAAATAATTTTCCCATAAGAAATTTTTATGCAACAAATGTAATGAGAAAAGATAAAATAAAAAAACCCCGACTGTGTCGGGGTTTTAAATATAATTTAATATATATATATATTTCAATTATTGTCTCCAGAATGGAGTCATAGAGTTTATAACAAACACATCATTACTCGTCATTGGAGGTACATTAGCACTATTAGCTACATACTCAGAAACTGGATAGATTAATCTATAAGGTTTACGAGATTGAATAGCAACAGATGATAATGGAGTTAAAGGATAACCAGTTCTAGTATAATCGATATACGATTCAATAGCATTGATACCCATTAAAGCAACCCATTTTTGGTACATAATTGCATGTAACTTTTGGCTATCAGTTCCAGTCCAACCGAAGTTAGGTCTTGAATTGATAGACGTAATATACGTACCTAAAGCAGCATTTCTAAATGCAAAGTTATCAGTAATACCTTCCTCAAACCAATATTGAGCATTTGAGAATAAAGCAGGGTATCTTAAAGCAGCTTCAGCTTGTAAGAAACATGCTTCAGAATATGTCATAACAAAACCATCTACTCCGAAGAAGTCTTTTGGATAACCTAAATTTACACCAGCAAAAATTTGAGCTTGATCATAAGGATTAACATGACCTTGAGCCCCCAAACGACATGGAGGTCCAGGCAAAGGAGTACCAGGAGCAGCAACGTCAACTTGAGATGAACCTTGATTAACAGCTCTTCTTGGACCTGTAGTATTATTTTGAATACCACCTGTAAAGATTCTACCAGAACGTGGATCTGTTAAATTTGGATAATTAACACCTGAACCAGCAACAATTTCTTGAGAACCAGCAGCAGGGTAATTAGTTGTAGCATAACTTTGTAATGATTTCCAAGCGTGACCAGTCATAGCAATGAATAATCTATTTGCTTGATTGTTTTCAGCAGCATCCCAGAAGAATGTATTTGCAATTGGATTTACATTTGCATCTGTTGAACCATCAAAACCAGGATTAATTGCAACATTATCACTTAAGAAAGAAGCAGAAGCTAAATCATTTAATTTAGCAGTTCTAAAAGCAACAACATTAGCATCTGTAGATTCAGACATTCTTAAACACATTCTTAATTGGATAGTGTTAGCGAATTCAATCCACATATTTAAGTCACCATGTAACATGATGTCTTTTTGATCAATAAGCTCAGCAACAGCAGGATCAGCGTTATTGATTAAATCTCTAGCTTCTTCTAATTCAGTAACTAAAGCTTTGTAAATTTCAAAGTCATCATCATAAGAAGGTGTTACATTTGCATTACCTTTCCATGCTTCAGTATAAGGAGCATCTCCATATAAATCAACGATGTACTGCATGTAATGTGCTTTACAAATTTTTGCTACCGCTTGATAATAATCGTATTTACCATTATCATTTGGATATTTCAAAATACCATCAAAGTTTTTAAGTTGACGGTAAAGTCCATCCCAAATTCCATTATAAAATGAATTATCTACATTAAGTTGTAATTCTTTATCATAACCATTACCATAAGAGTTAACGTTTCTAGTCCATGAATTCATGAACACGTTTCCTAACTGATTCATAGTAGTAGCTTGAACTCTATATGTAGATAACTGAGCACCAGGCAATAATTGAGCCGGAGTTACTTTCTCATACAACAATTGATTTTCACTGTTGTTGATATCTAAATATTGGTCGCACGAGAATAGCGTTAAAGCTAAAACAGGTGCTAAAAATTTAATTTTTTTCATAAACAATTTTTTAGAATGTTAAATTAACATTGAATCCTAAAGTTCTAGTAGTTGGGTACTGTCCGATATTCATAATACCTTGAGCATTTCCTGTTGTATTAGAAGCTTCTGGATCACCATAACTATTATTTGCTAAACCATTTTTAGGTTTAATTAAAGAACCATCAGCTAAGAATACAAATGGATTTCTAGCTTGAACTCCAATTCTGAAAGTTTCTAAACCAGCTTTTTCAATTAATTTTTTAGGTAAAGAATAGCTTAAAGATAACTCTCTAATTTTTAATGCAGCCGCATCAATTATGTTAGCTTCTCCAACCGCTCTGTGTGTAGTTGTAAAGTAATTTAATACACCAACAGTTCCAACAGTATTGAATGCAGGAGTAGTATTAACATCACCTGTTGGAGTTACACCAGGAACAACATATCCTTGAGTTCTATCAAATCCAGCAGTATCTAAATCACCACCTGTGAAGTATAGTAAGTTTTTAGCAAATGAATAAGCTGAAGCACCTGTACGGAAATCAGCTACTGCTGTTAATTTAAACCCTTTATATTCAAATGAATTTGTTAAACCAATGATATAATCTGGCACACCTTTACCTAATTTTTGGAATGTTGAAGTTCTTCTTGGTAAACCATTACCATCTACAATAATATTACCGTTATCATCTCTAATAAATGCAGTACCTTTAATTAATGGGAACTCTTCACCTACTTCAGCAAAAATACCAATTTGCGTATTAGATTGTAAGTTTACACTGTTAACTCCATTTTGTAATGCAGTAACTTTAGTTTTATAAGTTGTATAACTTGCTCTTAAGTCCCATTTAAAATCTTTAGTTTTAACAGGAGTTAAACCTAAATCAATTTCAAAACCTTTATTCTCTAAATCCCCAACATTTGTTAACAATGTAGCGTTACCTGAAGCAGAAGATGTAGTAGCATTAGTCATCAAATCTTTTGTATTTGTGATATAGTAAGATCCTTCTAAAGTAATTCTATCTTTGAAAAATCCTAACTGAGCACCAACCTCAAAAGTATTAGCGAATTCTGGTTTAATATTAGCATCTGTTTGATTAGGATTATAACCATAAGCTGATAAATTACCAAATGGGAAACCTGAAGGTAATACAGATAAGTTAGTAATTCTATATGCTCCTACAGCAGAAGAGTTACCTACTGATGTATATGATGCATTAATTTTAGCATAATTTAAAACACTGTTGTCTTTTAAACTAGCAAAAGCTTTAGTAGGGATGAATGAAACCCCAACAGATGGATAGAAATAAGCATCTTTAATAACAGATGATTTTTCTAATCTTCCAGTAGCATTTAAGAATAAATAATCTTCATAAGCTAAATCTAAGTTAGCAAAACCAGCAACACTTCTTGTTCTTGTTTTAGCATTGTTTAACAATGAAGGATTTGTAGGGTTTAACACGTTTGTAATGTGATAAAAACCTAATACATCTAAATTAGTACCTCCTTGAGAAGTTATTCTAAATAATCTATCTTGAATGTTGTTACCAACATTAACTTTCATATTAATTTTGTCAGTTAACATATAATCAAAGTTAACCATTAAATCTCCATAAAAGTTTCTTGAAGCAGATTGGTTAGCAAAATAAGAAGAAGTTGTTGCAGAACCTCCTAAGTTCTCGTAAGATTCGATAGTTGCACCATAATAATCATAAGGAGCAATACTAAATTCAGTAGAGATATTAGTAAACTCATCTCTATGAGATTGAGCCTCAGAACTGATTACTTGGATATTACCTCTATATGAAGCACTAATGTGTTTGTTGAAGTCATAACCTAAGCTAATGATACCATTCATGATATTTGATCTGTTATCAAAACGTGCTGCTTTAGAAATCCAATAAGGATTTTGTGCATATACAGTCCAGTGACCTTCATTACCAGAATTTTTAAATCTAGATACAGGAACGTTAATAGCCGTTTGAATTAAATCATCCATCAAATCACTATCCGTTTGAGAAGTTCTTTGAGTAATGTAATTCACGTTACCATCAATACTGAATTTACCAACTTTTTTACCAGCTTTGAATAAGAATGAATTTCTAACTAATTCATCACCATCAACTACGAAATCAGTAGTTTGTCTGTTTACCGATAAAAATGCATAAGAATCAGCACCTCCAACATTAAAGTTGAAACCGTTTTGTAAAATTACACCCGTTTTAAAGAATTGTTTAATATTATCTTTAATTGGTTTCCATTCTGTAAATAAGAAGTTTCCGTCAGCTTGTGGCATACCTACAGGAACAGTAGCTGGCATTCCAGCACCTTCAAATGCAGGACCCCATGAACCATTTTCCCAAGGCACAAAACCAGTACCAGCAGGTAAATCAGGACCAGCAAAACCAGGATCTGCAGCCCAACCTTGACCATATTGCATTTGTCTTTCAGGCACAAACGACACTGTTTCAAAATCTACTGAAGAGTTAAGACCAAAAGTAAACTTGTCTTTTTTTGTTCCACGTTTTGTAGTAACTAAAATAACACCATTAACCCCTTGCTCTCCATATAATGCAGAACCTTGAGCCCCTTTAATAACATTTACATTTTCAATGATATCTGGAGGCAACTGAGCTAATACAGCAGCAGAAGAAATTGCGTTATCAATAACTACTAAAGCTTGGTTGTTACCAGTAATTGATCTGTTACCACGGATCACAATTCTTGTATCAGCTGTAACACCATTACTTGTTGTGTTAATTTGTAAACCAGAAACCTTACCCGTTAAAGCTTGGATAGCATTAGGGTTTGCTGCTTGTGTCAATTCTTTGTTTCCAACTTGTTTTTGAGCAGACACTACCGCATCTTTAGTTCTTTTAATACCTAAAGCCCCTTCAACTACAACAACATCAATTACTTGATCTGTACTAGCTAAAGTAAAATTAACAACATTTGAAGCACCTACAGTAGCAGATTGCTCAGGTTTACCAATAAAAGTAACAACTAATACGTCACCTTCTTTGGCTTTGATTGAATACTTACCTGCACTGTCTGTTGTAGTACCTTGAGAAGTACCTTTAATTACAACACTAGCCCCAGGCAAACCAGCACCGTCACTAATAACAGTACCAGTAACAGTTTTCTGTTGCGCGAAAGAAAACTGCATTGTAAACGCTACCAATAGCGTAAAAATCCATTTGAACTTCGATCTCATATTAAATTTATTTGAGTTAGTTATTCCGCAAACTTCTTAATAATTTCTTAAATAAACAAATAATACTTCGGAATATTATGAATTTATTTATGTTAAAATTTTCGGCCAAAAATTTTTGTTCGCTCAAATAACTATACAATAGATGCACAAAATTGTTAAAGGTTGCGTGATAAAATTATATTTTTGTCAAAAAAAAGTATGTTAAAAAAAAGTTACAGCAATTTAATTTATGAATGCGGAACTGATGAAGCTGGACGTGGTTGCCTAGCAGGTCCTGTAACAGCTGCTGCCGTCGTTTTACCTGCCGATTTTGAATTAGATTTACTCAATGATTCTAAAAAACTTTCAGAAAAAATTCGATTACAACTTAGACCTATTATTGAAGAACAAGCCATTTCATTTGGTTTCACTCATATTCACAACGAAGAAATTGATGAAATAAATATTTTAAATGCATCAATGAAAGGCATGCATGAAAGCATTTTACAATTAACCCTTGTTCCAGATTACATAATTGTGGACGGAAACAGGCCTTTGAACGCAAAACTAGGTTTAAAAAACAACGTTGGCAAAGTATTTTCACCAACCGAAATTGAACTATTAAAAAGTATCCCCAACAAAAGCATAATCAAAGGTGACGCTAAATTTTTAAGCATTGCAGCCGCCTCTGTTTTAGCAAAAACTTACAGAGACGACTTTATGAACAAGATTCATGAAGAATACCCAATGTATAATTGGAAGAAAAACAAAGGGTACCCAACAAAAGATCATCGTGAGGCAATAATTAAATACGGCATTACAAAATACCATAGAAAAAGTTTTAGACTAATACCTGAACAATTAAGTTTGGATTTTATATAAAACAAAAAAGAGAGTACCAAACTCTCTTTTTTATTCCCATTCTGCTTCGAATAATTCTTTAAAATGTTTTAAAATTTTTTGTTTCACTTCATTTTCATCAATTTGTTTACCCAATTCAACATGCATGGAAGTTACTCCTTTTCCACGAATACCACATGGAATAATATTATCAAAAAAACCTAAGTCGGCGTTAACATTAAGCGCAAAACCGTGCATGGTAACCCAACGTGAAGCACGCACACCCATAGCACAAATTTTTCGAGCAAATGGAGTACCCACATCAAACCAAACACCTGTTTCCCCTGGACTTCGTTCGGTTTTCAAACCATATTCCGCTAATGTCAAAATAATCGCTTCTTCTAAATAGCGTAAATATTTATGAATATCCGTAAAAAAGTTTTCCAAATCTAAAATAGGATAGCCCACAATTTGACCTGGTCCATGATAGGTAATATCGCCTCCCCTATTTATTTTGTAAAACGTAGCTCCTTTTTCTTGAAGTTGTTTTTCTGATAATAATAAATTGGAAAAATCGCCACTTTTACCTAAAGTATACACATGCGGATGTTCTACATACAAGAAATAATTATTTGTTTCAATATCGGGTTGATCGCGTTTTGCTATCTTTTGATTCACAATTTCTGCAAATAATCCCTCCTGATAATCCCAAGTATCCTTATAATCTTTGGTTCCTAAATCCTGAAATTTAATTTTTTTATTCATCATTCTCTATTCTAATTCTACCTCAAAATTCAAATTAGTGCTCTTCATGTAATCTTCCATAGAATAGGGAATAGTTACCGATTTTCCATCTTTACTAATTAGCGCATTTTTCACATTCACTTTTTTTATTTTTTGGGGAAAAGTAATGGTCGTTTCATAACTCGATTCTTGGTATAATTTTTCAAAAGTTTCCGTCATTTGTTGACTTAATTCATTTGTTTCGTTTATTTCTTCTTCAGAAGCGCCTTCGCTTTTTAATCTATTTTTTATTTCTTGATTTAATTCATCTTTAGGTTGCACTTTCACAAATTTGGTGAATTTTTTACCATCAAAAGTATATTGTGTAACACCGTCATTCTTTGGTGTGTCTTTTGAACTTAAATTTGCATTTGTACCCGCTGGGTTTAAAGATGAAGCTGCATTAATAGGAGAAAACAATTCTTCTAATTCAGAAGGACTTTGAAAATCTGTATACATTTCATAAAGAAAAACACCTTTTTCTTCATTCATTACCAAATGTAAATTGAATTTTTCCATTTGTCTCAATTTATGTTGTTCTTCGAGTGGTAATTTGGCAATACTATCTTGCTTGTCTTTATACAAATCTTTAAACGTAAAAGTAGAATCCACGACTTCTTTTCCTTTTTTACCTTTTGATTTTCCGCCACCCATTTGGGCTAATTTATTCAAATCAAAAGTATATTTTAACTTACCTGATTTATCGGCATTGAAAACTAATGATTCTTTCACTACACAACTTGTCACACTAATTGCCAACAAGAATAATACTATAACTTTTTTCATTTTATTTTTTTAGTTGTTACAAAGATACAAAACTAATTGAATAGCCCTGATTGAAATGAAAATCCTCTTGATTCTTTTAAAAGTTACACTACAAAAGATTGCAATGGAAAGCAGGAGGTAAATCTCTTAGAAACGAATTGTTGTGCTCCAAAAAAATAAACACACCTTCTTAGTACTTTTTTGAACCTATAAACTTTTAAACTTTTAAACTTATACTTATCTTTGCACGCTTAAAAAGAAATATTATGCAATTGTCAGAACAAGAAATCATTAGAAGAGAAAAGCTTACTGCTTTACGCCAATTGGGAATTAATCCCTATCCTGCAAATTTGTATCCAGTTAATCACACTTCTAAACAGGTGAAGGAACAGTTTGAAGAAGGCAAGAAGGTTATTGTAGCTGGACGTTTAATGAGTGTTCGTGACCAAGGTAAAGCTTCTTTTGCTGAACTTCAAGACAGCGAAGGCAGAATTCAATTGTATTTTAATAGAGATGTCATTTGTGAAGGTGAAGACAAAACACTATACAACCAAGTATTTAAAAAATTAACCGATTTAGGGGATTTTATTGGCGTTGAAGGTGAATTATTTACTACACAAGTAGGAGCGAAATGTATACGTGTTACTCATTTTACATTTTTAAGTAAAACATTACGCCCCCTTCCTTTACCTAAAACCGATGAAGAAGGCAAAGTGTATGATGCATTTAACGACCCTGAATTGAGATACAGAATGCGTTATGTTGATTTAGTGGTAAATCCACAAGTTAAAGACGTTTTTATTAAAAGAACAAAACTGTTCACTGCTATGAGAACTTTCTTTAACAAGGCTGGCTATATGGAAGTAGAAACTCCGGTTTTACAGTCTATTCCTGGAGGCGCTGCTGCGAGACCATTTATTACGCATCATAACAGTTTAGACATTCCTCTTTACATGCGAATTGCAAACGAATTGTACTTAAAAAGACTGATTGTTGGTGGTTTTGACGGAGTTTATGAGTTTTCAAAAAATTTCCGAAATGAAGGAATGGACAGAACACACAATCCTGAATTTACAGCAATGGAAATATATGTTGCTTATAAAGATTATAATTGGATGATGGAATTCACAGAAAACTTATTAGAATTCTGTGCTACTCAGGTTAACGGAACAACTGAAGCGACTTTTGGCGAACATAAAGTAAATTTTAAAGCGCCTTATGCTCGTGTTACTATGACCGATGCCATTAAACAATTTACAGGATTTGATATCACTGGAAAATCGGAAGATGAATTGCGTGAAGCTGCAAAAGCAATGGGAATTGAAGTGAATGACACTATGGGTAAAGGTAAATTGATTGATGAAATTTTTGGCGAAAAATGTGAAGGTAACTTCATTCAGCCTACATTCATTACAGATTATCCTAAAGAAATGTCGCCTTTATGTAAATCTCATCGTGATAATCCTGAATTAACAGAGCGTTTTGAATTAATGGTTTGCGGAAAAGAAATTGCCAATGCTTATTCTGAATTAAACGACCCTATTGACCAAAGAGAACGTTTTGTTGCACAAATGGAGTTGGCCCAAAAAGGCGATGATGAAGCAAATGGTATCATCGATGAAGATTTCTTAAGAGCTTTAGAATATGGTATGCCTCCAACTTCTGGATTAGGAATTGGAATGGATCGATTAATTATGTTCCTAACCAATAATCCATCTATTCAAGAAGTTTTATTCTTCCCACAAATGCGTCCGGAGAAAAAAGGTCCTGAATTAACAGAAGATGAAAAATTAATTATAGGTCTGCTAAAAACGGAAAACAATCAACCTATTGCCAGCTTAAAAGAAAAAACAGGATTAAGCGGTAAAAAATGGGACGCAGCTATGAAAGGTTTAGCCAAACATGGCTTAACAAAAGTTGTGGTTGATGGAGATTTAAAAACTGTTGTTTTAAGTTAATAAAAACAAATTTTCAATACTAAAAAAACACCTGGTATTTTTTACCAGGTGTTTTTATTTTATATAAATTTAGTTAAAATCGCAATCCAATCATAATTCCATCACCTACAAAACCTCCTTGATAACTACGCACATAATCTACACGTAATAAGCGGTATTTTCCAAATCCAATTCGGTCTAAACCAACAGTAAATTCTTGGTAAGGTTTTGAATCAGGTAAGTTAATTTGATGAAATCCACCTAATAAATTTAAGCCTAATTTATTAAACAAAGGCAGCTTATTCATAAAATAGCCATTATCATTATACACCACATGTGTTTCAATGAATTGATCATTAGTAGAATGAGTATAATAAGGTAATAAATTAAAGCTTGAACTGTAATTTCCATTTAAATTCACATGGGTTTGATTACCGTTAAAATGTTTAAAATCTACGAATGAAATTTGGTCTGCTCCAAAGAACTTTCCGCCTTTTACATTCCCCGATATTTGACCCATATTTCCTAATTGTTTGGAATAAGAAACTCGAGCTTCTAAGAAATCGTAATTATAGTTTTTTTCAGATGCCGCAAATCCTTTTTCATAGTTAATCGTTAACATCGGAAACTTTCCTTCATTAATATTTAATTTTCCGTCTGGACGTGAAATGTATTTTTGACCAAAAACAAATCGTGCACCTAAATTAAACTTCATTATATGATGTTCTGAAATTGCGGCTATAGCATCACTGGTAGGGTTTAAAGGATTATTTGACGAATACAAATCGTCCGATTTTATAATTGAAAAATCGGTTGTATTATAAAGTGGTTTTCTATTTTCAAAGGCTAATTTTCCATTCATAAAAACACCATTTACGACTTCTCTTCCACCCGCTATTTCAACAAATTCTTTTTCAAATAACTTCATAAAATTATTTCTAAAGAATAATGAACTAACCGAATTTACAATTCCAGAAATAGGCTCATTTCTATTGAATTGTGAAACAGCATTACCTCCTAAAATTCTAATATAAGCATCGTTTGTATTATTGAATTTATGATAAAAACTTGCGGTTGGCCTCACTCGTTCATCTGAAAAACCATATTCTAAATTCGCTTCAATCCGCGTTGATTTTTGTTTTTCTTCATTGTATTTTGAATATGAAAAACCCGTACCTAAATGATACCCTTGAACCGTATTAAAATTAAATGAAGTTAAGTTCAGCAAACCTTGATAATTAAAATTCCACTTTTTAAAAGAATTTTTATAGGTATAACCCGTAATCAATTTAGTAAGCTTAAATTTATTTGATTTTAAATCAATAGAATCTAGATATACTTTTGAAGAACGAACCTTGAACACACTGTCTTTTTTAACATAATTGGAATTTTCTTCTTCGGTCAAAGGAACCGGACGATTTTCAAGCCAATAGGCCTCTTCTTTTTTATTGGCTTTTTCAGCAAAAGTTACAATTTCATTTGAAAATGTTTTCTTCTCAAAGGCCTCTTTAAACACATAATTACTAAATACATGTGTAAATTTTCCATTAAACTTTATCCCGAAAAAACCCGCTTTAAAATCGAACGATTGTAAATTTTTAGCCCAAATTTTAGTTTCTGGATTGAAATTATAGTTTTGAACCAATTTCATGGTTTCCAATATTTCTTGTTGGGCTCTATATCCTTTAATATCAAAATCTACGGCATAAATAGACCAAGCATCTTCAACTATGTAAATATAACCTTCAAACACTGGCTCTCTATCCCTTTTAGGCGTTACTTTGATCTTATTTATAAAATTCCCATAAGAATCATAAAAAGTATCTTCTAACTTATATTTATAGTAATTAAATGCATTGGATGCAATGGGAGAAATCATAGGCACATTAAAATCAACTGTATTTTCATAAAAATTATAGTTGGTATTCATGGCTGTATTAAAACTAAATCCGTTATCATCCCCAGCAATTTTACTGGCAATAATCTCTTCTTTGAGGTTGTTTGGCGCTTCAAATTTAATTTTTGAAACCGTTTCGGATTGATAAATTATTCCGTTCCCTGTTGAGTCCACATTACCATCCAAATCACCAATTTCGATACCCATTATTTTCTTAGGCAAATCTTTCACTCTAAAAATACCTCTAGAATAAAAATCTGCTTCAAATTTATCTGTTTTAGCCACATTCTTTTTTCTAGACGCAATAGCTTTTTTAATAATGGCAATGGCAGGATTCTCCATATTATTAACCACCACTTCTTCAATTTGATGATCTTCGTCCTCTAACACAAAATTCAAGGTGTGAGGAAAGGTATAAAAATCTTCACTTTGTCTTTTTGATTTATAGCCCAATACCTGCGCTACAACGGTATATTTTCCGGATTTTTTTAAATTTAATTCATATTCTCCATTTTC
Organism: Flavobacterium indicum GPTSA100-9 = DSM 17447; assembly: GCF_000455605.1. NCBI lineage: Bacteria > Pseudomonadati > Bacteroidota > Flavobacteriia > Flavobacteriales > Flavobacteriaceae > Flavobacterium > Flavobacterium indicum. The sequence goes on from NC_017025.1 coordinate 2,314,934, forward strand.
ATTTGTAGAAGTCCCGATGTATGTTTTTTCAATAGAAACACTAACATAAGCCAATGGTTTACCATTCTTATCCGTTATTCTTCCTTTAATTTGCGCTACCACACAAATCGATATTAACAAAAAAAGTAGCGTTAATTTTTTTTTCATATAAATTAAATTCTTTGGTATAATTGTAAAGACGATTAATTTTTAAAAAAGGTTGTATGTTATAAAAAACTTTTAAGCGCTAAAGTATAACTATCTAAGCCAAACCCAATAATAACCCCTTTTGCATTTGGTGATATATAAGATTGATGTCTAAATGTTTCTCTAGAAAAAGTATTGGAGATATGCACTTCTACCACTGGAGTAGTAATAGCTTTAACTGCATCTCCTATAGCAACAGAGGTATGGGTATAAGCCCCAGCATTTAAGATAATTCCATCAAAAGAAAAACCAACTTCATGTAGTTTATTTATGATTTCTCCTTCTATGTTGGATTGAAAATAGTCTAATTGAAATTGCGGAAAATTCGATTTCAATTCCTCAAAAAAGGAACTGAAATCTTGGTTTCCATATATTGATGTTTCTCTTGTACCTAATAAATTTAAATTAGGACCATTTAAAATCAAAAACTTCATTATTTACCGTCTTTATCGACAACAATTTTATTTTCTCTATTTGCAATCTCCCATGCTACAGAAAAAGCCAATTTGGTACGCATAGCTAATAAATCGTATTCAATTTTATCAGGTGTATCATTAGCACCGTGGTAATCTTCATGTGTTCCATTAAAATAGAAAATAGCAGGAACTCCTTTTTTAGCAAAATTATAATGGTCTGAACGGAAATAAATACGCTCTGGATCTTTTCTGTCGTTGTATTTATAATCCAGATTTAAACCTACATATTTTTGGTTCATCTCTTCGTTAATAGTATGTAATTCTGAACTTAAACGATCAGAACCTATTACATATACATATTTACCATTTTCTTTGTGACCATTGATAGAATCTCTTCTACCAATCATGTCAATATTAATATCAACTACGGTATTTGACAATGGGAATAATGGATTTTCAGAATAATATCTAGAACCGTGTAAACCATGCTCCTCCCCTGTTACATGTAAAAACAAAATCGATCTTTTTGGAGGAAATCCTTCTTTTTTTGCTTGTTGGAAAGCTTTCGCAATTTCCATTACAGCAACTGTACCCGATCCATCATCATCAGCGCCGTTGTAAACCTCCCCATTTTTCATACCAATATGATCATAGTGTGCAGAGATAACCACAATTTCTTCTGGCTTTTCAGCCCCAGGAATAAAAGCCCATATATTTTCAGAATCATTTAATTTAGGAGCAAAGCCTTTTTTCATAAATTCAGAAGGTACTTTTTGGTAATAATCAACTGAACCTGGAGGATTTAAAATACCTAATTCTTTGTATCGGTCAATTATATATTGCCCCGCTTTTTTTTGACCTGGTTCACCGGTATTTCTACCCTCCATTTCATCAGAAGCAATAACATATAAATTTTTAGATAAATTAGTTTCACTGATGCTGTTCACATATTTTGAAACATCGGCTGTTTTTTTTGCAGTTTGTTTAGTTTTAGTAGCAGAACAACTCACTAAAAAAGAACCCACTACAAACAAGAGTACTACTTTTTTCATTTTTGATTGCGTTTAGTAACACAAAACTAACCAAAAAACTGAAATTGCGATAAACTTTATAAGATTTTTAAGAAATAGGAGGAAATAAAAAATGGCAAGCGACCTACATCGCACCGCTACAACCGCATACCTTTGCTGCGTTCCCACCCTGGAGGATTTTGCAGGAGCTGGTCGTGTAGGACTTGCCGGTGCAAATATACAATCTTTTATTATTTTTACAAATCAAAAATTAGTTTAAAATAAATTGTAATATTGTATTTAGAAACATACATGCAAATGAAAAAATATAAAATTCTAGCAATCACAATCTTAACTGCAATTACTTGGAATTGTAAAGAACAAAAAGATTTATTTTCTATCGATTCAAATGGATTAAAACAAGTATACAAACCCAATGAAAGCATCAATTTAAGTATTTTAAACGAGAATGATGTGCCAATTGACTCTGTTGTATATTTTTCTAACGAATCCAAATTAGGTACTGCAGTAAAAAACGCAAAAACGACTTTTAAACTAGACCAATTACCTTTTGGCACCCAAGATATCAAAGCTTTAGTGTATTATGAAGGTAAAAATGTAGAATGTTTTACATCTTTTGAAATTGTTTCGAATATCACTCCTAAAATTCTTGAATATACCATTTTAAACACCTACAACCACGACTTAGAAGCCTATACACAAGGTTTGGAATTTCACAATGGTGTATTGTATGAAGGTACAGGACAAAGAGGCGAATCAACCCTTAGAAAAACAGATTACAAAACGGGCAATGTGAGTAAAAAAATAGGGCTTGAACCACAATATTTTGGTGAAGGAATTACTTTTTTCAATGGAAAAATTTACCAATTAACTTGGCAAGAAAAAGTTGGTTTTATCTACAATGCTGAAACATTGGAAAAAGAAAAAACTTTTGATTATTTTAAAGACATTGAAGGTTGGGGATTAACGCATAATGACAAGTATTTAATAATGAGTGATGGCTCTAATACCATCTACTTTTTAGACCCCAATACACAAAAATTAGTCAAATCGATTAACGTGTATACCGATACTTCAAAAATTGAACAATTAAATGAATTGGAATGGATTGACGGAAAAATTTGGGCAAATGTATACCAAAAAGACGCTATAGCTATAATCAATCCGGAGAATGGAGCTGTAGAAGCCGTTTTAAATTTAGCCGAATTAAAATCAAAAGTTAAACAACACCCAGAAGTAGATGTTTTAAATGGTATCGCTTATAATCCGGCAACAAAAACAATATTTGTAACCGGTAAAAATTGGGACAAAATGTTTGAAATTAAAATTAAATAAATAAAAAAAGAAATATAACTTATTAAAAATTAATAGCATGAAGCATTATCTATCAGCAATTATAGTCCTAATATCTACAACAATTCATGCTCAAAAAATGAAAAGTAAAATGAATGAAATAAAACCTCCAGTAGCTAAAATTGTCCCTAAAAAATTAGAAAAACATGGACATGTTCGTGTTGATAATTACTATTGGTTAAATGAAAGAGAAAATCCAGAAGTAATTGACTACTTAAATAAGGAAAACGAATACTATCAAAAATCTACTGCTCATACCAAACAATTTCAAGAAGAATTGTTTTTAGAAATGAAAGGCAGAATTAAGGAAGACGACACTTCAGTTCCTTATTTTTACAACGGCTATTGGTATATTACACGTTTTGAAACAGGTAAAGACTATCCTATTCATACCAGAAAAAAAGGAAGTTTAGAGGCAAAAGAGGAAATCTTATTTGATTGCAACGAAATGGCTAAAGGTCAGTCTTATTTTAATCTATCAGGAATTAATATCAGTGAAGACAACAAATGGGCTGCTTTTGGTGTAGATTTAGTTTCAAGAAGACAATACACGATTCAGATTAAAAACTTAGAAACCGGTGAAATTTTACCTGTAAAAATTGAAAATACCACAGGTGGCTCTACTTGGGCAAGTGATAATAAAACCTTATTTTACACTAGAAAAGATGCTCAAACACTACGTTCTGATAAAATTTACAAGCATAAAGTTGGAACCAATCCGGAAAATGACCAGTTAATTTTTCATGAAAAAGACGATACTTTTTACACTTTTGTTTACAAAGAAAAATCAAAAAAATATTTAGTAATTGGTTCTACAAGCACTTTAACTTCTGAATACCAAATTTTAGAAGCTAATAATCCAGATGGACAATTCAGAATTTTTCAACCTAGAGTACGTGGTGTTGAATATTCCATTTCTCATTATGGCGATAGCTTTTATATTGTTACTAATAAAGATAAAGCTACCAATTTTAAGTTGATGAAAACACCTGAAACAGCTACTTCTTCGGATCAATGGACAGATTTAATTCCGCACAGAAAGGATGTTTTACTAGAAGGTATTGAGATTTTTAAAGAGTATTTGGTAATTGAAGAACGTACCAATGGTTTACATAAAATTCAAATAAGACCTTGGAACGGCAAAGGCGATTACTATTTACCATTTGATATTGAAACCTATACCGCTTACACGACAACCAATGTAGATTTTGACACCGAAATTTTACGTTATGCGTATCAATCTATGGCAACACCATCATCGGTTATTGATTTTAATATGCGTACCAAAGAAAAAACGGTATTAAAAGAACAAGCGGTTTTAGGCGGTAAATTTGATAAAAATAATTATGCTGAAGAACGTATTTGGGCAACTGCTCAAGACGGCACTAAAGTACCGATTTCTATAGTTTACAAGAAAGGAATGAAAAAAGATGGTAAAAACCCATTTTTATTGTATGCTTATGGTTCTTATGGTTCTTCAATGGATCCCTATTTTTCAAGTACTCGATTAAGTTTATTAGATCGAGGCTTCATTTATGGAATTGCACATATTCGAGGTGGTGAAGATTTAGGAAGAGATTGGTATGAAAACGGAAAATTGTTAAAAAAGAAAAACACTTTTACTGATTTCATTGATTGTTCAAAATTTGTAATTGCAGAGAAATATACTTCTGCTGCACACTTATACGCAGAAGGTGGTTCGGCTGGAGGATTATTAATGGGAGCTATTGTTAACATGGCGCCAGAATTATATCATGGCGTAATTGCACAAGTACCTTTTGTGGATGTAGTTACAACCATGTTAGACGATACTATCCCTTTAACAACTGGGGAATATGACGAATGGGGAAATCCAAACGACAAAAAATATTATGAATATATGTTGTCTTATTCACCTTACGATCAAGTAACGGAACAAGTGTACCCAAATATGTATGTTTCAACAGGTTTACATGATTCGCAAGTGCAATATTGGGAGCCTGCAAAATGGGTTGCGAAATTACGTGTTTTGAAAAAAGGGAACAATCAATTGTTTTTAGATACCAATATGGATGCCGGTCATGGCGGAGCATCAGGAAGATTTGAAGCCCTTAAAGAATTAGCAAAAGAATTCACCTTCTTGTTTGATTTAGAAAAAATTACTAAGTAATTTAATAATTTTTTATACCTTTGCAAGGTTTGACACATCGCATTAAGATGTAAACATAAGTAACAATTTATGGCAAAAGAAATTCAAGCATACAACAATATTTTAGAATTAATAGGCAATACACCGCTTATTAAATTAAACAAAGTTACCGAAGAATTTGAAGGTAATTTTTATGCTAAAGTCGAGGCTTTTAATCCAGGGCATTCATCTAAAGATAGAATTGCACTTTACATTATTGAGGAAGCTGAAAGGAAAGGAATTTTAAAACCCGGCGATACCATCATTGAAACTACATCTGGAAATACTGGTTTTAGTTTAGCAATGGTAAGCATCATTAAAGGTTATGATTGTATTTTAGCTGTAAGTTCAAAATCATCAAAAGACAAAATTGATATGTTACGCACTATGGGAGCTAAAGTTTATGTTTGCCCAGCCCACGTATCTGCAGATGATGAAAGAAGTTACTATAATGTTGCTAAAAGATTACACGAAGAAACAAAAGGTTCGGTTTATATTAACCAATACTTTAATGATTTAAATATTGATGCACATTACAATACTACTGGTCCAGAAATTTGGGAACAAACTGGCGGACAAATTACACACTTAGTAGCATGTAGTGGAACAGGAGGAACAATTTCTGGAACTGCAAAATTCTTGAAAGAGATGAATCCAAACATTAAAATCCTTGGAGTTGATGCTTATGGTTCAGTTTTAAAAAAATACCACGAAACCAAAGAATTTGATAACGAAGAAATTTACCCTTACAGAATTGAAGGTTTAGGTAAAAATTTAATTCCAACAGCTACTGATTTTGATGTAATTGACAAATTTATGAAAGTTACAGACGAAGAAAGTGCACATACTGCTAGAGAAATTGCTAAAAAAGAAGGAATTTTTGCTGGATACACTTCAGGAGCTGCTTTACAAGCTGTAAAACAATTTGCTGAAGAAGGTGAATTTGACGCCAACAGTAAAGTGGTTATTATTTTCCCTGATCACGGTTCTCGATACATGAGTAAAATTTACAGCGACGACTGGATGAGTGAACAAGGTTTTTTTGACAGTGTAAACAACGAAGAAACACAAAAAATCGAAATCATAAAATAAATACAAAAAACCTCGTCAAGTAACGAGGTTTTTTTATTATAACTTATAATTAATATTCAATGTCCAACGGGATTTCGCTTCAACAAGCCCCGACATTAAATTTTGATTGATGGGTTTAAAATAAGTAGCTCCCAATGAAAATTTATTCCAGCCAATTTCTACACCAATTTTACCGAAAAGCACATCTCCTGTAGTATTGCGGACTTTTTCCCCATATTGATAATTACTGGCATATACTTCACCTGCAACACCCAATTGAGGAGCAATAGCCATTTGATTTTTTTCAAATAAATAATACAACGTTGAGCCATAATTAAATTGATTCCCAAATCGGTATTCTTTTTTATTTTCTGTTTTTACAACATAATTTAAAAGATTATTAATTCCCATTTTTTTGAACCTTAACACATATTCAGATGAAAACAAATAATCCCAACTGCCCGTTCCTACTTGAAAACTTGGATTTACACTTCCTGCACTTGTTTCTTTATATTCTCCTGTAGGTGCTTTAATTCCAACTCCCACTTGCCAATTATGTTTAAAAACGGTACTATCTTTATGTGTTTGATAGACCGTTACCAATCCAACCACAGTAACATCTCCCATTCCGCTGATCTCTTGGCTTCCTGTTTTGGTATTTAGACTATGAAAATGATAAGGTAGTAACGTTGAAATTTGAACACCTTTAACAATTGGAATTCGCGCCCAAACTTGTAGAGTATTGTAATTTTCATTTAACCAAGGTGAATTGGAATACAAACCATCATTTGAACGGTAATGTTGATTAAAATAACGTACCCCAACAAAATTAGAATTTAGCATTGAAGCAAATCCCATACTCCCACCACTGGCAGAACAACCACAAGCATCGCAATCGTCAAAATAAGTCGTCTTTATATTTCTATTACCAAAATATGATGGATTATTATATTCCATTTTATTGGCATTTTGAGTATTGAATTTAGGTTTTTCGTGCGCTTGCATTACTAAAACAAACAGTAATGCACTAATTATTTTTTTCATTTTTATTTAATTAAAATTCTGCAAACCTTGGATCCGTTAAAAATTGGTGATCGGTTAAGGTTTTTAAAAAGGCTATGATTTTTGTTTTTTCAGTAGTAGTTAAAGGTATTCCTAAATTTCCATTCGTAGTTAAAGAGGCATCTAAATTAGGGGTATTTTGCACTCCGTTTGAATAATGATTTAAAACCGCTTCTAAGGTATAAAAACGACCATCATGCATGTAGGGTGCCGTTTTCTCAATATTACGCAAACTAGGTACTTTAAACTTGTATTTATATTGTTGCAATTCTGTAACTCGATAATAACCCATATCGTTTATTTGTGGATTAATACTCAATCCATTATTTCTGAAGCTATTATCCGTAAAAAGATCCGTTGCATGGCATGAAGCACATTTTTGATTAAAGATAGCATACCCCTCTACTTCGTCCTGAGTTAAAGTACCTCCTGCTTCATTTCTACGATATTTATCGAAGCGCGAATTAGAAGAAACTGTTAACACCATGAACTGTCCTAATGCTTTTAGCATATTTTCTGAATTAATTTGTCCGTCTGGAAAAGCTTGTTTAAACAATTTTACATATACCGGATCTGCTTTCATCATGGCAACAATTTGGGTAAAGTTACCATTCATCTCAATAGGACTTGTCAAAGGAATTATAGGTTGCAAATCGAGATGAGTCGTAGCCCCGTCCCACATAAAGGCCGTTTGAAAAGCTAAATTTTGAATAGGTGGTGTATTTCTTGTTCCAATATTATCCCCTACTCCATGACTAAAGGTATGTCCGTGATGCGTAAATGCATCGGCTTGAATATGGCAAAATCCACACGAAACCACGCCATCGGAAGATAAACGTCCGTCGTAAAACAATTTTTTTCCCAGTTCAAAACCTTTTTCAGTTAATGGGTTATTACTTAAATCATAAGCTATATCAGGAAAGTTAGCAGGTTTTTGAAAATTAATGGGTAAATTTTGGTATTCTTCGTTCTCTTCTTTAGAACAACTCAACACCATAAAAGCAAGAATTCCTAAAATTATCTGTTTCATTTTATCTAGGTTTTAGCCCTGACAGCAATGGAAAGCCCACAAGGCGTATAGTTTCTTTTTCTTCACAATACAAAGCGACCAAAGAAGCTTTAGTAGGGTGATTAGAAAAAAGAACTATACGACTGAGGACTTGCAATGAATGGCAGGAATGAGCTTCTTTAATTAATCATTATGTACATGGTGTACCTCAAACATATTCGCCAAATTTGCAGTTACCAAAGCTAATTTAGCTCCTCCCATAACCATAGCTTGCTCGGACAAATTAATTTTATTTGTACCGTCCAATACTTGTTTTAAATCGGCCATAATATGCACTTGTGGCGTAATGGTAGTACGTACTAAAGCTTTATCAGGAAAATTTAAAGTAATTTCTGCGTAATTATAATCGGTTCCTGTTTTTCCGGTATGTACCATATACATAGCACCTGTAGATTGCGTTGAAGAAGTAAACATACCTTCAAGAGCTAAAAATTTATACCCGGCACTCCACGACCACATCATACCGGCATCTTGTGCTGTAGCTAAAAAATCCCCTTGACCAGTAGCGCCTTGATTAAATTGCTCTTGATCCACTCCTATTCCGAATTTAATTTTGGTATAATTACCCGCTGGAATATTAGGTAAATTTAGTAAGGTTGAAGATTCGGTAAATTCATCAATAATGAAATAGCTTTGGCTTTTTGGAACTGTATAAGTAGAACCGTCTTCTTTAGTTAGTACAATATTACTAACAATATATTTAGCCTTAGAAATAGAAACTTCTTCCCCATTGGAATTGGTGTAAACTGCTCCTTGAATAAAATCGGCATCGCCATAAGTTTGATCAAACTCAACTTTTAAGCTACCCGTACCTGTTAGTTGTTCAGAAGCATTATCATCATTAGAACATGAAAATGCGAAAAATGCTGCTGTTAAAACAGCGAAAAATTTGATATAGTGTAATTTCATAATAATCTATTTTAAGTGTATAGTGTATAGTGCCCAATGGCAAAAAAATGTAGTCTATGCTGATTGCAAAACCGCATAGAAAATGGCCTTCTGTGTAAATCATACAAGAAGAATAGTATTTATACTTTAAAAAGTAAAATAAAAATGTAAATTTGAATGAATGAATTGAATTTTGAAACGCTCGAAAGTACCTGCGCATTCATTGACTGGTATGCACAGGGCGTTTCTTTTACCTGTTTTTGAGATAAAAGCCAACGTAATAAATTCAATTAAAAAGTTAAATACTAGACACTAGGAGGGTGAAAAATGGTATGCGTAGACAAATACGCATATAAATTCTGATACTTATTTTTAACCTTTAAGGAAGTAAAGAAAAGAATGGGTTTAGAAATTAAAGTTGTCTTACTTTCAAAAAACAGCACTTCTGATTCTTGTTTTGAAGTAGCTTTTTTATCGGAAGAAATGGGTTTTTCCTCTTCTGAGGCTTTTGCCAACTCCTTTTTTAAATGACATTTTCCGTCACAATGCATTTCGGGTTTGGCTTTATTTTCACATAATTCTTTAGCTATATACTCATAGTTGACCCAATAATCTACCATAGGTAAAATAGGTTTTGACAAGATTAATAAAGCGACTATGAATCCGAAATATTTCACAGTACAAATATATTAATCATAAAATGAATTTACTTGATTTTTATCATATAAATTAAACCTTTTTATTTTTTTAAAGTCCAATTGGTAAACATTAAAAATTATATAATATGAAAAAGTATGTATTTATTATTGCATTAGTAGTATCGGGATTATCGTTTGCTCAAGAAAAAGGAAAATTTAAGAATGCAACAGCAGAAGAAAGAGCAGAAATGCAAACTAAAAAAATGACAAAAGATTTAACTTTAACTAAAGAACAAGAAGAAAAAGTAACTGCCATTTTAAAAGAACATCATTCTAGTTTAGAAGCAAAAAAAGAAGAAATTAAAAATGAACAAATTGAAGCTAAAAAAGAACGACGCCAAAAAGCAATGAAAGAAATGAAAGAAAGTCGTTCGGAGTTAAAAGAAAAATTAAAAGGTGTTTTAACAGAAGAGCAATATAAAAAATGGGAATCGCTTCAAAATGAACGCATTGAAAAAGTTAAAAATCACAAAATAAGTCCTAAAGAATAGTTTTTTCACACTTAAAATTTTGTTAGTATAAAAAAAAAGGTTAGTTTTGGAGAAACTATTAACAATTAAGAAAATGAAAAAAATACTAGGCGCTTTTATTCTATTTTTAGCATTCACTTTTAATGCTAATGCTCAAGATAAAGCATTTAAAAAAGTTGACGTTGCTGTAGAAGCTAAAAAAAATGCTTCTGAAATGGCTGACTATTTAAAATTGAATAGTACAGAAGTAGAAAATTTCTTCCATCTATTTGAATACAAATTCAATGTTTTAAACGAAAATTTATCTGAAGAAAGAAAAGCAGAATTAGCTAGAATTATAGATTTAAAAATAAGAGCTACATTATCTCCAGCTCAAATGGAAAAGCTTGAAAAAAATACTGAGTTATTAAAGAAATTAACTCATTAATAAAAAAATCCCGATTGTATCGGGATTTTTTATTTTATAAATTTTGACTTACTTCATCAACACATTGTATCGTATAATCTAAATCTTCATACGATAAAGCATCAGTGATAAACCACGTTTCGTAAGCAGATGGTGCAATATAAATTCCTTTTTTCAATAATTCGTGGAAGAATTTCTTAAAGGTATCATTATCTCCATTTTTAGCAGTATTAAAATCATAAACAGGGTCTTTATCAAAATGAACAGATATCATTGAACCTACTCTATTGATTGTAAATGCAACTCCGTTATTAGATAATACTTCATGCATTCCTTTTTCTAAATAAGCTGTTTTTTCATCAAGTCTTTTAAATAATTCTGGATCGTTATTTAATTCCGTCAACATTTGAAGCCCTGCAGCCATTGCCAAAGGATTTCCAGACAAAGTTCCTGCTTGATATACTGGACCTAGTGGCGATAAATAATTCATAATTTCGTCTCTTCCGGCAAAAGCGCCAACTGGAAGTCCGCCTCCAATAACTTTCCCAAAACAAATAATATCGGCTTGAATGCCAAACAATTCTTGTGCACCACCTTTAGCCAATCTAAAGCCTGTCATTACTTCATCAAAAATCAATAATGTTCCATTTTGTGAACACAACGAACGTAATTGGTTTAAAAAATCTGCTTTAGGCGGAATACAACCCATATTACCAGCTACTGGTTCGATGATTACTGCTGCAATTTCATCTTTATTAGCTTCAAATAAAGCTTTTACATTTTCAATATCATTATAATTGGCTAACAAAGTATCTTTTGCGGTACCTTCAGTTACACCTGGACTATTAGGAATACCAAAAGTACTTAATCCACTTCCAGCAGCAATTAAAAACGAGTCGGAGTGACCATGATAACATCCTGAAAATTTAATTATTTTATCTCTCTTGGTATAACCTCTTGCTAAACGAATAGCGCTCATACAAGCTTCAGTACCAGAATTTACAAAACGGATTTTATCAATATTAGGCACCATTGCAACTGCTAATTCAGCAATTTTTGTTTCTAAAGCAGTTGGTGTTCCAAAAGAAGTTCCCAATTTTGCACGTTCTATAACTGCATTTACAACAGCCTCGTGAGCATGTCCTAAAATCATTGGTCCCCAAGAATTGATATAATCGATATATTTATTTCCATCTTCATCAAATAAATAAGCTCCTTTAGCTTCTTTAACAAAAATAGGTGTTCCTCCCACTGCTTTAAATGCTCTTACAGGCGAATTAACACCTCCTGGAATAACTTTACTAGCTTCAACAAAAAGCTGGCTACTTCTTTGATATAACATTATTTTTTAGTTTTAATTTTTTGACCCACAGCAATGGCCGTATCTGAAATATTATTTAATTGTTTTAATTCTTCCACTGAAAGATTGAATTTTTTTGATAATGAATATAAAGTATCTCCTTTTTGAATTACGTATTCCCCCTCATTTAAAACAATTTCTTGTTTTGGAGTAGGAATAAAATTTCTACCTAAAACTTCATTATCTAATTTATACAACTCATATCGTTCTATTATTCCAACTAACTTAGAAGGGTACAATGTATCTGTTGCATAACCCGCTTGTTTTAAACCATTTGCCCATGCCTGATAATCTCCTTTATCTAATTTAAACAACGATTCATATCTTTTTCTTGACGTTAAAAATAGAGCATGATCACGGTAAGATTCAGCAGGATCTTTATATTTTCTAAAACATTCTTGCAAAGCATCATCGTCATGTGTAACTGTTTCACCAGTCCAACCAGTATGACATTTAATTCCAAAATGATTATTAGCTTCTTTACATAAACGACCGAAACCTGCTCCTGATTCTAATATTCCTTGCGCCATTATTATACTCGCTGGAATTCCGTATTGTTTCATGTTGGATTTAGCCGTTTCTTTAAAATCCTCTATATATTTTTTTACATCTTCTGTAGTTGCTTTAACTTTTGAAGTTGCAACTAAAATTTCACCCGTTGCATTCGTGTTTTTAGGTTTAGAAGTAGTGGGTTTTGAAGTAGTAGTTGTATTTTTACTCGGATAAGTAGTTTTTGATACTGTCTTACTTGTTCTTACTTTAGAACTTCCACAACTTATTACCAAAATGGTAAAGAAGAAGAATACTATCTTTTTAATCATACAATTATTTGTGCTTTATTTTTAATTTTCAATTTTTCATTCATTCCAACAATCCCTTGTAAACCGCCAGTATGAATAGCTAATATTTTACTTTCTTCAGGAAAATATTTTTTTTTGATTAAATCAAAAATTCCATACATCATTTTACCAGTATATATAGGATCTAATGGAATTCCCGTTTTTAAATAAAAATCATTAATAAATTGTATTAATTCATCGGTAACATTTCCATATCCTCCAAAATGATACTCACAAATTATATTCCAATTTGATTTGTTTACAAATTTACTAATATCATTTTTTAAAAAATCACCTTTTAACGAAGAAAAACCAATTATTTTTTGAATTTCATTTGATGAATTGATTAAACCAGAAATTGTACCACCTGTTCCTACTGAAGTACAGATATAATTAAAATCACTAGTTTCATCAGATAGTATTTCTTCACAACCTTTTATTGCTAATTCATTAGTTCCTCCTTCTGGAATTAAATAGAAATCGTTAAATTCATTATTTAATAGTTCAATAAAATGTGATGCTGTTTTTGTCCTGTACGTTGTCCTATCTATAAATTTAAAAGTCATCCCTAACGCTTGCGCCATTTTCAAAGTTGGATTCGCATCAATTTTATCTTTTAATTCCTCACCTCTTATAACACCAACCGTTTGGAATCCATATTCTTTTCCTGCTCCAGCAACAGCAACTATATGATTTGAATAAGCTCCTCCAAAAGTCAACAAGCTAGCTTTATTTTGTTTCTTAGCTTCAACAATATTGTATTTCAATTTCCTGAATTTATTGCCTGAAATAATGGGATGCAGTAAATCTTCTCTTTTAATATAGAGTTGAATAGACGTTTGAAATGGTAACGTTATTTTGAAAATATCAGACATAAAAAAATCCCGAGTCAATCGGGATTAAAATTATAAATTAATTTATTATTTTTTTGCTATGATTATTTTTTTATCAACTGATCCACTTTCTTTAGTATCTAGCTTAACAATGTAAACTCCGTCGCTTAATCCAGAAGTAGACACTTCAATCGTATCATTTTTACCTAAATTCTTTTTAGCAATTACCAACTTTCCTGTTACATCGAATAATTGACAAGAAACTACATCTTTATTCATTGTATTTACAATGGTTAAAGTACCTGCAGCATTGTTTTGATATACATCAAAATTATCAGCTAAATTTGCATTTTCATTAGATAATGAGAAATTTTTAAATGTAATTTCAAATCTCGTTTTATTATTACCCGCAGGCAACGTCATATCGAAAGTTCCATTTTTGATATCGTAATAAACACCAGTTTCTTTATCGTGAAGATAAATCTCTTGGTTAGCATTAAAATTACCACCTAAACCAGCTACCTTAATTTTAAAATTAGTTTGTTGAGCACAACGTAAACCTACTGGAATTTTCTTTTCCACATCAAACTTAACAGCTGTAGCTACATATTCATTATCAGTACCATTTACTATATAATAGAACTCAGCTGCTTCTGACGAAGGTGACCTACCGTCAAATCCATAATCAAAACCATCTGTAGCATTATCATCAAAGGCAATTGTTGTTGGTCTTACACCACCATTATTATACATCGCATGAATTCTAATGTAAGGTGACGTACCTTTTTTAATTTTTGTATAATCTATTCCCGCAACATTTGGAATCTCAGGGAAAAATTCTGAATTACCAGCATAAACATCTGCAGTTTGATTTTGAGCAGCTGCACTTCCCATTCTAGCAAATTCCGATTGATTAACAGCACCTTCTCTAACAAAAACTCTGTAACTATTTTTCATTGTAACAGAACCTGCAGCAGTACCCATAACCATAAACCCTTGACCTATAGGAGAAAATCTTCTTTGAAAAACAGTTCCAGAACCTAAAGCAGTTTCTTGACCACCCGCTCCATTATAATTCCAAAACGCAGCAGGAGTATAAACACCAGTTCCTGGATTATACACACCATAACCACCACTGTAAGCATCAATATAGTGTGAATTAACCACTACTTGTTCCCAGAAATAAGCTTGACCATTAGTAACTGCAGCATTAGCAGGGTCTAACAAAAACTGATTTAAATCAATTGCACTTGGATAAGGATTTCCTACTAATGTAAAATTACCTGCAGAAACAGGTACGCTAATATTACCATCATTTGGTTTTCCTCTAAAATCATATCGTTGTTTGCTTCCTGTATTATTTTGAACTCCATCTGCATCTACAACAGTTGCATCTGTACCCGAAGTTCCTTTCATAGTAAAACCTTCACCAGGATTAATACTTGTAGCTGAACCTACATGCACCCATTGTGCATAAGCATTTGAAGTAACAAACTTCCAAATCCAATAGGTTGCAATTCCAAGTGGACTAGAAGTACCGTCGTAAGACGACAACATAGTTGCAGGTACAGAAGTGATTAAACCTGTAGGTCTATTTAGCAAGGAAATACTAAATTGTTCGTTCCCTGAAACACCAGAAGCAGCACCTACAGGAGAACACCAATAATTATATTGATAATTATTCACAGTACCTTCTTGAAAAACTGATAATTTCCCCGCACCAAAGTTTGTTGAAGAACCTGTAGTCCCTTGTAATAATTGAGCTGTATTACGCATGTAAAAATTTGATGTATTCTGTAAATTCACATCTTGTTTCACATACATAAATTGATTCGTCATAAAAACGTAAGCTCCAGGATTCACATAAAGCTGAGCATTTGCAAAATTTGCAAGCGCAAGCAACACAGAAGATAGTATTATTTTTCTCATAAGCTACTGATTTAGCATTTAATAGACAAATGTACTACAACTACGTAAATTAGACAAATAAAATCGACTAAAAACAAAAAAATATTTTTTTTACAACTGAAAACCACCATAAAACTAATCTTTCGCTTTAGGATTACAAAAAAAATCAAAATTTTTTTTTTTAATTCATACATCAAAAAAAAGTTAATTTATTGTTTTTCATCGTATTTTTTTGCATGTAATCGATATTTTGATATATTTGCATTTGCAAAAAAAAATCAACTTAACAAGTCATGAATAAAAAATTACTTTTAACAACATTAATTTGTACTTCAATTAATTTCTTCAGTCAAGCACAAGTTGGTGTAGGTACTACCACTCCTAATGGAGCGCTTGATGTTACATCAACAACAAACGGTTTTGTACCACCAAGGGTTGCCTTAACCGCAACTAACGTTGGCGCACCAATTGTAAATCCTAATGGAGGTGGAAACCCAATAGCAGGTACAGTTGTTTACAATACCGCTACTGCTGGGACATCACCAAACAACGTGGCTCCAGGCTTATATTATTGGAATGGAACAAGATGGGTAGCTTTTGCTGGTTCTCCAGGAGGATTGGATTGGTCATTGACTGGAAATACAGGAACTTCAATCGCAAGTAATTTCTTAGGAACAAGTGATAATGTAGATTTTGCAATTAGAACTAACAATACTGAGCGAATGAGAGTACTTACTACTGGAAGAATTGCAGTAAATACTACCAACGTTTCACAAGCTGACAATCAATTTGAAGTTACTTCAACTATCGTTGGCGATGATGCCATTACGGGTAATTCAGTAGGAACAGGTGGTAGAGGCGTTCAGGGTAACAGCACACTTGACGGGACAGGAGTATTTGGTTATAATGACGGAACAGGTATTGGAATAGTTGGAACTAATGTAAACACAACAACAACTGCAGCTATTGGAGTATTAGGTAATTTAAGTACAACAACAACAACTGCCCCAACTTCGAATTTAGTAGCCGTTCAAGGACAAGTGAGCTCAATTAGCGCAACTGCAGTTAATGCTCTAAATTTTGGAGGTGGTATGGGACTTTATGCACAAACAACTGGCCCTACTCCAACTACAGCTGGTTCAAATGCAGCAGTTTACGCCTCTCTAGACCAACCTACTGCCGGAAATCAAGACGTTGCAGCCATAATAGGTTCTCAAAGCAATATTAACCAAGGTACTGGAGGCTATGCAGGTCCGTTAGCCGCTTCTTCAAACTCTTCACTAGGTGGAGTTGCTGGAACATTGGCTTCTAAAGTTATAAATGCAAATACTGATTCCTATTTATTTGGAGTGATTGGAGATGTTTTAAGAGACTCTAGTGTTGGTTCTTCCACAATTCCAGATAGAACTGGTGGAGTTATGGGCTATAATGGTTCAAATGCTTGGGGAGTTTTAGGCTACAGAGCTTCTAATGGTAATACCTATGGCGGTTATTTCAGCACAGGTGGTACAGCAGCTACACAAAATGGAACTGGAAGAGTTAGTAGTTCAACGAATGAAAACAATGGTATTGGAATTGGAGTAAATGGAAGTTTTATGGGTGGTTATGTTAAAGGTGACCAATACGGTTTAATGACCAAAGGTGATGAATTTGGTATGTACGTTGCTGGAAACACTTTAACCAACAAACCAATTGTTCAGTTAACAGAAGGTACATCTAAAAGAATTGCTACTTATGCAACTACATCAACATCAGTAGATGTTACAACAAGAGGTAAAGGAAAATTAAACAATGGAGAAACATTTGTAGCCTTCGATACTAACTTTTCTCAAACTGCAACAATATCTGAAGATGAGTTAAACATCACTATCACTCCAATGGGAGCCACAAATGGTGTATATGTAAGCAAAATTACTTCAACTGGATTTTTTGTTAAAGAAAATTTAAATGGTAAAAGTAATGCAAATTTCAGCTGGACAGCAATTAGCACACAAAAAGGATATAAAAATGGCGTTAAAATATCGAATGAAATTTTAGCTAATGATTATGACAAAAACATGAATGAAGTAATGTTTAATGAAGCAGATACTAAAAACGAGGCTAAACCAATTATGTTTGACGGTACTAAAATTAAATTCGAAAGATATAACGAACCAATTGAAAATCAAAAGAAATCAATTCCGGTTAACAAAAGAGAACGTGTTGTTCTTGAAAATGAAAAACCTAAACAATAAATAATTTCTTTTTCATATTTTAAAAAAGCCACATCGTTGATGTGGCTTTTTTTATTTCTTGTTGTTAATAACTTTTTACACAATACAAAAAAACGCCAATTACCCAAAAACAACGACACACTACCCCCTACTTAACTTTAACAATTATTAACAATCGTTCAAAATTTAAACATCATTTTTAAGATTTATTAGTTTTTTTAATAAAAAAAATTATATTTGCTTTCTAAACAACAAAAAAAACAAAAAAATCTACTCTAAAATGAAAACTAAACAAAATGATTTTGTTTGGACTGAAAGGTCTGTTGACAAAATTTTTAAATTCTTTTTTACACTACTATGTGCTTTAAATTTTGGGAATATCAATTCTCAAACTGTCGAAACCTTCAATACTGCCGGAACTGGTTCTTGGGTTTGCCCAGCAGGTGTAACTTCAATTAAAGTTGAAGCATGGGGCGGCGGCGGCGGCGGCGGTTATGCTAGATCAACTAACAGAGGTGCTGGCGGCGGCGGCGGCGGCGGTGCATATACAGTTTCAAATACAATCGCTGTAGTTCCAGGAACCACTTACTATTATAGAGTTGGAAGTGGTGGAACTGGCGGAACTGCAGCTGGAACCGCTGCTACACCTGGGCAATCGAGTTGTTTTTCTACCGCTACAAATTGTGGAGGAACTATTTTAGCTTCTGCAAATGGTGGTGGTGCTGGTGGTTCTGTTACCACGAATGCCCCTGGAACAGCTGGAGCTGGAGGAAGTGGTGGAACATTTACTTCTGGAAGTTTTAATGGAGGAAATGGTGCTGCTGGATCAAATGGAAATGGAGGAGGTAATGGCGGCGGCGGCGGCGGCGGCGGCGCTGGAACAACAGCAAATGGCGGAAACGCATCCGTATTAACTGGCGGAACAGGTGCAACTTTATATGGTGGAAATGGAGGAAATGGTGTCAATAGCAGTTCAGGAAATTCTGGATTAACTGTTGGTGGCGGAGGCGCTGGAGGACACCGTATGGGTGGAATTGATGCAGCTGGAGGAAATGGTGCCAATGGACAAATCATCATCTCCTATGCTGGATATTGTACTTTAGCAACTACATCTAGTACCTATTGGATAAGTAATTTTACCACAACTTTAGGATTAACAAACATAAATAATACTTCTACCTATTCAGCTGGTGGCTATGGAAATTACACAGCACAAAGCGTTAGTCAAATTGCCACAGGAAGTTTTAATTTTAGTGTAACATTGAATTCTGGAACCCATGGCGTTAATATATGGGTAGATTGGAATAACGATTTAGATTTCAACGATGCTGGTGAGAAAGTTTATGCATCAGGAGGATACGTTTCATCAGCTTCAGGAACAATAACAATTCCTGGAGGGACACCTGTTGGAAACTACAGAATGCGCGTTGTTGCAGACTATTTAAACACAGACCCGACAGCATGTGGAACAACAACATATACTGAAGGTGAAGATTATACTCTACAAGTAGCAACACCACCTACGTGTTATACACCAACAAGTCTAAGTGCTTCAGCTACTTCAACAACAACAGGAACAGCATCTTGGACAGCACCAACTTTAGGCACAACACCTATTGGATATCAATATGTAATTTCAACTTCGAATACTACACCTGGAGGTGCAGGAACAGCTGTTGCAACAACATCTGTTAACTTCACAGGGCTATTACCAAATACTACGTATTATGTTTTTGTAAGAACCAATTGTGGTTCAGGTGACTTTAGTTCTTGGGTAAGCACATCTTTTTATACTGGGTATTGCAGCTCAACTTCTACGACTTCAACTTATTTTATAAATAATTTCTCTACTACAGGAGGAACTTTAAATATAACAAATAACGGTTCTGGATATTCAGCAACTGGTTATGGAAATTTTTCAGCTCAAGTAGTAAGCCAACAACCTTTCGGTTCAGTGAACTTTTCAATTGCATTAAACAGTACTTATACTTTTGGTGTAAATATTTGGATTGATTGGAATGGCGATTTAGATTTTAATGATGCCGGTGAAAAAGTTTATGCATCAGGTTCTTATGTTAATACAGCAACGGGAGTTATTACTGTTCCTGGCACGGCTGTTGCTGGCAATTATAGAATGCGTGTTGTTGCTAATTACAGTTCAACTGACCCGCTTTCTTGTGGTTCAATTTCAAATGGCGAAACTGAAGATTATACCTTTACTGTTTTACCATCAGCTTGTCCGGGAATACCAACTGCTGTAGTAGTTGGCCCTGTTACAACAACGACTGCAACTGTTAACTGGACAGCTTCTTCACCAGCACCAGCAAGTGGTTACCAATATTATTTAACGACTTCAGCTACATTACCAACAGGAGCAACAGTTCCAACAGGAAGTACAGCTGCTGGAGTTACCACTGTTAACTTAACAGGCTTAACACCTAATACTACTTACTATGTTTATATAAGAAACAATTGTGGAAGCGGAAATGTTAGTCCGTGGACGTCTCAAGTTTCTTTCTATACTGGTTATTGTGTATCCAATTCATCAAGTAGTACCTATTTTATAAATAATTTTTCTACTACTTCAGGAACAACAAATATTACTAATAATGGCTCTGGTTATTCAGCAGGTGGTTATGGAAATTTCACCGCTCAAACAGTAACTCAAGCACCAAGTGGATCGGTTAATTTTTCAATTGCATTAAATAGCACTAATACATTTGGCGTAAATATTTGGGTGGATTGGAATAACGATATGGATTTTAATGACTCTGGAGAATTAGTGTATGCTTCTGGTGCATATGTAAATACAGCCACAGGTATCATTACAGTGCCAGCAACTGCAATTGCAGGAAATTACAGAATGAGAATTGTAGCTAATTATTCATCTTCAAATCCAAGTTCATGTGGAACTATTACGAGTGGTGAAACAGAAGACTATACCTTTAATGTTACAACGTTACCTTGTAATACCTATCCAATAGCAATTACAACAACACCAACGTCAATGACATCAACTACTATTTCATGGTCAGCACCTACTCCTGCTCCAGCTAGTGGTTACCAATATTACATTTCAACAAGTTCAACAGTACCTACTGCTGGAACAGCACCTACAGGAACTGTTGGCGCAGGTGTAACTTCTGTAAACGTTACTGGATTAGTTTCTAATACAACTTACTATGTTTATGTAAGAACAAATTGTGGTGGTTCACAAGGTGTTTGGTCAGGACCTTCAATTTTTACACAACCCAACTGTATGCCAGGTGGAGGTACAGGAACATCTACATTAGGTTGTCCTTCAGTTGTATCAGGAGGATTAGGTCTAAGTGGTACAGATCCCGCTCCTATAAGTTGTGGTTCATCAGGCTGTGTTGATTTAGAAGCTACTTATTTGCATTTAGGACAAACAACAAGTTATACAGTTCAATCTATTGGTTATGCACCACCTTATCAATTTGATTGTTTGGCCAACCAAGTGAGTGTGAATGTGGACGATACCTGGTCGCCAATTATAAACTTACCATTTAATTTCTGTTTTTACGGCACAAATTATAATCAATGCTTGATGGGTTCCAATGGATTAATCACATTTGACACCACAAACAATACCCCTGGTGGCTACTGTAGTTACTCATTTGCAGACAATATTCCAATTGCTGGACATTCAGCCTTAGTAGAAAATGCAATTTTTGGAGTTTTCCATGATATTGACCCTTCAAAAGGTGGAAAAGTTGCATGGGAATTGATTACATTAAACACAGGCTGTAGAGCCTTAGTAGCTTCTTGGCATGATATACCAATGTTCTCAGCTTCTTGTAATTCAATTCTTTACACAGGTATGATTGTTTTATATGAAAATACAAATGTTATAGAAGTTTACATAGAGAATAAGCAATTATGTCCTACATGGAATGATGGAAATGCAGTAGTAGGTATTCAAGATCCTACTGGAACTTTAGCTTCAGTTGCACCAAACAGAAACGGATTAAGTGCAGATTGGACCACAACTAACGAAGCTTGGCGATTTGTTCCTTCTGGCGCATCAATTACATCATTAAAATGGCATGAAGGTTCTGGTACATCTGGACCTGTTGTTGGGACAACAGATGTTATAAATGTTTGTCCTGCTGGAACAACAACTTATACTGCTGAAGTAACATACACTTTATGTAATGGAACAACTTTAGTGGAGACTGACGAAGTAGTTGTTACAGTAAGCTCTGGAAAAACATGGAATGGTTCAGTAAGTACAAACTGGAATGTTGCAAATAACTGGACACCAGTAGGCGTACCAACTAGTGCTGATTGTGTATTAATTCCAAACGTAACTAACAAACCAATTATTTCTGGTACAAATTATAGTGGATTGGCTAGAACTGTGACTGTTCAAAACGGTGCAACATTAACAATAACCGCTACAAATGCTTTAACTGTAACGGATGTGATTAATGTGAGCGCTGGTGGTCAAATTTTAGTAAATAACAACGGAAGCATTGTTCAAATTAACAATGTAACCAATGTTGGAAATATTACTTACGAAAGAACGGCTAACATTAGAAAACAAGATTATGTATATTGGTCTTCTCCAGTTAATAATTTCCCTGTAACTTCAGTATCTCCTGGAACAAACGCAGGTTTTATATATAAATGGCAACCAACTACAACAACTGCTTATGCAAGTAACTTTGGTAATTGGGTAAATGCAAATGAAAATATGGTTATTGGTAAGGGTTATATCGTAAGAGGACCTGATTCTTTTACTACTACTTTACAAAATTACACGGCTACTTTTACAGGTGTACCAAATAATGGAAATATTACAGTACCTATCAGTAGAAGTACTTATAATGGAGCTAATTATACAGGACCAACAAGTACATTAGTAACTAAAGATGATGATAATTGGAATTTAATTGGAAACCCATACCCATCATCTATACATGCAATTAATTTCTTAACATTAAATACTAATATTGCTGGATTTATTAAAGTATGGACTCATGGTACTTTACCAAGTAGCGCAATTGCAGATCCATTCTACAGTGATTTTGTATACAATTATACTCCTGGAGATTATATTACCTATAACTCAACAGGAACATCATCAGGACCAGGTGTATTTAATGGATATATTGCAGGTGGCCAAGGATTCTTTGTATTAATGAATCATACCTCAGCAGGAACTTCTGAAACAGTTAGTTTTAATAATACATTAAGAAGTAATACTTATAGTAATAGCCAGTTTTTTAGAACTAATAATGCGCAACAAGTAAATGCTGATTTAGAAAGACATAGAATTTGGTTAGATTTAATTTCTTCAAATGGAAATTCAATTAGAACTTTAGTTGGATACATACAAGGTGCAACTAATTCAGAAGATAGATTAAACGATGCATTTACAGATGAGAAATTAAACTTTAATTTATATTCATTAATTGAAGATAAGATGATGACAATTCAAGGTAGAACTTTACCGTTTGACAATAACGACCAAGTGCCATTAGGACTTAAAGTTAATCAGGCTGGAATGTATACTATTGGAGTTGGAGTAGTAGATGGTTTATTTACAAATGCTAATCAAAAAATATATCTTGAGGATAAATTATTAAATATCATCTACGACATCAAACAGTCTGCTTATACTTTTATTTCAGAAGCTGGAACTTTTAATAATAGATTTGTTTTAAGATATACTACTAAATCTGATGCACAATTAAGTTCAGATAATTCAATTAGTGTATTTACAAACAACAGTATTGCTATTAATTCTAACAAACTTAAAATTAAAGATGTTCAAGTTTATGATGTATTAGGTAAATTAATTTTAAACAAATCGAACATTAATAAAGTTAATATAGAATTAACTGAAATTATGAAAGCAAATGGAGTTTTACTTGTTAAGATTACTCTTGAAGACAATACCGTTTACACGAAAAAAATTATTTACTAATTAAATAATTTAACTTATCTAAAAAAAGGGACTTTTAAATTAAAAGTCCCTTTTTTATTTAAGGCATTTTTAAAAACTATTGTGTGAGGTTTCGTTTAAATTATTGTATTCTTTTCAAAAAAAATTAATACAATTATACAAGTTACTAAAATATTGCTTCCAAAAACAAATAGTCTATATTAAAAAAAGAGAGCTTAAAATAAAACTAAAAAGCAATCAAAAATAATTTAAAAAACTCCAAAAAGTTCTTTTCTTCAAATAGTTAAGATCTTTTTCATGTTTATACGCTTCTTTTTCAAAACTTATATTAAGATAAGCCTTTTGCCAATTTTTAAACTTTATTGACAAAAAAACAAATTCAAAAAAATACCAGATATAAAAAGGCACAATTAACAACTCTATTTGTTGCCTGATGTGTATTTTTTCATGATTGATGAGCACAACATCCCCCCTATCCTTTTTATCAGATAAAATAATAAAAGGGAAGATGGAAATTCCCCTCACCCATTTAGGTGTCAAGTATTTAAAAATTAATATTATCAATTTAAATATTTTTTATAAAAATAGAAAACTTTAGTGCTCAAACCAAGCCAGCAAAGGAATTTCGCGAAAAAACACATTGTTTTTAATTAAACAAAAACATTAAAATATTAACAATTTTAAACTAATATATGATTTTTTATAAACATTTTTCTGTATTAAAACATTTTTTTTGTACATTTACTATTCACAATAAAACCTAAAATAACTAGCCTATGCACAACAATTACTCTTCTTCGGATAATTGTAGAAAATTGACAATTCAAAATAGTTCTACTATTCTTAAAGCGTTAACTGTTTTTATTGCTTTTATTTTTTCAAATTTAATTTTTTCTCAATCTCCATTTGTTGATAACACACCAAATGGAAACGAAACGTTTATAGTTCCAACTGGAGTTACCTCAATAACAGTATCCGTTTGGGGTGCCGGAGGCGGCGGTGGTGGATCTAGTGTAAGCGGAGACGGAGGTTCCGGCGGTGGTGGTGGTGGTGCAGCTACTAGAACTATTGCTGTTACTCCCGGAGACACGTTCACTTACAATGTAGGTAGCGGAGGTGCTGGAGGTTTAGCCAATGCTACTTTAGCAGGAAGCGGAGGAAATACGACATTTATTAATGGCGGATTAGGCATTAATATGATTGGAAATGGAGGTTCAGGCGGTGCGAGAAACAGAGGTGCCGCAGGTACAGGAGGAACTGCTTCGGGAGGAACTATCAATATGCCAGGCCAAAATGGAACTATTGGAGATGCTTCAGGTCAAGCTGGAGGTAACTCTGGGGCTGTAGTAGGAATTTTTGGTGCTGGAGGAGCTGCTGTAACAAATGCCACAGGTAACAATGGACTTATCCCTGGTGGTGGTGGTGGTGGTGCCGAAAGACCTGGGGGAGGAACACGTAATGGTGGAAATGGCGCCAATGGTGAAATCAGAATAACTTTTACTTGTCCAACAGTAACAGTAAATGCTGGCGTAGATCAAACTTTAGCTGCATGTGCCACTACAACTACATTAACTGGTTCAGCAATTCCAGTTGGAATGACAGGAACTTGGACTGTTGTATCAGGTCCAGGATCAATTACATCTCCAAATACAGCTTCAACAGGAATTACAGGTTTAGTTCCTGGAACCAATACAACTTTTAGATGGACAATTTCAAATGGCACATGTGGAACATTTTCAGATGATATTTTAATCACAACTGTTGTTGGTGGAGGCTGTACACCTTATTGCGTAAATACTTATACAACTTCAGTACATCCAATTACTAATGTTACCTTTTCAAATATAGTTAATAGTACATCAAATGTAATTAATGGCACGCCTCAACATGAGTTTTTTTATACACCTGTTGGACAAGTTGAAAGAGGCGAACTTTACCAATTATCTGTATCAGGAAATACGGGTGGAGCTACAGCACATGGTATAAGAGCCTTTTTTGATTGGAATGCAGACGGTGATTTTGCTGATGCTGGTGAAAGTATAAATGTTGGAGTTATTGATAACGTAACGATTCAAGCTGGATTATATGTTCAAATTCCATTGACTGCAACAGTAGGACAAACTAGAATGAGAATAACACTTTTAAGTGGAGCTTATGCAACTTCTTGTAGAACTGGTGCTGGAAGCGGACAATCTGAAGATTACATTATAAACATAACAACTCAAACTTGTAATAGTCCAACGGCCGGTTTTTCGTTTACGGGTATAACAGGAACAACAGCAACTATTAACTGGACAAATGTAGCACCAGCTCCTGCAGGTGGGTACGACATCTACATATCCCCTATCAATTTAGCTCCAAATACAATTGCTCCAAATGTTACAGCACCTACTGCTAATGATACTGGAACACCTTATAATGCTACCGGATTAACTCCTGGTGTAACTTATTATGTTTGGATTAGAAGTAATTGTACAGGAGGCGATTATGGGGTTTGGAATTCAATGGGAAACTTTACAACAACTTTAACTAATGAGAACTGCGCAGGAGCAATTACTATTCCAGTAAATGCAGGAACTGATTGCGAAGTTGCTGTTGAGGGTGATTTAACAAGTTCTGCTGGAACTTCTACCATTTGTGGAACTAACTTCAGTTATGACGTTTGGTATAGATTTACTGCAACTGCTACTTCTCACAGAGTTACAGTTGTTCCACAACCAATAATAAATTATGTTTCAATGACTTATACAGCTGTTAATTTAAACTTTCAAGTATTAACAGGTGCATGCCCTGGAACATCTTTAACGTGTATCAACAATAATACATCAAATACTGAAACTACTTTATTAACAGGATTAACAATTGGAACAACTTATTTAATTAGAGTTCACGGCACTGCTGCAAGTAGAACTAAATTCACTATATGTGTAACAACAGGTAATGCCACACACAGTAGCAACTCAGCTTTACCTGCCTCATATACTATTCATCCAAATGCAGGATTTAGTGATCGCTATATTGAAGATTACGACACAACAGGTACACTTACTAATACAGTTAATATGGGAACAGGAAGAAGTGTAACTGGATATAAAAACTATACTGCATTAACTGCCGCTCAAGGTGTTGCTGGTGGTGGTATTAATGTAGATATTGCCTTAAGAAGATCTAGACAAGTAGTAAAAGCATGGGTAGATTGGAACAATGATGGTTTATTTAATGATGCAACAGAAACAGTATATGATTCAAATGGTATTTTATCTATTGCAACATCATTTGGATTTGTAATTCCTGGAGCTACTCCAGTTGGAAATTATAGATTAAGAGTTAGAGCATCCAATTTTGATTTAACATACAATTCATATACTGGAAATGGAACTACCGCATCTTTATTACCTTATGGATATACTTTAGATGGAGAAACAGAAGACTATATGATAAATGTTGTTCAGGATTGTACACATCAAATAAATACCTTAACAGATGGTAGCCGCTGTGATGTAGGAACTGTAAATTTATCAGTAACTACTACAGGATCACCTACACATATTAGATGGTACGACGCAGAAGTAGGAGGTACATTAATTGGTACTTCAACTGTTACAGCCAATGCATCAACTTGGACTACACCATCATTATCAGCTACAACAACTTATTGGGCAACAGCTTACAACACAGTTGGTGGTTGTGAAACATTGTACAGAAAAAAAGTTATCGCAACAATTAATCCTATTGCCAATATGTTCATTACTCCATCAACACCTGAAATTTGTGGAGAAAACAATATTATCTCTATCACTGCAGCTGGAGATACCATAATTGATAATTTAATTGATGAAAATTTCAATTCAAGTTTAGGCGCTTTAACACCAGTTATTATAGGTGGTGCAGGAGATGCTTTAACTACATGGCAAAGAGAAGTAAGTCCGTTTGTACCACCAGGAAGTGTTTGGAAACCGGCTATTATTTCAAGAAGCGCTGGTGACGGATTTGCAATGGCCACATCAGATTATAATTTAGATGTAAATGTGGCATTAGAATCGGCAATATTAGATTCATCACCTTATACTGATTTAACTTTAACTTTCAGACATTATTATTCTTATTATGGTGTGCCGTACGACATTGGTTATGTTGAAGTTTCAACAGATGGAGGTACAACTTATACAGATGTAATGCGAATTACTTCAGATCAAGGTCAGGCAGGAAATTTTAACTTTGTATCTATCAATATGAATGCTTATATTAACCAAACTAACTTAAAAGTTAGATTCAGATACAATGCAAAATTCTGTGACGGTTGGGCAATTGACGACGTACGATTATTCGGAACAAAACCTTTAAGTACTTCATTTACTTGGAGTGGCGCACCTGTTGATGTATTTATTGACCCAGCATGTACAATTCCTTATGTTGCACAATTAGTTCCAACTGTATATGTTAGACCTTCTGCAATGCAAATTGCTTCTTCAAGCTGGTCATTTACAGCAACAGCAACTTTAAATAATGGTTGTTCCGTTTCTATACCAATTACAATTGATAACAAGTCTAAATTATGGAAAGGAACTGTTAGTACAGATTGGAATAATCCAAATAACTGGTCACCAATTGGAGTACCTGATGCAAATACATGTGTTATTATTTATGATGGTCCTAATGATGCTAGAATTATAGGAGCGTTTTATAATGCATTTGCAAAATATGTGATTGTTAGACCAAATGGTGATTTATTAGTAAATCCAAACAACACTTTAACAATAACAGATAATTTAACTGTTGAACCATTAGGTGTTGCAACATTTGAGAATGCTTCAAGTTTAATACAAGTAAACGGCACTGCAAATGTTGGAAACATTACAATGAAAAGAGATGTAAATATTAGAAAACTTGATTATGTTTATTGGGGTTCACCAGTAGCAAACTTTTCTTCTAGCGCAATCTCTCCTGGAACAAATCCGTATTATATTTTCAAATGGAACCCTACTATAGGAGCAAATGTTAATGGCTTTGGAAATTGGATTGCAGGTAACGAATCAATGGTTACTGGCAAAGGATATATCGTAAGAGGCCCTGATGCTTATACTAGCACGTTACAAAATTATACAGCTAGTTTTGTAGGAGTACCAAACAATGGTGATATCTCTACTCCTATTTCAAGAGGAACGTACGATGGCGCTAATTATGCGACAGGAGTTTCAACCACGCAAGGAACAAAAGATGATGATAACTGGAATCTAATTAGTAATCCTTATCCTTCTGCTTTAAATGCCAATATATTCTTAGCAACCAATACCAATATTGCTGGTTTTATTAAAAGATGGACGCACGGTACATTACCTTCGGCAGTAATTTCAGATCCATTCTATGCAGATTATGGAGCAAATTATACAGTAGCAGATTATGTAACTTATAATGCAACTGGAGCAAATCCACCAATTGGAGATGGAAATATAGCTGCAGGACAAGGCTTCTTTGTACTCATGAATCATACAAGTGCAGCAACAACTGAAAATGTAATCTTCAATAATTCAATGAGAAGAAATGATTACAGAAATGATATGTTCTACAGAACTTCAAATAATGCGGCATCTAATAATAATCTAGGCAATGAAGAAACAAAACATAGAATTTGGATTAATTTAATTAATCAAACAAACAACAATGCGAGTACAACATTAGTAGGCTATATTTCAAACGCTACAAATGAATTAGATCGCCTTTATGATGCTCAAGCTTTAGATGTGAAAACTAATTTTGAAATTTTCTCTTTAAGCGGAACTGATAAATTAACTATTCAAGGTCGTGCTTTACCTTTTGATGATAATGATAAAATTCCTTTAGGAATCACTATCCCTCAAAACGGATTATACACGATAGGAATTAATAGTCTAGATGGATTATTTAGTAATAACACACAAAATATCTATTTAGAAGATACATTATTAGATGTTGTTTACGATTTAAGAAATGCACCTTATACCTTTATGGCTCAGGCTGGAAGTTCTATCAATAGATTTATTTTACGCTTTATTCCAAAAGAAAAATCGGTAAGTGATAACACATCAAACGATTTAATTGTTTCAACCAATGATTATATCAATATTACTAGTTACGGATTAAAAATAAAAGATGTAAAAGTGTATGATTTATTAGGCAAACTTATCTTAAATAATAACGAAATTCATAAAAATGAAACTTCATTGACAGGATTAAGAAAAACAAATTCAGTTGTAATAGTTAATATTACACTTGAAGATAACACTGAAGTTTCTAAGAAAGTTACTTTTTAATTCTAATAAATAATTTACCCCAAAGCCTCTATATCACTAGAGGCTTTTTTTATTTATACATAACTCAAACAATAAATATCAAATCTATCCATAGAAATAAAACAAATATTTTAAATTTGTAGCTATGAATGAACAAATAAATCCAAATAATTTAAAAGAGGGGGAGGATTTCTACTACACCCCTGAAGGATATAAATGTTTTACAGAAAAATACCATCTTAAAAGAGGTTACTGTTGTAAAAGTGGATGCAGACACTGCCCTTATGGTTTTGATAAAAAAACTGGAACAACAAAAAAAAATAAAAATGGATAGTGAATTAGTTAAATATAGAATAAAAATATACAAATCCTATCATAGGTCTGATATTCGTTATCCTTAGTTTCTTTCTACTATGAAAACTAGAAATTATTAATAACGAAAAATGCAATAATAAAACATGACTTTCCAAGAACAAATTTTAGAAGGTATACCCTCAGTTTTACCTCAACCTAAAACTTACGAAACAGCAATAAACCATGCGCCAAAACGCAAAGAAATACTTTCTGCTGAAGAAAAAAAATTGGCTTTAAAAAATGCCTTACGCTATTTTGATGCAAAACATCATGCTGAATTAATTCCTGAATTCAAAGAAGAATTGGAAAAATACGGTCGTATATACATGTACCGTTTACGTCCTGATTACAGAATGTATGCCCGACCTATTTCAGATTATCCTGGAAAGAGTGAACAAGCAAAAGCAATCATGTTAATGATTCAAAATAATTTGGATTATGCAGTGGCACAACATCCCCATGAATTAATAACCTATGGTGGTAACGGAGCTGTATTTCAAAATTGGGCACAATACCGCCTCACTATGAAATATTTAGCCGAAATGACTGACGAACAAACTTTGGTTATGTATTCTGGCCATCCTATGGGATTATTCCCTTCACATAAAGAAGCCCCAAGAGTTGTTGTTACCAATGGAATGGTTATCCCTAACTATTCAAAACCAGATGATTGGGAAAAAATGAACGCTTTAGGAGTTTCGCAATACGGACAAATGACAGCAGGAAGTTACATGTACATTGGCCCTCAAGGTATTGTTCATGGCACAACAATTACGGTGCTAAATGGCTTTAGAAAAATTAAAAAATCTCCAACAGGTGGATTATTTGTAACTTCAGGTCTTGGAGGTATGTCTGGCGCTCAACCTAAAGCAGGAACAATAGCCGGTTGTGTGACTGTTTGTGCAGAAGTAAATCCGAAAATCACAAAAATCAGACATGAACAAGGATGGATTCATGAAATCATTGAAGATATCAACAAATTAGTAGATAGAGTTCAAACAGCATTAGCAAACAAAGAAGTAGTTTCCATTGCTTATTTAGGAAATGTAGTAGATGTTTGGGAAAAATTTGATGAGGCAAATATACCTATCGACCTAGGTTCAGATCAAACATCCTTACACAATCCTTGGGCAGGTGGCTACTACCCTATTGGCTATACTTTTGAAGAATCAAACGAAATGATGGCTACTGATCCTGAAAAATTTAAGGAAGCCGTTCAAAGTACTTTACGCCGTCATGCAGCAGCTATAAATAAACACACTGCAAAAGGCACTTATTTCTTTGATTATGGTAATGCCTTTTTACTTGAATCATCGCGTGCAGGTGCCAATGTAATGAACGAACTTCCTACTTTAGGTAGAGAATTTAAATACCAATCTTACGTACAAGACATTATGGGGCCCATGTGTTTTGACTATGGATTTGGACCTTTTCGTTGGGTTTGTGCGTCAGGAAAACCGGAAGATTTAGCTAAAACCGATGCTATAGCTTGCCGTGTTTTAGAAGAAATGATGCAATCAGCGCCAGAAGAAATTCAACAACAAATGGCAGATAATATTCAATGGATAAAAGGTGCTCAAGAAAATAAATTAGTTGTTGGTTCACAAGCTCGTATTTTATATGCTGATGCTGAAGGTAGAATTAAAATTGCACAAGCTTTCAATGAAGCAATTGCTAAAGGCGAAATTGGCTATATCATTTTAGGCCGTGATCACCACGACGTATCTGGTACTGATTCTCCATACAGAGAAACATCTAACATTTATGACGGTTCACGTTTTACTGCGGATATGGCCATTCACAATGTAATTGGCGACAGTTTCCGTGGTGCTACTTGGGTATCTATTCACAATGGCGGTGGTGTTGGCTGGGGAGAAGTAATTAATGGTGGTTTTGGTATGGTTCTTGATGGAACAAAAGAAGCTTCAAGACGTTTAGAATCAATGCTCTTTTGGGATGTCAACAATGGAATTTCAAGAAGAAGTTGGGCTAAAAATGAAGGAGCAATTTTCGCTATCAAAAGAGCAATGGAATCACAACCTTTATTAAAAGTGACGCTTCCAAATTTTGTAGACGAAAATTTATTATAATTTAAAAATTATATTTAATTTTAGTAAATAATAAATTGACTATGAAAACTTTAAAATTATTATCAGTAGTAGGTATTTTTTTTCTAATATCTTGTTCATCTGTAAGAGTAAATGCAGATTATGACAAAAAAGCTAATTTTAGTGCTTATAAATCTTATGCTTATTTTAAAAGCGGAATAGATAAAGCTGAAATTTCTGATTTAGACAAAAAAAGAATTTTGTATGCAATTGATGATGCAATGGCTACTAAAGGATTTACAAAATCA
The DNA here is from genome assembly GCF_000455605.1 of Flavobacterium indicum GPTSA100-9 = DSM 17447. Lineage (NCBI taxonomy): Bacteria > Pseudomonadati > Bacteroidota > Flavobacteriia > Flavobacteriales > Flavobacteriaceae > Flavobacterium > Flavobacterium indicum. Next base: position 2,347,815 of record NC_017025.1, read on the forward strand.
GAATCACCAGATGTATTAATTAGTATATTTACTAAAGAAAGAGAAGTAATTGATGTTTATCAAAATTACGGCTGGGGCTGGGGCTGGGGTCCATGGGGCTTAGGTTACAACCGAACAATATCAACTCCAGAAGGAACTCTTTTTATTGATATTTTTGATGCAAAAACTAAAGAACTTGTTTGGCAAGGCCAAGGAACAGGATATTTAACAACCAATACAGACAAAAAAGAAGAACGAATAAAAGAATTCGTTTCAAGAATTTTAGAGCAATACCCTCCTTCAATAAAACAATAAGCAAATCTAATATAATGCGTTACAACTGTAACGCATTTTTTTTCCTTTTTTTTGCCTATATTTAACTAACCAAACATTGTTTTATGAAACTAAAAATTACCATTTCAATAGCAACTCTTTTTATATTATTTTTTGCTTCATGTAGTTCAACAAATGGTTTAACCATGGATGCAAAACAACCCGCGCCAGTCTATTTAAGCAAAAATGTAACACGTATTGGAATTATTAACAGAAGTATTCCAGATAAGAAATATGAAGCTTTTGATGTTATAGATAAAATTTTAACTGCAGAAGGTAAAGAATTAGACAAAAAAGGTAGCATTACTGCAATTGAAAATTTAAAATCAGAATTAGAAAAAACTGCCCGAATGAATAAAGTGATGCTTATTGATAGTGTCGATTTTAAAAAATACGGAATTGATCAATTTTCAGCTGAACTTTCTTGGGATAAAATAAATGAAATTTGCCAAAAAAATCAACTTGATGCCATTTATGAATTATCGTATTTTGATACAGATTCAAAAATTAATTATAGAACAATTTCTTCTCAAGTAAATAATAATTTAGGAATAAAAATTCCAATTATTGAACATGAAGCCACAATTAATACTTTAATAAAATCGGGATGGCGAATTTATGACAATACTGAAAAACAATTAAAAGATGTTTATTCAACAACAAATACAATTACATTGAGTGGCAGAGGAGTAAATCCATTAAAAGCATTTGAAGCAATATTAACTAGAAAAGATGCGGTATTGGCAGTTAGTAAAAATATTGGTATCGATTACACGTATAGAATTTTCCCTTACACTATTAGAGTTTCAAGAGATTATTATGTAAAAGGCACCAAAAATTTTGAAATTGGAAAAAGACGAGCACAAGCGGGAAAATGGGATAGCGCTGCTGAATTATGGCTAAAAGAAACTAACAATAACGACTCGAAAATTGCAGGAAGAGCCTGTTATAATATGGCTATAATTAATGAAATTAATGGTGATTTAGACAAAGCAATTGAATGGGCTTCAAAATCTTACACCGATTATGGCGACAAGTTAGCACTTCGTTATTTAAACCTATTAAAAAACAGAAAAAACAAAGAGATTCAAATAGCAAACGAAAACAATTAATGCTTTAATTTTAAAATTATTCTAATTTAGAAACATTATTTTATCATTTCCATAAAAACTTTAGTTATTTCTGAAAATTTCGTAATTTTACTGCAAGCAACCCGATTAAAGTTATGGAAACACATTTTGAAAGCAATCCGTTGATAGACAGATTACCTACTCATTTAAAACAATTCATCAAACCTCAAAATTACGAGGACTACACACCTATTAACCAAGCAGTTTGGAGATATGTTATGCGTAAAAATGTAGACTATCTAGGTAAAGTAGCACATGAATCTTATCTTGAAGGGCTTCATCAAACAGGAATTGACATTGAAAATATTCCAAACATGTACGGCATGAATCGAATTCTTAAAGAAATTGGTTGGGCCGCTGTGGCGGTTGATGGCTTTATTCCACCAAATGCTTTTATGGAATTTCAAGCGTACAATGTATTAGTTATTGCTTGTGACATTCGTCAATTAGAACATATTGAATATACTCCAGCTCCAGATATTATCCACGAAGGTGCCGGCCACGCTCCTATTATAGCCAATCCTGAATATGCTGAATATTTAAGACGATTTGGTGAAATAGGATGCAAAGCAATATCTTCTGCTCGTGATTATGAATTATATGAAGCTATTCGATTGTTATCTATATTAAAAGAAGCCGAAAATACGCCACAAGAAGAAATTGAAAAAGCGGAAGCACAGGTTGATTTTCTACAAAAAAATATGGGTGAGTTATCTGAAATGTCAAGAATTAGAAATTTACATTGGTGGACGGTAGAATATGGCTTAATTGGAACGGTTGAAAATCCTAAAATATATGGCGCTGGTTTGTTGTCATCAATTGGAGAAAGTGCTTGGTGTATGACCGACAATGTTAAAAAAATACCTTATGACATTAAAGCAGCAGATGTAAGCTTTGATATTACAAAACCGCAACCTCAATTATTTGTCACATCCGATTTTGCACACTTAAACATGGTGCTTGAGGAGTTTGCAAATAAAATGGCGTTACGAACAGGTGGTTTATCAGGAATAAAAAAATTAATTTCTTCTAAAGCACTTGGAACCATAGAATTAAGTACAGGCTTACAAATATCGGGTATCTTTACAAATGTTATTGAGCACGAAGGCAAACCTGTATATATTCAAACAACAGGAAAAACAGCATTATCTTATAGAGAAAAAGAATTAGTAGGACATGGAACAGAATACCATGCCGAGGGTTACGGCTCTCCAATTGGCAAATTAAAAGGCATTAATTTAGCTATTGAAGATATGAGTCCGCGTGATTTAAGCGCTTACGACATTTATGAAGGCGAACAAGTTACGTTAGAGTTTGAAGGTGGAATAAAAGTTTCGGGAGAAATTATAACCGGTACAAGAAATATTCAAGGAAAAATTTTATTGATTAAATTTAAAAATTGTACAGTTACTCATGAGGATACTATTTTATTCCAACCAGAATGGGGAATTTACGATATGGCTGTTGGTAAAGATGTTATCTCTGCTTTTTCTGGGCCTGCTGATGTAAATAGCTTTGATATGATTAACCATGTTCCATCCAGTCAAACTATTAAACAAAAAAAATCAATTGAAAGAGAAGAATTAGAACATTTATATAAAAACGTTAGAAACATTAGAGAAAACAAAGCTGCTGAAATAACATTAAAAGAAGCGTTTGGTGCTGTTTCTTCAAATCACCCTAATGATTGGTTACTAAGTGTTGAAATTTTAGAAATTGCACATAAAGAAAACAATAGTGATTTAGTTGAAAAAGTTCAAAATCATTTAGAAAAATTAAAAATTAAAAGACCAGAAGTTGCTCATTTAATCAACAATGGCATTGAACTAATTTTCCCTATTATGGCTTAATTGTAACGTTTGTTACAACAGAATATACGACATCAAACTATATTTGTCAAAAAAAAAGTAAAAATGGGAATATTAGATAAATTAGGTTTTGGAAACAAAACCAACGAAATTGCTGAATACACTCAAAAAGGTGCAGTAATTATAGACGTAAGAACATACGAAGAATTTGCAAGTGGACACATTAAAGGTTCAAAAAACATTCCTCTACAAGTTATTGCTTCTAAAATAAATGATATTAAAAAATTAAACAAACCTGTCATTGCTTGTTGTCGTTCAGGAATGCGAAGCGCGCAAGCTACTTCAATTTTGAAACAAAACGGAATTGACTGTATTAATGGTGGCGGTTGGCAAAGTTTAGAAAGTAAATTATAATAAAAAGTCCCGAATTCGGGACTTTTTAATTTGTTTTAAAATCCGAATAAGTATTTTTTATAACTATTTCGGAATTTACATAAGGATTTCCTGCGTTTGAAATGGTAATTTTTATTGGATTACCTTGAACATCGTATTCATATTTGTATACTGTTGGTTCTTCCTCATCTATTTGTTCAAAAATTAAATTTCGCATTTTATCATGCTTATAAAGCACTTTATTTTTTAAATCAAATATTTGATACACTCCCTTTTCAATTAAATCATCTTTATAGTTTTCTACTTGTATTTCAACCATTTTCTTCCCTTCAAAAGACTTTGAAGTTTTAGTGTAATGATTCGCATCAGAATAATTAAACGTTACAATTTCGAAAGTATTAAAACCTTTCTCTTTAGTTACAATTTCAAACAATTTATTGTTCGTATCATAGGAATAAACTGCTTCCTTAAATTCCCTACCTTGCACATATTCTTTTGTCTTTAATAACCTTAACGAACGATCATAAAAAAATTCTTTTTTATCTTCTGTTTCACTTGTAACATTTTTAGTCACAATTGCTTTTAAACAATTATCAATAGTGTAATTGTAAGTAATAATTTCTTTGGAGTTTTTACTTTCAACTACTATTGAATCTAAATATGTATTATAAAAATAATAGGTTTTGGTTTGTTCCCATTTCTTCGTTCCCTCTTGAATGGAATAAACTACTTGTTCTGAAATATGTGTTTTTTCATGTAGATTAAAATCAGACGTCCTGTATTTTTCCTGTCCGATTAACATTACCTGTACAAATAATGTACAAACAATCAATAATTGTTTCATTTTTATTTTTTTAATAATGGATACAAAACATTAGCTTGAGATTGATTAATGTTTTTCATTATAAAAACTTCCCCATCAGTTGTTTTAACCAAAAGATCACTTGGATTTCTATCTTCTTCAATGGTAAATCTAGAACTGTCGAGATAAACCCCATTTTGATAAAATGAAATTAAATTATTTTTATCTAGAATCCAATAAATACTTGTTGGTGATTCAACTTGAAGAGCATCTTGCCACTCATTCTTAGGAAAATCTTCAAAATAAAAATCTTTAACAAAGTATACTTTATTAGTAACTTCATTAAAAATTAGTAACCCGGTATGGTTTGGAGATGGATTCAAAAGTACAACTTTTTCATAATTATTATCATACGAATCCTGAATTTCTATTTCATTATTTTCACCTTTCAATACACTTAAATTATTTTTATGGGAATACTTAATTTTTTTATACGCGGTTAGTAAAGAATCTCGCATTCTCCAATTCAAGTCGTACTTTTTTATAAAATCAAAATCCATCTGGTTCGACCCACTTACCGTTCCGTCTTGAAAAGTAATTTTAATAAATGTAAAAGAATTATCTTCAAGGAAAGCCGGACTAATTTTTGCAATTTTAGTAGGGTTGTTTTTCTTGTCGTATTCATAACCGTACTCAATTGTAGAACCATCATCATATATCTGCTTACTGATATTTCTGTTTGAATCATAGCTATACTCAACCGAAAATGTAGTATCTTCATTCTTGGTTTCACTTTTTATTTTTAAACCCTTCTCATAATATTCTTTTGTAAAATCACCAGTTGAACCATCGCCCTCTTGTATTACTTTCTCATACGTATCATTGGCTACATTTCTTTTATAAACAGTTGTCTTTACTAGTTCATTTTGAATATCCTTTTGGATTTCTTTTTCTAAATTACCTTTGGAATCATAAAAGTAAAACGTATTTGAAATCCCTTGTATTTGCATTTTTTCTAACTTTGAATTGGCATATTTAAAAATGAATTGCAAGGGAAAGGCAAATTGATTAGTTGAAGGTTTGTAATTTATTTCTTTTAAAGTTGAATCTGGATTATAGAAATAGTTGTATTCTGCTACCAATTTATTTTGTTCTACATACGATTCTATTATTTGTTTTTGAAAATAGGTGTCTTGCACATCTGTAACAGAAATACTTTCTAAAACAAACTTGTTCTCATATTTATTAAATTTATACAAGGATTCTTCAACTTTTTTTACATCAGAAGAATAGCCAAAGTCTGTTGTTCTAAATTGTTGTTGTGAAAAAGCAACAATGGAATAGAAAATTAAAAAATAGTGTTTCATTAAAATATATTTTGTATAAAAGTAAAATCTTACTAAAAACAAAAAAATACGTATTTCTACGTATTTTTAAGACATAATTACTAATAAAAAAACTATAATTCTACTATTACAAACTCTACTCTTCTATTTTTTTGTTTTCCTTTTTCAGTATCATTAGGTGCAATAAACTTCGTTTCTCCATAACCTTTTGCTGTTAGACGATTACCATTTACTCCTTTTTTTAATAAATATTGCATAACGGCATTTGCTCTGTTATTAGATAAATTCATATTGTCAACATCCGATCCTACTGCATCTGTATGTCCCGAAATTTCTATTTTCATTTTCGAATTATTCATTAAAATATTATATAATTTATCCAATTCAGCATAAGAATCCGGTAATAAATCATACTTCCCTGAATCAAAGAATATATTATTTAAACGAATTACTTCTCCTTTTTCTATTGGACTTAAATACAAATCCACTTCCATTTCTTGATATTCTTTTAAATTTGTTAAATCAATATTTTCAGTTACAGCATAATACCCTTCTTTATTACCCATGAAACTGTATTTTTGTCCATAGGGTAATACAATTGAATAACTTCCATCTTTAGGATTTGATATTGCTGTACCTGCATTTTTATTGGTTTTCAAATTATTGTATTCAATTTTGGCGCTTAAAATTTGCTTGGTTTTATTATCGTATACTTTTCCTTTAATTAACACTACCGGATCTTGTTTCACTTTATTATCTAACACATAAATATCTCCTCCTCTTGAAATATAGGCTTTATCACCTTTTGCAGATACATAATACGCTAAATCACTTGATGGGGAATTTATGATATCCCCTAAGTTTTTGGGTTTTGACCAATTAGTCCATGAATCATCTAATCTTTTCGACACAAATAAATCATATCCTCCATAACCACCATGTCCTCTTGAAGAAAAGTACAATGTTTTACCATCTGCTGCTAAAAAAGGATTCGTTTCTTCTTCAAAAGTATTAATTGTACTTCCCAAATTTAATGGTGCAGACCAAGTTCCATCCTCTTGAATAAAACTAACAAATACATCTTTAAATCCAAAACCAGAATCTCTTTCAACTGTCATTAAAAGAACTTTATTATCACTTGATTGAAAATACCCTACAAATTGATTTTTGTTTTGATAATCTTTAATCACAATCTCTTTGGGCACTTCCCAACCATTACTTGTTCTGTTTGAAACCGACAAACCTGAACCTTTTGAAGAACCATCTGCATTATAAGTATTTGCTAACACCATTGTATTATGATCTGGTGAAACTGAAATCACAAAATTGTAACTACTGTTGTTTAAAGGTTTACCTATGTTTTTTAAAGCAGACCAATTTCCTTTAGCATCTTTTGTAGCATACCATATATCATCATCATTAACTCCTCCTAAATTATCTGGAGATGCTTTTTTGGCAACATATATAGTATTTCCATCTGCAGCAACAACTGGATTTACTTCATCATATTCTTTTGAAGAAATAGATTCAATTTTTTCTATAACTAAATTAGGATCGTACCCTTCAATTACATCAATATGTTTTGGATATTCAACCACTTTTAATTCGTCAATTTCAATAGTCATTCCTGCATCTAAAATGAACCCCGACTTTGATCCTCCATACGCATAATCACCCGTTTTAACTACTAATTTATCATTAATAAAAATCTCTAAAATGTTAGCGCGTTTTTTTACAAATATTTTATTATACTTGTTTTTTCCATTTATATAAGAAGCTTCTTCCCACTTTTTAGTATAATAAAATTCTTTCCCAGAATACTGATAAACTTGCACCTGTTTGTTTGGGGTCATATTAACCACTCGATAATCGGAGTAATCATTATAGCAAGACCAAACTAAACCATAAGCAGCATTTTCCGCAAGAGATTGTGTTACTCTAATTGATGCTTCAACATCATAATCAACCTCATCTGGATTAGTAATTACAGTTAACAATTCCCATTTTGCATTTTGAGAATCATTATTTTTCATAACTAAAACTCCTTTCTCAACATTGGTAACTAAATTGTTACTATTAAGTGCCCATTGATTCTTATCCGAATCGAAAGTATCATGGAAAAGCACTTTTTGTCCAAATAAATTAATTGACGTGAAAGTGAATACTAAAAATAAAAGTTTTTTCATAAAAATTGAATTTTATCAAAGAAAACAAAATTTCATAGAAATAAAAATACGTAAAAGTTCGTATTCTTACCTTTTAAGGGTAAAATGTCCTTTAAACTGTTTTATTTCTTGATTTTTATTATAATCAATTGTAAACCAATAATCCGTTGAAGGCAATTCGTTGCCGATATAGGTACCATCCCAACCCAATTCTGAAGACAAAAATTGCTTAATCAACTTGCCATACCGATCAAAAATGGTGATTTTTGCATTAACAATATCATTACAATTTATATTCCAGTACTCATTATATCCATCTCCATTGGGTGTAAAATAAGGTGGGTATCCAAAAATAAACAATTCCATCTCCACGTCTGATTTTGAACATCCATTTAAATCTTGAATCTTTAATTGATGTGTACATGAACTAATGTTTTTAAACACATTTGATTGTTGTACAATTTCATCATCTAAAATAAACAGATAGTTTCCTGGTGGATGTACCACTACCTCTAAATCCTGATTTAAATTAAAATCTGAATGTTGAATAATTTGAACTTGTAATTCCACAAATGTTTTGACTTCAATTGTTAAATTTTGACTCGTAGCACATTGACCTACATCGGGTGTAAACGTATAGGTTGTTGTTTGTTGATTATTTAGTGCCGGACTCCAAACGCCTGTGATTCCATTTAAAGAAACTGTTGGCAAAGCAGGAATAATTTCATCAATACAAACAGGTGCTATTGGAACAAATTGTGGAACTATAGAATTCACTTGAATGGTCATCGTTTGCTGTGTAGCACACTCCCCTGAATTTGGTGTAAATGTATACAAAGTCGTTTGTTGATTGTTCAAAGCCGGACTCCAAGTTCCTGTAATTCCATTTAACGAAGTTGATGGTAAAGGCGTTAAAACATCTCCAATACAAATAGGATTAACCAGATTAAAAACAGGTACTGTAGGTGGTATAATTTGTATTGTTAAACTCTGACTCGTAGCACATTGCCCAGCAGTGGGCGTAAAAGTATAGGTTGTTGTTTGTTGATTATTTAACGCAGGACTCCAACTCCCTGAAATTCCATTAAGTGATACTGTAGGCAAAGGCGCTAAGACAGTACCAGAACAAACAGGACTAATACTTTGAAATTGAGGAGTAATAGAATTTGTCACTACAATTGTAAGTGTTTGAATAGTGGCACATTGTCCGGGATTTGGTGTAAATGTATAGAGTGTGGTCGCTTGATTATTTAATGCGGGTGACCAATTTCCGGTAATACCATTTAAAGAAGTAGTTGGCAATGAGGCTATTGTTGCTCCTTGACAAACTGGATTAACCGGATTAAAATTAGGCACTGTAGGCTGATTTACCACAATTGTCATTGTTACAAGAGGTGCACAATAGCCCGGATTGGGTGTAAACGTGTATGTAGTTGTTAGTAAATTATTTAAGGCTGGACTCCAACTTCCTGGAATTCCATTTATTGAAGTAGTTGGTAATGATTGTAGTGTTTCACCTGCACAAATTGGACTTACTGAATTAAACAAAGGGGTAACAGCATTTACTGTTATTGTTAGCGTTTGTGTTGTAGCACAAAAACCCGAATTAGGTGTAAATGTATAAGTTGTTGTTTGTTGATTATTTAAAGCTGGACTCCAAGTTCCTGTAATTCCGTTTAAGGATGTTGTTGGAAGTGCCGCTAAACTATCTCCCGCACAAATGGGCGCGATGGAATTAAATTGCGGAACAACACTTGGCACAACTGTAATGTTTAAAGTATAAATGGTACCGCATTGGCCTGCATTAGGGGTAAAAACATAGGTTCCTGAAGTTGTATTTGAAATGGAACTAGGCGTCCATGTTCCTACTATTCCATTTGAAGATGTTGTTGGCAATAACGGCGGTGTAGTTCCAGAACAAACGGATGAAAAAGAGGGAAAAACAGTTGTAACAATAGGTAAAACCGTAACAGATAAACTGGTGGTCTGTGTTACACACTGACCCGCATTTGGTGTAAAAACATAGGTTCCTGAAGTTGTAGTATCTACAACACTCGGATTCCAAGTTCCTATAACACCATTTAATGAAGTCGTTGGCAATATAGGAGGTGTACTTCCATAACAGATTGGTGCGATAGAATTAAATTGTGGTCCGCCTACAGTATCCTGATTTAACTTTTGTACAAAAACATCTTCTTGTCCATTAGACGTTAAATTCATTACAGATTCACACGGATCAAAATCAACAATAGCATAAAAATTACCGGTTGTATAGACATGATTTGTGGCATCTGTAGTAATGGCATAACTCATAGTATGATTAGGATTGTTTGAATTTCCAAAACCTTTCGCCCATTGGTATATCCCGTTTGCATCCAATTTACAGATGTAGGTATACAATGGACCTCCCAATCCACTCACATTAGCTACACCGGTATTCGGATCAAAATCGACCGTTCCATTAAAATAACCTGTTAAATAAATATTTGAAGCAGCGTCTAATGCAATGGCCCTTCCTGACGAACTCCCACCAAAACATTTAGCCCAAACATAATTCCCATTTACATCGAGTTTACTGATATAAGTTGTATCATATAAACTATTTAAATTGGCAACACCAGTACCTGGATCGAAGTCTACATTACCATTAAAATTTCCCGTAGAATATACATTTCCAAATAGATCAACTTTTATTCCAAAGGCATAATCATCTTGAGTTGGGTTTCCAAAACTTTTGGCCCATACAAAATTACCATTGGTATCTAATTTGGACACAAATACATCCCATCTGTTCGTGTTCGGATTAACTAAATTATATACTACTGCACTTGGATCAAAGTCGGCCGTAGCTCTAAAAATCCCTGTGGTATATACATTTCCATTAACATCTACAGCAATTGATTTGGCATCATCTGGCCCGGTTCCTCCCATCGTTTTTACCCAAAGTAAATTTCCATTACTATCGAGTTTACAAACAAACACATCCCCATTTAAACCCGTAATTGAAGAGACAGGTGTTACTCCAGGTCCCGGATCAAAATCGGTAGTCAATATTGTAGAACCCGACATGGCACTATTTACTTCGCCCGTAAAATAAATATTTCCTGTAGAATCTAGAGCAATACTCCTTCCTAACTCAACTCCATTTCCTCCAAATTGTTTAGCGTATACAAAATCACCAGCTGCATTTAATTTCAAGAGAAACATATCCCCACTTCCAAATCCCATTTCTGTTAAATTATAAACACCCGCATTCGGATCAAAATCAACCGTTCCTCTAAAATTTCCGAGCGCATATATATTCCCTTGATGATCTACTGTAATGGAATAAATTTCATCTGATCCCGGACTTGAACCCACTTTTTTGGCCCAAACTAAGTTACCATTTGAATCTAATTTTGAAATAAAAGCATCATAATCATAAGAAAGAGGTGTTGTCAGTGTAAAAGTTCCGCTGTTAGGATCAAAATCCACCGAACCAGCAAAACCACCCCCAACTATAACATTGTTAGAAGGATCGACTGCAATAGTATTGGATCTATCTTGAGAAGTACCACCATAAGATTTTGCCCAATCTAAAACCGGTTGTTGCGCAAATGATATCTGAAAAAATAGAATAAGTAGTAGTAATTTAAATTTCATTACAGCAAATATTATAGGCTGTAAATTTCCTTTTAAATCACCTATTTTTCAATACGTAAAAATTCGTATTTAGATTAGTTTATTATTTTTAGCTTTTTGAATGGCTTCTAGTTTGTTATGAACTTGAAGTTTCGTATAAATATTTTCTACATGTTTTCTAATGGTTCCAACAGATAAGAATAAATTATCAGCTATTGCATTGTATTTTAACCCCTTACTTAATTGCTCTAGCACTTCTATTTCTCTTGTTGATAATTGGATATTTTCACAAGGTTCTTGACTTTCAAAAGAAACTGGTTCTCTTAATAATTTAAGCGTTTTTAAAGCAATTGACGGAGTCATAGCAGCTCCACCGTTTAAGGTTTCTATAATACCATTGTATAATTCTTGAGGATTGACTTCTTTTAAAAAATAGCCATCTGCACCAGCTTTAATTGACTTAAAAATATTTTCATCATTATCAATTACGGTCAACATAATAATTTTGATCTGCGGATATTTTGCTTTTACTTTTTCTGTTGCTTCAATACCATTCATTTTTGGCATATCAATATCCATTAAAATTAAATCAACATTATGATTTTTATCTAATTTTGCTAATAAATCTAACCCTTCAACCGCTTTAAATTTTACTTCTATAGCATCAAAAAAAGACAATTTATCCTGAATGGCTTTCTGTAAAAAAGTGTTATCATCAACTATGGCAATTTTAATCATAATCTTCTATTTTTAAAATTATTAAAATTTCTGTTCCTCTATTTTCTGCCGAGTTAATTTGCAATGCTCCACCAATATCTTCAATACGTTTTTTCATATTATGCAATCCATTTCCTAGTTCAATTTCATCAAGATTAAATCCTATTCCATTGTCCTTAATTTGAATTTTTAATTTTGATTCTGTTGTTTTAACGTCAACTGAAATTTCCGAACAATGCGCATATTTAACAGCATTATTAATAGCTTCTTGAATGGTTCTATAAATATTAATTCCTACTAAGGAAGAAAACTTAAATTGTTTTGTACTCTCTTCCATTGAGAATTTAAATTGAATTTCTTCTTTTGTAGATTTGGCTTTGTCAATAAAATTATAAATACGACCTCTCAAATCTTCAAATGAAAATTCATTAGCATTCATTGCCCAAACAGTGTCTCGCAATTCTACGATGGTCATTTTTGTAAAATCACTTATCGCAAGCAAACGATTTTGTACTTTTTGTTCTATCGATGGAAAACCAAATTTTAAATTATCAACCGATGAAATTATAAAGGTCAATTGTGCACCAATATTATCATGTAAATCTCTTGAAATAGCCAAACGCTGTTCGTGCAATTTATTTTGAGTTTCAATTTCAGCAATAGCATTTTTGAGTTCAAACTCTTGTTGTTGTTGTTTTAATTTTAATTTTTGTTGACGATAAATAAAAAATGCTAGTAGTAAAACCAATCCAATCAAACTAAAAGAAACAATTAGTTTCATTCTAGAGTCTTGAACTTCAATTTCTTTTTCAAGTAATAATTTTTCTTTTTCTTTTGTTTCAAATTTTACTTCTAATTCTGCAATTTTATCATTACTTTCTTTATTTAAAATACTGTCTTTAAATTGAATATGCTTTTTATAATTTAAAAATGCTTCAGTAGAATTATTCAATTTCTCAAAACATTGAGAAAGCATTAAATAACCATGTCTTTGTAAATTATTGAAACCGTATTTATCTGCAATGGCAACCGAAGATTTAAAATTTTTTATAGCCAATTCGTATTTTCCTTCTGCTAGATACAAATCGCCAAAATAGGCATAACTATCACTTATACCATAATAATCATTCAATTCTAACCTCAGTTTAAATGCCTGGTGAATTAATTCTTTTGCTTCTTTAAATTTTCTTTGTTCAATTTTAATTTCAGCTATATTATTTAAGCTATAAGGAATACCAGCTTTGTCTTTAATTTGTTGTTTTAATTGCAAACATTTTTTAAAATATAACAAGGCACTGTCAATTTGTTTTTCATTTTTCTTTAATGTACCGTAGTTGTTATATATAGATAACAAAGGTTGAATATGATGATTACTTTTCGAAATTTTCATTCCTTTTTGCATGTAATACAAGCCTTTTACAGGATGTCTTTTACTCATTCTAAAACCTAATTCTCCGTATTCTCTAGCTAAAAACTCGGTATGCTTTAGTTTTTCAAATAACTTAATTGCTTGTAAACTGTATTTTATGTTTTCATCAAAATTTCCATTAAAATAATAACACCAGCTTAAATCACTATAACACAAAGCCTCACGTAAATTGAGATTTTTTTCTTTACATTTTTTGGCATTTTGAAGTAAAATTGGAATAAGCGTGTTTTTTTCCTTTTGTTTTGTAGCAAAAGGCAGTTTATAAATGGAATCAATAAATGCAACACTTTGAGAAAAAGTGTTATTTTTCCAAAGTACAAATAAAAGTATAAATAACCATTTATTCTTCATTTTTCAAATGAATTTGTATTGTTGTTCCATTCCCTAATGTTGAATGCAAACTATAATTTCCTCCTATTTCTTCTATTCTTTTTTGCATATTTATTAAGCCGTTGCCCAACTCTACTTGATCTAAATTAAATCCTATTCCGTTGTCTTTAATTTCAATGGAAATGAAATCCTTAAATTCTTTTACTTCCACTGCAATTTCATCGGCATTTGCATATTTAATAGCATTATTAATCCCTTCCTGAATAGTTCTATACAAATTGATACCAACCAAAGATGAAAATTTTTTTTGAATTAAATGTTCTGGAATAATAAATGAAAACTGAATATTTTCTTTAACCGATTTTGCTTTCTCAATAAAATTATAAATTCTAGAACTTAAATTTGAAAATGAAATTTGATTTACATTCATAGCCCATATTGTGTCTCTTAGCTCTACAATTGTCATTTGAGTAAAATTGCTAATCACACTTAATCGGCTTGATATTCTTTGTTCTAAATTTGGAAATCCAAATTTTAAATTATCAATTGAAGAAATAATAAAAGTTAATTGTGCCCCAATATTATCATGCAAATCTCTAGAAATAGCCAAACGCTGTTCATGCAATTTATTTTGTAATTCAATTTCTGCTATGGCATTTTTTAATTCAAATTCTTGTTTTTGTTGAGTGTTTTTTAATTTTTGTTGTCTGTAAATTAAAAACCCAATAATTATACTAAATAAAGCAAACAAGGATATTCCATACAATAAGATTGTTTTTTGCCCATGTGCTATTTCTTCTTCAATTAATTTATTTTTAGCCAATAACAATGCTTTGGCTTTTTTTTCATTTTCATACTTGGCTTCAACTTCTGCTATGGCTTGAGCCGATTCAATTTTATAAACCGAATCTCTTAACTTGATATAATTATCTTGATCTTTAATAGTTTCTGAAAGATTATTTCTTTTTTTACTAAATTGTAATTTTTGAAAATAGTAGTCTCTTAATTTTTCTGCATTATTGGATTTTCTTGAAAAAAATTCAGCCTGTTTAAATAATTTTTCAGCTCTTTCAATTTCATTTAATTCAGAAGCAATAGTGGCTAAATTAGTATAGTGTGTAGCTTGTTCATAATAATAACTTTCGTCTTTACTTTCTCGTGCATTGTATTCAACAATTTTAACTGCTCTATTTATCCATTTTTCTGCTTCAACATATTTCTTTTGTTTTAATAAAGTATTCCCAATATTGTTATAAGTACTAGAAATTGTCAATGTATCTTTTCCCTTGATATAATTAAACACCATTTTATGGTAATGTAACGCTTCATTAGGCTTATTCCAATCATCGTAATTAATGGCAATGGCATTTAGTGTTGAATACAAAGAAGCAATGTCTGGATTTTTTTTCCCTAAATGATATTTTAATGCTTTTTTTCCATGCAAAACACCTAGTTGATAATTTTCAAAATCATGATAATTAAGCGACAATGTATTATTGAAAAAAGCAATCCAATTCTCTTTTTTTTCATGTTCAGCCAATCGTAATCCTTCAAACACTATTTTAATAGCTTCATCGTATTTACCTCTTTTGTTATAAACCTTTGAAAGATTATTATAAACCGTAAATAGGCTATTGAAATTATTTACTTTTTTTAGCTTATCTATTGCTATTTTCCCATAATAAACGGCACTATCTGAAGAACCATAATCCACATGACGGGCATTTTTACAAAAATAAAATTCCCCTTCGTCTGCTGGTGTTTTAATTATTTTTTTTGCTACTTGAAAATAATAATCTGAAGAATCCGAAGAAGTATAGGCCTTAATTAAGATTTTTTTCAAATCCTGAGACCAACTATTTGTAACGAGTAATAGGAATACAAGTAGAAGTGTGTGTTTTTGCATTTTCTATTTTGAATGATTGCTAAATATACTATTTTTTTTCGGAAATTAATTCTAAGAATACACGTTGTAATTCTACAACTTCATCTCCTAATGCTTTCATATCTTTAGTATAACTGGCATTAAAATCAGTATTAATTATTACTTTATCGTTTAACAATCTTTGTTTTTCATGCAAAGAGCGGATGACTTTTTTCAACTTATTCATTTTGCGTTCATGAATCCTTTTGATTCTAATGTTATTAATGAACAAATAAATAGAGGTGAAAATTAAAATTACAAATAATATGATAAAAACAAATTGCATAAAAAAACTATTAACTCAATTACAAAATTGAATTAATAGTGTTCATAAAACAATACGATAAAATACGTATTTAATTTAAAAATTTCTGAAAATCTTGTTTAGTATTGATGGTTTCTCCCTCAATTTCGACTTTCCATTTTAATATTTCAACAAAAGAATACAATTTATACAACTCTTCTTTCAATCTTTTCTTAGCATCTGTTTTCAATGAAGAAGCATTAATTTTTTTAGTCAAATTGGCTCGAGCAATTTTATTAATTTTATTATAATCTTGTCCTTCAAACTCATTGAACGTACTTTCATCAATATTATAGTATTTATAATCCGGACTAATTTTTATTTCTTCTTTTGGGAGATTCGATATTTTTAAGATTTTATGAATAGAATCCACCTCAAATTTCACTTGACTTAAATCAAAGCCAACGGTAACATCAGCATTAATTACTACAATCGCTTTTTTTTCAAACGACAACCAATCGCCAAGATATTTTTTATGATCTTTATAAGTCATCACTTCAGAAAAATGTCCTTCAGTAACTACTAATTTTCCAACATTTTTTATTTGTTGTTGTATTAAAGCCGTATCATATTCAATTGTAGTTGTGTTTTCATCATTTTTTATAAAAAATTTATAAATAAAAAAGCCAACAACAAAAATTAAAAAGCCTTGAATTAACCAAGAAACTAATTTGTTTTGAAGAAACAACCGTTGTAAATTATTAAGTAAAGACATATTTTTTATTTTCTAAAACGAAGATAGTAATTCTTTAGGTACAAAATAAAAAAGGGTTGCAATAAATTGCAACCCTACAATCAAACTAATTGCTTGAATAATTAATTATTCACTTTAATTTTTTCAACTTTTTTTCCTTTGAATGCGAAAATAAATTCTCCGTCAGTTGTAATATCAATACCGCTACCATATTGAGGACTTCCACCCTTTCCTTTCGATTGAACAGAACCTTTAGTTTCACCAGTAGTCATGTCAATTCCATATATGATATTTTTCCCTCCTCTTTGGTCTCTTAAATAATAATTACCTCCAATTTCATAGAAGAAATCTACACCTTTAATTTTATCCGTATTATAGGCTCTTGACCCATCTTTTTTATTGTAAGCAGCCAAACCTTTCTCTGAAAGTACTACCACTTTATCTCCAAAATCAATTACATCGGTTGCTCTTCCCACACCTGCATCGTTGTGTTTTACATCAAACAATTGTTTTCCTGAAGCAATATCGTATCCATAAAACTGGTCACCATCACCAACAAAAACAGATTGTTGACCTTCAATAATTAGATCAGTTATACGTTTGTCAAATTTCTCAGATCTCCAAGAAGTTTGTCCGGTTACATCATCTATAGCTAACACACCATTTTTTTGCGCTTTATAATCCCAATAAATATAAGGAACACGTTCTTTATAAGAACCTCCATACGGACTACTTTTTGTTTCCCATCTGTACTCTTGCACTTGAACTTTTCCACCAATTTGCAGTAGTATTTTTCCGCCTGCACGATATAGATTTGGCATACTGAAAGCACCGGTAATTTTTTCTGACGTCCAAAGTAATTTACCCGAGTTTATATCGTGTTTTTCAACATATTTTGCTCTATCTCTATTGGCAAAAATTACTATATATACAGCATCATCCGTAAAAACGGGATCTGCTATTGTTCTATAATATTTTTTTTCTCTTGTCCCAGCAAAGAAGCCTCCGCCGTCCATATCATTTTCATAGATAGACTCCCATAATTTTGTTCCATTATTGATATTATATACTTGCAAACCATTTAAATACATGTATATTTTATCGCCTTTAATCCACATATCAACAATGGCTCTTCGAGTAACTAGTTCTTTTTCAATAGTTCCCATAAAAGTATTTTCCCAAAGTATTTCTCCATTTTTTGCATTCAATTTAACCAATTGATTTTTAAATCCAGCAAATAATGCACCTAAAGCTGTTGGTTTGAAATTAATCATTACAATTTCGTTTCTTGAAGCATCATAGATGTACTTACCGACTCCTCCTTTAAAACGATTGGTTTCCCATACTTTTTCACCCGTATTAGCTTTTACCAAAATTACAGAAGCTTTTTGCGAAATTAAAAAAGCATCTAATTCTCTAATGTACTTTACTGTTTCAAGTTCGCCTTCATCAGCACCATCTTCGGATTTTGTCCCTTTTGGAATTAAATTTTGATACAACTCAGAATTCCATAATTCCTTACCTGTTGCAATATCAATTACAGCTACTCTATCGGTACCCATTTTTCTTTCATCAAATAAAAATAAATATCCTCCATCATCTTTCCAAATGGTATATTGGTATTCACATTTATTAGTACCATTAGTTGTAATTTTTTTAAAATCACCACTCCAAATTAATTTACCTTCTGCATTTAAAACAGTAGCTGAATTATCATCAGTTCCAATGATATATTTTCCAGAACCATCTGTCAATGCTAATCGGGAAGCTTTATTATCAAATTCTGACTCCCAAACTGTGGCAAAACTGCCAGATTTTTTTTGACCGCCACCTCCTTTTACTTTATCTAATAATTTCCCAAATTGTGCTGTTGCCGGTAATGTCGTTAACAAACTTAAAGACAACATTACCATTGAAGTCATTTTTTTCATAATTAATATTTTTATTCGTTTAGGTTTAAAATGTAATAGTATATCTAATTTTAAATCGTTGTTTTTTCTGTAACTTGAATTTAAATTTATGAGTAAGAATGTATTCCGACATGAAATTGATAAAATCGATATTTGTAACATCACTTTCTACTTTAAAAAAAGTAGCTACTTTACCACTTTGAATTACCCCAATATCAACAACCATTTTACCTTTAATATCAGCATACTTTTTATTTTTCTTTTTTAGAAAATCTTCAGATTGAAACACTTCATCCATTTCTTTAGTAACTAATTCAATAGCTACATCTTCATCTGTTACTACGGGTTTTTGAGCATATGAAATACTAGAAAGAATGAAAAAAATGGAAATACAGATTAACTTTTTCATACTTATTGGATTAACATGCCTGTATCCTTATCCAAACTTAAATTCAAAGCTTCTTTATATAATTTTAAAGACCCTATCAATGATTTTTGTGTAAATCCACCTTCTGTCCAGAAATAGTAGTAATAGGTAATTGTATTTGAAGATTCTGAATAATATACTTTTATTAAGGCAACTTCAGAATTGATTTTATTCACCAAATTCATCACATCTGTTTTATTAGCTCCTGCCTTAATGTTGTAAGTTCCAGAAAGGGTAACAAATCGTTTTTTAGCATCAATATCAAGAAAAATAGTATACGTATCTTTTACTTTAATATACGTATCTTTTACTTCCAACACTTCAATGTAAGCATTATCAAATGTCTCTTTTAAAAATTGAGGTGTTACTTCGTTGGCTGTTACTAATTTCTGTGCATGAGACACAAATGAAGTAAGTAAAAAAGCAATAAAAACAAGGGTTAATTTAATCGTTCTCATAATCTTAATTATAGTTTTAGTTAACAAGACAAAGTTGTAACTATAAGTAAGATTTTGAAATACGTAAAATGTCGTATTTTAAAACTGTAGATGAGAAAGTTTGGTTTTAATCTTTTCTATTTTGACAGTTATTTTATCCAAAAACAACTGGTGTGCTTCTGTAGTTGGATTCAGTGGTCGATGCGATAAACTTTTTTGAATAGCATCTATTTCCTTCATAAATTGGCAAGTTGCAGTTGAAAAACAACACTCTGAAAATCGTTCCCAAACATAATCAATAGCCAATTGATTAGGATGCAACATGTCTTTTTCATAAAAACGATAATCTCTCAATTCATCCATTACTATTTCGTACGAAGGAAAATAAACAACCTTTGTTTCATTAAAATTGAAGGATTGATGCAATGCCGAAAACAGATTTCCTTTACTCACATTGTTCTCAAAAAAACCATCTTTTATATGACGAACAGGAGAAACGGTAAATATAAAATTTACCTTAGGATTAATAGATGAAATTAACGCTACAATTTTTTTTAAACTTACACCATTTTGCTCGGATGAAAGCAGCACTTTTTTGAATTGCTTTTGTGGAACCTTATGACAATTAGCAACCACATTGTTGGTAGTTCTATTTTCATAAACCCACGAAGTCCCAAGTGTTATAAAACAATGTGTAAGTTCAAGAATAGCGTGATGTGTAGTGCTAATTTTTTCATTAAGTTGTTCAAGAAAGATTTCTTTATTTGGATGTGAAAGTTCAGAATGTACCTCAAAACAATGCCATAAATCATTATGATAAAAAAGATCCTTTTCAGTAAAATATAATTTATGTACAACTCTGTTCAGTAACTTTTCTAAAGAAACCACATTAAAAATGATTCCAAAGGGATTAATTTCAGTTTGAAATTTAAAATACTTAAATTTGTTTCCAATATTCTCCGAAAAACAAGAACCTAATAATAAAATCTTCGAATTATAATCGATGGTAAAATTTATATCATTAAGGGGAATTTTGGTTGAAAATTGCATATTTAAAATTTAAAATCGAATTCAAAAATACTAATAATATTCTAAATGAACCTATTATACATTTATCTTAAAAAACATTATAAATTATTAGCCGTTGCTCTATTCATGGCCGCTTTAAACATTTGTTTTAGTTTAAGCGATTCAGTTATTACCGGTAAATTAATGCAAGATTGTGGAGTGGGAATAGCCAAATACAAAGGAAATGAAATTGGTTTTATTAAATCTGTTGGATTTTGGCTTAGTCTCTCTGTTTTAATTGCCATGATTTCAAGAATTACTAAAAATTTTCAAGATTATTTTACCAATATTGTCATTCAACGAACAGGTGCGGCTATGTATACTGATGGTATAAAAAAATCATTAGATTTACCTTTTGCCCAATTTGAGGACCAACGCAGTGGGGAAACATTAAATAAGTTACAAAAAGTTAGAATTGATTCTGAAAAATTAATCAACCTCTCTATTTCACTCGTATTTCAAACGGTTGTTGGTTTCATTTTTGTTTTCATTTATATTGCTCGTATCGATGTTAAAATTGCACTCATTTTTATAGTTACGGCTCCAATAATTGGCTTAGTAAGTTCGTATTTAGGTAAAAAAATAAAAGAAGTTTCCAAAACAATTGTAAGACAAACCAATGCATTAGCAGGTGCCACTACTGAAAGTTTACGCAATATTGAATTGGTTAAAAGTTTAGGCTTAACCCATCAAGAAGAAAACCGATTAAATCTTAATACACTAAAGATACTCAAACTAGAGCTTCAAAAAATTCGTTACATCCGAAGTTTAAGCTTCATCCAAGGGACAACCGTACATTTCATGCGAACTTTAGTAGTTTTCACTTTGTATTATTTTGTATTTCAAGGTAAAATTGTAGTCGGTGATTTATTAACAATGACGTTTTTTACTTTCTTTATTTTCAATCCTTTACAAGAAATGAGTCAATTTATCATTGTGAAAAATGAAACGAAAGTTTCCTTAGACAATTTTAAAAATTTACTTGAAAAAGAATCGGAATACAAACCGTCTAATCCAACTAAGATTGGAACCATTGAAAAATTAAGTTTCAACAATGTAAGTTTCCAACACCAATCTGCTAATTTTAAAGCGGTTGAACATATTTCGTTTGATATTAAAAAAGGTGAAACGGTTGCATTTGTTGGACCGTCTGGATCTGGCAAAACCACCTTAGTAAAATTACTTGTTGGACTTTATAAACCCATCGACGGTACCATTTCTTATAACGATGTAGATGAAAAAGAAGTCGATTTAATTGAATTAAGAAAGCAATTAGGCTTTGTTACTCAAGATGCACAATTATTTTCGGGAACAATTAAAGAAAATTTATTGTTTGTAAAACCCAATGCCACTGACGAAGAGTTGCTTCACGCCTTGGAGCAAGCCAGTTGTCAAAATTTATTAAAACGTGCCGAAAACGGATTAGATACTACAATTGGAGAAGGTGGAATTAAAGTTTCAGGCGGTGAAAAACAACGCCTTTCTATTGCAAGGGCAATTTTAAGACACCCGAATTTATTGATATTTGACGAAGCCACTTCAGCGTTAGATTCCATTACTGAAGAAGCGATCAATGAAACCATTAAATCCATTTCCAATCAAGAACGCATTACCGTTTTAATTGCGCATCGATTATCCACTATCATGCATGCCGATAAAATCTTTGTATTAGAAAAAGGAAACATTATAGAGCAAGGTAAACACCAAGATTTAGTAGACAGCAAAGGCTTGTATTATGCCATGTGGAGACAACAAATTGGAGAACGAAAATAAGTTATGTTAAAAAAGGAATACATCGGTCCAAATGCCGGATTTTCGCAAGTTGTTAAAGTTGAAACAACGGAAACCACTACCCTTTATATTTCGGGTCAAATAGGTACGGGTAGCAACTTAGAAGAACAAAGTATAACAACTTTTAAAAATTTAGAAGCATTACTTCACCAATGTCAGGCAACATTTAAAGATGTGGTTAAAATGAATACGTACATTGTAAATTTCAATCCAGAAATTGATTTACCAATATTTAGAAAAGTACGTGCTTCTTTTTTAGGAGATTCCGACTTCCCTGCTAGTACTCTAGTGGGTGTTCCCGTTTTAGGAAATCGTGAATGGTTAATTGAAATAGAGGCAATTGCTGTATTAAATAAGCAATAAAAAAATCCTGACAGGTTAAAACTTGTCAGGATTGAAATTATATATTTTGAAAATTTACTTCACAAAATCAACAGCTTTTTCCAATGCTTCTTTCACGCCTGCTGAATTTTTACCTCCAGCAGTTGCAAAAAAGGCTTGACCACCACCGCCACCTTGAATGTATTTTCCAAGTTCGCGCACAACTTGACCTGCATTTAAGCCTTTAGCTTCAACTAATTCTTTTGACACATAACAAGTCAACATAGGTTTTTCATCATTCACGGTTGCTAAAACCAAGAATAAATTGTCTTTATTTTGACCTAATTCATACGCTAAATCTTTTGCTCCATTAGCATCTAAATCCACTTGAACAGCTAAGAAATCAACACCATTAATAGTTTGTATTTGAGAAGCCAATTCCCCTTTAAGGTTTTTTGCCTTTTCTTTTATTAATTGCTCAATTTGTTTTTTCAATTTCGCATTATCCTCTTGTAATGAAGCTACTGATTTTATAACATCTTGAGGGTTTTTCAATACTTCTTTAATTTCCGCTAACGTGTTTTCTTGATTTTTATAGAACGCTTTAACAGCATCACCCGTAATCGCTTCAATACGTCGAATTCCTGCTGCAACAGCTCCTTCAGAAATGATTTTGAAATGCCAAATATCCGCGGTATTTTTCACGTGAATTCCACCACAAAGCTCTTTGCTGTCGCCGAATTCAATCATACGAACCGTATCACCATATTTTTCTCCAAATAAAGCCATTGCTCCTTTGTCTAAAGCTTCTTGGATTGGAATATTTCTGTACTCTTGTAATTGTAACTGTGCTTCAATTTGTTGATTCACACGAGCTTCCACTTGACGCAATTCTTCATCAGTAACTTTAGAGAAATGAGAAAAATCGAAACGTAAATAATTCGGATTTACTAATGAACCTTTTTGTTCTACGTGTGTTCCTAAAATACTTCTCAAAGCCAAATGCATTAAATGCGTAGCCGAGTGATTTTTAGAAGTCGAAGTTCTTAAATCGGTATTTACTTTTGCTACAAATCCAGCTTCCACATTCTCAGGAAGTTGTTTAGCGAAGTGAAGAATTAAGTTGTTTTCTTTTTTCGTATCGATAATTTCGATGGTTTCGTTTGCCGAAACTAAGGTTCCTTTATCACCTACTTGTCCACCACCTTCTGGATAAAAAGGAGTTGCATCTAATACAATTTGGAATAAAACCCCATCTTTTTTAGAATCTACTTTTCGAATTCTAGTGATTTTAACGTTGTTTTCCGTTTGGTCATAACCCACGAATATTTCCACGTTTCCATCAATTAGAACTTTCCAGTCATCAGTCGTTACTTCTGAAGCCGCACGAGAACGTGCTTTTTGTTTTTCTAATTCTTTTTCAAATTCAGTTTCATTAAATGAATAGCCTTTTTCTTTTAAAATCAAAGCCGTTAAGTCTTTGGGGAAACCAAAAGTATCGTACAATTCGAATACTTTTTCACCCGAAACTTCTTTTCCTGATGTTTCAGCAACTACTTTATCTAATAATTGTAAACCTTGCTCCAAAGTTCTTAAGAAAGACGCTTCTTCTTCGCGAATTACATTCGTAACCAATTGTTGTTGCGATTTAATCTCAGGGAAAAATTCACCCATTTGATTCGCCAATACCTCAACTAATTGATTGATAAAAGGTTCTTTGGTTCCTAAAAATGTAAATCCATAACGAATGGCACGACGTAAAATACGACGAATTACATAACCCGCACCTGTATTCGAAGGCAACTGACCGTCGGCAATAGCAAACGCCACCGCACGCACGTGGTCTACAATTACACGAATGGCAATGTTGATTTTATTTTGCTCTTCTGAAATATCTTTAACTTCGTTATTGGTGTATTTTAATCCTGTAATTGCTGAAACTTTAGCAATTAGTGGCGTGAAAACATCGGTATCATAATTCGAAGTTACATTTTGCATGGCCATACACAAACGCTCAAATCCCATACCCGTATCCACGTGTTGGGCAGGTAATTTTTCTAATGAACCATCAGCTTTACGGTTGAATTCCATAAATACGTTGTTCCAAATTTCCACAACCTGCGGATGATCAGCATTCACTAATTCTCTTCCTGAAACAGCATTTCTTTCAGCGTCAGTTCTTAAATCGATATGAATTTCCGAACATGGACCACACGGACCTTGGTCGCCCATTTCCCAGAAGTTGTCTTTTTTATTACCTAAGATAATACGGTCTTCTGAAACGTATTGCTTCCAAATATCAAATGCCTCTTGGTCAAACGGAACGTTCTCTGCTGGATTTCCTTCAAAAACCGAAACATACAAACGGTCTTTGTCTAACTTCAATACTTCCGTTAAAAATTCCCAAGCCCAAGCCAAGGCTTCTTTTTTGAAATAATCGCCAAACGACCAGTTTCCTAACATTTCAAACATGGTGTGGTGGTACGTATCAAAACCTACATCTTCTAAATCATTATGCTTTCCTGAAACACGAAGACATTTTTGTGTGTCGGCGATACGTGGACTTTTTGGTGTTCCGTTTCCTAAGAAAAATTCTTTGAACTGCGCCATCCCCGAGTTATTAAACATTAGGGTTGGATCGTCTTTTAAAACAATTGGTGCAGAAGGAACAATTAAGTGGTCCTTACTTTTAAAAAAATCTAAATACGCTTTACGAATGTCTTGTGACTTCATGTTTACTTCATTTATTTGTTTACTAGCTTGAAAAATTCATTCTAGCTTTATGTGATTGAACTACTTTACGTCAAGTATAGCCCTGATGGAAGCGGCACCATGTAGAGCGGACAGCAGGACGACTTGTGAGGAAACCACTAAATATCTGCTCCTAATTTGAAACATTTTTTTAGTTTATCCGTATAATTATTGTTACTTTGTGATAACGAGCACAAAAATAGTAATTTTTAGCAATGGCGAAGGTAAAATATTATTACGATTCAGAAAAATTAGCGTTCAAAAGAATTATCCCTAAAAAGAGAAAAAAATTAGGTATGGCGTTATTGTTTTTGTTATCAGCTGCCTTGTTTGGATTTTTGTGTTTTTTTATACTCGCTAATACTTCGTTCTTTGAGACTCCTAAATCAAAATTACAAGCTAGGGAGCTAGAAACCATGAAATTGAATTACAAATTATTGACCAATAAAGTACAATTAATGGACGAAGCTTTGACGGCTATTGAAGACCGAGACAACAATTTGTATCGGGTGTATTTTAACAGTTCTCCCATAAATGAAGAAGAACGCAGAGCGGGTTTGGGCGGCGTGAATCGGTATAAAGACTTAGAAGGATTTAACAATAGTGATTTAATTATTAATTCCTCTAAAAAAGTAGATGAAATTATGAAGGCTTTAGCTATTCAATCGAACTCACTAGATGATATTACCAAATTAGCGAAGCAAAAGGAAAAATTATTAGCTGCCATTCCGGCCATTCAACCGGTTAAAAACGAAGATTTGCGACAAATGGCCTCTGGATTTGGATACCGAAGTGATCCATTTACCAAAATTAGGAAGTTCCATAAAGGCATGGATTTTTCGGCCAAAACGGGTACACCTATTTATGCAACAGGTGATGGTATAGTTCGAAAAGCTGACGCTTCCTTATCCGGTTACGGCAATCATATTGAAATTACCCATGGATACGGATACATGACCTTATATGCCCATTTGAGTAAATATAAAGTTAGAGCAGGCCAACGTGTAAAACGTGGAGATATCATTGGTTATGTAGGCAGTACCGGCAGAAGTGAAGCGCCTCATTTGCATTATGAAGTGCATAAAAATGGCGAAGTAGTGAATCCATTGAACTTTTACTACGGTTCCATTTCGGCTAAAGAATATGTATTGTTAGCTAAATTAGCAAATCAAGAAAATCAGTCGTTGGATTAATTTTAAGACTGTACAGACAACTCTGTTTTATACATTTTGAAATTAAAAAAATGTAACATTTAAAAAAATAACAAGACTAATAATAACAAATAGATAAGGCAGAACATGCAATTGAATTTACCAGAAAAAAGATATTACAGTATAGGCGAATTAGCAAAAGCTTTTGACGTCAATGCTTCTTTAATTCGATTTTGGGATAAAGAATTTGATGAAATCAATCCGAAAAAGAATGCAAAGGGCGATCGTATGTTTAGACCTGATGATGTGAAAACCTTGCAATTAATTTATCACCTCGTGAAAGAGCGTGGGTTTACACTAGAAGGTGCCAAAGTACATTTGAAAGAAAACAAAAAGAAGAGTTTAGATAAATTTGAAATTATTGCTAAACTTGAAGGAGTAAAAAGGCAATTATTAGATTTAAAGAAAGAGTTATAAATGAAATTTGATATTGTAAAAACCAGCTTTTGGTTAACATTTGCACTTTCTTTAACTGGTGCGCTATTAAAGTTGCAGAAATTAGAATTTTCAGGTGTGTTTATGACCTTAGGCATTCTAGCTTTAATCACTTTTATTGTATCCTGCTTGCTTGAAATAAATGAATCCAAAACTATTGATAGTACCGAAAGGTTTATGTGGACAATAGGCTTTGTCTTCTTTTGGTTCATTACCGCAATAGTCTATATAATAAGTGGAAGAAAACGAATTTTAAAACAAACAAATATAAAAAATTAAAACAACAGAATTATGAGAAAGTATTTACCGATTGCTATTATTTTAGGTTTATTAGCGATTTTATTCTTTTGGTACATCAGCATTAAAAATGGGGCTGTAAGAGTGAATCAAGAAGTAAGTAAAGAATGGGGTAACGTAGAAACTACGTACCAAAGAAGAAATGACTTAATTGGAAATTTAGTAAAAACTGTTCAAGGATCAGCCGATTTTGAAAAATCAACATTAGAAGCGGTTATTAAAGCACGTTCTGAAGCGACTTCGGTAAAAATTGATCCAACCAATATTACTCCAGAACAATTGGCGCAATTTAACCAAGCACAAGGTAACTTAAACAGTTCGCTATCTAGATTATTAGTTACAGTAGAACAATATCCTGATTTAAAAGCAAATCAAAATTTCTTAAAATTACAAGATGAATTAGCCAGTACAGAAAACCAAATTTTAACGGCTCGTACTCGTTTTAATGAATCGGTTCAAAAATACAACAACTATATTTTAGTATTCCCTAATTCAGTGTTTTTAGGTAACTACAAAGAGAAACCATATTTTGATGCAGTAGCTGGCGCTGAAAAACCAGTTGAAGTGAATTTTGATTTTGATAAAGAGAAAAAGTAATGTCAAAAACAGAGGATTTTTTAACCAAAACAGAAGAACAAGAAATTGTTGAAGCTATAGTTAAAGCTGAACAAAACACTTCAGGGGAAATCCGTGTACATATTGAAGAAAACAATTCAAAACCTCCACTCGAAAGAGCTCAGGAGGTTTTTTATGAATTGGGCATGGACGCCACTCAATTTAAAAATGGAGTCTTGTTTTACATTTGTATGCAAACCAGAAGCTTTGCTATAATTGGAGATGAAGGTATTCATAATGTAGTTGAAGATGATTTTTGGGATTGTACTAAAGATGTGGTTATTTCTCAGTTTAAAAGAGGAAAATTTAAACAAGGTTTAGTAGAAGGCATATTACGTGCTGGTGAACGATTAAAAAAACACTTCCCCTATGATGCCGAAACAGATACGAATGAATTGTCAAATGAAATATCTAGAAAATAACATGGAAGTATTTGTATCACGTTTAAAATGGAACTTTTCTTTAGTTCAATTTTTATTTTTATTTTCTACGATACTTTCTTTTGGCCAATTTACCATACCAGAAAAACCTAGTTTTCAAACTTCTGTATATGATTATGCGAAAGTTTTAAGTGCTACTGAAGCCAAACAACTAGAACAAAAGCTAATTAATTATTCAGATAGTACTTCAACCCAAATGGTTTTTATTTCTATTGAAGACTTAAAAGGTGAAGATATTGGAATTTTAGCTCCCAAATGGGGTCACGAATGGGGTATTGGTCAGGAAAAAGAAGACAATGGACTTTTAATTTTACTTTCTAAAAAAGATAGAAAAATTTGGATTGCACCCGGTTATGGTGTAGAAGAAAAATTAACAGCCGGAATTAATGGAGAAATCATCAGAAACATTATAATTCCAGAATTTAAAGCCGGAAGTTATTACAGAGGTTTGGACAAAGGAACGGATGCGATTTTTCAAATTTTAAAAGGTAAATACAAAGGAGAACGAAAAGAAAACGGTCCTGGAATTTTACCCATCCTTTTAATCATTATTTTCATTATCATTTTTATTGTCATATCATCAAAAAACAAAGGGAATGGAAACAGCGGTGGTTTTGGAGGCGGACCTGATTTAGGAGATATTATTATCTTGAGCCGAATGGGTCGTGGCGGCGGATTTGGCAGTGGCGGCTTTGGTGGAGGTTCTTCATCAGGTGGCTTTGGCGGAGGCTTTGGCGGCGGAGGCTTCTCTGGAGGTGGCGCTGGTGGAAGTTGGTAATCTTTCTTTTACACTTGATGGCAACATCCCTTTACTGTATAAATTTAAAAAGGTTTCCAAAAATGGAAGCCTTTTTTATTGGTGTGATTATATAATTCGTTATTACGCTACGGAATTTATTACTTTTGTCATGGATTTTATTTTTCTTCTACAGCATGTATTCATTTATTATTAATACTATACCAATGCTGTATTTTTACCGAAATGATTTCACACCAAATTGGCATGAATATTCTAATGAAATTATACAAAATAAATAATAAATTACTTATATTTTTTTAGAACTAATAACTAAATTAATTGTATATCTTACACTATCAAAAAATAAAATATTTTTTTCATACAATTTTTATATATTTGTTCATTAGACGTAAGTGTTCTTTCATAATCTTATGTTTTCCTATATATTTTATATACAAAAAAGTAAACAAGTTTTAACACATTTATATCCAAACAAAAATGATTCTATTTAATGAAAAGTTAGAAAAAAAAATTTTTTTTATCCTATTACTTTTTCCAACACTTATTAACTCTCAAATAATAGGCTCTAGAAAATTAAATGAAATTAATTTATTATTTTTAAAAGTTGATTTTTCCGCAAAATATACCAAAGCTGAAATTACACATCGAAATGGCACCAAAGAAATTGGATACATTTATGGTTTCATCCAAAATAAAGCTTTAAGTTTCAATTTTAAAAATGCATTTTCATCGAATCCCATTGATGCTTTGAATTTATCAGACAAATCATTTAGTTTTAAAAAAGAACTAGATCAAAAAGAAATCAATCTAACTAGTGATGAAATCATTGAAGTAAAAATTATTGAAGACGGGGTTAATTTCGGTCATTACAAACTTATGGATTTAGCAACTGTAAATTTAGACGGAACGATAAAAGATTTGAAAAAGAAAGCCTGGTTACCATTCTATTCACAAGATATCATCAATGTTTTCTCCTATGACATATATGAAGAAACAGAAGGAGCAAACGGTAATCCATCTGGGCATTTTGAAAAAGTTGCAACTATGATTTATTTGAATAATCCTAAAGATAATTTTGCTATAAATGTCATGGATTATAATTTTACTGATATTTTTAGCAAGACAAAGTTACTTAACAAATGGTCAGGAGGTTTAATTGAAGTTTTCAAAAACTGCCCTGAATTTGTAAAACAAAATGTAATTGAAAAAAATATTTGGAACTTTGATTCGAACTATTTCGATATTGAAGAACTAGAAAAAACAAGAAAGAAAGAGATCAAGAGTAACAAAACAATCAAAAATGATGAAAAAAACATATTGTTAAATAATTTAGATTCTGAAATTCAAATTACTCCTTATTTAAGAATGATAGCAGATTACAAAAAGATGTGTCATTAATTTTTTTGGACATATTGTTTATTTGCTTTCAAATGGGTTTAATCTATTCCTGTAAGTTGAATAATCTAGAATAAACTAAAACACAAAACTTGATGAAAGAACAAATTTCATCAGGTGGAGTTTATCAAGTCATCCGTTATTAGGCATTACATCTAGAACTAAATAAAAATTAAAAATAGAAACAAAAAGGGTTTTCTTTCGAAAACCCTTTTTTATTACATCATCATAAAACGTCTACCTTCTTTTTTCTCTTTACTGTCAAACATATGAATTTTATAGGTTATAGAGAACATGACATAACGTTTTAAAACCACGTTTTCTTCATCAGTTATAGCTGTTTCTGAAACCGTTCTTCGATTACTTTGATTTTGATTCAATAAATCATATACTTTTACTTTTGCTAAGAATTTATCTTTATAAAACGAATACGCCAAACTGGTATTCCATAAATAGAAATCTTTCTTGAATCCAGAACCTAAGTTTGAATTATAATTGTATCCAAAATCATTACCAAAGGTCCATTTTTTTGGCCAAAAAGTGGTTATTTGTACATTTAATTTATGTGTGTAAAAATTGGTTTTATCAAGGGTATAATTATTATAATTTACAAACTGCTTATTAAAATTATAAGATGGAGAAATCGTTATTTTATCCGTCCATTCATATGTAAATCGGGCATTTGGTCCAATTGAATAAGTAGAACTCGTAAACATATCACCATTTACAAAGCCTTTATCATAACTAAAATTATTATTTAAACGCAATTCATATCTATAATTCATTTTTTCTTTTTTGATCGATTTATTCCAATAAATTCCAAACCAAGCGTTATTGGTTCCACTAACATTAACATAAGTGGTATTTCGTTTTCTATTTTGATCAAATACTGAAATAGAAGTAACTTCCGATTCGTTATAATTAATACCCGACCAAAATCCGTAACCCGAACGCGTAGCATAATCATAATCGCGATAAGATAAATAAGCCGAATGTGTTTTATTGATATTTAAATCGGCATTCCCAATAATGGTATTTAATGGATTGGATAAGTTTTCAATAGGTAATAGTTGTGTAGCACTTGGCACATTATAATTCAAATAATAATTAAACCAAATATTTTTTGATTTACTAAACTTATAACTTCCATAAAAATTTGCTTTAGGGAGCATAAAATTTTTGTCTAATCGAGTGGCAATTCCTAAATAATCTGAATTATTGACGTTGTTAATAGAAGTGGTACCTAATTCAATATTGAAATTATATTTCGATTTATTCATACTTACACCTGCATAAGTGTACAACTCATTGGTTTTCGATTGATAGGCTGCCGTTAACAAATCATTTTGAGCTGAGTAGGCATTAGTTGTAGCATCAAAATCGTATGTCTCATTGACATTTTGGTTATATGAATGATTGAATTGTGTTCCTAATTTCACATTCAACGAGTCTGTAATAGGTTCTAAATATTCAAAAGTTGCAATATAATTATCGAATTTAGTTTTGGATTTGCTAATTTGATCTCGAATATCTGAAGGATCGGTCGATTGATAAAAATTGGTTTGAGAATTAATTTTTGAACGATCTTCGTTTGAATTATTTTCATTGTCTAAAACTAACGAAACACTTCTCCCCTTTTTTCTAAAAGTTTTAGTTAAAGTTGTTGTATTTTGAAAGGCTTTATTGGTGGATTCAGTATAATTTTTGGATGTAAAATCATTTAACAGCGTTCCATTTTCATAAGAAGCACTTTTAGAATCGCTATAATTCTTTCTGTCGTTTTGACTTATTTTAGGTTCAAAAACGATTGAAAAAGTAGAATCAATTTTTACATCGGCAGTGAAATCGAAATTATTGTATTTGGTATCGGTTTCAGTATCCGAATTGGAATTGGTTGTAAATGTCCCCGTAGGTAATAAATTGGTTCTATTTGTTTTATTTGAATTTTTATTATTAGTACCCGAATGGAAAAAGCTACTAGAAAAATCTACTTTTTTAAAGTATTCATCGGAATAATTAGCCCCAATTAAATTCGACTCGGTAATTCCATTACTTGAGCCAAAATTTTGACCATTATACCAATAACTCCCATCGTTATTTACCCAAAGTTTGGAACCGTTTCTCCCGCCCCCCATATTATCAAATACTTCATCCATTGAAAACCCAACTGAATTAATATTATTTGCAGAAGCTAATACACTTACTTTTGTTTTGTTTTTAAAATAATTGATAATTCCACTGGATTCATACCTTTTATCCGTACCATATCCGCCCATTGCTTTTCCAAAGAAACCTTTATTCTTTTTTTCGTCAATGGTTAAATTAATACTGGCATTATTAGATGCAGCATTCGTTCCGGTTTTTTCTTCTTTTTTGGTTTTTGTATCCGTAACTTGGACTTTATTAATCATGGTGGAAGGCAAGTTTTGCAAGGCTACTTTACCATCTTTATCAAAAAATGGTTTACCATTCACTAAAATTTGGTTGACTTCTTTTCCATTCACTGTAATTTTACCATCAGCATCAATTTCAACACCTGGTAATTGTTTCAATAATGATTCCACATTAGCGTCGGGTCTTAATTTAAAAGAGGCGGCATTAAATTCTAAAGTATCTTTTTTAATACGGATTGGTGGTGCTTCCACATTCACCACAACTTCTTCAATTTGTGCGTCTTGTTCTGCTAATTCAATGGAACCTAAATCAATATTGGAATCAATTGTTTCAAATCGCTTTTTAAAAGTTTCTAATTTAATATAGGATATTTTCAAGGTTGTAGCCGAATTTTGAGGTGCTACTTTTAACTCGAATTCTCCTTTTTTATTAGAAATTGTATATTCTAATACAGCAGAATCTTTTTCACGAGTTAAATAAATGGTTGCTGATTCTAAAGGAACATTTGTTGTTTTACTAACCAATTTACCTTTAAAAGTATATTGATTTTGAGAAAAGGAAAAAAATGAACTTAATAAAATAAGAGCGAATAAAAAATTTTTAGACATAGTGTAAATAAAAAAAGTAATTTCAATGCAATATTAAAACTACTTTTTATAAAATTTATTGTACAAAATGTTAATTTTTATTTTTGTCTAAAATAAATATCAATTGGTACGCCACTAAAATTGTAATGCTCTCTCAATTTATTCTCAATAAATCGTTTGTAAGGATCTTTAACGTATTGAGGCAAATTAGCAAAAAACACAAACTGAGGTGTTGGTGTTGGTAATTGCATACAATATTTAATTTTGATGTACTTACCTTTTAAAGCTGGTGGTGGATAAGCTTCAATAATAGGGAGCATTAATTCGTTGAATTTAGAAGTAGCTACCCGTTGTTTTCTATTTTCAAAAACCTCAACAGCTGCTTCTAATGCTTTTAATAAGCGTTGTTTTTCTTTAGCTGATACAAATAAAATGGGCACATCTGTAAAAGGAGCAATTTCTTCTCTAATTTTACGTTCATAATCTCTTGCCGTCATGGTATCTTTTTCAATTAAATCCCATTTATTTACTAAGATTACAATACCTTTTCTATTTTTTTCGGCTAACCAAAAAATATTTTGATCTTGACTTTCAAATCCACGAGTAGCATCAATAACCAAAATACACACATCCGCATGTTCTATAGCACGAACTGAACGCATAACTGAATAAAACTCTAAATCTTCTTTTACTTTAGCTTTACGTCTTATTCCTGCTGTATCCACTAAGTTAAATTCAAATCCAAAACGGTTGTATTTGGTATCAATGGCATCACGAGTTGTACCCGCAATATCCGTTACAACAAAACGATCTTCACCAATTAAGGCATTGATAATAGATGATTTTCCCGCATTTGGTCTTCCTACAACTGCAAAACGAGGTAAAGGATTTTCTTCCTCTTCTACTTCAGGCAATTCAGGTAATACTTCCACTAATTTATCAAGTAAATCACCCGTTCCACTACCATTCATACCACCAATGGCAAAATATTCACCTAATCCTAAATTATAAAATTCAAGGGCATCATTTGTACGCTTAGCGCTGTCCACTTTATTAACTACTAAAATTACTGGTTTAGTAACCTTACGTAGTAATTTAGCGACCTCTTCATCCATTGGTGTAATACCTTCTTCCACATCAACCATAAATAAAATAGCATCTGCTTCATCAATGGCTAATTCGACTTGTTTACGAATTTCTCCTTCAAAAATATCATCCGAGCCTTTAATGTAACCACCCGTATCAATAACCGAAAACTCTTTTCCATTCCATTCACTTTTTCCATAATTTCTATCACGAGTTACACCACTCACAGAATCCACTATGGCATCTCTACGTTTAATTAATCGATTAAAAAAAGTGGATTTACCCACATTTGGTCTTCCTACTATGGCAACAATATTATTCATAAACTTTTCTTCAAATAATTTGCAAAGGTACTATTTAATATTGTATTATCAATTTTTTTACTATATTGTGCTAAGTATTTTAAAAAGAAAGTTTTATGGAAGCACAAAATGACATTCGACTTCGTTTACGATTTTATAAAGATGTTCCTGAAAACAAAGAACGCATTAGAGATAAATTTGTGGCTTATAAAAAAATAATGTCTACAGATTATTTAATGAAAATTAGAGACAATCATATTCAATTTACTGTTTCGGGAGAAAAACACAGGTATTGGTCTCCCCATTTAACTGTTGAATTAGAGGATTTAGAAGGCGCTGAACATTCTGGCACACATATACGAGGGTTATTTGGACCTGCACAAACATTATGGACCTTCTTTATTTTTTTACATTTTATTTTAGCAGGCACTTTTTTAACCTTTGCCATGTTTGCCTTTAGCAATTACACCTTAAAAAGACCAATGACTACAGATTTTATCGTTATGGGATTAATGCTATTTTGTTGGATTCTTTTGTACTTTATTGGACGGCAAACAAGAGAAAATGGGTATAGTCAAATGGAGGAATTAGAAGCAGAATTCAATAAAATAATTCAATAAAAAAATCCCGATTAGAAAGTACTAATCGGGATTTTTTTATTTCTGATTGTATCCAAATCGTTTCAATTGATAGGCACTATTTCGCCAATCTTTATTTATTTTCACAAAAAGTTCTATATGAATTTTTTTGGCAAAAAACTGCTCTAAATCTTCCCTTGCTTGCATTCCCACTTTTTTCAAAGCCGCTCCTTTATGTCCAATAATGATTCCTTTTTGTGTTTCACGCTCTACCATAATAACCGATTTAATTCGGATAATGTTCTCTTCTTCTTTAAACTCTTCTGTTTCCACTTCACATGAATAGGGAATTTCTTTATCGTAATTCAAAAGGATTTTTTCTCGTATCGTTTCATTCACAAAAAAACGCTCCGTTTTATCAGTTAATTGATCTTTAGGATAAAAAGGTGGCGATTCGGGAAGTAACTCTTTAATTCTATTGTAAACCGTTTCTACATTAAAATTTTCCAAAGCAGAAATAGGATAAATTTCAGCATTAGGAACTTTTTCTTTCCATAATTGCACTTGTTCTTCTAATAATTCTTGGTTGGATTTATCAATTTTATTTAAAAGCAATAAAACTGGAACTTTTGCATGAATTATTTTAGTAAAAAAAGCCTCATCTTTTAATTCCTTTTCGCCTACTTCAACCATATAAATTAATATGTCAGCATCAGTAAAGGCTGTTTTTACAAAATCCATCATCGAAGATTGCAACTCATAAGCCGGTTTGATGATTCCTGGTGTATCTGAAAATACAATTTGATAATCCTCCTCGTTTACAATTCCAAAAATTCGGTGACGTGTAGTTTGTGCTTTACTTGTAATAATAGACAAACGTTCGCCTACCATGGCATTCATTAACGTTGACTTTCCAACATTTGGGTTACCAATTATATTTACAAAACCTGCTTTGTGTGACATAAAATTTATTTTTTGCAAAGGTAAGGAATGAAAATCATTAAATCTTTTCTAAAAAAACTAAATTAATTTTAAATTCTTTGCCGTCTGAATCAAAGCTTCATCGCTAGCTTTATTACCAGTTAATTCTCTTTTCAAAAATGCTTTTCTTTTTTCAATAGCACTTAAAGACAAATCAATATAATTAGGAAGGTCTTTTGTTTTTTTACCTTCTGCCAAACACATTATTATTTTAATATCAAATTCATCTAAAGATAAATTAGATTTTAAATAATCTTGAATTACCTGAACAATTGTGGGACTTTTATAAATATCTCCTTCAATAACACTTTTCATTATTTTAGGAAATGTGTTAAAATTAATATCATTTTTAGAAATAAAGCACTCGGGATTAATCGTTTTAAACACATTATTAATTAAAAGCGTTTCCTTATGCATAGTTAACATTGCTAATTTACAATTAGGAAACAACTGCCTGATTAATTTCGCTACACCTGACCCATCCATTATTTTCTCTTTTTCATAAGGCGGTAAGTTATAATCTACAATTGCAAAATTTAAATCCTCATTAGACTTTTTTAGCATATGCAACATTTTAAAAGCTTCCTCACAATTAAAGGTCTTTCTAAAAACGGGGTTATCGACTACTTTATTCAAAGTCAATAAACTCTGATAACCATCAACTGTCATTGGATGGTCATCTACTATTAAAATGTTGTAATTTGAAGTCATATATAAACCGTAATTCTTTATAAAATAAACCGTATTTAAATTCTGAAATGATAAGTAACTTGCATCAAAATTAAACTTTTCTGTGCAATACTCCTACATCATAATAGATTCAGAAAATAAAGTTATAGAAAAAAAAGAATTTTTAAACTCTTTTAACGAATTATTGTGCTTAGGAATTTACAATGATTATGATGCTGCTTTTAATGCTATTTTAGAAAGAAAGCCCGATTTAATTTTTTTCAATTTTAACGAAGATATTCCAATTTCATTATTGTCAGAATTATTAAATTACAGCGACAACACTCCTTATGTAATTGGCATTAATGCGGAAGAAAGAGCGGCTTATCAAGCAATTAAACATAACATTTCAGATTTTATGTTGTTTCCTTTAAAAGAAGCAGAAATTAGAAAGTGTATTTTAAAATTTTTAAAAGCAACAAAAAAAAAGAAATTAGAAAAAATATGCGTTAAAACGAGTGGCGATTACAATTTCATTAATTTAAGCGATATCTTATTTGTCAAAGCCGATAACAACACTACTGATTTTTACTTAAATACGGGCAAAATTATTACCGGATTTAAGACCATGAAACATTATGAAAGTGCATTACCTTTCTATTTTTTCAGAATTCACAATAGCTACATTGTCAATATCAATCATATTAGTCGAATCAATGTGAGCAAATCAAGTGTCTTTTTAAACAATGACCATCAAATCCCTTATTCAAGATCACATAAAGACACTATTGACATCATTATTGATAAAATTGAAAATTAATTTTTTTTTCAATCACTTTCAATTTAATACCAACTACTAGTACAGAACCACCAATT
Organism: Flavobacterium indicum GPTSA100-9 = DSM 17447; assembly: GCF_000455605.1. Classification (NCBI taxonomy): domain Bacteria; kingdom Pseudomonadati; phylum Bacteroidota; class Flavobacteriia; order Flavobacteriales; family Flavobacteriaceae; genus Flavobacterium; species Flavobacterium indicum. The sequence continues at coordinate 2,386,121 of NC_017025.1, forward strand.
ACTATATCTAGCTAAAAAACAGTACTTTACAAATAGTATTTAGCTAGATTTGCATAGTACAAAAATAACAATGAAGCTTCATAATCGTTTGTAAAAGGGAAAATTACAAACCAATTTTCGAAACAACAATCCCTGGTTGTCTCGAATCAATTTCTTATCAAATAAGAAAAAATGTAATTAATCAATTTCTAAAAAAACAAAATTATGAAAACTAAATTAGCATTTATCGCACTTATCAGTGTAACAGTATTTTCTTGTTCAACTGATGACTTACAAGTTGAAAATCCAACTTTTACAAAAAATAACTTGAAAATTAATTCAATTTCAGAAACTGAAAATATGTCTAACACAATGAGAGAAGATGATTCAGTTAATAAAAATCAGGATACAACATTTGTAATTCCAGATCCAATTCCTGTAATTGGCGATCCGCTTAAGCCTAAAGGAAAAGATTAATTTTATATATTTGAATAAAAAAACTATTGAATAAGTTATATTTTATTTTAGGACTAGTGATATTTCTTTTTTCATGCGAAAAAAAGGAAAGTGAATATGATTTTAGTAAAAATAATATACTAGAAGATTACAACTATAAAAAGTTATCTAAAACAAAAAAGGAAAAGTATTTAGATTCAATTTTTAAAAATATATCAACAAAAAATGATTCTATTAAAATTAATTTATTATTCAATATTGCTTCAGAATATTATTTTTTAGATTTAAATAAAAAATATTTAAAAGTATCCAGAGATATTTTAAAATTAGCAATACAAAAAAAAGATTCTTTCTCAATTGGACGTGCTTATTATTATATTGGTGATGCTTATGAATTTAAAAAAAATGACAGTGCTTATTTTTATTATAAAGAATCAGAAAATATTTACAGAAAAACAAAAGATTTAGGTAGACTTGCTAAAGTGTATTATAATAAGGCCCATTTATTATATTATGAAAGCAATTTCATTGAAAGCGAAAAACAAGTTTCAAAAGCTTTAGTATGTCTTATAAATTCAAATAACTATGAATTATTATACATGTGTCATGCCTTGCAATTCGGAAATTTATTAGAATTGGAAGATTATGAAAATGCATATAGTTATTATAAAAAAGCGAAAATTTATCTTGACAAACAAAAACAGAAAAATGCCAATTATTCAAATTTTGAAAATTATTCAACATTACTTGCAAATGATTTAGCAACTTGGTATGTAAAACAAAAAAAATACAATGAAGCCGTATACACTTTAAACAAAATTGTCAATGAAAACTTAAGAAAAAAAAATCCTTATTTATATGCTGTTTTGTTAAATAATCATTCGACAAACAAGATGAAAGCAAATATTTTAAAGGATGTTGAAAAAGAAAAGCATTATTCTCTTAAATATTTTACTGATAATAATTTAGAGAAAAATAATGTCTATGTTTTTAGTGATTTAGCTGATTATTATCTAATTAAAAAAGATACCGCTAAGGCAGTAAATTTTTTATATCAAACTCAAAAGTTAGCGTATAAATATGAAATTGGACAAGAAATCTTAAAATCTTTAAATACATTATCTAAAATAGATATAAAAAACAAAGATTATTATAAAGATAAATATTTACAAACCAATGATAGTATTTCGAAAAAACAAAGAATAAGTAAAGAAACATTTTCGAGAATTGAATACGAAACATCCAAAGTTGAAAATGAGAATAAGGTATTAACCAAGAAGAATTTATTTTTATTAATTAGTTCAATAGGTATAGGATTTATTTTGTTATCAATAATTTTTTACAAACAAATTAAGGCTCAAAAAAGAGAATTCATTTTACTAGAAGAAAAGAAAAAAGCTGAAAAAGAAATTTATCAACTATTTCAAGATCAACAAATAGAAATGCTTCGTATGCGAGAAAGAGAACAAAACAGAATCGCAAAAGAATTACACGACGGTGTTATGAATCAAATTTATGGTGTACGCTTAAATCTAGGAATGCTAAATGGATTTGATGAAGAGGAGATAAAGGAAAAAAGATTGTATTATATTGAAATGTTGCAAAAAATAGAGGGCGAAATTAGAGAGATTTCACATGATTTACATGGCGAAAATAAATTTGAAGAAATTGATTTCAAAAGTATATTGGAAGAATTAACGCATTCACAAAATAATTTATCCAGAACAATATTTGAAAGCGAAATTGACCCAACCATTTCTTGGGATGCTATTTCTAGTATTATAAAAATCAACATCTACAGAATTGCGCAAGAATTATTTCAAAATACGCTTAAATATGCTAACGCAGCAAAATGCACTTTTAAAATAACACAATCGGAAAATGAATTACTAATTGAAGTAAAAGATGATGGTGTTGGATTTAATTCAGATGAAGCAAAAAACGGAATTGGATATAAGAACATCCGGGAAAGAATTGGAACTATAAATGGAACTATTAAATTAAACTCTGAAATAAATAAAGGAACAGAAGTAACAATAAAAGTATTAATTTAATCATATTTTTTCAACCATTCCCAGGCTGCTTTTTTTACCCATCCTTGTTTCATTTGATGGGTAACCTCTGAGATAAAAAACTGGTCTGGATTATTAGTTACTTTTTTTATTTTCTCATTCCATTGTTCAATAGATTCTTCTGTTTTTACTAGCCAAACAGAACCAAAGAGTCTGTAATAAGAATTGGCAGATTTTAACACGTTGAAAAGTGAATCATAATCTGATTTAACATTTAAAATATCATATGTAATAATAAATACTGACATAAATAATTTAAAAAATCCAAAACCATAATCTACAATAAAACCCCAATTTTATTCTTAAATTATTTTATTAATACTAAATAAAAAAATTACTACCCCTAATTTTTTCAAAAAAACCCAAAAAATTAAAATAACTTTTTGATTATGATTTTGGATACTGCTAAATTAGGTATTCGTAACAAGAACATATTACGGTTTTTTAAATTATTATTTACGGTTTAATTTTATTTTACAATATTGTTTTTTTGTATTTAAATAAAACAAGCACCACTTTAACGAAATAAAAAATATAACTGATGAAAACAAAGAAATAAAAATTGTTTTTGTTATAAAAATTATAGTATCAAAATGCTTTTCTCCGTTAAAAATAAAGAAATAGGAATTTAATAGTAAAAATGAAAGAAGTAAAATTGAAAAAAAAAATAAAATAAATAAATCATCTAATACATTCCATTTTATTCCATTTTTATAATTAAATGTTAACTCTCTAAAAAAATAAATATTAAATTATCAATTTTGATTTTTAAGAATAAGTCATTTTAAAAAAATGGCTTATTTTTTATACAACTATTTTGATGAAAGATGCAGACTGAATAAGTTTTTACTTTTTAATCCAAAAATATATTTCTTACTAATTAACGCGTTTTACATATTTATTCACAATATATTCACTCACAGGCTTTAATGCCTTTCCTGTTTCAGGATGTACACCATGAGTATTAAAAAATTCGGGCTTTCCTTCCACTTTACAATACCATAACACCGCCTTTCCATTTTTAAAAAAAGTAGTGGTATCCGAAACCTCTATTTTAAGTAATTGACTTTGATGCTCATCGAATGGGATGCTTTCATTACGGTACAATAATCCCTGTTGTTCATTTTCATTGGTACAATCCACAACCTCATAATGATTTTTTTGCCACTGCATACATTGTGGTTCAGGTGCCAGTAATGTTTTTGCTGTAAAACCTATAGAAGTTAATCCAATTAAACCTAAAAATCCAATAGCAATTTTCTTCCTTATTTGTGCTGTAGGTAGTGGTTTTTGAGGCGCTTCTACTTCAAGTATTTCTAATCCCATATTAGATTTACTAGTTGCTATTTTATCTTCTTTTTCCAAATTAATATCTGAAACTAAAAACAGACTAAATGGACGATATTCATAATTAACCAATATTGCTATTAGATTTAATGAATTTTGACTAGTTGATTGAGATTTTCCATTCAAAAAATTACAAATCTTTTTTAGTTTTTCTACATCAATAGTTTCAATAGCTTTTCTTAATTGAATATCGGGCTTTGTTTTAAAAAACAATTCAAAAACTTCTTGATCTTTTTTACACAGTCCTTTATCATGAAGAATCAAGCATAAATCTCGCAATTGAGCAGGAGAAGGTTTTAGTAGAAAACCAGAATAAACCTTACTTTTTTCAACTTCATATTTGCTTCTTACGGCAAGAATGTAATCATCAAATGTTTTAGCCATAACGGAATTTTTAAGCATTTATCAGTATTCTTTGGAATTACCAGAATTATCGGAATTCCTTATAAACACTCACACAAAAACGCAATTCCTTTGATTCAGAATCAGTTCTTGTTTTAACTAGCTATTGAAACAAATGTACAAAACTGATTTCAAAAAAGTGTTGCTATACAGAACCGAATTTTTATTCGGGAAGTATAAAATGAACGTTCTGTAGTGGCACACTTTCACTTCCCAAATACAAAAAAGGCCGGAGTTTCTCAACTCTAAAAACCGACTTCGGAATAATTCCGAACAGCCAAAATTATGTTCAATTTAAATTTTAAAAAAATGAAAAAATATGTATTCATCGCTTTCGTAGCATTAAGTAGTTTTGCCATTTCATGTACAACTGATAAGGATTTCCCAACTTCTAACTCCAACGCAAAAATTCAAAAATTGGATAATACCTTATTGCAAAAAGAGGGCGACACCATTGCAGAAGGTGATACAGGTGGTCAAGGAGGTTCCACACCAATAAAACCCCCTAAACCATAATTCATAATTTATTCTATTTTACATTTTGAAATAGATTTCTTAATTTCGGGAAATGATACTAAAAAAAGTACTTTTCCCGATTTTAATTTGTATGCTCTTATTTTCATGTGATACAGACATTTTATCACAAAAAAAATACGATGAATATACTAGCAAAGGAAATGATTTATTTAAAAAAAATCAGTTTGATTCAGCCTATGTGTATTTTGAAAAATCTAAGTCTTATTCTTCTAAAGTAAACAATGAAAACACAATCATTTATCCTCTATTAATGCTTTCAGAAATTCAAAGATTAAAAAATGATTATCATGGATGTGAAGAGAATTTAACTGAGGCTTTAAAATACGTTACAGCAACTACAGACAGAAGTTATTTAATATTTATGTATAACAACTTCGCTTTATCCTACTCAGAATTAGCGGATTATAAAGAGGCCTTAAAATATTACAATTTAAGTCACAAATTAGCCACCACTTTAAAAGCTAAATTAATTATTCAAAATAACATTGCTTATAACTACTTAAAGCAAAATAAATTTACGGAAGCCAAAAAAGTATTAAGCGCTATAAAGGATAATGACTCCCTTAAAAACGACACGATTACCTACGCCCGAGTTTTAGACAATTTGGGATATACTCAATTTAAATTAAACGAATCGAATGGTATAAAAAATTTATTTGAAGCTCAACGCATTAGAAAAAAAAGTAAAGATGAAATTGGACTAACTGCTACCTCCATGCATTTAGCAGAATATTACAGTCAATCTAACAAGGATACTGCAAAAGCATATGCAATTCAAGCATTAAAATTCGCATCAAAAATTAAAAACCCTGATGATAAAATTGAGGCATTACAATTTTTAACCAAATTATCAGATGGTAAAAATGCCAAAGACTATGCTCTACAAACTTTCACATTAACTGATAGCTTAGTGAAAGCAAGAAAAGTTGCTAAAAATCAATTTGCAAAAATAAAATACGATTCCAAACAAGCACTTAACGAACTTGAAAAACAAAAGCGTCACAAAGAATTTTTAATTTTAGGAATTATTTCCCTTTTTGGAATTGGATTATTTGCTTATTACAAAATCAAGAAAAGAAACCACAAAAAAATTAGAGAAACAGCTTATCAAACAGAAACTCGAATTGCAAAAAAACTGCATGACGAATTAGCAAATGATGTCCACAATACTATTGCTTTTGCTGAAACACAAGATTTATTAAATCCTAAAAACAAAGATACTTTATTAGAAAACTTAGAAACTATTTACAACCGAACAAGAAATATATCTAACGAAAATAAAGACATTGACACCGGCGAATTATATCTTGAAAAATTAAAAGCCCTACTTGCGTCATATAATTCGGCCGATCGAAACGTCATTGTAAATGTAGCTGCTTTTCATCAAATAAAAACGTCTAAAGAAGTAAAAATTGTAGTGTATCGAGTATTGCAAGAATTAATGGTTAACATGAAAAAACACAGCCAATGTACCATAGCGAGTATTACTTTTACAACGAGCAATAAACAGTTACAAATTAACTATTCTGATAACGGAATTGGTACGGATAACTTAATAAATTTAAAAAATGGTCTTCAAAATGCGGAAAACCGTATTCTTTCTATTAATGGAACACTTACTTTTGACACAGCACTTAATAAAGGGTTTAAAGTTAAAATTCAGATTCCAAAACCATAACCTATGTTTAAAAAAGTTTTAATAGCAGAAGATTTCGACAGTATTAATATTGCTGTAAAGCAAACTCTAGAATCACTGGGCGTAGAAGAGATTCAATACGCAAAATATTGTGATGATGCATTATTAAAATTTAAAAAAGCCATACAAGATAATGCCCCTTTCGATTTACTAATTTGCGATTTATCTTTTGTTGCTGATTATAGAAAAGTGGAAATACCTTCAGGTGAAAAACTCATTGAAGTGATTAGAACCTTGCAGTCTGAACTCAACATAATTGTTTATTCCGTTGAAGATAAAGCCTATACAATAAAAACACTTTTCAATACACACAAGATAAATGCCTATGTACACAAAGGACGCAATAGTATTAGCCAACTTAAAACAGCTATTGAAACCTTACTTTATGGCAAAACATTTATTTCTCCCGAATTAGCACACACTTTACAAGACAAAACAGGCAAAGAAATTGACAATTACGACATTACTTTACTAACGCACCTTGCCAACGGTGTGGCTATTGAAGACATGGAAGGGTTATTTAAAAAATTAAATATTACTCCAAATAGCAAAAGCACTATTGAAAAACGTGTAGCTAAACTCAAAGATTACTTCAAAGCGAGTAACAACATTCACTTAATAGCTATTGCCAAAGATTTAGGCATCATCTAATTTTTTCACTATTAAATTAAAAAAAACAATCACTTTACGGATTCCCGTAAGGAATACATTTTTATTGGGTTTAAGTTTGGAAAACAAATTTTAAATGAAAAAATAACTATGGAAACTAACCAAAAAAAAATGTCACTGGGTAAAAAAGTATTAATAGGCTTTGGAGTATTAATCTTCATAGGATTTTTATCGAATTTGAGTAAAGATGAAAAGAAAGAGCATTTAAAATCATCAAGTGAATCAACAACTACAATTCCTAATAATGAAATTCCAGAAGTTGAAATATTAAAACATAATGCAACTTTTGAAGAAAGAATGAATACATATACAATACATTGTAGAGTTAAGAACAATACTGATAATTTAATTGATTATTTAGATATTAAAGCTACGTTTTATGATAAAGACCGAAATATTGTTGGAACAGGTTTTGGTAATGCTGCAAATCTTGCAGGTGGCGCAGAAAAAACTATTGATGTAATAGGATTGGATATTCAAAATTGTGAAAAGTATGAAGTTCAAATCGATAATTTATTTTAAACCATGGAACTACAAACACAACTCAAATCTTTAGCTGATAAAATCAATCAGTTAAAAGATAAAATTGAAACCGAGGAATCAACAAAGCATGCTTTTGTATTGCCATTTATTAATCTTTTGGGCTATGACACGTTCAATCCCACAGAAGTTGTACCAGAGTTTACTGCCGATTTAGGCTTAAAAAAAGGAGAAAAAGTAGATTATGCTATTATTCAAAATGAAGAACCAATTTTAATTATTGAATGTAAAAATTGGAAAGAAAAATTGAGCGTGCATAGTTCGCAATTGTTTCGTTATTTTCATGTGTCAAAAACTCGTTTTGCCTTATTGACGAATGGTATTCAATATCAATTTTTCACTGATTTAGACGAGAAAAACAAAATGGATGAAAAACCATTTTTTGAATTTGATATTACCAATTTAAAAGACAGTGCAGTAAACGAGATTGCTAAATTTCATAAATCGAGTTTTGATGTCAATAAGATTTTAGACAATGCCAGTTCATTAAAATACATTAAAGAAATCAGAAAACAAATCGATGTAGAGATTCAGAATCCATCCAATGAATTTGTTAGACATTTCGCTTCAAAAATCTATAGCGGAAGATTAACAGAAAAAGTAATCGATGAATTCACTGAATTAGTTCAAAAAGCATTTGGTCAGCTCATTGGTGAAAAAATCAACGAAAGATTGCATTTTGCGCTTAACAAAGAAGTTATCATTCAAGAAAAAGACCAAATTGAAGAAATTGAGCAAAGCAAAGTCGTTACAAGTGATGAAGAACTAGAGGCGTACAGAATTGTAGTTGCTATTTTAAGACGAAAACTGCCAACGCATCGAATAGTTTATAGAGATACACAATCCTATTTCGGAATTCTTTTAGATGACAATAACCGAAAACCTTTATGTCGTTTACACCTAAATGGAGGTAAAAAATACATTGGTTTATTTAACAACGATAAAAACGAAACGCGCCAGCCCATAGAAACCATTGATGATATTTATTTGTTTGAGAAAGAGTTGTTGGAAACGGTTGGGTTGTATGAAGTGGAATAATTATTAATTTAAATTTTATAAATCATGAAGTATTACGTAAACAACAAAGCACAATCAACTGGAGAGCACGAAGTTCATACAGCTAACTGTAATTATTTACCAAGTGATAAAAAGTATCTCGGTGAATTTAATAATTGTAATGACGCAGTAAAAGAAGCAAAGAAAACATATTCAAAAGTTGATGGATGTTATTGGTGCTGTAATTCTTGTCACAAAAAATAAATTGATTGTTAAATACTACAAATATAGTTATGATGAAAAAAAAACTAATATTTTCAATTTGTTTGTTCTTAATTGTCAGTTGTTCTCCAGGTAAAAGTGAGTTGTTTAAGGAAACCGATTTTTTTGTAGAATCACTGTATACAACCTATGAAAGCTATGGAATTCTTGGATATTCAGAAAATGCAAAAACAACAAGTGATGGATTATACACAATAACTCCAATAGGTAGATTAATTAATGTTAAGATTCTAAAAGCTGTTGAAAAGGAAGAATATGAAGATTTAAAAGAAGATTTAAAAAACCATTATGAAGGTAATACAAAGGTTAATGATGTATATATCTGTAAAGCTGGAACAATTATGATTGATTGCAGAGATTAAAAAAATGAATAATAAAATATCACTTAAATTTCTGTCCAAGACAATATGATTAAAACTCCAATACTTTAACAGATTTAATTTACAATGGCAAAATAATTTAAACATTTTGTTTGCATAATAACATCTCAAGACGTTGCTAATATTAAAAAGAAATAAGGATGAAAAAAATATCAGTTAACAAATTAGCAGAATACCTCAAAGCTGACTCAGTTAGAAGAAGAAGAATTATAGAAGACCAAAAAGAACCTATGGATTTTATTGCAATTAGATATGCGGATGCAAGAAAAGCAATGATAAACTTCGTAATAAAAGATTTTAATAAATCTATTATTGAAAGTGAAATTGAGAAATTATCAAGTAAAATTAATGAAAATGATTTTCAAGAAAATGATGTAAAAACATCAATAGAAGCCTTAAATTGTTTTTTAAATATTGAATTACCGCAAGAATTGCTAAAATTTAAAAGGGTAAAGTCGAACAAAAAATATGTTTTGAAAGTAAAAGACTTAAATATTAATATCAATCCAGATGTATTAATAAAAGGCACAATAAAAAATAAACCATTCATTGGAGGAATTAAATTCAACATTGTTAAAGGGCATAAATTGAATGATGATGACAGGAAAAATGTAGCAACATTAATTCATCAAGTATTAGAAGAGCAATCAAAAGATACTCCAAATTTAAATTTTTGTATTTCTATTGATGTATTTAACATGACGTTTGATAACGCTCCAAAATCATATAAAACAAGAAGAAAACAAATAGAATATGCTTGTGATGAACTTGGCATTATTTGGGATTCAATTTAAAAATTAAACTTGTACTTTTGTTTTATGGAAGTTTGTATTGGTTTAGATTTATGAAGAAAATAATTTATTTACTACTCTTTTTATCATGTCATATTTTATTCTCCCAAGTCAAACTACTTTCTTGGAATGTAGAAAACTTAGGTAGTTCAAAATCTGACAAGGATATTGCTTTCATAGTAAAAACCATCAATGACTATGATGTAGTGGCGTTACAAGAAATTGTAGCTGGTGATGGCGGTGCACAAGCTGTAGCTAAATTAGCAGATGAGCTCAACAGAAAAGGTTCAAAATGGGATTATACAATTAGTGACCCAACGAGTAGTAGTGCCTACAAAACCGAACGCTATGCTTTTTTGTGGAAAACCAATAAAGTTAAAAAGATTGGTGATGCTTGGTTAGAGAAAAAATACCAATTGGAAATCGACCGAGAACCCTACTATTGTACCTTTGATTATAAAGGCAAGCAATTTACAATTGCTAATTTTCACGCCATAACCAAAAGCAAACAACCCGAAACCGAAATAAAATACTTTAAATTTTTACCAGCACAATATCCAACATTGAATTTGCTTTTTGTAGGGGATTTTAATTGTCCGCAATCGCATACCGTTTTTAATCCACTGAAGAAAATGGGCTATACATGTGTGTTTACCAAACAAAAAACCTCATTAAAAAAAGAATGTGTAGAAGACGAATGTTTGGCTTCTGAATTTGATAATATTTGGTATAATTCTTCAAAAATCAGCATTAGTAACTCTAAAGTAATTCACTTTTACAACTCTTTTAACTCCCTCAAAGAAGCAAGAAAAATCTCTGATCATATTCCAATTACAACAGAAATTACCGTTAAATAATTTACCGTGCTTTACGGAAATCCGTAAAAAATAATTTTTCATCTAAGTTACTTTTGAAGTAAATAGTATTAGGATGAAAAAACGATTTCCATTAAGTCGCCTTTTAGTTGTGTTATCATTTGTTCTTTTCTTTAATTGTAAAGAAAACAATGTAAAAAAAGAAGCCATTGAAAAAGAACAAATCAAGCCTTTTTTAAAAACACCACCAAAAGATGCTGTCACCTATCATGAAGATACAACTAAAGAATACGAATACAGAACAGGTACTTCGGGCGATTATACTTATAATTATAATGCTTATGGTTTTGACAACGAAGGCAATGAAGTTTCTGGAAATATAGCCGTAAACGGAAAGTATGGCAATGGAATTTTAACTAAAACAGACGGCAATGAAATTGAAATCGACGTGGAATGGATTGGTTATGGCAAACTACTTGCAACAGATGAAGATGGAAACAAATACGAATTAACCGTCGATGAAAAGTAAACCCTCAACAAACCTATAGTATTAGAAATCTTGATTTCCATTAGTCCATGGCAACCAATTTACTAGCACTTCTGTATAAATAAGCCTTATAAATGTGTCTTCTTGCAAAACGGCTAGGGGATTCTGCATTAATCATTTTGATGTACACATTTTTTGGAACACCAAAATATTCAAAACAATTTCCGTCTAAAAAATTAATATACAACACCCCTTTTTCCATCCAAAAATCCAAAATATTAGAAGTTGTAATGGTTTGTTCGTAAGTTTCTTTCACTTTTTCTTGAGTCTCTGGCGCAATACTCACTAAAAAATGATAGGCTTCTATAATATTTTTACTTCGTTCTTCAGCAGCTAAACGAGCTATAGGATCTGAAATCGTATCGGGATGATCTTCTTTCATACTATTTCGATATATCGTTTTCAGTTCTTTTAATGTTGCTTCTTTAGTAACATTTAATAACTTTCTGTATTCTGCAATTTTTTTTGAATTCATGAGTTTGCTCTTCCAATATTATTTTAAATGATATAAATCTAAATAAGTTTTATAAAAACTATAAAGAATAAATGTAAATATTACCATTATAAAAAAAGCCACTCTGATTGAGTGGCTTTCTTAGTAGCGGGAACAGGACTCGAACCTGTGTCCGCCGCGGCGGATATGAGCCCAAGAGCTTATAATTTAGAAATAATTTCTTTTATAAGCTCCCTGCCCTTTCCTGTTTTAAAGAGTTTTTCTCTTTTTAAAGCCTCAGATTTAGTTGTGAAAAATTCGACATAAATAACTTTCCAAGGTCTGAACTTGATTGTATATCCTTTCTCGCACAAATAATTATGAGATTTAAATCGTTCAATCAAATTAGAGGTAAAACCAACATAGGTCTTATTATATCCCTCAGAGAATAAAATGTATACCACAAATTCATCCATTTCAATATAAAAAAAGCCACTCAATAAGAATGGCTTTACTAGTAGCGGGAACAGGACTCGAACCTGTGTCCGCCGCGGCGGATATGAGCCCAAGAGATTATAATTTAGAAATAATTTCTTTTATAAGCTCCCTGCCCTTTCCTGTTTTAAAGAGTTTTTCTCTTTTTAAAGCCTCAGATTTAGTTGTGAAAAATTCAACATGAATTACTTTCCAAGGTCTGAACTTGATTGTATATCCTTTTTCGCTCAAATAATTATGAGATTTAAATCGTTCAATCAAATTAGAGGTAAAACCAACATAGGTCTTATTATATCCCTCAGAGAATAAAATGTATACCACAAATTCATCCATTTCAATATAAAAAAAGCCACTCAATAAGAATGGCTTTACTAGTAGCGGGAACAGGACTCGAACCTGTGACCTTCGGGTTATGAGCCCGACGAGCTGCCTACTGCTCTATCCCGCGATATGCGTTTGTATTTTCAATATGTTTTCTTAGTAGCGGGAACAGGACTCGAACCTGTGACCTTCGGGTTATGAGCCCGACGAGCTGCCTACTGCTCTATCCCGCGATTTGTGAGTGCAAATATACAAATAATATCAATACAAACAAGAAAAAAATGATTTAATAAAAAATCCCTAGTTTTTACTAGGGATTTTTTTAATTTTTACATCATTCCAGGCATTCCACCACCCATAGGCATAGCTGGTGTATCTTCCTTAATATCAATAAGTGCACATTCTGTTGTCAATATCATTCCAGCCACTGAAGCCGCATTTTCTAAAGCAACACGTGTTACTTTCTTAGGATCAATAATTCCTGCTTTTAACATATCAACGTATTCACCTGTCTTAGCATTGAATCCGAAATCCCCTTTTCCTTCCGAAACTTTTGAAATCACAACAGAACCTTCTCCTCCTGCATTTTCAACTATAGTTCTTAAAGGTGCTTCTACTGCTCTATTTACAATTTGAATTCCTGTTGCTTCATCTGCATTGATTGCACTAATGTTTTCTAAAACTGCTTTAGCTCTTACTAAAGCAACACCTCCACCTGCAACAATTCCTTCTTCTACTGCAGCTCTTGTAGCATGTAACGCATCATCTACTCTATCTTTTTTCTCTTTCATTTCAACTTCAGAAGCAGCCCCAACATACAATACAGCAACTCCACCAGCTAATTTAGCCAAACGCTCTTGCAACTTCTCTCTATCATAATCAGAAGTAGTCGTTTCCATTTGAGCTTTAATTTGGTTCACTCTGGCCTTAATATTATCTGCATTTCCTGCTCCATTTACAATGGTAGTATTGTCTTTATCAATAGTGATAGTTTCAGCCGTTCCTAACATGGCTAATGTAGCATTTTCTAACGAATACCCACTTTCTTCAGCAATTACAGTTCCGCCAGTTAAAATAGCTATATCTTCTAACATGGCTTTTCTTCTATCACCAAATCCTGGAGCTTTAACGGCAGCAATTTTTAATCCACCTCTTAATTTATTCACTACTAATGTAGCTAACGCTTGTCCGTCTACATCTTCAGCAATAATTAACAAGGGACGACCCGATTGCGCTACTGGCTCTAAAACAGGTAATAACTCTTGTAAATTTGATATTTTTTTATCGTATAATAATACATAAGGATTACTTAATTCAGCAATCATTTTATCAGCATCGGTTACAAAATAAGGAGATAAATACCCTCTATCGAACTGCATTCCTTCTACAACATCTACATAGGTATCTGTCCCTTTTGCTTCTTCTACAGTTATCACTCCTTCTTTACCCACTTTAGTAAAGGCAGTAGCAATTAACTCTCCTATTGTTTCATCATTATTAGCAGAAATTGAAGCTACTTGTTTGATTTTTTCAGAGGAATCACCCACTGCTTCAGATTGTTTGCTTAATTGATCTACAATTGCTTCAACTGCTTTATCAATACCTCTTTTTAAATCCATTGGATTAGCACCTGCAGCTACATTTTTCAAACCTTCTTTTACAATTGCTTGTGCTAATACAGTTGCAGTTGTAGTTCCGTCACCAGCTAAATCATTAGTTTTAGATGCTACCTCTTTAACCATTTGCGCACCCATGTTTTCTAATGGATCTTGCAATTCAATTTCTTTAGCAACTGAAACTCCATCTTTAGTTACTGTTGGTCCTCCAAATGATTTTGAAATAATAACATTTCTTCCTTTTGGACCTAATGTTACTTTAACTGCATTTGCTAATGCATCAACTCCACGTTTTAAGCCATCACGAGCTTCAATGTCGAATTTAATATCTTTTGCCATTTTTTTTTAATTTTTGAATTTAACTTTTGAATGTACTAATTAGATAATTGCATAAATTTCATCTTCACGCATAATAAGGTAATCTTTACCCTCTAACTTTAATTCTGTTCCTGAATACTTGCCATATAAAACAGTATCACCAACCTTAACGGTCATTTCATGGTCCTTTTTACCATTTCCTACGGCAACAACAGTTCCTTTTTGAGGTTTTTCTTTTGCTGTGTCTGGAATAATAATACCAGAAGCTGTTGTAGTTTCAGCTGCTAATGGCTCAATTACTACTCTGTCTGAAAGTGGTTTAATGTTTAACGACATATCTTTAAATTTTTACTATTAAAATTATTACTTGTTTTTTTTCAGAAATTGTGCCAAAAACAATTTCTGCCATTTTTACTTAAAATAAAAAAGCCAGCACTGACAGGCTGGCATTTTTATTTGCTATTTTAATGTAAATTACTTCTTAGTTGTATCAGCAGCTGGTTGGCTTGCAGCTGGAGCAGTTGTTGGAACTGGTGCTGGTTTTGCCGCTGTTGTAGCATCGTCAATTAATTTAGAGCCACCGTTTCCACCAGCATTACTCAAAGTTGACAATAAAATCAATAAAATTAAAGCTCCTCCTAAAAACCAAGTTGATTTTTCTAAGAAATCGGTTGTTTTTTGAACACCTCCCATTTGGCCACCACCACCGAAAGAAGAAGATAAACCTCCACTTTTAGGATTTTGAACCATAATCACTAAGATTAATAAAAAACAAACAATTACTATTAGAGCTAAAAAAATTGTAAATGGTATCATTTTCTGTTAATTATTTTGTTGTAAAATTTTAATATCATTAATTCGGTCTGCAAAGAAACTACTTTTTTCTGGATATTTCAAAATTAATATTTCATAAGCTTGTATTGCTTTAGTATATTTTTTTTGTTCTAAGTAAATTTTTGCCAATGTTTCGGTCATAATTGAAGAAGGCATTTCGTTGCTTTTAGCTATATTTACTGGCACTGGCACCGATTCTTTTGTTGGAGCAATTTTTGGACTTAATTCGATAAATTTTTCTATTAATTCGAATTTTTTTTCAATATCCGTACTATTTTCTCCTGCTATTTTTTCATTTTCACGCACAATAGGTGCAAATTTTGACAATTGCAACCATTCACTAAACGAATGTGTTTCTGATTTTTCAAAAGATAATGGCTTCCCAATTTCTAATCGTTCTTCTACTTTTTCAATGGTATTTTGTTTTTCAACCGAAGCATCTAGTTTAT
The DNA here is from genome assembly GCF_000455605.1 of Flavobacterium indicum GPTSA100-9 = DSM 17447. NCBI lineage: Bacteria > Pseudomonadati > Bacteroidota > Flavobacteriia > Flavobacteriales > Flavobacteriaceae > Flavobacterium > Flavobacterium indicum. The sequence goes on from NC_017025.1 coordinate 2,402,096, forward strand.
TATGATCTGAAATCGCTTGTACGAATTCAAATTCATTCACTTCTATATTTTGTAATTCAGCTTGAATTTTATCATAATTTTCTTTTTTGAAAATTTTAAACTCATCCGAAGTTATAAAATCAAACAAAACGGAACGATCAGTTGTATGTGCAGCCGCTTTTTTTAATTCGTAATTATACCTAAAGCTTTCCTGATTATACAATCCTTTTAAATACAAAGCTCTTGCACTTTGAAAAAAAGGAAACTCTTGCACAATAGTTTCAAGAACCAAAGTTTGTTTATCATTGATTCCCTTTGAATTGTTGAGCAAAAATATATAATCACTTATATTCATATAATTACCATTTTGCTAGTGACTGATTAAATATATCTTGCGTAATACGCTCATAAATTTCATCTAAAGCCGTACCTAAAACAGCTTGCGGTAAAACATCTGCTGCATAATCATAATAAAAAGAAAATCTTTTTTCAAAGTTATCATCTTCCTTATTTTTGTTTGAATAACGAACATTTATCGTTATTGTCATTCTGTTTTGTGCAGCTACTTGATTTGATGTTGCAGCCATAGGTGTAATTCTATACTCTACAATTTCACCTTCATACAACAAATCACCACCTGAAGCAACTAAATTTAAATTCGTTTGATTTAAGATAGTATTTTGTAGTTTTTGCGTAAATGTTCTTTCAATACCTGGCTCTACAATATCTGCCATATTTTGAAAATAATTTACCTGAAAAGTCTTGGCATCAATTTTTCCTGTCCCTGTAAAATTATATTTCACATTACAACTTATAAAAGTGCAGGCTACTAACAAGAAAATATATTTTTTTAAATTATTCATTTTACAAATCAAACTGTTTAATTTTTCTATATAGAGTACGTTCAGAAATTCCTAGTTCATCTGCTGCTGCTTTTCTTTTTCCTTTATTTTTCTCTAAGGCTTTTTTAATCATTTCTATTTCTTTTGCTTCTAAACTTAAGGTTTCTTCTTCCTCTACTGTTTCTGCAAATAAATAATCTTCATGATCGTCCTCATCTATAAACTCCTCTTGTTCAACATCTTCTTCTGTAGGTAGTATTTTTACACTAGAAGGACGTTCTTCAAAAATAGTATTTTTATCTTCAGCCGTACCGTAAATTTTTTGAATCAATGATTTATTCGATTCTTGGACTTTAGCCGAACCATTTTGCATTAGTTCTAGAGTGAGTTTTTTCAAGTCGTTCAAATCACTTTTCATATCGAAAAGCACTTTATACAAAATTTCTCTTTCGTTACTAAAATCACTTGAACTTTTTGTTTCATTGACTACCTGAGGTAAACTTCTTTCATTAGCAGGTAAATAAGCTTGTAAGGTAGTTAAAGTCACATCTCTATTTGTTTCTAAAACCGATATTTGCTCCGCTACGTTTCTTAATTGTCTAATATTTCCACTCCAACGGTAATGTAGTAAATACCGAACAGCATCATCAGTTAATTTTATAGGTGGCATTTTGTATTTATGTGCAAAATCCGAAGCAAATTTTCGAAACAACAAATGAATATCGTCTTTTCTATCTCGTAAGGGTGGAAGTTGAATTTCAACCGTACTTAATCGGTAATACAAATCCTCACGAAATTTTCCTTTTTCAATCGCTTCTTGCATATTAACATTGGTTGCCGCTACAATACGCACATTGGTTTTTTGCACTTGTGACGAACCAACTTTAATAAATTCTCCATTTTCTAACACACGCAATAATCGCACCTGTGTAGTCAATGGCAACTCTCCTACTTCATCTAAAAATATAGTTCCCCCATCTGCAACTTCAAAGTACCCTTCACGTGTAGAAGTGGCTCCAGTAAAAGCTCCTTTTTCATGCCCAAACAACTCACTATCTATAGTTCCTTCAGGAATTGCGCCACAGTTTACGGCAATATATTTTCCATGTTTTCTATGTGAAAGTGCGTGAATAATTTTCGGAATACTTTCTTTACCAACACCACTTTCACCAGTTACCAATACAGAAATATCCGTGGGAGCAACTTGAATGGCTTTCTCCACAGCACGATTTAATTTAGGGTCATTCCCAATAATTTCAAAACGTTGTTTTATGTTTTGTATTGATTCCATATGTTTTGTTTCTGGTTTCAAGTTTCAGGTTTAGAAAGTTAACTGAAAACTTTCAAACTTGAAACTTGAAACAAAAAATTAATTCATTATTTCTGAATATCCTACAGCTTCACCAATTAAAGTTGCCGCAGTACAATCGGTTATTTTTACGTTTACAAAATCGCCTGGCTTGTAATTTTCTTTTGGAAAAACAACTACAATATTTTGAGAATTACGTCCTGACCAATGTAAATTTGAACGTTTAGAATCTTTTTCAACTAAGACTTCAACAACCTGACCTACAAAACGTTTAGTGCGCTCTAAAGCCATTTTTTGTTGTAAATCGATGATCTCATTTAAACGCCTTTTCTTTACTGCTTCAGGCACATCATCTTCCATTTTACGAGCAGCTAAAGTACCGGGACGCTCAGAATAAGCAAACATAAATCCGAAATCATATTTACAATGCTCCATTAACGACAACGTATCTTGATGGTCTTCTTCCGTTTCTGTTGGAAAGCCTGCAATCATATCTTGTGACAAAGAAATATCTGGAATAATTCTGTAAATATTATCAACTAATGTCATGTATTCTTCACGCGTATGCTGGCGGTTCATTTCTTTAAGAATTCTTGTACTTCCAGATTGAACTGGCAAGTGAATGTATTTGCAAATATTATGATGTTTCGCCATTACTTCAATCACTTCCAAATGCATGTCTTGTGGATTTGAAGTGGAGAAACGGAAACGCATTTTTGGAAAAGTTGTAGCACAACGATCCAACAACTGTGCAAAATCAACTGCAGTAGCTTTTTGCATCTCTGACGCTTTTTCAAAATCTTTTTTCAATCCGCCGCCATACCATAAATAGCTATCTACATTTTGACCTAACAACGTTACTTCTTTAAATCCTTTATCCCACAAATCTTGAATTTCTTGAATAATACTTTCGGGTTCACGGCTGCGTTCACGTCCACGGGTAAAAGGAACTACACAAAACGTACACATATTATCACAACCACGGGTAATAGAAACAAATGCCGATACACCATTACTACTTAATCGAACCGGTTGAATATCACCATACGTTTCTTCTTTAGAAAGAATAACATTGATAGCGTCTCTTCCTTCTTCCACTTCTTTTAAAAGATTTGGAATATCCTTATAGGCATCTGGCCCAACCACCATGTCCACAATTTTTTCTTCGTCTAAAAACTTTTCTTTTAAACGCTCGGCCATACAACCCAAAACCCCTACTTTCATAGACGGATTAATTTTTTTGATGGCGTTATATTCTTGCAAACGTTTTCTAACGGTTTGCTCGGCTTTATCACGAATAGAACAGGTATTTACTAACACCAAATCTGCTTCTTCTAGATTTTGCGTTGTATTATACCCTTGTTCAGATAATATAGAAGCCACAATTTCACTATCAGAAAAATTCATTTGACAACCATAACTCTCAATGAATAATTTCTTTTGATTTCCTTCTATTTGATCTTGAACTAAACTGGTTCCTTGTTTATTTTCTTCAATTACCTTTTCTTCCATAACCTTTTCCACTATAAAATTGGGATTGCAAAGATAATACTAAATTTGATTTTATGACAAGTTGGCAGATAATTTAGCATGAAATTATGAAAAAAGCAGTGGAATACTAGCCCCGACAGCAGCGTATACCTTGTATAGCGAATGGCGGGAAAGCACTTCTTTAGAAAAAGAAAATGTGTGCTCCAAAAAAAGAAAAAAATACACCTATATATATATGTTAAAAAAAACTTCTACTTTTGTCCCATCAAAATTGTGAAAATGGCAAAGAATTTAGTCATCGTGGAGTCGCCTGCAAAAGCGAAAACTATTGAAAAATTTTTAGGTAAAGATTTCCAAGTGGAATCGAGTTACGGACATATTGCGGATTTACCTTCTAAGGAAATTGGTGTGGATATTGAAAATAACTTTAAACCTAAATATGAAGTTTCTTCAGACAAGAAAGCCTTAGTAAAAAAACTTAAAGACTTATCAAAATCAGCAGAAACTGTTTGGTTAGCATCCGATGAAGACCGTGAAGGAGAAGCCATTGCGTGGCATTTAGCAGAAGAATTGAAATTGGATCAAAACAAAACCAAGCGTATTGTTTTCCACGAAATTACAAAAACAGCTATTCAAAAAGCAATTGAAAATCCAAGAGGCATTGATTACAATTTAGTAAATGCACAACAAGCCCGTAGAGTTTTAGACCGATTAGTTGGATACGAACTATCACCCGTTTTATGGAAAAAAGTAAAAGGTGGTTTATCTGCAGGTCGTGTACAATCTGTTTCGGTACGTTTAATTGTGGAACGTGAAAGAGAAATTCAAAACTTCAAAGCGGTAGCCAGTTATTCTATTAGCGCTGAATTTACAAATGAAGCCGGAAAAGTTGTTAAAGCTAAACTGAATAAAAATTTCAGCACGAAAGAAGAAGCACAAGCTTTTTTAGAAAAAAATATAGGTGCCGAATTTAAAGTTGGTGATTTAGAAACCAAACCAACCAAAAAATCACCTGCAGCGCCATTCACTACTTCAACTTTACAGCAGGAAGCCGCTCGTAAATTATATTTACCCGTTGGTATTACTATGCAAATTGCACAACGTTTATACGAAGCCGGATTGATTACTTACATGAGAACCGACAGTGTGAATCTTTCTCAAGAAGCGATGTCGGCCGCACAAGCTGAAATTACTTCGTATTACGGAAAAGAATACAGCAAACCAAGAAATTACAATACAAAATCAAAAGGGGCACAAGAAGCTCACGAAGCCATTCGTCCGACAGACCTTAGTCGTCATACCGTGGATATCGACAGAGACCAAGCCCGCTTGTATGATTTAATTTGGAAAAGAACAATTGCATCCCAAATGAGTGATGCCGAATTAGAACGTACTAATGTTAAAATTGAAGCCAATAAACATAATGAGAACTTTACCGCAACTGGAGAAGTAATCAAATTTGAAGGGTTCTTAAAAGTGTATTTAGAAGGTAATGATGACGATGAAGAAGAACAAGAAGGCATGTTACCGGCTTTAAAAGTAAATGAAATATTAAAAAATAATTTTATTACAGCTACTGAACGCTTTAGCAGACCGCCATCAAGATATACAGAAGCCTCTTTAGTAAAGAAATTAGAAGAATTAGGAATTGGTCGTCCTTCAACCTATGCGCCAACTATTTCAACGATCATTAATAGAAATTATGTTGAAAAAGGTAGTTTTGAAGGTTCAGAAAGAAAATACCAGCAGTTAATTTTAAAAGGAAACGAAATTAAATCGGAAACTTTAAAAGAAAACACAGGTTCTGACAAAGGTAAGTTAGTCCCAACCGATATTGGTGGTATTGTAAATGACTTTTTAGTGAAAAATTTTGAAACAATTTTAGACTACAATTTCACTGCTAAAGTAGAACAAGATTTTGATGAAATTGCAGAAGGAAAAGAAGATTGGAGTAAAATGATGAAAGATTTTTACAACCACTTCCACCCTATTGTAAACAAAGTTGAAACAACAGCCGAGAGAGAAACAGGAGAACGTATTTTAGGGGTTGATCCAAAATCGGGCAAACAAGTTTCTGTGCGTTTAGGTCGCTATGGCGCTATGGCACAGATAGGCAATCAAGAAGATGAGGAAAAACAATTTGCAAGTTTACGTGCAGAACAAAATATAAGTACAATTACACTAGAAGAGGCTTTAAACTTATTTTTATTGCCAAAAATTTTAGGAAATTATAAAGATGAAGAAATTGAAGTGAGCAATGGTCGATTTGGACCCTATGTTCGATTTGGAAAACAATTCATTTCATTACCAAAAGGAGAAGACCCATTAGACGTTACACTGGAAAGAGCAAAAGAACTTATTCTAGAAAAAGAACAAGCCGATGCACCTATTGCAGAATACGAAGGCATGCCTGTTCAAAAAGGAGTAGGCCGATTTGGTCCTTTTATAAAATGGAATGGCATGTTTATCAATGTAAATAAAAAATACAACTTTGATAAGCTATCAAATGCTGATGTTGTGGAATTAATTCAAGAAAAAATCCAAAAAGATATTGACAAAGTAATACACAACTGGGAAAGTGAAGGTATAAAAGTAGAGAAAGCACGTTGGGGTAAATCGGTCATTTTAAAAGGAAAAATTAAAATAGAGTTATCTAAAGAGGTAGATGCTGCGGCTTTAACACTAGAAAAAGTAAAAGAACTAATTGAACAAAAAGCACCAACAAAAAAAACAGCTACAAAAACAACTGCAAAAAAAACTACTAAAAAGAAATAATTTTTATGTCATTTGATTTTTTACAACCTGTATCCCCTGATATTGAAAAATATATCACGACATTATCTAATCAAACATTAGGTAAGAAGGTTGTACTTCATACCGAAACAGATTTTCCGAATTTAGAGACCATTTCTATTGCACTTATTTGTGTTAACGAAAACAGAGGAGCAGAATTAGAAAATGAAGTGTACAACTTCAATGAATTTAGAAAACAATTCTATAAATTATTTCCCGGTAATTGGCAAAAAGGAATTGCCGATTTAGGCGACATTATGATAGGTAACGAAATCACAGACACCTATTATGTAGTAAAAACTATTTGTGCTGAATTAATTAAAAATAAAATTTTACCAATTATCATTGGAGGATCACAGGATCTTACTTATGCCATGTATAGAGCCTATGACAACCTGGAACAAATGGTAAATTTAGTTGCTATAGATCATAAATTTGATTTTGCAAAAGAAGAGAATTTAGCTTCTGATTCCTTTTTATCTAAGATTATAGTTGAAGAACCTAATAATTTGTTTAACTACAGTAACATTGGATATCAAACCTATTATAATTCTCAAGAAGAAATTGATTTAATAGAGAAATTATACTTTGATGCTTTTAGGTTAGGAGAAATCATAAAAAATCCAGCAGTAGTTGAACCAGTTTTCCGAGATGCCGATTTAATATCATTAGATTTAAATTCAATTAAAAGCGCTGATTCTGGCAATACCAACAATTTTCAATCAAATGGTTTTGATGGAAGAGAAATTTGTGCTTTATCAAGATATGCTGGAATTAGCGATAAAGTAACTTCATTTGGAATATTCAATCAAAACTTCACAAAAAATGAGATGCCTTTAATTACACAAATAATTTGGTATTTTATTGAAGGTTATCATTATCGTTCGTATGAATTCCCATTTGAAGACAAAACGAATTATTTTAAATACATTGTATTGATTGAAGAAGAAGAATTAGTTTTTTACAAAAGCAATCGATCTGAAAGATGGTGGATAGAAATAAATTTATCCAATAATTACAATAAAACAAACAAAATTACGTTGTTACCATGTACCTATGAAGATTATTTAGCTGCATGTGAACAAGAAATACCTGAAAGATGGTGGAAGGCACATAGGAAAAACTATATTTAATAACGACAAAAGTGTTAAATTTATCGATAAAAAACACTTTTTTATATTTTTTTTAAGGAAAGTATTGTATATGTCAAAATAATTAAATAGGTTTACGCCCTCAAATAAATATAAGTTTTTAACCCAATTTTATATGAAAAAATTTTTAGTACTATCAGCGGCATTAGCTTTACTTGCAAGTTGTGGCAAAGGCGACAAAGGCGAGCTAGTGGGAGTTAAAGGTAAAAAATGGCATTCTGAAAAGCCATACGGTATGACCCTTATCCCAGGTGGAGCATTCATTATGGGTAAATCAGATGATGATTTAGCCAACATTCAAGATGCACCAACTAAAACTGTAACAGTTCGTTCTTTTTACATGGATGAAACTGAAATTACAAACAGTGAATATCGTCAATTTGTTGAGTGGGTAAAGGATTCTACTATTAGAACTAGATTAGCTATTTTAGCTGAAGAAGTTGGTCAAAAACCAGCAGATGGAGCAAGAAGCGGAAAAGGTGGAGGAAGCATAGGTGACTATGGTTTTGCTGATACTGATCCAGAAAAAATGACGGCATATGATAAATATATGTACGAAAACTACTATAGCGTAGGAACTGATAAAGATCCTTATGCTAATAGAAAATTAAACAAGAAAATCAAACTAATTACGGAAACATCTAAATATCCAGATGAGCATTACGTTGAAGTTATGGACTCAATGTATTTACCTGAATCTGAATCGTTTAACGGGTTAAAAACGATTGATGTTTCTAAATTAAAGTTCAAATACAACCAAGTTGACTTAAACAAAGCAGTTAAGAAAAAAGGTCGTAAGAATTTCTATGAAGATGCACCTCCAATTGAAATCTACCCTGATACTACTGTATGGATTAAAGACTTTGCATATTCTTACAACGAACCAATGCACAATGATTATTTTTGGCACCAAGCTTATGGAGAATATCCTGTAGTTGGAGTTTCATGGAAACAAGCTAAAGCATTTTGTGCATGGAGAACAATGTATAAAAATTCATATGTAAAAAAACAAAAAGGTAGAGATCAAGTTAACTCGTTCCGTTTACCAACAGAAGCAGAATGGGAATATGCTGCAAGAGGTGGAATTGAATCAGGAACTTACCCATGGGGAGGACCTTATGCTAAAAACGACAGAGGATGTTTCTTAGCTAACTTCAAACCTAACAGAGGGGATTATGCAGCCGATGGAGCTTTATACACTGTAGAAGCTAGATCATACGAGCCAAATGATTTCAACTTATACAATATGGCAGGAAATGTTTCTGAATGGACAGAATCATCATACGATCCGGGAGCTTATGAATTTGTTTCAACAATGAACCCTAACGTTCCTGATGCTAAAAACCAAAGAAAAGTTGTTCGTGGTGGATCATGGAAAGACGTTGCTTTCTTCTTACAAGTTTCAACTCGTGATTTTGAATATGCTGATTCAGCTAGAAGTTACATCGGATTTAGAACTGTACAAGATTACATGGGTACTGATGCTACAGGTACAAGACCTAAATAATAAATTAATCAACTTTAACTAAATAAATACTTAACTAACTAAAATTTTTTAAATTATGGCAATTTTATCACCAAAAGTAATGAATTTCGCATACGGATTCGGTGCGGCAGTAGTAATCGTTGGAGCATTATTTAAATTAATGCACTGGCCAGGAGCAAGCGCAATGCTTATTGCAGGTTTAGGAACAGAAGCTTTCATTTTCGGTTTATCTGCATTTGAAGCTCCAGCAAAAGAATTAGATTGGACTTTAGTTTACCCTGAATTAGCTGGTGGAGAGGCTAAAACAAGAAAAGTAAAAGCTGAAAACCCAACTGAAGCTCAAGGATTATTATCTCAAAAATTAGACAACTTATTAAAAGATGCTAAAATTGATGGTGAATTAATGTCAAGCTTAAGCAACTCAATTAAAAACTTTGAAGGTGCTGCAAAAAACATTGCTCCTACAGTTGATGCAATTGCTTCTCAAAAGAAATATGCTGACGAAATGGTAAGCGCAGCTAACTCTTTAGAAGCTTTAAATAACTTATACAAAGCACAATTAGATGGTGCTCAAAGAAATGCTGAAGCAAACCAACAAATTGCTGAAAATGCTGCTAAATTAAAAGAGCAAATGCAATCAATGACTTCTAACATCGCTTCATTAAATGCTGTGTATGGTGGAATGTTATCTGCAATGCAAAATAGAGGATAATTAGTTTTATCGTTTTATATTATTTTTTTATTAACTATTTAAACTAATTATTTAGAAATGGCAGGAGGAAATTTAAGTCCTAGACAGAAGATGATTAACCTAATGTACTTGGTTTTCGTCGCAATGTTGGCAATGAACATGTCAAAAGAAGTACTTTCAGCTTTCGGATTAATGAATGAAAAATTTGAAGGAGCAAATACTTCTGCAGCTCAAACTAATAAAGATATGTTAACTGTTTTAGATCAAAAAGCAACAGAAAGCAAATCTCAATTTGGTGGTGCTGCTGCAACAGCTCATAAAGTTGTTGACGCTACTAAAAAATTCTATGAATTTGTACAATCATTAAAAGGAGACGTTACTAAAGATATCGAATTAGATAATGGTAAACTTCCTTATGAAGCAATGGATAAAGGAGATAAAATTGATGAATTATGGTTCTCTGGTGAAAACTATTCACCTAAAGGTAAAGCTGTAATTGATGCAATTGAAACTTACAAATCTGAATTAAAAGCTGCTTTAGGTAATGAGAAAAAATACCAGTCTATTTTAAACGATTTCTTATCTAAATTTGATACTAAAGACGTTAAGAAAACAGACGGTTCTACTGACAAATATTTAAATTATCATTTTAAAGGTTTCCCTGCAATTGCTTCATTAGCAAAATTAAGTGCTTGGCAATCGGATGCTAAAAAAGTTGAATCAGACGTAATTGCTGCAGCTTTAGGTAAAGCAGCTGTTGATGCAGCTTCAATGAAAAATTACCAAGCTATTGTAGTTTTAGAGAAAAATGCTTATTTCCAAGGTGAGCAAGTGAAAGGTAAAGTAGTTTTAGGTCGTTACGACGAAAATACAAAACCAACTTCATTCAAAGGACCTGGTAAATTAGAAAATGGACAAGCTGTTATTTCAATGACTGCTGGTGGTATTGGTGAGCAAAAAATTGGTGGTGAATTTACATTCTTAGAAGATGGAAAAAACATTCCATTAAAATTTGAAGGAACTTATGTAGTTGTTCCAAGACCAAACCAAGCAATTATTTCAGCTGACAAAATGAATGTTGTATACCGTGGTATTGACAACCCAATTTCAGTTTCTATACCAGGAGTAGCATCTAATAATGTTACAGCTTCTGCGCCAGGAATGAGAAGCACAGGGCAAGGTAAGTTTGTAATTAAACCAGGTGCTGGTAATGAAGTTAAAATTACCGCTACAGGTAAATTACCTGATGGAACTTCTGTAAGTAGCTCTATGCCTTTCAGAATTAAAGCGTTACCAAAACCAACAGGGAAAATTAGAGGTGATGTATCTCCTAAAGGACCAAAATCAAGTTTAGAAGTGTCTACAGTTACTGCAGTTATGGAAGATTTTGATTTTCCTGTAACAGTAAATGTTGTACAATTTAACTTAAAAGTACCTGGACAACCAACAGTAGTAGTTCAAGGTAACAAAATGAATGCTGCTGCTTTAGCTGCTATCAAAAAAGCAGGTAAAGGTGATGTAGTTACAATTTCAGAAATCAAGGCTAAGTTTACAGGTATTGACCAAGTACCTAAACAACCTTCACCTTGTACTTTTGAAATTCAATAATTTTAAAATATAAAAAAATGAATTGGAGAAATTTTTTATTAGCAACTGTATTAGGTTTTAGTGCAATTTCATTTGCTCAATCTAATTTATTAAATGCAAAAACACCAGACGAAATTGGTAAAAAGACACAAGCGGAATTAAACGCAGATAACGACAAACCAATGCCTTATGGTTATGTAGGAGATAGAGATATCTTAATGGGTAAAGCTACATGGGAATTAATAGATGTTAATCAACGTGTTAACTTTCCATTGTATTTTCCAGTAGATGAATCTGTAGATTTAGGACCAGACAGAAGATCGCTTTATGCAGTTTTAATGTCTGCCATTAAAGATAAAAAAATTACAGAAGTATATGACTCTGGATATTTTACTACTAAAAAATCTTACGAAGATATTGAAAAAGCACTTTCATTTAAAGACACTTTAGATCAAGGTATCGAACAAATAAATGCAGGTGAAAAAGAAATATCTCCAGAATTTATTGTAAAATATGAAATTAAACCTGAACATGTAGCAGGTTATAAAGTAAAAGGTTATTGGTACTTTGACAAACGCCAGGGTGAATTAAAATACCGTTTATTAGGAATTTGTCCTCGTGTTCCAGATGTTTATACATTAAAAGGTGAAGCTGCTAATGTAGAGTATGTAGATTTATTTTGGATTTACTTCCCTGCCGCTCGTGAAGTATTACACGGTGCAAAAGCATTCAACGAAAAAAATTCTGCAATGCCATTCTCTTTTGATCATGTATTAAACTCTCGTCGTTTTAGTGGCGTTATCTACCTAGAAGAAAACGTATATGGCGATAGAGAAATTAAAGACTACATGAAAGAAAACTCTCAAATGCAATTATTAGAATCTGAGAGAGTAAAAGAAAAAATACGTAATTTCGAACTTGATATGTGGAATTACTAATAAAATATTTCTCCAATACTTAATAAAAAACTCTTGTCTATGGCAAGAGTTTTTTATTTTTGTACCTATGAAATCGCCATTAACAACAAGTTAGCGTTAGCAAACACCAATGATTAAAAGGCGATACCATATGTTACCTATTAAAATTAAAATTTAAACATATGAAAGAAGTTGATTTTTTGATTGTTGGTGCTGGTTTAGCTGGTTTAAGTATTTCTGAATTGTGTTTACAAAACAATCGTAGTATAGTAGTTTTTGAAGATTATTCACAAAATTCAACTCAAATTGCAGGAGGACTATATAATCCAGTTGTCTTAAAACGATTTAGTGAAGTTTGGAAAGCAAAAGAACAATTAGAATTCGCTATTCCATTTTATAAAAAATTAGAACAAAAGCTAAATCAATCTTTCTTACATGAAATTCCCCTACTAAGAAAATTGGTTTCTATCGAAGAACAAAATGATTGGTATATCGCAGCTGATAAACCAAATTTAAAAGATTATTTACATCCAATTTTAGAACAATTACCAAATAATAATATCAAGTCAGCATACAAATTTGGAAAAGTAAATCAAACAGGTTATTTAGACACTAATTTACTAAAAGAAACATATGCTACATATTTAGATTATAATCAACTTCTTGTAAAAGATACATTTGATTACACTCAACTCAAGTTTTCAAATGAATCTATAACTTACAAAAATTATAAAGCAAAAAACATCATATTTGCGGAAGGATTTGGCATACATAATAATCCCTATTTTAATAATTTACCTCTAGATGGTACTAAGGGTGAGTTACTTTTAATAGAATCAGAAAACTTGAAGGTAACAAATATTATAAATTCAAGCATATTTGTTCTTCCAATTGGTAATCATCTGTATAAAGTGGGCGCAACATATAATTGGCAAGATAAAACTACTTATCAAACTCAAGAAGCAAGACTAGAACTAGAAAATAATCTAAAAGAATTAATAAATTGTGAATACAAAGTAATTGATCATTACGCTGGTATTAGACCGACAGTAAAAGATAGAAAACCATTATTGGGTCAACATTATCACTATAAAAATGCATTTATATTAAATGGACTAGGAACTAGAGGTGTTATGTTTGCTCCCTTCCTAGCCCATCAATTATATAATTTTATAGAAAATAAAATTCCCATAGATAAGGAAGTAGATATTCAACGTATTTATAAAAAAATATTATGACTTTTTATGTAAGTGCTCTTTCCAATTTTTATCAAAATTTACAAAGAAATTAATCCATATATTTCTTGATAAACGCATTATTATTGGCATAAATACAATTAATGTTGCCATAATTGCAATAAAAGAGGTCTTTAAATCTGCCCCAATAAAAACATGTGAAATTACAAAAGCAGCTACTGCAAACGCTACACCCAAACCATAGCTTACATACATCGCTCCATAAAAGAAAGAAGGTTCGATTGCATAATGCAGATGACAATGAGAACAATTTTCATGCATTTTTAAAGCTTTGGATAAGTTGTATGGATTACGAACTTCATACATACTTTCTTCTTGACAACGTGGACAAGTACCTTTAATCATACTTGCTATTTTAGATCCTTTGGTAAACATTTTCCTTTTTTTTATACAAAGGTAAAATAAGTATAGTATTTTTGCGTCACAATTGTTACATATCATGCTTAATATACATAATTTATCGGTTTCATTTGGTGGAACATTTTTATTTGAAGAAGTTACTTTTAGACTTGGCGCTGGTGACCGTGTGGGTTTAGTGGGTAAAAATGGTGCAGGAAAATCAACCATGCTAAAAATGTTGGCGGGTGACTTTAAACCTGATAGTGGCACAATTGCAACTGAGAAAGAAGTAAAAATTGGGTTTTTAAGACAAGATATAGATTTTGTTAAAGGAAGAACGGTTTTAGAAGAAGCGTATCAAGCGTTTGAAGAAATAAAATACTACGAAAACAAAATTGATCATATAAACCATCAGCTAGCTACAAGAACTGATTATGAAAGTGAGGCTTATACTGAATTAATTGAACAATTGAGTGATTTTCAACATCAATATGAAATTCATGGCGGGTATAATTATGTAGGTGATACGGAAAAAATATTGTTAGGATTAGGTTTCAAAAGAGAAGATTTTGATAACCAAACGGATACTTTTTCTGGTGGTTGGCGTATGCGAATTGAATTGGCTAAACTATTGTTGCAATCAAACGACATACTTCTTTTGGATGAACCTACCAACCACTTAGACATCGAAAGTATTATTTGGCTTGAAGGTTTTTTGAAAAATTTCCCCGGTGTGGTTGTTATCGTATCTCACGATAAAATGTTTTTAGATAATGTAACGAATAGAACCATTGAAATTTCTTTAGGAAAGGCGTATGACTTTAACAAACCTTATTCTCAATATTTAGTTTTAAGAGAAGAAATTCGTGAAAAACAATTAGCTACGCAAAAAAATCAACAGAAAAAAATTGAAGAAACTGAAAAACTAATTGAAAAATTTAGAGCAAAAGCTTCTAAAGCTTCAATGGCGCAGTCGCTAATTAAAAAATTGGATAAAGTTGAACGTATTGAAGTCGATGAAGACGACAATTCGGTAATGAACATCTCCTTCCCTGTTTCAATTACACCAGGACGTGTAGTGGTAGAAGCCGAACATGTAACTAAAGCCTATGGTGATAAAGTGATCTTAAAAGATATTTCTTTATTGGTGGAACGAGGAAGTAAAATTGCTTTTGTTGGGCAAAATGGACAAGGAAAATCTACGTTTATTAAAGCCATTGTAAATGAATTTAAATATGAAGGGACTATTAAATTAGGCCACAATGTTCAACTAGGGTATTTTGCACAAAATCAGGCCGAATATTTAGATGGTGAAAAAACATTATTAGACACCATGATTGAAGCTGCAAATGACACTAACAGAAGTAAAGTAAGAGACATGTTGGGTGCTTTTTTATTTAGAGGCGATGATGTAGAAAAAAAGGTAAAAGTTTTGTCTGGAGGCGAACGAAACCGTTTAGCATTGTGTCGTTTATTACTTCAACCTATCAATGTATTGGTAATGGACGAGCCCACGAATCACTTAGATATTAAATCTAAAAATGTATTAAAAGCAGCTTTACAAAATTTTGAAGGCACACTCCTACTGGTATCGCATGACCGTGATTTTTTACAAGGCATGGCCAATACCGTTTATGAATTTAAAGATCAAAAAATTAGAGAATATTTGGGTGATATCAATTTCTTCTTAGAACAGAAAAATGTTCAAAATATGCGAGAAATTGAGAAAAAAGATGTGGTTAAAACAGAAACCTCAACTACAAAAATAGAAGCTCCAAAAAACCTAAGTTACGAAGAACAAAAAGCGCAAAAAGCACTTCAAAATAAACTTTCTAAAATTGAAAGTCAAATCAATCAATTGGAAAAAGAAATTGCAAAAGACGATGAAAATTTAGCCCGTAATTATGAGAAATTAATTGAAGATACCCAATTCTTTGCTGCATACGAAAAGAAAAAGAAAGAATTAGATCAATTAATGTCTGATTGGGAAACGGTTCAAATGGAACTAGAAGGATAATTTATTTAAAAGGATGTCTTTGTTGCCAATGTAATTCTGGTTCTAATTTTGGAAATATTTTGCTAATATATTTATTAATTAATGTATTGCTATGCATGATAAAACCCGACATTTTAACTGGTTCAGCACCAATGGAACTTTTAATTTCTAAAGCTGTTCTTCCAAAAATAATTTTATGAAAACCGTGCTCAATACCAAATTCGGTCATGTTGTATAACATATTCAAATACAACATTTTTTCTTTTTGAACTTTATCATTATATCCTAAAAAGTACGTCTCTAAAACATCGCCATTTAATAAAACTGAATGAAACCCGACTAATTCTTCATGTATAAAATACCCAAATAATTTAAATCGGTGACCGCATTGTTTTTTAAAAACTGAAAAATGCTGTTGGTCTAGGAAAAAAGTATTAAAAGGCGCATTTTTTGCTACATAATAGTATAAATCGTAAATCCTCTTTTCATTTTGAATTACCTCATCTAGCATTAATTCTTTTACTACAACACCATCAAATTTTTTTCTAGCTCTTTTGTATTGATCTCTATATTTTTTTGAAAAAGCCCCGATATAATCTTCTTTGGATTTCCAAGTATGAGGAATTGAAAATATCATATTAGGCTGGGTATTGAACTCATAAACTGAAGCAAAATGATTCTTTTTCAATTCAACAGAACAGTGTTCATAAAAATCTTTAAAAGAAACAATATGAATTTTGATGCCTTTATTTTTAAAATAACCTTTAATAGCATCTGCCGATTGTAATAAAATTTCACTTATACTAGCAAAATCAATTTCTTTAGAAAAAGCATACCCGTTTTGCCCTGTAATCATATTATTTCCTAAAAAAAGTACATGAGAAGCAAAATTCTTAAAAACAAAATTTCGAATCATGGTTTTAAAGCATTTATCCCGTTCTCCAAAAGATTCCAATTTATTTAAATCCAAATATTGAGCTAATGCAACACCTATTAACGCTGTAGAATCAAAAATTCCAATATAAAAACATTCCATATTTGTGGGTGCTGAATTTTCTAACACTTTCAAATAAGGGGTTTGTAAAAAATGATTGGTATGAGCCACTTCATCCCAATTGGACGGCAGCTCCACAGTTTTTGAAAAGATTTTAAATGATAGGTTTTCCAAGATAAAAAAAATCGTCCCACAAATGTAGGACGAAAGTATTATAATAAAATGTTAATTATTTCCAACCACAAATTATAGCTCCCATTATAGTCAACGAAACAATCCAATAACCAGAAGTTACTAAAATATATTTCCATGATTTTTGTTCGAACAAACCATTAATGGCAGTTACAGGTAATACAAAAAATAATCCGGTCATACATCCATGCAATGCACCATGTTTAAATGAACGAAAAGCGTCTTCTTTACCTTTCATAAACTCAATTAAAGAGGCGTTTGTTTCATCACCACCTACTAATTGAATTGCTCCAATTTGGTGAATAACCATCATTGGAACTACCATAAATGAAAGCAATAAGGAAAACACTAAGGTTAACCCGAAAATTTTAAGCATGTTCCCTTTTTGTGCTTTTTCTTCAGTCATTCCAGTCTCATTCATCCAAATTGTACCGAACACTTTTGGATTGTACCAAATGAAACCTACTAAAAAAGTTGACAGTGCAGCTACTAAGCATGCGATTGGATTAATTGGCATAGTTGTTAATTTAATTGGTTAGTATACCAAATATACTAAAAAGATTAATACAATTAATGTGTTTCTTGAGTACGGTATTGACAACATCCGTGAATAGCCCCGTATTGCTCATCCGTTGCCTTCACTCCTGCTGTGTCATGTCCAACTTTAGCTATCGCTTTTTGTACATCTAAAACAGAACACTTTGATTCATCTATGATTAAATGAATATCTTGATGATCTGCATTCCAAATTGCTGATTTTACTCCTTTAACAGAATAAGCGGCTTTTTCAATACGTTTTTTACACATATCACAATTTCCATTGACTTCAAACTCAACTTTTTTGTTCTTGTTTGGCTTTTGCTGAGTAACTTGAACTTCATCTTTTTTTAATTCTTGTGCTTGAATAGTAAGTGTACTACAAGCTACTACTAATGCTAAAATTATTTTTTTCATATTCTTCTCTTTTATATTATTTTTCAACTTTCAACTTTCGACTTAAAAATTATTTAATCTTAAATCTTAATCCGGCATAAAACATTCTTCCAAAAACCGGACCATAGATCATGGTACTATCAAAATAGGCATTAAACGGATTATCTGAAGCAATTATGGCATTGTTTTGCCTAAAATTACCCAAATTTTCACCACCTACATACATTTCAAACACACTAGAAAAAGTTCTTGTTACTTGTGCATTAAACATCTCATAAGGTTTTGTATAATCACCCAATTGATAATTTATTGGATTACTTTTCGTGTTTGGTAATCGTTGTTCGCCAATCCAATTAAATGTAGCATCAAATTTCCATTGTTGTCCCTTTTCTTTAATATGCGTTTCATAAGCAACATTAGCAAAAAATCGGTGTTTGGCTTGCAATGGTTTTTCGAGTAATCCCTTTTGAAAATCGGTTTTTACATCTAAATATTTATACGCTGTTCTAATGTCTAAATGGGTTAAAATATTAAAATTTAACTCTGCTTGAAAAGACGCGGCATAACTTTTACCATTTAAATTAGAAAAAGTAACTTGCTGAGGGTTTTCTAAATCGACCACTACTTGGTTTTGAAAATCGGTTTTATAATAATCCAAAACCAATTCATGTTGTCTTCCAAATAAATTAAATTTTTGGTTTAAACTTAATCCATAATTCCATGCTATTTCAGGATTTAAACCATACAATTTACCTCCAGCATCTTGAATAATAATTTCACGTGAGCTAGCTAATAAATTTATGTTCTCAGCAAAAATATTTGCTGCACGTTTACCCCTACCTGCCGACACACGTATTGTTGTTCTTTCAAATGGAATATATTTTAAATGTGCTCTAGGCGTAAAAAAAGTACCTAAACGGTTGTGATTGTCTACACGAGCACCTAATACAAAACTCAAATTGTTTAAATTATCATAAGAATATTCGAAAAAAGCACCAACAGAATTATCAATTCGGTCGTAATTACGAGTAAAATTGACAACCACATTTTCTTCAAATTTATCGTACGTAAAATTAACTCCCGTAATGAATTTATTTTTAGTATTATTTAGGATTGAATTAAACAATAAGTTAGAAAAATAACTTTTATGTTTGATTTCATGCAATTTCGTTCCAAATAAACTATTTTGTTTGTTGTATTGAAAGGCTTGTTGAAATCCAATACTTTGAAAAGGCATATCGGGAAAAACATAACCAATTTTGTTTGATAATTCTAATTTTTCAGTATCAACTTGACTTCCCCATAATCCTGAAGGATTAGTTCTTGAAAAACCGACTTGACCTCCTGTTTTTTCATCTTTGAAATACTTGATATTAAAAAAACTAACCAATCCTTTTTCAGCATCATTATACTGCCAACGGTTCAATAAATTAATTTGTTTTCCTTGTGGATTATCCATAAAACCATCTTGATTCATATCATTTACTTGGTTTCTTGTATTCCCATGTAGCAAAACTAAAGAACTCAATTTTTCAGAAAATTTGGTTTTAAAATGGGTGTTTAGCTCATACCTACCGTCATTAGAAGCATAGGCATTAGTATAAAACGGCACTTCTTTTATAGGCTTGAGTAACTCATAATTAATTTGGCCAGAAATGCTTTCGTAGCCATTCGTTACACTCCCCGCTCCTTTTGTAATTTGAATACTTTCTACCCAAGTTCCAGGAATAAAGTTTAATCCGGTTGCTTGTAACGCACCTCTAATTGCCGGAATATTTTCTTCCGACATTAAAATATAAGGACTGGTTAATCCTAACATTTTAATTTGTTTGTTACCTGTTACTGCATCGGAAAAATTGACATCAATAGAAGGATTGGTTTCAAAACTTTCAGACAAATTACAACAAGCAGCTTTTTGAAGTTCTTTTTGGGATAAATTAATCGTATTTGTTACTGCTTTAACACTACGATTCATGGCTTTTTGCTCTTTTTTTACTACAACAGCTTCAATTTCTTTTTCAGATGAAACCTGTTCGACAACTAAAACAAAATCTTGAGCGCAATTTTGCTTTACTTCCATTTTTTTATATCCGTTTGCCTCAATTATCAAATGGACATCGGTGTTGGCTTGAATCAAACTAAAGTTTCCACTTTCGTCCGTATAAAACGAATTATTTTGTTCGATGACACTTATTTTAGCATTCGAAATGGGTTGATTATTGGCGTTAACAATCTTACCCGTTATACTTGATTGTGCAATTGTTACCAATGGTAACAGTAATGCAATTAAAATTCTATAAAACATAAAAATCAGTTACTAGTAATACAATATCCTTCGGATTTTAAACTTAAAAATCCAACTGTAAAAAAAGTACTGATTAAGCGTAGAAAATGTATTGAGAATAGAGTTTATAGAGCGGTGGTGCGTTTGCATCACAGTAATAATCTGTAACTTGTTCTTGTGTAGTTTTTACTTCCTCTGTTTTAAAAACTGGTAAAACTACATCAAAAATTACAGCTTGAAATTTAAAATCGAAATGATTAAAAATAGTATAATCAATTTTCTTTTCAACTTTAATTTCTTGATTTGAACAACACCCTGAATCTTCTTTTTGATCCTCTTCCGTAATTTGAGGGGAACAACAAGAATCTTCTTCTGTAGAATCAATTAGTGAATTTTCTTGATAAACTAAAGATATATAGGAAATTTCATTATGACAAAAATGCAATACAAGACTAGCACTACTATTCACAATTAAAATGAAAAGCGCTAAAAAAATACTTATTTGCTTTTTGAAATTCATTGTACAAATGTATAAAATATTTTTATTAAAAAATGTTATGAATTAAATTTCAAATACTTGACCTAACATTGGAATGGTTATATTATAACTATATTTCTCTTGAATCTTGGTTCTTAAAGCATCTAAAGCTAAATTTTCACCATGAATTAAAAATACTTTTTGAGGTGTATTGGTCAAATCCGACATCCAATGCAATAAATCAATTTGATCGCCATGCGCCGATAAACCCTCTATTGAAACTATATTGGCTTCAACATTAAAATAGTTACCATGCATTTTAATTTCTTTTTCACCTTCTAAAAGTTTTCTACCTCGTGTACCTTCAGCTTGATACCCCACTAATACAACCGTGTTTTCTGGTTTTGAAATATATCTTTCTAAATAAGCCAAAACCCTACCACCTGTAATCATACCACTCGCTGCGATTACAACCTTAGGTCTTTCTTCATAAATCGCTTCAATAGTATCTTCAAAACTAGTAATAAGGGTAAACATTTCACACATCTCTATACTTTCATTAGGAGTTAATTTATGCCATTTTAAATTAGCCCTAAACACATCTAACACACTAATACCCATTGGGGTATCAATTATATATTTTATATCAGGAATTCGATTTTGTTTTTTTAATTGCCATAATAAATACATAACCGTTTGTACACGTTCTACAGCAAAACTTGGAATGATTACATTCCCATTTCGTTCATACGTATTATTTATTATTGTTTCTAAAAGCAATAAAGTATCTTCTTGCGGATGAATTCTATTTCCATAGGTACTTTCTAAAAAAATATAATCTGCTGCTTTTGGTTTTTCAGGTTGAAACATTAATACATCGTCATCTTGCCCTATATCTCCTGAAAACACTAAGGTTTTATTTTCAATATGTAATTCAATAGAACAAGCGCCTAAAATATGTCCAGCATAAAAGAATTTAAACCAAACATTATCCTCTATTTTAATTTCAAGATCTTTATCAACAACTCTAAAAAGAGGCAGTACTTTTTCTACATCTTCTACTGTATAAAGTGGCGTTGCCGGATTGTGCTTTGAAAAATTTTCTTTATTCGCTCTTTCTGCTTCCTCTTCCTGAATTTTGGCACTATCCTCTAAGATTAGTTTTGTAATTTCTTTCGTTGGATGTGTACAAAATATTTTTCCATTAAATCCATCTGCAACTAGCTTGGGTAACCATCCACAATGATCTAAATGTCCATGAGTTAGAAGTACAAAATCAATAGTACTTGGGGGTACAGCTAGCGGTTCTCGATTTAATTCTCTTAATATTTTTAAACCCTGAAACATTCCACAATCAATTAAAATTTTTAATCCTTGTGTTTCAACTAAAATTTTTGAACCTGTGACTGTGCTTGCTGCACCTAAAAAATGTATTTTCATAACAACTATTATAATTGATGAGCTTCCGCTAAAATTCTTCTAATTCTCGGTTTGCTAATTTCTAATTTTTCTAGCCAATCGTTTTGTTCTACTAACTCTTTAACTGTAATAATTTCAACAGCCAATAATTTTTCTTTTTCAACTTGTGTCAATGTGGTTAAACAAGTTACAGGATATAATTTCAATTTATCGATAAGTTCACGCAATCCATTTTTTTCTGGATAATCCCAACTTAATAATTCTAAATTTGAACAGTTACCAAATTTTAAAGCATCTTCAGTGAATTTATTATTGGTAACAATCAAACAACTTTCAATTTGCCTTGTTTTACCAAACAATTGAAAATCTCTATTTTTTAAATCATTGAAACGAGACAAAATATACATAGGTATTTTCACATCCGATTTTGCATCATTACTAGAATGAAACTTACATTCGATCATTTTAATTTTCTCGTCTTTCAACAACACAACATCTATTTCATGTGAAACACAAGTACCATTTAAAATAACATTTGTTGTAGTATCAAATCCAAGATATTCATGTATTTTAGCTATATATTTTTCAAAATAAAATCCGGCAGGCCCTAATCCCAATAATGCCGTTCTTAAATTGTAGCGAGCGGCATGCACATTGGAACAATTTTTCTTTAACAGCTGATAAGCTAACTTGTAAATTTTTTTAGAAGAAATACCATCATACAATTGTGGCTCTATAATATTCAAAATTTCAGACACAACCACATCATTAGCTCCTGATTTTTTTAAAGAACGCACCAATTTAGATTGATCATAGTCTACTATTTCGCCAGAAAATTTTGTAACTTTCATGAAAAATTATTTTTATAAAGTTACGAAATTTATTGTACTGTTTTTTGATAAAAAAAGGCAGGAATAAATAATATTAAAAACAAAGGCTGAATTAAAAATCTTCTAATATAAAAAAGAGTTAAATAATCCGGTTGTTTTGAAAAATGTAAAATAAAAAACATCGCAATTACCAAAACACAAAAAAAGAGTAACAACAAAAAAAGAGTTAGGTTTACAATAGATTTTTGTTGAAATAAAGTTTTAATAATTAGAACGGTAAAAATACTATTTAATGTATAGCGAAAAAGCAATCCAAAAAACAATTGAATGGAATTAAATTTAGGCAGTTTATGGTTTTGAAAATCATCTTTAAAAAATTCTAAAAAAGGATCATAAAACAATTCATTTTCAAAAGCTCGAATTAACACTAGCCCTAAAACAAATAATAATACAAAAACTAATTGCTTTTTATTTTGCAGTAACTTTTGCCACATATCCAGAAATTTTTGTTACCCATAAAATCCAAAGTAAAAACACTATCCCATAAATCACAAGAGGAAAAACAATATTATGCAATACATGCTCGTATTGAGGAAAATGATATAAAGCTACGCTCAATAAAGCTATTCTGAAAAAATTTAAAACATAAATCAAAATGGAACCCAAAAATATATATAAGAAGGTTTTTCCGAACGAAGTTGAAAAAGCAAAAATAAATGAAGCAAACAAAATAATAACACTAATAGCATTACATCCTTCAATTACCCTAGCAACATACTTGCCTTGATAAAGAATTTTATACGAAGGTTCAAATTCATGTTTTGAAATTTCACAATCTTTACCAAAGAACACCAAAGTTACTTTAGTTTGTTCTGCAACATTTTCAGTAATGTAATCTACTTCATTTTTCTCCATTTTAAATTCATTTAAAAACAACTTGTATAAAACAGTAAAAACTAAATAGAACACTAAAAACTTTAACAAAAAAACAAAAAAGGGTTTATGTTGTTTAATGATGTTTTTCAAAATAGTGATTTTTAACAAAAATATAATTTTTCTTAACTTTTTAAAATTTAATTTTGCAAAAAATAAATTTATGAATTTTGAAAATTTAAAACCGCAAGTCGAAATTATTGTTCAAAGTCAATTAGAGAGAGACGAAAAATTAAAAAAAATATGCCAGTTATTATCTGATTCTGTAAGTTATTATGATTGGGTGGGTTATTACTTTGCCAATCACGAAACTAAAACCTTGCATTTAGGCCCTTATGTTGGTGCCGCAACAGACCATACGGTTATCCCCTTTGGAAAAGGTATTTGTGGTCAGGTAGCTGAATCAAATGCAAATTTTGTTGTACCCGATGTTAAAGCACAAGACAACTACATTGCCTGTAGCATTACAGTAAAATCAGAAATTGTTGTACCTTTATTTGTTAACGGTAAAAACATAGGACAAATTGATATTGACAGTCATGTAATAGATCCATTTACTACAGAAGACGAAAGATTCTTAGAATTTGTAAATGAACAAGTTGCAACACTTTTTTAATCAATAAACAAGAAAAGGTTTGGTAATTAAAAAATAAAGTTACCTTTGCACCCGTATTGAGAAACACTCAATTTACATAATAATTATTTAAGGAATATTAGCATGTACTTATCAAAAGAGAAAAAAGCTGAAATTTTTGCAACTCATGGTGGAGCTGCAACTAACACAGGTTCAACAGAAGGACAAATCGCATTGTTTACTTTCAGAATCAACCACTTAACTGAGCACTTAAAAAGAAATCGTCATGATTACAACACTGAGCGTTCATTAGTGAAGTTGGTAGGAAAAAGAAGAAGTCAATTAGACTACTTAAAGAAAAAAGATATCAACAAATATCGTGAGATTCTGAAAACATTAAACATCAGAAAATAATTCAAGGGGGCTTTGTGCCCCTTTTTGTTTACAAAAAAAAGACAGACAAAGTTTGGTTTTTCATTGGGTTTCAAACAACTACAACAACACACAACAACAACACAACTAAACCCTTTGTTTAAATTATTTATTGAATGAACAATTTATGATTCCAAAAGTAACCCAAGAAATTATCGATTTAGGTGATGGAAGAACAATCACAATCGAAACAGGAAAATTAGCCAAACAAGCAGATGGGTCTGTCGTGGTACGTATGGGCGACGCAATGTTGCTTGCAACTGCTGTATCTGCCCGTACTGCCAATCCGGGTATTGATTTTTTACCTTTAACAGTAGATTACCGCGAAAAATTTGCAGCGGCCGGTCGTTTTCCAGGAGGATTCTTCAAAAGAGAAGCACGTCCTAGCGACCAAGAAATTTTAACAATGCGTTTGGTAGACCGCGTTTTACGCCCTTTATTCCCAGACGATTATCACGCTGAAACTCAAATCATGATTCAGTTAATGTCTCATGACGACAATGTAATGCCTGATGCTTTAACAGGTTTAGCTGCTTCGGCTGCATTAGCTGTTTCAGACATTCCTTTTTACAACTTAATCTCTGAAGTAAGAGTAGGTCGTGTAAATGGAAAATTAATCATCAATCCTAGCCGTGAAGAATTAGAACAATCTGACATCGACATGATGATTGGAGCTTCTAAAGATTCTGTTTGTATGGTGGAAGGTGAGATGAAAGAAATCTCAGAAGCGGAAATGGTTGAAGCCATTAAATTTGCTCATGAAGCTATCAAATTACAAATTGAAGCACAAGAAAAATTAAGAGCTGCAATTGGTACTCCAGCTTATAGAGAATATGAGCCAGAAAAAGAAGATGAAGCTGTTTATGCTAAAGTAAAAGCTGCAGCATACGACAAATACTATGCTATTGCACAGGAAGCTTCAGCAAAAAGCGAAAGAGGTGAAAAATTTGCTATCGTAAAAGAAGAAGTTAAAGCTTTATATTCAGAAGAAGAATATGCTGAAAATGCAGATTTAGCTGAATTAGTAAGCAAATACAATTATAAAGTTCAAAAAACTGCCGTTAGAAATGTAATTTTAGAAAAAGGAATTCGTTTAGACGGAAGAAAAACTACTGAAATTCGCCCAATTTGGTGTGAAGTAGATTATTTACCTTCTGCACATGGATCAGCAGTTTTTACACGTGGTGAAACTCAAGCTTTAGCAACAGTAACTTTAGGAACATCTAGAGAAGCTAACGTTATCGATTTACCTTCGGAACAAGGTGAAGAGCGTTTCTACTTACATTATAACTTCCCTCCTTTCTCAACGGGTGAAGCAAAACCATTAAGAGGAACCTCTAGAAGAGAAGTTGGACATGGTAATTTAGCGCAACGTGCTTTAAAAAACATGATTCCTGCTGATTGTCCTTATACAATTCGTATAGTATCAGAAGTATTAGAATCTAATGGTTCGTCTTCAATGGCTACTGTATGTTCTGGAACATTAGCATTAATGGATGCAGGTGTACAAATGGTAAAACCAGTTTCTGGTATAGCTATGGGATTAATTACCGATGGCGAAAAATTTGCTGTATTATCAGACATCTTAGGTGATGAAGATCACTTAGGAGATATGGACTTTAAAGTAACAGGAACAGCAGACGGAATTACTGCTTGTCAAATGGACATCAAAATTGAAGGATTAAGATACGACATTATGGAGCAAGCCTTAGAACAAGCTCGTGATGGTCGTTTACATATATTAGGAAAAATTACTGAAACTATTGCTCAACCAAATGCAACTGTTAAAGCAAAAGCTCCTAAAATTGTTAAATTCAGCATTCCAAAAGATTTCATTGGAGCTATCATTGGACCTGGAGGTAAAAACATTCAAGGATTACAAGCCGATACTGAAACTACTATAGTAATTACAGAAGTTGGAGACTTTGGAGAAATTGAAATATTAGGTACAAAACAAGAAGGAATGGACAAAGCTTTTGCTACTATTCAAAATCAAGTTTTTGCTCCAGTTGAAGGTGAAACGTATAAAGTAAAAGTAACTAAGGTACTGGACTTTGGAGCAGTTGTTGAATTTGTTCCAGGAAAAGACAGTTTGTTACACGTTTCTGAATGGGATTGGAAACGCATTGAAAAAATCAGCGACTTTGTAAAAGAAGGTGATGAATTAGAAGTGAAATATTTAGGTTTAGATCCAAAAACTAGAAAACCAAAAGTTTCAAGAAAAGCATTATTACCTCGTCCTCCAAGAGAAGACAAAAAACCTGAAAACAAGGAAAACAAAGATAATCCACAAGGTTAATATTATTATTAATTCTATATTTAAAGCCTCAAAATGTTAAATTTTGAGGCTTTTTTTGTGTTTGTAAGATTTATTACATATATTACACAAAAAAACATTGAAAAAATCGTTAACCCTCTTATTATTAACTTTTTATTGTTTTCTTCATGGGCAAGAAACTTTAATTGAAGTTAATGACAGTATAGCACAGTATGAAAATTTACCAATAAACAATGGTTTATCATACGAGAACAAATATTGGAACACTACCAATGACACGAAACAATTTTACAACAATGAATATACAAAATGCACCATTTCTTATGATGGAAAACTATATTCAGATGTAAAATTAAAATTTGACATCCTTAACAATCAAATTTTATTCAAACCAAAATTCAACGTTATTTCAGAAATTGTTTTAATCAATGAACTTGTTGATTATTTCATTATTAATCAAAAAAAATTCATCAAGTTAAACATCAACAACCATTATCAATATTTTGAAGAAATTAAAATTAATAACGAAGATTCATTACTTATTAAGCATGTTAAAACCTTTAAAGAAGACTTATCAACTGGTGAAAAAAAATATTCATTTTACGACAATTTTGAAATTTATTTAAACCATAAAAAAGCTTATTATTTGCTTAATAACAAGAATAGTTTAATTACTATTTTTCCAAATTATAAAAAAGAAATTCAAAATTTTTACAAAAGTAACGAGCTGTTAAAAGAAAATAATCTTATTCTGTTTTATACTAAATTAATTAACGAACTTATTTCAATTAAATGAAAAAATATTTAATTCTATTTCTCTTCTCTTGCTTATTTTCTTTTTCTCAAATTAAAAAGGACTCTATAAACATTTCATTTGAAAATGAGAATCTCATAACTGTAGTAAATAAAATTGAAAAAGAATCAAATTGTAAAATATATTATGATACAAAATGGTTAGATAATGAAAAGAAAACAATAACAGCTTCTTTCAAAAACACTACATTAGATAAAATTTTAACCGAAGTTTTTGCGAACACAAAAATTAATTTTTATGTTGACTCTGATCGCATTATATTGATGGAAAATAGAATTATTTATGACTATTTTACCGATGATTATTTCATCAATCAAAACAATCAAAATATCGTACAATCTACTGCAATTGAAAATAAAAGAAACCCAAACGAAGAATTAATTTATATTGGAAAAAATACCAAAAACATAAAGAACAAAACATTTACTATCAAAGGAAATGTCAAAAATGTAGAGACAAATAATACTGTAAAAAATACTATAGTAAGAATAAATAAAAATTTAAGTACAACTACCGATTCAAATGGAGCGTATAGCATTGAAGTTCCAGCTGGTTTAGTTACTTTAACCGTTGAAGTTCCAAACGCGTCCAACAATAGTAAAAAACTATTTGTTAGTGAAAATGGTACAATTGATTTTTTTATTACTGAAAAAACAATTGGAATTAAAGAAGTTGTAATTACAACTAAAATTCAAAATAAAATTAAAAGCACCACAACAGGAGCCACAACAATAGATTTAGAAAACATGAAAAATGTCCCTATACTTCTAGGCGAACAAGATGTTTTTAAAATTGCGACTATAATGCCTGGAATTAAAACCGCAGGTGAAGGAGCCACTGGACTGAATGTTAGAGGTGGAAATGCCGATCAAAATTTGATTTTAGTTGACGACATTTCATTATATAACCCGTTCCACTTTTTAGGTTTTTTCTCTTCAATTAATCCTTATAGTTTAAAAAATGTAACTATCTATAAAGGCAGTATTCCTGTGGAATATGGCGGGAGATTATCTTCAGTAATGGATTTAAAAACGAAAAAACCAAATGCTTCAAAATTATCCGGAGAAGGTGGAATAGGCCCTGTAACAAGTAATGTATTTTTAAATGTACCTGTAATAAAAGAAAAATCCGCTCTTGCTACAGCATTTAGAGCAACCTATTCTGATTGGATTCTTAAAAGTTTAGATGAAGAGCAACTTAAAAACAGTAATGCTTCTTTTTATGATTTTTCATTGAAATACAGCCACGATATCAATCCAAAAAATACCATCAATACTTTATTTTACTATAGTAATGATAAATTTAGAATTACCTCCGACTCTTTATTTAAATACAACAACAGACTAGTTGGGATAAATTGGGAACATAAATTTTCTAAAAAAGCAGACTTAGCCGTTTTACTAAACAATAGTGACTACAAATACGGCGTAGACTATTCTAACCATAAAGAAGAATTGAACTCGTTTAAATCGGGCTTTAATATCAACGAAACTAACCTGCAAGTTAAGCAAAGTAATAAGATAAATCAATTTATAAATTTAGACTACGGAATTTCTGGAAAACTTTATAAAATAAATCCTGGTTTTTTAACTCCAAAAGATGAAAATAGTATCTTAACTCCAAAAGATATTATTGACGAAAAAGCATTAGAATCGTCCATTTTCTTTAAAAACGAAGCAAAAATTAATACTAAACTAGTTGTAAACATTGGATTACGATATACCAATTATTCATTTTTGGGTCCAAATACTCAGCGAATCTATGAAAATGGTTTGCCCAAAAACGAAGCCACTCTTTTAGAAACTAAAAACTATAAAAATAACGAGGTTATTAAACAATATGGCGGACTTGAACCTCGAATTTCTGCTAGATACATGTTGACCAATTCGTTAGCTATCAAAGGAAGTTATGATAAAACTTATCAATATATACATTTATTATCTACAAATACGACACAAACTCCGACAGATGTGTGGAAATTATCAGACATCAATGTTAAACCTCAAATTGGAGAACAATATTCATTGGGTTTATATAAAAATATAAATGAAATTTATGAAATTAGCTTAGAAGGATACACCAAACGTTCAAAAAATATTTTAGATTATAAAACTGGAGCAACTATCATTTTAAGTGATAAAATTGAAACAGAATTATTACAAGGTGAAGGTAAATCTTATGGAATAGAATTATTAATTAAAAAATCTATTGGAAAATTAAATGGATGGATTGCTTACACTTATTCAAGAAGTTTTATTAAATTAGACAGTCCATTTAGAGATGAAAAAGTAAATAATGGGGAATATTTTGCTACAAACTTTGATAAACCCCATGATTTTAATTCGGTTTTAAACTACAAAATCACAAAAAGATATAGTTTCTCAATGAATTTTGTGTACCAAACCGGCAGACCTATTACATATCCCATAGGGAAATACACCTATGGAAATGCAGAATATACTTTATATAGTGATAGAAATAAATTTAGAATTCCAGATTATTATAGAGTAGACTTTAGTTTTAACATTGAAGGTAGCCATAAAATAAAAAAATTAGCACATAGTTTTTGGAATATTTCCGTTTACAATTTATTAGGTAGAAACAACCCTTATTCTATTTATTTTATTACTGAAAACGGACAAGTTAAAGGATACAAAACATCTATTTTTAGTATTCCAATTCCAACAATAACTTATAACTTTAAATTCTAATAATCATGAAAAAGTTATTCATTTTACTTGTATTTGTTTTAGTAAGCTGTACTGAACCTTATCATTTACAAACTTCAAATTTTGAAGAAGCGCTTGTAATTGAAGCAACAATTACCAATGAATTAAAATCACAACAAATTAAAATAACAAAAACTTACAGGTTAGAAGAAAACGGACCTGATTTTGTAGAAAATGCGGAAGTTTATGTAAAAGATAATTTGGGAAATATTTATAATTTCTCGGAAGGTGATGAAATTTATCAATCTGACATTGCATTTCAAGCAGTTCAAGGAAGAAGCTACCAATTGTTTATCAATACTGCAGACGGTAAATCTTACCAATCTGATGCCGAACTGCTAACCCATGAAAATCCAATACAATCCATTGAAGTTGCTGATAAAACTTTTCAAGGTGAAAGAGGTGCTGAAATAAAGGTAAAAGCATTTGATCCAACAAATAGTTCAAAATATTACCGATATGAATATGAAGAAACCTATAAAATTATTGCTCCAAAATGGTTACCTTTTACTGTATTAGTTGATCCTAACACTAAAGAACTTATTTATACACCTAGAACTTATGAAGCAAGAACTTGCTATTCAACAGTAAAATCTAATGACATCATATTAACGAAAACAACTAATTTAAATGAAGATAGAGTTGACCACATGGTTAGATTTATAGCTGTAACAGACCCTATTATCAAACACAGATACAGTATTTTAGTCAGACAATATGTGCAAAACCTTGAAGCATATACTTATTACAGTACTTTAAAACAATTATCTAATAATGAAAGTATACTTTCTCAAAACCAACCAGGATTTTTCTCTGGAAATATTGAATGTGTTTCAAATCCAAATGAAAAAGTTATTGGTTTTTTTGATGTTTCAACTGTAAGTTCTCAGAGAATATTTTTTTAACTTTC
This sequence comes from Flavobacterium indicum GPTSA100-9 = DSM 17447, assembly GCF_000455605.1. Taxonomy (NCBI): domain Bacteria; kingdom Pseudomonadati; phylum Bacteroidota; class Flavobacteriia; order Flavobacteriales; family Flavobacteriaceae; genus Flavobacterium; species Flavobacterium indicum. Next base: position 2,433,733 of record NC_017025.1, read on the forward strand.
CTGATGTATTTCCAAACACACAATATCCAGGTTATTTTTATGATTGCTATGATTGTATTGACCCTGACCCTTCAAATTGTAGAGATGGAAAATATAAATTTTGCTTTCATCCTTCCTCTGATACTTGTGAAGGTTATTTAGCCGAAAATGAATTGAATTCTGGTAGAATGTTATTCTTAAGTTTTGATTCCCCTTATATTTACTTAGTTCCTGCACCTTGTGGAGATTGTACAAAATTTTCGTCTAACGTAGTACCACCTTTTTGGCAATGAAAAAAAGCAATTTTTTAATTATATTTTTATTCCTCTCTTGTTTAATTTTAGCTCAAAACAAGAAATTACAACAATCATCTGTTGTAATAGAAAATACGATTTTACAAACAAATAGCAACTTCTATTTGGCTGGTGAAAACATATTTTACAAACTCATTTGTATCAATAGTTCCAACAATCAAATTTCAAATTTTAGTAAAGTTGCATATATAGAATTGATTGATAAAGAAAAGAAATCAATTCTCAAACAAAAACTCATCCTAAAAGAAGGAATTGCCTCCAACGATTTCTTTTTACCCACTAATATTCAAAGTGGATATTATAAAGTTGTTGCATATACTACTTGGATGACAAATTATAATTCTTTCTTTGAAAAGGATATTTTAATTATTAATCCTTATACAAATATTCCAGAAGAATTAAAGGAAAAAGAGAATAATAACAAAACAATTATCACTACCAAAAATAGTAATTCCAATAAAAAAATAAAAATTAGCAAATCAATTTATACTAAAAGAGAAAAAGTAACCTTCAATGTACAAGAACAGTTAAAAGGAAGCTTTATACTAAATGTAAATAAAATTGATAGTATTCCATTTTCTAACGAACAAAATATATTTACAGCTTTAAATAAAAATTCAAGTCCAATTAATCTTGACGATTTTAAAAATGCAGCTGAAAATAGAGGCGAAATTTATTATGGAAAAATTGAATCAAAATCAAGCGATAGTGGTGTTGAAAATAAAAAAATTGCTTTTAGCCAAATGGGAGATGCTTTTGATTTAAAAATTTCAACAACAAATAGTAAAGGTGAATTCACAATTATTACTGACAAGACTATAAACAACGAAGGATATATACAAGTTTATGAAGATGATCGTTCAAAATATAAAATAGCATTAAATAAATTTAGCATTTCCAATTTAATCAATGAAAACTCATTTAAATCAAACAAAATACAATCAATTTATGGAAAAGCTATTCTAAATCGTTCTATAGCAAATCAAATTCAAAACATTTACTACCATACAAAAAGCGATACAATTTATTCCAACCCTAAAACCAAACCTTTTTATACAGGAGCAGATAAGCAATATATTTTATCCGATTACAATCCGCAAAATTCATTAAAAGAAGTATTTGTTGAAGTAATTCCAGAAATCTATACTGTTAAAAAAAATGGAAAAAGTATAATGAGGGTAAATGATTATGAAGTAAATAAAAGTGATTTATTTGAAAATACCATAGTTTTAGTGGACGGATTCCTTTTACAAGAAATAGACGAAATTCTCACCTATGACCCTACCTATTTTACAAAAATCAATTTTGTAAATAAAGGTTATTTTTTAAATAAATATATTTTTAATGGAATAGTAAATTTAACTACTAAAGAGCAAAATTATGTTCCAAAAATTTCAGAAGAATGGATAATTAAAGCACCATTAGAAAAACCAGAATTAGATAAAAAATACTTTTCAATAGATTACACAAAAAACACTTATGATAAAATTCCAGATTACAGGTACCAACTTGTTTGGGAACCCAACATAACAGAATTAGCTCCTAATAAAGAGTTAAGTTTTTTTACATCAGACCTAAAAGGAAATTATAAGATTAGTATAGAAGGAATAACTGATACCGGAGAACCGGTAATTATTGAAGAATATATTCAAGTCAATTAAAAAATAATTAAAAGCCTCAAATTTACCATTTGAGGCTTTTTATTTAAAAATTCCAACTCCCTGAAACACCAAAATTTAAACTCGATCCACCAAAGTTATTTTCTGCATTTTTATTAAACAAATCATAGGGTGCATATTGATAATTCGCATGTATTCCAAAACCATAGAACATTATTTTTACCCCTTGAGAAATAGCAATTGTGTTCAAACTTGGCTCAAAATCAAGCGCTTTAAACTCCTCTTTATCTGGTATTTTATAATGTATGTATTTCCATCCCAATCCAGTGTTTGTTTCAATCCAAAAATTATCGTCTTTTGATAAAAACAAAAACCTACTGTATCTAAAACCTAACAAAAATGTTGTTTTACCAGGATCAACTATTAACGGTGCTGAAGCAACACTATAACTAACCCTTCTTGGTTTATTTAAAGCTCCTAGTTCCAAACCGAAATCGATGAATTGTTTTTTTGCAATTTTTGTTCTAAAATACATGGCTGTATTAATTGAGTTTTGATATTTATCTTCTAGCTGACCAAGAGGCATACCATAACTTATTTCTAAAATATTTCTTTTAAAAAGATCCACCTTAGGATACACAATGGTATCTTGTGCATTTATTTTTAAGGAAATTAAAAGTAATAAAACAAATCTATTCATTGCTAATTGTATTAAATTTATAAATTCTATTTGATGAATGCCCTGCTCCAAAAAACAACATCATTCCCTCACTTACATAGTATTCTTTAATTTCAAGAGTCGTTTTATTTATAAAACATACAGCATACTTTGTCATTTGTTTTGTTGTAAAAATTAGTGGGAAATTTATGGTCTCGTAATTGGTATAAAAAACAAATTTGTTTTTGTAATGTTTACCATAAAAATGAAGCACAAATTTTCTTTGCAAAGCGTCTTCAAACTTTAAAAACAATTGATTTTTTTGAATCTTCAGTTCTATTGGTTTAGAATAATCAATAAATTGTTTGTCGGTAAAATTTTTGATAAAACTTCGTGTATGAACTTCTGTGTCGTATTTAGCATTAGAAAACAGTGTATCTAATTTATCATAAAACACAACTGTAGTATCCGTTGGACATTTTACATATAAATCCTTGTCTATTGGGTTTTGAACTCCACAAGAGGCCAATAGAATGAAGAATACAAATCGAAATTTTCTCTTAAAATAAAGATTAACTTTTTTAGAATACTTTTTCAAATCTTTGGAGCGACAATACTCTATTTTTTCAACAACTATTTTTTTCATATTTATCAATTTATACACGACAAAACTATTTTGATATTCACAATTTTAGTTGTGATAAATAATTTTTTGTATTTTTATTTTTGCGAATTTCACAAATATGAAAAATCAAGAATTATTACTTAAACATATTCGAACAAAAATTTCCAATAAGCAATCGTTGTTAGAAGAAATAGCTCAAACACTTTCAATAAGCTATGATGCGGCACACAGAAGAGTTTCAGGGAAAACTAAATTTACAATAGAAGAAACTATAGCATTATGCAACCATTATTCCATTTCAATGGATCAGTTATTTTTAAATGGTAACAATTACATATTAGAAAAAACAAAAACCATCAAATCAGTCTTGGATTTTAAAGATTACCTTTCCAATTCTGTTCAAATCTTAAACCGATACAAATCAGCCCCATCTACTGCTTTTTATTCAGCTAAAGATATTCCCTTGCATTATACTATTGGTGGTTCTCTCTTGTCGAAATTTAAACTCTATGTTTGGATTTCAATGTTAAACGCTGAGCAAAATAATAAATTTGAACATTTTAGTTTAAACACTTCAATGCTTGAAGAATCGAGTCAATTAATAACTATTTTTAATTCTGTAAATCGTATTGAAATTTGGAATGACACCACAATTAACAGTTCGTTACAACAATTAATGTATTTTTTTGAAGCCGGATTAATAAATTTTGACAATGCTCTTCTTGTTCTTGAAGAGATCAAACAAATAGTAGAGAAAGTAGAACAATTAACGCAAAGCAAAAAGACTAACTTTGAATTATTTTACAATGAACTTTTACTATTGAACAACACGGTATTATTCACAAATACAGATGATACACATTATTTTATTCCGCACAATATGTTAAGTTACTATGTAACTTCAGATAAAAATATTTGTAATGAAGAACAAGAATATATTTACCATCAATTAAAAAACTCCAAATCTTTAAGTAATTCTGGAACCAAAGATCAAAAAATATTTTTCAACAGAATGTACCAAAAAATTGAATTTTATAAGACAAAAATTATTCAGTATATAGAATAAAAAAATCCTTATTACATTATATAAACAAGGATTTTAAAAGGGGTAACAATTAAATTAATATACTTTAGCCGTAACTATTTGTTTGATTTTTTTATTCACGCTTACACGAATCTTACAAGGTTGGGTTGGACTAACATTCTTAGGAATTTCAGCTAAATATTTAAAATTCCCACCATATACAAAAACCCGTGATGTAGATAAAATTTCTTCATTCAAACCATATAATAATTCTATCTTACAAGTAGTAAACAAATTCAATAGTCCTCCTTCAATTGTTCCCTCTACTGTTAACACATCCATTTCTTTACATAATATAACACTAGCTTCCTGAATAGAAATAGATTTTTTAGTTAAAAACATTTCTATTTCTTCTAAAATTGGGTAATTCATCGTCATAACATTAATCTTTTTAATTTAATTGGGTTTTGGGAGTTGTAAAAGTAATTTAACCAAATTGGAAGAATAAAAAAAATGGCATAAAAAGGTCTTTTTTAACCATCAAAGCAATTTTTAGTATCATAGAAATTAATTAGTAACTTAAAATGAGGTTTCATACTATAAAAAAGGCTGCACGAGACAAAAAAACATTATTTTGTTCCACAAGTTGTAAATAACAAGATTTACTTCATTAAATTTGAATACTAAACTTTAAAAAATTAAACTATGCAAGTAATTCCAACCCCAACAGGTAAAATTGATTCTAATTCAAGTAAAATGATGGTTTCAGATGAAATTCAATCTACAATCGCATTTACAAACAACAGACCTTGTGAACCATTACCTCCGCTTGTACAAGCAATGTATACTAGCAGTACAAATAACCTAGAAGTAAGCGCAGTTGTTTTTCTTGCTCAAGAAGAAGATCCAGAATCAATTTATGTTACTTACGAAATTGCCAAAGATGGAACTCCGAATTTTATGATCAATTATAATGATGCAGAAATTGAAGCAAAAACTTTTTACGGATACCAAGTGAATTTTAACATTACAATTGAAAATCAACCTAGTGTAATTGAAGCTTTTGTAAATGATGTAGACCCTAAAACATCAAGAGGAACAATAGTAACCGTTCAATCTTAATTGGAACAGTTAAAAAACTAGATAGTTGATTCTATCTAGTTTTTATTAAGTAAATTCATTATCTTAGGCAAAGTTTTTTGCTCTATGCCTATGAATCTTAAAGTATTATTTATCACTATTTTATTTATTTTGTTTACTCCAAGTTGGGGGCAAGAATTTCATTTTAATTTCAAAAAAAATATAACTTCCAAAATAAATAAAATTCCTAACGCTAAACTTTTACAAAAAACATGTCAGTATTATTTAAACCAAAATATTGACTCTACTTTATTATACACGCAAAAAACTTTGAATCTAAATCCTAAAGAAAAGGAAATTTTAAATTACACCTATTTTTTTAGAGGATTGGCACTTAAAGAAAAAATGCTCTATGAGGAAAGTAAAAAATTCTTTTTAAAAATAAATAAAAATTTTTACTATTATCCAAAAGTAAAAGCTAGCCTTGGTGAAATTGCACTTAATAAAAATGAATTAATTAAAAGTATTAACTATTTACAATCAATTGAAAAAACACCTAATTTAAGTGAATACAACATTAAACTAAGTAGTATAAAACATAATTTAGGAATTGCCTACTTGCTATTAAAAGATTTTAGTAACGCTGAAAAATATTTACTCGAAAATACATCTATACAAGAAACCGAAAAAGACACTATCAACTTAATTAGTTCCTATGGCGATTTAGCGAACTTATATTACGAACAATATAAAGACAATCAGGCCATTCCTTATTTTGAAAAAGCTTACAACCTAGCAAAAAAAACTAATGATTTTAAACTCAAAGCTACAACTTCTCATAATATGGCAGTTGTAGAGGAAAATAGGAAAAATTATGAAAAAGCTAATCAATATAGAAAAGAGCATGCCATTTGGAAAGATTCTGTAAATGATAAAAATAAAGTTTGGGAAGTAGCCCAATTAGAAAAACAATTTGCAATAAAAGAAAAACAAAAAGAAGTTAGTTTATTACAAGCTGAAAAAAAAGTTAAAATTGCCGAAAGAAATGGACTCCTTTTTTCTGCAATCATTCTTCTTGCTTTATTAATAGTTTCATTCTATTTTTATATGGAAAAAAGCAAACGAAATCGAATCATCTCTAAACAAAAAGAAAAGTTAGATGAAATAAATGCTACAAAAGACAAGTTATTTTCGATTGTAAGTCATGATTTACGTTCTTCGGTTAGCGCATTAAAATCGAGCACAAACAAGATTATCAATCATGTAAATGAATCTAAATGGGAAGAAGCAACTTCCGATTTAAAACAAAATAGCGCTATTGCGAATGCCACATACAATTTACTTGATAATTTATTGCATTGGGCTTTGCTTCAAAACCAACAAACATTTTTTGAAATTACACCCATAAAAATTCATTTTATAGTTGAACAAGTAAGCTTTAATTATCTTTCCTTGTTGAAAGAAAAAAACATAATTCTAGAAAATTTAATTCCAAAAAAAGCTTGTGTTGTTGCCGATCAAGAATCTTTAAAAATCATTCTTCGAAATTTAATCGATAATGCCATAAAATTTTCAAACGAAAATAGTTTCATTCGATTTTATGCTGAGGAAACAGAACAATATTGGCGCATTACACTCGAAGACCAAGGAAAAGGAATGTCTGAAACCATTAAAAACGAACTACTAAATGATACAATTCAGGTGGCTAAAAAAACCAATCAAGAAATAATCGGAAGTGGATTAGGAATGCAACTATGTAAAAGTATGATTCAAAAAAATCATGGAAAATTAGAAATTGAAAGTACGCTCGGAATTGGAACTAAAATGATTATCTCATTACCTAAACAACACAACCATGGATAAAATTAATATATTAGTTGTAGAAGACACTGCAAAAGAACGTGATGCTTTATTAAAAGTACTTCACGAAAACAATTACAACGTAGTGGGTGTTGCTACCAGTCATAAAGAAGCTTTGGAACTTTTTTATGCCAATAAAGTGGACATTGCTATTATAGATATTTATTTAAACGGTGTTCCTGAAGGAATTACATTTGCCGAAACTTTAAATGTTTTGCCCAATTTGGCCAAACCATTTGTATTTTTAACTAGCACAACAGACCGTACAACTTTTGAACGAGCAAAATTAACTAAGCCTTTTAGTTACTTGTTAAAACCTTTTAATGAATTGGAACTTTTATATGCATTAGAATTGGCTGTAGAAAAATTTTATGCGCAAAATGATGTGTTTTTAGGAGACGAAGAAGATACAGTTATAAGTGCTGAATACTTATTTATTAAAAAAGGGAAATCACTTAAAAAAGTTCAAATTACAGACATAGTGTATATTGAAGTTGAAGAAAAATACTGTAATATTGTTACGGATAAAGAAAAGTTTGTAATCCTTATTTCACTAACCAAAATTTTAGATCTTTTAGACCCAAATACCTTTTGTAGAACACACCGAAATTATATTGTGAACACCTCTAAAATAATGGAAATTGTTCCCACCGATAACTTAGTTATACTCGCCGGCAATCACAAAATTACGTTGAGTGATAAATATAAAGATTTAATGAAAAAAGTGAGGACATTGAAGTAATCAATTGTCCTCATATTTAGCTAAAGCTTTTTGTATTATTTCATGCATTCTTTTTCTAAATCCATCTGGCTTAATAACCTCTAAACTACTTCCAAAACCTAATAACAATCGTTCTAATTCATAGTTAATTATTAAAAACAAATGTAGCAACACACTTCCATCTGGATACGTTTCGATTAGCCTTTGTGAACGATGTAGCGGTTTTGTCAATACATAAGGAGCATTTGCCGCATCTATTTTAATTTCGATTTTTCTTGCTTTTAATCCATGATTTACTGTTACTCCTACAACATCTCTAAAATAGTATTCTGCATCAAAATTTTCCTCTAAATAATCCATTCCAAATTCAAAATCTACACTAACAATTCTGTCTAAAGCTAAATTCACAATTGGTTGACTTGCTTTTCTTCTTCCAATTAAAAACCAACGATTATTAAATTCTTTTAAAACAAATGGGTGAAAATAAAAAGAACTCGTTTCTAAGGCTTTAAAAGATTTATATTCTAATTTCAAAACTACTTTTTTAACAATTGCTTGATATAAAACATCTAAAAAATGTAACCCTTTCAAATTATCATTTTTATCCAAATGAATAATCGGTCGAGTATTCGATTTTTCGGCATAAATTTTATCTTCTAATCGTTGTAAAATATCTGAAACATCAGAAAACAACGAAAAATCTTTAAACTGCTTCAACATAGAAACCGTTTCGGTCAACACATTGATATCCGTTTCAGTAAGTGGAATATCTGTGATGGAGAAATCTTCCTCTGCATACCTATAATATTTTTTATCATATACTTCAATAGGTGCATTATATCCTAATTTTTCACTACGCATCATTTGAATATCCAACTGAATTGTTCGCTTGCTTACCGCATTTTCTTTACCTTCAAATTCATATAACGCATTTGAACAAGCTTCTATTAAATCATCCAATGTCCAGGTGCGGTATTTGTTTTGCAAACATTTATCAATCGTTTTATATCGGATTAGAGCATTTTTATTTTGAGCCATTTTTTTTAGTTTACAGTATTTAGTCTCCGTGTTCAGTCTCAGTATTCAGTGGTTACAGTAATGATATTTCCTTATTTATATTTTCTCTTGCTTGCTTCTCATATTTTGTTCTAAAAGTCTCTGTTTGATAGATAAATTCATTTTCTAAAAAATGCTCTAACGCCTTTCTTCGTCCTGGATTATAAAGTAAGTTGGGATAAATTTTATACTCTTTTCTTATTTGTTTGAAATACACTTCATAATCAATCCATTCTTTAGATAAAATTTTCAAATCGAAATCGATTAACCAATTTATATCCGCTACTCTATTTTGTTGATGCATTTTTGTGGCCACTATCATATCATAAATCAATTCTTTATTAATCATTGTATGTTTTGGCAAAATAGAAACAGCATATTCGGCGCTTTTCAGTTCATTTTCTTTGCATGTTACTTTGTAAATGTAGTCATGATAGAAAATAGCATACAAAACCTCAACAGGAAAAGTGAGTTGTGCATAATACATTTCATACTGCTCTATCATTTCTTTCAAATGCTTCAAATTATGATAATACCTACTTTTTGCGGTATAGGCTTTTACCAAATTATTCCATAAAACCTCTATTTCGTTGTTATCGAAACCCAATTCTTTTAACAAAACAATGTATTTTTCTTTTAAATCCACAACCTATTTTTTATCAAATTTAAAATTTCTTTTTTACTGCGCAAAATAATTGCGTAGTGGTTTTGAAATCTTTGTCAAGTCAAAAGGAAAAAACGTTCTTTGAATACAAAAAAATGTTGGTCAAGTAAAAGTTACTTCAGTTAACACCATCAGATAAAACTTTTACAATTATCAACATTTAAAAAAATTGGGGCAGTAGCTCAGTGGTAGAGCAAGTAGTTTTGAAATTATCTTTTAGGTCAATCAAAACTTACTTCTACACTTTTAATGTCTGTGTCGTGGGTTCGAGTCCCACCTGCTCCACAATTTTTGGTCAATAAAAACTTACTTCAAATTGGTACTTGTGGTTCGAATCCACCTTTGAAGTTTATAAATTATCAGAAAAAAATTCAGGTCAAGTGTTTCTTACTTCAAAAACTCTTTAAGGTAGAAAACTAGAAGCACCATTATCTAATTAAAAAAAACAAACAAAATGAAAAATGAATTATTAAAAATCAGCTTGCGTCAAAACGCAGTTTTTATTCCTTCGGAATTAATTACAAATGAATTAAAAGAACTATCAGGAACAACTTCTATATTAGTTGCCAATGCTTCAAAATTAGGTTTTTCCTTTTCCGAACCTTTATTAAAAGCTATAAATAACTCAAATACAACTACAAAAACTGAAATTTTAGATACGTTAAAAACTGCTTTAGGAACCAATAAAAACTGGACACCATTAGTAAAAGGGTGGAATGTTCCAACTTGTGAAACTCGTTTAGATCATATCATTACGCTTTTCGCAAATATTTTTAAAACTAAAAACGGTACGACTTTAACTTGTGGTCATATTATTCCTGTAAACACTTTCCCATTAGAAAGATATAATGGATGTCCGTTTTGCGGAACACCATTTGAATTTGGAAAAATTGAAAATTATAGTCAAGGAAGCAAATTAAAAGTTTTAGAATTATGGACGGAAGAAGAAATGAATCTTTTTTTCGAAAGTCTTTTAACTTCAAAAACGGTTTTAGATGCTACACAAATTGATAGTTTAAAAATTGCATTAAAAGTTTTAGATTTACCTAAAGTGGCAATCGGAATGAAAGAAACTTTAATGGTAGTTATTGATGAATTAATTGCACAAAATCAAACAGAAAAAGCGAATCAGTTTTTCACATCGCCACAAGACATTTTACGTTATTTATGGTTTAAGAAAACTGGATTATTACAAATAACAGAGCCTAAAACGATTATTAATAGAACAAAAAACAATCATACCAATATTTTCTATCCTGCTGATGATAGCATTCAAACGAAGAAGATCACGCAAGCAGATTTAAAATTAAAATATTCAAGAAAAGAATGTTTGATGGTTGCTAATTGGTTAAACAACTTAGATCTAAAAACAGAAGCTATATGCGAAATGATGCATCCAAAAAGAGGAATGTGGGTTCGATTTATTCGTGCATTGAGATTACCAGAATATGCAAAAAGAAAAGGTTTTGAAAAATTAGCAGAAATATTAGATGTTTTTTACACTCAAAAATATGAGGTTTGGCAAGGACGAGTAAATTATTTCAGATTAAAATCTGATGTGGAAAATACTTTTAAATTATTAAAACAAAGACCAGGATTATTTGCGCGTTCTTTATTTTCAAATATGCTTTGGTTTGGTGAAGAAGATACTATTAATGCCTTCACAGAAGTTATTGATAAAGTACCAGCACGATTGATTTTCACTTTAAACATGTATGCTCAAAATTATTTTGATGTTTCAACACAAAGAAGTGTAAAACCATTAGGAGGAACAACGAAAAGAATTCCTGCAAATCCAATTTTAAAACTTTATGACGAGAATCATTTAGAGCAAATGAAATTAAAAATTGAAGATTTGTGTGTTATCGCTATGAAAAGAAGATTTTCTGCTATTGAAAATAGTAACAAAAGTATTTATATCGACCCACAATTATTTAACATACCTGTTTCAATTGGAGATAGAAGTGAAAGCGTTCAAGATTTACCAGTGGCTTTGATGGGAACAAAATTCCCTGTGGAAGGAAATGAAATTCGATTGTTTATGCAATGGGGAAAAGACATGCCTGCACAACATTTAGATATGGATTTAAGTTGTCATATTTCCTATGAATTTGGTTCAGATTTTTGCTCTTTTAGTAATTTATCAACTACTGGATGTAAGCATAGTGGAGATATACAAAGCATTCCAAACAAACTTGGAACTGCCGAATATATCAACATCAATCTTGATGAATTAACAAGAGCAGGAGCAAAATTTGTAACTTTTACTTGCAATGCTTACAGCAATGGAGGTATTACTCCTAATTTAGTTGTAGGTTGGATGGATAGTCAATTTCCGATACATATTTCTAAAAGTACTGGAGTAGCATATGATCCATCATGTGTGCAACATCAAATTAGAGTTACTCAAAACACTACCAAAGGATTAGTTTTTGGAGTTTTAGATGTAGCTAATAGAGAAATTATTTGGCTTGAAATGAGTTTTGGTGGTCAAATTGTTCAAGGATTAGATTATAAAGGTGTTCAAGCCATGCTTTCAAAATTGAAATCTAAATTAAATATTGGACAATTATTATTATTAATAGCTGAAGTTCAAAATTTAGAAATAATTGATAATGAAAATGCAGATGAAGTTTACGATATGAAATGGGCTATGAATACAGCATTAGTCACTCAATTATTAGTTGATTAAAAAGATTTTATGCTACGCAAAATAATTGCGTATTTGATTTGAAATCTTTGTAAAGAAATAATACCAACCGGATTGCTTCAGCGGAAAGCAATCCGGTTCACAAAAGAAAAAATTATGAACACACCCATAAACGGAAACGACTTAAAAGAACTAGGCTATCCTGAAGGAACTTTAGTAGGCTTAGCGTTACGAATTAACAAAAAAAGAAACGGATATAACAGAGAAGAAATGTTTATGCATTACAAAGCTGTTTTAGAACATCCAGAAAACTATATTGACGATAAAGTATTTAGCAAACTAGCTATTGCCATTATTGAAAAAGCCAATGAAAAACCAGAAGATTTCATTCAATTGAACAAAAATCCAAATGCATTTTCAGCTTACGGATTAGAAAATATTGAAGAAGGTGCTAGAAAGCAAATGGAAGTCGCGATGCAATTACCGGTGACAATTGCTGGCGCCTTGATGCCAGACGCACATCAAGGTTATGGTTTGCCAATTGGTGGAGTTTTAGCCACAAACAATGCGGTTATTCCATATGGAGTGGGTGTTGATATTGGTTGCAGAATGGCATTATCGGTTTATGATATTCCGGAATTCTTTTATTATGAAAACGAAGATAAATTTAAAAGAGAATTGATTGCGCACTCAAAATTTGGAGCCGGACATGGATTTCATGGTCAGTACAAAAGTGATCATGCGGTATTAGAAAGCAACGTATTTAACGAAAATACTTTTGTGAAAAAATTAAAAGACAAAGCTTGGTCGCAATTAGGTTCTTCTGGTGGTGGAAATCACTTTGTAGAATTCGGAATTATGGAATTTGAAAAAGACGATGAGATTTTAAACATTCCAAAAGGAAAATACGTGGCACTTTTAACACATTCAGGTTCGAGAGGATTAGGCGCAACAATTGCTGGGCATTACACAAAATTAGCTAAAGACACGTGCAAATTACCAGAAGTAGCAAAAAACTTAGCCTATTTAGATTTGAATTCACAATTGGGACAAGAATATTGGTTGGCCATGAACTTGTCTGGTGATTATGCTTCGGCTTGTCATGAAGTGATTCATACTAAAATGGAGAAAGCATTAGGTGCTACGGTTTTAGCGAAAGTAGAAAACCATCATAATTTTGCTTGGAAAGAAATGTACAATAACGAAGAAGTAATTGTACATAGAAAAGGTGCTACTCCAGCAGCAAAAGGCCTCATGGGAATTATACCCGGAAGTATGACCGCACCAGGATTTTTAGTACGAGGAAAAGGCGAAGAAAACGCCATCAACTCAGCTTCACATGGTGCAGGACGACAAATGAGCCGAACAAAAGCTATTAAATCCATTACGAAAACCGACATGCAAACCATCTTGAAAGACCACGGTGTAACGTTGATTGGTGCTGGATTAGATGAAGCTCCAATGGCGTATAAAGACATCCATCAAGTGATGGCTGCCCAACAAGAATTGGTTGATGTAGTTGCCAAGTTTACTCCAAAAATGGTAAGAATGGCAGATGATGGAAGTCATGAGGATTAATCTTAAAAACCTAACAACCATAGATTTGTTAGGTTTTCGGCATACTTATTGAAGTACATATCGTACTAACCAACAACCTCAACAAGATATGCATAACAGTTTACATTCCTATGGCCGAAAAAGTTTAACTCCAAAAACTAAAAAACTAATTCCTTTTGTAGATGTAACAGCTATGGTGAATTTATCATTTCTGTTAATACTATTTTTCATGCTCCAAAGTTTTATTCAAAAACCACAAGCTCTGGATTTAGAATTACCTGATAAAAACAGCGTTACTTGTGGGGGATCGAATATAATATCTTATATTGAGGGTTGGCGTACAATAACTATTATTCTAGGAAAAAACAATGAAGTAATCACTTATCAAGGACAAATTAATGATCCTATTGAATTTCCAAAAAGATTTAAGTTAGATTCCGAAAGTTTTAAAACGTATCTTTTACAAAAAGGAAATGAATTTTGTTCTAGAGTCAACAATCCAATAAAAGAGAAATTATTCATCAATTTAAAACCCAGTGATTATAGTAAATATTCCGATTTAGTCACTACAATAGACCTTATAAATACTGTAATTCAAACCAACTATAGTATAAATGAATTAAATAAACTCGAAAATAAAATGGTGGTCCAAAATGCAAAAACGTCCCTATAAAAAGGGACGTTTTCAATAATTAACCTTTAATTTTTATTGTTTCTTTCGATCTATAATGGCTAATGATGGCTGCTGTGGCAAACCTTTCATTAATCCATTATAAACGTGACTCAAGTCGTCTGGCTTTAATCCTTTATTATTGGAATGACAAGAAAAACAACTTCCAAAAGTGTTGTATTTATCCCCATTTTGAGCATAGGTTTCCATGGTGGAATTGGCCAACTGACTTGCACCTATGGCTACTCCAGCCACCTTTAATGAATCAACGGTAGGATTGTAACTATAACCATTGGGTCCAGCTCCATTTTCTGTCCAAGTAGCCCCTATAAAAATATAATTTTTACGAACATCTTTCCCTTTCAATTTAGAAATCACTGAATTATTAATGGCAATAATTTCACTATTTGAAGCAGCAGGAGTTGCATCCTCTGCGTTTGGTTTAACATCCACTGCACTTCCCCAAGGTTTTGTCCTCAGTGTATTACTAGGTGTTATTTCACACAAATCTTTTGCAATAATTGAATCTCCAGAAAAAGTCATGTGTGATTGATTATTAATAGCTCTTGGTTCTGAATTAAACAACCAATCGTTATTCCCATCTTCTAAAACAGTTTCAATGGTTCCATCTTTAGTAAGATATTGATACGCCTGATTTGGTGTGTTTCTTTTATGTTCAAAGGTAGCCCAAATCATCTCAGGATGTCCATTAGCACTTCCCACAATATGCATTCCAACTAAAGCCAATTTAACTTTTCGCTCACCTTGAATCAACCATAATTGATTACTTTGTTTTTTATAAACGGGTATTGTCGCTTCAATTGTTACAAAATCTTCCACGTTTTTTAATGATTCTGCAACTACCCACGACGTTTTAATTTCCATGGCTAATGCACTTGGATTTTTTAATTTAACACCATTATGTTGTGCAAAACTAAAAATACTATCTCTTTCCTCTTTAGTAGTAGGAAATTGTTTTCCCGACATTTTCTTCTGATGGACTGCATTCAAAAATTCAGCATATACATCGTTAACCATAGAAATATAGTAAACCAAGTTTCCATTTACATCCATCAATACATCGTCTGTTGCTTGTCCTTCTTCAGAGATAATTTTACCGGTTTTATCCACATTAGCAACAGCTTTTAACAATTGATTTGGTCGATGTGGAATCAAATTTCGTTGTCCATTCACTTTTGGAGAAACTGTATAAAATTCGGGCGATTCGAAAACAGTTTTTCCTCCTTGCTCCTTTGATGTCATCCATAAAAACATGCGTTCTGACCATTTATAAAAATCGCAATTCGTTTTATGAATAAAATCAACACTATTAGCCGGAGTAACCATTCCGTTTTCTGTAATTGTTCCTGATTTAAACCAGCTCGCCATTTCGTTCTCTGATAAATCACACAAAGGTTTTACATTTTGTGGTAGTTTCCCGTTTTCTACAACACAGGAAACAACTAGAGCACCAATAAGTAGCGTTGGCAACACCTTTTGAATTATTTTTTTTCTCATATTCGTAATTTTGGTTAGGATAAAAAAAGCCTCATTTCGAGGCTTAATAAAATTTATTTAGAAGTAACTGGAACTGATTCAACATGCGTATTAGCATAACTGAAACCTCCTGTACCATTCCATGAACCATCAATTGCTAAATGTGCTTCAAACGGAATTTCAATTGGCATTACCCCTTCTGAATGAATGGTTCCTTTAACTGCTACAATTTGTGTAACATTTCCTAAACCTGTTGCATATAATGTTCCTGTAACTTGTCCGCTATAATTTCCATTTTCAGTAGCTTGCGTGATTTGTACAGCTCCACTTACTTTATGTTGTGAAGGAACTACAACGAATGAAAAATGAACGATTGGAGCACCAGGCATACCTACGTTTCCTATTGTTCCTTGTGCTAAATAAGCACCAGCTAAATTTGATTGTGTTGACATAATTTAAAATTTTATAGTTTTGATTCCTACTCTATTGGCTTTTCGGTTCCGCCGTGTTAATAATGAATTGGCTAGCTTAAAATTCTAATGGTGAAATTATCAAGACGGAATGAGATAAATTATTATTTTGTAACAAAAACCTTCTTTTTAGGCATTTAAGTACGAAATTGAAGTATAAAAACATAAGAAAATTAATCATTTAAATTAAGCACAAAATAGGAACATAATTTTTGTCCTTATTCCAAATTTTACTAATTTTGTACCTGAAAATGAAAACAAAAAACCAACATATCCGCTTTTATTTAGATCCTAGAACTACTTTATCTATGGAAATTGTCCTTACTTTTCCGAATAGGATATTGGGTATTTTAACTAATTGATATACATTTAAGTACATTAACAACAATACTAAACGTCCTTTTTTAACTAAAAGGACGTTTTTTTTTTACAATGAATAAAAAAATAAAACATGAATAAACGTTAATAGTAAAATATTATTTTGAAAAGTAACCAAATGAGAGACAGCCATTTGCAAATTTTAACCTATCTGTAGAATTACGGACAAGATTTTTATTACCTTAAATTTAAATTTAACTAATTGATTTTCAGATATTTAATTGCAAAATAAATTTGGAAATTAGTTTTTTTTGATTTTATCTTTGCAACAGAAAAATTACAACGGGTAATTTATATACCTATTAAAAAATAATATAGTGGAAAATTTAGTACTTACATATCAAAACATGCCAAAACAAGGTAAACGAATTTTATCTGTTCTATCTATGGACCGAAATGTATTTGGTAGAGAAATTGCTATAACTAAGGTGTATTATTATAAATATAGGAAATAAAATATTTATAGATAATTTAAAAAAGCACCTTTAACAGGTGCTTTTTTTATGTCTTACAATTAGATTTTGTAGCTCAACTGGATTGAGCATTCGTCTACGAAGCGAAAAGTTTAGGTTCGAATCCTAACAAAATCACTTAGTTCTAGAGAGGAACTTGGCTCATTGTGGTAATGGCTAACCTACCCGACTGTCTCTCGGGTGCTACGGGTTGGATTCCCGTATGAGCCGCAAGTTAAAATAGTATAAATTAAAAAAATAAAATTATGAGACCAGACATTTTAAAAAGGTTTTTAACAAACACCGATGAAACAGGAAGATTTATTATGAAATCACGCATTACAGGTATCATCTACTTTGTAGAGCCTATTTATAATGGCAAAACACCTGTGTGGGGAGATGTTGATCCAGCCACAAAAAAAATTACAGGCAATTATGGTTCAAAATTTACAGGAGCAATTACTAATAAAGAATCATTGATTACTGAAGAAAACGGATTCATGAATATAGGTTATTTCAAAGGAAGTCCTTTTGGAGCAATTGATGTAAGAGATAAAGAACATCAAAAACGAATGGGCATTTAATTTGTAATCCTAAAATTGAAATCAAATGTGTAAAAAACAAATAAAAAAATGATCTTCGAAATTCATTTTTCGAGGATATAAAACTAGAGAAATGAAAAATAGAATTAAAACAATAGATACAAATACCGATAAATGGATTTGGATAGTGGCTAACATCCTTGCAGTTATTGCATTTATATTAAAAGACAAATTATAAAATGAAGACAATAAGAAATTGGTTGACCATACAACTTAGAAGTTGATAAATTATATTTCGCGTAGAAGTAATAAAACAGTAATCAAATAAAAATTTTATAGGTACTGTTTTAGAATCTTAAAAATCCCGTTAGAAAATTAAACGGGATTTTTTTTTAATCTCATTACACTTAAAATTATTTTTTTTAAAAACTTTTGTAACTTTTTTGAAACCTTGTACGTATAACTATAAGAACTTTTAAAAAGTAAGGAGAAACCCAATGAGACAGCTTAAAATTACCAAGCAGGTAACAAACCGTGAAACTGCATCCCTTGACAAATACCTACAAGAAATTGGAAAAGTTGACCTTATCACAGCTGATGAAGAGGTAGAATTAGCACAACGTATTAAAGCGGGTGACCAAAGAGCACTTGAAAAATTAACTAAGGCTAATTTACGTTTCGTAGTATCAGTTGCTAAACAATATCAAAATCAAGGATTAACACTTCCTGACTTAATTAATGAAGGAAACTTAGGTTTAATCAAGGCAGCACAACGTTTTGATGAAACACGTGGTTTCAAATTTATTTCTTATGCCGTTTGGTGGATCCGTCAGTCTATATTACAAGCTTTAGCAGAACAATCTCGAATTGTACGTTTACCTTTAAACAAAATTGGTTCTATTAACAAAATCAATAAAATGTATGCGTTATTAGAACAATCGAATGAGCGTGCTCCTTCAGCTGAAGAAATTGCTAAAGAGTTAGACATGACTGTAAATGATGTAAAAGAGTCGATGAAAAACTCAGGACGTCATTTATCAATGGATGCTCCGTTAGTGGAAGGTGAAGATTCAAACTTATACGACGTATTACGTTCTGGTGAATCTCCAAATCCTGACAGAGAATTAATTCATGAGTCGTTACAAACAGAAATTGAACGTGCTTTAGAAACATTAACTCCAAGAGAAGCGGATGTGGTTCGTTTGTATTTTGGTCTAGGTGATCAACACCCAATGACATTAGAAGAAATTGGAGAAACATTTGACTTAACGCGTGAGCGTGTACGTCAAATTAAAGAAAAAGCTATTAGAAGATTAAAACATACTTCTAGAAGTAAAATATTAAAAACGTATTTAGGCTAATACCTAAATTACAATAACAACGGTCTTATGACTGTTCGTTTTTTGATTGATGATTGAAACTCCGGCTGATTACCGGAGTTTTGTTTTTTAAACGAAACAATAACTCCGGTCTGTTCGCTTTGCTCGAGTTCCCGGAGTTTTGTTTTTTAAACGAAACAATAACTCCGGTCTGTTCGCTTGGCTCGAGTTTAGCTTCGCTCTGTTCGCCTTTGGCTTGAGTCCGGAGTTTTGTTTTTAATTCTATATTTTATCCAATTATTGTCTGCTATTATTCCTTCATCAACTTATTAGAATACAACATCTTTCCATTTTTATCCAATATTTTAACAAAATAAAGTCCTGTTTGTAAGCTTGAAAGATTTACTGAAAAATCAGAAGATTCAATATTTGATTGTTTAAAGACTAATGCACCTTTAAAATCATAAATAGTTAACGAATCTGGATTTTCTAAAAGTTGTTTATTCAATCTGAAATTACAAACTTCTTTTACAGGCATAGGATACATACTAAAGTTGGATGTCCCAGCACTAAATTCAATTCCTAAAAGATCAGTCCCGATTAATTGAAATGGCATAGATCTATTAAATGAGGAACCTGTATCAATCAAAGCCGCCCAAGTATTGGCGTTTCTTTGCTTTGCAGTCCAATTAGGATCACTTTGTGTATTTAGTATTGTAACTGGTGGCATAAAAATGGAACTGTCATTTAAAGCATGTACTTGATATTCGATCCAATAAGTTCCTGGATTTAATATTGTAGAAATGGTTGCATTAAAGCGCCAAACTCTTCTAGTTGTCCCTGTAGCATTGGATACTCTATAAATAAATTCTTCCCCACTCCCAGCAGCATTTAACACATTGGTCGTCATATCACCATATACAACTGAAGAAGTTCCTAAAGAAGGATCTCCATTCCAAATTCTAATTCTTAAAGCATCAATTGGAATTGTTAATCCCGCATAGTTTGTTTGATATCCGTAAAAATTAACATTTGTCAAACTCCACGATTGTCCAGCCGGCACTACAAATTCTTCAGCTATAGCAAAATCATTAGTCAATGCATTGTTATAAAAAGAGGAAAAACCTAGAGTTCCAGCAGGTGTTTGTAATTCTGACCAAGTATAACCTGCTGGTGCACTTGTACTTGTCGCAAGATGTGTTACACCAGTTGAAATTGCGCCATTAGAATACAATTGAGAATATACATTCTCAGAAAAAAACATCATTATTAGTACTGTAAAAAAATGTAAATAGTAATGTTTTAAAATCATCAAAGTAGTTTTTTGTTTCATAAAATTCCAATTAAAAAATATTTCTAAATTAATGTTAATAGCGTATAGTTTAGAATTAAAACGATTAACAACCTTATTTATCGTTATAAAACATTATATCCTCAAAAAATATTTTATGATAACTATTAAAATGATCTTTTAAAAAATATATTGTTGTATCTTTTAAAAAGTAAAAACTATCTTTGCACAAACAACACACACTTAACAAGTTTATGAAAAATACTTTAATTGCTCCTTCAGTCCTTGCCGCTGATTTTGCCAACTTACAACGCGATATTGAAATGATCAATGCTAGTGAGGCCGATTGGTTTCATATTGATATTATGGACGGCGTTTTTGTTCCGAATATTTCATTTGGAATGCCTGTTTTAGATGCTATTTCCAAGCATGCAAAAAAAACAATTGACGTACACTTAATGATAGTGGATCCTGACCGATTTATTACAACGTTTAAAAAATTAGGCGCTGATATTTTAACAGTACATTACGAGGCTTGTACTCATTTACACAGAACCCTTCAAGCCATCAAAGCAGAAGGTATGAAAGCGGGAGTTGCTGTTAATCCTCACACGAATGTTGCTTTACTAGAAGATATTATTAATGATATTGACTTGGTTTGTATAATGAGTGTAAATCCAGGTTTTGGAGGACAGTCATTTATTGAAAAATCCTACAATAAAGTAGCGCAATTAGCTGAAATTATTAGACGAAATAAAGCTAATACTTTAATTGAAATCGACGGCGGAGTAACAAATAAAAACGCTAAACAATTAGTGGAAGCAGGTGCTAATGTTTTAGTTGCTGGAAGTTATGTCTTTGGCGCACAAGATCCTATTGCAACTATAGCCGATTTAAAAGAAATTACAAAATAATATTTAAACCTGACAGGTTTCAAAACCTGTCAGGTTTGTAATAATTAAAAAACTAAAAAAACTATTAAAAACAGTATTACATAAAGTAAACCCAATGTAATCTCAAGTTTATAGAATTCAATTTTTTTCATTATTTCTTAATCAATTTACTAACTCCAATTTTTCCTGATTCTGTTTCGATATTTACCATATAAATTCCAGAAGCAAGTGAACTAACGTCAATTTTTTGTTGATTTGATTCTAATAACTTTTTACCTGATAAATCAAAAATCGTAACTAGTTTCACTACTTCATTCGGTATTTCAACATTGAAAATTGAATTTGTAGGATTTGGGTATAAATTACTATTTTGTATGCTAAAATTCTCTTTTGATAACGAGGATGGAACTTGATATCGTAAAGCCATAATCTGAGCTTGAGTTAACGCTCTATTGTAAATGTAAAGTTCATCTAACTGCATATTTGAAGCATTTTTACTCGCTAAAAAGGTACCACTTCCGTTACCTGTTAATCCACCTCCAAGGGTAATGTAATTTTCGAAAGATTGGTTCAAAACTCCACTACCTATATTTTGTTCATAAATTAATATTCCGTTTCTATACCATTTTACAATAGTTGCATTTCCTGTGGTAGGTTCGAACGTAGCAGCATAATGCACCCATTCATTATTAATCCATCTATTAATTTCAACATTTTGCCAATTGCTTCCCCCAAAATTGAATCCAAAATTAGTTCTAGTTGAGGCATTTGCGGTTCCATCTCTAAAATAGAGCGAACCAAATGCTTCCAACATTGTATCATAAGTAAAAGCAGGATTACCTGATCTTTTATTCCAAAAAGAAATGGTAAAATTGTTGTTGTTTAATTGCGAAGGCTGAAATGGCATTGATGCAGGCACACTCAACTGAAAATTCAATCCTTGTCCATTAAACCCAGTTGTGTATGGTAAAGCATTACTGGTGGTAAATTCCAGACTTGAATTATTTTGAGCGGTCAAACTATTATTAAAGCCAAAATAAGCAACTAATTGATTCGAATTAAGTGGAGTTTCGGCTGTATATTTATTTTGAATTTGCGTTTCAGTTAGTGCTACATCATAGATTTCTAAATCATCATAATGTAATTGAGAGTTAGCAAATGCCGCCGTTCCTAAATTTAAACTAAATGTATTTCCCGAAGTTCCAAGCGTCACATTAGATTGGCTTAACACCAACAACCCATTAACATATATTTTTAATGTACTATTATCGTGTATTGCTACATAATGGTACCAACCTCCTGGATAGATTACTGCTTTATTATTATCTGATACATAAGAATTGACACCATCAGAAACAAAAAGTCTATCAAATGAAATACCTTGATGACCCAGTCTATAAGATTGATTAACTGTATTGTTACCATACTGAAAAACATTTATCAAAGCATTATTGGGATAATTTATATTTTTCACCCAAACTGAAACCGTCCTATTACTATTTCCTTGTGGTAAATTTGTTAATACCGTAGATAAATTTGCCGTTACGTTTGTGGGCAACACACACGCTCCATTGGCTTGACCAAACCTGTCATTGGTGTACGAAACTGTTCCTGAATAACCTGAATTAGTAATCAAAGTATTTGCTCCGTTACTAGAATTTAAATTTCCGTTAAATTCAAACTTAACTATTGGCGTTTGTGACCAACTCACTTGAACTAATAAAATTAAAATAAGTACTGTTTTTTTCATATTTTTAAAATTAAATTTGATACAAATATGTTGGACATTAATTTTAAAAATTAAGCAAATTAAATGAAACCCTATTCTGAGTGAGTGAAAATATTTTTTGAATTCAATATTATTAATTCCTTTGCAAAAACTTCTAAATTGAAAAATAAACTTTTATATTTTTTATTATCTCTATGGGCTTTAACAGCAAATAGTCAAACTATTTTTTATGACCAATTAGACCTAAAAAGTGGTTTGCCATCATCTGTTGTTTATGATATTTTTCAAGATTCAAAAGGCTTTATTTGGATTGCAACAGACGAAGGATTACTAAAATACAACGGTTATAATTTTAAAACTTATTCACATCCCGATTTACATGCTAAATCGGGTTCTAATATTAAGGAAGATGTATTAGGTAGAATTTGGTACCAAACTTTTGATGGTTTTTTATTTTTTGTTGACAACAAAGACCAAATGCAAACATTTACTCAAAAAAACAATATTGGCTTTGTAAATTTTGTTATTACCAAAGAATATTTGATTAAAACCACTTGGGATGGTATTGAGGTTCGAAACATAAAAACATTAAAAATTAAAAAAGAAATTAAGATCCCAAAAATACAAACTAGTTTTTTAGAGGTTTCTGAAAACAAAATCATTTTAGGCAATACTGAAACTAAGGTAATTTCATTAGAAAATTGGAAAAGTGAAAAAATAAAAAATGAACCCTTAAAAAAGGCTACTAAACTTTTAACTTATCAATACCAAAACCATTTATATTTTTTAACTCAAGAATCAAATTCCAAATGTAGACTTTATAAGTTTTCAAAAAATGAATTAATCCCAATTGCAAAAATTGATAACACTAAAAATATTCAAAACTTTGAAATCGTAGACAATACCATTTGGATATGTACAAAAAAAGGTGCTCATGCATTTACCTTTACAGGCAGAGAACTATCATTTACTTCCAAACTCCCTTCAGAAGATATTTCTAAAGTATTCAAAGATTATAATAATGTATATTGGTTTACTTCATTATCTAAAGGAATTTTCATTATTAAAAACTTTAACTCTTGGGAACTGCAACTGGCTAATGAAAAATTCAACGCAATTACTTCTGATAAAAATAATTTATATGTAAGCTCAAGTTCTGGTAAAATTTACCAATTAGATTCAGAATTAAATCACAAAATCTATTGGAAAAATGAAGATTTACATCCTGTATATTACCTTGACTTTAATACAGATTCTAAGTATAATTTCTTCTCTGCAAATGGTTTTTATATCTTACAAAAAACGAACAAAAAAGTCACTCATTTTAATAGCGCAGTGAAACAAATAATTCCATTTAAACCTAATTTATTTCTAACCACTGGAACAGGCTTTGTAAATAGCATTTCAACAAATCCAACTATTCAATGGAAAGACAACATTTTAACTAACATTCGAGGAAAATCAATTGTTTATAATAGTAAAAATAATCGCATTTTAACAGCAACAAATAATGGTTTATTTTCAATACAAAATGGAGAAAATCACGAACTAAGTTATAGAAACAAACCTTTGTTTATAAAATCACTAATTACTGAAAATAAGAGAACTATTGCTCTTAGTAATCAAGGCGAACTGTTTGAAATAAAAGAAAAATCTATTGAGAAAATAAAAAGTAATCGTCTATTTACACATTTAAAAAAGGACTTAAACGAGACACTACTTGTTGATAAAAACAACGTGTTTCGTTTAGAAAAAAACAAAATAATTAAACTTTTTTCAGTTGGAAAATTTTTAAAAATTAAAGATTTAATCTCATTTAATTCTAATTATTTCATTATAACTGAAGACAAAATTATTAGAATTAACAAAGAGAAAAATAATAAAAATTCATTCAAAAAACCAAATTTATTTATAGAAAATATTTTAGTCAATGGCAAAATCAAATCGATTAACAAAACTAAACTAGATGCTAATGAAAATGACATTCAAATTAACTTTAATTTATTAAATTTTGACTTTGACAGTGATTATCAGTTAGTATATAAAATTAATGGTGCATTAAAAAACGTAACTAATTTTTCAACCATAAAACTAGTAGCATTAGCACCAGAAAACTATTTTATCGAAGTTGGAATACAAGATAAAAACACTTCTAAAACTGAATTCATTCAAACTATTTCATTTGAGATTTTACCCCCTCTTTGGAAACGCTCTTGGTTTATATTAACTTCAATTTTTCTATTATTATGTTTAATCTTTATAATTTATAAATGGAAAATCAGACAAATTAAAGCAAAAAATGAAAAAGCCATTGAAAAATTAACTTTAGAGAATAATTTAAAAGAGTCTCGATTGCAATTAATTAAATCGCAAATGAATCCACATTTCTTTTTTAATGCAATAAACAATATACAATCGTATATTTTTACAAACGAAACCAAAGAAGCTTCCGTTTATTTAACAAAATTCTCAAAATTAACTCGAAAAATTCTTGAATTTTCAGATGTAAATTCCATTTCATTAAAGGATGAAATTGCTTCATTGCAACTGTACTTAGAACTACAACAAATGCGATTTAAAGACTTGAAATTTGAAATTAAGTGTAATAGTACTACCAATATTGACAATATTAAAATTCCAACGATGCTTATCCAGCCTTATGTTGAAAACGCAATTCTTCATGGCTTATCCCATAGTAATAAAGATAAAAAACTAGAAATAAAATTTGAGGGGGAATTTACTAACCTATTAACTGTAACCATTTATGACAACGGAATAGGAAGAATAAAATCTGCCGAACTTAATCAGCTTAACACATCGAAACCAAAATCTTTTGCAACCAAAGCCAATTTAGAACGAATTATGCTACTCAACAAAGATCAGTATCAAATTGATGTGAATTATGAAGATTTATATGATGAATTTTCGGAAAGTTGTGGAACTAAAGTAACTATTAAAATAAAATTGTAATGAAATGCCCATTAATTAATATTGCAAACCCACTCCAAACGAACAAAATGGGCAATACATTTTCCTTAAATTTAAATATTTTAAACAGATGAAAGCCATTATCATAGAAGACGAAAAAAGAGCTCAAATATATTTACAAGGTGTACTAGAACAAGTAGCTCCTGAAATAAATGTAGTAGCCGTTTGTGATGATTTGCCATCAGGTGTAATTGCTATTAGAAAAAATAAACCTGATTTAGTATTTTTAGATATTGAAATGCCAAAGTACAATGGATTGGAAATTGTCAACTTTTTTGGTAAAAATGAAATCGAATTTTCTATTGTTTTCACAACGGCTTACAATCAATATGCAATTCAAGCTTTCAAAACCGCTGCTTTAGATTATTTATTAAAACCAATTGATCCAGAAGAATTAAAAGAAACCATAGAGCGTTACAAGCAAAAAAATAAGATACAGCAATATGAGCAATTAGTTTTACTAAATGAAAGTTTGACAAAAGAGACAAAAATTGCTATTCCCGACGGCAATAATTTACAACTAATCTCATCTGAAGAAATTATGTATCTAAAAGCAGACAGTAATTACACACAGATCTTCTTAGAGAACGGGAAAAAACACATAACGAGTAGAATTCTAAAAAACTTTGAAGACACATTGAAAGATTACAAACAATTCTTCAGATGTCATAAATCATACATCGTAAATACAACATTTATTGAATGTTATAGTAAATCAGATGGAGGAACAATAATCCTTAAAAACAAACAAGAAATTCCTGTCTCACCTGAAAAATCTGAAGAATTGTTATCTTATTTTACTAAAATTGAAAGATAATTTAATATTGCTCTAATAAATATTTAATTAAATCAGTTGTTGTCACAATACCCACTAACAAATCTCCTTTACAAACGGGTAAAGCATGAAATTCTCGTGTTGCCAAAATTTCTGCAGCTTCTTTAATTGTAGTCTCAGGAGACACAGAAATCAAATTTTTACTCATAACTTGTTCTACACTAAACATATTATAAACAGTTGAATCTATAATAGTATCATCTTCATCCACAGCATCAGCAAAGGAAATTCGCAGCAAATCTGTGTAGCTCAACATACCTACAATTTTATTACTATTCACTACGGGAATATGTCGGATATGATTCTTTTTAAATAAAGTTTCAGCTTTAGTTAACGTATCTGTAATATTCAACTTAATGATACTTGTCGTCATTATCGTTGAAACGGGAACTTGTTGTTTCATAACTACTTATTTTTAAAGTACTATAAAGCTACAACAATTTTAAATGATTAATAATGACTTTTATCATCAAAATAAAATTATCAAGTTGTAATAAGTATGTATTTTCGGGTGTATAATTTGTATCTTTTCGGTTCTACATAACTTATTTCCCGATGTTAAAACTATCTTTCATGATGCAGTATTTAGAGTATACTAATCATAGAATATTGATGGTATTCTTTTTTGTTGATAGTTACACAGAAAAATCGACTTAAACTTTCTACTTTAGTAGTTTTACGCGAAATACTTTTCATTATAATTAATCATGTGACTAATTTTAGTATAGATATAAGGAAAATTTGTTTTTAAATCTTCTGGAGATTCAAAAAAATGTTCTAATAATACTGCAACAAACTCAAATTGATTTTCAAAAGCATAATCTCTAATTATACCAGAATCAATTAATTTGTCTTTTAATTTAGTATTAGCAAGCGCTCTAAAAATATTCTCTAGTGATTCTCTAAATAACACATTATTCGTTTTATCACTTTTTAAGGCTTTAATATGTAATGCATGTGTAAATTCATGAAGTCCTAAATTCAAATTATCATTTTTTATATGGATTCCTTCATAAAAATGCTTCCAAGAAAATATTATAGCATTTAATTTGGGGTTGAATTCTCCTTTATGGTACTCCTGAGTATCTTCAGAGAAATAAATATCAGGATGAATATAAATAGTCTTAAAAAGTGGATTTAAATAATCGCGTAAGCCAAAAGTTAGCATAACATGAGTTCCTGCAATCAATAGTTTCATTTCATCTGTAATGACTAACGAAAGACTTTCAAACTTTATTTTATCTATAAATGTATAAACCCGATGATTAAAATAGCTTTTATATTTAGGTTTTAATTTTCTGTAGTAGGAAAAATGATCATATAGAATTTTTTGATGAATTGGGCTCATCTTTCTTGTTGAAGTATGAGCAAAAACAAATAATGGCTTTTTATATTTTCTCAGATAAATTATTTCAAAAACATAAAATCCAAAATATCCTACCATTAAAAATAAAGGTAAGCTACACAAAACCATTCCAATATAATCTGCAAATACTAATTCATATTTTTCTGCAATGGTTTGCTCTTTCATATAATTAAATTTGTGACTTCGAAGGGAGTCGAACCCCCAACCGCTGGAGCCGAAATCCAGTGCTCTATCCAATTGAGCTACGAAGCCTTGTATAGTTTTTTATAAAAATAGAAAAGCGATATGTTTAGTATTATACTTCTCACTTTTCTATTTTTATTTTTCAATTTATGCTAAAAGTTTTTTAACAATCGTTGAAATCGTTTTTCCATCTGTTTGTCCTGCTAATTCTTTAGAAGCTAAGCCCATTACTTGACCCATAGCCCCCATACCTGCAAATCCATTAGCGGCAATAATTTTAGCCACTACAGCTTCAACTTCTGCTTCTGATAATTGAGCGGGTAAGAATTTTTCAATCACTGCAACTTGTGCTAATTCAGGCTCTGCTAAGTCAGCACGTCCTTGTTCATTATAAATTGCAGCACTATCTTTTCTTTGTTTAACTAAACGTTGTAACATTTTAATTTCGTCATCTGCAGATAATTCATCGCCTGCACCTGCTTCTGTTTTAGCTAAAATAATAGCCGATTTTATTGCTCTTAAAGCTTCTAATGCAACGGTATCTTTTGCTTTCATGGCTTCTTTCATATGATCCATGATATTTTTTTCTAAACTCATTATATTTTGTATTAGTGTTTAAAACCCTTTTTTTTCTGTATGCGAAAATAATAAAAAACCCGTCTAGTTTTGATAACCAAACGGGAATTCTTAAGAAATATTTTTTTGAAATTAATCTACATTATCATGTAAGAACGAATTATTAGAACGTAATTGAACATCGTCATTACTATCTAGACCTAATGATAATCTTGATTGATTATTTTGATTAGGAATACTGGTTACATCTAATCCTTGACGTTTAAAAGCTGGTTCTTTCTCTAACTCATCAATACGTCCTGGATTGTTGAATTTATAATTAAAATCTTTTAATTTTCTTTTTCTTTCTTCAGCTCTTGCTCTTAGTGTATCTTCAATTGACATTTCTAAAGGCGATGCTTCAAAATTCACATTCGAATCAGCAACTGCTGTTTGTCTTACAGTAAAATTTAATTCTTCTTCTATTGGTTCAATTACTGGTTGAACTTCTGCTACTGGTTTAGCTACTACATCAATTTCCTCTTCTAAAGTATATCGAATAACGCCATTTTGATTCATTTCAGTAACAGGCATTACTTGTACTGGCTCATTCACTTTCATTTCTTTCACTTCATTTGACAAGTCAAAAACAATAGTGTTTTGTGTTGGTGCTTCAGCTTTTGTTTCAAATAAATCTAAAGAAAAATTAAATTCATCTTTAGCTACAACAAACTCTGGTTCAACCACTTCAATTTCTCTAACTTGTGAAGAGATTATTTCAAACTCTTGCGTAATTGGCTGAATAGTTTCAACTACTGGTGAAGCAATTGGAGCTACTGTTTGTTCAAAAACAGGTTTAGGTTGTTCAGCAATTGGGGAAACGATTTCAAAAAAAACATCCAAATTTTTGATATAATCAGTAGTTGGAATTAAATCGGAAACAGGTTCTTGAATTGCCTGTGGTTTTTCAACCTCAAAAGTATTTAAATCAAAAACAACTCTTTCTTCTTTTACCTCTAGCTGATCAAAATTTGCTTCAGGATTTACTGGCTGAGAAATTGGTTCATTAACAGACACCGCTGGAGCAACAGCTTGTGGTGTTAAATTATGAACTACTTTTTGTTCACCTTCTAAAGTATGTATAATCTTTTTTGGTTCAGCATTAACAATTTCGATTTGTTGATCTGTATTAAAACCCGTTGCAATAACCGTTACATTGATTGCATCAGCATCTGAGATATTTTCATCTTCACCAGCACCCATAATGATGTTTGCATTATACCCTGCTTCTGATTGAATATACTCATTAATCTCGTTCATTTCATCAAATGTAATTTCATTTGTACCAAAAGTGATAAGCAACAATACATTTTTAGCACCTGCAATTTTATTATCATTTAATAATGGAGAGTCTAATGCTGTTTCGATAGCTACACGCGCTCTATCTGGACCCGATGCAGTTGCAGAACCCATAATAGCTGTACCGCTTTCTCTCAATACTGTTTCAGCATCTTTTAAATCGATATTTAATGTTAGGTGTTTTGTAATAACTTCTGCAATACCTTTTGATGCAGTAGCTAACACTTCATCTGCTTTAGCAAAACCAGATTTGAAACCTAAATTTCCATAAATTTCTCTTAACTTATTATTGTTAATAACAATTAATGAGTCAACCTGTTTTCTCAAGCGTTCAACACCTTGCATGGCTTGTTCTATCCTTACTTTTCCTTCAAATTGGAATGGAATAGTAACAATACCTACGGTTAATATACCTCTTTCTTTTGCTAATTGAGCAATTACTGGAGCTGCACCTGTTCCTGTTCCACCACCCATTCCAGCAGTAATGAAAACCATTTTAGTATTAGCATCCAACATTTTTTCAATTTCTTCAATGCTTTCCAAGGCAGCTTGATGTCCAACTTCTGGTTTTGCACCTGCTCCTAAACCTTCTGTTAAGCTTACACCTAATTGAATTTTATTAGGCACAGGACTACTTTGTAATGCCTGAGAATCCGTATTACAAACCACGAAATCTACACCAATAATTCCTTGTCTAAACATGTGATTAATGGCATTACTACCACCACCACCTACTCCTATAACTTTGATTACATTTGATTGGTTTTTAGGCAAATCAAACATAATGTTTCCAAATTCGTTGTTGCTCTCCATATATTTGGTTTTTTTTATAGTTATAAATTACTCTGCGTTATCTAAAAATTCTTTTATTTTACCTAAAAGATTATTAAAATCATATCTTCTTTTAGGAGTTTCAGGCTCTGCTTTTTCTTGTTTCACCTGAGTTTCTTTTGGTTGCACTACTACATCTTCCACTTCATTTTTAATAGGTTCTTCGTAGTGAGGTACAACTGGTGGAGTTACCACAATTGGTTCTTCTCGCTTCATTTCTACGAATGGAGTGGCACTGTTTAAGTTATTACGTAAACTTTCCATTACCAATCCGACAGATGTTGCATACAGAGGACTAGACAATTCTTCGTCTGAATTACCCGCTAAATGCTCGTTTGGATAACCAATTCTAGTATCCATTCCTGTGATGTATTCCACTAATTGCTTAATGTGTTTTAATTGAGAACCACCCCCTGTTAAAACGATACCAGCAATTAATTTTTTCTTTGGTTCTTCGTGACCATATTGCTTAATTTCAGCATAAACTTGTTCTACAATTTCTACGACTCTTGCATGGATAATTTTAGACAAGTTTTTCAAAGAAATTTCTTTCGGTTCACGTCCTCTCAATCCAGGAATTGAAACAATTTCATTGTCTTTATTTTCACCTGGCCAAGCAGAACCAAAACGTGTTTTTAATAATTCCGCTTGTTTTTCAATGATTGAACAACCTTCTTTGATATCATCCGTAATTACATTCCCTCCAAAAGGAATTACCGCAGTATGACGGATGATTCCATCTTTAAAAATAGCTAAATCTGTTGTACCCCCACCTATATCGATAAGTGCTACTCCAGCTTCTTTTTCTTCTTGACTCAATACTGCATCTGAAGACGCTAATGGCTCTAACGTTAAGCCTGTTAATTCAAGACCAGCGCTTTTTACACATCTTCCTAAATTACGAATAGATGCCGCTTGTCCAACCACAATATGAAAGCTTGATTCTACTCTTCCTCCATACATTCCCACCGGCTCTTTAATTTCGGCTTGACCATCAATTTTGAACTCCTGCGGCAATGCGTGTATAATTTCTTCACCAGGTAACATGGCTAAATTCTGCACCTGAGAAGTTAATTGTTCAATATCATAATCCCCGATTACTTCATCTGCATTTTTTCTAATGATGTAATCATGGTGTTGAATACTTCTTATGTGTTGCCCAGCAATTCCAACTACTACATCGTTGATTTTATAGCCCGAATTATTTTCTGCTTCGGCAACTGCTTGTTGAATAGATTGAATTGTTTGAGTAATGTTGTTAACCACTCCACGGTGCACACCTAAACTTTTAGATTTACCAACACCTAGAATTTCTAACTTACCATACTCATTTTTCTTGCCGATCATGGCTACAATTTTTGTTGTACCAATATCTAATCCTACTGCAATACTTTCTTTATTCATATTCCTATTCTTTTACTTAGCACACACAACTTGTTGTGTGAACATTAAATTTATTGATTTGTATTTGTCTAAAAGTGTATCTCTTGAAGCAAATTGATAAAATGCTTTGTAATTTTTGAACTTTTTTTCTATCAAGATTGGTTTTCCAAACAGAATTTCAAAATCATGTTCTCGGGTCAACATTTTCAGACCGCCATCTTTTAAGATTTCAATTGCAATAATATTTTTCTTCAAAAAATCATCTTTATTTATTTCGTTCAATGTACCAACAAAACCCTTTTTAAATTCATCTTTAATGATTCCTTTCACAAGAGGCACTCGCGCAGAATACACATTAGACAATTCAAAAACGCTTCCGTTTTTATCTACATAAAAATTTCGGTTATTGTTAACAATTCGAGCAATTGGGGACTTTTGCTTTACTTTAGTTATTAACATTCCGTCTTCAGAAGTAAAAACTTCTGCATCATCAATAAATGGATGGTTTTCCAACACACTTTCCAAATCTTTCAAATCTACTTGTTCTTTTTCAATTGTAGAAGCATGTTTTAAATTTTGTATTAACAAGTTATTAACCATCTCATGTGTTAAAAACATTTTGTTATCCCCCTGAAATTCAACTTCAATTTTAGTTATTTTTCGCTTTTCATTACGGTTAATTGCGAAGGAGTACAAAAACACCATCACAAAAACCATCAACAAAAGGCGAATATTTTGCCACTTAAACCTTTTCATTTAAAAGCTTTTTTATGTCTTTAACCATCTCTCCTATATCCCCAGCACCTATTGTAACAAACACCTCTGCATCTGAATTTTTGAAATAATCCATCAACTCATTTTTTGTTAACAATTGCTTTTTAGAATTTTCAATTTTACCCAACAACCAAGCTGAATTAACCCCTTCCATTGGCAATTCTCTAGCAGGGTATATTTCTAACAAAACTATTTCATCGAATTGAGACAAACTTTGCGCAAATCCATCGATAAAATCTTTTGTTCTACTAAACAAATGCGGTTGAAAAGCAGCTACAATTTTTTTATTAGGATACAATTCTCTTACCGCTTGATGTACGGCATTAATTTCCGTTGGATGATGTGCATAATCATCAATATAAACTAATTTTTCTTCTCTAATTTGGAATGAAAAACGACGACGAACCCCTTTGAAACTTGCTAAAGCATTACTAATTTTTTCATTTTCAACACCATACGATTTTGCCATTGCTAAAGCTAATAATGCATTGGTTAAATTATGATGACCTGGTAATCCAAACTTTATATTTTCAATTGTTTCCGATGGTGTCTTTACATCAAATACATAAAATCCATTTTCAATTCGGATATTTTGTGCAATATAATCAGCCCCAACAGTAACCGCTACAGTATTCCCTTCTAAAGGCAAGCCTTTCACAACAAACAAATCTTTCGCCGGTACTTTTTCTGCAAATTCTCTAAATGTAGCTTCTATCGCTGCTGCATCGCCATAAATATCAAGATGATCCGCATCCATTGAAGTTATACAAGACAAATTGGGATGTAAATGCAAAAATGAACGATCGAACTCATCGGCTTCAACTACGGTTACCGTTTTACCTGAACCAATTAAGTTAGAATTATAATTCTCTACAATTCCACCTAAAAAAGCAGTAACATCCACACCACTTTGAAACAAAATATGTCCTAAAATACTCGACGTCGTGGTTTTACCGTGGGTTCCTGCAACTGCAAAACAAAACGTATCTTTCGTAATAATCCCTAAAACTTCTGCACGTTTTTTTACCGTAAATCCATTGGATAAAAAGTAATTCCATTCCGTGTGATCTTTAGGTACAGCCGGTGTTACAACAACCAAAGTGTTTTCCGGATTTTTATAGATTTCATCAATCAAAGTACAATCGTCTTGAAAATGGATTTGCATACCATTTTCAATTAATTCATCGGTTAATTGTGTTTCTGTTTTATCATATCCAGCCACATTTTTTCCGATGAATTGAAAATAGCGCGCTAATGCACTCATTCCGATTCCTCCGATTCCGATAAAATAAACGTTCTGTATTTGATTTAAATTCATTTTTCAAATTCAATTATAAGTCCAAAATCAATTTTAAACTTTTGTTATTTACTTTTTTTTATTGAGCCTGCTCTTAAAATTGAACTTGCTCTTGAACTATTATTTAATCAATTTTTTAATTTCTTCAACTATTGTTTTTGTTGCATTAGGCAAGGCCAATTTTTTAATATTTTGACTCAATTCAATTTGTTTGGCTGCATTCGAAATCAAATCTGAAAAAACCGTTTCAAATTGCCCCTCTAAATCACTTTCCTTAATTAACAAGGCGCCATTTTTATCCACAATAGCTTTTGCATTTTTTGTTTGATGATCTTCTGCCACATTAGGTGAAGGAATAAAAATAGTTGGTTTACCTACAATACATAATTCCGACACTGATGACGCTCCCGATCTTGAAATTACAACATCTGCCGCTGCATACACCAAATCCATTCTATCAATAAAAGCTAAAACTTGAACGTTTTCTCTAGAATTGTATTTTTCATAATCATTAAAATACAATTTCCCACATTGCCATATGATTTGAATGTTTTGACTCAAAAGAAAATCCAATTCTTTCTCAATTAATTGATTTATTCTTCTAGCCCCCAAACTTCCTCCTAAAACCAACAACGTTTTTTTAGATGCAACTAGATTAAAATAAGTTAGTGCTTCTGCTTTTTTTGTACCTACTTCAATTAAATCTTGTCGAACAGGATTTCCCGTCAACATCATTTTCTCTTTTGGAAAAAAACGTTCTAAATTTTCATAGGCTACACATATTTTATTTGCTTTTTTAGCCAATAACTTATTTGTAATTCCAGGAAACGAATTTTGCTCTTGAATTACTGTTGGAATCCCTAACATAGAGGCAACTTTTAACACTGCCCCACTGGCAAACCCACCTGTTCCAATAACTACATCTGGTTTAAATCTTTTCACAATTCGAAAAGACTTAAGCAAACTAGATGCCAATTTTACAGGAAATAACGCATTCTGAAAAGTCAATTTTCTTTGCAAACCTGCAATCCAAAGACCCTCAATAGAATACCCTGCTTGTGGTACTTTTTGCATTTCCATTTTATCCTGTGCACCCACAAATAAAAATTCAGCATCAGGGAATTGTGCTTTCAATTCGTTTGCAATGGCAACTGCAGGATAAATATGTCCGCCTGTACCTCCTCCACTTATGATAAATCTTGGTTTTTTCATTATTTTTTATTTAATACGGCATTCATAGGGTTTTGCCCATTCACCAAACTATCGCCTTCTGCATTCATCTCTTCTTTTAAAGATTCCCTAATTGAATACTTCATTTCATTTATTTTCTCTTGATTCGCATTTGCCTCTTCATTAAACTCTTCCTCATTCATCACTGCAACTTCTTTTTCAATTAATCGTTGTAAGGCTTCTTCTCTTTGTTGTTGCTCTTTTAAGTCGGCAGCAATCTCATCATCCTTTTTCGTTACACTTAAAATAATTCCTAAAGACAAGCATGTCATCCATATTGAAGTTCCTCCACTACTGATTAAGGGTAAAGGCTGACCAGTAACTGGTAACAATTCTACAGCAACACCCATATTTATGAAGGCTTGAAAAATA
Organism: Flavobacterium indicum GPTSA100-9 = DSM 17447; assembly: GCF_000455605.1. NCBI lineage: Bacteria > Pseudomonadati > Bacteroidota > Flavobacteriia > Flavobacteriales > Flavobacteriaceae > Flavobacterium > Flavobacterium indicum. Next base: position 2,469,954 of record NC_017025.1, read on the forward strand.
ATTGGAAAACCCAGACCAACAATCAGCAATCGACCAAACAAACTTGGCGCTTTATTTGAACGAATTAAAAACCTAAAAAACAAAATCAGATAGATAAAAATTAAACTAAATCCACCTAATAATCCATATTCTTCTACAATAATAGCATAAATAAAATCGGAAGAAGATTGAGGTAAAAAGTTTTTCTGCACACTTTTCCCTGGACCTAAACCGTATATTTTACCGGATGCAATTGCAATTTTTGATTTCTCAATTTGGTAATCGTCTTCATCAGGTTTTTCAGTTGTAAAATTTTCGATACGACTCACCCAAGTATTCACACGACTAAACAATTTATTCGTCGGAAATGCTTTTGCTAATAAAAAGAAAAGCAGCAAGCCTGCTACAGCCATAGCAAAAATATAGCCTAAATATTTTAAAGGATAATGCCCAACAAAAACCAGCATACAAACCATGGCAAAAATAAGCGCCGTAGTTGAAAAGTTTGAAGGCAATATAAATATCAAAACTGCCCCAACAGGAATCCATAATTTAATAAAAGATTCCTGAAAAGTATACTCCGTGTCTTTAATCTTGGCCAGCGTTCTTGCCACATATACCATTAACACTATGAAGGCAAAAGTAGACGTTTGAAAAGACATTCCTATAAACGGAATTTCAATCCATCGACTGGCGTTTGCTCCGCCAATTGTTTTTCCTTGCAATAACGTATAAGCCAATAAACCAACCACTACTGGCAAACCCAATACAGCAAATTTTTTAAATTTTTCATAATGCATTTTATGCACTACCCAAGCAATACAAAGTCCAATTCCTAAATGAACAAAATGTTTAAGCAGATACCCTAAAGTAGAACCTTTACCTATAGTATAGACCAAATTTGTACTGGCACTATATACAGGTAAAAACGAGGCAATAGCCAATAAGAATATCATGGCCCAAATCGTTTTGTCTCCTCTAAGAAATTGTAACTTTTCCATTGTATATGCTCAACTATAATTTTTGAACCGCTAATTTAAACTGACGTCCTCTATCTTCGTAATTTTCAAATAAATCAAAACTTGCACAAGCAGGTGACAATAAAACCGTATCGCCTTTTTCTGCTATTTTATTCGCAATTTTCACTGCTTCTTCCATAGAAGTGGTTTCCACTAAAACTTCAACTACATTTTCAAATTTTTCCACCAATTTTTTGTTATCTACTCCTAAACAAACAATACCTTTTACTTTTTCTCTAACCAAGGGCATTAATTCATCATAATCATTTCCTTTATCCACACCGCCTACAATCCAAACCGTTGGAGTGGTCATACTATCAAGAGCAAAGAAAGTTGCATTCACATTAGTTGCCTTTGAATCGTTTATATATTGCACATTTTGAATTTTCAATACTTTTTCCAATCTATGTTCTGCTCCTTGAAAATTAGTTAAACTTTCTCTTATCGTTTCTTTTCTGATTTTCATTAATTGAGCTATTGTTGTAGCCGCCATAGCGTTTTTAACGTTATGTTTTCCTTCAAGTGCCAATTTATTAATTGCCATAGTAAAATTATCTTGGTTTAGGTTGATATTTATATTGTTATCTTTGTCGATACTTCCTCCAAATTCCAACTCTTTAGCTACAGAGAAAGGAATAATTTGTGCTTTTGTTGAATTATTTTTTAACCAGTGCCCAATTGCTTCATCATCAGCATCCACAATTAAAAAATCGTTTTCTGTCTGGTTCATGGTAATTCTAAATTTTGAAGCGATATACAAACTATAATCATAATTATATCGATCCAAATGATCCGGACTAATGTTAGTGATTACGGCAATATGAGGCTTATAATTTATGATGCCGTCCAATTGAAAACTACTCAATTCAAGCACATACGCTTCATGTTTATTTTCGGCCACTTGCCAAGCAAAACTTTTACCAATATTTCCTGCTAAGCCAACATTCAATCCGCCTTGTTTTAACAAATGGTAAGTTAAAAGCGTAGTCGTCGTTTTACCATTACTTCCTGTAATTCCAATTGTAATTGCATCTGTAAACGGCGCTGCAAATTCAATTTCAGAAATAACCGAAATTCCTTTTTCTCTTAATTGTTTTACAATGGGTGATTTATCTGGAATACCTGGGCTTTTCATGACCACATCCGCATTTAGAATTAAATCTTCAGTATGTTGTTTTTCTTCCCAAGGAATTTGATTGATGGACAACACTTCCTTGTAATTTTCTTTAATTTTTCCAAAGTCAGACACAAAAACATCGTATCCTTTTTTCTTACCGAGAATAGCAGTACCTACGCCGCTTTCTCCTCCTCCTAAAACTACTAATCGCATATTATCTTAGTTTTAATGAAACAAGTGAGAAAATAGCCAATAGAATTGCAACAATCCAAAAACGGGTTACTATCTTACTCTCATGATAGCCTTTCTTTTGGTAATGATGGTGTAAAGGAGACATCAAGAAAATACGTCTTCCTTCTCCGAATTTCTTTTTAGTATATTTAAAATAGCTGACTTGTAAAACCACTGATAAATTCTCTGCTAGGAAAATTCCACACAAAACAGGAATCATTAATTCTTTTCGCACGGCTATAGCAATTACTGCGATGATTCCACCAATTGTTAAACTCCCCGTATCCCCCATAAATACGGTAGCCGGATACGTATTATACCACAAGAAACCAATTAAAGCACCTACGAATGCAGAAATATAAACGGTCATTTCCCCCGAATTTGGAATATACATGATATTCAAATAATTAGAGAAAATAATATTCCCAGAAATGAAAGCAAAAATTCCTAATGTCAATACTGAAATCGCAGAAGTACCAGCGGCTAAACCATCAATTCCATCCGTTAAATTCGCTCCATTAGAAACAGCAGTAATGATAAAAATCACCATTGGAATAAAAATCAACCACGCATAATTTTCATAACCATCTCCCATGAAAGATAAAATTTCGGCATAATCAAACGTATTATCTTTTAAAAACGGGATTGTTGTTTCGGTTGATTTAATTTCGGGTGAAGTAGATTTGATAACACTATGAATACCTTGTTTAGTCACCGTAACATCCTCTTTAATGGTAACACTTGGATGAAAATACAGTACTGTTCCAACAATTAAACCCAAACCAACTTGGCCTATTACCTTAAAAATACCTTTTAATCCTTCTTTATCTTTTTTGAATACTTTAATATAATCATCCAAAAAACCAATTAACCCCATCCAAACTGTGGTTATCAATAACAAAATAATATAAATGTTGTCTAATTTGGCAAGTAATAAAACCGGAATTAATGTAGATAAAATAATGATAATTCCACCCATTGTTGGGGTACCTGCTTTTTGAACTTGTCCTTCTAGGCCTAATTCACGTACTGTTTCACCAACTTGTTGCTTTCTAAGGAAATTGATTATTTTTTTACCATAAATTGTTGATATTAACAACGATAAAATAATAGCCAATCCTGATCGAAAAGTAATATACTGAAACACTCCCGCTCCAGGAAAATCGAAGGTTTGATCTAAGTATTTAAAAATATAGTACAACATAATTACTTTGGGTTTATAGTTTAATTTGGTTTGTTTTATTTTCCTAATTGACGCATTAACTCTTTAGCAATTTGCATATCATCAAAATCATGTCGAACCCCATTAATTTCTTGATAGGTTTCATGACCTTTTCCGGCAATTAAAATAATATCGCCCGAATGTGCCATTTGACATGCTGTTTTTATTGCTTGTTTGCGATCTAAAATTGAAATTGTTTTTTTAAAATTTTGAGCTTCCACCCCAGCTTCCATTTCTTCTAAAATCACTTGAGGATCTTCTGTTCTTGGATTATCAGAAGTAAAAATGGCTTTATCACTTAAAGAAGAAGCACAGTTTGCCATAATGGGTCTCTTGGTTTTATCACGATCTCCACCACAACCTACAACAGTGATTAACTGTTCATTTTTGGTTCGGATGTCGGCAATTGTGTTCAACACATTTTCCAATGCATCTGGCGTATGCGCATAATCAATAATTACCGTTACATTTGAATCGGAAATAAAGTATTGAAATCTACCCGAAACACTTTCCAACTCCGACAACAAACGAAGCGCTTCTTGACTTTCAATACCTAATTCTACTGCAACACCATAAATAGCCAATACATTATAAGCATTAAACGATCCAATTAATTTTACCCAAACTTCTTCATTATTCACTTTCAACAACAAACCTGAAAGTTGGTTTTCAAGTATTTGTGCTTTGTATTCTGCATAAGTTTTTAAGGCATAGGTACGTTTTCTTGCAGCTGTATTTTGTAACATTACCACTCCATTTTTATCATCAACATTGGTCAAGGCAAAAGCGGTTTTAGGCAATTGATCGAAGAAAGATTTTTTTACATCTCTGTATTCTGCGAACGTGTTATGATAGTCTAAATGATCGTGAGATAAATTAGTAAACACACCACCTTCAAAATGCAAGGATTCCGTTCTTTTTTGGTGAATTCCATGAGAACTCACTTCCATAAAACAAAATTCGCACCCTACTTCAACCATTTCATTTAAATAATGATTAATAGTTAAAGAATCTGGCGTAGTATGTGTAGCTTTGTGTTCATTGGTGTCAACCATAATTTTTACTGTTGACAGCAAGCCTACTTTATATCCTGCTTTTTTAAACATTTGATACAACAAAGAAGCAATGGTTGTTTTTCCATTAGTTCCGGTTACCCCAACTAACTTTAATTTTTGAGAAGGATTATCATAAAAATTGGCCGCTAAAAAAGACAACGCCTGATTAGAACTTTCGACTTGTACATAAGTGATTCCTTCAACAAATGCTGCTGGAAAAGCTTCACATATAATTGCTTTTGCACCTAAAGAAATTGCTTTATCAATATATTCATGTCCGTCTGAAAGCGTTCCTTTAATAGCAACAAAAACATCATTTTTTGTCACTTTTCTTGAATCAAATTCAATTTTCTTTACATTCACATCGGTTGAACCATGAACTGCTTCAATATGAACTTTGTATAAAATATCTTTTAATTTTTTCATTTTCATCCTTGTTTATTAAGACAATTCTAATGTGATGACTTGATTTTTTTTGAAACCAGTACCCGGTTCTATTGATTGAGACTTCACTTTTCCAATTCCCTTAATTTTTACTTTTAATCCCATATTTTCTAACAATGACACGGCATCCATTCCAGCCATTCCTTTTACATTTGGAATTGTATTGGTGTTCCCTTGTGATTTTTTGTAATATTCTGCGTAATTAACTTCTTGTTTTTGGCTTTTTATCTTAACCGTTTTAAACTTATTGGTAGAAGGCACATCGGTAAATATTTTTTGAGCAATTCTTTTGAATACTGGTCCAGCAACATCTGCACCATAATAACCAGCTGCTACATTTGGTTTATGCACAACTACAATACAAGAATATTTAGGTTGGTCTGCCGGAAAATATCCCACAAAAGAAGAAGCATAATACATTTTTCCATCGCCTTTATGATAATCTACTTGAGCTGTTCCTGTTTTTCCTGCCATTGAAAAGTCTTTTGAATACAAACTCTTTCCTGTACCTCTCTTTACTACATTACCTAAAACTTCTTTTACCTTTTTCAAGGTTTCATCAGAACATATCTTAGGATTAATTACTTCAGTTTCAAATTTTTTAATGCTTTTATTCCATTCTTTAATTTCCTTTACAAAAATGGGTTTTATCATTTTACCATTATTTGCTACAGCATTATATAAGGCTAATGTTTGTAACGGTGTAATTGATACTCCATACCCAAATGCCATCCATGGTAAAGTTGTTCCATACCAATTTGAAGCTCCAGGTTGCGGAATTACAGGCGTCCCTTCTCCTTTTAACTGAATTCCTAATGGTTTATTTAATCCGTAACTATTAATTCTGTTAACAAATTCACTTGGATTGTTTTTATAATTTTGATAAACGGCTTGTACTAAAACTGTATTAGAAGAAACTTCAAATCCACGTGCTAATGATATTTTACCGTATCCACCTGTATGCGAATCTTTTACTTTTCTATTATGTATGGTAATTACTCCTCCATTTGAATCATATACTTTACTAGTATCAATTTTTTTATCATCCAACAAAGCAATTAGATCAATTAACTTAAAAGTTGATCCTGGTTCATGAGATTCAGCCACCGCATAATTATAGATTTCAGAGTACACACTATCTCTAACTTTTCCTAAATTAGCAATAGCTTTAACCTCTCCCGTTTTAGTTTCCATAACTACAACACAACCGTGATCCGCATTGTAATATTGCAATTGTTTTAACAAGGCATGATGGGCAATATCTTGAATATAAACATCAATTGTGGAATAAATATCATAACCATCTTGTGGTTCTAGTTCATTGGTATCATGAATTGGTTTCCATTGATTTTTTGCAATTTTTTGCATCATTCTATGACCACTTTTACCACTAATATATTCAGAGAACGTATATTCTAAACCTTTTTTTGCAATGACCGTATTATAACCAATGGTTCGCGCAGCGATAGAACCCACAGGTAATTTTCGCACCGTTTCTTGTTCTGTTATAATCCCCCCTTTAAAAGGTCCCAATTTAAATAGTGGAAAACCTTTTACTTTCATATAATCTGTAAAACTCAATTTTTTAGCTACCAAATAATACCTGTTTTTAGTAGCTCTTGCTTTTCGTAATTCCGATTGAAAAAAACCAGAAGGTTTGTTTAATAATACAGAGAGAGAGTCCGATAAAGATTGGATATATTTTTCAAAATTTTCATCCGATGGCGAAATGGCATCGAAACGAATGGTATATTCTGGAACCGAAGTAGCTAATAAACTTCCATCAGCAGAATAGATATTTCCTCTATTGGCAGGGATTTCAAAATTTTTAACCGTACGTTGTTTGGCTAATTCGCGGTAATACTTACCTTCAACCCACTGAATATTAAATAGTTTTACAGATACAGCAATAGAAATGATTATCACAGCTGCTGCTACTGTAAATAATCTATAAGAGTTTGTATTTTCTTTTTTTACTCCCATATTTTTAACTTCTCTATAAAACTTTTTTCTTTTGGTTTAAGTATTACTATTTTTTTTGGTGGGACAGAAGAAGGATAAATCTGTCGAGCTTCCATTTTTTTTGAAATGGTGGATTCCATTTTTAATTTCATTAATTCCGACCGAGTATCTACAAATTTTGATCGCAATTCTTTTACTTCATTTGTTAGCTTAGTTATTCGATAATTTTTTTCATCATAATTATGATTAAAAGCAATCATCAACATAGCTAACGTAAACAAAAACAATATAAACTTCCATGTTTTTAAAGCATCGTCCTCAATTAAAAACTTTGCTTTTAACAAACTGTATATGCTATTTTCTCCGCTCATTATATTTTTTCAGCAATTCTTAATTTGGCACTTCTCGCTCTATTATTTCTTGCAATTTCTTCGTCGGATGGAACTATTAATTTACCTATCGATTTAAAAGGCACTTGAAAATTTCCAAAAAAATCGCGCTCTGGTTCTCCTTCAAACATTCCATTTCTAATAAATCTTTTTACCAATCTATCTTCCAACGAGTGATACGATATCAAACTAATTCTTCCGCCTGAATCAAGAAGTTCTTCGGTTTGTTCCAAAAACTCTTTCAATACTTCAATTTCTTGATTGACTTCAATTCGAATCGCTTGATAAATTTGAGCTAAAATTTTATTGCTTTTGTGCGCTGGTAAAAATTTGGCTAAGACTTGCTTTAATTGTTCTGTATTTTTTATTGGCTTTTCTTTGCGATAATTTACTATGACATTTGCCATTGCACCTCCGTTTTTTAATTCGCCAAAATCAACAAAAACACGTTTTAATTCTTTTTCCTCATATTCATTAACCACTTCATAAGCAGACAAGGCATCTTTTTGATTCATACGCATATCTAAAGCTGCATCAAATCGAGTTGAAAACCCTCTATCTGCTTCATCAAATTGATGCGAAGAAACCCCAAAATCTCCCAAAATTCCATCTACTTTTTTAATTCCATGAAATCTTAAAAAGCGTTTGATATACCTAAAATTTTCACCAATTAAAGTAAATCGTTGGTCGTCTAAAACATTTCTTAAAGCATCTTCATCTTGATCAAAAGCAAATAATTTTCCATTTGGCCCCAATCGTCTTAAAATTTCTTTAGAATGACCTCCGCCACCAAAAGTCACATCCACATAAACACCATCGGGTTTAATATTTAAACCATCAACCGTTTCATGCAACAATACCGGATTATGATATTCCATTTCCATCTTCGTCATCGTTTTGATTACCCATTACTTCCTCAGCCAAATCAGCAAAATCTATCATTGCGCTGTCTAACGCAGTTTCATACAAGTTTTTATCCCAAATTTCTATAATGTTTACTGCAGAAGACAACACAATGTCTTTTTCAATTTTTGAAAACACAATTAAATCTTTTGGTATTAACAACCTTCCTGTTCCATCAATCTCCACCATTTTTACCCCCGCTGTAAATGCACGAATAAAGTCGTTATTCTTTTTTACAAAACGGTTGAGCTTATTAATCTTCTGCATCATTTTATTCCACTCCTGCATTGGATACAACTCTAAACAAGGCTGAAACACAGAACGTTTCAACACAAACCCCTCCTCAAGATTGCCCAATTGCTTCTTGAGAGGCGCTGGCAACATTAATCTGCCTTTTGCATCTGCTTTACATTCGTATGTTCCTAAAAAAGAGTTCAAACCTTAATTTAAATTTATATGTTACAAATTTAGAAATTATTTACCACTTTCTACCACAAAATACCACTTTGTTAATAAGTTTTTCCACTTTTACCACCACAAACAAGATTACATTAGTGAAATACATAAAAAAACAAGGGCTTTACGAATTTTTATTTAATTTTTGAACTACAATAAAAACAGCAAAAATTGCCCAATAAACACAAAAGTTGTTGAAAACTAAAGCGTTATACAATATGTTTTTTAGCAAAAAGTTTCTTTCTTAATATGGTAAATATGTTTCAATAAATCTTATATTTGCCTATAATAGAAATATTGTAGACGATAAAGAATTATGTTAAAAACAGAAAAAAAATACACTTATTTTGAAGCCGGAGAAGGAACACCTATTATTGTTTTACATGGTTTAATGGGCGGATTAAGTAATTTTGATGGAGTAGCCACTTATTTTCCAAAAAATGGTTATAAAGTTGTTATTCCTGAACTACCTTTATATACACAAAGTATTTTAAAAACCAATGTAAAAGCTTTTGCTAAATTTGTAAAAGACTTTGTGATTTTTAAAAAATTTGAGCGTGTAATTTTATTAGGCAATTCATTAGGTGGACATATTTCATTATATTTTGCAAAACAATATCCTGAATTAGTTAAAGGTTTGGTTATCACAGGAAGTTCTGGTTTATACGAAAGCGGAATGGGTGAAAGCTATCCAAAACGTGGTGATTACGAATACATTAAAAAGAAAAGCGAAGACGTATTTTATGACCCTAAAGTTGCTACCAAAGAAATTGTAGATGAAGTATTTGCTACAGTTAATGATCGAATAAAATTATTAAAAACATTAACTATTGCCAAAAGTGCCATTCGTCATAATATGGCAAAAGATTTACCTAAAATGCACACACAAACGTGTATTATTTGGGGGAAACAAGATAAAGTTACTCCACCAGAAGTAGCGGAGGAATTCAATAAATTATTACCTAATTCAAGTTTATATTGGATAGACAAATGTGGCCATGCCGCCATGATGGAACATCCGGATGAGTTTAATGTATTATTACATAATTGGTTAAAAGAAAAGAATTTATAATAGTTTAAAAGTCATTCTTTAGAGTGGCTTTTTTATTTTTAAAACAGAGACAATGAAAGTAAATACCGCAGAGTTTGTAATCAGTAATTCGGATGCCAGTAAGTGTCCAAAAGATCCGATTCCAGAATACGCATTTATTGGTCGATCTAATGTTGGAAAATCATCATTAATTAATATGTTGACTGGGCACAAAAGCTTAGCAAAAACCTCAGCCAGACCCGGTAAAACGCAATTAATCAATCATTTTTTAATTAATAAAAATTGGTTTTTAGTAGATTTACCTGGATACGGTTATGCACGAGTTTCTAAATCGACCAAAGCTACCTTTCAAAAATTCATTACTGATTATTTTGAAACTAGAGCGCAATTGGTTTGTGCATTTGTTTTAATTGACAGCCGTCTTGAACCTCAAAAAATAGACGTGGAGTTTATCAATTATTTAGGAGAAAGTGGGATTCCGTTTTGCATGATTTTTACAAAAGCAGATAAATTAGGCAAAACTCAAGTGCAAAAAAATGTAGCGGCTTACAAAAAACATTTATTAGCGAATGATTGGGAAGAAATACCACAATATTTTGTAACCTCATCAGCAGATGGTACAGGAAGAGAAGAAATTTTAAAATATATTGGAGCTGTAAATGACGAGATCAACAGCGGAAGCCAATTTTAAAAAAAGCCTATCTTTTGATAGGCTTTTTTATTCTATATTATAGCAAAGAATGTTGCGTCATTACCTTAGGTTGTTGAATACCCATTAAATCTAAAATAGTTGGTGCAATATCACCTAACACCCCATTATTAATTTTTAAATTAGCCTCATTACTCACCAATAGTACCGGCACTGGATTTGTTGTATGAGCAGTATTTGGCGAACCATCTGGATTAATCATTGTTTCACAATTTCCATGATCTGCAATTACTATAGTAACATAATCTTTTGCTAAAGCTGTTTGAATAATTTCTTTCACACAAACATCTACCGCTTCACATGCTTTTATTGCGGCATCCATTACACCCGTGTGACCAACCATATCGCCATTTGCAAAATTTAGACACACAAAATCAACTTCCCCTTTTTCAATTTCTGGCACTAAAGCCTCTTTTAATTCAAAAGCACTCATTTCTGGCTTTAAATCATACGTTGCGACTTTGGGTGAATTTTTTAATATTCTAGTTTCGCCTTCAAATGGCTCTTCTCTTCCACCCGAAAAGAAAAATGTTACATGAGGGTATTTTTCGGTCTCTGCAATTCGAATTTGTTTTTTTCCAGCATTGGCAATTACTTCACCTAATGTTTCTGTAATATTATCTTTATCGTAAATAACGTGTACATTTTGATAGGTTTCATCATAATTAGTCATGGTTACATAATACAAATTCAATTTATGCATATTTTGTTCATGAAAATCTTGTTGCGACAGTGCTTCTGTTAATTCCCGACCTCTATCTGTTCTAAAATTAAAAAAGACCACCACATCTCCTTCATTTATTGTAGCAATAGGTTTGTCTGTGGCATCAATTTTTACTAACGGTTTAATAAACTCATCCGTTATGTTTTCATCATAACTCGATTGAATACTAGCAATTAAATCATGAGTTGGCTCCCCTTTCCCATTAACGATAAGGTCATACGCCAGTTTTACACGTTCCCAACGTTTATCTCTATCCATTGCATAATAACGACCTATAACCGAAGCTATTTTTGCAGGCTTATCTTCTAGATAGTGCTCTAAATCTGCTATGTATTTTTTACCCGATTTTGGATCTACGTCCCTTCCGTCAGTAAAGGCGTGGACAAACATATTTGTTACTCCATTTTCCTGCGCTGCCTCAATTAAACCTCTTAAATGAGAAGTGTGAGAATGCACGCCACCATCTGATAACAATCCTAAAAAATGAATGGGTTTAGCATTAATTTTTGCATACTCAAAAGCATCTAACAAAGGTTTTTCTTGGCTCATAGTATGATTTTGAACTGCAAGGTTAATTTTAGCCAAATCTTGGTATACAATTCTACCCGCACCCAAATTCATATGTCCTACTTCAGAATTACCCATTTGCCCTTCTGGTAAACCCACATGAAGTCCGTCTGTTCTTAATTCAGCATTAGGATATTTTTCATATAACGAATCAATAAAAGGAGTGTTAGCATTATCTATTGCAGAAACTTTAGGATCAGGAGAATGTCCCCAACCATCTAAAATCATCAAAATAACTTTCTTATTCATTATTGTATTATTTGACAACGAAAGTACTATTTTTTTTGATGCAATTAAGAAAATATTATTAACGAAAAGATTTTAGGAGTTACGATTTACCTACCCAATGTTTTGCTTGATTATAATCAATAAAATAACGAACGCTAACTGAAAATGCATGATTCAACATATCCTGATTCATTATACTTTTTACATTATTAGAAAAGTTTTTGACAATTGTTCTATTAAAATCTGCTGCATTATTTCGATACAAAATCGTCATTTGACTTCCCGGAGCAAACCACCAACTATAAGACAAATCAAAATTCCAAAGATTTAAATTAGAATTCTTATTTTCGTTATACACATATTCTTCCACTTTTCCATTTTCAAGTAGTCGGTAAGTAGATTTGTTATCTGCGAAAGACCAATAATGACGTAGATTCAATTTAAAGTTCATTCTTGAATTAATGGAATATTTCCCTTCCATTCCATTCTCAATTGTTTGTTTATCCCTTCTGGCGTATACAATTTCATCGCCATCTAAATCAATCCACCCTAATTCGTTTTTATCCACATTGTACGACAGATTGTAAATGAACATCAATTTATTGCTAAATCGGTATCGAGGACTTATAGAAACACCCGAAAACCACCAACCTTTTTGCTCTGCAAAACCGTACCAAGGATTAATATCAAAAGCAAATTTATTGTTGTAATTTGTTGATATCCAACCAGAAGTATTGTAATATTTTGGATAAACCGTATAACGACCCTCTACCCTAGCGTCATAGTAATCGTACACATCAAACATTCTTGCAGTAACATTAAACCCTGCTGCATGATTTTTTTTATTAGTTACACTCATGTTAAAATTCAAACTTTGCTCTTGCAAATAATTGGAATCATTATTGAATTGTGAATACCAATTTAAATTCATTCGAAACGAATTCATTTTTTGTGTAGGTTGAAGAATTCTGTAACTTATATTTCCACTTAATGAATAATAATTCGTTTGAAAATTAACCCCCAAATCATTGTTATCAAAATCTTTTGAAACATAATTTCCGCCTATACTGTATCTTATTTTACCTGATGTTTCAGCCAGATACAATTCGCTTACAAAACCTTTTTTATTAGCTAAATCTCCAAATTCATTTACATAACTATACTTTAAAGCTCCATTTGCATTATAGGTGTTTTTTTTCGTATTTAAGTCAAAAGCCAAAGCAGAAACATTGGCATCACGAAATTCGCCATCACGAGTAACATTAGTATTTACTAATGAAATAGAAGAGTTTTGATTAAAACGTTGGTCTAATACGGTAATATTATAATTTGCAATTGGCTCAACAGTAACAGATCTAAATTCGTTAGTAAGCGAATTTTGAACCGTAACATCCGTTTTTTCAGTTACAGCATTTAAAACGCCAACCCCTAATCCGCCTTTTGTCCTACCAGAAACTTTTAATGCATTCAATAGTTTTACACTAGATGGATATTCAGTTACTTCTTCATTTTCACTTAATTCTGGATATGTTGATGGAGCGCCACCAATTCTTCTTGAGTAAAACAATCCCGCTTTATTAAACAAATCAGTACCTTCTGTAAAAAAAGGTCTGTTCTCGTTAAATACTTGTTCAAACGGACCTAGATTTAAAATTTTATTATCAAACTTTGTTTGTCCAAAATCCGGAATTAACACTGCATCCAAAGTAAACGCATCAGACAAACCATATTTCAAGTCCATTCCACCTTTTATAGTTCCTTGTGCTTTTTCATTAGGTAAACTATTTAAATAATAAGAAGCATAAGGTATTAAAAACAAACGTGTTGGTGTTTCAATATTTTCTATTCCTTCTAATAAGCCTGCTTGTTGTGTAAAAGCACCAATTCTATTATCTACTTTATTCCAAGTATATTTGTAACGCAATCTTCGTACTTCCCTAAAAAAGTTAATCCCCCACACTTGTTTATCTGCTTTTGAAAATCGGATAGCTGCATATGGAATTTTCATTTCAACTTGCCAACCATTATTCGTAATTCGAGCTTCACTCATCCAAATGGCATCCCAAGAATAATCTTCACCACCTTGAGTTGTTCTTACACAATCGGCTTGACCGTTGGCAGCATTAACAAAAAAACTATATTCTTGTTGACCATCATTAAAACCATTGATAAAAATTCCAAAAAAGTCGGAAGTTCCAAAATTATCTCGTTCTGTTATTTCCTTTAAAATTTTATCAGGATGTGAATCATATAAAGTTGCTGCCACATATAGAGCGTGATCGTCGTATAGAATTTTCACTTCTGTTTTAAGAGAATCGGGTTCTGGCATACCATTATTGGGTTCAAAACCAAAAAATTGATTTGCAACGGGAACATTTACCCAAGCTTCTTCATCAAATTTTCCGTCTAATTTAATATCACTTTGCAAACGCTTGGCTTGAAGTTTCTTCTTTTCAATAACCACTTGAGCATCTTGACCAAAAGAACACAAGAATCCAGAAATAATAAAACATAAAGTATAAAAAGTTTTCATTTTTTGATTGTTGATTGTGTTATTCGTAGCTATTACTCCTGTTTTGTTTCATTTTTTAACAGTAGAACAAAAATATTAACTTTTTTTTAAGCATTTAGCAATCTGAACACCGATGAAAAAACTATAAAAAAATCGATGAAATGCATTTTTTTTCGTTAAAAAACATAAAAAAATTTTTTTTATTCAAATTAATATCTATATTTGGCAACAACAATAACACAATTAACAAATAGAATACCAATGAGTTACAAATTTTTACCACTTCTTTTTTTAGGCTTTTTAGCATTTAAACCAGCTGTAAAAGCAGTAAAAACGACGAATAATGTAAATGATTCTGTAAAAATTATAGAAAACAACAGACTATTAGCAGAAAATAAAGAAATTAACTTTGAGGTACTATCTAAAAATGTTTTTAATTCAATAAATAAAGGAGCATACTCATTACCATCATTAGAAAGTTTTACTAAAGCTTTTGAAGGTTATGAGCAATTAAAAAAATTAGGCAAAGTTAAAAATGAAGTGTTGACTATTATTGATTTTAGTTTATCTTCTACAAAAGAAAGAATGTGGGTTATTGACATGACCACTCAACGTGTAATATTACAATCATTAGTTTCACATGGAATGAATTCAGGAACTGAATATGCAAAATCTTTTTCTAACGAGAACAATTCTCATAAAAGCAGCTTAGGTTTTTATTTAACTGGAGAAACTTACAATGGAAAACACGGTCTTTCAATGAAATTAGATGGTCAAGAATTTGGTGTAAATCACAATGCAAGAGAAAGAGCAGTTGTTGTACACGGTGCTGAATATGTAAACAAAAATTTAATCAAGACTCAAGGATATATAGGAAGAAGTCAGGGTTGTCCTGCAGTACCTACGCACTTGACCAAAAAACTTATTGATATTACAAAAAATAAATCGGTTTTATATATTCATCATCCATCAAGAATTTACATGAACAAAAGTTCATTAACTTCTTAATTTAGCATAAACCCCAAGATCTAAATTATATATATCATCTCTAAACTGCAATCCGTTTGTATTTGTCCAACATGTCCAGTACAGTTGATGAATATAAATGGATTGTTTTACTTTTATCATATAAGTATCTTTTTTAGAAATAATTTTATCTATTTCTTTTCCATCTTTCCATCGATCACCGTCTTGACTGGATAAAATTTGCTTTGCTAGTTCAACTGGATTTTCCACTCTAACACAACCCGAGCTTAATGCTCTATAATTGTACGCAAACATTTCTCTGTGATTTGTATCGTGTAAATACACCAAATGGCTGTTTGGGAAATTAAACTTAACTAAACCAAGTGAATTATTGTAACCAGGATCTTGTACATACCTATAGTTATTTGGTTTGTTTGGATTCCAGCTTTGCGGTGAGACTAATTGATTTTTTGAATTATAAATTTTTATTCTACTTCTTGAAAAATAACCTCTATTTTTTGCAGCATCCACCGCTAAATCTTCTTTAATAATGGTTGGAGGAACCGTCCATGTTGGATTTATAACAAAATTTGACAATTTTGAAGACAATACAGGAGTCATTCGCTTAGGTCTTCCAACTACAACTTTTCTTTCTGCAACGGTATCATTATCTATTACATAATGCAACTTAAATTCCGGTAAATTTACAATAATGTACTGTTTCCCTAAATCTTTTGGATACCATCTCCACCGTTCCAAATTGGCTAAAATTTGTTGTTTTCTTGTTTCTTTTGTAAAATTTAAAGCTTTGATTGTTCCTGCCCCAATAACTCCATCAGCTAATAATCCGTGTCTCGATTGAAAACGTTTAACTGCTTTAAAAGTAATGGTATCATATACTCCCGTAAGAACTGAATCTTTTCTTTTATAATCGTTCCAAAAAATCAATCGTTCCTTTATTTTTTTAACCACAGAAGTTGTATCATTCAATACGATTTTTTTACTAAATCGGATAGAATCAAACTTTGAATTTGGATATTTTTCAATATCAATTAAAGCTTGTCGAAGCATTTTATATTGCCAATGCTTTGGAAGCAATCCTTTGAGTGTGGTTGCTACTTTTTTACTAGGAATTGCTTCCACTAATAAATTTGAAACGGCTAATTTTTTTTCAAACAAATCCCAATTTGGTGCTACTTCCTTAGGATTTACCTTTCCTTTATAAAAATGTGTTGCAAGTTTTTCAAAAGTTTCCGTTAGTAATACATCATAGGCCAACAATTCCTCTTTTTCTAATAAATCTCTTTTGATTTCAATATTATATATTTTTGTCAAATTATAATCATCAGGGTTTAAACCTTCAGATTTACAATTCTCTATTTGCGCAATTAAGTCTTCTCTATTTTCGCGATCATACCAAATTTCATAATTTTTAAATTTACGATAATAAGCCTGAACACTGTCGGATTGACTTTCAAGTAAATCTTGAGGCATAACATGTATTGTGACATTCCTAACCGTATCTACAATATCATGTTGCGCAAAAAGAACCTCTTTGTTTTCCTCTTTTTTACAAGAAAAAAATCCTAATACGATTAACAAAATAATTGAAATGGTGTGCTTCATAAGTAGTGCAAATGTATTACAATTTTTTTCTTGTTAAAATTATTGTCTTTTAATTTTCATAACATTCTGTTTACTAAAATAGTAAAGTATAAATATATGAAAATTATAATTTAAATCCATAAGCTAAACGAAGTGAAACAATTCCTAAACCATTTTCAACTACATTATTTCGAATAATAGGAAAATCATTAAAATTTTCGTACTTAAGACTAATATCAATTTTATTTGTTGCATAACCTATACTTGGACTCCATAAAAATGAAGTTTTATCATAATTGTTAGTTACTGCAAAAGCGGCACCAGCTTCACCCATCAAATAAAATTTATCTTTTAAAACAAAAGCCTTAAAACCTAATTTTGCAGGAATATAACCTAAGTCATTAGCTCCACCTTCTACAAATAAATTAGTAAAACCAGTGGTTAGAGTTAAGGATGTTTTTTTAGTAAAATCATACTGAATTCTTGCATCAGCACCCAAACTCATTTCATACGGATTTTGAAGTGGTGCTCCGGCATTTAGTCCAAAACCTAGACGAAATCCTTGGTCGTAATTTTCAACAGGTTGCTGTTCTTGCGCAATTACAAAATTAACTTGAAACAAAAAGGCACTTAGAACGATAAGTCCTTTTAAAACGATTCTTTTTTTCATGGCGTATGTTTATTTAAAATTTTGTTGACTAATTGATTTACTAGTAATTCAGCTCCATATCCTAAAGCATTTTTATAGACACTTTTAGAATTTCCTGAAATAATTTTCTGCGTTAAAATCCCAATAATTGAAGGCAAAAGATTCTTGAATTGCAATGGTTCTTTTATGCTTGTTGAAATCCAGCTTGAAAAGGAATTTTTTAAAATAGTTGAAGGATAAATTTCTTCTTTAAACTGATTAATTTCAGATTTTAATTCCTGATAATCAACAGCATTTTTACTTTTAATCAACTCAATTGCGAAATTTAATTGGTCAATGGGTTGCTCCGTTTTCATGATTTATTATTTTGATTTTGTTTAATTATAGCATTTAATTCTGAATGGCTTACAAATTGATTAATGATCCAATTTTTAAAATATTTATTCATTATGGTTTTCTTAAATACTAATAATAAAATGGCTAAAACAAAGTAAAAAGAGGCTACCAAACAAAATCCCAAGGCCAAATCATTTAATTTTTGACCAACCCAAAGACTAACTCCAAAATTAATTAATACGAAAAAAAAACACACTACCACAACCAAAATAAAACCAAAACCCAAAGCAGCAAAGAGTTCTGACGATTTTTTTACAGTCTGTAAGCAAACCAACTTTAAACTAGACTTTGCATAGTTTTCCGCTTTTTGATAAAGTTCGTTAGTTGTTGTTTTCTCTTCCATATTATTTATTTTAAATACCTAAAACTTTATTTTCTAAGTCATTTCTTTTTGCTTCATTCGAAACTACCTCATCAACTTTTGAAGCAACTTCCTCTGATTTATTGTCTAACTTATTCAAAATTGCTGTCAATTGAGCCTTAAAATTATCTGTTACATCATTACCTTTATCTACAATTTTTTTTCTAGTGTTACTTCCCTTGTCTGGCGCAAAAAGCACTCCTAATACTGCTCCTACAGCTATTCCGCCGAGAACTCCAATAACTAAATCTTTTGTTTTCATATTATAATAATTTTTTAAATTTTCTTCCCTTTTATTACTCTTAACACTATAGCAATCACGGCAAGTACCAATAAAACATGTATTAAAGCTGTGGTACTGTACACAAAAAATCCGATAGCCCATAAAATAACTAATACTATTGCGGCTATGTATAATAAATCTTCCATAGCTAACTTTTTAAAATTTTATTGTCGCATAAATATTTAACACACTGTTTTTACCATTAGGAAATGTATATGTTGTTCCAGCGTAATTTTGTTCTTTTCCAACTTTAGTAAGTCCATAATTATAACGAACACCAATTCCAAAATTTCCTAAATCGATACCAGTACCCAAAGCTAACCCTGCATCTATTGTATTTAAGTCACTTTTATCTATGTTTTGCTCAAAATTAAAAGTTGCATTTGTTGACTCATTAGTAATTTTTGCATCAACTAAAAAAGCAGCATAGGGTCCAAAATGGATGTTGAAGCCAGGCAAAATAGTTGCTTTCAATAATACCGGAACTTCAATATAATTTAAACGGTATTTTGTAGTTCCTGATACCAATAAATTATCATACGTAACCTCCGCTCCTTTTACAGTATAACTTACTTCTGGTTGTAGGGATACATTTTTAGACAAAGGCAAATCAAAGAACAAACCGGCATTAAATCCTGTTAAAACATTTTCATCATCTACATCATCTACATACAAATTAGATAAGTTTATCCCTCCTTTAAAACCCACTTTTGCATTTGGAGTTGAATTGTCTTGTGCACTCATTAATAATCCTATCAACAAGGCTAATACTGTTGTTGCTTTTCTACTACTTTTCATAACTTTTACTTTTTTAAACTAACAATACAAAGTTGCAACTGAAAGAAAAATAATAGGTTACATTAATTTTGTTGTTTTTTACAAAATACACATTTCAAACCATCATTCTTTTTCTAATCAGCTTACCTTACAAAGTTGAGGCCTTTTAAAGAAGTTTGTCTTACAGATTTTAAATAAAGATTTACAAAATTTACACCACAAAAAAAGCCTCATTTCTGAGACTTTTTAAACTGGTAAAAAAAACGTAAATGTAGCTCCTAGATCAGGTTCTCCTTTCGCTATTATATAGCCTTTATGATTGTCAATAATCTTTTTACATATAGCCAAACCGATTCCTGTTCCTTGATACTCTTCTTTATTATGAAGTCTATTAAATAATATAAATATTTTTTCAGCATATTGTTGTTCAAATCCAATACCATTGTCTATAAACTGAAATTTATAAAAATAACCCGTTAAATTTAATGGCAACAAATTTTCCTCTTCCGCATTTACTTTTGTGTATTTAATTTGGATTTCTGGTGAACTATTGGGTTTTCTATATTTAATTGAATTTGAAATTAAATTGGTAAACATTTGTTGAATTTGAAAAGGAATTACATTTACAATTGGTAATTTATCAGCGATAATTTTTGTGTTTGTTTTTTCAATTTCTTGCGATAATTCAACTGTTGATTGATTTAAAAGCTCATTTAAATCTGACAGTTCAAATACTTTTTCTGTTTTATTGGTTCGGGAAAATTGCAATAAATCGTCAATTAACAAACGCATTCTGGTAGCTGCAGATTTAATTCGTTCCAGATACGCTTTGCCATTATCTGATAAACTATGTTTCTCTTTTTCATCTAAACGAGAAATAAAAGTTTGAATTTTTCGCAATGGCTCTTGTAAATCGTGACTGGCAACATAATTAAATGCTTCTAATTCGCGATTATTTCGTTCCAATTCTCTATTTCTATCTTCAATTTGATTGTTTATATTTCGTTCTTCAGTTATATCGATAGTGGTACCAACTATACTGTTTTTACCATTTCTATTTACTAATTTACCAACTGCTTTTCTATACCTAATTTCTCCATCTTTTTTTACAATTCTATAAGTAAATGAATCAACTTTTTGATTGTTTTTCATTTTTTGAATTTGTTCATTTACAAAGTCTTTATCATCTGGATGTACAAATTGAGCATAATTTTCATTATTAGGTTGAAATGCATCTTTTTCAACACCCAACATTTTAAACATATTATCAGAATAATACATTTTATCTTCAACTAAATCCCAATGCCAGCTCCCGTAATTACCAACTTCTTCTGCCAAATTTGAAATTTCATTTGATATAACTAAATCATTATTCTTCGTTTTAATTTCTTGTAAGTCTTTGTTAATTCGTACAAAAGCCAATGAAACTATTGCCAATGTTATTAATTGTGTAACATAGAGTATAATTGGAGTAAAAGCTAACGCATTATTATTTTCTTCTTGTCGCTCTTTTAGCACTTTTATTTCTAAATTAATCATTTCATAAATTTTGATTTTTAAATCATGAATAATTTTTTTAGAAGCTAATAGATTCATTTTTAGATCTACATCTGTTAAAATTGCTTTAGACTCACGACTATAATCCTCAATGAAGTTATACTGTTTATTAATCAAATCTTTTAATTGAAGAATATTTTTCTGTTGATTCACATTGCCTCTTGTTTGCAAATCAATAATATACATTGTTTTTTCAACTTTTAACTTAGAAACAGTCATCATTTCTAAATCTGTTTTATCCTGAGTTAAAATATAATCCCTCCTTGCTACTTCTAGCTCCTTAATGTAAGTAAATAACTTTTCTAAATTTAAAGAAACGTCATAGGAATGAGTTACCCATTTTGAAGAATTGTTTAAAACCAATAAATGCTTGTAAGTCATTGCCGAGATAAAAAATATTACAGCCACTGATACTACAAACACCACACGTAAAAAAACAGGCGATTTAGGAAATGTGAAATTTTTCATTTTACATGCGTAATAAAAAATTATCTTTATTTAAACCAGAAGTATGGTATTGCCAATTTATTGTTACCACATCTGACAATACTTTTTTTAAAGCTGCAAAATCATTTGGTTTTTTAATGTAAATATTTGCTCCACTTATAAAGGTTTCTTCAATATCTTGTTCTGAAGAAGAGGTTGAATAAATGGCAATGGCAATATCTTTAAACTTATTGTTTTGCTTTATTTCGTGTAAACATTCAATTCCGCCTTTTCTAGGCATGTTTAAATCCAAAAATAATACCTGAGGAAGTATTGCCTCATCTTTTTGCAAATATTCCATTAATTCAACACCATCATTGAAAGTTTGCACCTTTGTATTTATTTTTATTTCATCAAAAGCATCAGTAAAAAACAAACGATCATCTTCATCATCGTCCGCTAAAATTATATGGATATACTCTTTTTGCATGTTATTTATTTTTTGTTGGCCAATTCTCTTCTTTTAGTTATAATTCTTTGAAATGCTGACGGTGTGATTCCTGTTGTATTTTTAAATTGTGTGCTTAAATGCGCTACACTAGAATAGTTTAATTTATACGCAATTTCTGTTAAACTTAATTTGTCATTTACTATTAACTGTTTGGCATATTCAATCTTTTGAAGAATAATATAATTTTCAATAGATGTATACGTAACTTCTGAAAATAAATTAGACAAATAACCATAACTATGATTTAATTTTTCGGCTAAATAAACCGAGCTTTTAACACCAACAGGTGTGTCTTGAAAAATCATCTCATGAATAGCATCTTTAATTTTTTGTATCAAAATTGTCTTCTGATTTTCAATCACTTCAATTCCATAGTCTTGAAATAAACTAATAATGGCTTGAAGTTTTTCTTCATTTAAATTTTCAAAAAACTCTAATTCTCCAAATCCAGTTACTTGAAATTTCACATCAAATAATTGCAATTTTTCCTCCAATACTTTTTTAGCTAAGGTAGGAATATCAAATTTTAAAAACGCTTTCATAGTTTAAGGTTTAGTGGTAAAGATAACCAAATTTTTAATTTTTATTTGCTCTTATTTCTTTCCAAATCTTCAATCGATGCATAGCATTGCTCTTTAAATGTTCATCTAATGGTTCACCTATCAAAAAACCATAGGGTTTTAAATGTTGCGTATGATCAAAAATTATTTTTAATGAAGCAGTTATAGGCAATGCTAAAACCATTCCTGCTGTCCCCCATAACATTGAAAACAAAACCAAAGCTATAATAGAAACAAATGAATTTACACTTACTTTAGAACCTGTAATTTTGGGTGTAATAAAATTTCCCTCTAAAAATTGAACAAATCCAAACACTCCAATTACGGCAACTGCATACCAAGACGAATCTTTTGTTGCCAAAGCAACTAATGCGGGTAATAACGAACCAATTAAGATTCCTATATAGGGAATAAGTAATAATAATGCTGCTAAAAAACCGAAGAAAAAAGGATTTTCAATTCCCAAAAAAAGTAATCCCAGACTATTAAGCACACCAACTATAAACATTACAGTAAACAACCCTAATAAATAACTTTTTTGAACGTCGTATATCTTTTTTAAAATAGTATTTATAAACCTATTGTTCTTTTTGGGAAACACTTTATAAATAAAAGTTACAAAGAATTTTCTATACAATAAGAAGAAAAAAATGTAAATTGGAATTAAGAACAAATCACTAAGTATACTTCCTGATTGTGTTACAAATTCGCCTATTTTAGAAAAATTGTCCTTTAAAAGAGCTTCTATTTTTAAATTCTTATTTTCTGATGAAAGCAATCCGCTTAAATTATATTTTTTAAAATGAAGTTGAATTTCTTCGTATAACACATTTAATCTTGAGGCATAAATATCCGACTGATCTAAGAAATCTTTTATTTGAAAACAAATAAAATAAAAAACAAAAAAAGTCAAAGAAGCTAATATAAAAAGAGCACTCAAGGCCGACAATACTCTGTTAAATCGTAACTTTCTTTCTAAAAATCGCACCATTGGAAAAACCATTACACTTAAAATAATTGCAATTAATAGAGGAATTAAAAATGCTTGCAACATATATAAAATAAATACAACGGCAATAGTAGCAACTAAACTTGATGCGATCTGTATTGAATTAGTAGTTGTTTTCATTAGTCTTTAATTATACTCGCAAAGTTATTGTCAACTAATAAAAACCTTTTATATTATTTTTGAAGTTTATTATACAATTTTAAGTCAATTGTTTAAACATTAGATAGTGCGACCCAATTTGAGGAATTTCAAATAAAGTACCTTTAATTTGAAATCCATTTTTTTTATAAAAATTAACCGCTTTTTCACGAGCGTTAAACCAAATAACAGTACCTTTTTGAGTATTCACATAAGCTTCTGCTTTATTTAATAAAATGACTCCAAGATTTTTATTTTGATATTCTTTTAATAAAGCCATTCCTCTAATTTGAAACACTTTTCCTTCATTAAAATTAGGATGTTTATTTTCAAAAACGGAAAGCACCCCTACTAAATTATCCTGATCAAACAATCCGAAATGTGTAGTGGAGGGTAATTCATCACCCTCAAAATAACATTCTTCTACCGGTCGATTTGCTCTTAAAACTGGATGACGAACAACAAAAGTTTTATTAAAAGGAATTTTTTTTACGTTAAGATTCATTTTATAAATTTCTAATTTTTAAACAATTATCTTTTTAAGACAGAACCAGGATAAAAATAATTAAAAAAAAGTTATTAAAATATTTGCATGAATAACAATTTTCACTTTATATTTGCACCCACAAAAGAAAAACATCTACCATGCGGAAGTAGCTCAGTTGGTAGAGCGTCAGCCTTCCAAGCTGAATGTCGCGAGTTCGACCCTCGTCTTCCGCTCAAAATTTATTGAAATTACAATCTACCATGCGGAAGTAGCTCAGTTGGTAGAGCGTCAGCCTTCCAAGCTGAATGTCGCGAGTTCGACCCTCGTCTTCCGCTCAAAATTAAAGCCTCATTTTTGAGGCTTTTTTTATTTGCATTATATACTGAATGTCACTTCCTCTTAAAATTTATTGAAATTACAATCTACCATGCGGAAGTAGCTCAGTTGGTAGAGCGTCGGCCTTCCAAGCTGAATGTCGTCTCGTTACGTGTAACGAGATCCCTCGTCTTCCGCTCAAAATTAAAGCCTCATTTTTGAGGCTTTTTTTATTTGCATTATATACTGAATGTCACTTCCTCTTAAAATTTATTGAAATTACAATCTACCATGCGGAAGTAGCTCAGTTGGTAGAGCGTCGGCCTTCCAAGCTGAATGTCGTCTCGTTACGTGTAACGAGATCCCTCGTCTTCCGCTCAAAATTAAAGCCTCATTTTTTGAAGCTTTTTTTATTTGCATTATATACTGAATGTCACTTCCTCTTAAAATTTATTGAAATTACATTCTACCATGCGGAAGTAGCTCAGTTGGTAGAGCGTCAGCCTTCCAAGCTGAATGTCGTCTCGTTACGTGTAACGAGAACCCTCGTCTTCCGCTCAAAATTAAAGCCTCATTTTCTTGAGGCTTTTTTTATTTGCATTATATACTGAATGTCACTTCCTCTTAAAATTTATTGAAATTACAATTTACCATGCGGAAGTAGCGCAGTTGGTAGAGCGTAGCCTTCCAAGCTGAATGCCGTCTCGTTACGTGTAACGAGATCCCTCGTCTTCCGCTCAAAATTTAAGCCTCATTTTTGAAGCTTTTTTTATTTGCATTATATACTGAATGTCACTTCCTCTTAAATTTATTGAAATTACAATCTACCATGAGGATGTAGCTCAGTTGGTAGAGCGTCGGCCTTCCAAGCTGAATGTCGTCTCGTTACGTGTAACGAGAACCCTCGTCTTCCGCTCAAAATTTAAGCCTCATTTTCTTGAGGCTTTTTTTATTTGCATTATTTGCTGAATGTCACTTCCTCTTATAATTTATTGAAATTACAATTTACCATGCGGAAGTAGCGCAGTTGGTAGAGCGTCGGCCTTCCAAGCTGAATGCCGTCTCGTTACGTGTAACGAGAACCCTCGTCTTCCGCTCAAAATTTAAGCCTCATTTTTGAAGCTTTTTTTATTTGCATTATATACTGAATGTCACTTCCTCTTAAAATTTATTGAAATTACAATCTACCATGAGGAAGTAGCTCAGTTGGTAGAGCGTCGGCCTTCCAAGCTGAATGCCGTCTCGTTACGTGTAACGAGAACCCTCGTCTTCCGCTCAAAATTTAAGCCTCATTTTTTGAAGCTTTTTTTATTTGCATTATTTGCTGAATGTCGCTTCCGCTCAAAATTTATTAAATGTCAATCTACCATATGGAAGTAGCGCAGTTGGTAGAGCGTCGGCCTTCCAAGCTGAATGTCGTCTCGTTACGTGTAACGAGACCCCTCGTCTTCCGCTCAAAATTAAAGCCTCATTTTCTTGAGGCTTTTTTTATTTGTATTATAAGCTGAATGTCGCTTCCGCTCAAAATTTATTAAATGTCAATCTACCATATGGAAGTAGCGCAGTTGGTAGAGCGTCGGCCTTCCAAGCTGAATGTCGTCTCGTTACGTGTAACGAGATCCCTCGTCTTCCGCTCAATATTAAAGCCTCATTTTCTTGAGGCTTTTTTTATTTGTATTATATACTGAATGTCACTTCCAATCAAAATTAAAGCCTCATTTGTTGAGGCTTTTTTATTAATTTTCTATTTCAAATCACTTAAATCTGATCCTGTTTCAATCTCAACAGGTTGTTTTCCTTTTTGAAACAATCTTGCAGACAAATTCCCTTTTAATGTAATTTTATCTCCCAAAACTTCCAACCAACTACCTTCTCTTAATCCTAAAACGGACTGTGGATTATAATGATGGAATTCATTAATTCGGGTTTCACGCGTTTCTCCCATATGCGTTGATCCTTCTATTGGATCTAAATAATGCGGATTTATATTAAAAGAAACCAAACCTAAAGTTTTAAAACTTGGCGGATATACAATTGGCATATCATTCGTAGTACCCATAGTTAAACCACAAATATTACTCCCAGCACTTGTCCCCAGATAAGGAACCCCTTTATTTACAGCTTTCTCAATAGCATCCAGTAAATTAAATTTATACAACATAGAAACCAACACAAACGTATTGCCGCCACCTGTAAATATAGCTTCTGCATTTTCAACAGCCTCAATTGGGTTTTCAAATTCATGCACTCCTTTAACTTGTATTCCTAAATCTTTAAAAAACACAGCTACTTTAGCGGTATAATCGTCGTGAGAAATTCCACTTGGTCTAGCAAAAGGAACAAAAAGTAAATTCTTAACACCTTGAAAATGATTTTTTAATTCATCTTTTAAATACGCTAGATACCCACTTTCATAAAGTGTAGAAGTACTAGCGATAATGACTTTTTTCATCTTTTTTACATTCAATTATATTCTTAACAAAATTTTATTAGATTCATCAACAGACTTCTTCTATTTTTACAAAAAAAATTAAGAAATATTGAAAATATTCTTCAACATACTAGTATTATTTTTTGCACAATCAATTGTAGCTCAAACAGATTCTATCATAAAAGGTAAAATTATAGTAGAAACAAATGATACTGATGGCGTTACTATTGTAAATCTTACAAACAAAAATACTACTATTTCTGAAAATGGAGGGTATTTTAAAATCAAAGCAAATGTAAATGACACCATTATGTTTAGTGCCATTCATTTAGAAGCAAAAAAACATGTTGTAACTAAAAAAGATTTTGGTTCAAATTTACTTTTCATTAAATTAAAAATACACACCAAACACATTAAAGAAATTATGATTACCAATGGTGATGGAGTAACGGCAGAATCTTTAGGCTTGGTAAAAAAAGGACAAAAACAATATACCCCTGCTGAAAGACGATTAAAAACCGCCTCTGCTTTAGATGGCCAATGGGGATTAAACACGGCATTTAGCATTGACCCTCTCTTTAATTGGCTATCAGGCAGAACCAAACAACTTAAAAAAGAACTCGAAATTGAACGAAAAGAATTTCTACAAGAAAAAATAATTAATAATTTTGAGCGCGATTATATTGTACAAATTCTAAGAATTCCAGAAGAATATGTTGATGGCTTCATTTTCTATATTGTGGAAGACCAAACGTTAATCGATGCTTTAAAAGCTAAAAACAAAACAATGGTATCTTTTAGATTAAGCTATCTGGCAACAGATTATTTGAAATTAAAAGAAAACGAAATTCAGCCAAAAGAAAATAAAAATGAACAACAAATGGAACCTGCTAAAAATGAATAAATTAAAATTAATTTTAATAAGTTTCATTTTCTTAATAAGTACGGCATTTGCCTTACACAAATTCTACATAGGTGTTTTTCAAATTGATTATTTTAAAGAGAAAAAAAGCATCCAAATCACTACTCGTTTATTTATAGATGACTTTGAAAAAGTATTACATAAAAAATTCAACAAACATTTTTATATAACTACAAAAGATGAAGTAGCAGACGCTAACACTTATATTGAAAAATATTTACAAGAAAAACTAAAAATAAAAGTTAACAATAAAATACAAAATTTTAGTTTCCTTTTAAAAGAACAAGAAGACAATGTACTTATTTGTTATTTGAAGATTAAATTTTCCGATAAAATAAAATCTTTAGAAATTACCAACAATGTTCTAATAGAAGAATTTAAAGAACAACAAAATTTAGTACATTTGAATAATAATGGTAACAAAAAAACACTTTTGTTTACTAATGATAATAATAACCAAAAATTAAACTATTAATTCAACGTTTATTAATTTATAAAATGAAAAAGTCTATCTCACTAGCATTTTTAGTTCTTGGCTCAATTACATTTGCTCAAGAAGTTAAAAAAGAGGAATCGAAGAGAGAGCCTGGACATTATGACAAAAATAAATTTAGTCAAATGTACAATGAAATGGCCACTCCAAACATGTACAGATCTGCTTCTGGAGCTCCAGGACCAGCGTATTACCAACAAAAAGCAGATTACAAAATCAATTTAGAGTTAGACGATAAATTAGCTCGCTTGTATGGTAATGAAACGATTACTTATTATAACAATGCTCCTGAATCTCTTGAATATTTATGGTTACAACTAGACCAAAACATCGAAAGAAGAGACAATCAAACGCAATTAATTGACAATAAAACCATTTTTCCTGCCACAAACGGATCCAACTTTGCTAAGACTTATTTAGAATCAGGTTTCGATGGAGGATTTAACATAGAATACGTTAAAGACAGTAAAGGCAATGCAATGAAATATACCATCAATCAAACTATGATGCGTATTGACTTGCCTCAACCATTAAAAAAAGGTGAAAAAGTAAGTTTCTCAATCAAATGGTGGTATAACATTGTTAATTATCAAGGGTCTGCAAACAATGGCCGTTCAGGATATGAACAATTCCCTGATGGAAATCGTTTGTATGTTATGGCACAATTTTACCCAAGAATGTGTGTGTATAACGACGTGGAAGGTTGGCAAAACATGCAATTTTGGGGAAGAAGTGAATTTGCTTTAGCTTTTGGTAATTACGACGTAAGTATTACTGTTCCGGCAGACCATATTATTGAAGGTACAGGAACTTTACAAAATAGAGCTGAAGTTTACACGGCTGAACAAGTTAAAAGATGGGAATTAGCCGAAAAAACATTTGACAAACCGGTTGTTATTGTAACTCAAGAAGAGGCAACTGCAAAAGAAAAAGGATTTTCAAACGAGAAAAAAACTTGGAAGTTTAAAGCAGAAAATGTTCGTGATTTTGGATTTTCAACATCTCGTAAATTTATCTTAGATGCAATGGCAGTTCAAATTGGAAACAACAAACCAATGGCCATTTCTATTTACCCTAAAGAAGCAAATCCTTTATGGGGAGATTTATCTACTAAGGCTGTTGCACATACATTAAGAACCTATTCAAAATATACTTTTGATTACCCTTATCCAAAAGCTGTATCTGTTTCAGCAGAAGATCAAGGTATGGAATACCCAATGATTTGTTGGAACTTTGGTCGTCCTGACGAAACAGGTAAAGTAAGTGACCGAGTTAAATATGGTATGTTAGGGGTTATTATCCACGAAGTTGGACACAATTTCTTCCCGATGATAGTGAATTCAGATGAAAGACAATGGACATGGATGGATGAAGGATTAAACACCTTCTTAGAATATTTAACAGAAATTGAATGGGAAGCTACTTTCCCAGTAGATAGAGGTCCGGCTCGATTAATTGTTCCATACATGAAAGGCAACCAACAGTATTTAGAACCAATTATGAGTCAAGGAGATGTGGTTTACAATTTTGGCGCAAATGCTTATGGAAAACCGGCTACCGGATTAAACATTTTACGTGAAACAATTATGGGGCACGAATTATTTGATCATGCTTTCAAAACGTATGCTAATCGTTGGAAATTCAAACATCCAACTCCTGAAGATTTCTTCAGAACAATGGAAGATGCATCTGCTGTAGATTTAGATTGGTTCTGGAAAGGTTGGTTCTACTCTACTGACTATGTAGATATAGGAATTAAAAGTGTAAAACAATATTATGTTTCTGAAAGTGCAACAAAAGAAAACAAAGAATCATTTAATAGAAGAGGAAGAAGAGTTAGTGGTGACCAAGGTCCTTCTTTATACTTACTTGCAGAAGATTCATCAGATTTAAAAGCAGAAAACAAAAAAGGATTTAAAATTGAAGAAGTTCAATCTCTAAACGAGTATTTAAATAAAAAATATACCGCTGAAGAAAGAAAAGCATTAAAAAATCCGCAATACTTCTATGAAGTTGAATTTGACAAACCAGGCGGAATGATTATGCCAATAATTGCTGAATTACAATTCGAAGACGGAACTTCTGAAGTACATAAATTTCCAGCACAAATTTGGAGAAGAAATAACGAAGTAGCTAAAAGAGTATTTGCAACTGAGAAAAAAGTAGTTAAAATTGTAGTTGACCCTAAATTAGAAACTGCCGACATTGACACGACTAATAATACTTGGCCAAAACAAGAAGCTGCTTCAAAATTTGATCAAATAGAAAAAAAATAAAAATAGTATAAGTTTTTAAAAAAGCGTAATTCATTTGAATTGCGCTTTTTTTGTTAAAAATATTCAAAGTTACAATGGCTAACAAGTAACTTTTATTAACTTTGTGAATCTAAAATTTAATTTATGTTTGGAATAGGCGGAGGAGAATTAGTATTAATTCTAGTAGTTGTATTAATGTTATTCGGTTCAGATAAAATACCTGAAATCGCAAGAACATTAGGCAAAGGTATGGCCCAACTTAAAAATGCAACCAACGAAATTAAACATGAAATTCAAAAAGGAGCTTCAGAAAATGGTTTAGATGTTAATTCTTTGACTGGCGGTATAACTGAAGAAATTGAAAGCGCCAAACAAAGTATGAATAACGCTTTGAATCCCGTTGAATTCCAAAATCCAGTTGAGGAAATAAAAGAAGAATTTGAAAATCTTTCTGGTCCCATAAAACGTCAAATGTAAATCTGACCAAGCTTCTTTTTATTAATATACATGGAAAAAATAATAGCCTTAGACAAACAACTTTTTGTTTTTTTAAATAACTTAGGAAGTGTTCCTTATGACCAATTTTGGTTGTTAATTACCAAACAATTGCATTGGACCCCTTTTTTCCTGGCTTTGGCTTACATTTTATACAAAAAAATTGGAGGTAAAAAATTAGCCTTATTATTTGTAACTATCGCAGTAATGCTTGTTTTTACTGACCAAGTTACTAATCTTGTAAAAGATACTGTACAGCGTTTACGCCCTTGCAATGATTTAGAAATCAAACACCTGATCAGAATTGTAAAATCAAGTGACACTTTCAGTTTTTTCTCTGGGCATGCATCTAATTCAAGTGCATCAATGATGTTGATTTTTCTAATCTTGAGAAGGTATTACAAACACACCTATTTAATTTTTTTATTCCCCCTAATTTTTGCTTACAGTAGAATTTATCTTGGATTACATTTCCCATTAGATATTATAACTGGTTATGCTTTTGGAGCATTGAGTGGATTTTTATTTTATAAAATCTACGAATTAATTATAAAAAAATATGCAACGAATTCCTAATTTAACATCGCTTCGATTTATTTTAGCAATTCTTGTTGTATTGTTTCATATACCAGAATTTTTTGAAAAAAGAGGATTGCCATCCTTTAATAACTTCCCTTTATTTTTAAAAGGAGAAGAATGTGTTTGGATGTTTTTTTCACTAAGTGGCTTCTTGATTATAAAACAATTATACATAGAAAAAACAACTACAAATTCAATTGATTTAAAAAGATTTTTTCTTAATAGAATTTATAGAATTTTTCCTCTTTATTATTTAGTATTGATATATGGCTTTATTCACTATCAAATTATTTTACCTAAACTAGGGTTTCAATTCGAAAATTCATATAATTTATTAGAAGGCATCATCCTTTCGGTTACCTTTTTTTCCAATATTTTTTTAACCTATTCACCAGGTGGAATTTTAGAAATCCTCTGGTCAATTGGTATTGAAGAACAGTTTTACATTATAATAGCTCCATTATTTTTTCTAGTACCATTATCAAAACTTAAGAAAACTCTAATTGCTTTAACTATAATTTATTTACTTCTTTTTTCTTCAAACATTTTACCTTTTTTGAAAGAATATAAAATGTATTTTTTTTATTTTACATTTGGTGGGATTTGCTCAATATATTTTGATAAAATTAATTTCAACAAACTTATTTCAAATCTAATTTATGTAGTTATTTTGATATATCTATTGACTAATTTCTTTAAATACAATTTTAATGAAAATCAATATCATCTATTTAGCATGGTATTATTTAGTTTATTCTTGTCAGCTCTATCAAAGAAACCAATATCGTATCTAAAGAATAAATCATTAAACTATTTAGGCACTATTTCTTATGGTATATACATGTTTCATGCTATTTCAATGCAAATTATTGGTTTTGTATTTTTAAAACTTCAAATAGTGAATAAAATCCCAGATAATCTATATATAGTAAGCTATTCAGTTTTAATTGTAATACTAACCATTTGCATCTCCCATTTCTCGTATAAATATTATGAAACTTATTTTTTAAAATTCAAGAAAACTACTTCACTCTCGTAACGGTTAATCCATCTCTAATAGGCAATAATACCGTTTCTACCCGATCATCTTCATTAATCAATTTATTATAAGCCAATAAAGCATTAGTACTTTTATCATTAGGTTTCACTTCACCTAAAATCTTTCCGCTCCACAACACATTATCCGATAAAATAACCCCGCCTTTATGCATCATTGGAACAATCATTTCAAAGTAATTGTTATAATTTTCTTTATCGGCATCAATAAAAACTAAATCAAATTTTAGATTCAATGTTGGAATAATTTCAAGTGCATTTCCTAAATGTTGTACCAATTGATTTTTATAATCTGAGGCATCAAAGTATTTTTTTTGAAATTCCACTAATTCTTCATTATTATCAATCGTATGAAGTACGCCATCTTCTTGCAAACCTTCAGCTAAACACAAGGCTGCATAACCTGTGTAAGTACCAATTTCCAAAATGGTTTTCGGACGAATAAGTTTAGATAACATACTTAAAACTCTTCCCTGAAAATGCCCACTTAACATTCTAGGTTGCAAAATTTTTTGATGTGTTTCTTTATTTAATTTAGCTAACAATTCGGGCTCAGGTTGTGAATGTTGAGCCACATAATTTTCTAATTCTTCCGAGATAAAATGCATAAGGTAAAATTTTGAAGTACAAAAATACAACTTTCATTAGCAATGGCAATTTCAAAAATCAATAACAAGGATAAAATCAACTTTCAACAAACTTAAAAACTAATTGACACATCGAAAATTGATTAATTGACACATTAATAGTATTTTTGCACCATGCAAACAGAAAAAAGAGACATTCGCGCCTTGACCAAAGAACAATTAAGAGACTTTTTTGTTTCTAATGGAGATAAAGCCTTTCGTGGTAATCAAGTTTATGAATGGTTATGGCAAAAACGTGCCCATTCTTTTGAAGACATGACCAATGTTTCTAAAGAAACCCGCGCCATGCTCGAAGCTAACTTTGTCATCAATCACATAAAAGTAGATACGATGCAACGCAGTGAAGACGGTACCGTAAAAAATGCCGTTCGTTTGCATGATGATTTAATAGTGGAATCGGTTTTAATTCCAACTGAAACAAGAACAACCGCTTGTGTTTCTAGTCAGGTGGGTTGTAGTTTAGATTGCAATTTCTGTGCAACAGCTCGATTAAAACGTATGCGCAATTTAAATCCGGATGAAATTTATGATCAAGTAGCAGCTATAGATAATGAAAGTAGATTGTATTACAACCGTCCGCTTTCTAATATAGTTTTCATGGGAATGGGTGAACCGCTGATGAATTATCCTAATGTCATGAAAGCAATAGAAAAAATTACTTCTCCTGAAGGATTAGGCATGTCACCCAAACGCATTACTGTTTCCACTTCTGGTGTTTCTAAAATGATTAAAAAAATGGCCGATGACGAAGTAAAATTCAAATTAGCTGTTTCCCTTCATTCAGCGGTAGAAGAAATTAGAAATGAAATTATGCCTTTTACAAAGAGTTTTCCACTACCCGAATTAAAAGAAGCATTAGAATATTGGTACAAGAAAACCAAAAGCAAAGTAACCTATGAATATGTAGTTTGGAAAGGCATCAATGACGATAAAAAATCGATCGATGCTTTGGTTAAATTCTGCAAATATGTTCCTTGCAAGGTCAACTTAATTGAATATAATCCAATAGACGACGGTATGTTTCAACAAGCCAGCGAACAAGCCATTAACAATTACATTTCAGCCTTAGAAAAACATGATATTGTGGTAAAAGTTCGAAGAAGTCGAGGCAAAGACATAGATGCTGCTTGCGGACAATTAGCGAATAAGAGTTAATTAATATTTAACATTTTTAAAGCAAAATTAATATCTATTGCAAACCCCAAACCAGAAACATTTTCTTTAGAAATTTTCATTGTATTAATTCCAATAACTTGACCTTTATTATTTAATAATGGACCTCCACTGTTACCTGAATTTATACTTACATCAGTTTGAATAAAATCAACTACATTAATTTTTCTTTTTGCACTAATAATTCCTTTGGTTATTGTTTTATTTAAACTTTTATCGATTGGAGTACCAATTGCAAATACTTCTTCACTGATATTAAATTGCTCTTTACACAATTCAAATGCATCAGTAACTTCTTCAATTTTCAACAATGCTAAATCTACAGATTTATTAATTTTTAAAACCTTAGCTGCAATTTTCTTATTTTTATAAAGGACAAAATTATCGTCTTCACTATCAACAACATGAGCATTTGTTAAAATACAACCGTCTTTTGTGATAAAAAAACCACTACCAAAACCTTTTTCATTTTCAATTGTTACCACATTTTGAGATAGATTATCAATCTTTAACACGCCATTATTACTATTATTTTGAATTAATGGTAATTGAATTTTATCACCAATATTATTTAACAAATAATCCTGTTCAATTTTTTTTAACTCAATTAATAAATCTAAATTTTCACTTAATTTTAATTGAGATTTAAACATGATTTCATGTAAGATCAAATTATAATTATTTTCAAGTCTATCAAATTCAATTATAGTTTCAATTTCCTTTAATTTTGAATTTAAATTATCAACATTGTATAATTCCCAATTTATTTTTGATTTAACTTTACCACTATAATCTCTCAACAAATCTCCTTTCAAATCAAAATACATTTCTTTAATCTTTGGAACAAATATTATCTTAGGACTATGTAAAAATGAATTATCTTGAAAGTATTTAGTCTTTTCAAAATAGAAAGGTATAATATAAGATTCATCAAAAGAATTGAACAATCTTTCTTCTAAATTCTCTGTAAAACCAATTATTCTGTGAATATCTTTGGAACTTAATTTTTTTTCTTTACCATTAATTTTCCCAATAACTTTTTCATTAGTAAAATCAAATATAGGATTTTGAAAACCAATTAAAATCTTATCATTGTTTATGTCATTAAATTTTGCCGAAAGTTGAAAATCGAAAGTGTTTTTTTCAAATTTAACAAAGAACAATTCTTTTAATAATAATGCTTTGCTAAGTTCATTTTTTTTAACAGGTACTATTTCAAAATCAATACTTTTATAACCTTCATGTTTAAGCTTGTAACTACCAATTTGTGTTAAATTTACCTCTAAAGGAGTGTTTCCTATTAATTTATCTTTAAAATAAACTTTAGAATTTTGAGGATTTGAAGTTATTGTAATATTTTGAGATAATATAAAATTACAAAAAAAAAGAAAAACTATATTTTTTAACATAAATTAAGTATTTTCGCAAAAATAAATATTTTTTAACCATGAAACAAATCAACCTTTTAAAATTAATTTTTGTCTTATTAATTGTTAACTGCACTTTTGCACAATTTACTGCAAAAGGGTATAAGTCAGATGAATTTAATCAGTTTATAGCTTCTAAAACCTATTTTGTTTTATCTGGGGACAAAACTTATGATGAAGAAATCATGAATGCAGCAAATAGAATTTGGAAAATAACATCTTTTTCTAGTTTAAAAAAAGAAGAATTAGATTCTAAAATTACAGATAAAAGCGCTTCTTTTGTTCTATTAACTACAATTCCAGGTAAAAATATGGGGCAAAATTATCATTATTTATCTTTAATTAATGGTGGTAAAAAATCAATATCTAAATATGGATATGGCGATTTAATTGCTTATTGTCCACTAAATTTTTACATCAATGAATATAATTTATATGATTGTAGTTATAGAATAAGTAATATGCTAGAATCAATGGTGATTTCTATTGAAACGGTACAAAAAAACGATTTAAATGGTAATACTTATACATTAGTAAAAAAACTTCAAGAAATTTACAATAAAAACACTAACGACATCAAGAACAGAACATTATTAATCTGTGAAGAATCAATTGGAAACAAATTAAAAAAAGAAGAAATTGCAGGGATTTATCCTTACAAGTTCGAAATGTGTAATTTAGAAAAACTTAAAAAAGTAATAAAAGATAAGGATCCAAATTATTATTACCTTCAACCTGGAATCACAATGAATAAATCAATATTTGTTTTTGACCCCACAAATGGAAATGTTGTCTATTTTGAATTTGCGATTATGGGATTAGCCTTTAACAAAGGTGATTTAAAAGATTTGGTTAAAGCAATATCAAATTAATCAAAAACTCCTTCGGGAGTTTTTTTTATACCTAGATTTTAGTACTTTTGTTTAGCAATGAAAATCACCGAAAAAATAAAAGAACCCATCGCCTTTGAAATGGAACTTTTCGAAAAAAAGTTTCAGTTGGCCATGTCCTCCAAAGTGGCTCTTTTAAATAGAATAACCCATTACATCGTCAACCGAAAAGGAAAACAAATGCGACCTATGTTTGTTTTTTTAACTGCTAAAATGGTTTCAGGCGGCACGGTTAACGACAGAACCTACAGAGGGGCTTCGGTAATTGAATTAATTCACACCGCAACTTTAGTGCATGATGATGTGGTGGATGACAGCAATAAAAGACGTGGTTTTTTCTCTATCAATGCCTTGTGGAAAAATAAAATTGCGGTATTAGTTGGCGATTTTTTACTTTCTAAAGGCTTACTTCTTTCTATTGACAATAATGATTTCGATTTATTAAAAATCATTTCTGTGGCAGTTCGAGAAATGAGTGAAGGCGAATTGTTACAAATTGAAAAAGCCCGACGACTCGATATTACTGAAGACGTTTATTATGAAATTATCCGTCAAAAAACAGCTACTTTAATTGCTGCTTGTTGTTCATTAGGCGCTTGTGCTGTGGCTCCAGACGACAAAGAAGTAATTGAAAAGATGCGCAAATTTGGTGAATTAATTGGAATGGCATTTCAAATTAAAGACGATTTGTTCGATTATACAGATGATGCGATAGGAAAACCTACCGGTATTGACATCAAGGAACAAAAAATGACGCTTCCATTGATTCATACATTAAATACTTGTACTCCAAAAGAAAAAAGTTGGTTGATTAATTCCGTAAAAAACCATAATAAAGATAAAAAACGTGTTAAAGAAGTTATTGCTTTCGTAAAAAATAACGGCGGATTAGAATATGCCGAACAAAAAATGATTGACTACCAACAAGAAGCTTTACACCTTATTCAAAACTTCCCCCCATCTATCTACAAAGATTCCTTAACACTAATGGTAAATTACGTTATTGATAGAAAGATTTAATTTTAATGTGCCAATTTTCAATTAGTCAATTCAATTTTATCAGTTAGAATACAACCATTTTTAAACAGAAATCGTCTATAGAAATAGAATCTATAATTGACACATTTATAAATTGAAAATTGACTAATTGCCATACAACCTTTTTAAAAACATAATCGTCTATAACAATAGAATCTATAATTGACATATTGATAAATTGAAAATTGACTAATTGCCATACAACCATTTCAAAAACAAAATCGTCTATAATAATAGAATCTATAATTGACATATTGATAAATTGAAAATTGACTAATTGCCATACAACCATTTCTAAAACAAAATCGTCTATAGAAATAGAAGTCTAGAAAAATTGAATTTTGACATTTTAATTGTCATTGAATTGGAACATGAAAGTAATAACACTATATCAAGAAGAAAAGCATTTGATTGAACAAGCGATAGAAAACAATCGCCAAGCACAACATCAATTGTATACCAAATTTTCTCCTCGAATGTTAAGTGTTTGTCGTCAATACATTAAAGACATTCACCATGCAGAAGATATAATGATTACTGGATTTATGAAAGTTTTTTCTAACCTAAAGAAATTTGAACATAAAGGCAGTTTTGAAGGTTGGATAAAAAGAATAATGATTCATGAATGCATTGATTACTTAAGAGTAAAGAAAAATAATTTCAATCATCAAGATATAGAAGACATTGTTCTTACAGAAAGTGAAGAAGTTTATGAAAATGAAGATTTTTCAATCGATGACATCCAATTGCTAATTGATAATTTACCCGATGGCTATCGAATGGTTTTTAATTTATATGTAATTGAAGGGTACAAACATCAAGAAATTGCAGAAGTATTAAAAATAAGTGAAGGAACCTCGAAATCGCAATTGGCACATGCGCGAAAAATGCTTCAAACCCAAATTTACCAATTAAAAGAACGTATTCATGGAACGAAATAAATTTGAAAACAACATCCAAGAGCAGTTCAATAAAAGAACAATAGCTCCTTCTGCTCAAGCTTGGGACAGATTAGACGCCATGTTAACGGTTGCAGAAGAAAAAAAACCAAAAAAAGGTTTTTTCTGGCTAAGAACAGCCGCTTCTTTCATCGTTTTTTTAGGAATTGGATTTTTTTTAATTGAAAATAAAGAAGGAATTAAAACAAAACAAGAAATTGTTTTTGAACAAAAATTAGAGCAAGATGATGCTAAATCAGATTCAAACTCTTTTAATCCTAAAGAAGAAAACAGTAAAACTTCTGCCTTAGCAACGAATAATGGTTATTATAGTAATCAAAAAAACGAAGTAAAAATAAATGAAGAGTTAGTATCTGACAAGCCACAACAAATAAAAAATTTGACAAATTATTTAACCGATGACAGCTCATTTAAAAATTCGCAAATCAATAATGAAATTACAACAGTTAACAAACGCAAATACAACTATATTACTCCAGAATCCTTATTAGCAGAGGTAGAAGGCAATAAAAAAACTATCCATGCAAAAAACAGCTATAAGTCTACGCTTTCAGTAGACGCAAACGATTTGCTTTCTTCGGCTGAATCAGAGCTCAACCAGTCGTTTAAAGACAAAGCATTTGCTAAATTTAAAGAAGTACAAGCTGTATACAACAATAGAAATTTAGAATAAAAATTCAAAAAATACTTTAACTAAAATTTATTATCATGCAAAGAATTATCCTTTACATCAGTATGGCTATGCTTGCTACTTGCGCAAAAGTAACAGCCCAAGAAACTAAAACCTTTGAACAACAAGCAAAAGAAATTGCAACCAACATTAAAACAATTACAAAAGAAGAAAAAGACGCTTTGAAGAAAGAAGTTGAAGCCATAGACAAAGCTGTTGAAAATGGTTCAATGACAAAAGAAGAAGCTGAAAAAACAAAAGCAAAAATCGCTGAAGAAAGAGCTAACAACATTGAAACAAAAGTAGCGGCTGAAGAAGAAAAATTAAGAGAATTAGTTAATGGAAATTTAGATTTTAAATCAACCGACTCAACAGCTAATTATTCGGTTGCAATAAATGCTCCTCTTTCTATAAAAAACAACAAGAAAAATAAAAACTTAGGTGAAAAAAGAACCACAAGTCAGTTTGTATTTGCAACAGGTTTTAATAATGTTGTAACAGATGGAGCTATAGCTAATTCAGATTTTGGCTACTTACGTTCTACTTTTTATGAGTGGGGAGTAACTTGGAATACACGTTTAACAAACAATACCAATTTATTACATTTAAAATATGGTTTAGGTTTCCAATACAACATGCTACATGCTACTGAGAATAGAGTTTTTGAAGATACTGGCGACCAAACAGTACTAACAACTTTCCCAATCGACTTAAAAGACAAACGTACCTATTTTAAAAACGTATATTTTGTTGTACCAGTACATTTAGAATTTGATTTTTCTAAAACAGACACCAAAGAAGATGGAACAAAAATGTTTAGATCGCATAGAGGTGCAAGAATAGGATTAGGAGGATTTGTAGGTGTAAACACTAATTCTAAACAATTTATTGCCTATGAAATTGACGGCAAAAAAATAAAAGAAAGAACAAAAGCAGATTTTAATGTAAATGATTTTACTTATGGATTAAGTGCTTACGTTGGTTACAAACAAACATCATTATATTTAAAATACGATTTAAACCCGATGTTTAAAAATAATGCCATTGATCAAAACAACATTTCTTTAGGTATCCGATTTGATTGGAATTAATTTGAGTTATATTTTCATACTTTTAAAACCTGCAA
Source organism: Flavobacterium indicum GPTSA100-9 = DSM 17447 (assembly GCF_000455605.1). Classification (NCBI taxonomy): domain Bacteria; kingdom Pseudomonadati; phylum Bacteroidota; class Flavobacteriia; order Flavobacteriales; family Flavobacteriaceae; genus Flavobacterium; species Flavobacterium indicum. The sequence goes on from NC_017025.1 coordinate 2,510,723, forward strand.
GGAAATTTCTTTGCAGGTTTTTTTAATTATAATTTTAAATTGTAACTTTAAAAATTAAAATTATTAAATGCAAATTCAAATAGTACGTTCTGAAAGATTTTTCAGTTCTAAAAATCAAATTTTTGTAGACGGAAAAGAACTTTACTATACAAGTTCCGAATCGTTAGCAAATAGTCATTTCAAACTTCACGAAATTAAAACTGGAATAACTAAATCAATACTAAAACATGAAATTAGCCTCTTATCTGATAATTTTAAAATAAGATTATTTAATCCAGATAATGTATTGTTGCATTTTAGAAGAATTAAATGGTATAAACACAATTATTTTTGTGATTACGATGGCGACATATATGAAATTTTCTTTTTAAGTGGACAAAAATCTTATTTATACAAAAATGGAATTGAGATAATGAACTATAAAAAAGAGTCGAACCAAAATATTTTTTCATTTAAACGTGAATATAATTTCAATTTTACAAATACTGAAGAAACACATTTAGAATTATTAATAACATTATGTCTTTTTATTTGTGTAAAAGAAGCAGATTCTGATGATTAAATAAATATATATAAAACAATTTCTTAATTGTTAATTCTTGAATTCCGAACTTCTCAAAATCTTTGTACCTTAGCAATCCTAAAAAATTTAAAATTTGATTTCAAAAGAAACCATAGAAAAAGTATTTGATATTGCTCGTGTAGAGGAAGTTATTGGTGATTTTGTTCAGCTTAAGCGTGCGGGTTCTAACCTTAAAGGTTTGTCGCCGTTTGTAAACGAAAAGTCTCCTTCTTTTATGGTATCGCCGGTGAAACAAATTTGGAAAGATTTCTCCTCTGGAAAAGGAGGTAATGCCGTAACGTTCTTAATGGAACACGAACATTTTACCTATCCAGAAGCAATCAAATATTTGGCTAACAAATACAATATTGAAGTAGAAGAAACTGTAGAAACCAACGAAGAAAAAGAGAAAGCCAATGAAAAAGAAAGCATGTATTTGGTTTCTGAATTTGCTCGTGACTACTTCAAAAACACTCTTTTAAAGACCGACGAAGGAAAAGCTATTGGTTTGTCTTACTTTAAAGAAAGAGGATTTACACTAGAAACTATAGAGAAATTTCAACTTGGTTTTTCCCCTGATTCTTGGGATGTTTTCAGTAAAGAAGCCTTAGGAAAAGGGTACCAACTGGAATTTTTAGAAAAAACCGGATTAACTATAAAACGGGAAGACGGATCACTGTTTGACCGCTTTAAAGGCAGAGTAATGTTCCCCATTCACAGCATGAGTGGACGTGTTTTGGGTTTTGGTGGTCGAATTTTAACCAATGATAAAAAAGCAGCCAAATACCTCAACTCGCCCGAAAGCGACATTTACCACAAAAGTAAAGTACTATACGGAATTTATCATGCTAAACAAGCTATTGCAAAACTCGACAATTGTTATTTAGTAGAAGGTTATACCGATGTAATTCAATTCAACCAAAGTGGTATTGAAAATGTTGTAGCTTCTTCAGGAACGGCTTTAACCCCCGATCAAATCCGATTGGTAAGTCGTTTAACCAACAACATGACGGTGCTTTTTGATGGTGATGCAGCAGGTATGCGAGCTGCCGTTCGCGGAATTGACTTGATTTTGGAAGCAGGAATGAATGTGAAAGTAGTAACATTTCCTGATGGCGATGACCCAGATAGTTTTGCTAAAAAAACTTCCAACGACGAATTAAAAATTTACCTTCAAGAACAAGCGATTGACTTTATTCAATTCAAAGCAAATTTGATAATGAATGAAGCCAAAAACGACCCAATCAAGAAAGCGGAAGCTATTCGTGATATGGTAAACAGTATTGCTAAAATATCCGATCGAATAAAGCGTGAAATCTACATTCAGGAATGTTCTAGAATAATGGATATTTCTGAAGAAGTGTTATTCAATACATTGGCTCAAATTTCTAAGAAAGAAGTAGCCGATGCGAATAAAAAATTTACTGAAGAAAAGAAAGTATTTGAAGTTGTTAAAAACAATGAACAATTACAACCGTCGAAAATTGATATTCAATACGAATTAGAACAAAAAATTATTGAAATATTATTATTATATGGTAATAAAGTAGAAGATTTTGAAGATATTTTTATGGTTGAAAACGAAGAAGGTGAATTAGTTGAAGTACGCGAAACCAATGCTTTTAAAGTTTCAGAACGCATTTATTTAGCGTTACAAGAAGATGAGGTAGAGTTAACCAACCCTGTATTCAAAACCATTTATAATGATTTAATTTCTTATCACAACCAAAATGAGGAATTTGTAATTGAAAAATACCTTTCACAAGTTTCACCCGAAGTGGCAGACAAAATTACGTCCATTTTAATGTTAGAAGAACGCGATTCCTTACATCAATGGGAAAAGAAACACATTGTTGTGAAACAAAAAGAGGAAACTATCGGACAGTACGTAAGCGAAACGATACTTACTTTGCGCTGGTACCTTGTCCATAAAATAATTGATGACACTAAAAACTCAGTGTCATCAAATATTGAAGATGATAATACAGAAATACTTCTAAGTATAAAAGATTATCTAGGTCTTACTAAAATTATAGCTAAAAATTTAGGTAGAGTTTTAGCTCGCTTTTAATTAAGAAATAATTTCTAACTCTCTAGATTTATTTAATAAATCTACTAAGTTAGTCACATTTAATTTTTGTAGTAATCTTAACTTGTAAGTACTAATCGTTTTTTCATCTAGTGATAAAATTTTAGCCACCTCTTTGTTTTTCTTACCTTCATTGAAATATCTTAAAACTTCAATTTCACGAGAAGATAATTTTTTGTACAAACGATCTTCTTTTTTCACTTTTTTAAGCATTTCAATAGCTTCTCTAACTGACTCACTGAAAATTACTTCACCATTGTTAACACTAACAATTGCTTTTTCTAATTCAGCCAATTCGATGTTTTTTGACAAATACGCTTTTACACCTGATTTAATTGCAGGAGGAGCATACAAAGTGTCCGATACATTTGTGAAAATTATAAAGTTAGTTTCAGGATTATTTTTCACTAATGCTTTTACATTAATTATACTGTTTAATCCATTCAACTCAACATCTAAAATTACAGTATTAAATTTACCTTTCGATAAAGCTTTTTGTAATTCATCATAATTTTTAACAAAAGTCTCAACTTTGCAAGTTTTACTTTCACTAAAGAAAGTTTTCATACCTTGATGAACAATCGGAGAATTATCCGCGAAACAAATCGTTATCATAGTAGTTCTTTTTTAAATTATTTGGAGATTCATATATACTTATTGCAAATTTAATAAAAATAAACTTAAATTTTTATAATTTTATAATAGTTTAAGTTTATCAGGCAATAGACAAACCGGTATAGCCTGCATTTTATGCTGATTACTGGAATTCAGACGTTTATAAATTTTTAATACTTCTGCCTTTCTTCCTTCAAAATCTTCTGGTTTTTTGCCTTTTTCTACTTCTAGCATAGCCCATTCTAGTTCATCATAACTTGCTCCTAATTGATCTTCATCGCTTCTGTCGTCACCAAAAAGCCCGTCTGTTGGTTTTGCCTTTAAAATACTATCTGGTACTTGTAAATAAGCGGCCAATTGCCTTACTTCACTTTTCATTAAATCTGCAATCGGACTTATATCTACTCCCCCATCACCGTACTTCGTATAAAATCCAACACCAAAATCTTCTATTTTATTGCCAGTACCTACTACTAAAAAACCATGCAAACCCCCTAAATAATATAAGGTAGTCATGCGCAACCTCGCTCTAGTATTGGCTAATGTTAAATTCAAAACCGCTTCATTATCTGATGTTGAAACTTGGTTTTTAAACATTTCAAACACAGGTGTTAAATCTACTCGTTCATTAAAAACATTTGAAAATCTTGCTTTCAATTGATCAATATGTTCATTAGCTCTATTTACGTGACTTTCTGCTTGATGGATTGGCATTTCAACACATAAAGTTGGAAATCCAGTTTGTGCACACAACGTAGAGGTTAAAGCGCTATCTATTCCACCTGAAATTCCCACTACAAATCCTTTAACTTTTGCGTTTTCAGCGTAGGACTTTAACCAATTAACAATAAAATCATTTATGGCTTCTAGATTTAATGAACTTTTATTTGACATTTTTTTAAACTTTTGTTAGATATATAAATTATATATTTGCAACTAATTTTTGATAAAATTACTAAAAATCAAATAATGAGAAAAATTTTCGCCCTTTTTATACTTTCATTGACATTTGTTAAATGTAAAAATGACGACGCTAAAGAGCAAGCATTGGATATAAAAAAGTCTGTTGACTTAGATTTGGAACGTTTTGATATTAAATATGCTCAAGCAACTGCAGAAACGCTTCCTCAATTAAAAAAAGAATATCCGTTTTTATTTCCTTCCCAATTTCCTGACACGCTTTGGACCAACAAAATAAAAGACAAATATTTTATCGAGTTAAATCAAGAAGTTAAAAAACAATTTCCCAATACAACTCAACTAGAAGACGATGTTGAAATGCTGGTAAGTAGAATAAAACATTACTTCCCTGAAGAAAAATCTCCTAGAGTAATAACTTTAATCAATGAAGTTTTGTTAGATAAAAAAGCATTGTACACGAATGATTTTATTTTTATCTCATTAGATTGCTATTTAGGAAGTAAACATCCATTTTATGATGTGTTTGCAGAATATCAAAAACAAAACTTAACTAAAGATCAAATTTTACCTGATCTAGTAACTAATTTTGGCTTTAGAAAAGTAGTCCCTTCTCAAGATAAAACTTTACTGGGAGAAATGATATACTTTGGAAAAATTCAATATTTAAAAGATTTATTGCTACCAACCACAGCGGATAATGTTAAAATTGGCTATACAACTACCCAATATAAATGGTGTCAAGAAAATGAAGCACAAATATGGTCTTATTTAATTGAAAACAAACTACTCTACGACAATAATATAAAAAATTATCAACGTTTTATAGAAGAAGCACCATTTACTAAATTTTATGAAGCAATTGACAAAGAATCACCAGGACGTGTAGGACAATGGGTAGGTTGGCAAATTGTTAAAAGTTACATGGAAAACAATGATACTCCTGTAGATAAATTATTAAAAATGGAGCCCTTAGAAATTTTCAACAACTCTAAATACAAACCAAAAAAATAAATTATGTCAAGAAACTCAGAAATTAAAATCAATATAGAATTAGACGAAAATCACGTGCCAGAAAAACTACTTTGGACTGCTAAAGACGGAGGAGTTGAAAACGAAGAAGCTAAGACCGTTTTATTGTCAATATGGGACGCTAATGCTAAAGAAACCCTACGAATTGATTTATGGACAAAAGACATGCCAGTTGATGAAATGAAAATTTTCTTTCATCAAACATTAGTCGCTATGACCGATACATTTGAACGCGCTACTGGCGATGAAAAAATGGCTGCTACAATGAATGACTTTTGTGATTATTTTGCTGAAAAGTTAGACTTAAAAAAATAAAAAAACTCCCGAAATATTTCGGGAGTTTTTATTTTAAATTGAATTTCTAAATTCAAAATAGGCTCTTTCAACTTCTTCTTGATGCATAGGATGAGCAATTTTAACCATTTCTGCAGCTCTTTGTTTTAAGGTTTTCCCATACAAATCGGCAATTCCATTTTCTGTAATCACATAATGTACATGAGCTCTTGTAGTTACTACCCCTGCTCCTTGTTTTAAATAAGGAACTATTCTGCTCTCCCCTTTTTTGGTAATTGAAGGCAAGGCAATAATAGCCTTTCCTCCCTGACTCAAAGAAGCACCTCTAATAAAATCCATTTGTCCTCCTACTCCTGAATACATTTTTGCTCCAATAGAATCTGCACACACTTGCCCTGTTAAATCCACTTCAATAGCAGAATTTATAGCCACCATTTTATGATTCTTTCTTATTTTAGCAGTATCATTTACAAATGAAGACTCTTTCATTTCAATGAATGGATTATCATTTACAAAATCATACAATCGTTTTGAGCCCATTAAGAAAGTAGCTAAAACACGACCTCTTGAAACCGCTTTATAATTACAATTAATAACATCGCTTTCAATTAAATCAATTACACCATCTGAAAACATTTCGGTATGTAATCCTAAATCTTTATGATTAGTTAATTTACTCAATGCAGCATTGGGAATAGACCCAATACCCATTTGTAAGGTACTTTTATCTTCTATTAAGGAAGCTATATATTCTCCAATTTTCTCTTCTTCTTTAGTGAAAGCAACAACATCATGCGCATAAATAGGCACATCAACTTCTACCAAATAATCAATTTCAGAAACATGCAAAATACCATCACCAAAGGTTCTTGGCATGTTTTTATTAACTTGTGCTATAACAATTGTAGCATTTTCTATCGCAGCAACTGTAGCTTCTACTGAAGTACCTAACGAACAATAACCGTGACTATCAGGTGGCGATACATGAATAAAAACAACATCTAAAGGAAGGACATTTTTTCTAAACAACAACGGTAATTCACTTAAAAATACAGGAGTATAAGAACCATTTCCTGCTTTTAAAGTATGTCTAACATTTGCTCCAATAAAAAAAGAATTTACATGAAAACTTTCCGAAAGTTCAGGATTTGCATAAAGTGCATCTCCCTCCGTATGCAAGTGACAAATTTCTACACTTTTTAACTCTGCAGCTCTTTCTGTTAATGCTCTTGTTAAAACCGACGGCGTTGCAGCTGCCGCTTGTACATATACTCTATCACCAGATTTAACAACTTTTACAGCTTCCGCTGCTGTAACATATTTACTCATACCTATTATTTTTTATGCAAATTTAATTACCGAATTTACTCAAAAAAATGACAATCCTCATACTGTTTAAACTTTTTACAAATTATAAATAAAAGTTAAAATTTCATATTCAATAGTATTACTATTATCTTTGTATAAATAACTATTAATAATGCACTATTATATTTCAAATATTAAATTCCAAATCAGCGATAAAATCTTTGTTAAAGATCCTGAAACGTCTTCACTAGGACGAAACATTCTTAAGGAAAGTATTCTTTTAATTGATGAAATAGGATTTGAAGAGTTTACCTTTAAAAAACTAGGTCAAAGAATTGGCTCAAACGAAAGTTCTATTTATAGGTATTTTGAAAATAAACACAAACTGCTGGTTTATTTGTCTTCTTGGTATTGGAGCTGGATTGAATACAAATTAGTCTTTGCTACAACTAATATAGATGATAATTTTTTAAAATTAAAAAAAGCAATTACAGTTGTTTCTGAAAAAGTAGATGACGATGAGTCGACCGATTATATTAATGAATCTATTTTAAGTAAAATCATAATTGAAGAATTCACAAAAACACTTCACACCAAGGAAGTTGATCATGAGAATAAAGAAGGTTATTTTTTAATTTACAAAAGGGTAATCAATCGTATAATTGGCATGGTTGAAGAGATAGCCCCTGAGTATCCTTTTGCAAAAAGTTTGGTTTCAAATATTGTGGAGGGTTCACTTCATCAGCATTTTTTAAAAAATCATTTAAAAACTATTACCAATTGTAATGACACGATTAGTCCAACGGATTTTTATATTAATTTGATTGAAAATTTATTAAAAAAATAAACTATGACACCATTAAAAAGATTTATAAATTTACTTAAATTGGATAAAAAAGATATTGTTCAAATCTTTTTTTATGCCATTTTTGCCGGGATTGTGAGTTTATCACTCCCTTTAGGAATACAAGCTATTATTAATTTTATACAAGCCGGAAGAATTAGTGCTTCATGGATTGTTTTGGTTGTTTTAGTAGTTTTTGGAGTTGCTTTTGTTGGCGTTTTATCATTAATGCAATTACGAATAACCGAAAATTTACAACAAAAAATATTTGTCCGTGCTGCCTTTGAATTTGCTTACCGTATTCCAAAATTCAAATTTGAAGAAATCTACAATAAATATTCACCAGAAATTGCCAATAGATTTTTTGACACTCTAAATATTCAAAAAGGAACATCAAAATTATTAATAGATTTTTCTGCTGCCTTATTACAAATTACATTCGGTTTAATATTATTATCATTATACCATCCCTTCTTTATCATTTTTGGTATGCTACTAATGGTATTACTTTATTTTATTTTCAAATTTTCATACATCCCTGGTCTTGAAAGCAGTTTAAAAGAATCTAAATTTAAATATAAAGTTGCTGCTTGGTTACAAGAATTAGCTCGAAATTCAAATACATTTAAAAGAGAAAATCATTTTGAATTTGCCTTGAACAAAAACGACAAATTAGTAAATGATTACATTAATTATAGAGAAAAACACTTTAACATCATCAAAAAACAATTTTTACAATTAATCACGTTTAAAGTTATCATTACAGCCAGCTTGTTATTAATTGGTGGCTTTTTAGTGATGCAAGAACAGATGAATATAGGGCAGTTTGTTGCCGCTGAAATCATCATTCTATTAGTTATCAATTCAGTGGAAAAAATTATTTTAGGTCTTGAAACGTTTTATGATGTTTTAACATCCGTTGAAAAAATTGGTCAAGTTACAGATATTGAACTAGAATTTGAATCTACAAAACCTATCACAGAATGTTATAATTCAATTTCATTAGAAGCAGAAAAAATTAAATTTAGATTCCCCGATTCTAAAGAAAACACCTTAGATGAAATATCGATTAAAATTGAACAAGGAGAAAAAATTGTTATTGAAGGCGATAATGGTTCAGGTAAAACAACATTAATCAAATTATTATCGGGCACCATTCAGCCAACCTATGGAGCACTTTATATTAATGATGATACCTTTAGAAAAATAGATCTAAATCAGTACCGCACTCATATTGCTACTGTTTTACAAGACGATACCCTTTTTGAAGGCACCATTAAGGACAATCTAACTTTTGGAAATTATGTTTCAAATGAAGATATTAAGTGGGCACTTGATGCCGTTCAACTAACCAATTTCATCAAAACATTACCAAATGGTTTAGATACAAAAATTTACCCTGAAGGCAAACAACTATCAGCTTCAAATGCTCAAAAAATACTATTAGCGAGAAGTATAATCTCAAAACCAAAAATTTTGTTTTTAGAAGACCCTACGGATAAAATGGATAATGAAACTTCTCAAAAAATCATTTCTTTTTTAACAGATGTAAAAAACAAGTGGACTTTAGTAGTTACTTCAAGAGAAAAGGTTTGGGAAAAATCATGTAATAGAATCATTTACATGGAAGACGGAAAAATTAATAAAGACGTAAAAAAACAATAAGTATGCTAAATTTATCTAACAACAATAAACCCAATTATAGTAGATTAGATCAATTTTCTACTATAAAATCATTAGCAAATAGACCTCATTACAAAATTTTAAATAAAATTTTAGTTGCGTTTTTAGTTGTGGTTCTATTAATCTTATTTTTGCCTTGGACACAAAATATTGCCGGTCAAGGAAATGTTACTACTTTAATGCCAAATCAACGACCGCAAACCATTCAGTCCTTAATTTCTGGCCGTATTGAAAAATGGTATGTACGTGAAGGAGACTATGTTGAAAAAGGTGATACTATCTTATTCATATCAGAAATTAAAGAAGATTATTTAGACCCCAATTTAGTTGAAAACACTAAAGCACAAATGGAGGCCAAGAAACAATCTGTTGAATCCTATGGCGGAAAAGTAAATTCCCTTTCCAATCAAATTTCAGCCATTGAAACAGAACGTGGATTAAAATTTGAACAAGCTAAAAACAAAGTAAAACAATCCATTTTAAAAATAAAAAGTGATAGTACCGATTTAGAAGCTTCAAAAACACAATTAAAAATTGCTAAAACACAATACAATCGTTCTGTTCAACTAAATAAAGACGGATTAAAACCTTTAACAGACGTAGAGGAAAAACGTTTAAAATTACAAGAAGTTGAAGCAAAAAACATTACACAAGAAAATAAACTACTGGCTAGTAAAAATGAGTTGATTAATGCTCGAGTAGAATTAAACCGAATTAATGCAGAGTATACTGAAAAAGTTTCTAAAGCTCGAAGCGATCAATTTACGGCTTTAAGTAGTCAATACGATACTGAAGCACAAGTAAATAAATTAAAAAATCAATATACTAATTACAAGATTAGAAACGGCATGTATTACATCACTGCCCCACAAAGCGGCTATGTAAACCGAGCGCTTCAATCGGGTATTGGTGAAAACATTAAAGAAGGAACAGCTATTGTAAGCATAATGCCTGCCACCTATCAATTGGCAGTAGAAACCTATGTATCTCCAATGGATTTTCCTTTAATCCAACAAGGGGAACGCGTTCGAGTTTGGTTTGATGGTTGGCCTACTATAGTTTTTTCTGGCTGGCCGGGATTATCTTACGGAACGTATGGTGGTAGAGTAGTTGCTAAAGAAAATTTTATAAGTGATAATGGAAAATACAGGGTTTTAATTGCACCCGATGATGAAGAAGAAAAATGGCCAAAACAATTAAGTATTGGATCTGGCGCTCAAACAGTGGCTTTATTAGACAATGTACCTATTTGGTATGAAATATGGCGAACTTTAAATGGTTTCCCACCAAATTATTACCAATCAAAATCGGAAAAAAATGAAAAAGATAAAAAATAATATTTCTTTTTGGATTATTGGTTTAATTGGCTTAATATCATTCCATTCCCTAGCACAAAATGATGAATTTACCTATGAAGAATATTTAGGTTTTGTCAAAAAATTTCATCCTGTTGCTAAAATGGCTGAGCTAGAAATTAGTCAGGCTCAAGCTAATTTATTGCAAGCAAGAGGTGCCTTTGATCCCAAAATTGAAGCGGATTATTCAACCAAAGAATTCAAAGACAAACAGTACTATTCTGTCTTCAATGGTAGTTTTAAAATTCCAACCTGGTATGGAATAGAAATAAAAGCGGCTTTTGAAAATAATGACGGCTTGTATTTGAATCCTCAAAATACGGTACCGAACAACGGGCTAACTGCTCTTGGAATTACAGTTCCTGTGTTGCAAGGATTGCTCATTAATCAACGCATGGCCGATTTACAAAAGGCAAAATCACAAGTCAAATTAAGTCAGGCTGAAAGAAAACTTCAAGCCGTTCAAGTGCTATATGATGCTTCTGTAGCTTACTTCAACTGGAAAAAAAATTATGAAGAAGTTCGACTTTATGAAAATTATGTAAAAAATGCACAAATTCGATTAAAAGGCATTCAAACCTTAATTGAGCAAGGAGACAAACCTGCTATCGACAGCATTGAAGCAGGGATTACATTAAAAAACAGACAATTAAATTTAGAAGAATCCAAATTTAAACTATTGAAATCTAAATTAGAATTATCAAATTTTCTTTGGACCGATTCCAATGTGCCACTTGAATTAGACGACAAATTAATACCGGAAGAAAATTTACAGCAGTCTATTGACGTAACATTAAAGACAAATGCTATGATAGCAACTAGCTTCTCTTCTGCTGCTCATCCAAAGATAAATGCACTTGAAACTAAATTGGAAATGTTGTCTATCGATCGAAAATTAAAGGCGAACATGTTATTACCAAAAATTGATTTAGGCTATTCTTATATTTCTGAACCTGCAGCTTTTTCTGAATATCGTTTTCAGGATTATAAATTTGGCGTGAATGCTTCCTTCCCTATTTTATTAAGAAAAGAAAGAGGAGCATTAAAGTTGGCCGAACAAAAAATTCAGGCCCAACAATTTAATTTAGAATTAGAGAAAAAACAGCTTCAAAACAAAGTAGTAGCTCAACAAAATGAAATAATGACAATAACTAAACAAAAAGGCATTATTTTAAGTTTGGTTTCAGATAATGAAAAATTACTTCAAGCAGAAGAACGTTTATTTGATGCAGGAGAAAGTTCATTGTTTTTAATTAACACAAGAGAAAACAATTTAGTTAGTGCAAAATTATCTCGAATAAGTATTGACAATCGATTATATCTTTCTCATGCCGAATTATTCAAAACAATAGCTAATCCAGATTAATATAAAATGTCCAATAGTACTATTGGGCATTTTTTTATATATTGACTTTTCTATAAATTTTATATACTAAAAAAGCTATAAACAAGAAACCAATTAGCATTAATACTTGCCGAATAAAAAAACCAAAACTAAAGTCCATAATCTAAACTATTTTATTTTTAAAATTTAAATATTAAACTACAAAATTCAAATTAATTATTATCGTTTAATAAAACTACATTTTTTGTACTTTTGCAGCAGAAATTTCGATTATGATAATAATTAAAACAAGAGAAGAAATTGAACTAATGCGCGAAAGCGCTTTAATCGTTTCTAAAACATTAGGTATGATTGCTAAAGAAATCAAACCTGGTGTAACTACCTTATATTTAGACAAATTAGCTGAAACATTTATAAGAGATCATGGTGCTGAACCAGCTTTTTTAGGCATGTATGGATTTCCGAACTCGCTATGTATGAGTCCAAACACTCAAGTGGTTCATGGTATTCCCAATGATATTCCTTTACAAGAAGGCGATATTATTTCAGTGGATTGTGGTGCATTAAAAAATGGATTCTATGGCGATCATGCCTATACTTTTGAAGTAGGTGAGATTGCTCCTGAAACAAAAAAACTACTTCAAGTAACCAAAGAATCATTATACGTGGGCATTCGTGAAACTCGTGCTGGAAATAGAGTTGAAGATATCGGTCATGCTATTCAACAGTATTGTGAAGGCCATGGCTACGGTGTTGTTCGTGAATTATGTGGACATGGATTAGGACGAAAAATGCATGAAGACCCTGAAGTGCCTAACTATGGAAAAAGAGGTCGTGGTAAAAAATTAGCCAATGGAATGGTTTTAGCTATTGAACCAATGATTAACATGGGAACCCGAAACATCAAACAACATAAAGATGGTTGGACAATTACTACTGCTGATGGTAAACCAAGCGCTCACTTTGAGCATGATGTGGCCATTGTTGATGGTAAACCCGAATTACTTTCAACATTTGCATATATCTACCAAGCTTTAGGTATTACTAGCAACGAAGAAGATGGCTTAAGAAGTGTTCCATTAGTGCTTTAAAAAATGAAAAAACTATTTAAATTTATATTAAACACCATTCCTCGTCCTATCTTAATTCGATTGAGTATTGTGGTTCGCCCGATAATTGCCTTTTTCTTAAAAGGAAATAAATTTACTGATCCTATTGACGGAAAAAGCTTTCGAATGTTTTTACCCTATGGCTATGGTACACAACGTAATAATGTGTTATCACCTAGTACATTATCATTAGAAAGGCATCGTTTATTATGGTTGTACTTAAAAAATGAAACCAATTTTTTCACCTCAACTGAAAAATTAAAAGTGTTGCATTTTGCACCTGAACAAGAGTTTTACAAACGTTTTAAAAAACAAGCTAATTTAGCGTATACTACTACCGATTTATTATCGCCTTTAGCTGATGTAAAAGCAGATATTTGCAATCTACCTTTTGAAGACAATCAATACGATATTATTTTTTGCAACCATGTTTTAGAACATATCCCAGATGACACCAAAGCCATGCAGGAATTGTACCGTGTTTTAAAACCTGGAGGTTGGGGTATTTTTCAAATTCCACAAGATTTAAATAGAGCTACGACTTTTACAGATGATAGCATTACTGATCCAAAAGAACGAGCAAAAATATTTGGTCAATACGATCACGTTCGCGTGTATGGTAGAGATTATTTCGATAAATTAAGAAGTATTGGTTTCCAAGTTGAAGAAGTGGATTATACCCATACTATTGCCCCTGAATTAGTAGAAAAATATTGTTTAGCTAAAGGTGAAATTATTCCTTTGGTACGTAAGTAATTGGTATGAATTTTATATCTTTATAAAAATTCAAGAGACGAATATGAAAAAAATACTAGTTGTTTTATTATTCATTCATCAATTCATAACTGCCCAAGAGCAAGAAGTTGCACCACCTTACAACATTAAAACCGTGACTTTTGTTCAGGGAGGCAATAATACTATTCCTTTTTTTAGATTGGGCGATAGTTTTGAATTACAATTTGATGATTTGTACGGAAATGAAGCCGATTATTATTATACACTCGAACATTTTAACTATGATTGGACGCCAAGTTCTTTGCTAAAAAATGAATTCATTAACGGCTTAGACAACCAACGCATTCAAAATTATCAAAATTCATTAAATTGTTTTCAAGTGTATTCGCATTACACGTTGTCGTTTCCTAATAAATTCAATCAAATTATAAAAAGCGGAAACTATATTTTAAAAATCTATGACGACGAACAAAATCTAGTATTTTCAAGAAAGTTTATTATTTACGAAGACGATTTAACTGTTGGTGTAACGATTCGTAGATCTAGAGACATGGAAACCATTCAACAGAAACAAAATGTAGAATTTTTTATTGATTACAAGGATCGAGTTTTACAAAATCCATTACAAAATATAAAAGTATCTATATTTCAAAATGGCAAATTCAACAATGCCATTCACAATGTAAAACCGCAATATACCATAGGCACTCAATTGATTTACAGATACAATAAAGAAACACAATTTTGGGCGGGTAACGAATTTTGGAACTTTGAAAACAAAAACATAAGAGGAGCTTCAAACACCGTATTTAAAGTTACAACAGGCGATATTTACAACACCTATCTTTACATAAACGAAGCACGAAAAAATAAAATCTATACTTATTTCCCCGATATTAACGGTAATTTCTTAGTCACCAACTTCAATGTTACCAATCCAAATATTGAATCGGATTATGCTTGGGTATATTTTACCTTAGATGCTAAAGAAAACCCTTTAGAAAAAAACATTTACATTAATGGAATGTTTAATAATTATGCAATTTCGGAAGAAAACAAAATGGACTTTAATTCTTCTACAAACCGATTTGAAAAAGCATTACTTATTAAACAAGGTTTTACCAATTATCAATATGTTTTAACCGATAAAAATGGTAAAATTGATGAAAAAAATGCCGTTGATGGTAACTTTTTTCAAACGGAAAATAATTACACCATCTTAGTGTATTACAAAGGACCAGCAGATCGTTATGACCGAGTGGTTGGCATTGGAAATGCAACTAGTATTGATATTAAAAATTAACAATTTCTTTAAAGATTTTTTTATTAACTTTGACAGAAGTAATAAATCTAATATGGTTACACAAATTACCAGCGGCATAAAAATTTCAGTTTCAACTAGTTTTGAAGGTACGTATTTCAAAAACTACAAGATTCATTATGCCTTTAGTTATCAAGTAACTATTGAAAATCAAAGTAAAGATTCGGTTCAATTAAACTCTCGCCATTGGGAAATTCATGATTCCTTGAATGATTTAGATATTGTTGACGGCGAAGGTGTAATTGGAAAAAAACCAGTAATTAAGCCCGGTGAAAAACATTCTTATAGCTCTGGATGTCTTTTATCTTCACCAATTGGAGCTATGAAAGGTTTTTACAATATGATCAATTTTACTACTACAAAAAGTTTCAAGGTTACTATTCCTACCTTTAAATTAATGGCTCCATTTGCCATGAACTAACCTTCCAATATTTGTAACAAATAGTACTGATTATTCAAATAAACCTTTGTATTTTTGCTTCTAAATAAATCTTTCTTAATTATTTGAGATTTATTTGAGAATTGTCTAATTAAATTTAAACCATAACATCATGCCAAAAGGATTTTTTAACGTACCAAAAGCTCTTAACGAACCCGTTAAAAGTTATGCACCCGGTACGCCAGAAAGAGAACAAGTTTTAAAAGCGTATAAAGAATTATGGAATACTTCAATTGATGTTCCTTTATACATAGGTAAAGAGCAAATTAAAACAGGAAACACCAAAACAATGTCTGCTCCTCATGACCACCAACATATTGTAGGAACTTATCATTTGGCTGAAAAAACGCATGTAGAAAAAGCTATTGCCGAAGCTTTAGAAGCTAGAAAAGCTTGGGCTTCATTACCATGGGAACATCGAGCATCCATCTTTTTAAAAGCAGCTGAATTAATTGCCGGACCTTACCGTGCAAAAATCAATGCTGCTACCATGATTGCACAATCAAAAACCGTACATCAAGCAGAAATTGATGCCGCTTGTGAGTTAATTGACTTTTTACGTTTCAATGTAGAATTCATGACTCAAATCTATCAAGACCAACCTTATTCTCCTTCAGATGTTTGGAATCGAGTTGAATACAGACCGTTAGAAGGATTTGTTTATGCTGTTACGCCTTTCAATTTTACTGCAATTGCAGCGAACTTACCTGCTTCAGCTGCAATGATGGGTAATACTGTTGTTTGGAAACCAAGCGACAGCCAAGTATTTTCTGCCAAAGTGATCATTGATATTTTCAAAGAAGCTGGATTACCAGACGGTGTAATCAATGTTGTTTTTGGTGATCCAATCATGATTACAGATACTGTTTTAGCAAGTCCAGATTTTGCTGGAATTCACTATACTGGTTCTACTTTTGTATTCAAAGAAATTTGGGCTAAAATTGGCGCAAATATTCATACTTATAAAACCTACCCAAGAATTGTTGGAGAAACCGGTGGAAAAGATTTCATCTTAGCACATCCTTCTGCTGACCCTATTCAAGTAGCAGCTAATTCAATTAGAGGTGCATTTGAATTCCAAGGACAAAAATGTTCTGCAGCATCAAGAGCTTATTTCCCAAAAAGTTTATGGCCTGCTATTAAAGCTGAATTCGATAAAGAAATCCCAACTATTAAAATGGGATCTCCAGAAGATTTAAATAATTTCTTTACAGCCGTAATTCATGAAGGATCTTTTGACAAATTAGTTTCTTACATCGAACAAGCCAAACAAGATGCTGATGCTGAAATTATTTTTGGTGGCGGTTACGACAAATCAAAAGGATGGTTTGTAGAACCTACAATTATCTTAACTACAAATCCAAAATATAAAACAATGGAAACAGAATTGTTTGGTCCTGTTTTAACCATTTATATTTATGAGGATGCGGAGTGGAGTTCTGTTCTTAAATTAATTGACGAAACTTCTGAATATGCCTTAACTGGAGCTGTATTTAGTGAAGATCGATATGCCATTAATGAAGCGGCTAAAGCCTTAGAAAATGCAGCTGGTAACTTCTATATCAATGACAAGCCTACTGGCGCTGTAGTTGGTAATCAACCGTTTGGAGGAGCTAGAGCTTCTGGTACAAACGACAAAGCGGGTTCTGCTCAAAACTTATTGCGTTGGGTATCTCCAAGAACAATTAAAGAAACGTTCGTAACACCCGTAAATTATAGATATCCGTTTTTAGGATAATTTTACAATATTTACTAAAAGGCCTAGAAAAATTTCTAGGCTTTTTTCTTTATAACGATTTTTTTAACAATAATTTTTGGTTTTTAATAAATTTTTTATAATTTGAGCAATCGATTTAATATGCAAGCATACTAAATCGCACAAAAAAACCAAAAACTATGATAAAAAAAATTACTTTAGCCCTATTGCTTCTACAATTTCATGCGTTCTCTCAAGAAAAATCAAAGGTTTCCAATACATTTGATTTATTTAAAGAAAGATCATCCACAAAAATTGTATACAACCGAGTTGCTCCAATTGCAAATTTAATTTCCCCAAAAACCACACCTATAACTTCCATTGAATTCAAACAAGCGTTCCACGAAATTCAACGTGCTGATTTTTTAAATCGCTTACCCGAAATTGATTTATTAGAACAAGAAACCGACAAGGGTTTTGCCGAAAATTACATTCCTCTTTCCATACTTATTTCGGAATTTGATAACCTCAAACCTGAATTAAAAAATTCGAGTGCAATAAGTACCAACAATCAAAACCAATTGATTCCCACACAAAACATCAATTATTTTGACACCCATAAAATTGGAGTTTCTGGATTATTAATTAAAGAATTAAAAGGTAAATCATTTGTAATAAATTTAAAAAACGAACTGATTTTCAACACCACTTCAAACACAATCAACAAGATTGAAGCTAAAATTGACAACGGTACTTTTTTCACAATAAACATTAACAAACCTCAAACAATTTCATTTGATTCTTTTGGTAAACACACAATAGAATTCAAAATAACTTTAAGCAACCAACAAACGTTTACTAATTTATTTGAATGTTCAAACACTGAAAAACCTATTGATTTAAGCACCTTAAAAAACGTATCGCAACAAGCACCATCTGCAGTAAGCCCTTTAACCACTATAACTTCTAGTTTAACCTACCAAGGTTATGCAGAAACAGCAGCTTATGCAGGTAGAGGAGAATTTCAAATCTTTTATGACAATGAAGCTGGATTATTAGACAAAATTATTTTAGTTTGTGATGGCTTTGACCCTGGAGATTCTAGAAAAGTTCCTGACATCTACAATTTATTAAATTACGGAACTCCTACTCAAAATTTAGGGGATAATGTTCGAAATTTAGGCTATGATGTTGTTGTCTTAAACTTTCCACAATACACACGTCCTAGTACCACTACAACAATTGACGGAGGCGTTGATTATATTCAAAGAAATGCACGAGTAATGATGGAATTAATCAATTACTTGAACGCAAATAAAGTTGGAAATCAAGAATTAGTAATTATCGGACCTAGTATGGGTGGCTTAATTTCACGTTATGCCTTAAGATACATGGAACAAAACGGTATGGATCATAAAACCCGTTTATGGATGTCTTTTGATTCTCCTCATTTAGGGGCAAATGTACCTATTGGAATGCAACATATGTTTAACTATTTAGCGTACGATTCTGATATTTCCGATTTAACGGTTCGTGCTATAGTTGACGCCATGCTTAAAAGTCCCGCTGCTCGTGAAATGCTTTTAGATCATTTTGAAGGTCATTTAATTTCAGGAAGTTTAACCGATTTTGATCAAACCGCAGCCAATTTATTACCTAAAGGGCATCCCACACATAGAACTCCTTTCCAAAACGAATTAAACACTATGGGTTTCCCTCAAAATTGTAGAAAAATTGCAATTTCAAATGGGGCCAGTAATGGCGCTATGACAGGAACACCGGGTATGACTATTTTAAATGCATTAGATGTTCCCGATAGTTCTGGTTTTACAAGAGCGTTATTAGATTTAAATTTTACACCGAATACAAGTGGCAACATTCGTGTAAGTAGAGTAAGAAAACAAGCTTGGACATTATTTTGGGTGACCATTGGAACGGGGCAAACGAATGCAGCTTCCCCTTCAACTTCAGCCGGTTTGGATGCTGCACCAGGTGGATTATTTAATTTAGAAAGTTTAGCTGCAGGCGCCGGAAGCAACCCTACTTTAACTCGATTCTTAAATGCAATGACTTTGAAAAAGTTTGATTTCATTCCGGCAAGAAGTTCTGTAGGCGTAACAAGTACACAAAATTGGTATGCCACAATTAATGCCGCGAGTGGAAGCCCGTTTGATGCTTTTTACATGCCAACTGCAAGTGAAGACCATGTGACGTTAACACCAAATAACGTAACCTTTGCCATGAATGAAATTGTGAATAACATTCAACTAAAGTGTCCTAATACAACAACTTGGAACGGAACTTCTTGGTCTAATGGCCTTCCAAACGAAGATACTCAAGTTACATTTACGGGAAATTACACTTCTTCGGGCGATTTAGACGCATGTAGTATAACCGTTTCAGGAACTTCAATTGTTTCTTTTAATGCCGGACATAATTTAAAAGTAAGAGGTGGTGTAAATGTTGCTACTACGGCACAATTAAATTTTGATTCAAATGCTAATCTATACCAAATTGAAGAAATTGCAAACACTGGAAATGCACAAATAAAAAGAAATACCACTTTAAAGAGATTGGATTATGCAGGTTGGTCATCACCTGTATTGAACCAAAACTTACAAAGTTTTTCTCCAAATACATTATCCAATCGTTTCTATACGTATAACCCTGCTGGTACATCAACACCAACTGCTTATGTACCTGTATCTAGTCCCTCAACCACGGCATTTGACACAGCTACTGGATATTTAATTCGTGCAGAAAACACTATGCCGACCACATTAACTAGTTGGACTGGAACTTTTAGTGGTGTACCTAACAACGGAAGAATAAATCAACCTATAACTCTAGCAGGAACAGGTTTAGGTTATAACTTAGTTGGAAACCCTTATCCTACTCCTTTAAATATTAATGAAGTTATCGTTGGAAACCAAGCAACAATTGACGGTACCTTATATTTTTGGACGAATACGAATGCAGCTGTAGGCGGAGTGTACACAGCAAATAATTTTGCTACTCGTAATTTAACCGGTGGAACAGCGGCTGTGAATGGCTCACTTATTCCTGATACTTATATTCAATCCGGACAAGGATTTTATGTGAATGCTCTAGCAACTGGTACTATGTATTTCACCAATAGTATGCGAAACAAAACAAGCAATAATCAATTTATAAACAGACTTTCTACTCCCTCTTTAAGTACAGTCCAAGAACCAGAAAATAGAATATGGATTAATTTATCTGAAGGCGATAAAAAACACAATCAAATTTTGGTTGGTTATTTACAAGAAGCCTCAAACCATCTAGATTTCGGTTATGATGCAAAATTATTTAATAATGGAAGTAGTGCTTTATATTCTATTTTGAATAATGAGGAATTCGTAATTCAAGCAAAAGGATTACCATTCAATGAAGATGAAGTTATTCCATTAGGATTTAAAACTCAAAACTCAGGTACGTTTAGTATTTCATTAGATCATGTTGATGGAATTTTCAACTCACAAAACAACATCTATTTAAAAGATAATGCTACAAATAGCATGATCAACTTAAAAGAAAATAACTATACATTTTTATCTGAACCAGGAAATATTAAAAATCGATTTGAGATACGTTTCAAAAAAGAAGCCAATACGCTTAACACTGAGTTAAATGAACTAATACTATTTGACAATCAAAACACATTAACGGTTCAAAGTAAAACAAAAATTCAAACTATTGAACTGTATGACACTTTAGGCAGGTTAATAGAAAAAGTGGAAGATATAAATGAAACTCGTTTTGAATTTATAAAATTGAAAAAAAATAATTGTATTTATATTGTTAATGTGAAAGACACTAACGGAACCAAAACTTCTAAAAAAGTGATCTTTTAAACTAAAAATCCCGAGTGAATTACTCGGGATTTTTTTATTTATACTTCAAGGGCAAATACACTACTTTTTTGGTTTCAAAAAATTCATCTGAAAAATAATCCGATAAATTAAACAACTGCACGGTTTGGTACACTGCCAACTCTTCGGTTAAATCGCCTCCCTTTAAATACAAAATTCCATTTTTAAAATCGTGGATGGAATCTTTCTTCGTTTTGTCTTTAACCCATTTTACAAAATCGGGCATATTAGTAACTGCTCTACTTACAATAAAATCAAATTCTTCATTTACTGTTTCGGCTCTTTTTTGCTCTGCTTTTACATTTTTTAAACCCAAAGCATTCGCCACTTCTTGAACCACTTTTATTTTTTTTGCAATCACATCAATTAAATAAAAGTTAGTTTCTGGAAATAAAATAGCCAAAGGAATACCCGGAAAACCGCCTCCTGTTCCCACATCCATAACAGTTGCCCCAGGTTTAAAGGCCATTATTTTTGCAATACCCAACGAATGTAATACATGTCGAGTATACAATTCATCAATATCTTTTCTCGAAATCACATTGATTTTTGCATTCCAATCAGAATACAAATCATATAATTGGGCAAATTGCTCTTTTTGAAGCGGCGTTAAGTCAGGAAAATAGTGTAAAATCTGTTCCAAAATGTTAATTTTTATGCAAAAATACGCTTTTTCTGTTAGATGACATTTATCACATTTAATTTTGGATATTTATTAGTACATTTGAAGAATTAAATTAAATAAATTATGTCAACTCAAGCTCCAATTTTTGCTAAAATTGATAAATCACAGTTTTTCAGAACGTTAAATAAACGCGTAAACGAATATTTCAAAGAAAACAACATTAAGAAAACAGGAAATTGGCAATTACATTTAAAAACAATTGTTATGTTTACTTTGTTTTTAGCTCCTTATTTTTTCCTATTAACCGTAGACATGCCCTTTTGGTTATACATTCTATTAAATGTAGTTATTGGAATTGGAATGGCCGGCGTTGGAATGAATGTAATGCACGATGGAAATCACGGTGCTTATTCCGATAAATCATGGTTGAATAAAATCATGGGAAGTAGCATTTATATCTTAGCTGGAAATGTGTACAATTGGCAAGTTCAACACAATGTTTTACACCATACTTATACTAATATTTTAGGACATGATGAAGATTTAGAAGCCGGAAGAATTTTGCGTTTTTCTCAAACCTCTAAATGGTACAAACACCATAAATTTCAACATTTATACTCTATTTTCTTGTATGGATTATTAACGTTCAACTGGGCAATCACTACTGATTTCTTGCAGATGAAACGCTACTTAAAAAGAAAATTATCATATGGCGAATTTAAAAGTCCAACCTTCCAATGGACTACTTTAGCCATTACTAAAGCCTTATATTTTTCTATTTGGATTGTAATCCCTATTGTTTTAGGTATTACTTGGTGGAAAGTTTTATTAGGTTTTGTAGTGATGCATTACACAGCAGGATTAATATTAAGTGTGGTATTCCAATTAGCACACGTGGTTGAAAACACGGTGAACCCCGAACCCAATGAAAACGGAGAAATGGAAAACACTTGGGCTGTTCATCAATTATTTACTACAGCTAATTTTGCTCCAAAAAACTGGTTAATTAATTGGTACACTGGCGGATTAAACCACCAAATAGAACATCATATTTTCCCTAACATTAGCCATATTCATTATGGAAAAATTGGAGAAATTGTTAAACAAACTGCAAAAGAATGTAATTTACCTTATTACGAATTTAAAACAACAAGAGCCGCAATTGCTTCTCACTTTAAACACTTAAAAGAATTAGGTAAAAAACCACAATTAGCATAAAATTTAAATAATATCCAACACAACCAAAAATTAAAATGAACAACATTTTATCTGAAAGAATTAACAATTTAGCTGTTTCGCAAACATTAGCCATGGCAGCTTTAGCAAGAGAATTAAAAGCACAAGGTAAAGACATCATTAGTTTAAGTTTAGGAGAACCCGATTTCAACACTCCTGATTTTATTAAAGAGGCGGCCAAAAAAGCTATTGATGATAATTATTCTGCTTATCCACCAGTAGATGGATATGTTGATTTAAAAGAAGCGATTTCAACTAAATTCAAAAGAGATAATAATTTAGACTATAAACCTTCTCAAATTGTTGTTTCAACAGGAGCTAAGCAATCTTTATATAACATTGCACAAGTAATGTTAAATGAAGGAGATGAAGTCATTTTACCTGCTCCTTATTGGGTTTCTTATTATGAAATTGTAAAGCTATCAGGCGGTGTTCCTGTTGAAGTTCCAACTTCTGTCGAAACGAATTTCAAAATTACACCTGCTCAGTTAGAAGCGGCCATTACACCCACAACCAAAATGATGTGGTTCAGTTCACCTTGTAATCCATCGGGTTCTATTTACAGCAAAGAAGAATTAGAAGGGTTGGTTGAAGTATTAAAAAAACATCCAAATATTTATGTGGTTTCTGATGAAATCTACGAACACATTAATTATACAGGCAATTATTGTTCCATTGGTTCAATCCCAGGAATGGAAAACAATACAATAACGGTTAATGGTGTAGCAAAAGCATTTGCCATGACTGGTTGGAGAATTGGCTATATGGGCGCACCTGAATTCATTGCTAAAGCGTGTACAAAAATGCAAGGACAAGTAACAAGTGCCGCAAGTTCAATTGCACAAAGAGCAACGAAAGCGGCTGTTGAAGCAGATCCTTCAGCAATTAAATACATGGTTGACGCGTTTAAAAACAGAAGACAATTGGTTTATAATTTACTTTCAGAAATTCCCGGATTTAAATTAACCATGCCAGAAGGTGCCTTTTATTTTTTCCCAGATGTTTCAGAATATTTTGGAAAAACATTACGCGGACAAGTAATTAAAGACGCTAATGATTTTGCTATGTATTTGTTAGCCGAAGCCAATGTAGCAACAGTTACAGGTGATGCCTTCGGAAATCCAAATTGCATCAGACTTTCTTACGCAACTAGCGAAGAACAATTAACAGAAGCCATCAAAAGAATCAAAGAAGCAGTAGCTTAATCACATATGCCCTAAGGAAACTTGGGGCTTTTTTATTTTTTATAGCGTGCCCTTTCAGGTCGGGCTGTCCGCAGTACATGGTACTTTGCTTCCATCCCTCACGCAAACCACATTTCAATATTCAACATTCGTTTTCAGCAGTACAAATTAAAAAGAATCACTTATGAAAAACGAATTTTAAAGCACAAACACAACAAAAATGAATAAAAAAATAGTATTACTAGGCTCAGGAGAATTAGGAAAAGAATTCGTTATTGCAGCACAACGTATAGGACAAACCGTAATCGCAGTGGACAGTTATGCTCAGGCACCTGCGATGCAAATAGCCGATGCATTTGAAGTAATTAACATGTTAGATGGTGAAGAATTGGATCGAGTTATTGCTAAACATCAACCCGATTTCATTGTTCCCGAAATTGAAGCCATTCGCACCGAACGCTTTTATGACTATGAAAAACAAGGCATCACCGTAGTTCCTTCCGCTAAAGCGGCGAACTTCACCATGAACCGAAAAGCCATCCGAGATTTAGCGGCAAAAGAATTAGGTCTTCGCACCGCAAATTATCGCTATGCCACTACGAAAGAAGAATTAGAACAAGCGGTTACAGAAGTAGGCATTCCGTGTGTAGTCAAACCATTGATGAGTTCATCAGGCAAAGGGCAGTCTACCATTAAAAACGAAAGTGATATTGAAAAAGCTTGGAATTATGCCGTAGAAGGATCTCGAGGAGATATTATAGAAGTAATTGTAGAAGCTTTTGTAAAATTTAATTCGGAAATCACATTATTAACCGTAACACAAAACAATAATTTACCAACGCTTTTTTGCGCTCCAATTGGACACAGACAAGAACGTGGTGATTATCAAGAAAGTTGGCAACCGGCAAGAGTAACTGAAAAAGATATTTTAGAAGCTCAAAACATGGCCAAAAAAGTGACCGAAGCTTTAGGTGGAGCTGGAATTTTTGGCGTAGAATTTTTCTTAACAGATGAAGGCGTTTATTTCTCTGAATTATCTCCAAGACCACACGACACAGGAATGGTCACTTTAGCAGGAACTCAAAATTTCAACGAATTTGAATTGCATTTACGCGCCATTTTAAGTCTACCAATTGCAGAAATCACATTGGAAAAACCAGGTGCAAGTGCTGTTATTTTAGCTAGTGAAAATTCTGAAAATCCAACATTTACAGGTGTTGAAGCAATTGCAGCTCAACCAAAATCGGACTTTAGATTATTTGGAAAACCTACATCAAGACCTTACAGAAGAATGGGAGTAGCTTTAACTTACGATACTTTTGAAACACCAATTGAAGAAATTGTGGAACGAGCGAAAAAAATTGCTACCTTAGTAAAAGTAAATGCTTAATTATATGAAAAAAATTATTGCCTTAGCATTAATCGCGTTAGTTTTTGCTTCGTGTGGACCAAGAAGATTAGGGTGTGGACCTTATCGTCGTTGTGAAATAAAAGAAATCAAAAAAAGTGAATCCACGTTAGAAAAATACAATTGTTAATAATGTCTTTACTTCTTGACAATATTAATAAAATTATAACACTAACACCTGAGGAAGAACAATTGATTCTTTCTCAGGTTGAAGTGAAACCATACAAATCAAAATCACTTTTATTAAAAGCAAATGAAATTTCGCGTAACACCTATTTTATTCAAAGTGGAGTGGTACGAAGTTTTAACATCAATGATCATATTATTGAACATGTATTACATTTTGCTTGCGAAGGATGGTGGATTGGGGATATGTACAGTTACATCACTGAAAAACCAGGTAACTTATTTATTGAAGTCATTGAAGATGCTGAAATTGTAATTATATCTAAAGAAAAACATCAAATACTTTATAGGGAAATACCAAAACTAGAACGTTACTTCCGAATTTTAGCAGAAAATTCATTAGTAGCACATCAAGAACGTTTGATAGACAATTTGAGCTTAACTGCCGAGGAACGATTTGAAAAATTCTGTTCTAAATACCCTACCCTTATTCAACGAGTACCACAAAAACAAATCGCCTCTTACATTGGTGTAACGCCTGAATTTTTTAGTAAGATGAAAGCGCGATTACTGAAAAAATAAAAACGAGCCATTGCTGACTCGTTTAATTGATATTTTACAAATATTAAGAATCGTTGAGAAAGATATAATCTTAATAAAGTATTTATGTTTTACAATTTCATAATGGTAATATTCGATCCGGCTACCGTTGAAGTGGGTTGAGATGCTGTTGAACTATTAGCACTTACCGCCACAATTCTGAATGTATCACCAGCAGATAATTGAATAACTTTATTCAAAGAACCTTGTCCTCTAATACCTGTAGGCAGTACATTATGCAAAGTTGGATAATCACCATAAAAAACATCTCCACCATTAGACCCATAAGTAGCATTATTTTTAATTAAGGTAAGGTAAGGTGGAACTGTGCTACTTGCAGGAGTTGCGTCATTACACAATAGTTTTACTTGAATTAGATAAGTCCCTGCTCCTGTTGTGCCAACTGTAAAAACTCCAGTGGTATTGTTGTAAGTCCCTAAAGTTGGTGAATTGATCACATTATTGAACACAATAGTTGTAGGACTTGTAGAAGTTGCTACAGGTAAAGTTTCTGATGAACCACCTACTTTATTAGCAAATAGTTGAACTGAAGCTCCACTTCCACCAGCACTTGGTGTTACCCATTGCGTT
This sequence comes from Flavobacterium indicum GPTSA100-9 = DSM 17447, assembly GCF_000455605.1. Taxonomy (NCBI): domain Bacteria; kingdom Pseudomonadati; phylum Bacteroidota; class Flavobacteriia; order Flavobacteriales; family Flavobacteriaceae; genus Flavobacterium; species Flavobacterium indicum. The sequence goes on from NC_017025.1 coordinate 2,537,731, forward strand.
GCTCCGGCACCATCTGTAGTCAACACTTGATTTGCAGTACCTCTTGTCGTTGGCAACGTAAAATTATCAGAAGTTGATTGGGCATTTACTTTTAGTTGTCCTGTTACTTCAGTTAATGTATTAACGTTGCTTCCAATACGTGTCATGTTATCTTGTGTAATAGAAGCATCACTAATATTATTCCCAATTACAGTTACGTTATTTCTATTCGTTAGCAAGTTTACATTTGTACCGATAGCGATAACATTATTATGATTATTTCCGTTGTTTACCGAATTATATCCAATAACTACATTATTGGCTCCAATTGTATTTGAAAACAAAGTATTACGACCTAAAGTAGTATTATTAGCACCAGATGTATTAGACCTTAAAGATTGAGATCCTACAGCTACGTTATAAATTCCTGATAAATTATTTTCTAATACATCAGCTCCTACTGCCACATTATGAATTCCTGTTGTATTGTATCTTAAAGTTCCTATTCCAAGTGCTGTATTAGCATGTCCTGTTGTATTTGCACTCAAAGTATTGTAACCTACACCCGTATTCCAGTTACCATTAAGACCTCCAGAAGGCACTGTAATTGCACCACTATTATACCCAAAAAACGTATTTAATCCTAAACTGCTATTAGATATAAAACCTGAACGGACATTGTTTACTTTAAACTCTAATGACTTATTATCTACATTACCAATAAAATTAGTTCCTTCAACCGTTCCTATATTTCCATTTTTATTCCAACCATCTCCTGAAGTTTTAGCATATAAAGCATAAGGTGCACTCAATAATTGAGAAGTACCTGTAATCGTATAGGAAGAACCGCCTGTTGGATCGGTTTCTGTTTTGATGAAATAGGGACCGTTTGCCCAGTTGATAGTAGCCATGTTTCCTGAAACTACTGCACCACCACCTATTTCTAAGCTCACTAAACCGTTTGCATTAGAGGTTGGGGTTTGTGTTTCTACATAAACGGCTGTTCCTGTAGCCGAACCTTGTAAAATACTAATTTGCATGCCTACCGGTTGGTTGATCACTAAGTTATTGGTAGTGTTGCGCACTACGGCTTGGTAGCTCATTTTTTCTGGAGCTTGCGCGAAAGCTAAACTTCCGATAAATAAAGAAGTAGCTACAATAAGTTTTTTTATATTTTTCATGATTGTCATAATTATTTAATTCTTACAATGTTCAAAAACGTACTTCCATCTGACGAGGTGTTAGCGGCTGTAGCATTTGATGACGAAAAAGCTCTAAAGCGTAGAGTATCTCCAGCATTTAGATAAATAAAAGTATCCAAATGACTCGCTTGTCTTAGTACATTTTCTGAAGTATTTCCAGATGTAAAGATTGAAGAAAGATACAAAGCACCTGTTTTACCAGCACCAACAGAATTATTTTTATCCATGTAGTAAAGTACTCCTACAGAAAAAAGAGTACCTGTTGCAGAAACTCCTCTTACTTGTGAGTTTATTTGATACCAGCCTGCCCCTGAGCTACCAACTGTAAAAATAGAGCCATTCCAAGTGTTACCACCTGTAAGACTTGCGTTTGGGTTATTAGAACCAGAAAAACTAAGTACGGTGGTACTAGTGCCTCCAGTTAAATCAGGAATATTTTGAATAGTGGTATTAGTAACGCTTACTTCTACATTTGGATACGCACTTGCCGCAGCACTTGGAGTTACCCATTGTGTATTGTAATCTGTTCCATCCACTTTTGCAAGAACTTGTCCTGTTGTTCCACCTGTAGGTACACCTTGTCCGTTAGCTCCCGGAACACCTGCTGGCCCTTGTGGTCCTGTTTCACCTTGTAATCCTTGTGGTCCAGACGCACCAGTTAATCCGATTGGTCCTTGTGGTCCTGCAGGTCCTTGCGGGCCAGGAGTTGAACTCCCTGATGTTTTGGCATATAAAGCATAAGGTGCACTCAATAATTGAGAAGTACCTGTAATGGTATAGGAAGAACCGCCTGTTGGATCGGTTTCTGTTTTGATGAAATAGGGACCGTTTGCCCAGTTGATAGTAGCCATGTTTCCTGAAACTATTGTACCACCACCAATTTCTAGCGTCACTAATCCGTTCGCATTAGAGATTGGAGTTTGTGTTTCTACATAAACGGCTGTTCCTGTAGCCGAACCTTGTAAAATACTAATTTGCATGCCTACCGGTTGGTTGGTTACTAAATTATTAGTAGTGTTACGCACTACGGCTTGGTAGCTCATTTTTTCAGGTACTTGAATTGTGGTTGTAACAGTTAATACAATTGTACTGTTATTAGTTACAATACCAACATCAGCAAGTGTTTGACCGTCTTGAATTGTTGTACCATTCCAAGATATGACTTGGTTTATAACTGGAATTGAAATTTGATCAAATATTTTGTTCTTAACATTTTCTCCACTATCGGATGGCTCTACATCTAATGAAATAGTTCCATTATTAGGTGTTTGCACGAATAAATTCATTCCGTACGTTTGTAATGTTAAGAAAGAAAATATAATTAGTGTGTAAATTTTTTTCATGATTAATTCTCTTTTTTAATGATTTTAAATGTTTTTACCTCTTTGTTGTGGCTAACAACTTTTAATAAAAAAATTGCTGCTGGTAAGCGTTCCATTTGAATAGAAGATGTTTCGGTAGTAATTTGTTCATTTAAAATCATTCTTCCGTTTAAGTCAAATAATTGATACGAAAGATTAGAGAAATCTGTATTTCGTACTTCAAGTTGTAACCAGTTGGTTGTTGGATTTGGATACACCGCTAACTGCAAGTTAATGTTGAAATTCTCTGCACCTAACACCGTTTGAATTTCAAAAGGTTGTTGCACACCTTGAGCCACTGAACCGGTTGTTCCGGTGTTGGTTGTATACACCACTTGCCCTACTGTATAACTCACGTTTCCGTTTGTTCCAGAAGCGTTACCTCCTGCAGTAGCTACTGCTTCTTGTGCTTGTGTTTGAAAAGCACCTAGTAAAAGTGTGGCAATGAGTAATTTTTTAATTTTCATTGGGTTCATATTTAGTTAATAAAAAAAGATAATACCGTGTAGATTATACTAGTATATAAAATAAATAATAGAATTTCTAAACGGTATTTTTCTATGTTTTTCAAAGTATTATTTTTTTAGAATTGTATAAGTTAAACCATTTGAAAGCTTTAAATAATAATTTCCATTTGTTAAGTTTTCAAGATTAATAGTATTGTTAGAAGCTAATATCCCGTTTAATAAGGTTCTTCCCATTACATCATATATGGTGTAACTTTCAGTATTTGTTAGACCTATAATATTAATTAAATTTGTGGTAGGATTAGGATAAATCTTCACTTGATCTATGCTAAAGTCTTTTATACTAAGATTTCCTGTTACTTGTGGTAGTGGCATAGATCCGTCTTCGTCTAATAACCAGTTAGTAACCAAATCTGGTGTAGCAACATTATTTGTTGAATAATAATAAGATGAATTCGGAGATTTAATGATCCAAAAAAGACCTGTAGACCAAAACATAGTATTACTGTTAGGTCCCAGGTAATTCGGCTTTCCATTTAGCATTCCATTTTGAATGTATGTACCATTTACGCTAGAAGTGCCTGCTCCAGAAATGACTAGGTTTTGAGAATAAGTTAAAAAAGTTAATGTAAAGCTTAAAATTGTAAAGATTTTTTTCATTTTTGTGATATTTAAGTTAATTAAAAATTGAAAGTATTACACAGAATATGTCACTGTATAAAAAAGTTAAAAGAATTTCTAAACGATATTTTTCTATGTTTTTCAAGAAGTTAATTTTTAGATTAGTTGATTGTTTAACTAACTACGCATTTTTTTTTGTTGGTCTAGTTTTCTTTTTTTAACTTTTCAAGTAATTCTTTTTGTTCTTTTTGCTTCAGAATTCCCATTACTTCTTTGATATTTTCATCCGTCAATGGAATGTCATTTTGAATGCAGGTGTAAATCGCCTCATTTCTTTTAATGGAAAAAAGTCGCAAATGGTTTTTAATACGTTCTAAAAATTTCATTTGTATTTTGTTTGCTACAAAGTTGAGCAAGACTTGTATTAAAATCTAATTTTGTTCGGGTAGTTAATGGGTAGTTTTTACGACTACCCAATGGGTAGTTATGACTAAATAATTGACAATCAATTTTTTAAAATCAATACTTATTTTACACAATTAATTGTTCATTTTTTATCTTTGAGAAAATTTTTAGGTATGGTAAAAAAGCATTTCCCTATATTGCTTTTAATTTTATTTGTATTTACTCAATCTTTTGGTCAGTCAGAAAAACTCAAAAAATTAGAAATTCAAATCAAAACTTTAAATGATAATTTGCAATATGAAAAATCGATTGCAGTATTAAATGAAATAGTAATAAATGAGCAATCCACTCATTATGAAAAATATTATGCCTACTTATTAGAATCTTTTACATACAAACGTTTATTTAACTATACCAAAACACTACATAAGTTAGATTTAGCTCTTACTGAAGGCTTGCAAAGTGATCGTGTAGAAGAAGTCCAAAATACCATTATGGCCGAAAAATGTTTTGTATATTTTGACACGCAAGACTATCCTAAAGCTGAAGCTTTGATAATTCAACTGAGAAAACTAAACTTCAAACACATATCTATCCCTACAAAATCTTGGATTATCATGCAGGATGGATATATTAAAATGTTAAACAAAGATTATATTAAATCGGAACAATTACTGGATGAAGCGGCAGCTCTGGTTCTAGCAAATTCTCCTGAAAATTTACCCAATATTTATGGTAAAAAAATGGAGCTTTATAATAAAATGAAACTTTTTGAAAAGCGCGACACCACTTTTAAAGAAGGTTTACAATTAGCAAAAAAATACCATAAAGTAAAATATGAAATGTATTTATATCAAGTAATGCGTAACATATTTCAAGAAAATGAAGATTATAAAAATGCTTTTTTTACACAAAAAAAATATGATTCCATTGTAAAATTTTACAATGCAACTGATGCTAATGGAAAATTAGAATTAGCTGAAAAAAAATTAGAAGACGAGAATAGAAAGCTAAAAGAACAAAACGAAAAATATATAGATTACATATTATATGGTGTTATTGTATCATTACTCCTTTTATTGTATTTTGCCCTTAGATTATACCAATCAAATAAGGCAAAAAGAATTTTAGTTGAAAAAGAGAACACCAGAATCCACGATGAAATTGAACGTTTAACCCAAGCACTAGATGAAAAAGGAAACACAACATTAAATTTATCAAACTATAATTTAACCGAACGTCAATTAGAAATTATTGAATATATTCGTTTAGGTTTAACCAATAAAGAAATAGGTTCTAAACTTTTCATATCTGAAAATACTGTCAAATACCATCTAAAAATAATATATGAAATATTAAATGTAGAACACCGTTCGGCAATACGATAATTTCTTAATGTAGATTAAGTAAAATTACCTTCATAACACTCTAACTTTGTATTATAAAATTTAATAAGTCATGAACAGAAAAGATTTTATAAGTAAAAGTATCCTTGGAACTGCAGCTGTACTAACTGGTTCAACATTAGCAAAAACAAGGGTAATAAAAAATAAAAGTTACGAGTTAAACAATTTACAACAAATAAATTCAAAAATTATGAAAACGGTTTTACATACATCAGAATCAAGAGGACATGCTAATCATGGATGGTTAAATGCCTACCACAGTTTTAGTTTTGCTAATTGGTACAATCCAGAACGAATTCAATTTGGTCAATTGCGTGTTTTAAACGACGACACCATTGCTGCTGGTATGGGCTTTGGCACCCACCCACACGATAATATGGAAATAATTACTATTCCTTTAGAGGGCGATTTAGCCCATAAAGACAGTATGGGTAATGCTTCAACGATCAAAAATGGCGATGTTCAAGTCATGAGTGCTGGTACCGGAATTATGCACAGTGAATTCAATCCCAATCACGACCAACAAACAAAACTTTTTCAAATTTGGGTTTTCCCAAATAAAAGGAATGTTACTCCAAGATACCAACAAATTTCCTTAAATTTAGAAGATAGAACTAATACCTTTCAACAAATATTATCTCCAAATCCAGATGATGATGGTGTTTGGATTCATCAAGACGCTTGGTTTCATTTAGGTAAATTTACTAAAGATTCTACCGAAAAGTATACCATTAAAAAAGAAGGCAATGGCGTTTATGTTATGGTTGTAAGTGGAAAAGCCATTATAAATGGCCAAGAATTAAAACAAAGAGATGCACTTGGTGTTTGGGATACAAACAGTTTTGATATAGAAATGAGTGCCAATACAGAAATTTTGTTGTTAGAAGTTCCAATGGAAGATTAATTTAAAAAGTAAAATTATGAGTATAAATATTCGATTAGAAGCCAATGAAAAAAAGGGTGCTTTTCATTTGGAAGAAGACGGAATGGAAAGAGGATTAATGACTTTTGTATGGGCGAGTACGGATAAAATCATTATTGACCATACTGAAGTTGATCCTACTTCTGGTGGAAAAGGATTTGGCAAAATGCTGGTAGAAGCTGCTGTTACTACAGCTAGGGAAAAGGGAATTAAAATTATTCCTCTTTGTCCTTTTGCCAAAAAAATAATTGAAAAAACACCAGAATTTCAAGATGTTTTATAAGTATGGAGTATCTTTTAGAAAATAATTTAACTGGAAATATTAGTACACAAAAATACAAATGTACAATCACTTGGCGCAATGGTATTTTGGTTATGGATGAACCTGCGAAAATTGGAGGTCAAGATTTGGGCCCAGATCCTTATTCCACGCTTTTGGCTTCTTTAGCCGGTTGCACGTTATCTACCTTACGCATGTATATTGATAGAAAGGGTTGGAATATTCCTGAAATTAATATATCTTTAAACATGTCACAAGAGAACAATCCTGAACTCACCACAATAATTACCAGAGAAATTTCTTTTTCAAATGAAATTGAAGAAGCTGTAAAAAACAGGTTGCTGGTAATTGCTGAAAAATGTCCAGTTTCTAAACTATTAAAAAATCAAGTACTCATAAATACAACTATTTAAATTATGGATCCAAAAAACATTAAAAAAGAATACACGAATGGCGAAGTAACCATTGTGTGGCAATCGGGAAAATGCATTCATTCTGGAAATTGTGTAAGAAACAACCCTGATGTGTTCAAGCCCAAAGAACAACCTTGGATAACTCCTGCTCATTCTACTACTGAAAAGATAATGGAAACAATTAATAAATGTCCTTCTGGTGCATTAACATATTACTTGAACGAAAAATAAATGGTAGATTACACTGCAATTGTGAATGCCAGTTTGGAAAAAGTTTGGCATCATTTGATACTTAAAATTGAAAAGCCAGAAAATTTTGTACCTGGGGTTTCGGATGTGCATATACTTGAAAAAAAGGAGGATTTCATTGTTAGAAAAATGACAATTACTTCTGAAGGAAATTCTACAACGTTAACCGAAAAAATAACACTCGAACCTTTTAAGGTCTGATTTCTTATACTGGAACATCCAAAATTTGAAGGTTATGTAGATAACGACGTGAAGGCCATTTCTGAAAATGAAACTAAAATTACATTTACCATCAACTGGATTGACAAAAACACAAAAGTTGAATTTGACAATGCAGAATTGGTTAAAAATGCCGTATTAAAAACAAAAAATTACATAGAAGAAAATTAATGAAAAAAATAATCGTTTTTGGAGCTTCTTCCAGTTCAACATCAATAAACAAACAATTTGCAACGTATGCTGCCTCTTTATTTACCAATTCAAATATTGAAATTTTAGATTTGAATGATTATGAAATGCCTTTATTTTCAGTAGATAAAGAAAAAAACGGCATTCCTAAAGAAGCTCATAATTTTTATGCTAAAATGGGTGAAGCCGATTTATTAGTAATTTCATTTGCAGAACACAATGGTAATTTTTCTACGGCATTTAAAAATTTATTAGATTGGGCATCAAGAATTAATGCAAAAACGTTTCAAAATAAACCCGCACTTTTACTTGCAACCTCACCTGGTGCTCGAGGAGGAAGTTCGGTATTAGAAATTGCAACGAAACGATTTCCTTTTCAAGGTGGCATTGTTTTAAATAGTTTTTCATTACCAAGCTTTTATGAAAATTTTGATATAGAAAAAGGAATCACTAACGAAGAATTGAAAAAACAGTTATTGGAAATTGTAAATTCAATTGAAATCACTAACGACTAGAAGTTAATAAAAGTAAGCACTCATTAAAAACCAATTGAAAACATATAGGACCGCGTAGAAATAAATTTTACATATATGAATTCTAATAAAAATGTTATTTTTGTTGCTCAAGAAAAACTTGAAACTTTAAACTTGAAACAAATTTTATGAAAGCATACGTATTTCCAGGTCAGGGTGCTCAGTTCACCGGAATGGGTAAAGATTTATATGAAAGTTCTCCATTAGCCAAAGAGTTATTTGAAAAAGCTAATTCTATTTTAGGTTTCCGAATCACAGATATAATGTTTGAAGGGACGGCTGAAGAATTAAAAGAAACTAAAGTAACCCAACCAGCTGTATTTTTACATTCTGTAATTTTAGCTAAAACATTAGATGTTAAACCTGATATGGTTGCAGGACATTCTTTGGGTGAATTTTCGGCATTAGTAGTAAATGGAGCTTTATCTTTTGAAGATGGATTAAAGTTGGTTTCACAACGTGCTTTAGCAATGCAAAAAGCATGTGAAATTACTCCATCTACCATGGCGGCGGTTTTAAACTTAGACGACAAAACAGTTGAAGATATTTGTGCTTCTATTGACGGAGTGGTTGTTGCAGCTAACTATAATTGCCCTGGACAATTAGTGATTTCAGGAGAATTAAAAGCCGTGGAAGAAGCTTGTGAAAAAATGAAAGAAGCAGGTGCTAAACGTGCTTTAATTTTACCTGTTGGTGGTGCATTCCACTCACCAATGATGGAACCAGCTAGAGAAGAATTAGCTGCGGCAATTGAAGCAACTACTTTTGCTACACCTAGCTGTCCTGTTTATCAAAATGTAACTGCCAATGCTGTTTCAGATCCCGATGAAATTAAAAAGAATTTAATTGCTCAATTAACGGGTGCCGTAAAATGGACACAATCGGTAAACCAAATGATTGCTGATGGCGCAACTAGTTTTACTGAAGTTGGACCCGGAAAAGTTTTGGTTGGTTTAGTAAACAAAATCAACAAAGAAGTTGAAACGATTTCTGCATAAACAATAACTTTAAAAATTTTAAGGTACAAAGTGATACATTTTGTACCTTTTTTTATATTTGTTTTATAACCAATTTTTTTAAAATGAAAAAAATAGTATTCACAACACTCACCTTTACTTTATTACTATCTTGTAAAGAAGAAACTAGAGAAAAAGTTAAAGAAGCAGGAAAAGCGGTTGGCTCTGAAGTAAAAGTTGCTGCTCAAAAGACCAAAGAGAAAGTTGGCAAATATATTGACACCGCAAAAGTAAAAGAAAAAGCGAATAAGATCATTTCAAAAAGTGCTGAAGTTGTAGAAAAAGGAGCAAAAAAAGTAAAAGAATCAGCGAGTAAAAATGAATAAATTCGAAGAACTACTTTTTAACCAAATGGATGTTACGGTACTTGCTCCTACTGTAAAGAAAAGCGCTTACGTACCCATTGATCTTTCAATAAACAACAAAGCCCTTTTTAATTTTAACATCAACGACCCACAAGAATTTGAAGACTACATCAATTCTTTTTTAAAAGCACATCAGCGTAAAATTGCCTATGGAGGCTATCTCGAAAAAAGAGCTATTTATCAAATTAGTGATGTGTTTAAAAATACAGCTATTGAACGCGATATTCACATCGGTTTGGATTTATGGATAGAAGCAGGCACTGCAGTTGTAGCTGCATTAGACGGTATTATTCATAGTTTTCAAGACAATACAGCACGTGGGGATTATGGTCCTACTATAATTCTTCAACATGAATTAGAAGGTATTGTGTTTTATACGTTATACGGACATTTAGCAAAAGAAAGTTTAAAGAATTTAATTGTTGGTCAAACCGTAAATAAAGGTAAGGAAATAGCTAAATTAGGCGCTCCTCCCATAAATGGTAATTATGCGCCGCATTTGCATTTTCAAATAATTAAAGATATTGAAAATAAAGTTGGAGATTATCCTGGCGTGTGTAATATTGAATCCCTTGACTTTTATAAAAACAATTGTCCAGACCCTAATTTATTATTAAAAATTAATAGTCCCATCTTGTAACGAAACAATATGGGACTAAAGTAAAAAAATAGGGGCAATTTTTAATTGTATTTTTGAATTCTTTGTTCTTGTTGGTCTAGTTTTTTTGGGCCAATTGGGAATCTTACATCAACATGTTTTGATTGCAACTCTCCTTTATTGTTAAAAGTATCCGCACGATTCGCTACAATATTCCATGAAAAACTAACATTTGATTTTCCGTTATTTAATTCTTTCACTTTAAATCCGTTTTTAGTTTTTTGAGTGACAAAAACACCATTACAGTCTCCTTCCAATTGAACAAATACTTTCATTGGATGTTTGTCATCAACAAAAATGTGTCTGGCTAATAATTCGTCTATTTTTATATATGCTTCACCATTAACTAACTTTCCCGTACCAAAATCTTCAAATAAAATTTCAGGCGTTTCTGTAGCATGTAGGATTCTATTATTTCCTTCACCGTCTTCAACCATGGTAGATAAGGAACCACCTCCTAAAACTTTATAAGAAGTATTATTATTTCTTGCACCAACAAAAACAAAATCAGTAGTTGACGTATTAGCATCAAAATAACCTCCATAGGTTACATCTCTTCGAGCAGCAGTAGACCCTGTAAAATAATCCACATCTTTCCCCGCAATTCTTGCAAAAGGCCCGTTGTTTGTAGTTAAATTATCGTCCTGATCATATTCAAAATAAGCCGCATTGTAATCTACTCCTGCTCCCTTACCTACTCCTCTAACATGCAAGCCAGTTGTACCTTGACCTGATACTCCTACCGACTCACCTGGCAATTCCGTAAATGTTGTTCTTCCTGCCACACCTAAAACTCCCATTACTGTTGAAGTTGCATTTGCCGCCAAAGCAGCACTAATACCTATTACCCCTCTTCCGCCATTAGGATCTAAATTCCCTCCATCAATTACAAATTGTGTTCCTGTAGAATTCAAAGCTCGAATCGTTCTGGCTGAATTATTGCTGTTTACAAATAATCCTGTTTGTGCATTTCCCGCATTAATTGTAGTCAATGTATTGGTAGAAGGAGTAGCATTATTACCAATAACAACTTGACCATCATTTTCAATCGTCATTCGAACTTGATTATTTGATTTAAAAATTAAATTTTGATTATCAACTGTTCCTAAAAAATTCAATGCCGGATTGGTACCAGAATTCCCTACTAACGACCAATTTTGTAATCCACTAGCCCCCGCAGAACGCAAGGGCACCCATTCTGTATTGAACCAATAATAAAATCCTGGTGTCACGGCATTAACACCAATACCATTGGTTGCTGTATTAAACACCAATACGCCGTTAGCAATTGGAGACGGACCAACTGGAGCTTGCACTAAAGTTGACGTTAATGCTACTCTAGGAATTAATACGCCTCTCGATGAACTTTCGACTTGAAACTCCACTCCATTTAAAATATTAGTGGTTCCTACACCGACTTGTGCGAAACTTTGGTTTAAAAATAAACCCATCAAAATAATTGCAATTTTCTTTTTCATTTTTTCTTATCTTTATAAAACCCATCTACGCATTTTTATAAATATTGGATTTTATAAAAAGAAAAAAAGTTTGGCACGTAGTTTGAAAATACATTTCTGTTCAAAAATTATTAATTTATAAAAACAAAAACAACATGAAAAAAGTAATTTTAGGTTTAGCAGTGATGGCTGCAGTATTAGTTTCTTGTAAAGACGAAACTAAAGACAAAGTAGAAGAAACAACAGAAGCAGTAGGTGCTGAAGTAGAGCAAAAAATGGATACAGCTGCTGCAAAAATTGATGCTGCTGTAGATACTGCTCAAGCAAAAGCAGGTGAAGCAATGGAGAAAGTAGCTGACAAGATGGAAGAAAGCGCGGCTAAAATGAAAGAAGCAGCTAAAAAGTAATTCTTTAAAAAAATGAATCCCGATGAAACCATCGGGATTTTTTTATTTTCTTATTTTTTGTTCCCATTTCCAAGCACTTGAAAGTGCATCATCTAGGGTTAATTCAGGTTTCCAACCTAAAACATTAAAGGCGCTATCGGTATTCGCATAGGCTTCTGTAATATCACCTTCTCTTCGTCCTACAATTTTGTAGGGTAGCTTTAGGTTATTTACTCTTTCAAAAGATTGGATAACTTCCAAAACAGAACTCCCTTTACCTGTTCCAATATTAAAAACTTCCACTTTTTCAATATTTTTATTAGCAATTAGTCTTTTTAATGCTACTACATGAGCTTTGGCTAAATCCACTACATGAATATAATCTCGAATTGCAGTGCCATCTGGAGTTGGATAATCATTCCCAAAAACAGACAATTCTTTTCGTAATCCAATAGCCGTTTGCGTAATAAAAGGTACCAAATTTTGAGGAACTCCTAAAGGTAGTTCGCCAATTTCAGCTGATTCATGCGCGCCAATGGGATTAAAATATCGAAGTAAAATTGAAGATATCGAAGAAACTTTTGCTACATCATGTATAATCTCTTCTCCTATTTGTTTCGTATTTCCATAAGGCGACATCGCTTGTTGAACAGGAGCACTTTCTGTAATTGGCATTACATCGGCCTGACCATAAACGGTACAAGATGAACTAAAAATAAAATGTGCTTGGTCTTTTTTCTGTAATTCTTGAAGAAGGTATACTAATGTTCCAATATTATTTTCATAATACAATAAAGGATTTTCAACACTTTCTCCAACAGCTTTACTGGCTGCAAAATGTATGACTCCAGTAATGGACTGATTCCTGTTAAAAAAATCTTGAACCGCTTTTTTATCTCTCAAATCAATCTTTTCAAAGACTGGTTTTACACCTGTAATTGCTGTAATACCATTCAAAACTTCTTCAGATGAATTCGATAAATTATCAATAATTACTACTTCAAAACCTTCATTCTGTAATTCTACAACAGTATGGGAACCAATAAATCCTAAACCTCCTGTTACTAGTATTTTCATATTCTTAGTGTTGGTTGTGGGTTAAGAGTTATTAGATGAAAAACATCAACTAAAAACCAAAAACCATCAACTATTAAACGTATTCTAAAACTGCGTCTGTAATAAACTTAATTTGCTCTTCGTCTAATTCAGTATGCATAGGTAATGCAATTACTTCTTTCACTAATTGATTCGTTACAGGAAAATCTTCTTCTTTATATCGTGCATCGGCATATGCTTTTTGACTGTGCAACGGAATAGGATAATAAATTGCACAAGGAATACCTTTAGCTTGTAAATGTTCTAGTAAACCATCACGCTTTCCATTTAAAATTCGAATTACGTATTGATGAAACACATGACAATCACACGATTCACATATAGTTGGAGCCCAAATATTTGGATTAAAAGCAAAAGCTTCAGAATATTTTCTAGCGGCCACTTGTCTTGCTTTGTTGTAACTATCTAAATGCGGTAATTTTGCCTTTAAAACTCCAGCCTGAATACTATCTAATCTAGAATTTACTCCCACCACATCGTGATGGTATCTTACATACATACCATGATTTACAATCCCTCTTATTGTATGGGCAAGAGCATCATCATTGGTGAATATTGCACCGCCATCTCCATAACAACCTAAGTTTTTAGATGGAAAAAAAGAAGTTGCACCAACATGGCCAATAGTACCCACTTTTTGTTTAGAACCGTCTTTTTTCCATGTATAATCTGCACCAATTGCTTGCGCATTATCTTCGATAACAAATAAATTGTGTTCATTAGCAAGCTCCATAATGGCATCCATATTAGCTGCTCTACCAAACAAGTGAACGGGTACAATTGCTTTAGTTTTAGGTGTAATTGCCTTTTTTATTCCTTCAATAGAAATATTCATGTTATTCATATCCACATCAACCAAAACAGGCGTTAATTGCAACAAAGCAATCACTTCTACAGTAGCCGCAAAAGTAAAATCAGCTGTAATAACTTCGTCTCCAGGTTTTAAACCTAATCCCATCATGGCAATTTGCAACGCATCTGTCCCATTGGCACATGGAATAACATGTTTTACTCCTAAATATTTTTCTAAATCAGCTTGAAATTGATGTACTAACGGACCATTAATATAAGTAGTTGTATCTAACACTTCTTGAATAGAAGCATTTACTTCGTCTTTTATTCGATCGTATTGACTTTTTAAGTCAACCATTTGTAATTTTCTCATTACTTAAAATTTTCTGGGTGTAAAAATACTAATTATCTTTTGATGATGTTTTGTTTCGTTGTAAAAAAGCATAAAGAATCACAACAATAATGGTAGTTACTAATGAACCTACCAGATTGGAATTATTGATTTCTTCATCGAATATAAACTTCTTAAATGCTAGATTAAACAAAAAGAAAAAGACACCGAAAAGCAGTATTTTTTTTGAAAAGAATTTTAACATGTTTTTTTATTTAGTAAACAATTGTAATTTTATAACCTCAATAAACACTATGTACCAAATATATAATTTAATTGTTATACTTGCCGCTCAAATTGTAAAATTATTGGCGCTGTTTAGTCCCAAAATGAAACTATTTGTAGCGGGAAGAAAAAATGTTTTTTCCATTCTTAAAGAAAAAATACAAGTAACAGACCGTACGATTTGGTTTCATGCCGCCTCATTAGGTGAATACGAGCAAGGTTTACCTGTAATTGAAAAAATTAAAAAGCAATATCCTGAGCATAAAATTATTGTGACCTTTTTTTCCCCTTCGGGTTATGAAGTTCGAAAAAACAATACTATTGCTGATGTAACACTTTATCTTCCGTTGGACACCTTTTCCAATGCAAAAAAATTTCTTTCATTAACCCATCCCGATTTTGTATTTTTCATTAAATATGAATATTGGCCCAACTACTTACATGAATTAAAAAAACGAAATATAAAAACCTATTTAATATCAGGAATTTTCAGAGATAATCAAGCGTTCTTTAAATGGTATGGCGGTTTATACAGAAAAGCATTAAAAAGTTTTAATTTCTTTTTTGTTCAAAATGAAAATTCTAAAAAATTAGCTAATTCAATCGGACTTAACAATGTAATGGTTTCTGGCGACACCCGTTTTGACAGAGTAGTATCTATTTTAGAACGAGATAATACATTGGATTATATTGAACAATTTAAAAATAACACTTCTACTATAGTTATCGGAAGTTCTTGGCCTAAAGATGAAGAACTATTGGTACGTTATATTAACACTGCTTCAAATGAAGTAAAATTCATTATTGCACCGCACAACATCAAGTTAGAACAAATATCAACGTTGAAAAATCAAATACAAAAGAATACAATTTTATATTCTGAGAAAGAAAATAAGTCTTTATCTGAATACCAAGTCTTCATTATTGACACTATCGGTATTTTAACCAAAATATATTCGTACGCAGATATTGCTTATGTAGGAGGCGGATTTGGAAATCCGGGCGTACATAATATTTTAGAACCTGCCACGTTTGGAATTCCAATCGTAATTGGTCCTAATTATTCGCATTTTATTGAAGCTACAGCTTTAGTAAATAAAAAAGGATGTATGTCAATTTCTAACTTTGAAGAATTAAAAACCACTTTAGATGAATTGGTTTTCAATACAAATCAAAGAAAAGAACAAGGAGTCATTTGTAAAAATTTCATTTTGGAGAATAAAGGAGCGACCGATTTAATTTTAAAAAACCTGTAATGAAAATAATTCTTTTTACACTACTTTTTTCAATTCTTTGTAATAGCCAGCAAACGGTTTTTACAAAATCAGAAAATTCCACAAATGTTGTTTCAAATAAAGTTTCAAAAGAGGAATACCTTTTCAAAACCGATAGTTTAGCTAAAAGAGTTGATTCGATCTTATTACATTTAAAAGACAAACAATATTATTTTGAAAAAACAAACGCAAAACCCTTTACTTCTTACAGCAAAATAAATTCTACAAAAACAATTTTTCAGACAAAACTATTAAAAGATATTTTCCCATTATTCAATAGTAACTATATGTTTATCACTATTGAAAGTGAACTTAAAAACACCCTTTTTGATTTTTATTACAAAGGAGACATTAATAATCGTACAGATTTAATTGAAATTGAAAAGGAAATTTGTAAAAAACTAGAATTACAGAAAACGATAATTAAAGAAAACCATCCTATTATAGATATAAAAACTTCTTCAGAAACTTTTTTAGTACCTTCAACTAAAAATGAATATTCTCAAGTTTATGATCCTCAAGAAAAAACACTAAAAATAACTTCAAAAATTCATCAATTTTTCAATGCTTTAAATGGATATTTCCCTAACAGTTTCAATTTTGAACGTAATTTTGAAGATGATAAATTCTATGATTTTGAAATTAATGTTAAAAATTTCGAAGCGCTAATTAAAGAATTAAAATTATACAAATATTCAATTATAGAAAATAAAAGAATTGTAAACCACGTGTATTATAAATCCATAAAAAAACTGTAACATAATAAATAAATCCAATACAAACAGATAATTAATAATTTTAAATATGAGAATCATTAGAATTATAGCTTTATTATTTTTAATTCAAGTACAAGCGCAACAAGGAGGAATGTGGATTCCTTCTATGTTAAAAGGGATGAATGAAAATGAAATCAAAGCTTTAGGCGGAAAATTAACCGCAGAACAAATTTACTCCATTAATCAATCGAGTATGAAAGATGCCGTTCCACAATTTGATGGTGGTTGTACGGCTGAAGTTATTTCTCCAAAAGGATTAATCTTAACCAATCATCACTGCGGATACGACAACATTCAAAACCATTCCACTGTTGAACACGATTATTTAGCAAACGGATTTTGGGCTTACAAAATGGAAGATGAATTAGCAAATCCGGGGGTTGTAGTAACTTTTGTGGTAAAAATAGATGATGTAACCAACAAGGTATTTGAAGGCGTAAATAGTTTACCTACTGAAGCTGACAAACAAAAGAAAATTCAAGAAAATATTGCAGCAATTACAAAAACCTATCCAAGAGAAAGTTGGCAAGATGCCATGATTAGAACTTTCTACGACGGAAACCAATATTTGTTATTTGTTGTAGAAAATTTTAAAGATGTTCGTTTAGTAGGAGCTCCACCAAGTTCAATAGGAAAATTTGGTTCAGATACAGACAATTGGGTTTGGCCGCGTCACACAGGAGACTTTTCTTTATTTAGAGTGTATGCCGATAAAAACAACAGACCTGCAGAATACTCAAAAGACAATGTTCCTTATACTCCAAAACACTACTTCCCTATCTCTGCAAAAGGAATTAAAGAAGGAGATTTCACTATGGTAATGGGGTATCCTGGAAGAACTACAGAATATTTACCTTCATTTGCCGTAGAGCAAATTATGAACGATTTAAATCCGGCGCGTATTGAAGTACGTGATGCAGCATTAAAAGTACAAGATGGATTTATGAGAAAAGACCAAGCCATTAAAATTCAATACGCTTCAAAATACGCTTCTGTGGCTAATTATTGGAAAAAATGGATGGGAGAAGCAAAAGGTTTGAAAAAAGCAAATGCCGTTGGTGCTAAACAAAAATTTGAAAAAGAATTTACAGAAAAAGTAATGGCTGCTAAAAAAGAAGCAGAATACGGCAACCTTTTACCGGAATTCAAACAAAACTACGCCGCTATAAAAGATTATGCCATTGCGAGAGATTACTTTACAGAAGTAGTAATACGTAATTCAGAAATACTATCTTTTGGTTACCGTTTATACCAATTAGAGCAAGTATATAATTCAAAAGGAGAACAAGCTTTTAACGACAGAAAAAATAATTTAATTAAAGGATTTGAAGCACTGTATAAAGATTATAATGCACAAGTAGATGAAAAAGTTTTTGAAAAACTAATTGCGATTTATACAAAAAAATCGCCTCAACAATTTTTACCTGAATCTGTAAAGAATTTGAATATTGAAACTACAACTGCTACGCTTTTCAAAAACTCAAAATTAACTTCATTTAATGGATTAAAAGAACTTTTAAATGGAGACACTAAAACGGTTATTGAAAGATTAAACCAAGATCCTGGTTTTGCTTTGGTAAAAACAATTTCAGATGCATATAATAAAAATGTTGCCCCGAAATATGAGGAGTTAAACTTAAAAAACATTGCTTTACAAAGAACGTATATGAAAGCAATATTAGAATTAAGTCCAAAATCGGCACGTATTTTCCCTGATGCCAATTCTACATTACGTGTAACGTATGGAAAAGTAAAAGGATACAAACCTATGGATGCAGTAGTTTATACACCAACAACTTATTTAGATGGTGTTATGGAGAAATATGTTCCAGGAGATTACGAATTTGATGTTCCTCAAAAACTAATTGACTTATACAATGCGAAAGATTACGGCAAATATGGTGAAAATGGAAAAATGCCTGTAGCCTTTATTGCAACAAACCACACCACAGGAGGAAACTCAGGAAGTCCGGCTTTTGATGCTAATGGAAATTTAATAGGATTAAATTTTGATCGCGTTTGGGAAGGAACCATGAGTGATGTATATTACAGTCCAGAAATTTGCAGAAACATCATGGTAGACGCTCGTTATATTTTATTCATCATTGATAAATTCGCAGGGGCACAAAACTTGATTAACGAATTGAAAATCATATATCCTACAGAAAAAAAGAACAAAAAATAATTCTGGCACGATAATTGAAAATCAGACAAAACGGAATCCAAAGAAAAAAAAATAAAAAAAAGACAAAAAAAATAGTTGTCATATCAAAAAATTCATATCTTTGCTCCGAATTAATAATTAACCTTTATAATTTAGTAAGATGAAAAAAGTTGTTTTAAGCTTAGCATTCGTAGCTGCTGTATTAGTTTCTTGTAACAAAAAAGCTGAGGAAACTCCAGCTGCTGACTCAACTGCTGTAGATACTACTGCTGTTGCTGCTGATACTACTGCTGCTCCAGCTGCTGATACTACTGCTGCTGCTGCTGATACTGCAAAAGCTGCTGCTGAAGCTGCTCCAGCTAAAGAAGAAGTAAAAAAATAATTAAATACTTCTTTTCGAAAAGAAATCAATCCCGACTAGGTCGGGATTTTTTTTTACCCCTAAGTTACTTTAAAAACTAAAGCAACTAATTTTATCTATACAACCGTTTAATTTAACAAGAATAAAACCCGTAGTTTATTTTAAATACTGAAAATAGTAATTAACTTACTATACCCCAAAAACATCTTCAGCAGGCGGAAAAATTTCATCAGAAGAAGAAAAATCTAGAATTTCTGAACTCGCTAACGATCGCATGATTTCATCAATCCCTTTTTGCATTAATAATTGCGTGGTGTATTGACGACTTTTAGCTACTTCGACTTTATCTAAGATCATTTTAAAATAAAATTTACCTCTAGGCGAACGAAAACGCATAAAAACAATAACATCAAGAGCCGCTTTTAAACGCTCTATTTCTTCTTCTGCTTCAAAACGCAATTCGAAATCGTTACTAGTGAATATAGTTTTCCCTTTACGAGACGTAAATTCGTATTTATATACTCCGCTAAGGCGCTGACTAATAACAAATGTACCCATTTATAAAGATTAAATTTCAAAAATCAACAACATAAATCAATTTCAATTTCGATTTTCAGAACTCAAAGAACTAATAAAAGAATTAAATTAACAAGTGATCCAAAATTGAATTATCAGATATTTATAAACAAAAACTAATACTCAGGATAAATATCATCTTTTGTATTTAAAACACCATCAGGACCAACAGATTTCAAAATATAACCATCAATAGTTTTTTCATAATAAAAAACCGGATTATAATCATCATGATATTTTTCTTTATTAAACAAATCTAAATCATTTAAATTCTTATTATAAATTTTTACATCATTAATTTGATAAGGATAATCTCCTTGCTTTAATTTATAAAATTCAATATCTCTAACAAGATCATTTAAATTTTCCATCACTATATTCTTTTCAGAATCAATATTTATTTCTGATTTTTGACCAACAATTTCAATTATATCAATTAAGAATATAGACATAACAATATTGGAAGCTCCAATGATTTTAAACATGGAATTATTTCTGTAAAAACCAAGAAAAAAGTAAACACACCCAACAATTAAACCAACACCTGGGATTAATCCTAACAATAACAACCAATAATAATTTTTAGAATTATTTGAATTTGAATTAGTGCCAATTAAATTAGAATCTTGAAAAGTAATTTCACATTTTTTAAATTCAGTTTTCAATAATTTTTCAAATTCTGTATTTCCCTTTTTTAAAAAAAAAGATGTATTATTTTTAAAAATAATATATAAATGATTTTTAATCTCTATAATTTCTTTAATGTCATTTATTTTATACTCAATTTGTTTTGATTCATTTTTTTCAGAAGTATAATTAAAAATTAAAACTTCATTACTTAAAGCAATATTTAATTCTACGATTTTATTTAATGTTTTATTTCTATATATTTTAATTATATCATAAAACATATTACCAAAATTTAAAATTAAAAAAAATATAAGTGTCCCAAAAAACATTAGAACAAAAGTTATTATATCAAATTTATTAATAGTAAATAAAACCGATATTAGTAATGAAATCAAAATAATTTTAAAATATATTTTTCTTAAATAATAGAAAAACAAATCAGCATATTGCTTTTTAAAATCATTTTCTAAAAGTTGATAATTTACTTCCATTTTTAAATTAATTTAAACAAAAAAAGCTCCAAACATAGTTTGAAGCTTTTTGTACTCAAGGCGGGACTTGAACCCGCACGAACATTACTGCTCACTGGATTTTAAGTCCAGCGTGTCTACCAATTCCACCACTCGAGCGAATGATTTATTGTTTTTAATTTAAAAATTTTGAAGCCCTCCCTAAGAAGGGCTTTAGTACTCAAGGCGGGACTTGAACCCGCACGAACATTACTGCTCACTGGATTTTAAGTCCAGCGTGTCTACCAATTCCACCACTCGAGCAAAATTTTAAATTATGGAGCGAAAAACGGGGTTCGAACCCGCGACCTCAACCTTGGCAAGGTTGCGCTCTACCAACTGAGCTATTTTCGCGTTTTTTTCAAAACCTAAATACGAAAATGCATAATTGTTATTTTCGCATTTTTTAAAGAACGTAACTTTTATCGTTTTGCGAGTGCAAATATATATTTTTTATTTTGTCTACACAACACTTTTTTCTAAAAAAATATGCTTTTTTTATTTCTTTGAAAGCATTCTTTTCAATTCGTTCAATTTCATCAAAGCCTCTACAGGCGTAAGTGTATTGATATCCAAACCATTAATCTCTTCTTTAATTTCTTCCAACAAGGGATCGTCTAAATTAAAAAAACTCAATTGCATTTCATCTTGCCCTAAATTTCCACCCGATAATTCTTCTGCAGAATGATTTTTCTCCAATTTCTTAAGCAATTTTTGCGCCTTTTGAATGACCGTTTGTGGCATACCGGCCATTTTTGCCACATGTATACCAAAACTATGTGCACTTCCTCCTTGTACTAATTTACGAATAAACAAAACGGTATCTTTCAGTTCTTTTACAGACACATTATAATTTTGAATCCGTTCAAAAATAGATTCCATTTCATTCAATTCATGATAATGTGTAGCAAACAAGGTTTTTGGCCTTCCTGGATGTTCATGTAAATATTCTGAAATAGCCCATGCAATTGAAATTCCGTCGTAAGTAGAGGTTCCTCTTCCAATTTCGTCCAATAACACCAAACTTCTATCTGATAAATTATTCAAAATTGAAGCAGTTTCATTCATTTCCACCATAAACGTCGATTCACCCATAGAAATATTATCACTAGCGCCTACTCGTGTAAACACCTTATCCACTACTCCCATAGTAACCGCTTGTGCCGGAACAAAACTTCCCATTTGAGCCAACAAAACAATCAATGCCGTTTGTCTTAAAATGGCCGATTTACCCGACATGTTAGGTCCGGTAATCATAATCATCTGTTGCGTTTCATTATCAAGAAACACATCGTTTGAAATATAAGGCACACCAATAGGCAATTGTTTTTCAATTACAGGGTGGCGACCTTCTTTAATATCAAGTACAAAACCATCATTTATTTCTGGTTTCACATAATTATGTTCAATAGCCATTTGTGCAAAAGACTGTAATCCATCTAATTGGGCAATCAAACTGGCATTTAATTGTACGGCTTTAATGTACAATGAAATCCAGCTAACCAATTCTTCAAACAACTGACTCTCTAATTGCTGGATTTTTTCTTCCGCTCCTAAAATTTTAGCCTCATAACCTTTCAACTCCTCTGTAATGTAACGTTCAGCACTAACTAGGGTTTGTTTACGAATCCACGTTTCTGGCACCTTTTCTTTATGCGTATTTCGTACTTCAATATAATAACCAAATACGTTATTGAAAGACACTTTCAACGAAGGAATTCCGGTTTGTTCGCTTTCTCTACGCTCTAAATCTTCTAAATAACCTTTTCCTGTAGAAGAAATCGCTCGAAGTTCGTCTAATTCAGCATGAATTCCGGCTGCAATGGCATTTCCTTTATTTATATTTACTGGAGCATCAGGCTGTATAGTTTTTTCAATTTTTTCACGTAATAATTCACAGGCATGCAAACTATCACCAATTAATTTTAGTGCTTCATTTTTAGAAGCTAAAGCCAAGGTTTTAATGGGAATAATAGCATCTAGTGACTCTTTTAAATACAAGACTTCACGAGGTGAAATTTTTCCTGTTGCAACTTTAGAAATTAAACGTTCTAAATCGGAAATTTGCTTAATTTGGTATTGTATCGCTTGTAAATCTTCTTGATTTTCTTTTAAATAGGCCACCACTTCATTTCGCCCTTTGATCTTCACAATATCTTTTAAAGGTAGAGCAATCCAACGTTTCAACATACGCCCACCCATAGGTGAAAGTGTTTTATCAATAACATCTAACAAGGTTACGGCATTTGGATTGGTACTGTGGTACAATTCAAGATTACGAATAGTAAATTTATCCATCCAAACATAAGCATCTTCTGCTATTCGTTGAATATTAGTTATATGCTGAATTTTATTATGCTGCGTTTCTGATAAATAATACAAAATAGCCCCAGACGCCACAATTCCTTCTTGCAATTCTTCTACTCCAAAACCTTTTAATGAATTGGTTTGAAAATGTTTGGTCAGGGTTTCAAATGCATAATCTTCTTTATAAATCCAATCTTCCAAATAAAACACATGATGATCTTCACCAAAAGCAGATTTAAATGTATTTTTATGGTTCTTGGTTACTAAAATTTCACTTGGTCTAAAATTCTGAATCAACTTATCTATATATTCTTCCGAACCTTGAGCTGTTAAAAATTCACCTGTAGACACATCTAAAAAAGCGATTCCTAGATTCTTTTTCCCAAAATGTACTGACGCAAGGAAATTGTTTGTTTTGGCACTTAAAATATCATCATTTAGAGCAACACCTGGCGTTACTAATTCGGTTACTCCTCGTTTTACGATTGTTTTGGTCATTTTAGGATCTTCCAATTGATCACAAATAGCAACACGTAAACCGGCCTTCACTAATTTTGGCAAATAGGTATTTAATGAATGATGTGGAAATCCTGCTAATGCCGTTTCACTTTCACTTCCATTTCCTCTTTTAGTCAGTGTAATTCCTAAAATTTGAGATGCTCGAATGGCATCGGAACCAAAAGTCTCATAAAAATCTCCTACTCGAAACAACAAACACGCATCGGGATACTTCGCTTTTATCTCGTTGTATTGTTTCATTAAAGGCGTTTCTTTCGGCGCTTTATCTTTTATTTCAGTTGCTGCTTTTTTTGCCACAATAGTACATTTTGGAATGAGGGCGAAGATAACAAAATTCAATGGCAATGACAAAATTCAATAGCAATGGCAAAATTCAATAGCAATGGCAAATCGCAAGGACAGAACACAATGGAAATGATAAAAATAATTTATTATTTGTTGATTCCCTTGATACAGCGTATTTCTCGTTGCCATATTATCAAATTAATTTATCTTTGCAGTATGAGAAAATTAGCCAACGCCGAGTTAGATCGCAAGAATATTGAAGAATTCAAACAAGCTGAAAAAACGCCCATTATTGTAATTTTGGACGACATTAGAAGTTTACACAATATTGGTTCCGTTTTTAGAACTTCGGATGCATTTTTAATTGAAAAAATCTATTTATGCGGTATTACGGCTACACCTCCAAACAAAGAAATTCATAAAACAGCTTTAGGTGCAACCGAGACGGTAACTTGGGAATATGCTAAAGATGTTTTAGAAGTGGTTACGAAATTAAAAGCAGAAAACGTTAAAGTTTATTCTATTGAACAAACTGAAAATGCCATGATGTTAGACAACTTCCAACCTGAAAGAGAAACAAAATACGCCTTAATTTTTGGCAACGAAGTAAAAGGGGTTTCACAAGATGCCATTAACTTATCTGATGGGGTGATTGAAATTCCACAATTAGGAAGCAAACATTCTTTAAACATTTCAGTAAGTGCCGGAATTGTAATTTGGGATTTCTTTCAGAAATTGAAATAATTAAACTTATAAGTCATGTAAGTTTTTTTTCATCTCTTGAAAGGATTAAAAAATTATTAAGCAGAGGATTTTATTGTTTTTATTCCTTAGAAAGGTATTTAAATTGAATAAAAAAAACGTCATCAATGTGGTTGTAATTAATTTTCAATTTTCTTTTTAATCGCATTTAAAATAAACACATAGTCTTCCTGTTTCTTTACGAAATCTAAATCGGAAACATCAATAATTAAAATGTTTAAATCGGTTTGTGTTTTAATATAATCCAAGTAACCTTGATTGATTTTTTCCAAGTAATCCGCCGGAATTTCTTGCTCGTAACTTCTACCACGTTTTTTAATATTCGCTAACAATCGTTCGGTGTTTTGATACAAATACACATACAAATCGGGCTTAGGCATTTCTTTATAAATGATATCAAACAGGTTTTTGTACAAACGATATTCATCTTCTTGCAACGTTACTTTGGCAAAAATCAACGATTTAAAAATGTGATAATCGGCAACAATGAAATCTTTGAACAAATCAAACTGCGCCAAATCATCGGTCAATTGTTGGTAACGATCTGCCAAAAAAGACATTTCCAATGGAAAAGCATATCGACTTTGATCTTTATAAAACTTAGGTAAAAAAGGATTATCTGCAAAACGTTCTAAAACGAGTTTAGCGTTACAATCTTCAGCAATTTTTGATGCTAAAGTTGTTTTGCCTGCTCCAATATTCCCTTCAATTGCTATGTAATTTAACTCTAAATTTTTTATTTTTTGAATAGGATTGATCAAATGTGCCACACGCTCAATAGCTGAAGAATCCGTTGAATTTTGAATTAAATCTGAAATCAATTCTTTGGTTTTCGGGTGCACCCATTTTCCTGCTATATCTTTTAACGGATACAACACAAAATTTCTCATTTCTAATCGAGGATGAGGAACAATTAAATTTTCTGTTTCAATTAGTTCATCATTAAAAGCAATGATATCAATATCAATAATTCGCGATTGATATCCTGATTTTTCTGAACGAGTACGTCCTAACTTTTTTTCTAATTTAAGAATCTTAGACAATATTTTAGTCGCCGATTTTAACGTATGAATTTGAATCATACAATTGTAAAAAGGAGCCGCTTCAAAACCCCAGGCTGGTGTTTCGTAGACAGGAGAAACTTGCACTACTGTTGCAACTTCTTCATGAATAGCATCAATACAAAACTGTAGATTTTTCAATCTATCACCCAAATTGGTACCTAAAGAAAGTAGTGCTGTATTTTGGTTTTTCATATCGTTTGCAAAATAACAAACAATTTTAGAAATACTTCGGCCTAAAAATTAAATTTTATGAACATGTAACATTTTAACATTTCAAGCTACTTATTACTAAATTGAAATTTAAAAGAAGATGAATTTTATTAAAAATGTATTAGCGACTGTTGTTGGTATTTTTCTGTTTTGTGTGATTAGTTTTTTCATACTTATTGGAATTGCTGCAGTTGTAAGTGGTGGTGAAAATGAAATTAAAATTGAAAACAATTCTGTTATTGAATTAGACTTATCGAAAATTGTCTTTGATTACGCAGGTAAATACAAAGACGAAAGCCCTTTACAAGCATTAATTGCAGGAAAAACTAAAATTGGTTTTATTGATGTTTTAAACGCAATAAAATCTGCAAAAAACGACGATAAAATCAAAGGAATTTCTATTATTAACAACCAATCTTTATTAGGATTAGCTCAAAGTAAAGAATTAAGAGAACAATTATTAGATTTTAAGAAATCGGGGAAATTTGTGTATGCTTATGCCAATTATTTTACTCAAAAAGAATACTACATCAATTCTGTTGCAGATCAGGTATATGTGAATCCAGTTGGCGAAGTAGACTTTAAAGGTTTACATTCAGAATTGTTATTTTTCAAAGATTTTCAAGACAAAACAGGGATTAAATTTGAGGTAATTCGTCATGGAAAATACAAAAGTGCTGTGGAACCATTTTTAAATCAAGAAATGAGTCCAGAAAACAGAGAACAAATGACAGCCTTATTAAACTCTGTTTGGAATACTATTGTTACTGATGTTGCCGCAAGTAGAAAAATACCTGTAGAACAATTAAACGCAATTGCCGAAAATTTAAGTGCGCGAACTCCGGAAATGGCATTAGCTCAAAAATTAGTGGATAAAGTTGCCTATGAAGACGAATACCATGCCGCAATTAAATCTAAATTAAAGGTAGCTAACGACGAAGAATACAAAAAAATATCCATTACAGATTATACGGATAAAAACAGTATTAACGTTGACGATATAACGAAAGACGACATTATTGCCGTAATATATGCACAAGGTGAAATTAATGGCGGTGAAGGCGATGTGGATTTTATAGGGGAAGGTTCTATAAACCGATCTTTAAAAGAAGCGAGAGAAGATAAAGATGTGAAAGCAATCGTTTTACGAGTAGACAGTCCTGGTGGAAGTGCATTGACTTCTGAATTAATTTGGAGAGAAATAGAATTAACTAAAAAAATTAAACCTGTTGTTGTTTCTATGGGAAATTTAGCGGCTTCTGGCGGGTATTACATTTCATGTGGCGCTAATGCTATTTTTGCAGAACCAACAACAATAACCGGATCAATTGGTGTATTTGGAATGCTGCCTAACATGAGTGAATTAGCTTCAAAAGTTGGTGTTAATGCAGAACAAGTAAATACACATAAAAATTCAGGTGGCTATAGTCCTTTTGAACCAATAACAGAAGAATACAAAGCAATTGCTTTAGAAGGTGTTGAACGAACCTATAAAACTTTTGTGACCCGTGTTGCAACTGGAAGAAAAATGAAATTTGAAGCAGTTGATGCTATTGGACAAGGAAGAGTTTGGACTGGAACAGATGCATTAAAGCTAGGTTTAGTTGATAAACTAGGTAATTTAGATGCTGCAATTAAACACGCTGCCACATTAGGAAAATCTAAAGAATATAGAGTAGAAACTTATCCAGAATACAATAAAAATTTCAATGAATTTTTAGAAAGTTTAGCCGGTGCTAAAATGTACCAATCAAAAGAAGCTTATTTAAAAGAAGAAATTGGAGAAGAAAACTATATTTTAATTGATAAAATAAGAAAGATGAAAAAACGTAAAGGTATTCAAGCCATTATGCCTTACGAAATTAGTTTTTAATAATTTGAATTAGAAAAACGCTGAAATTTAATTTCGGCGTTTTTTTTTAACATTATTTTACCTTAAAAACTACAATTGGTATTAATTTTGTAACATACATCTAAATTTAAAAAATTATGAGTCCAAAAGCAAAAAAAATACTGAAATGGACTGGAATTTCAGTTCTCGGTAGTATTATCGTATTAGCCATTGTGCCTTTTCTTTTTAAAGAACAAATTAAAAACAAGGTACTAGAATCTATCAATAAAAATGTTGACGCTATTGTCTCTATTGAAGATGTAAATTTAAGCTTATTGAAAAGTTTTCCAAAAGCCAATGTAAGTATTGAAAAACTAAGTATTGTTAACAAAGCTCCTTTTGCTGGAAAAACACTCGTTTCATCTGAAAATATTAGCTTAAAAATGAGTATAATGGAATTATTCAATGGAGCAAATGAGCCAATGAAAATTGAATCCATATCTACAGAAAATACTATTTTAAATATCATTTTTAATAAAGACGGTGTTGGCAACTACGATATTGCTTTAAAAGACAAAACACCTGAAGAAGAAAAATCGGAGAGCAAACCTTTCAGTTTAAGTATTGAAAAATATGATGTGGAAAATTTAAAATTTACTTTCCTTGATGAAGCCTCTAAAATGAAATTAGTCTTAGACAGTATCAACCATCAAGGCACAGGAAATTTTGCTCAAGAAAAATTAGATTTAGATACTAAAACAACAGCTAATGTAAGTTTTGATATGGATAAATCTAATTTCTTAAAAAACACAAAAATTTCATTAGACGCAATTTTAGGAATCGATTTAAAAAACAGTAAATACACGTTTAAAGAAAATAAAGCCTTGATTAATCAATTGCCTTTAGAATTTGATGGATTTATTCAAATGGCAGAAAAAGGACAAGTATATAATTTAACCTTTAAAACCCCAAGCTCTGATTTCAAAAACTTCTTAGGTTTAATCCCTGAACAATATGCAGGTAATTTAGAAGGAGTTGAAACAACTGGAAAATTTGAAGTAAAAGGAAAAGTAAATGGGGAATTAACCGACACAACTGTTCCAAAATTTGATGTTGAAATGGTATCAAATAACGCTTCATTCCATTATAAAGATTTACCAAAAAATGTAAAAAACATCAATATAGACACTCATATTGTTAATGAAACTGGAATAGTTAATGACACTTATGTAAACATTGATAATTTTGGATTTGCAATTGACCAAGATGTATTTAATGCAAAAGCGAATATTAAAAACATAGCTGAAAATGCTTTGGTAAATGCCGAATTAAGAGGTGTAATCAATTTAGCTAATGTCTCTAAGGCCTATCCGGTTAAATTAGAAAAACCACTTAATGGAATTTTAAAAGCCGATGTAAAAACCGCTTTCGACATGAAATCTGTTGAAACCAATCAATATCAAAACATTAAAAATTCAGGAAGAGTAACATTAACAGGATTTAATTATGCCGGTCCAGAAATGGCTAAACCTGTTAGTATTTCAATTGCAGATGTAGCGTTTAATCCAACAAAAATAAACTTAAACCAATTGAGTTTAAAAACAGGAAAATCGGATGTTAACGTAACAGGAGCATTAGAAAATTTCTATGGATTCCTGTTCAAAAATCAAATTTTGAAAGGAAACTTCAACATGAGTTCAAATACATTTGCTGTTTCCGATTTTATGGCTCCAACCACAACCACAACTGAAGATGGAGGTAAGAAGACTGAAGCTGTTAAAATACCTAGCTTCTTAGACTGTTCTTTAACTGCAAAAGCAAATACTGTACTATATGATAATTTGAATTTGAAAAATGTATCAGGTACTGTAGCCATTAAAGACGAAGCTGTAAAATTAAGCAATTTAAAAATGGATGTGTTTGGAGGAAGACTTGGCCTTAATGGACTAGTTTCTACTAAAGGCAAAGTTCCTACTTTTGATATGAATTTAGGTTTAGACAAAGTAGATGTTGGACAAACCTTCTCGTTGATGAATACCTTAAAAACAATTGCTCCAATAGCAGAGGTTATCAATGGTAAAATGAATTCTACTATTCAATTAAGTGGAACTTTAAACCAATCTATGCTACCAAATTTAAATACCTTAACTGGTGATTTAATGGGCAAATTTATTTCGGGTTCTTTGAATAAATCAAGATCAACTTTATTAACTGAATTAGATAATAAAGCTTCTTTCATTGATTTGAAAGATATCAATTTAAAAGACGTTTCTGCAGCATTATCATTTAAAAACGGAAAAGTAAACATAAAACCATTTACTATCAAACATAAAGATGTTGGGGTTCAAATAGCTGGTTCGCATGGATTTGATCAAAACATGGATTATAATTTAAAATTTGATGTTCCTGCAAAATATTTAGGTAAAGATGTAAATAACTTAATTGCAAAACTTACACCTGCTGATGCCAATAAAATTGAAAATGTACCTGTAAATGCAACAATGATTGGGACATTTAAAAATCCAAAGATTACTACCGATTTAAAACAAGCTACTACTAATTTGACGACGCAATTAGTAAAAATGCAAAAAGAAAAATTAATCAATCAAGGTACAGGCGCATTAACTAATATCTTAGGTGGAACTAAAAACAACACTCCTAAAGATTCGACTAAAACTACCTCAACTCCAAAAGAGCAAGTGGGTAATGCCGTGAAAGATGGAATTAAAGGATTATTCGGTAAAAAGAAAAATTAAAATATAACAATTTAACTTACACTTATTGTGCTTCATTTATTGAGGAACAATTTGTTTTATATCCATCTCAATTTAGTAATTTGATAAGCATACTATAACACGTAAACAAACACTAAGCATTCTTAGTACAACTTTAATACGATTAAATTTATCTATACATTATACAATCCTTTATTGCAAATATTTAAATGTTGACTTAATATAAAACAAAAAAGGCTGTGAAAAATCACAGCCTTTTTAATTCTATTTACTACAATTATTTGATAACAATTTTTTGTGTGTAATTTAAATTCTCACCTTGAAGTTTTAATACATAAACTCCAGTTGATAAGTTACCTAAATTGATTGATTTTTCAACGTTAAAGCTATTTACATTTTGGTTGTAAACTTCTCTTCCTTTTAAATCAAATACTTTTATTCCTAAATCTCCATTATAGTTATGAATTGCGATATTTAAATCACCATTTGTTGGATTTGGATAAATTCTAAACAAATCACTATCTTGGAAATAACTAGCAGCTAAAACGCAGTTTGAACCAGTTGCAGGCGTTGACCCTGGGGTAGGCTCTGTAAAATCTTCTACTTGATCTTGAACTCCTGTAACACCAATTTTAGTTCCTGATGTAGCATTAATACCCATACCTCTACGAGCAAAAGTTTGCCATATCAAACAATAGTCTTGTCCATTAGTTGTATTCAAATCGGCTTGAATAATTGCGTCTCTACACTGAATTAATGTAGGATTCGAAGGAGTTAACTTCATTGCATCTATAACCAATTTCATTACTTTATTATTTCCACCAGTACCATTGTAAATATTTGCATCGTAACCATATTTACCAATATAATTCCAAGCTAAATCCCATAACATTACTGCCCAAATCGATCCTAAACCATGAACATCAACTTGATCATTTCCATTTGTATCTGTATACCATTGATCATTTGTATCACCAAAGGTATGAGGATTAACACTCATGTCTGTTGAATATCTATATTCTCTAATACCAGGTCCATTAGTCGCTTGATTCATAGCGAAAGTTCCAATTCCTCTTGCGTTTGTTCCTGTATCACCTGCTTTAATTTGCATCATTAACCATGCCCAATCTGACCATCCTTCACCAGGTTGCTCAGCTGAACCATTCATTCCTGCTCCACCACCAACTAAACGTGTTGAAATACCATGAGTATATTCGTGTGCAATAATACCATTATCAAAGTCGCCATCAGCATTAACAAATACTTCTTGTTGCGCCATTGAAATATTAACAGTACCTAAAGCCATTGAAGCAATTAACGCTTCTCCATCTGCTTGAGACATGCTAATAGCGGGTATAGTAATGGTTGCATCAGCTCCACCCATTAATACATAACCAGCAGCATTATTTACTATAATTGCAGCAACAGCACCAGCATCTTGCGCAGCTTTAACTTTTTGAACAAAACTACATGTTCCTCTTCTTATAACTGCAATTTTTCCACTTAAAGCAGCAGCATTAATTGGTGCCGAACATGCATCTGATGTATCAGGAGTTCCATCATCATATAAAACTAAATTGTTTGTCAACATGGCTGGTAAAACAGGCAAATCAACATGTCCAGGATTAAATCCATTATCTAGAACAGTATAATTTGTACCCGTTAAAGTACCTGTATTTACAGTAAATAATAATGGCTTTTTCTCATTCCATAAATACATTTGCATTCTAGGTTTTGAACCATCTGAAGGAGTTGAGAAATTTGCATTATTAAAACTTGGCGTAGTCGCTTGTGATGCATCTTGTGCCTCCGCATTTACTGCGTCGCCTTGAGCTCCACCTCTACCATAGTTTACCGCTTGGAAATTTCTATTAGCTTCATTGAAACCATATTGGTACCAAACATCATGCATGATGTTATTCATATAGAATAAATTGGTCGTAGCAGCAGCAATGTACGTTGATGCAACTACACCATTTCCAGGGTAAGCAAAATCAAATGTTAAATTTGGATATGTTCCAGCAGAAGCATTAGTATAAGTTGTTGGATTTGCCGGATTTACATTTGTGAAATCAGAATACGCAAATACGTTATTCCCTCTAGTATAATTAAATTGAGTTGCAGCAGTACCACCACCAATTGTACCATTTGTATTATGCCATCCATTTGGAGAAGCTGCAACAGCTAATGGAGCTAAAGCAGTTGTAGCTTCAGGATTAGTGATTAATTGTCTAGAAGAATGATTCGGACTTTCATAATTAAAAGGAATAACTCTATAATTTGTTGTTCCTGGCGTTAACATCATTGCTGTTTGCTCATTTTTGAATAATTTAGAAGCAACATTTAATGTTTTAACACCTCCAACACATGCATCATGATTATGTCTTGGACCAAAATTACAATTATGAACTAAATCATATTTTTCTAATAAATTCCCATTAGATGCGTCAATTTTAACTTTCCATAAATGTTTTGCATCTTGAGAATAAAATTCATAACTCCAAGATAAAACTAAATTACCTGATTGGTTTGGAAAATATACTAACTCAGCTGAAACTGGATCTTCGGTTAAAATCCCATTTGCTAATTTATATTTATTCCTATCTGTTGAAATAACAGAACTTGTAAAAACAGGTTCATTTAATTTTGTTAAAGCACTTGAAAATCCTTCTACTACTCCTAAAACAGGATTCGAAGTATTTACTTTTGACGCTACATTGTTTATAAAACCTTCTGGCTCATTAATAATTTCATTATTTTTAATCCAAAAATAAATATAAGAATTATCAACTTTAATTCCATTGTAGGTTTGCATTACTAAATAATTAGTAAGCCCCATAGATTCAGAACTTGTTTCGCTTTCAATTTGCCAATGTGTTGTTTCATTGGAAGCGACATTTAATTTTTCCTTATTTTCGTTAATGTAATTTTGAATTCTCTGACTTGGAGTTTGAGCAAAACCAATTACACTTAACAATAAGAAAACCTGAAGTAGTCTTTTGTTCATAAGTTAAGTTTTTTGTTTAATGTCTCAAAATTAATGTTTTATAATTTAAAACAAAATATTTTATAACTTTTTCATAACAAAAATCTACTTTAACTTATATTTTAACAATTTAAATACGATTTGCGTTAACAATTTTATAAAGTTCAATTGCTTTTCCGTCAGTTAATAATGATATAAACTGACAAATGTTTAAAAGTTGTCCGTATAAATCTGATTTTTCAACCTGATATTTTTGAGGTAACATATTTAAAATCAATCGGTCAAAGTTTGTTTCATTTGCATTAATTTTATTTACATAGGCCGTTAAAAACGCATCTAACAATGAGTGAATTACTTTATAACCTATAATTTCTTTTTCAATTACTTCTTTTGATCGATAAATTTTATTCACACTAATCTTTATAATATCGTCAATTTGTGCTTTATATTGACTCTTTTCCATCAATGAAACATCAAATTCACCGTTCATAATAGCTGTTTCATTTTCCATAAAAATTCGAACCGCATCTTGAATTAAACTACCAATAGCCAGTGCACGCAAATAACTAATTCGATCCTCTTTAGTGATTAACTCATTGTATTTTTTAGAATCAATGGATTTTTGAACTAATTTAATTAAGTATTCTAAGGCAAATTCTTCTTCAATTAACCCTAGTTTAATACCATCTTCAAAATCGATAATGGTATAACAGATATCATCTGCCGCTTCGACTAAAAACGCCAAAGGATGTCGATGAAAACCTATATCGGGTAATTTTTTATTAACCAACAACCCTAATTCCTGGGCGACTTCCTGAAAAAAAGACACATCTTGTTGGAAAAAACCATATTTTTTATCACAAATCGCCGAAGTAGGTTTTTTAGGCAAACTCTCTTTGGGATATTTCATAAACGTTCCTAAAGTCGCATAGGACAAACGCAAGGCACCCTCTACCCCTTCTCTACTTGAGGTTAAAATGGAAAAACCATTGGCATTTCCTTCAAAATCAATTAAATCTTGCCACTGTTTTTGTGTTAAGCGCTCTTTGTATTTTTGTCCATTTCCGGAAGCGAAATATTCTCCAATAGCCTTTTCACCCGAATGTCCAAAAGGAGGATTACCAATGTCGTGCGCTAAACAAGCTGCTGCTACTATGGCTCCAAAATCATTTAATTGATAGCCATGCACCTCTTTTAAATGCGGGTATTTTTCTAATATTTGTTTTCCTACTAACCGACCAATGGAACGGCCTACCACCGAAACTTCTAAACTGTGCGTTAATCGAGTATGCACAAAGTCGGTTTTAGACAATGGAATCACTTGGGTTTTATCTTGTAAGATTCGGAATTCAGATGAAAATATGATTCGGTCGTAATCAACTTCAAATCCTAAACGAGTATCATCTTGTTCTTTTCGTAATCGTTTACTGGTATCGCCTTGTCTTTTTAACGACAATAATTGTTCCCATTGCATCATGGTCGTGAGAAAATTTATATTAGAAGCACGAAGGTAACAATTTATTTTACTTCTTCATACACACACTGTTTTCTACACCAATATATTGTCCGTAATTAGGAATAAATTGATAACCCATTTTGGTATACAACGCAATTGCATGATGTAATTTAGGGGAAGTTTCTAAAATAAAATGCGCAAAACCCTGTTCAATAGCCCAACTTTGAATTTCAGTCAAAATCATATTAGCTATCCCTTTTCCTCGGGCTTCTGGAAGTACAAACATGCGTTTTATTTCAGCAGTATCCTCCTCGTATTTTTTAAAAGCACCACAACCCACCGCGCGTTCCTCATAATAAACTACCAAAACATGATCGAGTTGCACATTATTATAATGCGCAAAAAATTCACGTTCATCACCATCAATATCGACTAAATATTCATCAAACAGCGTCGACAATTTTTTAAAATCAGGATGATCTGAATTGGTTTTTATTACCTTCATGTTGATTGTTTTCGAAAGTTCTAAAATACAAAAAAACAGCTGTCAAAAAAGTTAACTTTTGTCGTTCCGAATTTATTTCGGAATCTAAACACCAATAAAACTAGTGTTTTTAGAAACTGAAACAAGTTCAGTTTGACAGAATAATCACTTTTTGGACAGCTGTTTAGACTATACAATTATATTAAGACCCGCACATTTCGCAATCTTCAGGGCCTGCATTTTTAGAACGTTCAATCATCGCTCTAAATTCTTCTGCGGTCATTTCTTGTTCAACTTGAACTACTTCAGGTTCAGATTCTTGTTTTTTAGCAACGGTAAACTGTAAAGCATTAGCCGCAGCTTTAGTACGTAAGTAGTACATACCTGTTTTTAAACCAGATTTCCAAGCGTAGAAGTGCATTGAATTTAATTTAGCAATAGTTGCCCCTTCCATGAACAAGTTTAGCGATTGTGACTGATCAATAAAGTAGCCTCTTTGACGCGACATATCAATAATATCACGCATACTCATTTCCCAAACAGTTCTATATAAATCTTTAATATCCTGTGGAATTCCAGCAATATTTTGAATTGAACCATTATTACGCATAATTTCTTGTTTCAATTCTTCATTCCAAATGCCTAATTCTACTAAATCTTGTAATAAATGTTTATTTACCACAATAAATTCACCGGATAATACACGTCTGGTATACAAGTTAGACGTATACGGTTCAAAAGCTTCATTATTTCCTAATATTTGAGAGGTAGAAGCGGTTGGCATTGGCGCTAACAATAAGGAGTTACGTACCCCGTGTTCCATTACTTCTTTTCGTAAAGAAGACCAATCCCATCTACCTGATAAATCAGAATCTTGTAAGCCCCACATATTGTATTGGAATTCACCTTGAGAAATTGGCGATCCTTTAAATGTTGAATACGGTCCTTCTTCTTTCGCCAATTCCATTGAAGCAGTAACTGCAGCAAAGTAAATGGTTTCAAATATTTCTTGATTCAATTGTTTTGCTTCATCGCTAGTAAATGGCATTCGTAACATGATGAAAGCATCTGCTAAACCTTGTACCCCTAAACCAACAGGTCTGTGACGCATGTTTGAATTATACGCCTCTTCAACCGGATAATAATTCCTATCAATTACTCGATTTAAGTTACGAGTAATACGTTTAGTAACTTTATATAAATGATCGTGATTAAACTGACCATTTTCAATAAACATCGGTAAAGAAATAGAAGCTAAATTACATACCGCAATTTCATCTTCTGAAGTATATTCTAAAATCTCCGTACACAAGTTAGACGAACGAATAGTACCTAAATTCTTTTGGTTCGATTTTCTATTCGCGGCATCTTTATACAACATATAAGGCGTACCCGTTTCAATTTGCGATTCTAAGATTTTCTCCCACAATTCACGAGCCTTAATTGTTTTTCTACCTTTTCCGGCAGACTCATACGATTCGTATAATGCATCAAATTCATCTCCATAGACATCGTACAACCCTGGACACTCATTCGGGCACATCAATGTCCAATTGGCATCAGCTTCTACACGCTTCATGAATAAATCGGAAATCCACATCGCATAAAATAAATCACGCGCACGCATTTCTTCCTTACCGTGGTTTTTCTTTAAGTCTAAGAAATCAAAAATATCTGCATGCCAAGGTTCCACATAAATAGCAAAACTACCTTTACGTTTTCCCCCTCCTTGATCAACATAACGTGCCGTATCATTAAAAACTCGTAACATAGGAACTATTCCATTAGAAGTTCCGTTTGTACCTGCAATATAAGACCCCGTAGCACGCACATTGTGAATTGATAATCCAATTCCACCAGCCGATTGCGAAATTTTAGCCGTTTGTTTTAAAGTATCATAAATTCCATCAATACTGTCATCTTTCATTGTTAATAAGAAACAAGACGACATTTGCGGTTTAGGTGTTCCTGCATTAAACAACGTTGGTGTAGCATGCGTGAAGAATTTCTTCGACATTAATTCATAGGTTTCAATGGCCGCATCAATATCGTTCAAATGAATCCCAACCGAAACACGCATTAACATGTGTTGCGGACGCTCTACAATTTTACCATTAATCTTTAATAAATATGAACGCTCTAAGGTTTTAAAACCGAAATAATCATAGTTAAAATCACGGTTATAGATGATTGTTGAATCTAATTTTTCGGCGTTAGCCATAATTACTTCATACACATCATCAGCCAATAAAGGTGATTTTTTACCTGTTCTAGGATTGACATAATGGTACAAATCCAACATC
The DNA here is from genome assembly GCF_000455605.1 of Flavobacterium indicum GPTSA100-9 = DSM 17447. NCBI lineage: Bacteria > Pseudomonadati > Bacteroidota > Flavobacteriia > Flavobacteriales > Flavobacteriaceae > Flavobacterium > Flavobacterium indicum. The sequence goes on from NC_017025.1 coordinate 2,575,615, forward strand.
GTTTCCGAGAAGGATTTTTTGGTATTTTTATGTAAGTTAGACACCGCGATTCTTGCTGCTAACTGAGCAAAATCGGGATGTGTAACCGTCATAGAAGCCGCTGTTTCAGCCGCTAAATTATCTAACTCTGAAGTAGTTACGCCGTCATACAAACCTTCAATAACACGCATAGCCACTTTAACTGGATCTACACGTTCATTTAGTTCATAGCATAAAATTCTAATTCTATCGGTAATCTTATCAAATGATACCGGTTCTTTTCGTCCATCTCTTTTTACTACGTACATAACTTACTTTTTATAATGGGGTTAGTTGTTTTCTTATTTGTTTTTTTTAGATTTTTGGGTGTTGTTTCGATTTAATTAAAAATCAGCGTCAAAACTAAATTTATCTTCACCAGCATCGTTGTTTACTACACCCGCTTTTTGGTATTCTCCTACTCTTTTTTCAAAGAAATTAGTTTTACCTTCCAATGAAATCATATCCATAAAATCAAAAGGATTAGTTACGTTGTATACTTTTTTACAACCTAATTCCACCAGTAATCTATCGGTAACAAACTCTAAATACTGCGTCATTAATTTAGCGTTCATACCAATTAAACTAACCGGTAAACTTTCGGTAATGAATTCACGTTCAATATCTAAAGCGTTAGTAATAATTTCTGTAATTCTATCTTTAGAAACTTTATTTACTAGGTGATTATTGTGTAAATGAACAGCAAAATCACAGTGCATACCTTCATCACGAGAAATCAATTCATTCGAAAACGTCAATCCTGGCATTAATCCTCTTTTTTTCAACCAATAAATCGAACAAAAAGCCCCTGAGAAAAAAATTCCTTCTACAGCTGCAAAGGCAATTAAACGTTCTGCAAAACTTGGTGAGTCAATCCATTTTAAAGCCCAATCCGCTTTTTTGGCAATTGCCGGAAAATTTTCAATCGCTTTAAATAATATATTTTTCTCCTTTTCGTCTTTTACATAGGTGTCAATTAAAAGAGAATAGGTTTCAGAGTGAATATTTTCCATCATTAACTGAAATCCATAGAAAAACTTAGCCTCAGAATACTGTACTTCACTAACAAAGTTTTCAGCTAAATTTTCATTTACAATTCCGTCAGATGCAGCAAAAAACGCTAAAATATGTTTAATAAAATAACGTTCATCATCGTTTAATTTGGTACTCCAATCTGTAATATCTTGATGCAAATCAATTTCTTCTGCGGTCCAAAAACAAGCTTCTTGTTTTTTGTATAAATCCCAAATATCATGGTGTTGAATAGGGAAGATTACAAATCGATCTTTGTTTTCAGCTAAAATTGGTTCTACTACAGACATAATTGTTTGATTTTAATTTGATTAAAAAATTATTTCAATTGTGATTTTGGGGTTTACAAAGTTTGTTAAATCAAATGGAAAATAAAAGTCAAACTTATTCACAATTAGACGAAGTTTTTAACAAAGCTAAATTTTACCTCAATAGAAAATATCAAATTTATCTTATTGTATATCAATATTTTACAAATTTAACATTTGAAAATAAAAAACGCTCAAACCATTGAAAAACCAACTAATTTGAGCGTTTTTAAATTGTTATTTTTGATTTTTACTTTTTCATTTCTTCAGCCACTTTCTCTAATTCTTGATACCATTGTTCGCCAAATTTTCGAATTAAAGCTTCTTTCACAAATTTATAAATAGGCACTTGTAATTCTTTACCTAAGGCACAAGCATCAGAACAGATGTGCCATTTATGATAATTAACTGCGGCAAAGTCTGTATATTCTTTAACACGTATTGGATACAAATGACACGAAACTGGTTTTTTCCAATCTACAATCCCTTCGTTATAGGCTTGTTCAATCCCACAAAGTGCCGTTTGACCATCAAAAATTACATAAGCACAGTCTTTACCCTCTATTAAAGTGGTTTCATATTCCCCATCTGTACCAATCACAAATGCACCTTGTTCTTCAATGGCCTGAATGCCTTCTGGACGTAAAAAAGGCTTCACTTTTGGGTAAATATCAACTAAAATTTGCGTTTCTTCTTGCGTCAAAGGTGCACCAGCATCGCCGTCAACACAACATGCGCCTTTACAAGCGGAAAGATTACAAACAAATTCATTTTCTAGAATTTCTTCTGAAATTATGGTTTTATTTAGCTGAAACATATATAAGGAATTAAGGGTACAAAGGTAGTTTGATTTTTGAGAATTCAAAGAAAAGTAAAATGTTATCATTTATTTAAGACTAAAAAATACTTGATTCTATTATATTTGCAGAAAAAAACAGATATGTTTGATTGGAAAGAGATTTTTACCATTAGTATGATTTTATTTGCTGTAATTGATATTGTAGGAAGCATACCTATTATTGTTGATTTACGCAGCAAAATGGGCCATATTCAATCGGAAAAAGCAACCTTAGTAGCTGCAATTATTATGATTGCTTTTTTGTTTGTAGGTGAAGAAATCTTAAAATTAATTGGAATTGACGCGAATTCGTTTGCTGTTGCTGGTTCGTTTGTCTTGTTTTTTTTAGCCTTAGAAATGATTTTAGGCATTCGTTTATACAAAGAAGACAACCCATCGACTGCTTCAATAGTACCAATAGCTTTCCCTTTGATTGCAGGTGCTGGAACGATGACAACCATCTTATCTTTACGAGCGGCTTATGACAAAGCAAATATAATAATTGCCATACTGATTAACGTAGTTGTGGTTTACGGGGTTTTAAAATCTTCAGGAAAAATTGAACGCTTACTAGGCACCAATGGTTTAGGTGTGATACGCAAAGTTTTTGGTGTTATTTTATTAGCCATCGCTGTAAAATTATTTGCAGCCAATGTTAAAGGATTATTTATTTAAAGAATATATATAATGAAAATTTTCTCTTATGTAGTTATTGCTTTAGCTTTAATTACAGTTATTTTTAATGTTACGCGAATTAATTTTAGTAATCCACTACAGGGTGAAAGCACGGTTGCTTTGATTGGAATTGTAGCTTCATTTTGTGCAATTGTTATTGTTGTTTTATATCAATTAGCCAAAAAAGTAGACGAAAATACTAAATAATGATGTTTGATGTAGTAATAATTGGCGGAGGTGTATCGGGAATGTCAGCCGCTTTACTTTTTGGTTCGGCGCAACACAAACCTTTTATGGCCGATAAAAAAATCGGAATTATTGTGCATCAAAAGACTTCCTCTTTACAGACTGCAGTTTTTAATAATGCTTACGGCATTCCAGCTGGAAAATTAGGCAGTGAACTTTTAGAGGAAAGTAAAACGCAATTAGCTTCGTTATACCCACACATTCAGCAAATTGAAAACGAAAAAGTACTTGAAATTACAGGTGAGAAAGACAATTTTACGGTACGCACCAACAAAAACCATTATTTAACAAAAAATGTTATTGTCGGAATAGGCGCTGGAAATCCGTTCACCATAGCAGGATTAGACGAATTTGTGATGCCTCATCAAAAAGCTGCACCTGAGAAAAATCGTTTACAATTAAAAAACGAAGATTATGTGGTAAAACCAGGAATTTATGTTGTTGGCACTTTAGCTGGACTTAGAAGTCAATTGGTTATTGCTGCGGGAAGCGGTGCCGCTGTTGCCACAGATATCATGACACTTTGGAACGACAATAAACCAGTACAAGTACACGATGCTTTACCCAAAGAATAATTAGTTGTTTTTTTCCAAGAACTCTTTTGCTTTTTCTTGTAAAAATTCTAGCATTGAAATTACGTTTTCATTATTAGCTAATTGTTGTGCACGTTCATCATAAGTACAAAACAATAAAAAATCATTCAGTTTCTTTTCTTCAATTGCTAATGTTTTTATTAAAAAATCTGGTTTAAAATTATAATTAACAAAACTTAAAAAAGACACAGGTGATGGTTTTATTCTAACTTCTTTCTCTTTTTTGAACAGTTTCCCCACTAATTTAAAAACGGCTATAAAATCTACTCCGTTTTGTATAGAACCGTCGGGAATGGTAAATTTTCTCTCTTGATATTGGCGTTCTACTTTAATGTTTGGAATTATTTTTTTATTAGAAATTACCACCTCTTCAATTTGCCGTTCCTCTTTAATCAATTTTATTTCAATGTACTTCTTTTGCAACAACATAGAATCTACAACAACCGGATGAAAAACATACCCTTTTTTAAAAAAAGCTAAATTATTATTTTCTCCCATTAAAATTTCAAATTCACCTTTTGAGTTGGTGTAGGTTACTGTCTTTAATTGTTTATTAATAACTTCAACATCAGAAAGCGGCAACGAATCAATTAATACTTTACCTTTTAAAGATGTTTGTTGAGAAAATCCTATCCAACAAAAAAAAGAAAAAAAGAGGGGTAATTTTACAATCATGTAGCTGTGTTTAGTTTACATTCAAAAGTAACACTAAACCCAATTGTAAAAAGTTAAGAAAAAGCGAATTGATGTCAATTATTTCTTAATATTCTTATCTTTTTCTAAAACTTTCTTAATCATTTTATCATTTGGCAAAGTAATTTGATAATACAATTGATCATTAAAAATTTGTCTTGAAAATTCCGCATATAGATACGTCAGAACTTTTTCTTTTTGATGAACTAAACTAATCAACAAACCATTGTTAATTATGTATTGTCTAAATTGATTAAAATACTTTTCATTGGAAAATATTTCTTTTTTCAATTTATCTTGAGTCAGTGAATTAAAAAATTTCCTGTTCTCATCTAACTTTTCAAACACATAATAATTCATTAAATCAGACTGCAATAAAAGTGTAATACCTTCTTCTGAATGAATATCTTCTAATGGTACAAAAATATCGGGAATGATTCCACCACCACCATATACAATTCGACCTTTTTTGGTTTTAAACTTTAAACTATCGGCTACTTTAATGCTATCTGCTTTATACAATTCACCACTATTAAAACGTTTTTCGAAATCATTAAAATAGTTTTCGCCTTTATCTAAATACGGTTTTTGAATACTTCTTCCAGATGGTGTAAAATAGCGTGCAACTGTTAATCGAACGGCTGAACCATCATCGAGTTTCATCTCTTTTTGAACCAATCCTTTTCCAAAAGAACGTCTACCATAAATTAAACCTCTATCGTTATCTTGAATGGCACCTGCAAAAATCTCACTGGCTGAAGCACTACTTTCATCTAGTAAAACAGCAATTTTTCCAGATTCAAAAATACCTCTATTTGTTGCATAAGAATTTTCAATGGCTCCTTTTTTATTTTTTGTCTTTACAATTAATTCTCCTTTTTTCAAAAATTCATCGGCCATTGCCACCGCCATTTCTAAATAGCCCCCACCATTTCCTCTTAAATCAACAATAACCTCATTCATTCCTTGCTTTTTTAAAGTCACAAGGGCTTTATGAAACTCTTTATAGGTTGTTTCTGCAAAACGATTTATTTTGATATAGCCCGTATTCGCATCAATCATGGTCGCAACATCTACACTATTTACAGGTATTAAATCGCGAGTAACTACAACAGAAAGTTTTCGATTTTCAGATTTTCTATAAACTACTAAATTGACTTTAGAACCTAACTCGCCTTTTAAAATTTTGAAGAGTTTTTCGTTCTTCACTTTTTTACCAAATAATTGTTGTTTATTGGCAAATAGGATTCGGTCACCCGCTTTAATTCCGGCTTTTTCAGATGGCCCATTTTTAACAGGTTTAATTACCGTTAATGAATCTTTATACATGTAAAAATTAACTCCAATCCCAACAAAATTACCTTCCATACTTTCATTAACCTGAGCTAATTCTTCTTTTGGAATATAAACCGAATGCGGATCTAATTTTTCAAGTATACCATTAACCGTTAAATTAACAATTGAGTCCGTATTTACTTCATCAACATATTCTTTATTGATTAAATCTAATAAACGATTGATTTTATTTTTACCCGAATTAACGTTTGAATCCGGTTGATTTAATGTATTCATCTTATACCCCAATAGCATTCCAATTGCAAAAATGGTTGCAATAACAATTGGAATAAAAACGGAATATTTATTTGATTTATTCATCTAAATTTGAAATATGAGCCACTTCAACTCCTGCTTTTTTTAGAAAATCAACTCCTGAACAATCTTTATATTCTTCTAAATACACCACACGTTTGATCCCCGATTGATGTATTAATTTACTACAATCTTTACAAGGCGACAATGTAATATAAAGCGTTGCATCTTCACAAGACTGTGTTGATCGTGCTACTTTTGAAATAGCATTGGCCTCAGCATGCAATACATACCATTTTGTTAAGTTGTCTTCGTCCTCACAACAATTTTCAAAACCACTAGGTGTTCCATTATATCCATCAGATATAATCATTCGGTCTTTAACGATAATGGCACCCACTTGTTTACGTTTACAGTAAGACAATTTACCCCATTCACGAGCAATTTTTAAATAGGCTTTGTCGTATCTTGATTTTTTTTCTGCTTTCATATTAATTTCTATTCCAAATTTCACTTTCTATGATCATGGGCAAAACTACACCAATAATAAACGAGGACAGTACTAAAGCCCAATCTCTTTTTGAAAATCGAAATACGGTTTGAGCCAGATATGCTAAAATTAACACAACTAAAACCACTATTATTTGAGCTGCTTCAATCCCCAAGGCAAACTCCAACAACGGAACTAATTTATCGTTAGCATTACCAGCCATTACCGCCTTAAAATAATTAGAAAATCCTAATCCATGAATGATCCCGAAAAATAGAGTGACCACCGCCACAAAAGTGATGCTTTCTTTTTTACCATTTTTTCCTGCTGTAAACAAATGAAATAAAGCTGTAATTAAAATCGTAATGGGAATTAAAAATTCCACCAAACTTTCCTTAATATAAACAATACCAAAAACAGATAATATTAAGGCCAAAGTATGCCCAAAAGTAAACAAACTCACTAAAACCAGTACTCTTGTCCAATCCTTAAACGCATAAGGAATCATCAAAGCAATTAAAAACAAAACATGGTCGTAAGCATTAATATCTAAGACATGCTTTAACCCCATGTTGAAGTAAATTAAGAATTCATTCATAGCAATTTGGTAATAAAACCCAAACTTACAGTTTTTTGAGGAAATAAAAAAGCGGCTTTACACCGCTTTAACTTATTTATATTTTTCCATGAATTCTTCTGCCTTTTCTACCATATCTTTTACACCACAAAAGAAAGGTACTCGCTGATGCAATTCAGTCGGTTGAATTTCCATAATTCTTCCGTACCCATCCGAAGCTTTTCCACCAGCTTGCTCTGCTAAGAATGCCATTGGATTGCACTCATACAACAAACGTAATTTTCCTTTTGGTGCTTTAGAACTGGTAGGATAAATATAAATCCCACCTTTAATCATGTTACGATGAAAATCAGAAACCAAACTTCCAATATAACGTGAAGTGTAGGGTCTATCACCTTCTTCGGCTTGACAATATTTTATATAATCTTTTACCCCTTGTGGAAAGTGAATGTAATTCCCTTCATTTACTGAATATATATTCCCTTTTGATGGAAATTGCATATTAGGATGCGACAAATAAAAGGTTCCAATTGCAGGATTTAAGGTAAATCCATTTACTCCGTGACCTGTAGTATAAACCAACATAGTAGAAGTACCATAAATTACATACCCGGCAGCTACTTGATTAACTCCTGGTTGCAAGAAATCTTCAGAAGTCACTGGAGTTCCTACAGGTGTAACTCTTCTGAATACAGAAAAAATAGTTCCTACTGAAACATTCACATCTATATTAGAGGAACCATCTAATGGATCCATAAGTACCACATATTTATTATTGTGACTGTTATCACTTCCAGCTACCGTAATAAAATCATCATTTTCTTCCGAGGCAATACCACAAACAATTTCTCTGTTTATAAGCGTTTGAATAAAAACTTCATTGGCATATACATCCAATTTTTGTTGGTCTTCCCCTTGAATATTTTGATCTCCTGCTGCACCAACAATATCTACTAATCCGGCTTTGTTCACTTTGTAGTTTACAACTTTAGCAGCTAAACGAATTGAGTTAATTATTCGAGACAGCTCTCCAGTAGAATATTGAAAAGCAGTTTGGTTTTCGATGATAAACTCACCTAAGGTTTTATTTCTTTCTTCCATTACGAAATCGATTGAGTTGTATTGTACTGCAAACTTACATAAATTTAAATGAATTTCTAAATCGGTTTTATTATTTATACATAATCCATCAAAATAGATTTTTCATCTCATTTTTAAAAGAAAATTCACTTATTTTGTTATATTCTAAAATATATTTTTGGAAGCCATTTTGAATCTGTATTTTTGTTCAGTTCATAACTTTTTTTTAAATAAAATGAGCAATTTTAATTTTTTGTTACAATGTTAAAAATAAGAATTGGGGTACCTGAAGACATGACTGCTGTGTTGCGTTTAATCAATGAACTCGCGGTATTTGAAAAAGAACCCGATGCAGTTGTAGTTACTGTTGAAGATTTACTTAGAGACGGATTTGGCGAAAATCCTCTTTTTCATACTTTTATTGCTGAAGAAAACGGGGAAATCATTGGCATGGCACTTTATTATTATCGCTATTCTACCTGGAAAGGCAAGACCATTCATTTAGAAGATTTAATTGTAAAAGAAAGTAAACGCGGAACAGGTGCAGGTTTAGCGTTATACAAAGCCATTATTCAACAAGGTAAAAAAGATGGGGTACGACGCATAGAATGGAATGTGCTGGATTGGAATACTAATGCGATTCGATTTTATGAGAAAAGTGGCGCGAAAGTTCTAGAAGATTGGCGTGTAGTACAAATGAGCGAACAAGAAATTGATAATTTTTTAAGCAAAGTCTAACTATTATATAAACACACAAATGAAACTATTCAAATTCGGTGGAGCTTCGGTGAAAGATGCTGCCGGAGTAAAAAATGTAAAGTCCGTATTAGAAACCGTAGGTTATGAAGATGTTCTAGTTGTTATTTCTGCTATGGGTAAAACAACTAACGCCTTGGAAATTGTAATTAAAAATTATTTTGAAAAATCAAAAGAATTAAAATCATCCATCCAAGACATCAAAAAATACCATATTGAGATTTTATTGGATTTATATGGAGATGAAAAAAATCCGAATTTTACCTCTGCTTACGATGCTATAAACAATCATTTTGAAGATTTAGAATACTTCTTAAAAACAAACAAATCGCCAAACTACAATTTTGTGTACGATCAAATTGTAAGTTTTGGAGAAGTCATCTCTACTACTATAGTGAGTCATTATTTTAATCAAGAAGGTCTAAACAATAGCTGGTTGGACGTTCGAAATTACATTAAGACAGACCAAACCTACAGAGACGCCAATGTGGATTGGGAGGCTACACAAAAAAACATTTCAAAACTAGGAAAGAAAAAAACATTATACATAACACAAGGATTCTTAGGCGCTGATGAAAACAATTTTACCACAACATTAGGAAGAGAAGGTTCTGATTATACTGCTGCTATTATTGCTTACTGCCTTGGAGCAGAAAATGTTACAATTTGGAAAGATGTCCCTGGTGTATTAAATGCAGATCCACGTTATTTTGAGAACGCAATTCTTCTAAACCAAATTTCATACAGAGAAGCCATAGAATTAGCCTTCTACGGAGCAAGTGTTATACACCCAAAAACTTTACAACCACTACAAAAGAAAGAAATACCACTTTTTGTAAAATCTTTTATAAATCCTACTTTACCAGGAACAAAAGTTAGCAAAGGTGCCGACTTAGAACCTAAAACTTCTTGCTTTATTGTGAAGAAAAACCAGATATTAATTTCACTTTCTTCGATTGATTTCTCGTTTATTATGGAAGAAAATATCAGTGAAATTTTTGCACTATTCCATCAATATAAAATCAAAGTAAGTTTAATTCAAAATACGGCCATTAGTTTTTCGGTATGTGTGGAAGATAAATTCAACAAGTTTAATGAATTAAAAGCAGTACTTTCTAAAAAATTCAAAGTAGCTTATAACGAAAATGTTTCCTTGTACACGATAAGGCATTTTGACCAAGTGGCAGCGGAAATGGTAGAGAAAAATAAAAAAGTGCTGGTAAAGCAAATCAGTCGAGAAACACTTCAAATAGTGACAGAGTAACAAAAGCCGCTAATGCGGCTTTTGTTTAGTCTTTTTTGACTGTTATGGTTATTTCTTCTTCAAATTTGTATTCTCCTTTTTGATAAATTTCTTTGTTAGGCAATACAATTTCATAAGTATAAATGCCTTTTGGAAGTTCAAAAACACATTCTTTTCCGTCATAAGGTATGACCAATTCTTTAGTAATTGCAACATCATCTTCATCTTTTCCTGTAAGCTTTACAGTTATTTTTTCCTGTAACTTATTTTTTACACAAACTGTTGCTACAAGTTTATTGTCTACAGTTTTAGTAGATGAGTCTGTACGTACTGTTTTAAAAATTGACAATCCTGTTACTAATAATTCTCCTCCTCTAATAACTGTCTGTATAGTTGATTGAGAGTAAGAAAAATTAAATAAGATAGTAAAAACTACAATTAATTTAATATTTTTCAAAATATGGTAATACAAAAAATATAGATGAAATCACAGCAAATAGTAAAATTGGTAGTAAATATTTTATTAATTCTTTCCTTGTAACAACATCTTTAGAGTATAACCTATAAACATAAACTATTACAATTGAAATATAAATTAAATTAAAAATAAAAAAAATATTTTTAAAATAATTATTAATCATTAAATTTAAAGTGAATAACACAAATGAAATTCCACACAATACTTTTAATTTAGATGTTGCCATAAATATTTATTCAATTATTATTTCCCTCCAGATAAGCATTTTTTATATGCTCTATAAGCCTGAATATCTGCAATTACATTTCCAGCAGCAACAGCAGCCATGCAACCAGGTGATAATGGACCAAGTGCCAAACATCCATACCCAGCTACTACTGCAACCGATCCATTATATGCTATTTGTAAATTATAATCTGTTAAACAATCGTTTTGAGCTAATTTTGCTGTTCCATTATTAATTTCAAGAATTTCTTGAGTAAAATACTCTTTTAATTCTTCTTCTGAATATTTATCAAAACTATATTTAAGATTTAACCTTTTGTATAAATCAGCTTGATTTAAAAGAAAAGCATTAAATCCTTTCTCATCTGTTTGAAATAAAGTGTAAAAAGATAGCAATTCTTTTTCATCGATTTTTTCATCAACTAACAAACTCTGTAAAGAATTAAAATCTGTTGTTTTACTTATAAAGTCATTATGATTTTTTAAATAAGTAACAAAATCGATATCTTCATTTAATTTTGTTAATTCCTGTGCATTAACCGACACACTAAATAGCATAATAGCTAAAAAACCAAATAATAATTTTTTCATGATAATTTTGTAAATTTAATAATTAATAAATAATTGGCAATTATTTCTCGAGAAAATTGCATTGCAAATTTGATGTAGAATAAAACTATTTCCTAAAACTAAATTTATAATCTCAATAAGAAAAGTTATATTTTTCAAAATAAAACTTTTAATTTAGCGTTATACTAAACAAGTTGCAAAACTTATTTTTTCAAAAAATCTTTAAAACTCACATATGATCACTGCCATTAAATTAAAAAAACTAAGAGAATTAAAAAAACTTACACAAGAAGAACTTGCTTTTAAAATTGGAGTAAGCCAAGTTACTGTTGGAAATTGGGAACAAGGTAGTAGTATAAAACATGAACATCTAAAAAAAATTGCTGAAGTATTTGAAATGCCAGTAGATTATTTATTAGAAGAAAAGAGCATTACTATTTCTCCTAGTATTGAAAATTCTACCAATAATTATGTTGCTTTTGAAATAGTAGTAAAAACTCCAAATGAAGTAATTAAAAATTTAATTTCAAAAATTGATAAATTAATTGAAGTTTTAGACAAGTAATTATTTTTCAAAAATAATATCACTAAAAAATAAACAATTACGGCAAATCCGTAAAAAATGTTAAAAAAATAACTCTTAAATTTTTACAATAAAACTTACTTTTAAATTTTATGCAAATCCAGATTTATAAAAATAGAAACAAAAAAATTATTTGAATAAAATAGCTTTAAATTACAAGCGACTAAATTGTCAAAAGCTTATGTAACATTAAATTAATACATAAGCTTTTTTTATTTCAATCTATTAATATAAAAACACTACACACTTAACATTCAGTCGTTTACTTTGCAAGAAACATTTCAAAATGGCAAGAAACGTTGATATTGTTGTTATTTCCGATGTGCATTTGGGTACTTATGGTTGTCAAGCAAAAGAATTACTGAATTACTTAAAATCAGTTCAGCCTAAACAATTAATCATTAATGGTGATTTTATTGATATTTGGCAATTTAAAAAAAGTTATTTTCCAAAAAGTCATTTAAAAATTATAAAAAAAATTATTGATTTTTCTAATAAAGGCACTGAAGTAACCTATATTATTGGAAATCATGACGAATTTTTAAGACGTTTTGCTAATGTCTCTTTTGGCAATATTGAATTAACAAATAAAAAAGTATTAACTATTGACAATAAAAAGGCTTGGATTTTTCATGGTGATGTGTTTGATGCCTCTGTTCAACATTCCAAATGGATTGCTAAGCTTGGAGGTTGGGGTTATGACATGCTAATTAGACTCAATGTTTTATCGAATTGGATTTTGGTTAAACTGGGAAGAGAAAAATATTCTTTTTCTAAAAAAATAAAAAACAATGTAAAGAAAGCCGTTAAATTCATAGGTGATTTTGAAAAAACGGCTTCTGAATTAGCCATCGAAAATCAATTTGATTTTGTGATTTGTGGACACATTCATCAGCCCCAAATTAAAGCAATTGAAACTAAAAATGGCCAATGTGTTTATTTAAACAGTGGCGATTGGATCGAAAACTTAACCGCATTGGAATACCATCAATCCGAATGGACATTATTTACTTATGACAAAAAAATGTTCCCCGAAAAAGATGCAATCGAATTAGATGCTTTTGAACAGCAAACTATTGAAATGTTAATTAACGATGTAATCAATTTTTAAAATGAAAATATTATATGCCGTACAAAAAACAGGGAATGGTCATGTGGCTCGAGCACAAGAAATAATCCCTATTCTGCAAAAATTTGGTTGTGTAGACATTTTGGCTAGCGGAAATCAAACCCAAATTGAATTGCCATTTGATGTAAAATATAATTTAAAAGGAATTTCGTTGGTGTATAACGAAAAAGGAGAAGTTTCGTATTGGAAAACGTTTTTAAACAACAATTATTGGGCATTTCTAAAAGATATAATCCAACTAAAAACAAAAAAATATGATTTAATAATTAACGATTTTGAACCTGTTTCTGCTTGGGCTTCCCTATTTAAAGGAGGCAACATTATTTCCTTGTCTCATCAGGCTGCTTTATTTTTTAACGAAGTACCCAAGCCTAAAAAAAGAGCATTATTAGCTCAATTTATTTTAAAATACTATGCTCCCTGTAGAAGAAAATACGGATTTCATTTTAAAAATTATCATGATAAAATATTCACTCCAGTTATTCGTGAAAAAATCAGAAATTTAAAATCGGAAACCATACCTGGTAATTATATAGTTTATCTTCCTTCTTTCTCGGATGCGAAACTTATAAAAACGTTATCCAAGATTAATGGAAATTGGCATATATATTCAAAATATGCGTCAAGCAATTACACTATAAACAACTGTAGTGTATATCCCATAAACGAAGAAGATTTTCTATTCAAATTAAGTCATTGTGAAGGAGTATTATGCAATGCAGGCTTTGAACTTCCTGCCGAAGCCTTATACCTAAAAAAGAAATTGGTTGTTATTCCCATCAAAAAACAAATTGAACAAGAATACAATGCAATTGCATTAAAAAAGTTAGGCGTGTTAACTTTAAAACAATTAGATCAAAATTTAATTTCGATTTGGTCTAAAAGCGATAGTTGCTTATCTATGAATTTTTCAAAAGATATAGAAGCAATATTAAAAGAAATTATATCCGAAAATGTTTCGATTACAGCAGAAACAACCAATTATCATTTTGCTTAAAAGTCCCTTAAAAAGGGACTTTTTTATAAGTTTTTATTCGTATCAATGATAGCTTGTTTATTTTTATAATCAATCCAGGCTTGACCTTTTCTTTTACGCATAAAATTATCATAATACCTCATAAAGAAAACATTGTAGGCAGCCTTTACTAAATTTAACGGCTTTCTAGGAAATGCCCTTAAACTCATTGAAAAACCAGGCGTTACATATTTCATATAATGCCAATAGCCTTCGGGCATGTAAAGCATTTCTCCATGATTCAAATCACAAACCAATCCTTTTACTTTTTTTAATGCGGGCCATTGTTCAAAATCTGGATTATCAAAATCAATATCTTCTCTAGCAATCAAAGAATAAGGCACTTTATACATATAGGGAGTTGCCTCAGGTGTAAACAACATACATCTTTTTTTTCCATGAAAATGAAAATGTAAAATATTTGAATAATCAATATCAAAATGCATAAAAACCTTTGAATTTTCTCCACCAAAAAACAACATGGGTAATTGTTTAACTAAGCGCAATCCAATATCAGGCCATTTAAAATCCTTAGTTAATAGAGGTACTTCTTTCAACAAATTATACAGAAATATACGATAATTAGTAGGTTTAGATTGAAGTAAGTCTACATAGTCACTCATTTTCATTTTAGCATGTGCCTCATTAAATCCGTCTTTATGAGAAACAGGTCGGTCATCATACAAAGGAACGATTTTATCTCCTGCGATGTCTTTAATATAATTCAAATTCCACTTTTCATAAGCTGGCCAATCTTTAGTTAGCTGTTCTATTACAACTGGTTTTTGTTTTTTTACATAATTGTTGTAAAAATCCTCCTTGCTTATTGTTTTTACTCGCTCAATTTCTTCTAAAATTATTCCCATAAAAAAAGCTCTAACAATTGTTAGAGCAAATTTATAAAATTGTAAATAGAATTATCTTAAAAAAGTGTTATTTACCTTTTACCGATGCTTCAACATTTCTTTCAATAGTATGACCAGGTCTTGACCATTTAGGTTTTTCACCTAAAGCTTGAAATTTTGAATCTTCTGCTTCAACCGTTTGAGGTTGCATTAGTTTAATAAAAGGTTTTTGAGGTTGCAATCCTAACATTTCAAACATTTTCATGTCTTCATTTACATCAGGATTTGGAGTAGTTAATAATTTATCTCCAGCAAAAATAGAATTAGCACCTGCAAAGAAACACATAGCTTGACCTTCTCTACTCATTTCTGTTCTTCCTGCAGATAAACGAACTTGCGTTTCAGGCATAACAATTCGTGTTGTAGCAACCATTCGAATCATTTCCCAAATTTCAACTGGCTTTTGATCTTCTAACGGAGTACCTTCAACGGCAACTAAGGCATTAATTGGCACCGATTCTGGTTGTGGATTTAAAGTTGAAAGTGCTACTAACATCCCTGCTCTATCTTCAATACTTTCACCCATTCCAATAATTCCACCACTACAAACCGTTACATTCGTTTTACGAACATTTTCGATTGTTTGTAAACGGTCTTCAAATCCTCTTGTTGAAATTACTTCTTTATAATATTCTTCAGATGAATCTAAATTATGATTATAGGCATATAATCCAGCTTCAGCTAATCGTTGTGCTTGATTTTCCGTTAACATTCCGAGTGTACAACACACCTCCATATCTAACTTATTTATCGTACGCACCATTTCAAGAACTTGATCAAATTCTGGTCCGTCTTTAACATTTCGCCAAGCGGCACCCATACAAACTCGTGAAGAACCCGATGATTTTGCTCTTAGTGCCTGTGCTTTAACTTGCTGAACCGTCATCAAATCATTACCTTCAATATCCGTATGATATCGCGCTGCTTGTGGGCAATAACCACAATCCTCTGGACAACCACCAGTTTTTATAGACAATAGTGTAGATACCTGAACCACATTAGGATCATGATGTTCTCTATGAATTGTTGCAGCTTCATATAACAAATCCATTAAAGGTTTATTATAAATAGCTATTATTTCTTCTTTAGTCCAATTATGTCTTGTAGTACTCATGTTTTATTTGTTTGAAGCTTCAAAAATAATTAAAAAAAATTGGAATTATGTAACTATTCTAAATCTTGCAATAAAATCCAATCATTATGAAAGAAATAGTCAAATTTAGCTACAGCCATATTTACTTTTTCATCAATCATTCTGTTAAAAGGACGACGATTAACAGACACGAAACTTTCAACATAAATTTCAACAGGAAAAGGATATTCTTGTTTTAATTTTTGACAATATTGCCAAATTAAGTCGGGGGAATAAGAAACTACTTTTAATTGTTTTGCATTTAAATCTTTTAACATATTGTGGTAAAAAGTGTTACCCCTATTTTTATTAACTATTTTAATTTTTAAAGCTCCTACTCTTTCTCGCAACATCATTCGCCATGCCAGTCTATGTCCTTCTTCTGTAAACAACACATCGCCTTTAATAAAATAATGTCGAATTGGTAAAATAATTTGAATGATAAAAAAAGGGATGAAAAACCATTTATATAAGTTAACTCTTGGATTTTGACTAAGGGAACTACTTAAATTTGATTTAAACAACAGTTTATTTATTTTTTCTGGATCAATAAAAAGCACAATAAAACTTAACGCTAAAAAAGGAAATATTCCAATTTTTAAGGCAAAAGCATTTGAAAGATGAAAAGCAAACGAAGCAATAATTCCGAAAATTCTTGTTCTTTTCCAGAATAAAAAAGGCACAATTAGTAAATCATACAAAATTCCGGCGTAAGCATAAAACAAATAAAACCATTGATGATTAAAAAGGTGCAATAATTCATCTCGCTGGGTTATTCCATTTAATAAAATTTTAGCAAAAGTTCCATCAAGCCAATCGGGATATAGTTTTGCTATTGTGGCATAAAAGTACAAAATGGCCATTTGCAAAATTAAAAGAAACGGCATCCAACGAGGAACAGTATATGCTTTGATATGAGGTGCTATTTTGGAATCCAAGCTCACTTTAGCATTAGCAGGTAAAAAACACATAATTAATCCAACTAAAACTAAAAAATAATAGTGGTTATTATAGTATTCTTTTTGAGCTAAATATACTGAAGTCCACAATATAGTAAACATGATTATTGCAAATCTGTAAAACAATCCTAATATAATGAGTAAACCTAAAAACCCCATTATACTAAAATACAAATACATTTTTTCTCCATGAAGAACCTGAAGAAAATCAAAACCAATGAAATTAAATG
This sequence comes from Flavobacterium indicum GPTSA100-9 = DSM 17447, assembly GCF_000455605.1. Lineage (NCBI taxonomy): Bacteria > Pseudomonadati > Bacteroidota > Flavobacteriia > Flavobacteriales > Flavobacteriaceae > Flavobacterium > Flavobacterium indicum. Next base: position 2,592,980 of record NC_017025.1, read on the forward strand.
TAAATTTAGAAGTTACAAATACAGATTGAACCCAACCAAATAAAATGGCTCCGAATGATTCAAAAAGTATCAATACACCAAGTAGAATTCGAAACAATATCAATCCAGAATTATCAATATTTGTTTGCAACCAACTTTTCATATTGATTTTATATTTTAAAGATATTTTTGACAGTATTTTGATCTTTATATAATTGTTGTTTTAAATGATCAAAAGATTCAAATTTTTGTTCTTCACGAATTTTTTTTACAAATTCAATTTTTAAAATATCCCCATAAATATCTTTATCAAAATTAAAAATGTTTACTTCTATTGTTTTTGTTGTTCCATTTATTGTAGGACGCATTCCAATATTCATCATACCAAAATAACGAGTTGAATCATGAATAATATTCACTGCATATACACCAATTTTGGGAATAAGTTTATAATCTTCTTTTACTACAATATTAGCCGTAGGAAAATTAATTGTTCTTCCTAGTTGATTTCCTTTTTGTACTTCACCTTGAATTGAATATTGATAGCCTAAATATTCATTTGCTAATTCAACATTACCGTCTATTAAAGCATTTCTAATTTTAGTAGAACTTACAGAAACTTCATCTACTAATTGAGCCGAAATTTCTTCAACTTCAAAACCGTATTGTTGACCAAAATTTTTCAAGTCATTAAAATCCGCCGCTCTATTTTTTCCAAACTTATGATCATGGCCAATGATGATTTTTTGTATTTTAAATTGATCAACTAAGATTTTTTTAACAAATTCTTCCGGAGTTAAATTGGCAAATTCTTGATCAAAAGGATGAATTACAAAATGATTAATATTCTTTTTTTCAAGAAGTTCGGTACGCTCATCAATTGTATTTAATAATTTAACTTCGTTTTCACTTGCAACTACTAGTCTAGGATGTGGAAAAAAAGTTAACACCAAACTATCTAAGCCTTCTAATTTTGACAGATTTACTAATCTATCTAAAATAGCTTGATGTCCTTTATGGACTCCATCAAAAGTACCTAAGGTAACAACTGTTTTATTATTAACGTGTATATCGAATATATTATGATAAACTTTCAAAATCTGATTTTTATGCAAAAATAAAAAGGATTGAACAATGTCCAATCCTTTTTATAATTAATTATTATAACAATTATTTATCTACAATTATTCTTCTAACTGTTTTCTTATTTCCATCTTGAATTTTAACAATATAAACACCAGTTTCTACATTGTTTAAACTTATGTTTTCGTTAAATAATCCATTGTTTTCGAAAGTTTTATCATAAACAACTCTTCCTCTTATATCAAATACAGAAATTGCAATTGAATTTGATGATGGTACGAATTGTAAATTAAACACTCCATTATTTGGATTTGGATATAAAACTAAATCATTTAACTCAAATGATTCAGAAGGTAAACTTTGAAGTCTAGCAAAAGAATACACACCATCAATACCATTTGAAAAAGTTGCAGTTAAAGTTACATTTGTTCCAAATGAACCGATTGTTACTGGCATTACCTCTCTTGTTAATCCATCTCTAACAACATATAAAGAAGCTCTATTGTTTGATGTTGCCGCTTCCCAACCAGCAATTTCAGCTTCAGTGAAGTAGAATGTGATTGTTGCAGTTCCAGTTGTTGTAGTTGCTGGAGTTATTGTAAATTGTTTAGACATTGCATAATCTAAAACATTAGCTGATGTACCATATTGTAAGGCACCAGTACCTGCTCTTGTTACTGCAACTGAAGTACAACCAAAGTTGGTATTACTTGTAACATTAATATTTGTCATAATATTACGAGAAGCAGAATCATAAAACGCACCTGTTCCAGAACCAATTAAGTTGTTTGTTCCACTAGTTGCATTGTTAACAGCTGTTTGAACATTTGTTTGACTAACTACATCTAAATTAACAGTATCAAGTAACAATAAACCACTAGCTGAATTTAAATTACTATGTCTAAATACAATATAACCAGTTTGTCCAGCTAAAGCTAATAAACTATGATTTCTTAAAACAGAAGCATTACTTCCAATTGTAGTACTAGTTTGTAACACAGTACCTGAATTAATATTTGCAGCTGATGAAACATTAGTTGCAAAATAAACAGTATAATTTCCAGCTGTTGCACCATAACCAGCAATAATATATGTTAGTGTAGCACTTGTAATTCCTGTTGGAATTGTAATTTGTGGACTAATCATATAATTGTTAGGTGTAGCATTTCCAGTACCTCCTAAGTATGTTAAACTTTTTTCAGAATAAGCACATTTTCCTTGAATTGTATTTGGTGCAGTCCCAACTCCATTTGCTCCTGTAACAATACCCCAATTTCTAGTATCTCCATCACCATCTAAAACAGTCCAATCAGTTGCACTTTCAAAATCCTCAGAAATTAAATTTGTTGTTGTTGAAGTAGTTGGATTAGTATCATCATTTTTAATAGTTAATGATAATTTGTTACCCTCAGCATTAGCAAATGCATCACCTCCGTTTGCATTAACTGTAAATGTTATTACAAGATTTTCATCTGTTTCTACATATTTATCTTTGTAAACTCTAAATACAAAATTTTGATCTGTAGTTGAACCAGCATTAAAAGTTAAAGTAGGCGTAACTATTTGAATATCATTAGCATTAGCCTGAGATGTTCCATCAATCGAGAATGTTACTACTGCATTAGCTGTAGGTGCTTTATTTATAGACACAGGAGCAGTATATTCAGTATACCCACAACCATTACCTTCTAAAACATCAGTATTAGTCAAACGTTGCTCACATTGCATACGCTTAAACTGAATAGAAGCTTGTTGAGGTGAACAAACAGTAGAAACTAATAAATCATCTCTTCTAGGTGAATTCATTAATACCGCTAATAATCTGTCTTTTTGATCTTGAGTGAACATATTCATACAAGCATCGTCAGAATAATCCATGTAATTTTCAACTTGATCATTTCCAGGAGCTAGTGGACAACTATCAGTACCTGTTGCGCAACCAAAATTTGCCGCTGCTGCCACTGGTGTATCAGCACAAAAATCTTCTGTTGTATAATTATTAGTTGTTGAAGTACAACCATCATCTCCCCAAATATGTCTAAGTCCTAACATATGACCAACTTCATGCGTCATTGTTCTTCCTTTATCATATGTAGTATCAGAATAATTTCCAGCAGGGAAAATAGTTCTTGAACCCCAAGTACCATAGTTACAAACTACACCATCAGTTGACGCTTCACCTGTAATACAATCTTCTTGTGGCATACCTGCTAAACCAGAACCCGACGGGAATTGAGCATAACCTAAAACACCGGCTAAATCGCCTCCAAAATTAAAAGTCCATAAATTTAAATACTTTGTAGGGTCCCATATAGTAGAAGCTTTAGCAGCCTCAACCTGAGCTTGACCAAAAGATGCAATACCTAAGTTTTTTCTATCAATACCATTTGTTGGGTTACCATTTGGATCTACAACTGCCATACAAAATTCAATAGTAGTATCTACACCCGCACCATAACCTGGTGTCCCAATCAGTCTTCTGAAATCTTGATTAAACACTGTAATTTGCGATAATACTTGACCATCAGGAATATTTTCATTTACTCCAACTGCATCTCCATTATGGATAATATGCACCACAACTGGAATTCTAATAACAGATGGCAACATTCTCGCCTTTCTCATTTTACGAATTTCTTCTACTTTTGGAGCCAACCATTGTTCGAAAATTTCATTACTAACAGCTGTTCCTTTCTCTTGCTTAGAAGCTAAATATTCTGTAGAAGCACAACGAATATGCCCAGATGGAGAAATTAATTCTGGAGAAATTGTTTTTCCAAAAACAACTTTTCCATTATTCTTGTTTTGCCCAAATGATATAAAAGTAGTCATCATTAGAGCTAAAAGAGTAATTTTTCTCATTTAATTTACTTTTAGATTTGATTAATAGAACAAAACTAATTTATTTTTTTTCAATTACCTAACAATTTGACAAATAACTCTTAATAATCAACAAATAATTATTACAATCAACCAACAGATAGATTAATTTTAGAAGTGCAAATACAACAAAACAACAAAAAATTAACTTCAAGAAGATGATTTAATAGAAAACAAATCGCTCTTAAGCGGTTTTTGCATAATTTATACTTTATTGTGGTTTTTATTAAATATAATTGATTATATTTGTTAATTAACCTCAATATCACATCAAATGAACAAAAAACTACTATTAACTGTATGGAGTATATTTACTTTTACAGTTGTTTTTTCTCAGAGCGATAAATTATGGGTTTCTAAAACATCAAAAGATGTGAAATCAATTAACAAAACCGTTTCCAGAGAAAATTTTCCAGATCAATTTAAACTATTTCAATTAAATGTTAATGCGTTAAAACAATCCTTATTTCAGGCTGATGATAGGTTTGTTAAAAACCCTAAAACAGTTATCATCTCCATCCCAAATTCTGAAGGACAATTTGAAAACTACAAAATGTACGAAGCTTCTAATTTTGACCGTGAGTTACAAGCTCAGTTTCCAGAAATTCGTTCCTATGTTGGCGTTGGGGTAGAAAACAAAAATTACACACTCCGTTTAAGTGTAAGCCCGAATAGCATTCAAACAATGACTATTAAACCTAATGGTCAGAGCGAATTCATTGAAGCCTATTCTTCAGACAACACCATTTATGCTGTATATTCATCAAAAAGCAGAAAAGGCAAATTACCTTTTACTTGTTCTACAGACGAAGTTGCTTTTGCAACTAAAATCGCTTCTAAAACTTCAACCACAAGCAGATCTAGTTTAAATCAGATTTTAGTTTTTAGACTAGCTTTATCTTGTACTGCTGAATACTCTAATTATTTTGGAGCAACTAGTGCTGCTCAAGTTGGAAATGTATTAGCCGCGTTCAATAACACGATGACAAGAGTAAATGGAGTATTTGAAAAAGACTTTTGTATCCATATGAACATTATATCTCAATCTTCAAGTGTAATTTACTACAATGCTGGAACTGACCCTTATTCAGCTGCAGCAGCAGGTAGCGGAGGTGCTTGGAATGCAGAATTACAAAACACATTAACTACTGTAGTTGGAGAATCAAACTATGATGTTGGCCATTTATTTGGTGCTTCTGGAGGTGGAGGTAATGCAGGTTGCATTGGTTGTGTTTGTGAAGATGGACAAAAAGGGAGCGGATTTACTTCTCCTTCAAACGGAGTTCCTGCAGGCGATACATTTGATATAGATTACGTTGCGCACGAACTAGGACATCAATTTGGTGCAAATCACACTTTTTCTCACAATGTAGAAGGTTCTGGTGTTAATATGGAACCTGGATCAGGATCTACAATCATGGGATACGCTGGAATAACGGGTCAAGATGTACAACCCAATTCCGATGCTTATTTTCATATTGCGAGCATAGACCAAGTGCAAACAAACATGGAAAGTAAAACTTGTCCTGTTAGAAATTCAATTAGCAATAACACTCCAACTGTAAATGGCGGTTTAGATTATACCATTCCTAAAAGTACTCCTTTTATTTTAACTGCTGTTGGCTCTGATCCCGATGCTGGAAATTCACTCACTTATTGTTGGGAACAAATTGACAACGCAACAACACAAACCGGCGCTTCAAGTGCTGCGAGCGCAACAAAAACTGGAGGACCAACATTTAGATCTTATACCCCAACTTCTGCTACACATAGATATTTCCCAAGAATTCAAAGTGTAATTGCAAATTCAGTTACAACTGCTGGAACCGAAATTAACGTAGAGGCATTAAGCTCTGTAGCGAGAGATTTAAATTTTGCAGTAACCGTAAGAGACAACGTAGCTGGTTTTGGTTTAACAGAATATGACACTGTAAAATTAACTGTTAACGCAACCGCTGGCCCATTTGCCGTAACAGCTCCAAACACAGCTGTTTCATGGCAAGCAGGAACCAATCAAACGGTTACTTGGAATGTTGCTGGAACAACAGCAAACAATGTAAACAGTGCTACAGTTGACATTTTCTTATCGACAGACGGAGGAAACACTTATCCAATTTTATTAGCTTCTAATGTTCCTAATGATGGCTCTGAAACTATTTTAGTACCAAACAATACTGGAACAACAAACAGAATAATGGTAAAAGGATACAACCATGTCTTCTTTGACATTTCTAATACAAACTTTACAATTACTGCACCAGGATCAACTTTCGGCTTAGCGTACGGTGGTGGTAGTGGCGGACAAAACTCAACCATTTGCCAAGGAAATAGCACTTCATATACATTAAACTACTCTACTTTTGGAGGTTTTTCTGGAACCGCAACACTTAGTGCAACTGGCAACCCAGCAAACACAACTGTTTCTTTTTCACCAAGTTCAATTTCATCTAACGGAACAGTAACTGTAAACTTATCTTCAACTGCTGCAGTACCTATTGGAAGTTATACCATAGTAGTTACAGGAACTTCTGGAGCCACAACTAAGACTGTAAATTTATATTTATCTGTTGTAAGTGGCAGCTTTGGCACACAAAACTTAACTAGCCCAGCGAATTTAGCAACAGGAGTATCAACTACTACAACCTTGACTTGGGCAGCTAATGCAGTTGCAACCAGATATGATTATCAAATAGCTTCTGATGCAACTTTTACAACTATTTTAGCCTCGGGAACTACAACAACAAACTCGGTTACAATTACAGGATTATCTGAAATTACGAACTATTATTGGAGAGTAATGCCTAAAAACGCAGGATGTTCAGGCTCATATAGTGCAGCATTCAGATTTACTACCGGAGAATCAAACTGTAGCTATACTTATTCAAATAATACTACTTTAAATATTCAAGATGGAGCCGGAGCAAATACACCAGGAACAACTGCATCAAAAACGATTGCAGTTCCAGGCACGGTAACAGGGAATATTAATTCTATATCCACATCGTTAACATTAAGTCACAGCTATGTTCAGGATTTAGTTGTTCAATTAGTACATCCTGATGGTACTGTAATAAATTTAATGAATAGAAACTGTGACGAAGGAATTTCGGCTAGTACTACATATAATTTTAATTTTACCGATGCTGGCACAAGTGCATTACCAAATGGATCATGTTTGTCTCCACTAATCACTGGAAATGTAAAACCTCAAACGCCATTAACAGGATTGGCAGGAAAAACTGCAAACGGCACTTGGACATTAAGAGCTACCGATTGGTTCACAGGTGATACAGGAAATGTAACCAATTGGAGTTTAAACATATGTATGGCCCAAACTCCTTTAACTAACGAAAGTTTTAATGCTATAAATGATTTATCAATTTATCCTAATCCAAATAGCGGAACATTCACTGTTAATTTCCAAACTGAATCAAATCAAACAGATATTAAAGTTCACGATGTAAGAGGCCGACAAGTTTTCACCAAAACATTTGAAAATAATGGCTTATTCAATCATACTATTTCATTAAACAATGTTGAAACAGGAATTTATTTGGTTACTGTTCAAGATGGTAATAGAAAAGTAGTTAAGAAAATTGTAGTGGAATAAACCACAACATAGAATATTTAAAAAATTAAAGCCCCATTTTGGGGCTTTATTATTTACCATTGAATGCATTCATAGTATTATTTAATCCGGCTAATACAAAAGATTTAATAATTTCTGAAGACAATTCTAATCGCTCTTTTAATTTTTCTTTTTCATCATCGTCCCATTCACCTAAAACATAATCTACTTGTTGTCCTTTTTTAAAGGCATCGCTTATACCAAATCGAAATCTCGGGTATTCTGTAGTATTCAAAAGAAGTTGAATGTTTTTAAGTCCATTATGTCCGCCGTCAGATCCTTTTCCTTTTAAACGAATACTACCAAAAGGCAAATTTAAATCATCGGTAATAATTAATATGTTCTCTTTTTCAATATTCTCTTTATCCATCCAAAACTTTACTGCTTTACCACTTAAATTCATGTAAGTATTTGGTTTTAAAAATAGTATAGTTCTACCTTTTACTTTAAATTCGGCAATATCACCAAGTTTTGCTGTTTGAAATGAAATAGATTCTTTATTTGCAAAATAATCTAAAATTTTGAACCCAATATTATGTCGTGTATTTACATACTCAGAACCTATATTACCTAAGCCTACTACTAAAAATTTCTTCATTTTTAAATTCTATTCTAATAAAAAACAAAAATAAAAAAAGGCTGAAAATAAATTCAGCCTTTTTAATATTATCCTAAAAATAGATTAAAATCTACCTCTATTATCTGTTATATCTGCTCTATCTCTTAAAGCTTGAATAACTCTGTAAGAAGCACCACCTTTAGTTTGTTGAGATAATTGATCTATTTGTGATGTAAAATCTTTGATCACTGGAGCTTTTGAGTATAATTTAGTTTTAACCATATATACACCCATATTTCCATCAATCAACTTAGAAGTTTTATTTTGAGCTAATCCTAAAGCTGTTCCAACTACTTTAGGCTCATATCCAATATTTGGTAAAACAGGATTACCTAAACTTAAACCAATAACAGGAGTAATAGTTGCTCCAGAAGCTTTTGAAACTGCTTCTAAAGTAGCACCATTCATTTTCTTTCTAATGATTTCAGCTTTTTTCTCGTTTTTAATTAAAGGCTCAACAGATTGTTTTGCTAAATCAATTGGTAATAATCCATTATCGTTTTTAGCTTTTAAACTAACAACAGCAAATCCAACGTTTGGAATATCAAATCTTTTTACAGCTCCTTCAGCAGTTTCTTCATTAAATGCCCAAGAAACGATTTGTCTTTGAATACCTAAACCATTAATATTTTCATCATAAGCTCTTACACTTGCAGACGGAGCAACTTTTAAACCAGAAGCTTTAGCTGCTTTTTCAATCCCATTTGCAGTAGCATCTGCTTCAAATTTATTTGCTTTTGCATAGTTTGCGTTTTCTGTTTTTTCAGAAGGTTGAATTTTTAATCCAACTGTACCTAAAGCAACAGCATCATATTTTGCTTCAACTCTCATTACGTGGAAACCAAAATCAGTTTCAACTACACCCATTTTCCCAACAGGGTTATTAAATAAGAAGTTATCAAAAGGTTTAACCATTTGACCAGGAGCAACATTATCATACACCCCTCCATTTTGTTTAGAACCTTGATCATCTGAATTAGCCATTGCTAACATTCCAAAATTACCTGGATTAGCTTGAACTTGAGCTAATAAATTATCTGCTTTCGCTTTTGCTTCTTCTTTTGTTAATTTAACTGTAGGCGCAGCTGAAGAAGCTCCTTTATAAGCAATTAAAATATGGCTTACTTTTGCATTAGCATTCGATTTTCTTCCAACTAATCTAGTTAATTTGTAATAACCACCTTCAACATACGGACCATAAACTTGTCCTGGAGCTAAGTTAAATAGTTGTTCACCAAATTCTGGAGACAAATCTTTCTTAGCTACATAAGTAGAATCAAATTTTAAATCAGAATTTGAATTTACAAATTCAGCAATATTTTTTGCTGCTCCAAATCCTGGAATAGTGTCATTTTTACCTGTTTTACTATTGTAAACAACACCTCCTTTTAACAAACCATCAATTTTAGTTTTCATTGCATTTTCGTCTTCTTTTGAAGGCTTATTGTCAATAACAACAAATTCTAAAGTTCTAGTATTGTCGTATTTATATTTTTTAGGATTTTTCTTCATGTAAGCAATAATTTCTTCATCAGTCACTTTCACCTGATCATCACTTACTGTTGAATAAGCTACAGAAACGAAATCGAAATCAACTTTATTAGTCTCTCTTTCATATTTAGCTTTACCTTCAGCTTTAGTCGTATATACACTAGATTTTATTAATGTATTGTATATCTGCTCTTTTGCATAATCTTGTAAATCATTTTCAAAAGCTAACCATTGTTGCCAAGTTGTTTGATCAGGAGCATTTTGTAATGATTTGATATATTCTTCAAATTTTTTCTCATCGAATTTACCTGCAGCATTTAAAAATTGTGGTGCTTGAGAATATTGTGGATGATTTTTAATTACACCCATAATTTGATCTTTACCTAAAACAAGACCAATTTTTTCATACTGTTCATTCAAAAGTACTTTTCTAACTTCTTGTTCCCAAACATTATTAATTGCTTGAGTTGTAGTCATACCTTGTTGTGATTTTTCTGCATTACTAACTTTTTGCATGAATTCTTGGTAATCAACATCGGTTCCATTGATAGAACCTACTTTGTTTGAACTTCCACTAAATCCACCACTTTTAATCACATCTGCAAGTACAAATGAAAATAATGCTAACGCAATAATTAGGATTAGCAAAATAGAACGTTGTCTAATTTTTGATAAAATTGCCATTTTTATTTTGATTATTTTTATTCAGAGGGCGAAAATACAATTATCTATTTAATAATAAAATAGTAAAGTATTTTTTTATTGATTTTTTTGACGATTTTCAATTCTTTTAACAAAATTTCGTCTAACGAAGTACATAATTATTAGCACACCTGAAATAAAGAATTGTAACATATAAGTTTCCTGAGAGAAAAATTTATACACTGCACTGATAAAAAAAACAATACCTGCAAACAAATACAGATATTGAGAGTATTTAAGCCATTTCATTTTTTACTTTATTTAATCAACATTATTAACTTCACCTCTATTATTTTGCATATTAAAGACTTTAAAATCTTTACTAAAATCGATTCCAACACCTTCTATATAACTTCCATTTTGGTCCATGAATTTAAACGCTTCTTCAGTGAAAAACCATTCATTTTTTTGATCAAAATACAATTGATTGGACTGTAAAATCTTACCATCATAAGTTTCAATCTTAACATTTCCTTGCAAATCAATAATCTGTGTACTTTTATAGGAATACGCCTTATCAGCTTTTATTGTAGTAGTTTTATTTTTGGCATCATATAATGTAACGAGTACTCCTTTGGGAAATTCGATAAATGGATTTTTTGCTGAGGAATAATCTAACATTTTTAGACTTTGTAATTTGGATTTTACTTTTCCAGAATCAGTATATTTCAAATTTATTGAATCTGCCTCACCAGTTGGAACAAAAGTTGTTTTATAAATATTTTGAACATCTTTCAAATTACTTTCACACGAAACAAAAGCCAACATTCCAATGAATAGTATCCAAAAATTTCTACCCATAGCAATTTAATTGTAAAGATTCTTTTTAAACCATTTATCATTAAAAATCAGCCCTACATTCACAGAAAAATAATTTTCTTTTATCAATCCATTTGCGCTTGTTCCTCTTGTTCCCCATTCTGAACCAATTGACAAACTTGAAAATGTTCCTGTAATAGGAAACGCAAATCCGAAACTTAATGCTCTATCTTTTATAGAAGTATTGTTAATTACCAAACCTGTATTTTCATATCTAAATCCGGCTCTGTACGTAACTCTTTCAAAATAATTTTTATAAGAATCATACTTAGGAATAAAGAAACCTCCAATTGCTATTTTAGATGAATTTTCATATGAAACATTTGAATAATTTTCAAACCTATTCACTTGATTACCTGTACCTCTAAACGTATAATCAGCTCCTACAAACCATTTTCTGTTTCCTAATCCAAATCCAGCAGCAATTTTTGTAGGCAACACTAATTTTGTATCCGCTACATCTATATCATTTACACTTGCAGGAATTTCAGTTCCATCCGCTCCGAAAGAAATGGTTGCAATTTGTCTGGAATTTTTAGAATTTAATTTCATCTCTGGTGCAAATGTAAAACTAGTTCTATAATTAATTTTATCGTTTAACTTTGACTGGTAATTCAATCCAAAATTCAAACCTACTCCAGTTACATTAGAATTATTGATCTCTCTTGTACTAAATTGAACATTACTTATTAACAACGTGGTTTTGGCATCTATTGAACCAAATAAATATTGAAAATCCATCCCTACGCTCAATTTTGAAGTCAACTGATAACCTGCACCAAAATACACTTTATTTAATCCTCCTGAACCGTTATATCTGTAAGCATAATTATTAGTACTTAATTGATCGTTTACCAATCTATAACCTACTGCACTTTGTGGTAACAACCCTAAAGAGAATCCTAATTTTTTACTGTATGGTAAGCCAATAACTAAATAATCGAATGTTGTTTTTTGCGCTTTTTGAGTATCCGTACTTGAACTTAATTTATAGAAATTAGATGTACCTCCAACCTGTATGCTTGTTAACATTTGATTAGCATATGAAGCTGGATTCAATACATTTAAATGCGTACTATCTGAATAAACACTCAATCCTCCAATTGCAATAATATCATTTGTACCTTTAAACTTTGCATCACCTATCCCGTAAAAAGAATAAGGCGACGCGGTATTTTCTTGAGAAAATAATTGCCCGCTAATAAAAACTAAAACTGCGAATACTATTTTTTTAATCATTTTGTAAACTATATGAGTGTAATTGTTGTAAACTTTTCAATAAAAAATTTTCATCGGCAAATATGGTGCTTTTTAATTGATTAGCCAAAAAATTAGCATCTCCTCCTGTTAAAATTACTGTTAAATCCTGATAATTAACAGAATATTTAGAAATAAAACCTTCAATTTCATTTAATAATCCAATAATAACACCAGAATGAATAGCTTCATTTGTATTTTTTCCAATGTAATGGTCTGGGTTCTTTTTTTCCAATAGAGGTAATTTTGCGGTAAAATTATGTAAAGATTCGTAGCGCAGTCTAATCCCTAGTGAAATTGCTCCACCTAAATATTCGTTTTGATCTGAAATAAAATCATAAGTTACACAAGTTCCCGCATCAATAACCAAACAATTTTTATTAGCAAAAGCTAAGGTAGCACCCGAAGCGAGCACCATCCTATCTACACCTAAGGTTTTAGGAGTTTCATATTTATTTATAAAAGGAAAATTAAAACCAGCGTCTATTTTAGTAATTTTTACATGTTTGCTTATACTTTCATCAAGCAAATCACTCTTTTTTCCAACAGAAGAATAGATCGCAGCTGATAAATTTGGATATTTTTTAAAAATTTTTAAAATTTTTTTTTCAACTTCTTCAGTAGTAAAAACAAATTTCTCTACCAATTCAACTTCTTCAAAAACAGCTACTTTGATGAATGTATTTCCAATATCTACGGTTAATATCATATTCTAAATTTAAGAACACAAAGGTACAAAATTGATTTTTTTTATTTTTTGTTTTGGAAATAATAAAAATGGTTCTATATTTGCACCCGCAATCAGCAAGCAGAAATGCTCAACGATTACAAGGTACCTTAGCTCAGTTGGTAGAGCAATGGACTGAAAATCCATGTGTCCCTGGTTCGATTCCTGGAGGTACCACAAAATCCCGACTACGTCGGGATTTTTTGTTTTTAGAATATTTCAATTAAAAATAAAAAAAGCCAATAGTAACTATTGGCTTTTCTTTTTATAAATAAGGAATAATTTCATTTTTTAACCGATCATATTCGCCTTGAAGAATTAAACCATTATCTAACAGCTTTTTATAATTCTGTAATTTTTCAAACAACTCCTCTTTCGTCAAATCTTTAAGGGATTTTTCATGATGAATTTCAGCCTCAATTTCTGTATCTGGCACGCTAATTTCAGTCGCAACAGGCATTATTTCCGCCAAATGTGTTACTTCTTCTACAGGAATTTCTTCTGCTTCAATGGAAGGAATTATTTCTTCATTTTTGAACACCGGCTCAGAATTAGCATTAAAAACGGTACTCGATTTTAAATTATCCAACTGTTCTTTTGAATACGTATACAATTTTCGAGCTTGATTTTTTGGCAAATAATCTACTGTATGGGTTAAATCAGATTTTGTATTAAATGTAAAATCTGCTCCCAATATCCCTTCTTTTACGAAAGCCCCTGCAATATCATTCCAATCGTAATCCACAAACTCCATTGATAATCCTAAATTTTTAGGTTTACATAAAATGATACGCTTGTTGGTTACCACCACACTATCTGGAAAAACGGTTATAGCGGGCTTCTTTTGTACGGCTATATACCCTACTTCTTCATTGGACATTAATAAATTATCTAACTTCGAAGAAATTTTCTCTATTGCTTTTGGATCTTGGTCTTCGTTTAATATTTTTTTTAAATTTTCTATCATGATTATTTTAGTTGATTGTTTTTATTTCTATCAAATGTAATGCCTAATTTTAAGATTGGGCTATTTCTTGTTGTAACTTTTTGGACAAACTATTAAAAACCAGTTCATAAGAATGATTAATCAAGTCTAACAGCAGTGTATTGGTAACATCATTTCCTGTTGAAACGGTATTCCAATGCACTTTACTCATATGATAACCCGGTTTTACGGCTTCAAATTCCTCACGTAAAAGAATGGCTTTTTCAGGATCGCATTTTAAATTTAAACTTGGAGTTCCTTTTTCCCATTCAGACAACGATGTTAAACAAAACATTTTACCTCCTACTTTAAAAACCAGCGTATCTTCATCAAAAGGAAAATGTTCGGTTACCCCTTTTTTGTTCAAACAAAATTCATATAACTGTTGGATATTCATTTTATTAATTATTCTCTAGTGAATATAAAATTGGTTTACTCGGACTTGCATCATTTTCAAAGGATACCATTTGTAGATTAAGCAGATAACTTCCGTCTAATACTTCATCTGGAACAAAAATCAACTCCGTAATGGTTGCATTAAATCGAGCATCACTATTAACTTCATTTACGTTTTTTACCTTCCAAAATGCCTTGTGCGCTACCAATTTCCCTTCATCGTGCTCTTTATCTACACTTGGCAAATCAATCATCAAATGCTCCACTCCTTTTTCTCGAATAAAAACAGCTGCTTCTTCACTTAAATAAGGCGGATTAGTATTGGAATAATTTAAATGTCTTTTGGAATCGAGATTTGGCAAGGTTCTAATAATTAAAGCTTTTGGCGTTTTAGAACCCATTGCTTTTTCTACTAAATCTTTAGTTATTACTAAATCACCCTCATATATTTCAGGTTGAATTGAAATGAGTTCTGCCGTAAAGAAAAATTGCTTCAAGGTTTGATTTATACTGTAAAAATCTTTGGT
Organism: Flavobacterium indicum GPTSA100-9 = DSM 17447; assembly: GCF_000455605.1. Taxonomy (NCBI): domain Bacteria; kingdom Pseudomonadati; phylum Bacteroidota; class Flavobacteriia; order Flavobacteriales; family Flavobacteriaceae; genus Flavobacterium; species Flavobacterium indicum. Next base: position 2,608,073 of record NC_017025.1, read on the forward strand.
AATATGACCCAAACATTCCGTATGTGTGCCGTGTGCGTGCGGATTAAAAAAGATATTATTAAAATTTGTCGAAGATTTTCCTTCCGAAACTTTTCCTATCCAATCGCCCATTTTTACAGGTTCAATTTCCGGTTGGTTTTGATACCATGCAATCGGATTTTTACCATCTGTTGTGATAGGAAGCGAAATATCTATAGGTTTTGATAGATCGATTATATAATTTTCAAAAGACAATTTCATTATTTTAGAGTGTATTTCTTTTATTCCAAATTTAATAAAAATAAATCCGAAGCAATACCATCGCTTAAGAATTTTCCTTTTTTGGTGGTTGTTAATACATCTGCCTCAATTTGTAAGTGTTCTGAATGGATATATTTCTTGGATTGCTCTAACAAATATAACAAATACCGTTCTCCATATTCGAATTCCACACGTTTCAAAGAAACTCCCCAAATGGTTCGTAAACCCGTCATAATGTATTCGTTATACCGATCTGTCTTGGTTAGCACTTCTATTTCATTTGGCAAATTATTTTCTTGAATAGCTTTTAAATACAAGGTGTTATTTGCAATATTCCAACTGCGTTCTTTTCCGTTATAACTATGAGCCGAAGGACCAATTCCTATGTATTTTTTACCCAACCAATAAGCCGTATTGTTTTTTGAAAAATAATCTGGTTTACCAAAATTAGACAACTCATAATGTATAAATCCGTTTTTTTCTAATTCTTCAATAAGAACTAAAAAATGTTCCTGAGCAACTTCATCCTTTGGTGCCTCAACGACTTTTTTTTCGATTAATTTTTTCAACGCTGTTTTGGGTTCAACGGTCAAGGCATAACTTGAAATATGTGGAACACCAAACGACAATGCAGTTTGCACATTCTGCAACCATTTTTCATTGCTCATATTGGGCATGCCGTATATCAAATCCAAACTAATATTGTCAAAATATTGGGTAGCCGTTTGCAAACATCTTTTGGCTTCCATTGCATTATGTGCCCGATTCATGAGTTTCAAATCCTCTTCAAAAAAAGATTGAATACCAATTGATAATCGGTTTACTGGTGAATTGGCTAATTGTATTATCGTATCATCATCTAAATCGTCCGGATTGGCTTCTAAGGTAATTTCAGGAGATTCCGTGACATTAAAATTTTCATAAACTGCATCAATCAATACTTGAATTTCATCTACAGTCAGTACACTTGGTGTTCCTCCTCCAAAATATATAGTTTCAACCTGTTCATCTCCAAACTCATCTTTTCGAAGTTGAATTTCGTCAATTAATGCCAATACCATATCTTCTTTCTTTTTCATAGAAGTAGAAAAATGAAAATCACAATAGTGACATGCTTGTTTGCAAAATGGTATGTGGATGTAAATTCCCGACATTTTAATTTATTGACTTCTTTATTTAAGGTCACACGAATACTTTAAACGTACATGAAGCCTTTATTTTTTTATTCGATTTTCGTTTTGTTTCACAAAGGCATCCCAACCGGTATATTTTTTACCTAATTCTGGTCGGCCTGTATTGAAAAAATGACAAACCGCGGCAGCTAAGCCATCGGTTGAATCCAGATTTTTTGGCAATTCCTTTAAGCCCACTAATTGTTGGAGCATTTTAGCTACCTGCTCTTTACTTGCATTCCCATTTCCTGTAATTGCCATTTTTATTTTTTTAGGCTCATATTCTGTAATTGGAATTTGGCGCGATAACCCAGCAGCCATAGCCACACCTTGGGCGCGACCTAACTTGAGCATGGATTGTACATTTTTCCCAAAAAAAGGAGCTTCAATCGCAATTTCATCTGGATGGTAGGTGTCGATTAATTCAATGGTCCGTTCAAAAATTTTCTGCAATTTTAAATAATGATCGTCGTATTTATTCAACAACAATTCATTCAATTGCATAAACTCCATTTTCTTATTGACCACTTTTATCAATCCAAATCCCATAATGGTTGTTCCTGGGTCAATTCCTAATATGATTCTCTCGTTTGACAATTTTGTTTACCGTTTAAAGTTTAAAGTTCAAAGTTTTCTCTTTCTTTGCAAAATGATTTCGATTTCACACAAAACTAAACATTATCTAACATTTATTACCAAAGTCCTTATTGTTTGTTTGGCTTTTTATGTTATTTACGACAAACTAGCCCACAATGAACAAATGAGTTGGAAACAATTTCAAGCAATCTTACAGCATAAATTTACGATTAGTTGGTTGTTTTTCATGTTGTTTTTAAGTTTTTTAAATCGATTTTTAGAAATATTGAAATGGCAAAATTTAGCACAAGTTCTTCATCCCATTTCTTTAAAAGCGGCATCCAAACAAGTTTTAGCGGCATTAACCGCCGGATTATTTACGCCAAACGGAATCGGTGAATATGCAGGAAAAGCCCTTTATTTCCCGAAAAAAGAAGTCAAAAAAGTAATTTTTTTAAACCTAATTTGCAACGGCATTCAAATGCTTTTAAGTATTCTTTTTGGAATAATTGGGTTATTGTATTTAGGTTTCTACAATTGGGTTCTTCTAATATTTGGCTTTGGAATACTTGTAGTTATATTGTTAGCATTAACTAAGAACTTAGAAATAAAAGGCTATTCAATGGCTGCCTTTCTTTCTAAAATTAATGAAATACCCAAAAAAATACATTTTAAAAATAACATATTAGCGATTGGACGCTACCTAACCTTTTCCCATCAATATTATTTTTTATTTGTTTTATTTGGAGTTGAGTTGCCCTATTTTACAATTATTTCAACCATAATGGCCGTTTATTTCATTGCCTCGTCTTTACCTTCTTTTCAATTTTTAGATTTTGCTGTAAAAGGCGGTGTAGCGTTATGGTTCTTTGAAAAAATAGATGTTGATGAAGTTGTTGTGTTATTTATTACTACATTTATGTGGTTCTTTAATGTAGTACTTCCTGTGATAATTGGAAGTTACTTTGTAATGACCTACCAATCGAAACAAAAAACAATGAATTAACAATTGCAAAATATGTTTCTCTTTATTTTCATACTATTTATTTATGTGGCTTGTATTACACAATTAGCTTTTGGAATTGTAAAAGCTAATAAAAAAATAACTAGAGAAATTGTAACTCCCAAAACAACATTTAGTATCATTGTTCCTTTTCGAAATGAAGCTAACAATTTATCTTCCTTACTTGAAAGTATTTCAAAATTAGATTATCCCACCGACTTATTTGAAGTTATTTTAATTGATGATGAATCCAATGACGGATGGAAAGTAGAAGTTGAAAACTACAAGTTTGCAGTATCTATTTTTCCCAATAAAAGAAAATCTAATTCTCCTAAAAAAGATGCCATTGAAACCGCTATTCCACTTGCAAGATTTGATTGGATTGCCGCTACAGATGCAGATTGTATAGTACCCGTAAATTGGTTAGCTGTTTTTGATAAAGAAATTCAAAATAGTTCAGTGAATATGTTGGTTGGAAGTGTACTTTATCATGATCAAAATTCTTTTTTACATCATTTTCAAAATAACGACATGTTAAGTTTACAAGGGGTAACAGCCGGAAGTTTTGGCATTGAAAAAGGATTTATGTGCAATGGTGCTAATTTGGCTTATAAAAAAGAAATATTTACTATTTTGAATGGATACGAAGGCAACACAAAATTAGCCAGCGGGGATGATGTGTTTTTATTGCAAAAAATAGTAAAAGAAAACACTTCCTGGGCGCGCTATTTAGGCAATCAATCTGTTGTTTACACGAATAGTTGTTTCACTTGGAAAGAATTAGTCCATCAACGGGTACGATGGGCCAGTAAAACTTCTGCTTATGTAACTTGGTATCCTAAAATCTTAGGTTTGGTTGTTTTCTTTACCAATATTGGAATGATTGCTACTTTACTCTTCACCCTTTTTTACCATAGTTTCATATATCAATTTCTATATTTTAGCCTAGTAAAAATGGGTATTGATTTTATATTTTTAAGATTTGCTTCTGCCTATTTTCAAGTAAAAATTAAAAAATTTATACCTAGCTTTTTAATCTATCCCTACTTTACCATTGTTGTCGTATTCTTAGCGTTTTCAGGAAACTACCAATGGAAAAATAGAAAATTAAACTAAATTATTTTTTTAAAACCACAGGCAATTGAAACTCTGTTTTAACCGGAATACCTCTCTTTATAGCAGGATTTACTTTGGGAAAATCAGCTAAACGCAATTGAAAAATACTATCCAATTGTGAACGGTTTAAGTTTACCGAATCATTGACTACAGGCTCAAATTTAACTTTGGAATCGGAAAAAATAGTTACCTTTACTTGAATAGAATCTAATTGAGGAAACAGTTTAGCAATGCTATCATCTCGTAATTTTTCTTGCAATTGTGTTAACATCATTTGATAAAAACAATTACGTTGATTTTCTTTATCAGAGATAGAGTCACATTCTATAAATGTTGGCCATTGATCTACTTCTTTCCAATTGATTTTTTTTAGTTCTTGCTGCAATAACTCCTTTTCATCGGGCACTTTTTTATCAAAAAATTGGCACGATTGTAGTGAGACAAACACAATTAAGACTAAAAATTTATTCATTAAAGTTTAATTTAAAATTCAAAAATACATAATTTATGGAATACGTTTTATTGATTTTAGGATTTTGTTTAATTATAGGAGGAATTATTGGAAGTATAGCACCTGCTTTACCCGGTTTACCCATTTCGTGGATTGGAATAGTGTGTTTTTATTTTATTCCTGGAATTCCAACGAACTATTGGTTATTGGGAATCACTTTATTTTTCACCATAGTGATTAGTATACTCGATTATATTATACCTGCTCAAGGAACCAAAAAATTTGGTGGAACAAAATACGGCATTTGGGGAACGAATATTGGATTAGTTATTGGATTCTTTACCCCAATCCCTTTTGGATTTATTTTTGGTGCATTTTTAGGCGCTTTTATTGGAGAATTAATTTACAACTCTCAAGATCAAAAAAGAGCATTTAATGCAGCCATAGGTGCATTTGCAGGATTTTTAGCAGGTACGTTTATGAAAGTGTTTTATGGAATACTTTTATTAGGTATTTATATTTGGCTATTCATTAAAAATTGGGCTATTTGGTTTTAATTTGAGTATACTATAAAATAAAAAAAGCGCTCCATATTTGAAGCGCTTTGCGGTCTGGACGGGACTCGAACCCGTCTCGTTGAACACAACGAGATGACAGGCATGTAGTCTAATCCATCAGTAATTTTTTTATAGATAATCTGTTCAACTTTTTTAATCGCTTCTCTTCTAGTAAAGCCTCTTTTTTTGTCTCAAAAGAAATGGAATAAACCAATTCCCAATCTGTAGCCTTTGAAGTAAATCTACTTAAACCCGTTGTGTGTTCTAAAATTCGTTTATTCAAATCAGTCGTAAATCCTTTATAATAAACATCTAACGTTTTTGAATATATTATATAAACTTGATACATATAAAAAAAGCGCTCCATATTTGAAGCGCTTTGCGGTCTGGACGGGACTCGAACCCGTCTCGTTGAACACAACGAGATGACAGGCATGTAGTCTAATCCATCAGTAATTTTTTTATAGATAATCTGTTCAACTTTTTTAATCGCTTCTCTTCTAGTAAAGCCTCTTTTTTTGTCTCAAATGAAATGGAATAAACCAATTCCCAATCTGTAGCTTTTGAAGTAAATCTACTTAATCTTGAGGAGTGTTCTAAGATTCTTTTGCCCAAATCAGTCGTAAATCCTTTATAATAAACATCTAACGTTTTTGAATATATTATATAAACTTGATACATATAAAAAAAGCGCTCCATATTTGAAGCGCTTTGCGGTCTGGACGGGACTCGAACCCGTCTCGTTGAACACAACGAGATGACAGGCATGTAGTCTAATCCATCAGTAATTTTTTTATAGATAATCTGTTCAACTTTTTTAATCGCTTCTCTTCTAGTAAAGCCTCTTTTTTTGTCTCAAATGAAATGGAATAAACCAATTCCCAATCTGTAGCTTTTGAAGTAAATCTACTTAATCCTGAGGAGTGTTCTAAGATTCTTTTGCCCAAATCAGTCGTAAATCCTTTATAATAAACATCTAACGTTTTTGAATATATTATATAAACTTGATACATATAAAAAAAGCGCTCCATATTTGAAGCGCTTTGCGGTCTGGACGGGACTCGAACCCGCGACCCCATGCGTGACAGGCATGTATTCTAACCAACTGAACTACCAAACCTTGCTTTATTGCAGTGCAAATATACTACTCTTTTCAGACTTTACAAGGGTTTTGAACATATTTTTGAAAAGAAAATTAAGAATGTCTGATAATCAATGTAATGAGGAGAATTATTTTTTCAAAAGCATATTTTTAGCAAATAAAGGACCAAAAAATAAAAAAGCCCTACCAAGTCTGGAGAGCTTTTCATTGGTCTAACTACTAAACCTTGGTACTTTCGTACCTAAACAACACAACTATTTTGAATTTTTTATATATAAAAATATATAAAAAAATGTAATTACATTTCATTTAAGGGGCAAAAAAGCATTCCGATTCCTCGAAATGCTTCCCTTATTTTGCGGTCTGGACGGGACTCGAACCCGCGACCCCATGCGTGACAGGCATGTATTCTAACCAACTGAACTACCAAACCTTGCTTTAATGCGAGTGCAAATATAAGACGGTTTTTTAAATCTGCAAATGTTTTTTGAGAAAAATTTAAAATATTTTTACGTTTTTTAACCAAACTTCTGTTTTTCAACAAGATAAGTAGTAATAATTTTTTCAAATTTTTCATCAACTGAAACGGGCACATACTTAATTCTGTATGCAGAGCAGGTATTTTCAATACTATCAAAGTATTTTTTTACTGATTTTTCATAATCAATTTTAAGATTTTCAGCGAATAAATTTATCTCTTCTCCTGTTTCAACGTCAATAAATTTCTTAGGAGCATGATCAAAATCGAAATGGAATTCTGTTTTAGCATCATACACATGAAACAAAACAACCTTATGTTTATTGTGTTTTAAATGCTGTAATGCTTTAAACAATTTTTCATTTTGCACTTCATCTGAAGATTGAAACATATCCGTAAACAATATCACCATGGAACGACGGTGAATATTCTCCGCTATTTGATGTAAAAAAGTTACCGTATCCGTTTTTTTTGAATCTTTTTGATTTTCTAATAGTTGCTCCATTTGATTCAAAATCATGCGATGATGACGTTCACTTCCTTTTTCAGGTGCATAATATTCATAGGTATCAGAATACACACTTAAACCCACTGCATCTCTTTGCTTTTTTAATAAATTCATTAAAACTGCCGAAGCCAAAACCGAAAAACCTATTTTACTTTCGTAGAACTGTTGATCGTTTTTCAATTTTGGATAATGCATAGAAGAAGAATTATCAATAATCAAATGACAACGTAAATTGGTTTCTTCCTCATACTTTTTTGTATACAGACGATCTGTTTTTGCATATAATTTCCAATCTAAATGCTTGGTACTTTCACCTGGATTGTAAATTTTGTGCTCAGCAAATTCAGCAGAAAATCCATGGAAAGGCGATTTATGCATTCCAGAAATAAATCCTTCTACAATTTGATTAGCCAAAAGTTCTAAGTGTTTAAAACTCGATATTTTTTCTATTTGAGTATCTAAATTCATATCTCAAATATAAAAAAAAGTGCGCAAACAAAAAAGCCCAACCTAAGTTGAGCTTTTAACTATTTGTTTTAAAGATTATAGTAATGCATCAATCGCATCTGTATATGTTTTCTTTGGAGCAACCCCAACTTGTCTTCCTACTACTTCTCCGTTTTGGAATACTAATACTGTTGGAATATTTCTTACTCCGTATTTTGCAGCAAACTCTTGATTCGCATCTACATCTACCTTACCTACTACTGCTTTACCTTCATATTCAGAAGAAATTTCGTCGATAACTGGACCAACCATTCTACATGGACCACACCAAGCTGCCCAAAAATCTACTACTACAGGTTTATCTGATTTTAAAACTACTTCTTCAAAAGTAGCATCTGTTATTGCTAAAGCCATTTTATTTCTATTTAATTTATTAGTATGATGCGAAATTATAAAATTTATTAAATTCTAAAAATATTTTATGATTTGTTTTAATTATCTACACATTAACAAAATTGATTAATTCAATTTAAATTTCAATTGCATTTTTTCTAATTCTTCCAATAATTCTTTTGAAACCCCAACTTTTAATTTCCGTGAAGGCATTTCTAACTTGTTTTTAATAATTAATTCTTCTACTTCCTCCATTTGACTTTCCATAACAATTGTTTCAGAACCTTCTTCCTCCTCTGATGAAAAATCTTCATCCATTTCAATTTTACGTTCAATTTGACGTGTTACTTTCTCCAACTCTAAAACTTCAAAAGTAACATTTAAGTTTCCTTGGTGATTTTGAAACAAATCATTTAATTTTTGAATCAACTGTTCTTTTAATTCCTCAATAGGCATCTGAATGGTTAATTTTTTAGCAAAATCCACCAATACATCTTGTAAATACTGCACATGAGTAAAAACAATTTTAGGATCGGACTTTTTACCTGTATCTTTATTAACCCATCCATCTTTAATAGTAACGCGGAAATATGCAAAATTATTTTGCACTAAGAAATGTCTGAATTTCAAATATTCTTCATCAAAAATTCGGAATTCATACGATTCATCATAGCCATCAACATTGAACGTAGCCCAACCTTTTCCATTTTTAGCCACACGATGTTGGACATTTGTTACAATCCCTCCAAACGATAAATTTTTACCAACCAACTGTTCCATTGATTTGAAAGCTTCAAGACGCGTATTACAGAAATAATTCATTTCAAATTTATAATCATCCAACGGGTGACCTGAAATATATATTCCCACTACTTCTTTTTCGCGAGCTAATTTCTCCATGGTATTCCAATCGTCACAAGGTGGTACTGTAGGTTCTGGAATTTGTACTTCGGCCGACTCACCAAATAAACTCACTTGAGACGAATTTTCATTTTCTTGATATTTTGATCCATAGCGCATAGCCTTTTCAAGAAACGTAACGCCATCGCCTTCTGTATGAAAGTATTGTGCTCGATGAGTTCCAACAAAACAGTCAAATCCACCTGCCAAAGCTAAATTTTCGAAAGCTTTTTTATTAGCCGCACGCAAATCGATTCGTTTTGCTAAATCGAAAATAGACCGATAAGGTGCTTCCTTTCTACCTTCCACAATAGTATTCACCGCTCCTTCTCCTACACCTTTAATAGCTCCCATTCCAAAACGAACCGCCCCATTATCATTTACCGTAAATTTATAATACGACTCATTAACATCCGGCCCTAAGACCTCTAATCCCATTCGTTTCGCTTCTTCCATAAAGAACGTTACTTGTTTAATATCGTTCATATTATTGGATAAAACCGCCGCCATGTATTCTGCTGGATAATGTGCTTTTAAATACGCCGTTTGATATGCCACCCAAGCATAACAAGTTGAATGTGATTTATTGAAAGCATATTGAGCAAAAGCAGTCCAGTCTTTCCAAATTTTTTCTAATTTATCTTCTGCATGTCCATTTTTAACAGCTCCTTCAATAAATTTAGATTTCATTTTTTCTAGAACATCCAACATCTTTTTACCCATGGCTTTACGCAAAACATCGGCATCCCCTTTAGAAAAATTAGCTAATTTTTGCGACAACAACATTACCTGCTCTTGATAAACCGTAATACCATAAGTTTCAGCTAAATATTCTTCACAAGCATCTAAATCATACACTATAGGCTCTTGTCCATTTTTACGTTTAATAAAACTAGGAATATATTCTAATGGTCCTGGACGATACAAGGCATTCATGGCAATTAAATCGGCAAATACTGTCGGCTTTAATTCCTTCATATATTTTTGCATTCCCGCCGATTCATATTGGAAAATACCGACTGTTTCTCCACGTTGGAACAATTCATACGTTTTTTTATCATCAATTGGAAAGGTATCGGGATCCAATTCTATTCCATGACGGTATTTAACTAACTTAACCGTATCTTTTATTAAGGTTAACGTTTTTAACCCTAAGAAGTCCATTTTTAACAATCCCGCACTTTCTGCCACGGCATTGTCAAATTGTGTCACATATAAATCAGAATCTTTAGCCGTTGTAACGGGAACAAAATTAGTAATATCATCTGGCGTAATAATCACACCACAAGCATGTATTCCTGTATTTCGAAGCGAACCTTCCAATACTTTTGCTTGTTGAATAGTCTCACCCGATAAATCTTCACTTTTTGCAATATCAATTAATTCGCGAACACGATCAAATTCTTCAGAAGATTTTAAAGCTTTTTTCACCTCGTCTTCATTCTCAGAAATGAATCGGGCTAAATTCCATTTACTTGGCATCATGGCTGGAATTAATTTTGCAATTCGATCGGCTTCGAAAAGCGGTAAATCGAGCACACGAGCGGTATCCCGAATGGCTGATTTGGTTGCCATTTTACCATAAGTTATAATTTGTGCTACTTGATTGGCGCCATACTTTTGAATTACATAATCCATCACACGTCCTCGTCCTTCATCATCAAAATCAATATCAATATCGGGCATGGACACACGATCTGGATTTAAGAAACGCTCAAAAAGCAAATCATATTCAATTGGGTCAATATTTGTAATCCCCAAACAATAAGCAACTGCCGAACCCGCTGCAGATCCACGACCTGGACCTACGGCAACACCCATTTTTCTTGCTTCTGCAATAAAATCTTGCACAATTAAGAAATAGCCGGGATAACCAGAGTTACTAATAGTAAGTAATTCAAAATCTAAGCGCTCTTTAATTTCTGCCGTTTTTTGAGGATTTAATGTCTCATCTGCTATTTCAGGATACCTTCTTTTAGCACCTTCATAGGTTAAATAGCGCAAATAATTATTTTCTCCTCGAACGCCTTTATCTATTTTATCTTCCTCCACTTGAAATTCGGCAGGAATATCAAATTTTGGCAAAAGCACGTCACGAGAGAGCGAATAAATTTCAACTTTATCTATAATTTCTTGAATCGAGGTAATAGAACTTGGCAAATCTTTGAATAGCTCTTTCATTTCATCTTGTGATTTGAAATAATATTCTTGATTTGGTAATCCATAGCGATAACCACGACCTCGACCTATTGGTGTGGCTTGTTTTTCTCCATCTTTGACACACAAAAGAATATCGTGTGCATTGGCATCTTCTTTTGCGGTATAAAAAGTATTATTAGTTGCGACTAATTTTATGTTGTGCTTTTTTGCGAACTTAATTAAGGTTTGATTTACCGCATCTTCATCTTGTTGATTATGACGCATGATTTCAATATACAAATCTTCCCCAAATTGTTCCTTCCACCAAAGCAAGGCTTCCTCAGCTTGATTTTCACCAATATTTAAAATTTTATTGGGCACTTCACCATAAAGACTCCCGGTTAAAACTATGATGTCTTCTTTGTATTTAACAATCAAATCTTTATCAATCCTAGGGACATAATACATTCCCTCGGTATAAGCATAGGAAGCTAATTTTGCTAAATTATGGTAGCCTTTTTTATTTTTTGCAAGAAAAACAACCTGATAACCATTGTCTTTTTTAGATTTATCCAATCGGTTTTCACACACATAAAATTCACAGCCAACAATAGGTTTTACTATGGTTTCTGTTGGTAATTCACCCGCCTCTTCTGCCGCCTTATTTTTTCCCTCAGCTGTTTTATTGTGTCCTATAATACCACTAACAAACTGAAATGCCCCCATCATATTCCCTATATCTGTTAAAGCAACTGCGGGCATTTTATTTTTTACTGCATTATTGATTAATGCTGGAATAGACATGGTAGATTGTAAAACTGAAAATTGAGAATGATTGTGTAAATGCGCAAAAGCAACATTAGATAAATCAATTTCTTCTTCAGAGATTAAAGCAACACCTTCTGGCAATTGAGATTGTAATCGCTTTCTTAATTCATCAGAGGCCGTTTTTAGATTAACATGTTTTAATCCAATCGGTTTTACATCGGGATTATTTTGTCTAAAATTAACATAATAGTCGTTGGGAACAGGAAGTTCTTCAGAAGAAAAAATTTCTCTTTTAATTAACTCTAAAAAACATCTAGTAGTTGCTTCCACATCGGCAGTTGCATTATGAGCTTCAGCAAATTTTTCACCAAATAAAAACTCATTTAATTCCGTTAATGTGGGTAATTTAAATTTCCCCCCTCTACCTCCAGGTAATTTTAATAATTCTGCTGTATTTTCAGTACAAGTATCTAAAACCGGTTTTTGACTTAAATCGGATGTAATTCCAACTCTGTAAAATTCGCACCCCATAATATTAACATCAAAGCCAACGTTATGTCCAACAATATATTTTGTTTTAGATAAGGCTATATTGAATTTTTCAAGTACTTCACGTAAAGAAATCCCTTCATGATTGGCTAAATCCGTTGAAATTCCGTGCACACGTTCTGCATCAAAGGGAATATTAAATCCTTCTGGTTTAACCAAATAATCTTGATGCTCAACTAAATTCCCTAATTCATCATGTAATTGCCAAGCAATTTGAACACAACGAGGCCAGTTATCGGTATCAGAAATAGGTGCTGACCAGCTTTTTGGTAAACCAGTAGTTTCGGTATCAAAAATCAAAAACATAAATCAAAAGGAATTTAACAACTGAATGTTTCAAAATTACAATTATAAAAATTGTAATTCAATTTTAGTTATTAACATAAACAAAAAACCATCTTATAATTAGATGGTTTTAAATACTTTATATTTATTATTAACTATTAATAAACTGGAACTTTATAAAATTTCCCATTATTAAAGTTTACGATATTTCCATTGTCATCTGAAGCATTAAATTTAATATTTCCAGTGTAGGTACCGTTTTCAATTTTTTCAATTTCTACTTCTCCATTGCTAAGAGTCGTGTTTACAACTCTAAATGTTGCGTTATTATTTCCACCAACAGCAGTTACAATATCACCTGGCAAATACCCAATACCTCTAGCCGTTATTTTAGCATCAGAAACAACTCCATTTGAAGCCACAGTCAATTTTAAATTTAACCCGTTCCCATTACCACCAATAGTTTGAACAATTGAACCATCTAAAGATGCATAACCCGAACCACCATTAACTCTGTAGATTTTATTTGCAGGACCTTCTTGATAAGAAGTTTCATAATAAAGAACTGTACCTTCATTGTTATACGAATAAGAGGCAAAGTTAGAATTATTTGCAGTTCCTAAATCATACGTACCAACAGCATTCGGAACCGTTACTGAAATAACTTCGTAATCAGTATATCCGTTTAAAGTTATTGTCCCGTTACTATTAACAGTCACTCTAGAATCACCAGCTCTCCAAAACAAATTATCTTTTTCCCCTTGAAAAGCAGGAGTATTTGTTTTAACATCATTTTCACAAGAAACAAAAAGAAAAGCAAGTAATAATAATGAAAATATATTCTTCATTTGGTTTATATTTTTTAAAGATTTACAAATATAGATAAAAAATAATTTAAAAAAAAGGTTCTTTATTAAAGATTTTGATTTAAATTGCATTCCCCAAATTTGAAAAAATGAAAAAAATTTTACTATTTTTATTGTATTCTGTAGTTTCTTTTTCACAAATACCTGCTTATTATAGTGGAATTGATTTTACACAAACTGGAAATAATTTAAAAAATCAATTAGCTACACTAATAACAACTACACACACAAATCAAATAAGTTATACACCAGGTGTATGGAATGCTTTGCAATCTGGCGATTTAAATCCGTCTAATTCTTCACAAGTATTATTAATATATGGATTTAATGATGTAGATGCAATTTACAAAAACGACCGCACCGACTTATCTACCAACATTTGCAGTTCCACTTGCCCCACTGGTTCATGGAATAGAGAACATTGTTATGCGCTTTCTCTTGGAACTCCAGCTTTAGTAACTTCAAGTCCCGGACCTGGTACTGACGCTCACCACATCCGCGCAGCAGATGTGACTTTTAATGCAGACAGAGGAAACAGACTTTATACAGATGGATCAGGAGATGCAGGTCCAATTGGCGCTTCAAATTGGTATCCAGGAGATGAATGGAAAGGAGATATTGCGCGTATGATGATGTATATGTATGTACGTTATAATACAAGATGTTTAGCCACCAATGTAGGCAGTGGACCTACCACTTACAGCGTTGATATGCCGGATATTTTCTTAGAATGGAACGAAGAAGACCCAGTAAGTCCATTTGAAAAAACAAGAAACAATGTATTACAAGGCATACAAGGCAATAGAAATCCATTTATCGACAATCCTTATTTAGCTACATTAATTTGGGGCGGACCTCAAGCACCTGACTCTTGGAATATTATCGGATGTTCCACTTCTACCACATGGAATGGTACCGCTTGGACAAATGGCGTACCTACTAAAAATGTAAAAGCAATTTTTAATGGTAATTACAACTCAACGGGAAATTTAGACATGTGTTCCATGGATGTTACTGGAACAGCTCAAGTAACCCTGCAAACAGGGCATGTTTTTACAATTGTTCGAAACATTAGTGTTGCTTCAACCGCTAATTTTACGATACAAAACAACGCTAACTTAGTTCAAATAAACAATATTGCAAATTCAGGAAACATCAATTTAATAAAGAATAGTGCTAATTTATTACGTTTGGATTACACAGCTTGGTCCTCACCAGTTTCTAATCAAAATTTATTAGCTTTTTCTCCTCAAACATTAACTAACCGATTTTATACCTACAACCCTGCTGGAACCACTACTGCTACTGCTTACACGAGTATAAACCCGAGCAGTACTAATTTTAACCCAACAACAGGATACTTAATAAGAAGTCCAAACAATTGGTCCGCTACAGTTTCAGCACCCTATATTGGACAATTTACGGGTGTACCAAATAATGGAGAATTTTATACTGCAATTCAACAAGGTTATAATTTAGCAGGAAATCCATTTCCAGCTACAATTGAAGGCAGTCACTTCATAGCATCTAACAGAACAATTGAAACGTTATATTTTTGGACACATACAGCTCCAGCGAGTGGCGGTGTTTATCCTGTAAATAATTATGCATCCTACACCACTTTAGGCGGAGTTGCAGCAGCAGCCGGAGGAGCAATACCAGACGGGTCAATTAAACCCGGACAAGGTTTTTATTTTTACAGTTCAGAAAATGAAAATGTATTTTTTCATAATGCCCTGCGTTACAATGTGATGAATACTCAATTCTTTAAGACTAATTCAGTTGAAAAAGACATTTATCGATTAAATTTATCAGACTCTTATCAGAATTATAACCAAATTTTAATAGGACATGATGCCAATGCTACTGAGGCATTTGATTTAGGTATAGACGGAAAAGCTTTTGAATATGATGATGCTATGTTATTCACTACTATTGATAACAACAAATATGTTATTCAAGGCAGACCTACGTTTGATTCAAATGATAAATTAGCTTTGGGTGTTAAAATTAAAAACGATGGTCTTTATACTGTACAGCTAGAAAACAAAGAAGGTGTTTTTAATCAACAACCTATATATTTAAAAGATAATTTCACGGGTTCAATAACTGAAATAAGCAAGCAACCTTATACATTTTCTTCCACAGCAGGTTTATTTACAACGAGATTCGAATTGATGTATCAATTAGAAAAAAAATCTGTTAAAGAGCATCTTATTACAATTTTAAATCATGATACTGAAATTGTTATGAATAGTTCTAGCAATATGCAACTAGTTACTGTTTACGATCTATTAGGGAAAAAGATATACGAGTTGAATAAAACAACAAATGAAGCCCATCTTCCTATTCCAAAAAACAATCAAATAGTATTACTTGAGATACAATTAGAAGATGGAAGCATCCAGCACTACAAAGTCATTCAGTAAAAAAATCCGAAGGTTAGCCTTCGGATTTTTTATTTATATATTTTTCAAATTAATCACTTCTTGATCGGTAAGAAAACGCCAATTTCCTCTTGGTAAATTTTTCTTAGTTAACCCAGCAAACATAACACGATCAAGCTTAATTACATCGTACTTCAACTGTTCAAAAATAGAACGCACAATTTTTATATTTGCCGTTTTCATTTTGATGCCGATTTCACTTTTTGGTTTATCTTCTATATAAGTAATCTCCTCAACATATACTTTATGACCATCAATATGAACGCCATTTTGAATTTTTTCTAAATCTTCAAACTTCAAATTTTTATCTAATGAAACTTGGTATAATTTAGTTGAACGTTGGTTAGGAGAAGTAAATTTAGTAACAATAGTAGCGTCATTAGTAAACAATAATAACCCTGTAGTTGTTTTATCCATTCTTCCAACAGGCTCAATTTTTGAATTGGTCGCCATACGCACCAAATTGATTACATTATTGGCACCCGTATCATTTTTTTCAGTTGAAAAATTCTTTGGTTTATTTAACAATATATATACTTTTTTCTCAGGGGTAATATTAACTCCGTCAAAGTTAACTTCATCGGTCAACTTTACTTTATACCCCATCTCAGTAATTACTTCACCATTTACTTTTACATTTCCACTTTGGATATAAATATCAGCATCTCTTCTACTGCACACACCTGAATTAGCAATATACCTGTTCAATCGTAATTCATCAGACTCCTTTTTTACTGTTGGTTTTGGCTTATCATTTTGCTTTACAAACTTTTGAAAGGGCTTTTTATCATTAGAAAAAGGCTTTTTGAATTCAGGTTTTTTATTTTCTGAAACTTTTCCTTTTCTTTTATCTCCTGATGATTTTCTCATAACTATTCTTAATTTTATTTTGCAAAAGTACTCGTTTAAAATTAGAATATAGAATTTAGAATTCAGAATTTAACTAAAATGATAGAAATACAGTGTTTTACATTTACTTTAAAAACAACTTTTGACCGTTTTCAATTACGGTTGGTTTAATCAAAACTATACAAATAACACCTGCAATTAGGATGATTTTTAATAAAAAATGCAGCTTAACATAATCTACTTTACCTTCTGAATTCCATAATTTCATAGCAAAAGCAATCAAGACTAAGTAACTCACATAGAAATAAATATCCATATAACCCACATCATACACATTTACTAAAAAATACACCGGTAATAAAGTGCCAACTAATAATGAAGTAATAATTGTTTTAGCAAATTTTTCTCCGAATTTTACAGGTATAGTTTGGTAATTATTACTTAAATCGCCTTCAATATTTTCCAAATCTTTAATAATTTCACGGATTAAAATGATTAGGAATAAAAAAACGGCGTGCGCAAAAATTACGTGATAAAAATTTTTGAAATACAAGAGAATTCCGAAAAAAGGCAATACCACTAAAAGTGCGGCTGTTAAATTACCTATCATAGGGTATTTTTTCAATCGATGTGAATAATACCAAAGCAAGAAGATGTAAAAAGAATAAAATATTGCGGCCCGCCAGGATATTAACCAACCTAAAAAAGCGGCTAAAAAATTTAACACAAAATAGACGTATAACTGGGTTTTTTGACTTACCAAACGGTCTAAATAGGATTTTTTAGGACGATTGATAATGTCTTTTTTAGCATCGTAAAAGTTATTAATGATGTAACCGGAAGCAATGGCAAAGGTAGAAGCAATTACTAATACAAATAAACGCCAATCTAATAATACATCTAACGCACGTTTTTCGGGTGCCAATATGTAAATAGCAGATAAATACTGCGCTAAGGCAATAACAAAAATATTATAGCCACGCACTACAGAGAAAAAACTCAGAATTTTAGTGAGTAGTAATTTTGTATTACGGCTTAGCATAGTTCAAATTCCGAAACTTGTTCAGAAAGACAAAAATTTTAAAATTGATATACCACTTCTAACTTATAGTCTTTCAAGGACGATTTGGCTTTCTCTAAGTCTTCTGTAAAACCTAAAATATAGCCACCGCCACCAGAACCACATAATTTTAAATAATAATCGTTGGTATCAATTCCTTTTTGCCATACTTGATGGAATTGCTCAGGAATCATTGGTTTAAAGTTATTCAAGACAACTTTAGACAATTCTTTTGTGTTTTGGAATAAGTTTTTGAAATCCCCATGTAAAAAGTTCTCTACACATTTATCGGTATATTTAATAAACTGAGATTTCAACATGGTACGGAATCCTTGATCTTTCAAATTTTCCATAAAAATATTCACCATAGGTGCGGTTTCTCCCACTATTCCAGAATCAATTAAAAAAACCGCTCCTTTTCCAGAAGTAGATTGACTCGGAATTCCAGTTGGCTCAATATTATCTTTAGAATTGATTAAAATAGGTAAACTTAAATACGAATTTAACGGATCTAATCCAGAACTTTTACCATGAAAGAAAGATTCCATCTGTGAAAAAATTGCTTTTAATTGCAATAATTTCTCTCTCGTTAAGTTCTCTAATACTGTAATTTTGTTTGTTGCGTATTTATCATAAATAGCTGCCACTAAAGCACCACTACTTCCTACTCCATATCCTTGTGGTATACTAGAATCAAAGTACATTCCAGCCGTCACATCTTTTTGAAGCGCTTCTAAATTAAACGTAACTAATTCGGGCTGTTCGGTTTGTAATTGTTCCAAATAAGCCGTAAATTTCACTAAACTTTCATTTGATTTTTTTGCTTCATCGGAAGGATTTTCGTCCATTTTTAAAGCACCATTATAAAAGTTATAAGGTATAGAAAGACCTTTTGAATCTTGGATAATTCCATATTCTCCAAAAAGTAAAATTTTAGAATAAAAAAGTGGTCCTTTCATATTTTAATTGACAATTAATAATGAATAATTAAAAATTATTAATTTTTGAAGTATTAATTATACTCGTAAGTATTCGCAATATTTCAATATTTTTATCTTTTACATTTTGAAACTCGTCATTTGTTAAGTAATTTGTTTCAAACAACAAATCTAACCAATAATCTGTTTCATTTGCTTCTTTTAATGAAATTGATAGTTTATGTATGAAATCAGCTTTACTTTGAGCATGTTCTGATTCTCTAACATTTGCACCTATTGAAGTTCCAGCTCGCAATAATTGTTTTGACAATACAAATTCATTTTTACTAACTAAAACCTTATAAAGGTACACTATTTCTTTTGCAAATTCAAATGTTTTATTTTTTATAACATTATCCCTTACCATTATCAACTGTTAATTATTAATTATCAATTGACTTCCATTCCCAATTTCATCGCAAATATACTGACCATTTTGACAATAGCCAACTAATTCACTCTGAATAAATTGCAATACTTGTTCTTTTACATTATTTGGATATAAAACATGTACATTTGCCCCTGCATCTAGTGTAAAACAAACCGGAATATTTGTTTCTGCTCTAAATTTCCATATTTTATTAATTATTTCTAAGGTATTAGGTTTCATTAAAATAAAGTAAGGCATAGAAGTCATCATCATCGCATGCAAAGTCAAAGCTTCACTTTCCACAATTTTTATAAATTCAGCAACATTTCCTATTTTAAGAATATCCACTAATAAAGAAATATTTTCATGAGCTTGTTCAAATCTTCTTGAAGCATAAGGATGCCCGTGCATTAAATTATGTCCAACGGTACTTGACACTTGCTTTTCGCCTTTATCAACCAATAAAATCGTATCTTGAAAATGTTTAAAATTCTCATGTAGTAAATCAAATTCCACACCAAATAAATCAGAACTTCCTTCAATCGTTTTATTTTCTCCCCAA
The DNA here is from genome assembly GCF_000455605.1 of Flavobacterium indicum GPTSA100-9 = DSM 17447. Lineage (NCBI taxonomy): Bacteria > Pseudomonadati > Bacteroidota > Flavobacteriia > Flavobacteriales > Flavobacteriaceae > Flavobacterium > Flavobacterium indicum. The sequence continues at coordinate 2,627,888 of NC_017025.1, forward strand.
GCAACCACCTCACCTTTTACACTTCTGCACGCACTTCCACTTCCTAAACGCGCTAAAAAAGAAGCTTTGGCGTAAAAATAATCGTCTGAAATAGCAGGATTAATTGCTTTTTCTAAACTCATAATATTCATGGCTAATGCCGCCATTCCTGAAGCCGAAGAAGCAATTCCAGAACTATGTGGAAAAGTGTTTTTAGTATCAATTGTAAAATGATATTCTTTCAAATAAGGACAAAACTTTTCAATTCTTTCTAAAAACTTCTGAATTTTAGGTTTAAAATCTTCTTTAGGTTGTCCTTCAAACAACAAATCAAATGAAAAATCCTGAGCTTCACCTTTTTTCGAAACCTCAACCGAAGTTATAGTTTTACAATTATTTAGTGTAAAGCTAATCGAAGGATTGGCAGGGATTTGTTCGCCATTATCCTTTTTTCCCCAATATTTAACTAAAGCAATATTACTAGGTGCACTCCATGAAAATGAAGCCTTATCTATTGATGAATAATTTGAAAGTATAAAATCTTGTTCTTTGAACATACGTACAATTTTTGGCAAAGATAGAAAAGGAAAATTAGATGTGTGAAGCCAGAAGTCAGAAGTTTTAAATATCTTTGACTAAATTTATTTAAAAATGCAAAAATATCTTCGAATTATTTATTGTGTAACTATATGTTTGGTTATTGGTTTTTTATCTGGAAAAGTCACTCAATCTTCTATCGCTACTTGGTATCCAACTCTTGAAAAACCATTTTTTAATCCACCCAACTGGCTATTTGCTCCTGTTTGGACACTTCTTTACATTTTTATGGGAATTGCTGCTGGATTGGTATGGAATGAAATAAATTCGAAGGAAAAAGAAGTTAAAAGCGCATTGAAATTTTTCATTATCCAATTGGGCTTAAATGCCTTGTGGTCGTATTTATTTTTTGGATTAAACAATGTGTTTTTAGCCGCAATTGAAGTGATATTATTACTATTACTAATTTATGAAACCTATTTAAAGTTCAAACCCATCAATAAAAATGCTGGCTATTTATTAATTCCTTATATGGCTTGGGTTTCATTTGCAAGTGTGTTAACTTGGAGTATTTGGTGGCTAAACCGATAATTAAATATTTTCCGCAACAATAAATCCGCCAGTCCAAGCATTTTGAAAATTGAAACCTCCGGTAATGGCATCAATATTTAAAACTTCACCAGCAAAATAAACATTTGGCAATAGTTTACTTTGCATGGATTTAAAGTTGATTTCTTTTAAATCGATTCCGCCGGCCGTTACAAATTCTTCTTTAAAAGTACTTTTACCGTTAACTTGATAGCTGGCTGCAGTTAATTCTTCGGCCAATTTAACCAGTTGTTTTTTATTTAAATCTGCCCATTTGCTCTCTAATTGAATTCCCGATGCCATTAAAATTGACTCCCACAATCGTTTTGGCAAGGCAAATGGACAAAATTTATCGATGTTTTTCTTGGCGTTTTCCAATTTCAATTCTTGAAGCACTTCCATAACTTCTTCAAAATTTTGGTCTTTCAACCAATTAATTTGAATGCTGAATTGGTAATTTTTATCAAACAACTCACGCGCTCCCCAAGCCGAAAGTCGTAATATTGCCGGACCGCTCATCCCCCAATGAGTAATGAGTAATGGACCTGAAGCAGCTAATTTACTATTCTTCACTTTAACCGAAACTTCAGCAGAAACCCCCATTAAATCTTTAATACGAATATCTTTAATATTAAAAGTAAAAAGTGAAGGAACTGGTGAAACTATTTCATGCCCTAATTGTTGTAATAATTCCCAAATTTTTGGATTACTACCAGTGGCTACCACAATTTTTTCTGCCTGAAATTGGTCTTTTTGCGTTTCAATTTTCCAAACATCTCCTTTATAGAAAAGCGACTGTACACTTTGTGAAGTGTAGACTTTAATTCCTAATTTTTGAACCGCTTTTTCAAAACAATCAATAATAGTTTGAGAGGAATCGGTTACAGGAAACATCCGACCGTCTTCTTCAATTTTTAATTCAACACCATGTTTTTCAAACCATTCAATTGTATCACCTGAACAAAATTGATGAAAAGGACCTTTCAACTCTTTCTCTCCCCGGGGATAAAACTTCACTAAATCATTTGGCACAAAACAAGCATGTGTCACATTACAACGGCCACCACCTGAAATGCGAACTTTAGACAAACATTCTTTGCCTCGTTCTAAAATAGCTACTTTTAACTTAGGGTTTTTCTCCACAATATTAATAGCCGAAAAAAAACCAGCAGCGCCACCGCCTATGATAATAATGTCAAATGATTGCATTTTTTAATTTTTAAGACCTGACACGTTTTTGAAGCCTGTCAGGTCTATTTTTTTTTACAACGTTTCCTTTAACCATTTGAAAAACTCCCCTTGCCAAACCAATGCATTTTGTGGTTTTAACACCCAGTGGTTTTCATCTGGAAATAGTAAAAACTTACTTTTAATTCCTTTTAATTGTGCGGCTTGAAAAGCTTCTTGACCCTGACCAATTGGCACTCGGTAATCTTTTCCACCTTGAATAATTAGAATTGGTGTATTCCAATTGTTTACCAGTTTAATTGGATTGAATTCGTTATACGTCTTTTGCGCTATTTTATTATCTTTTTCCCAATACGCACCACCGGCATCCCAATTGGTAAAGAACACTTCTTCTGTCGTTCCATACATACTTTCTGTATTGAAAATTCCGCAATGTGAAATAAAGGTTTTGAATCGGTTTTTATGAATTCCTGCTAAATAAAACACTGAATATCCACCATAACTAGCACCAACTGCTCCTAAACGATTTTTATCTACATATGCTTCTTTGGCTACATCGTCAATCGCGGCTAAGTAATCATCCATAACTTGTCCGCCCCAATCTCCCGAAATTTGTTCGTTCCATTGCACACCGTGTCCAGGCATTCCTCTTCGGTTTGGCGCCACCACAATATACCCTTGCGAAGCCATTAATTGAAAATTCCAACGGAAAGAATAATATTGCGTTAAAGCACTTTGAGGTCCACCTTGACAATATAAAAGTGTTGGATATTTTTTTGATTTATCAAAATTTGGAGGTAAAATTACCCACACCAACATTTTCTTTCCATCCGTTGTGGTCACCCATCTCTTTTCAGATTTACACATTCCTATTTTTGCATAAGCTTCATCATTTACATGTGTAATTTGGTTCCATGTTTTTTTCTTTAAATCAAAGGCAAAAACTTCTGCTGCATGATTATGATCGGTTCTTGTTACTAGAATAGAATTTCCTGAAAACCCAACAATTCCGTTAACATCAAAATTCCCATCAGTTACTTGTGTTACACGAACTGCAATCTTAGTTAATCCAGGGAAATTCACTTCAAATAATTGTTTTGTTCCTCCTACGGGCGCAACAAAATACACTTTTTTACCATCTGTAGACCAAGTAAAACTTTCCACCGTTCCATCCCAAGCAGCAGTTAAATTAATATCTAACCCTTTGTGACGCACAATAATATCATTTTTATCTGCTTCAAATCCATCACGTTTCATTTGCAACCAAGATAAATCGCCTTGAGGAGAAAACAAGGGATGTGTATCGTATCCTTTATTATTAGGAGTTAAATTTACTGTCTTACCTGAAGCTAAATCATATTCATACAAATCCGAATTCGTGCTTTTAGCATAAGCCGTACCTGCCAATTTTTTACATACATAAATTATTTTTGAACCGTCTGGAGACCAAATATAATCTTCGTCACCCCCGTGAGGTTTTTGAGGGGCGTCAAAAGGTTCGTTGGGCATGATATCAATTTCTCTTCCCGTCGCAAGATCTTTATAAAAAACATGATTATGGGTTCCATCGTTATAGGTATCCCAATGACGATAATCCAATTCAGTATAGACTTGAGCTGAAGTTTTTGTTAATTCAGGATACAAATCAGAACCTAATACTTTTTCAACTTTAACTGCTTTATCCAATAACTTTTTTGTTCCATCTTTTGAAACATTTTTATCAGCAACCAAACCTTCGGCCGTCACAATTTGAACAGCTTTTCCACCACTTACTGGAATGGAATAAGTAGTTGAAACTATTTTATTTTCTTGAATATTGGGAACTCCAACTTTAAAAATTAAATTTTTACCATCTTTAGTAATCCCAATTGGATTAACCCTGCCTAACTGCCACAACTTTTCTGGTGTTAAAACTTCTTGTGCATTTGAACTCATACTTACTAAACTGAAAATGAGAAATATATATTTTTTCATTTGAAATAATTTTAAATTTTAAAAACTAATTTAAAAGGACAATGCATTAATTCGATGCTAAAATTAGCACTTTTTTCAAAAAATATACCTATTTTCACGGTCTAAAATAAAAACAAACAAACATATCGTGAAAAATAATAAACTATTTATATTAATTATCATTTCGTTGATATTGGGTATTGGACTCGGAGCCATTGTTCATTATCAATTTCCAGATTCAATAGATGCCTTTTCTAAAAACATAAAATTACTTGGAACTATTTTCATTCGATTAGTTCAAATGATAATCGCACCTTTAGTGTTTTCAACTTTAGTTGTTGGAATTGCTAAAATGGGCGATATGAAAATGGTAGGAAGAGTGGGTGGAAAAGCCATGGCTTGGTTCATCTCAGCTTCGTTAGTTTCTTTATTATTAGGAATGGTTTTGGTTAACTTTTTTGCTCCAGGAAAAGGAACCAACATCAAACTAGATGTGAATGATTCTGCGAAAGAATTAGTAGAAAAAACCCATGATTTTTCATTAGAAGAATTTGTAAAGCATGTAATTCCAAAAAGTTTATTTGAGGCTTTTGCAACTAATGAAATATTACAAATTGTAATTTTCTCTATTTTATTTGGAGTAGCTTTGGCTGCTTTCAGTAAAAAAGAAGCAAAACCAATCATCAAATTATTAGACACCACGGCTCATGTAGTTTTAAAAATGGTTTCTTATATTATGTGGACAGCACCATTAGGTGTTTTAGGAGCTGTAGCCAGTGCTATTGCTAAACACGGATTTGAAGTATTTACTTTATATGCTAAATATTTGGGAGCGTTTTTTATTGGAATATTTGTACTCTGGTTATTGCTATTAGCTGTAGGATATTTAATTTTAGGCAAACGCTTATTTACTTTATTGCAACGCATAAAAAGCCCATTATTAATTGCTTTCTCTACTACAAGTTCTGAAGCAGTTTTCCCTAAAATGGTAGAAGAATTAGAACGCTTTGGTTGTCAGCCTAAAATTGTTTCGTTTACTTTACCTCTTGGTTATTCATTCAACCTGGATGGCAGTATGATGTACATGACGTTTGCCAGTATTTTTATTGCTCAAGTATATGGAATTGACATGCCAATAGGGGAACAATTAACGATGTTATTAGTTTTAATGTTAACTAGTAAAGGCGTAGCAGGTGTTCCAAGAGCTTCTTTGATAGTTGTAGTTGCTACTTGCGCTATGTTTGGAATTCCACCAGAAGGCATCGCGTTAATTTTACCTATTGACCATTTTTGTGATATGGCCAGAAGTATGACAAATGTACTTGGAAATGCATTAGCTACTAGTGCTATTGACAAATGGGAATCTAAACCAGAACATCATGAAGCTTAATTTTAACATATTTAACGATTTAAAACCAAACTTTTTTGTTCAAACTGCTGAAGCTGAAGAAAAATTCAGATGGACACAATTGTTTAATCCCGAATTCTATATAACGTTAGAATACGGTGGTGTTCCCATTGGTATTTATATGGTATTATTTATCGTTTTTGCTGAAACGGGATTATTCGCTGGTTTCTTTTTACCTGGCGATAGTTTACTTTTTCTCTCGGGAATCTATGCCGAAAAATTAGCCGCACCATTACGATTCATTCCGGATAATTATTCTGATGTTACGGTGGTAGCGTTAGCTATTTCGTTAGCCGCAATTATTGGAAATATATTTGGCTATTGGTTTGGTGCCACTAGCGGAAGAGGTTTGTACAACAAGGAAGATGGATTATTATTTAAAAAGAAATATTTATACCAATCACAAGAGTTTTTTGAGAAACACGGCGGAAAAGCTATTGTTTTTGCTCGCTTTTTACCAATCGTTAGAACATTTGTCCCAATTATTGCAGGTATCGTTCACATGCAAAAGAGCAAATTCATGCTTTATAATGTTATCAGTTCCTTATTATGGTCGTTTTCATTAGTTTTTGCGGGGCATTACTTATATGCACTTTTTTTAGATCGTTTTGCTATAGATTTAAAACATCATATCGAAACTATCATTCTCTTATTAATTGGAATTACTACGTTCCCCTTAGTAATGAAAGCTTTCAAATCGAGAAAAAAAGATAACGATCAAGAATCAACAGAAGTAAATTAAGAATGCAATTAAGTTATTGGGAATTAAAAAGCTGGTTTTCTAATGTCGACTTTACTATTGTTGGTAGTGGTATTGTAGGTATCCATACTGCGCTTCGTTTACGTGAAAAATTTCCAACAGCAAAAATATTAATTCTTGAAAAAGGAGTTTTACCACAAGGTGCCAGTACCAAAAATGCAGGTTTTGCCTGTTTTGGAAGTATTTCTGAAATCATAGATGATTTAAAAACGCATTCCGAAGAAGAAGTAATTCAATTGATTTCAAAAAGGTATCAAGGATTAAATTTGTTACGCAAAAATTTAGGTGACACTAGTATAGATTACAAACCCTTTGGGGGTTATGAAGTATTTTTAAAAGAAGATGAATCATTTTACAACGAATGTTTACAACGTATTTCTTTTATCAATGATATTGTAAAGCCCTTATTTAAAACCGATGTTTTTTCTAAAGAAATAGACCGTTTTGAATTTGGAAACACCTTTGAATATTTAATTTTCAATCCTTTTGAAGGACAAATTGATACGGGTAAAATGATGCAAGCATTATTAAAAAAAGCCCATCAGAATGATATTTTTATTTTGAACCATCAAACAGTTTCAAGTTATACCGAATTAACTAATGAAGTTGAAGTTGAAACCAATGATTGCTCCTTCAAAACTAAAAAACTCTTATTTGCAACTAATGGATTTGCTAGTCAATTAACAAACCAGCAAGTTGTCCCTGCGAGAGCACAAGTTTTAATCACTAAACCTATAGAAAATCTAGACATTAAAGGTACATTTCATTTAGATAAAGGTTATTATTATTTTAGGAATATTGACAATAGAATTTTATTTGGAGGTGGACGTAACCTTGACTTTGAAGGTGAAACCACGACAGAATTAGATACTACAGAATTAATTCAGAACCGTTTGGAAGAATTATTAAAAACAGTAATTTTGCCAAATACTTCTTATGAAATTGAACACCGATGGAGTGGTATTATGGGTGTTGGAAATCACAAAAAACCTATTGTAGAACAACTTTCCAATCATGTTTATTGTGGTGTTCGAATGGGAGGCATGGGCGTAGCAATAGGCAGTTTAATAGGACAAGAATTAGCAGATTTAGTTTAAAAATTATAATCAAATCCGATTAAAGCATATCTATTTATTAAGTTTGTTGTAGCTATTGAAACAGAATAATCGTCGTTATATTCTGTAGACCAAAATTTTTGATTCAATATATTATTCATAATAAAATAAAATTCCGCCTTTTTGTAGATGTATTTATATTCAAAATCTAGAAAATTATAAGACTTATAATTATGTAAATTTGGAATAAAAGTATTATTAGTAACTTTTATTTTATTATTAGAATTAATATTTACAAATAGTAGCAAGTCATTTTTTAAAGTTGTCAATTTATTTTCTAGACTTTCATTTTCTGATTTAAAATAATCAAAAAATACTTTTTCTTGAAAATTAATTTTTGAAATAAATCCAGAAGTTAACTTTAAAGTTAAATTACAATTATAGTTTGAATTGTTTCTTATATCAGAATTATTCAGAATATTTGGATATTTATTATAGGCAAACGAAGTAACTAATTCTGTCCTTAAAGAAAGTGTTTTTATGTAATCGGAATATCTAAATGAAAAATTAGTTGTTTCTTTTTTTAAATTATAAAAAACATTTTTAATTTCTGTAAAATACGCATCAATATAAAGCTTCTGCATAAAAAAAGACCTGTTTACAAAATGTGAAACTAAAAAATTATAACTTTTTTCATTACTTAAATTTAACTTTATAAACCCAAATGTATATTTTTCATTTTTTTGAAAATCAAGATTAGGTTCATTAGAATAATAAATTCTATTGGTTTGTATTATTCTATTTTCAAATATATTCTCGTCAGATATTGTCGAAATAGTATTTTCATAATTAAAATAATATTTATTTGAATTATTTTTATACTCCACTCTTATTTTAGGCTGATATCTAAAAAAATTGTTTTTCTTTTCATCTATCTTCAAATAATAATTAGAAAAAATTGAGTTATAACTAAATTGAATTTTTTTCAATTCATATTTTAAGTTAATTTCTGTATTAAAATTTTCGTTATTAAAATTAGAATGATTTATAAAATCATTATTTACTGATTTATAGAACACTTTTTTTCTATTATAAATAACAAAAAAACTATAGTTTAATTTATTTTTCTTCCCCAAAAACAAAAAATCATAAACTTGTAATTTTTTGTTATATTCACTTAGTTGATTTTTTGTTTCATCTAAATAATTATGCAAGTATTGAGGTGTATCATTCAAAAAATGATAGGCATTAATTTGCAGAAAATTAAAATTATCTAGTTTTATCGACCAAGATACTTTATTAGATGTAAAATTGTTACTTGTCTTTACATTATTATTTGAAAGCAGATTATTATTTTTTATAAAATTATTAGAATTTTTTTCTTTCTCAAATAAGTTATTAGAATAAAATTCAATGTTCATATTATTTGAAATTCTATATGTAAATTCTGGGTTAAAACGAAAAATACTTATTTTATTTAATGCAGTATTTTGGTCTTTTAGTTCTAAATTGGCATTATTTGAAAAAACTAATTGTGAATTAAATTGTATAGAATTAATCTTATCATTTAAAAAATCTAGATTAATTTTTAAATTAGTCTTTTTAGTTAATTTAAACAGGTTATTGTATGAAAAATAATATTGACAATTATTATTATATCTTAAAGGATCAATATTAGGACTAAAAATTTTAGACTCAAATAGTTTTGTTGATTTTAAATCTTTATTTTCTATATATTCAATACCACTTTTTAGTATATTATATTTAAACGAATCGTCTGTTCTGCCAATATTATTTAGGTTTAAAGTTGAAAAACTTTTTGATTTACTCGACAATTGAATAATATAATTATTTGAATAATAGTGTTCTTTATCTTTAAAACTTGAACCAATTAAATTTGACAATTCTCCTATCCATTGATTTTTATTTTTCTTAAATTGTAAATTCAATGCTGTTTTACCATTTTTATCAATTCCTTTTAACAGGGGATTTAATGAGAAATTTTCAATAGCCTCTACCTTATCAATCATTTCTACATTTATATTCTTAGAAGCAATCTTATAATTGTCTCCCAGTATATTATCACCATCTAGATTGATAGTTTCAATTTTAACTCCTTTGTATGATATGACTCCTTTATCATCAACTTCTATTCCTGGCATTTTTTTTAAAACATCTTCAATTTTTTTATCACCAGCAGTAGTATAGTGTTTAACATCAAAAGATACCGTGTCTTTTTTTACTTTAAAAGGCAGTGATTTTTTTACAACTACTTCTTCTATTACTTTTTCATCTTTTAAAAAAAGCATTTGATCAATTAAAACTTCTTCATTTAAGTCAATATTTTGAAGAGTAACATTAACACTTTTATAATTTGTCGAACTTATTTCAAGAATAACACTTTGAAAAATATTTTTAGTTTTATACTTAGTTTCTCCAAACTTAATTCTTGTATATTCAATAATCTTATTTGTTTGAACATCTTTAAAAATCACATTAATATATTGTCCATTTCCTCTGTCTTTTTTAATTTTAAAACTAAATGTTTGAGAAAAGCTGTAATTTAAAAAAAAGAGTCCTACAGTAAGTGAGTAAAAAAATATTTTATTCATATTTTCTCTCATAATTTAACCCTAAATCTTCTATAGTTTTTAGTCCGGCAGATTTTTTATAAGAAGTTAAGTATGGATTTGCTGATTTTGCTCTTTTAAAATGTTCTCTCTCTTCGTTTAATATAACATTTTTCAAATCTTTAAACCATATAAACTTTTTATTCTCAAAAGGATTTTTAATTATTGAAACATAGTTTGGATTAATCTTTATAGAAATTGGGTTGATATCAATAAAACCATCTATTGAATATATTTTTACAATAAAGCCTGGTAAACCGTCAAATTTCCATGGACCACCAAAATTTGCAATCTCATTTGAATAATAAGCAACATAATCTCTTCCTCTAAATCTTGTTTTTGCTTTTTTACAATGAAAATTTAATATTATAGTATCATTAACATCTTCTAAAAATTCCCATTTAAAAATGTCCAAACTATCTTTAATTACTTTATGGTTTTCTTTGAAATTATCTGGAGTTGAAACAAACATTTGATTTTCAGAATATGATTTAAAAATTTTTTCTTCTGATATTCTAACAAATCTTGGAAAATCTTGATTTTTATAAACATAACTTACTACAGAATCATTTATTCCTCCAAAATCAAAATCTGTATGATTTTCAATTTGTGTAATATCTTTTATATCTTTTACTTTTGCTAAGGATTTATCATCTTCCATTATCAATTGATATTTCAAATTTAAGTCATCTGAAGGCCTATTTATTTTTTGAGAATATTCAAAAATTATTTGTTGTGCAAAAATTGAATTACAAAAAAAGTAAAAGACGAATATTATTTTTGTTTTCATGATTATTTTAATTTCTGACATTAATTGATAAAAGGCTAGAATATTAAAAGATTCCAGCCTTATGATTTCCGATTTGTTAAACATTATAACAAATCAATTTTAATTAGTTTCCACAAGTTGCATAAAACTGACAACCCGCCGCGTAACATCCATTCATAGCTCCTCCCCTACAGAAAAAACAACTATATTCATATGCTTCAAATTCACCATCAACTTGAATATAACAAGTAACGACTTTTAATTCTTCATTTTCAACTTTTGCCTTAGCTTCAACTGTTGCCTTCTCATTTAAAGTAACAGTCATTTTTTTCTCCCCTGTGTTAGCAAATGTTAGCATACTTGTTAATGTAAAAAGTAACACAAATAATAATTTTTATAAATTTTTATTTATACAATATTTTCTTGCAAATAAATAAAAAACAGATGAAATATAAAAATTTTTTCTTACAAAATTTTATTTTCTACATAACTATATAATTTTCATTTTTTTATACAACTATTTTTACAATTTTAAACATAATCTAACATTTCATTAAAATTTAGTTTAAATTTTAAATAATATCTTTAATAATGTATTTTTGTACTTTACCATTCAAGAATCGAATAATGGCAACCAAAAAACCAATTTCAAAAACAAAACCTACATCAAGAAATAACAAATCTAATTCAGGTAAAAGCACATGGAAATCAAAACTATGGCGCTTTACTTGGAAGTTTGCATTGTGGTTTAACATCATCAGTTTATTTTTTGTATTGCTATATAAATTTGTTCCTGTTCCATTTACACCCTTAATGGTTATTCGTTATTTTGAAAATTCTGCAGCAGGAAAAGATATTGAAACGCAACATGATTGGGTACCCATCGAAGAGATTTCAAAAAATTTACAAAAAGCCGTTATTGCTAGTGAAGACGGTAATTTTTGCAAACACAGTGGTTTCGATTTTAAAGCCATGCAAAAAGCGGCCACTGGAAATTTTAAAGGTAAAAAATTAAAAGGAGGAAGTACCATTTCACAGCAAACCGCTAAAAATGTGTTTTTGTGGCAAGGGAGAAGTTATTTTAGAAAAGCTTTAGAAGCCTATTATACCGTTCTAATAGAATTAATTTGGGGGAAAGAGCGCATCATGGAAGTCTATTTAAACAGTATTGAAATGGGTGATGGGGTTTATGGTGCACAAGCTGCTTGTAAACATTGGTACAATAAAGATTGTAAAAGTTTAACTCGAATGCAAGCCGCAGGAATCGCTGCAATTCTTCCTAATCCCAGAAAGTTTAAACCCGTAAATTCTTCCGCTTACATTACAAAAAAACAAAGAAGAATTGCTCAATATATTTTATTAACTAAACTCAACTACTAAACATGAATAAAACCGTATTAATAACAGGATCTTGTGGCGGAATTGGCAAACAAACGGCACTGCATTTTGCAAGTAGAAACTGGACTGTTATTGCTACTATGCATGTATGTAAAGAAATTGAAGAATTTAAAGGTATTTCAAATATTTATACTTACGGATTAGACGTAACCTCAACCGAAAGTATTGAAAGTGCAAAAAATGAAATTCTTAAAAACCATAAAAGAATTGACACCATTATTAACAATGCGGGTGTAGGTTACAGAAGTTTTGTTGAGCTTTCAGAAGATGAAAAAATCAACATGATTGTTAATGTAAATTGGCTTGGAGTAGTGAAAATTTGTCGCGCTTTTATTCCTATTTTAAGAACGCAAAATTTTGGTCAAATAATTAATATTACCTCTGTAGCTGGCTTAGTCAATTTACCACTTGGTAATTTTTACCATTCAACTAAACAAGCGGTTGAAAGTTTTTCAGAATGTATGGCTTATGAGTTATATCCTTTTAACATAAGTGTTTCAACCGTTCAATTTGGAAATGCTCCAACAGCTTTTCAAAAAAATGTAACAAAATGTCAAAACACAGATATTTGTTCCTATAACAATCTAATGAATAAAATTTCAATTCTATTGGAGAAAAAATCATGCAAGAATACCGATTTACCTCAAAAAATTGTTGAAAAATTATACCAAATAGCTGAAAATCCAAATCACAACTTTAGACGATACACTGTTGGGTTTGATGCAAATTTTATGAAAACTTTCCGAAGAATTACTGGGTATAAACTATTCAATTTAATCATTAGAAAAAAAACCATAGAGCGTTAATTTATACTTTCAATCAATAATCCCGTAACATTTTTTTAGTTTAAACTACTTATTTATAAATTTTAAAAATTATAATAATGATTGCACACGAAATAGATTACCATATTTATGGGGAAGAAATGCAATATGTAGAGATTGAATTAGATCCTCAAGAAGTTGTTATTGCAGAAGCAGGCGGATTTATGATGATGGAAGACGGTATTAAAATGGAAACCATTTTTGGAGACGGCAGCCAACAACAACAAGGATTCATGGGTAAATTGTTATCAGCTGGTAAACGCGTTTTAACCGGTGAGAGTTTATTTATGACGGCATTTCAAAATCAAGGATTAGGTAAGAAAAAAGTTTCTTTTGCATCTCCTTACCCTGGAAAAATTATTGCCATTGATTTAAGAGAATACAACGGCAAATTTATCTGTCAAAAAGATGCCTTTTTATGTGCAGCTAAAGGTGTATCCGTTGGAATAGAATTCTCTAAAAAAATAGGTCGTGCTTTATTTGGAGGAGAAGGATTCATTATGCAAAAAATTGAAGGTGATGGAATGGCATTTGTGCATTCAGGAGGAACTTTAGCTAAAAAAGTATTGGCTCCAGGTGAAGTCATGCGAATCGATACGGGTTGTGTGGTAGGATATACACAAGATGTTGATTTTGATATTGAATTTGTTGGTGGAATTAAGAATACTATTTTTGGCGGCGAAGGTATGTTTTATGCTACTTTACGCGGACCTGGAACGGTATACATTCAATCGTTACCATTTAGCCGTTTAGCAGGAAGAATTTTAGCCAATGCTCCTCAGAATGGTGGTGGAAAAGAAGAAGGAAGTTTATTAGGTGGCGTAGGTCGATTATTAGACGGAGATAATTTTTAATACAAAAGGCTGCAGTTGCAGCCTTTTTCATTTTATTTCTTAACCTTTTTTATTCCCATATTAAACAACGTAAATGCTTGCAGATCTACTTGTTCATTTATAATTGCTTGTGTTGATTTACCCGCACCATGTCCGGCATTCACATCTATCCTAATTAAAGTTGGATTACTTCCCGTTTGCTTGTCTTGTAATTCAGCAGCAAACTTAAAACTATGAGCAGGAACTACTCTATCATCATGATCTCCAGTAGTCACTAATGTTGCTGGATATTGAATTCCTTTCTTCACATTATGTACCGGTGAATATCCTTTAATGTATTCAAACATTTCTTTACTTTGTTCACTTGTTCCATAATCATAGGCCCAACCTGCTCCTGCCGTAAACGTATGATAACGCAACATATCTAAAACACCCACTGCTGGCAAAGCTACTTTGAATAAATCTGGATGTTGAGTCATACAAGCACCCACTAATAATCCTCCATTTGAACCTCCTTTAATTGCAAGAAAAGATGAAGAAGTATAATTTTTAGAAATTAAAAACTCAGCTGCTGCAATAAAATCATCAAATACATTTTGCTTTTTTAATTGTGTACCTGCATCATGCCATTTCTTTCCATATTCACCACCACCTCTTAAATTGGCTACTGCATAAACACCTCCATTTTCTAACCATACGGCATTTGCCACACTAAAACTTGGTGTTAGACTTACATTAAATCCTCCATAACCATATAAAATGGTTGGATTTTTCCCATTTAACTTCAAGCCTTTTTTGTAGGTTATAATCATAGGAATTTTGGTCCCATCTTTTGAAGTATAAAAAACCTGTTCTGAAATATATTTTTCTGATTTAAAATCAACTTTGGGCTTTTGGTACAATTCCGATTTTCCTGTTTTTACATCCAATGCATAAATAGTCCCTGGTGTAACATAATTTGTAAAAGAATAATACACTATCTTATCTTCTTTTTTTGCAGAGAAACCACTTGCCGTACCAATACCTGGTAATTTAATTTCGCCAAGTAATGCTCCGTCATAATTGTATTGCTTTACTACTGAAAGCGCATCTTTCATATATTGAGCAAAAATAGAGCCTCCCCCAGTTGAAACATTTAAAACATCTTCTGTTTCATCAATTAAATTTAACCAATTAGGTAATTCGGGATTATTCCCGTCCATAATCATTAATCTTTTATTAGGTGCTCCATTATTTGTTAACACATACAATTTACTTCCTCTATTATCAATAACATCATAATCATAAGCCATATTATCTACAATAGTTTGGATTTCAAATTTCGGTTTAGTCAAATCGACTAAATACAATTCGTTTCCACTTGTGGCATTAGCCGCAGAAATAACCAAATAGAAATTATCTTCTGTAACAAATCCGCCTACATACCTTCTTTTTATATCACCGCCAAAAACGACCTTATCTTCTGATTGTTTGGTGCCTAATTTATGATAGTATAACTTGTGTTGGTCTGTTTTTGCAGACAATTCACTTCCTGTTGGTTTATCATAACTCGAATAATAAAACCCTTCGTTTTTATACCAAGAAACACCACTAAATTTAATATCTACTAATGTTTCGCCAATTTTTTCTTTTGTTTCTGCATTTAAAACAATTACTTTTCGCCAATCACTTCCTGCTTCAGAAATGGCGTAAGCTACTAAACTTCCATCCTTTGTAAAATGCACACTTGCCAAAGAAGTTGTCCCGTCTGTTGAAAATGTATTGGGATCTAAAAAAACTTCTTCTTTACCTGAAGCATCTTTTCTGTATAAAACTGCTTGGTTCTGTAATCCATTATTTTTATAGAAATACATAAACTTTCCTTCTTGAAATGGTGCTGAGATTTTTTCATAATTCCACAATTTTTCCATTCGTTTTTTCAATTTATCTCGAAATGGAATTTTTTCCAAATAAGTAAAAGTAACTTTATTTTGTTCTTTAACCCAAGCTTCTGTTTCAGGACTTCTATCATCTTCCAACCAACGATAAGGATCTGAAACTTCAGTACCAAAATAGGTATCGATTTGATTTCCTTTTCTAGTTTTTGGATAAGTGCTATTTTGAGCAGTCATACTTGCAGAAATAATTAATGAGAAAACAATAATTTTAGAATTCATATTTATATTGGTTTAAAAAAAGCCTGCATTAGTTGCAGGCTTAAATTTATAAATTAAAATTTAATCCGAGTACAATATTTCTACCCATATTGTAAATACCATCCGATTTTAATCGTGACAAATGGGCAAAGTATTCTTTATTTAACAAATTGGTTCCAGAAAGAAATACTTTAAAATTAACTTTGTTTAAAACCACATCAGTTCCTAAACCTGAACCCAATAATAAATAATCGTTAGTTGCCGTTTCAAACACACTAATATTATTTTGTGCTAGTGTATAATTAGCCTGAATATAAAAATAGGCGTTTTTAAACGTTGAATTCAAATCAAAATTAGCTTTTAAGTTGTTTTTCCAAACATTTGCGGGAATTAAAGGCAAATCTGAATTGTCTTTTTGTTTCCCAAATACCATTTCATAACTACTTGTAATATGTAACCAATCCAATGGATGTGGATGCAAATGAACTCCAGCCTCACCTCCAAATAAAGCTGCATTATTTTGAACATAATTATAAACAACATTCCCATCAATTTCTTCACCCGTTGGTTGAATGAAAATATAATTAGTAATATGATTATAAAATCCATTTACAAAGAAATCAAAATGATCTTTAGTATAATCTAAATTTAAATCTACTTGCACATTTTGCTCATTTTTTAAACTGGCATTTCCAATTTCATAGCGGTTACTTCCTTCATGCACCCCATTTGAAGTTAATTCAGATAAATTTGGCGCTCTGAAACCAGTAGCTACATTCAATCTAGAAATTAATTGATCGGTCCATTTTGTTTTAACACCTAAAGCTGTATTAAAACTTTCAAATTTTCGATTTACTGTTGGAAAAAAACCTTCCTCGCCTTCAGTACCAAACGTTTCCGCATCCACTTTTCTATGATCGTAACGAATACCTAACTGAAAGGTGTTTTTGTTTAAGCTTATTTGAGTAGTTGCAAATGCTCCTACATCATTTAATGTAGCATTCGGTATTAAACGCTCTTCACCGAAATTGGCGTTTTTTTGATTCAACCCTTGAATTCCAATAATAGTTTCAAATTTTCCAATCGTTGGTAAATAGTAACGAACATTGTAATTAAACGTTTTTAATTTCATATATAAAGCAACTTCATCAACACTTTCTAATTCTTTTCTATTATTGAAAACATAACCAATGGTTGATTCTAATTTTGATTTTCCAAAGAACACTTTTTGACTTAAACTTAATAAATGATTATCTATTTTTTGACTTGGAAATAAGGGTGTTCTAAAATACTCATCTACAATATCTTCTTCAGGTAATCCTAAATTTAATGCATTAAAATTATAACGTAAATCTGCTGTATAATGAGATGTTTCATAGGCTGCACCCAATTTGATGTCTTTTTCTAAAAAACGTGTATTCACTACAGTTTCTCCATCAGGAGTTGTATAATCCGCATGAGTTGTATAATTATTTTGCCATAAAAATTTAAATTTTTCTGTTGATGATTTTACACCAAATGATGTATTGGAACCTTGGGTGTTGCTGTGAAAAACTTGATTCAATTCCAAATTAGTTTTGCCTGTGGCAGCATATTTTTCAGGGTTAAAATACAACACCCCGCCCATAGCATCTGAACCGTATAATAAAGAAGCTGGACCTTTAATAATTTCTACACTTTCCACTCCATTCCCATTTAACCCCAACCCGTGTTCTTCTCCAAATTGTTGGTTTTCTAAACGAATACCTTGTGCATAAGTCAACACTCGATTTCCACTTAAACCACGGATTATTGGTTTCCCAATTGAATTTCCAGTAGACAATTGAGTAACACCTGGATTCGTTGCAATAGCTTCTGAAAGATTAACTACGCCTTGGTTTTGTATATTCTTCAAAACCAAATGATCCACTTTCATAACATTTTCTTTCTGAGTTTTATTAAAAACTGTAGACACAATAACTTCATCAATATGATGGTTATGATCTTCTAAAATTATTTCAATAGTTTTAGTTTCATTTGTTCTGATTTGTACTGTTTCAGACTTCAATTCGAATCCTTCTTTTTCAATAATTAAAGTTAGTTTTCCGATTGGAAGATTTTTCAATTCAAATGCCCCATTTTCATCGGAAAGGGAAGTAATATTAGATTCTGAAACACTAATTTTAGCACTCGAAATCTTTTCATTTTCTTTTGATTTTACTACCCCTTGAATTGAATTTTGAGAAAACCCCATGAACGTATACCCCATCAAAATGATGAGTAAAATATATTTTTTCATTTTAAATTTTATTTATTAGTAAATACACAAAGACTCATAGAACATAGTTAATTACTAAGTCTATGATAAACTCTGAAGAAGAGTTAAACAAATACTAATAAAAAGCAGGTGGACCTCTATGAGAGAAAAATAAAAATTCCTTTTCTTGAACTATCGATTTATAATTATCAATAAAATGGAATTTAAAAGTTGGATTTACAAATTTAAATGTAAACACTTCACTAGATAAAAAGGCTGCAAATTCGAAATCACAAACAGGACAATCGTCTTTTTCTGTTACTACTTTTTTAAACACATGCACTACATCACGGGTTGATGATTCATGTACATGATGGCTTGAAGTGTCTAAGAAAATATGCAAAGACTGATAGCACACCACAAAAAGAAGCAGCGCAGCTAGAGCAATATTAATCTTTACATATTTTCTAAACATCTTACAAAAGTATTAAACTAATTGGTTTTTTACCAAATATTCTGCAATTTGAATGGTGTTTGTAGCTGCACCTTTTCTTAAATTATCTGCTACAATCCACATATTTAAAGTATTAGGTTGACTTTCATCTCTACGAATTCTTCCCACAAATACATCATCTTTTCCTTGAGCATAAATAGGCATTGGATACGAATAATTGGCTAAATCATCTTGTACGGTTACTCCAGGTGTTGCTTCCAAAATAGAACGTACTTCATTAACATCAAAGTCCTTTTCAAATTCAATATTAACGGCTTCGCTATGTCCGCCAACTACAGGAATACGAATTGCTGTAGCAGTTACTGCGATAGTGTTATCCGAAAGAATCTTTTGAGTTTCACGAACCAATTTCATTTCTTCTTTAGTGTAACCGTTTTCTTCAAACACATCACACTGTGGAATAGCATTTCTATGGATTGGATACTTGTAAGCCTTATCACCTTGAATACCTTGGTACTCGTTCTCTAATTGTTGCACCGCTTTTACTCCTGTACCTGTGATGGATTGGTAGGTAGAAACTACAATTCTTTTAATATCGTATTTCGCATGTAAAGGCGCTAAAGCCATTACCATTTGAATCGTTGAACAATTGGGATTGGCAATGATTTTATCTTCTTTTGTTAATTGAGACGCATTGATTTCTGGTACGATTAATTTTTTAGACGCATCCATTCTCCAAGCAGAAGAATTATCAATTACGGTTGTTCCTACTTCCGCAAATTTTGGAGCCCATTCTTTTGAAGTATCTCCACCTGCTGAAAACAAAGCAATTTGTGGTTTCATTTCAACTGCAGTGGCTAAACTAACCACTGTATATTTATTCCCTTTCCATTCAATTTCTTTACCAACTGATTTCTCAGAAGCAACTGGAATTAATTCAGTTACAGGGAAATTTCTTTCTGCTAACACTTGTAGCATTACTTCACCCACCATACCAGTGGCTCCTACTACGGCTACTCTCATTTTAATTTTGTTTAAAAGTTATGCAAAAGTAAAAACTTATGACTAACAAATTTATCTTATTTCGTTAATAATTAATAAAAAAACTGCCCTAAGGCAGTTTCTATTTATTTCACTACTGAATCTAATAATTTAGCTAATTCTGGTGAAGAAGGTCTTGGTGCATCAGCATTAACAATTTTACCCTCTGGTCCTATCAAAATAAATCGAGGTATTCCATTTATTTTATAACCCGTTACAAAATCAGATTTCCAATCTTTATCCGCTAAAACTTGTACACCCCCTAGTTCTTTTTCTGCAACAAATTTTTTCCATTTTTCTTTGTCTTTCATTACATCAACAGAAATACTAACAAATTCAATATTTTTTCCGTGGTAAGCTTCTTCCGTTTTCTTCAAATGCGGAATTTCAGCTCTACAAGGTCCACACCAAGTAGCCCAAACATCAACATATACATATTTCCCTTTGAAATCCTCTAATTTAACAACCTTACCTTCAGTGTTTTCGTAAGCAAATGAAGGAGATGCAGAACCATTTAATTTTTTCACTTCAAAAGATTCTTTCATGTATCCTTCTAATGATTTCAAATTCTTTTCGGTGTCTTCTTTTAATTTAGCTACAAAAGAAGGACTTAAATTAGAAGGAAACTTAGAATAAATATCATTTCTTACTTTATCTATTTCAACTTTTAATTCTGCTTCATCTTTAGACGCCATCAAGGCATCTAAATTCATTTGTTGCTCTTCTAAGTTTTTCTTTGCTAAGTAATTATTCTCATTACTTCCAGCTCCTTTAAATGTTAATGTTTCATCAAATTTTTTGTAATCTAAAGTCACCTCTAAATTTGAAGTATTTGTTAAATATAAATCCGCATATTGTTCACCCGTATCTAACTTATAAAATCCTTCCGTTACATCAAAAGCCCCATGAAAAGTACCTTTTTTATCAGCAACTAACATCTTATTAAAACCTCTACCTTTAACATATATAGTGTCTGTAGGTTTGTTTTGCATTTTAATTGAAATTTTGGCTTGTGCAGCGGCGGTTAAACTAATCAAACTAGCCGAAAGTGCAACAAACAAGGTGGTTGTGTTTTTCATTTTATCTTTATTTAATTTTTTCAAGCGTAAATATAAAATTTTCTACAACATAAAAATCAAAATTCTTGTTAAGATTCACATTACTATTTAAAAAAAAGAATTCAATCTACATAAGATTAATTTTACAGATTATTTTACAGTTTTATAACAATTCACTAAAATAAAAAACGAAATTTGAATAAAATCGATCTAAAATATTTATCGTTCCGAAAGACCTAATTTTTTTAAAAATATTATACTTTTGCAAAAAAACACAAATAAATGTACAGAAGTCATACTTGTGGTGAATTAAACGCATCACATATCAATCAGGAAGTTACTTTAGCAGGTTGGGTTCAAAAATCGCGTGACAAAGGTTTTATGGCATGGGTAGATCTTAGAGACCGCTACGGAATAACACAATTAATTTTTGACGAAAACAGAACAGATAAAGAAGTATTTGAAAAAGCAAAATCTTTAGGCAGAGAATTTGTTATTCAAGTTAAAGGTACTGTGATTGAACGTGAATCTAAAAATAAAAATATTGCTACTGGAGACATTGAGATTTTAGTTTCTGAATTAAACTTACTGAATGAAGCACAATTACCTCCATTTACCATTGAAGACGAAACTGATGGTGGCGAAGACATTCGAATGAAATACCGCTATTTAGATATTAGAAGAAATCCGGTAAAAAACAGCCTTTTATTTCGTCATAAAGTTGCTATGGAAGTTAGAAATTACCTTTCTAACCAAGGTTTTTGCGAAGTAGAAACCCCTTATTTGATTAAATCAACTCCAGAAGGCGCTAGAGACTTCATAGTTCCAAGCAGAATGAATGCCGGACAATTTTATGCTTTACCGCAATCCCCTCAAACCTTCAAACAATTATTAATGGTTGGAGGAATGGATAAATATTTTCAGATTGTAAAATGTTTCCGTGATGAAGATTTACGAGCGGACCGTCAACCGGAGTTTACCCAAATTGACTGTGAAATGGCCTTTGTTGAACAAGAAGACATTTTAAACATGTTTGAAGGATTAACGCGTCATTTATTAAAAGAAGTTCATGGTTTAGAAGTGGAAAAATTTCCAAGGATTACCTATGACTATGCTATGAAAACTTATGGAAATGACAAACCAGATATTCGTTTTGGAATGCAATTTGGTGAATTAAATACAGTAGCACAACACAAAGACTTTAGTGTATTTAATACTGCTGAATTAGTAGTTGGAATTGCTGTTCCTGGTTGCGCTTCTTACACTAGAAAAGAAATCGATGCATTAATAGATTGGGTAAAACGTCCACAAGTTGGTGCATCTGGGATGGTATATTGTAAATATGAACAAGACGGCACTTTAAAATCTTCAGTAGATAAATTCTATGACCAAAATGATTTAAAAAAATGGGCTGAAATTACAGGTGCACAACCTGGTGATTTAATTTTAGTTTTATCAGGACCTGCAAACAAAACAAGAAGCCAATTAAGTGCTTTACGTATGGAACTTGGAAATCGTTTAGGACTTAGAAAACCAAACGAATTCGCCCCATTATGGGTAGTTGATTTCCCTCTTTTAGAATGGGATGAAGAAAGTGAAAGATACCACGCTATGCACCATCCATTTACTTCTCCAAAACCTGAGGATTTACATTTAATTACCGACAATCCAGGTGCTATAAGAGCAAATGCTTACGACATGGTGTTAAATGGTAATGAAATTGGAGGTGGTTCTATCCGAATTCATGATAAAGACTTGCAAGCAAGAATGTTTGAATTATTAGGATTCTCTAAAGAAGAAGCAGAAAACCAATTTGGATTCTTAATGAATGCTTTCCAATACGGTGCCCCGCCACATGGTGGATTAGCCTTTGGATTAGATCGTTTGGTAGCTATTTTGGGCGGACAAGAAACGATTAGAGATTTTATTGCCTTTCCTAAAAACAATTCTGGAAGAGATGTCATGATTGATGCCCCATCTATAATTGATAACAAACAATTAGAGGAATTAAACATCACTGTCGTTCTTTAAAACTAAAAAGTTTTAAAATACTTAAATTAAAAGTGAACAAATTGTTCGCTTTTTTTTTTACAAAAACTTTTTTATTTCAATTAAAAGTCTATCTTTGAAACATTATTAATTATTATTACGCATAAAATGCAAAAAGGAACAGTAAAATTCTTCAATGAAACTAAAGGTTTTGGTTTCATAACTAACGAAGAAACAGGCAAAGACATCTTTGTACACGTAACAGGAATCAAAGGAGACAAATTAAATGAAGGAGACCATGTTAGTTATGAAGAAGAAGAAGGTAGAAAAGGAATTGTAGCAACTAATGTAGTCATCATAAACGATTAATTTATTACCTCATAAAAACGCTCTAATTTTTTAGGGCGTTTTTTTTACACTTTTACCAAATTATTTAGAATTGATTTAAATAACTGTTTTTTACCTTATTTAAACCTTTTAATTAAGGTTTTAATTTTGATAATACCTAGAGACAAATTATTTTTGTAGCTATTTTAAAATAGCATAAAAATGCAAACTTCTCAACACGATTTTATACCAATCCTAATGCAAGTACTACTTGCCGTTGGATTTGTTGGCGGTACTATAGTAATTTCTAACCTTTTAGGTCCAAAAAGATCATCTGCCAATAAAGATAAAAGTTTTGAATGTGGAATTGAATCGACAGGTAATGCTCGTATTCCCTTCTCAGTTAAGTATTTTTTAGTAGCCATTCTTTTCGTTTTATTTGACGTGGAAGTAATTTTCATGTATCCATGGGCTGTTAATTTTAAAGACATGGGTATGGATGGTTTAATTAAAATGGGAATTTTCATGGTTCTACTACTTATTGGTTTCTTCTATGTAATTAAGAAGAAAGCATTAGTATGGGAATAAAAATTGCAAGAAAATGGAAAATAAAAATGTAAAAACAGTAGAAGCTCCCGAAGGAGTTCAAGGCGAAGGATTTTTTGCTACCCGTTTTGATCAAGTAATTGGTATTGCTCGAGCAAATTCTATGTGGCCTTTACCTTTTGCTACTTCATGTTGTGGAATAGAATTCATGGCAACAATGGCTTCACATTACGATATGGCACGTTTTGGTTCAGAACGTGTGAGTTTCTCACCAAGACAAGCGGACATGTTATTAGTAATGGGAACTATTTCAAAAAAAATGGCTCCTATTTTACGTCAAGTTTACGAACAAATGTCGGAACCTAAATGGGTTGTTGCTGTTGGAGCTTGCGCTTCTTCTGGTGGTGTTTTTGACACTTATTCTGTTCTACAAGGAATTGATAAAGTTATTCCAGTAGATGTATATGTTCCAGGATGTCCTCCTAGACCAGAACAAATTATTGATGGTATTTTACATCTACAAGAATTAGTGAAAAACGAAGACTTGAGAAGAAGAAATTCAGAAGAATATAAACAGCTTTTAGCTTCTTATAACATTGAATAACAATGGCACTAGAATCATTAGATATACAAACTAAATTACAAGATACTTTTGGAGAAAAAGTATTCAACTTCAGAACAGAATTTGATATGTTTGTTTTTGATGTTGAAGCAACTTCAAATCTTGAAATTATTAAATTCTTAAAAGAAGAACCTTCATTAAACTTCAATTTCCTTACAGATGTTTGTGGTATTCACTATCCAGACAACCCTGCTAACGAACAATTTTGTGTAGTATACCATATGCACAATTGGTTTGAAAACAAAAGGATAAGAATTAAAGCTTACTTATCAGGAGAACATCCAAGAATTAATTCTGTAACTTCTTTATTCTTATCAGCAGATTGGCAAGAAAGAGAAACCTATGATTTCTATGGAATTCATTTTGAAGGTCATCCTAACTTATGTAGAATCTTAAACATGGATGAAATGATTTCTTTCCCTATGCGCAAAGAATTCCCAATGGAAGATTCAGGTAGAACAGACAAAGACGACCGATTCTTTGGCAGAACTATTAACAATTGCTAAACGTTAAGAAATGGGAAATGTAGTATTACCAGCAGATCATCGCTACTATAAATATATTGAAGAGCGTCAAAACGAAGATGGAAGTGAATTAGCTATCCTTAACCTTGGACCAACACACCCTGCTACTCATGGTATTTTTCAAAACATCCTATTAATGGATGGTGAGAGAATCCTAGATGCAGAACCAACTGTGGGTTACATTCACCGCGCTTTTGAAAAAATTGCCGAAAACCGTCCGTTTTATCAAATTACCCCTTTAACAGACCGTATGAACTATTGTTCTTCGCCAATCAACAACATGGCTTGGTGGATGACATTAGAAAAACTATTAAATATAGAAGTTCCAAAACGTGCACAATATTTACGTGTAATTGTTATGGAATTAGCCCGTATAGCTGACCACTTAATTTGTAATTCAATTTTAGGTGTAGATACAGGTGCTTATACAGGATTCCTATATGTTTTCCAATTCCGTGAAAAAATTTACGAAATCTATGAAGAAATTTGTGGTGCTCGTTTAACTACCAATATGGGTAGAATTGGCGGATTTGAAAGAGATTGGAGTCCCGCTGCATTTGAAAAATTGAATACTTTTTTAGAAGAATTTCCAAAAGCTTGGGAAGAATTCGAAAACTTATTTACCAGAAACCGAATTTTCATTGATAGAACCGTAAATGTAGGTCCAATATCTGCTGAAAAAGCAATTAGTTATGGATTTACAGGTCCTAACTTAAGAGCTGCAGGTGTGGATTACGATGTACGCGTGGCACAACCTTACAGTTCATATGAAGATTTTGAATTTGATGTACCGGTTGGTAAATCAGGAGATACCTACGACCGTTTTTGTGTAAGAAATGCTGAAGTTTGGGAATCATTAAAAATCATTCGTCAAGCTCTAGACAAATTACCTGAAGGTCCTTACCATGCAGATGTTCCAGATTATTACTTACCTCCAAAAGAGGATGTATACAACAATATGGAAGCTTTAATTTACCACTTCAAAATTGTTATGGGAGAAGTTCCTGTTCCTGTTGCAGAAGTTTATCATCCTGTTGAAGGTGGTAATGGTGAATTAGGTTTTTATTTAATTACTGACGGAAGCAGAACACCTTATCGTTTACATTTCAGAAGACCTTGTTTTATTTATTATCAAGCGTACCCTGAGATGATCAAAGGAGCTATGCTTTCTGATGCCATTGCAATATTATCAAGTTTAAACGTAATCGCTGGCGAATTAGACGCTTAAGAATATGGAAATATCAAACGCAACTCAAAATATTAATATCACGCCTGAATTAATGACTCGAATTAACGAGTTAATCAGTCATTATCCTGCTGATAAAAAGAAGTCTGCTTTAATACCTGTTTTACATGAGGTTCAAGATGCTCATGACAATTGGTTGAGTGTTGCTTTACAAAATAAAGTAGCTGAAATTTTAGAAATCCTTCCAATTGAAGTGTATGAAGTTGTTACCTTTTATACCATGTTCAACACTAAACCTGTTGCAAAATATATGTTTGAATTTTGCAGAACATCTTGTTGTGCTACTCGTGGTGTGGAAGATTTAATGGATTATGCTTCAGAAAAACTTGGAGTAAAAGAGGGAGAAATAACTTCAGACGGATTATTTCAATTTGTTGGTGTGGAATGTTTAGGGGCTTGTGGATATGCACCTATGCTTCAATTAGGCGATTTTTATCATGAAAAATTATCAAAAGATAAATTCGACCAATTGATTGAAGAATGTAAAGCTGGTAAAATAACCTTACACGATAAATAATACCATGGGAAGAAAAATATTATTAGAAAAAATTAATATTCCGGGTATCAAAACCTATGAAGTTTACCGCCAAAATGGAGGTTATGCTTCAGTGGAAAAAGCATTTAAAATGACACCAGACGAAATCACAGAAGAAGTAAAAACTTCTGGATTAAGAGGTCGTGGTGGTGCCGGATTCCCAGTTGGAATGAAATGGAGTTTTATCGATAAAAAATCGGGAAAACCACGTCATTTAGTTTGCAATGCCGACGAATCTGAACCGGGAACTTTTAAAGACCGTTATTTAATGGAATACATACCTCACTTATTAATAGAAGGTATGATTACATCAAGTTATGCTTTAGGCGCTAACTTATCATATATCTATATTAGAGGTGAATATATGTGGGTGTTTAAAACATTAGAAAGAGCTATTAAAGAAGCGTATGCAGCAGGATGGTTAGGAAAAAACATTCAAGGTTCTGGATATGATTTAGACTTACACGTGCATTGTGGTGCAGGTGCTTACATTTGTGGTGAAGAAACTGCTTTAATCGAATCTTTAGAAGGAAAAAGAGGAAATCCTAGAATTAAACCTCCCTTCCCAGCAGTTAGTGGTTTATGGCAAAATCCAACTGTAGTGAACAATGTTGAATCAATTGCAGCTGTGCCATGGATTGTAATGAATACTGGTGCTGAATATGCTAAAATTGGTATTGAACGTTCAACGGGAACTAAATTAATTTCTGCTTCTGGTCATATTAAAAATCCTGGGGTATATGAAATTGAATTGGGCGTTTCTGTTGAAGAATTTATTAATTCTGACGAATATTGCGGTGGTATGATTGACGACCGACCTTTAAAGGCTTTAGTACCTGGAGGTTCGTCTGTGCCTATTTTACCTGCACATTTAATTTATAAAACAGCTGCTGGAAATGATCGTTTAATGACGTACGAATCATTATCTGATGGTGGGTTTGCTACAGGATCTATGTTAGGTTCTGGCGGATTTATTGTCTATAATGACACTACTTGTATAGTTAGAAACACTTGGAATTTTTCAAGATTCTATCACCACGAAAGTTGTGGACAATGTACGCCATGTCGTGAAGGAACGGGTTGGTTAGAAAAAGTATTACATCGCATTGAGAACGGACACGGACGTGAAGAAGATATTGAGTTATTATTAAGTATTCAAAGTAAAATTGAAGGAAACACCATTTGTCCATTAGGAGATGCTGCTTCTTGGCCTGTTGCTGCGGCAATTCGTCACTTCAGAGAAGAATTTGAATATCACATCCGATTCCCAGAAAAAATAAAAAATAGAGATCACTTTGTGAATGAACCTTTTGAAAAGGTTCGCCACTTAGTAAGTAATCAAACAGTTTAATTAGTTTCAAGTTTCAGGTACCAAGTTTTAATAACTTGAAACTTAAAACCTGAAACTATTCAAACAAAAAAATAACAATGAAAGTAACCATAGACGGACAAAGCGTAGAAGTAGAACCAGGAACAACTATCCTGCAAGCTGCTCGTATGATTGGTGGTGATTTAGTTCCACCAGCCATGTGTTATTATTCGAAATTAAAAGGTACTGGAGGTAAATGTCGTTGTTGCTTAGTTGAAGTAAGCAAGGGAAGTGAGGCAGATCCAAGACCCATGCCTAAACTTGTAGCTTCTTGTGTTACGGGATGTATGGATGGAATGGAAGTGAATAGTAAAAATTCTGACCGTGTAACAGAAGCAAGAAAAGCGGTTACGGAATTTTTATTAATCAACCACCCACTAGATTGTCCGGTATGTGACCAAGCAGGAGAATGTCACTTACAAGATTTAAGCTTTGAACACGGAAAAGCAAAAACACGATTCATCGAAGAAAAAAGAACTTTTGAGCCTGAGAATATTGGTGATAAAATTCAGTTACACATGAACCGTTGTATTTTATGCCAACGTTGTGTACAAGTTGCTGAACAATTGACTGATAATAGAGTTCATGGTGTTTTAAACCGTGGAGACCATGCACAAATTTCAACTTGTGTTTCAGCTGCAATTGATAATGAATTCTCTGGAAACATGATTGATGTTTGTCCAGTAGGTGCATTAACAGATAAAACATTCCGATTTAAATCGAGAGTTTGGTTCAACAAACCTTTTAATGCTCATAGAGAATGTACCACTCCAGGTTGTTGTGGTGAAGTAACCGTTTGGATGTTTGGAAACGAAATTCAACGTGTAACAGGAAGAAAAGACCAATACGGAGAAGTAGAAAACTTTATTTGTAATACTTGTCGTTACGATAAAAAAGAAGTTTCTGACTGGGTTATTGAAGGACCTAAAAAATTCGAAAAAGATTCTGTTATCAATCAAAATAATTATACAAGAAAATTAGATAAAGTAGTGATTAATACAGAAGCTCAAATCTTATTTGGTCGCGAAGAAGATCGCAAGAAGATTAGTATGACTGAGGTTCCATTTAAAAAAGAAGAAAACTAATGGAAGCAGCATTTATCATAGAAAAAAGTGTAATTATTATTACCGTATTTGCCTTAACTATGTTAATGGCAATGTATTCAACATGGGCTGAACGTAAAGTAGCTGCTTGGCTACAAGACCGTATTGGACCAAACCGTGCAGGTTGGGCAGGTTTACTTCAACCTTTAGCCGATGGTGCCAAATTATTTACAAAAGAAGAATTTTTCCCAAATACGCCTAACCGTTTCCTATTTATATTAGGACCTGGAATTGCTATGAGTACAGCGTTAATTACAAGCGCTGTCATTCCGTGGGGAGATACAATTGAGGTATTTGGTCAGCGAGTATTATTACAAGCAACTGATATTGATGTATCCGTTTTATACATTTTTGGAGTATTATCTATTGGAGTATATGGTATCATGATTGGAGCTTGGGCATCAAACAACAAATATTCTTTGATGTCAGCAGTTCGTGCTTCTTCTCAGATGATTTCGTATGAAGTTGCTATGGGATTATCCATGATTGCTATCTTAATGATGACTGGTTCTTTATCATTAAAAGAAATAACCGTTTATCAAGCGGAAAATGGCTGGAATATTTTATACCAACCCGTTGCATTCATCATATTCTTAATTTGTTCCTTTGCTGAAACCAATAGAACACCTTTCGATTTAGCAGAATGTGAATCGGAATTAATTGGTGGATACCATACAGAATATTCATCTATGAAAATGGGATTCTATTTATTTGCTGAATATGCAAATATGTTTATTTCTTCGACAATCTTAGCAATTGTTTTCTTAGGAGGATACCACTTCCCGGGAATGGCTTGGGTTACAGAAAACTGGGGAATGAACACAGCAGCATTACTTGGGTTTTTATCTTTATTTATGAAATTGTGCTTCTTCATCTTCTTTTACATGTGGGTAAGATGGACAATACCAAGATTTAGATACGATCAATTAATGCATTTAGGTTGGAAAATATTAATTCCATTAGCTGTAGTTAACATCATTGTAACTGGAGTTGTAATGGTATTATTTAAATAATTCGTGATTATGTCAGTAGAACAAATATCATTATCAGGAAGAAAAAAAGTGGTTTCTAACAAAGAAATGACTTGGTTAGAGAAAATTTATCTTTGGACTATCATCAAAGGTTTATTTACTACTCTAAAACACTTATTCAGAAGAAAAGTAACCATTAAATTCCCAGAACAAGTAAGAGAATTTAGTCCGGTATATAGAGGTCAACACATGCTAATGCGCGATGAAGAAGGAAGAGAAAGATGTACAGCTTGTGGTTTGTGTGCTTTATCTTGTCCTGCCGAAGCAATTACAATGAAAGCAGCAGAGCGCAAACCAGAAGAAAAGCATTTATACCGTGAAGAAAAATATGCTGAAATCTATGAAATCAACATGTTGCGTTGTATTTTCTGTGGTTTGTGTGAAGAAGCTTGTCCTAAACAAGCCATTTACTTAACTAAATCTAGAAAATTCGCTAACGCTGATTATGATAGAGAAGATTTCATTTTTGGAAAAGATAAGTTAGTAATGCCTTTAGAAATGGCTAAAATGAATACACAATCTAATACTTTGAATTAATTATGTTAGAGATTATATTTTACATTTTATCAGCCATTACATTAGGAACAGCTTTCCTAACTGTTTTTAGTAAAAACCCAATTCACAGTGCTATATACCTAGTAGTGTGTTTCTTTTCATTAGCCGGACATTACGTGTTATTCAATGCGCAATTTTTAGCTATTGTACACGTAATTGTATATGCTGGTGCCATCATGGTATTATTATTATTTACTTTGATGTTAATGAACTTAAACAAAGAAGACGAAGTTTCAAAACCTAAATGGGTTTCTTTTGCCGCTTTAATCTCTGCATGTATTTTAGGTGTTGTATTAATTGCAGCATTAAAATCAGCGCAACCTGAGGTTATGGATTATGCCAATACAGGTGAAGATTTTCAATCGATAAAAGTTTTAGGTAAGGTATTATTAAATGAATACCAAGTGCCCTTTGAATTTGCTTCAGTTTTGTTATTAGTTTCCATGATTGGTGCAGTATTAATTTCTAAAAAAGAAGAAAAAATATAACTATGAACGTATTACAAGAAATTGGTATCCAAAATTATATCATTTTAGCTGCTTTGCTATTTTGTATTGGTGCCTTCGGAATATTATATAGACGTAATGCCATCATCATGTTCATGTCTATAGAAATCATGTTAAATGCTGTTAACTTATTACTAGTTGCATTTTCTTCTTATCACCAAGATGCTTCTGGACAAGTTTTCGTGTTCTTTACGATGGCTGTTGCAGCAGCTGAAGTTGCTGTTGGTTTAGCAATTTTAGTTTCCATCTTTAGAAACATTGGTAATATTGATATTGATAATTTAAAAAATTTAAAAGGATAAGCGCCTGATGGATACAACTATTTTACTTTTATTATTTGCCCCGTTAGTTGGTTTTTTAATCAACACTTTTTTCGGTAAAACATTAGGTAAAACTGGCTCAGGTATTGTTGGTACATTGGCTGTTGTTTTATCTTTTTTATGTACACTTTGCTTATTTTCTCAAATTAATGCAGGTGATACGCTTCCTAAATTTCATTTAGCTGATTGGTTTACCTTAGGTAAAATCAACGTGAATTTTGATTTCTTATTTGATCAATTATCTGTTTTATGGTTATTATTTGTAACAGGTATTGGATCATTAATCCATTTATATTCTATTAGCTATATGCACGACGATGAAAACATGCATAAATTCTTTTCATATTTGAACTTATTCGTTTTCTTCATGATTGTGTTAGTAGCTGGAAGTAACTTATTAATCATGTTTATTGGTTGGGAAGGTGTTGGACTATGTTCTTATTTATTAATCGGATTCTGGTACAAAAACCAAGATTATAATGATGCTGCTAAAAAAGCATTCATTATGAACCGCATTGGTGATTTAGGTTTCTTAATCGGAATTTTTGTTTTAGGTTTTTACTTAAACACTTTAGATTTCATGGAAATAAAGGCAGCTTTAGGTAAAAACATAATTACTCCTGCTCTACTATCAGTTGCCGCTTTATGTTTATTTATTGGTGCCACAGGTAAATCTGCTCAATTACCATTATATACTTGGTTACCTGATGCGATGGCTGGACCTACACCAGTTTCGGCTTTAATTCACGCAGCTACTATGGTTACAGCCGGTATTTTCATGATTACGCGTTTGAATTTCTTATTTGAATTAACCCCTGACGTAAAATCGGTAATTGCCATTGTTGGAGTCATAACTGCTTTAGTTGCTGCTGCTATTGGTTTAGTTCAAAACGATATTAAAAAAGTATTAGCTTATTCTACTGTATCACAGTTAGGATTAATGTTTTTAGCCTTAGGATTAGGTGCTTATGAAGTTGCTGTTTTCCACGTAATTACACACGCTTTCTTTAAAGCTTGTTTATTCTTAGGTTCGGGATCTGTTATTCACGCATTACATGGCGAACAAGATATGAGAAACATGGGTGGATTACGTAAGGCGATGCCAATAACTTTTGCTACTATGTTAGTATCAACATTAGCAATTGCCGGTATATTCCCATTTGCTGGTTTCTGGTCTAAAGATGAAATCTTAATGGCGGCATTCCATCACAATACTATTTTATGGGTATTAGGCTCTATAGCATCAATTATGACGGCTTTCTACATGTTCCGATTATTATATTTAACATTCTTTGGTGAATTTAGAGGAACAGAAGATCAAAAACATCATTTACATGAAAGTCCAGCTTTAATTACTATTCCTTTAGTAATATTAGGAGCATTAGCTACTATAGGTGGTGCTATAAACTTACCAGGAAGCAATTGGTTAAGTCATTACTTAGCTCCATTATTTAAAGCACATGAAGCACATCATTTAGATGGAACTGCTTATATGTTGATGGGTATTGCAACTGTTGGTGCTTTAATTGGTATTGCTATTGCTTACAATATGTATATTTCTAAAAAACAAGTTCCTGAAGCAGATGAAAATGTACAGGGTTTACACAAAGTATTGGCTAATAAATTTTATCTAGATGAAATTTATATGGCTATAATTGTGCAACCTATTTATGCAGCATCAAGCTTCTTTAAAAAATATACAGAAAAATTCGTTTCAAAATTAGTATTCGGATTTGGAGATATAACATATGCTTTATCTTTACAAGGTAAAAGAATACAAAACGGAAACATCGGTATTTATCTATTTGCTTTTATATTAGGTATCTGCGGATTTTTATTTTATTTATTTGTAAATCGTCAATAATTAGAAATGAATATAGGGATTATATTAACGGTTTTATTAGTAGGTGCAATTGTAACTTACTTTTCAGGAAACAAGTTAGCCTCTAAATTAGCTCTACTAACAAGTATTGCTGCTTTTGGATTATCTGTAATGGCTCTAAATGGATATTTAGCAGGTGAAAATTGGAATGTAGATTTACCATGGTTAACAAAACCAGCAATCAATTTTGCTTTACATGTTGATGGTTTATCAATGGCTATGTTATTATTAACTACAGGATTGTTGCCTTTAATTATTGCATCAGGATTTGTGACAAAATTTGAGGACGAAAAGGCTATTTACAGTCTAATATTAGTGATGGGAGCTGCAATGGCAGGTACATTTTTAGCTGCAGATGGTTTTGTATATTATATATTTTGGGAAATTGCTTTAATTCCAATTTATTTCATTGCATTAAGATGGGGTAATGGCGATAAAGAAGAACGAAGAAAAACAATTTTGAAATTCTTCATCTATACTTTTGCAGGTTCTTTATTCATGTTATTGGCTTTCATTTATTTATACACGAAAGGTGGAAGTTTTGCAATAGATAAATTATATACCTTAAAATTAACTAGCACTGAACAAACTTATATTTTCTTGGCATTCTTTTTAGCTTATGCTATTAAAATTCCAATTGTTCCTTTCCATTCATGGCAGGCAAACACCTATAGCAAAGCGCCATCTATTGGTACTATGTTATTATCAGGAATTATGTTAAAAATGGGATTATACAGTGTAATAAGATGGCAATTACCATTATCTGATGAGGCTGCTAAAGCACATATTCCTATTATTGTTACTTTGTCTATCATAGGAGTGATTTATGGAGCTATTTTAACTTTAAAACAAAAGAATATCAAAAAAGTGTTGGCGTATTCTTCCCTATCACACGTGGGTTTGATTGCCGCTGGTTTGTATTCTTTAACCTATGAAGGATTTCAAGGTGCTGTTTTACAAATGTTATCTCACGGAATAGTTATCGTTGGATTATTCTACATTGTAGAAATTATCTATTCTAGGTATCAAACATACAATATCAATGAAATGGGCGGAATTAGAATTCAAGCAACGCGTTTTGCTTCATTATTCTTAATTGTATTATTAGCCTCTGTAGCCTTACCTACAACATTTAATTTCATCGGTGAATTCAATTTATTATACAGCCTATTCAAAGTAAATATTTGGTATGCTATAATAGCAGGAACTACCATTATTTTAGGAGCATTTTATATGTTACGTATGTTCCAAAAAAGTATGTTAGGTGAAAGCACAAAACCTTTTCAGGATCTATCAATTTCTGAAAGTATTGTATTAATCGTAATTGTAGGAGTAACAATCTTCTTTGGTTTGTTTCCTCAACCAATTATCGATTTAATTGAACCAAGTTTACAATCAATTTTAAATCAAATTAACTAAGAAGCCTTAAGAAATGAGTACATTAATTGCTATAGTAGGAATCGGAATACTTTGTTTACTATTTGAGATTTTTAATCTTAGAAAAATAATTATTCCAGTAACCATAGTGGCGCTTTTAGCTTTATTTGGTTTAAATCTTACTGATAATTTACCTGTAATTACAGGTTATGAATCTATGATTTTTGTAGATGATTTTGGAAAAGTATTTTCAAGTTTATTCATCTTATTAACTGGAATGTTAATATTATTAAGTGCACCGAGTTATGCAAAAAGTTCTAAAGTATCTGACTTTATTTCGATAAAGGTATTTATATTATCAGGAGCAGTTGCAATGGTAACTTTTAATAATATTTCAATGTTCTTTTTAGGAATTGAAGTTTTATCAATCGGATTATATGTATTAGCAGGTAGTGACCGATTAAACGTAAAAAGTAACGAAGCTGGAATGAAATATTTCTTGATGGGTTCTTTTGCATCTGGAATTTTATTATTTGGTATAGCTATGTTATATGGAGCAACTGGTGCTTTTGATGTACCTACTTTAAAAGAAGCTTCTATGTCAGCTACTACTGAATATTGGTTCTATATTGGAGTTATCATGATTACTATTGGAATGTTATTTAAAGTAGCAGCTACTCCAATGCACTTTTGGGCTCCAGATGTATACGAAGGTTCTCCAACGCAGATTACGGCTTTAATGAGTACTTTAGCAAAAGTTACAGCTATGGCTGCTTTCTTTAAGTTAGTTGGTATTTTAAATACGTATATGTATGATGAATACAAACAAGTTATTGTAGTAGTAACTATTGCAACTATGTTTTTTGGTAACGTTATGGCGTTACGTCAAAGAAAATTAAAACGTATATTAGCTTATTCTGGTATTTCTCATACTGGATTTATGTTGATGACTTTATTAAATGTTGAAAATTCTCAAAACAACTTATTGTTTTACACTGTTTCATATGCCATTGCTGGATTAGCTGCTTTTTCTGTTGTTTTATTTGTTACCAAAAAAGAAGATAATTGTAAGATTGAAAACTTTAATGGATTAGGAAAAAGATCACCAATTATGGCTTTCATCATGACTGTAGCAACATTGTCTATGGCTGGTATTCCAATATTAGCTGGATTCTTTGGTAAATTCTTCATATTAAGTCAAATCATCACTGATGGTTATATAGGATTAGCCATATTCGCTATAATTAATTCAATGATTGCCATTTATTACTATTTTAAAGTAATTATTGCCATGTACTTGAAAGAGGAATCCGAAGATAATGTATTAGCAAACCATTCTGAATATTATATCGTAGGAATTGTAGCTACAGTACTTTTATTGATTATTGGTATATTCCCAGATTCTGTTTTAAATTTACTATAAAATATAAATTCATAAAAAAAATGCTCCAATTATAATTGGAGCATTTTTTTTATCTTTCAATTAAAATACTGACCGCATTTCCACCATAAACCTACGGCCTTCCGAGCACACTGCGGGCCGAAGTTTTTCAGAATTTTGAGGATAAAAAGGTGAAGAAATAAAATGTTGTTTTTCTAACATTAACAAAGCTAATTCCATACTTAAAAGTCCAGAAGTTGCAAAAGTATGCCCCACTTTCCATTTGTTAGAGGTTAATAATGGTATGTTCTTGCCAAATAATTTTTGAATAGCATGAAACTCTGTAAGATCACCTTGTATAGTACCCGGAGCATGCATAATTATAGCATCCACAGAAGATGGTTCAAGTTCTCCAATTGCCATTTTCATAGATTTTTGAAAACATAATGCATCTGCTGAAATAGAGGTTCCACTACTTAAAATTTCGGTTGCAAAACCTATTCCAATAATTTTACCTAAAGCATTATCGCCTTGCTTAGATAAAACTAGAGCTACAGCAGCTTCTCCCAAAATCATTGAATTATATTTTTTAGAAATATCCAACGCCTTATTTGGAAAATCATCTTCATAATTTGAATAGACTTTTAAAGCAGCCAATTGAGCTAAAGTAAAAGGTGTTAATGAAGCTTCGCTTGCACCTACTAAAAAAGATTGAGAAAAACCCGCTTGCAACCAAGCAATTCCATTTAATACCGCATGTAATCCGGTTGAACAAGTGATTGAATGCGATATTTCTGGACCATGTAATTGTAAGTCATGAGCAACCCAACTCGCAATGTTGCCCAAAGTCGTTGCCGGTGAAGTAAACGTTGAAACTTGTTGTGTATTTCGAAACTCTTCGAAATATTTTTCGAATAATTCTGTTGCTCCACGTGAAGAACCAAAATTGATCCCCATATTCAAATCCGTATTCTTAGCTTCTAGAAAAGCCCGTCTACTTACGTAGAGTGCCATCAAAACGGAACGATCAATATGCTTGTATTTACTATCCGAAGACCGTATTTGCAGCAAAAACTCATTATCATCTTCGTCAATTTTAGAAACAAATCGATTGAAATGAGAAGAACTTAATTTGGTAAATAAATGATTTTTTGTTAAATAATTTTTCCAAATTTCTTCTTTGTCTCTACCTAAAGCAGAAATAGAATTACACGATTGAATATAAATAGGTTCTTTTAACATGTTACTTCATTTAAAGCATCTTCAATTACTTGATATACTTTGTTCAAACTCTCATTGGAAATACAATACGGCGGTAGAATATAAACAATGTTACCTACGGGCCTTAAAATTACACCTCTAGCAATAAAATAATTATATAATTTATTTCTAAAATCACTGTAATATGTTTGTTGTTCTTCAACTTCAATTTCCAATGCAAAAATAACACCTTTAACTCGTGTTGTTTTTACCCGAGTATGGCGCTGTATATAGTGTTGAAAATCTAAATGTAAACCATGAATTCTAGAAATATTATTTTTAGTTTCTTCTGCTTCATGTAATGTAATACTCGCTAATGCTGCTGCACAACCCGTTGGATTGGCCGTAAAAGTATGACCATGAAAAAAAGCATGATTGGTATTTGAACTTATAAAACCCTCAAATATTTCATGAGTAAAAGTTGTAATAGCCATAGGAATTGTACCTCCCGTCAATGCTTTTGACAAACACATCATGTCTGGTTTACTATCTAACTGTAGCGATGCAAACAAGGTTCCCGTTTTACCGAAACCAGTCATCACTTCATCCGCTATAGTAAAAACTTGATATTCCTTACAAATATTGATTAATTCATCAAGAACAGAAGCTTCATACATAACCATTCCAGCCGCGCCTAACACTAAAGGTTCAAAAATAAAGGCCGCAACCTTATGTTCCAATAGGGCATTTTTTAAAGCCTGTTTACTTGCTTCTTCTTTTCCTTGGGTTGGAACAGGAATTCGAACAACCTTTAATAAGGAATCTTTAAATGCTTCTGTAAATAAACCAATGCCGCTGACAGCCATGGCGCCAAAAGTATCGCCATGAAACGCATCTTCAAATGCTATTATGGTATCTTTTTTAATTCCTTTATTAAAATGAAATTGCATAGCGGCTTTAATGGCAACTTCAACCGCTGTTGAACCATTATCGGAATAGAAAAATTTCTTTTGATTTGAAGGTAAAATTTGGGCTAACTTTTCGGCTAATTCAACTGCTTTATTATGGGTAAAACCACCAAATAAAACATGTTCTAATGTTGTTAATTGTTTATAAATCGCATCCGCAATACTTGAATTAGAATGACCAAAAGGATTGACCCACCAAGAAGCAATAGCATCTATATACTGCTTCCCATGTTCATCCCATAAAAATTCATTCTCCCCTTTTATTATAGCAGGAAAATGAGAATAAATTTGATGTTGATTATAAGGATGCCAATTGTATAAAGCGTCTTTTTCAGAAAGTGTCATTTCAAGAATAGATTGGGAATTAAACGCAAAGGTATAAAAGACAAGTTGTAAATCGAAATTAAATAAGTTATAACTGTAAAAGTACTTCCTTAAACATATCCGCATAATACTTCACCACATTTTCATCAAAATAAGGTTCATTTTCTATGCGACCTAACATAGGAAGTTTAGATTTTGATAAGATAATATTTTCTGTAGCTTGATTTTCATCTCCGGAAAAAATAATTCCAGCTATAGAAATATTCCTTGACTTTAATGCTTCAATAGTTAATAAAGTATGGTTGATACTTCCTAAATAGTGACGTGAAACAATTATTACTTTATAATCGGGCTGAATTAAATCAATCACACAATCTTTATCATTTAACGGAACAAAAACACCTCCTGCTCCTTCAATTACTAAATGATTTTTGGTTTTAGGCTCATTGATGTCTTTCAAATTTATTGTTATTCCATCTATTTCAGCTGCTAAATGTGGACTTGCCGGTGTATGTAATGCATAAGCATTCGGATGAAAAACTGTAGTGGTATTGGAAACTCTACTTTTTATTTTATCTGTATCTGAATAATCTAAATCTCCGGCCTGTACGGGTTTCCAATAATCTGCCTCTAAGGCTTCAACAACAATTGCAGAAGCAACCGTTTTACCAACATCGGTTCCAATGCCTGTTATAAATAATTTCATAATTGTTTAATTTTAAACACTGATTATTTCAGATTACACTGATTATTTAAATTTTTTTTCTTATCATTAGTTATAATTATTCGCTCAAATTCTGCCTCTTCACCAAAATTTAGCAATAATCCAACTTCAATATTTGTTGTTTTTAAATAATTATATAATTGAGTACTATGAGATTGTATTAATACACTTGTTGCTTTAAGCTCAACTATTATTTTATTTTCAACTATTAAATCTGCAAAATATTCTCCAACAATTTTACCTTTATAATATACTTTAATCTGTTTTTGAGCAACAACATCTAATCCTAAATCAATTAATTCATAATACATTGAATTTTGATAAACACGTTCTAAAAATCCATATCCTAATGAATTATAAACATTATAGTATGCTTTTAAAATTTTTTCAGAAACTTCTTTATGTAATAATTTATTCATGATATTAATCTGCAAAATCTGTTATATCTGTGTCGAATTATAAATTTAAAACTCAAAATTACAATTTTCGCAACGGTATTTATATTTTGTATAAAAAGGAAAAATATTCAATAATAATCCAAAAACAAAACTAATTAAAGATTTAAAATCGGATACTGTAGTTAAATATTCTATTGTAGCAGCACCACATTTTGGACATTTTAACAAATCGCCATGTTCATCTACCGAATATTCAGGAATTGAATTCAATATTTGCTTAGCTTGCATAACATCTTCTTTTCGAACCAAAAGCTTAACACCACCAATAGCATTACTTAAAAGTGGATCTGTATTAATAGTATTTTCATCTTGAAGAAAAACTTCAATTCCTTCCGATTCGAGCTTTCCTTTAAACAACATCGCCTCGGCAACATATTGATAAACCGCTATTTTATGAAATTTAGACATAGATTTTATTTAAAACATAAAATTACTTTATTCGATATAAAATTAGGTATAAAAAAGATATTAAATTCAACATATTCAATAATCAAAAACTATCATTTAACTAGACAAATTATTGATTTTATCTATATGGAAATAAGAACTAACATGCTAAGCTAATAAAAATCGATTCATAAAACCGTGAACTTTGTAACATAATAAAAAAGCTATTATCATGAAAAAAGCAATTCTACTTACAAGTTTAATTTTAACAACAGTCACTATGGCACAAGAAACAGTAACTTGTCCGGTAACAGGAAAAACGTATACCGTTGGCAAAGACGGAAAAATGGGTGGCCCTCATGACAATTACCAGAACATGAGTACCAATACAACTAACACTTTCAATCCCAATGGAATAGGTAGCCAAACAGATAAAAACAAAGAATGGTGGCCGAACCAATTGGATTTAAGTTTACTTAGAAAGAATTCGAATTTGTCCAATCCAGATCCGAATTTTGATTATTCAAAAGCTTTTCAATCTTTAGATTACAATGCTTTGAAAAAAGATTTAACCGATTTAATGACCCAATCACAAGACTGGTGGCCTGCCGATTTTGGCAGTTATTCAGGATTATTCATTCGAATGGCATGGCACAGTGCTGGAACCTACAGAACGGGTGATGGTCGAGGAGGATCAAGAGCTGGACAGCAACGATTTGCACCATTAAATAGCTGGCCAGACAATGGAAATTTAGACAAAGCTCGAAGATTATTATGGCCAATTAAACAAAAATATGGCAATAAAATTTCTTGGGCGGATTTAATGATTTTAACTGGAAATGTAGCTTTAGAAAAAGCCGGTTTTAAAACTTTTGGATTTGCAGGAGGCCGTGAAGATGTTTGGGAACCAGAATCTCATGTATATTGGGGATCCGAAAAAAAATGGTTAGACGATAAAAGATACACAGCCGATCGTAAATTAGAGAACCCACTTGCTGCCGTACAAATGGGATTAATTTATGTTAATCCGGAAGGACCAAATGGCAATCCTGATCCACTATTAGCTGCTAAAGACATTAGAGAAACATTTGGCCGAATGGGAATGAATGATGAAGAAACGGTTGCTTTGATCGCAGGTGGACATACTTTAGGTAAAGCCCATGGTGCTGGAGATGCTAAACTAGTTGGTCCAGACCCAGAAGCAGCAGGCATCGAAGAACAAGGTTTAGGTTGGAAAAGCAGTTACAAATCGGGGAAAGGTCAAGATGCTATTACCTCTGGTTTAGAAGTAACTTGGACATCAACTCCAGATCAATGGAATCAAGATTTCTTTAGAATATTATTTAAATACGATTGGGAATTGACCAAAAGTCCCGCTGGTGCACACCAATGGACTGCTAAAACAAACGACTTAGTAATTCCGGATGCTTTTGATCAAAACAAAAGACATAAACCTACTATGTTGACAACCGATTTATCATTACGATTTGATCCGGTATATGAGAAAATTTCAAGAAAGTTTATGGAAAACCCTGCAGCGTTCAATGATGCATTTGCTAGAGCTTGGTTTAAATTAACTCACAGAGATATGGGGCCAAAATCTACTTACTTAGGACCTGAAGCACCAAAAGAAGATTTAATTTGGCAAGACCCTATTCCAGCTGTTAATCACAAATTAGTTGGAAAAAAAGAAATTGAAAAATTAAAATCGAGTATATTAAATTCTGGTTTAACAGTAAGCGAGATGATTTCAACGGCTTGGGCTTCTGCTTCAACTTACAGAGGAACTGACAGAAGAGGAGGTGCTAATGGTGCAAGAATACGTTTAGAACCACAAAGAAATTGGGAGGTGAATAATCCAAAACAATTAAATAAAGTTTTAACTGTATTAGAAAAAATTCAAAAAGAGTTCAATGACAAATCAAACGATATAAAAATTTCATTGGCAGATTTAATTGTATTGGCAGGAAATGTAGGTGTAGAACAAGCCGCTAAAAATGCTGGTCAAAAAGTAGAAGTACCTTTTAGCCCAGGAAGAATGGATGCTACACAAGCACAAACTGATGTTGCTTCATTTGCGGTATTAGAACCACAAGCCGATGGTTTTAGAAATTATTTAAAAACTAAATACACCATTCCTACTGAAGCATTATTAGTAGACAAAGCCCAATTATTAACTTTAACTGCACCAGAAATGACCGTTTTAATAGGTGGAATGCGTGCTTTAAATGCTAATTATGACAACTCTAAAAACGGTATTTTTTCAGATAAGAAAGACCAATTAACCAATGATTTCTTTGTAAAATTATTAGATATGGGCACTGTTTGGAAAGCGAAAGATGAGTCGAACGAAGTGTTTGAAGGAAGAGACAGTAAAACCAATCAAATTAAATGGACTGCTACTCGTGCTGACTTAATTTTTGGTTCAAACTCAGAATTAAGAGCTTTGGCAGAAGTATATGCTAGCGCTGATGCCAAAAATAAATTCATTTCAGATTTTATAGCGGCTTGGACGAAAGTAATGAACTTAGACCGATTCGATCTAAAAAAATAATCCCTTTAATCCCCAAATAAAAACCGTTTCCTTAGAAACGGTTTTTTAATTTAATAAGGCTTCGGTTAAAACCATTAACAATTGACTAATTTGTTCTTGTGTATTATAAGAATGAATACAAATCCGCAAGCGTTCTTGACCTTCTGGTACCGTAGGCGACAAAATTGGTTTCACTTCAAAACCTTTATTTTGGATATGTAACGCAACATTTTTAACTTTTTCATTTCCAGGAATAATGGCAGAATGTATGGCCGATTTACTGTAAATAAAAAGAGGTTTTAACCCAAATAATTGTTTTTGCTGATTAAAATAAGTTACATTTTCTTTCAACAACTGTATTTGATGTGAATGCTTTAATTCTTTATAAGCCATTAAAATAGTTGCGACAGCATGTGGAGATAAGCCTGTGGTATAAATAAAACTTCTAGCAAAATTTATCAAATAAGACTTCAGTTCTGAACTTCCCAAAATTACCGCTCCATGACAGCCTAATCCTTTTCCAAAAGTCATGATTCGAGCAAAAACTTTTTTATGTAACTTTTGAAATTGAAGTAAGCCTTCCCCTTTTTCACCAAAAACACCTAAAGCATGTGCTTCATCAACCACTAAATAAGCTTTATATTGCTGACACAAATTTAAAATCGACTCAAAATTTGGGCTATCCCCATCCATTGAAAAAACGGATTCTGTGACTACATAAATAGAAAAATTATCTGTTTTTAAAGCGTAATATTTTTTAAGCTTCTCTTCTAAATCTTCATAATCATTATGCTGAAATTTATATGATTTAGCTGTTCCCATTTGTATCCCATCACGAATAGAAGCATGACATAATTCATCGTATAAAACTATATCATTTCGTTGAGGAACCGCACTAAAAAAACCAATATTGGCGTCGTAACCCGAATTAAAAAGTAAAGCCGCTTCCGATTCATGAAATTGAGCAATAAAATCTTCAGTAATAGTGTATAAATGATGATTCCCTGAAATTAATCGGGAACCAGTTGCTCCATTGAATTTAATATTTTGGTCAACTAAAAAATGGTGTATTCTGTCAAACAAATCACTGTTTTGTGCAAATCCTAAATAATCATTGGAAGAAAAATCAATTCCATTTGTATCAATTGGTAATTTTCGTAAAGCATGTGTTTCTTCACGTAAATTTAATTTTTCGGAAAGTGATTTTGGAAATTTCATAAATCTTTATATTCTGTCCAAATGGGCTTATGAACATTTATTTTATCTAACAAGTCAATTTTCAGAGTTTTTGCTAATAGTTTAGAATGACCAAAAGCTATATTTTTTTTATAATAACTTGCAATTTTAAAATTTTTATACCCATTTTCATAATACCATAAATTAACATTATAACTAAATTCTTTATTTATGGCAACATATTGTATTTCCTCAGGAAAAATATGATTTGTTTTTTTATAAATCCCTACCATATAACTATGAATGATTTCGGAATTATCATCAGAAATTTGTAAAACATTAACTTCTGACATTTTAATTGCTGGAACTAAAAAGGAACAACTAACTGAA
Source organism: Flavobacterium indicum GPTSA100-9 = DSM 17447 (assembly GCF_000455605.1). Taxonomy (NCBI): domain Bacteria; kingdom Pseudomonadati; phylum Bacteroidota; class Flavobacteriia; order Flavobacteriales; family Flavobacteriaceae; genus Flavobacterium; species Flavobacterium indicum. The sequence continues at coordinate 2,672,207 of NC_017025.1, forward strand.
ATAAAACTTGGTGACATTTTAAACCAATTAATATTAAATCCAATTTCAAATCCTAAATAAAAATAATAGCCAATTAGAGATATAGTAATTGTAAATAAAACTGAAGCAATAAAAATTTCAAGATTATTTAGCGTATCATTATAAATTTCAACATATTTCTTTTTCTCATTCATATCGTAAAAATAAAAAAATCCCGAAGAAAAAATCAACGGGATTTAGTAATATTTATAAATAAAGATTAGTCAGCTAAGACAATTACCTTATTATTATTCATTTCGATTGTACCAGAATTAATTGGCAACCAATATGTTTGCTCGTTTACTTTTGTAAATTTAGAAAGGTTTTCTTTCTCAATTTTAAAAGACGAAGCATTAATTTTCACATTACCTTTTGTTAATAATGAAACAATAGGCGCGTGATTATTCAACATTTGGAATTCACCGTTAATTCCTGGAACAGCTACAGAAATAACTTCTCCTTTGAATAATGTTGCTTCTGGTGATACAATTTCTAAAATCATTTTATTTAGTAATTAGTGATTAGTAAAAAGTGAAAAGTTTATAACTGAACACTGAAAACTAAATTATTTTGCTTCAGCTAACATTTTCTCTCCAGCTTCGATAGCATCTTGGATACTTCCTTTTAAGTTGAATGCTGCTTCTGGTAAGTGATCTAATTCACCATCCATAATCATATTAAACCCTTTAATTGTATCTTTAATATCTACTAATACACCTGGAATACCTGTAAACTGTTCTGCTACGTGGAACGGTTGAGATAAGAAACGTTGTACTTTACGAGCACGTGCTACTACTAATTTATCTTCTTCAGATAACTCTTCCATACCTAAGATAGCAATGATATCTTGTAATTGTTTGTAACGTTGTAAAATTTCTTTCACTCTTTGCGCACAGTTATAGTGCTCGTCACCTAAAATTTCAGGAGTTAAGATACGAGAAGTAGAATCTAATGGATCTACCGCTGGATAAATACCTAACTCAGCAATTTTACGAGACAATACAGTTGTTGCATCTAAGTGGGCAAACGTAGTTGCAGGAGCCGGGTCAGTTAAGTCGTCCGCAGGTACATATACTGCTTGTACTGAAGTAATTGATCCTTTTTTAGTTGAAGTAATACGCTCTTGCATCGCTCCCATCTCTGTTGCTAATGTAGGTTGGTAACCTACTGCAGATGGCATACGTCCTAATAACGCAGATACTTCAGATCCTGCTTGTGTAAAACGGAAGATGTTATCAACGAAGAAAAGTACGTCTTTTCCTTGTCCATCTCCTGCTCCATCACGGAAATATTCAGCAATTGTTAAACCAGACAAAGCTACACGAGCACGAGCACCAGGCGGCTCATTCATTTGTCCGAAAACAAACGTAGCTTTTGAATCTTTCATACCAGCTTTATCTACTTTAGATAAATCCCAACCTCCATTTTCCATAGAGTGCATGAAATCATCACCATATTTAATAATTCCAGATTCTAACATCTCTCTTAAAAGGTCATTTCCTTCACGAGTTCTTTCACCTACACCAGCAAATACTGATAAACCACCGTGACCTTTAGCAATATTATTAATCAACTCCTGAATCAATACTGTTTTACCTACACCTGCACCACCGAATAAACCAATTTTACCTCCTTTTGCATAAGGCTCAATTAAGTCGATTACTTTAATACCTGTAAATAAAACTTCAGTAGAAGTTGATAAGTCTTCAAATTTAGGAGCTGGTCTGTGAATTGGTAAACCATTTGAACCTTCTTTAGGTAAATCACCTAAACCGTCAATTGCATCACCAATTACGTTAAATAAACGACCAAACACATCTTGTCCAATTGGCATTTGAATTGCAGCTCCTGTAGCAACCGCTTCAGTTCCTCTTGACAAACCGTCAGTAGAGTCCATAGAGATTGTACGAACTGTATCTTCACCAATGTGAGATTGAACTTCTAATACTAATTTAGTACCGTCTGTTTTAGTAATTTCTAATGAATCATAAATTTTTGGCAACTCAGCATTTGCAGTGTTAAATACCACATCTACTACTGGTCCAATAATCTGTGCAACTTTTCCTGTAACTTTAGACATTGCTTATGTATTTATTTAATAGCTATTTAGATATGAAAAAATGAAGTATTTTTTCGGGTGCAAAGATAGTTCTTTTAAAAACAAATTTGCAATTAATTTTTATTTTTTTCGCAATAAAAAAAGCGAAACAACAAATTTCGCTTTTTTTATATTATTCTACTGTAACTGATTTTGCTAAATTTCTAGGCTGATCTACGTTACAACCTCTCAACACAGCAATATGATACGATAACAATTGCAATGGAATTGTAGTTAATAATGGCGTTAAAGCTTCTGAAGTTTCTGGAATTTCAATCACGTGATCTGCCAATTCTTTTACTTGTGTATCGCCTTTAGTTACTACCGCAATAATCTTACCGCTTCTCGATTTGATTTCTTGTATATTACTTACCACTTTATCATAATGCCCTTTATTAGGCGCAATTACAATTACTGGCATCTGCTCATCAATCAAAGCAATTGGACCGTGTTTCATTTCAGCCGCTGGATAACCTTCTGCGTGGATATAAGATATCTCTTTTAACTTTAAGGCTCCTTCTAATGCTACTGGGAAGTTATACCCTCTTCCTAAATACAAGCAATTAGATGCGTCTTTATAAATCGCTGCAATTTGCTTAGATATCTCGTTTGTTAACAATGCCTCTTGTACTTTTTCTGGAATCATTTCTAACTCCAACAAGTATCTTTGATAATCTGCATGATTCATCGATCCTTTAGCTTTTGCCAAACGTAAAGCCAAAAGAGTTAAGATAGTAATTTGAGTTGTAAATGCTTTAGTTGAAGCCACCCCAATTTCTGGACCTGCATGGGTGTAAGCTCCCGCATGAGTCTCTCTTGAAATTGAAGAACCTACAACGTTACACACACCAAAAACAAATGCTCCATTTTCTTTAGCTAATTTGATTGCCGCTAATGTATCAGCCGTTTCACCAGACTGTGATATAGCAATCACAATATCGTCACTATTAATAATTGGATTTCTGTATCTAAATTCAGAAGCATATTCAACTTCTACTGGTATTCTCGAAAACTCTTCTATGATGTATTCAGCAACTAATCCAGCATGCCAAGATGTTCCACAAGCTACTATTAAAATTCGTTTTGCATTTAAGAATTTTTCCAAATTATCTTCAACACCAGACATTTGAATGATTCCTTTATTTGCTAATAAACGACCTCTGTAAGTATCTTTGATAACATTTGGTTGCTCATAGATTTCTTTCAACATAAAATGCTCGTACCCCCCTTTTTCAATCTGCTCCAAATTCATTTGCAACTCTTGAATATAAGGATCTACTAATGAGTCATCTTTAATTTTTCTAACTTTTAATGATTTATTCAAACGAATAATGGCCATCTCTTCGTCTTCCAAATAGATAGCGTTCGATGTATATTCAATAAATGGAGAAGCATCAGAAGCAATGAAATATTCATCTTCACCAATACCAATTGCTAAAGGAGAACCCAATCTAGCAGCAACTAATTCGTCTGGTTTATTTTTATCAAAAACCACAATCGCATAAGCCCCTACCACCTGATTTAAAGCCACCTGAACCGCTTTTCCAAGTTTTAAGTTTTCTTTTTTCTGAACTTCTTCAATTAAGTTTATTAATACTTCTGTATCTGTGTCTGATTTAAAAGTATATCCTCTATTGATTAATTCCTTTTTTAAAGGCTCATAATTCTCAATAATTCCATTGTGCACCACAACTAAATTACCTGAATTAGATAAATGAGGATGTGAATTCACATCATTAGGCACACCATGAGTAGCCCAACGCGTATGCCCCATTCCTATGTTTCCGTTGGTAGAAATTTCTTGCGCCACACGAGCTTCTAAATCTGAAACTTTACCCTTTGTTTTAGCTAATTTTAAATCTGCTCCATCATACAAAACAACACCTGCACTATCATACCCTCTGTATTCTAGTCTTTTCAATCCTTTTATTATAATTGGATAAGCCTCTCTATGGCCAATATAACCTACAATTCCACACATACTTTTTAAATATTAATCAGGTTTTGTATAATGAATAGTTAATTTTAATCTTTTATCAACATCTAGACTATTAGGTCCATGAATTACAGTTCCTGTTGAAGACATAATTGACGAAACAGGAAAATATTTTATTTCTTTCCCACCAATATTTTTTGAATTTTTAAAATAAAAATTCGACGCAACATTAATAGTCTCTGTTACACACAATCCTAATTTAATATTTTTATTTAAATTTTCATTATCACTATTAAAAATATTATTAATTAAGTTAGTTATTCTTATTTTATATTTAACACCATTTTGTGTGTTTTCTCTGTTTATAACACCACCGAATGTATTTTTATTCAATTTTACATTGCTATTAGTAGTAGGATCAGCAATATAATCAATTAAAGTTTTTTGATTTGTTGCATCAAACAAATACAACCTCAAAGGTTCTTCTGATTTTTTCAAAGGATCCATTATTGATTTATCTACATAAAATTCTATATATGCATCATTAATCATCCACTTCTTACTTCTATATACTTCTAGCTGATCTGCAATTTGATCGCCATCATTGTCCGGTCCAAACAAATCGATATAAACAACAGAACCATTTCCTCCTTTAAGATATAACTTTTCATTCGCACCAAGTAGTGGATTAGATGCTGAAGTATAATCATTTTGAGGAAGATTTAAGTGATCAATAAAACTCTGTTTGAAATTTTCTTGGAACAATGATACTGTATTTGAACCAGAACCAGTACCCATATTAATTTTATAGGTCTTAGAAGTCGCAGTAGTTGAACCAGAAGAGATTGATTTATAATTAATATCTAACTTAGCATTATTAAAATTCAATACCGCCATTGCAGCTTCAACACCTGGTATTTCTTCTACTTTAAAATAAAGCCCTCTAAAATAATCTCTAAAAGAATTGTTGTTAAACAAATTAGATTCCGAAGCATTTAAAATTCTGTTTTTAAAATACTCTCTATTCAGTTCTAAATAAATACCAGGAGCCAATCTTTCTTTAACTACACGTTGAGAAACATCAGACTGATCTGCAATCTCATTCCCCAAAGCATCTACATAAACATAATTACCGCTACCATTTAATTTTCTTTCATAAATTTTTATTTCATTTTTATTGAAATAAAAAAGATCATTTTGACTTACATCAGGACTGTCGTTTAATCTCGCTCCGCCCAATATTGAGTTACCACTACCATCATTTCCTCTTTTTAAACTCTCAATTTCAGCTGTTAGGTCAGAATAATACTTTTGAAGATCCCCATTAGGCTGTGCATTTTGCAAAAAATAGCCGCTTTCATACACACTCAATTTGAATTTTTTATTTTCTAATTGACTTAAATCTTCATCAACATCAAAATTATTACTATAAATAGAATCTAATTTGTACGTAGAATTACCATCAGTATCTGTTGATTCAACCTGACTAAAAAAGGGAACATATAATACAACATTTTCAACTTGAACATTAGTACCAAAATCTGGGTTACCAATTGATAATCCAGCTTGAGTAACAAAACTAGCTGCAGTTGTACCAAATACATCATTCCTATAAATTCCTAGAGGATTAATTGGCAAATTATTCGTTTGTACTTCCCCAGTAGCAACCGTATATGCTTTAATTTCTGTGTTTTGATCTACACTATAATCAAAATGTTCATCACCAACCAAATCAGACCCAACAGTATTAAACTCTTTATCACATGAAATAAAGACTAACGAAATAGCGAGTAATACTAAATTAAAATTTTTCTTCATTTTAAATAATTTAAAAAACTGCCCTCAATTAACTTAAAAACAATCTTTTTATTGTTACAAAACTTCTTTTTTAATAAAATCTAAATAGACATCTTTTAAATTTTCTTTCGGGGTGAAAGGTAAAAAAGGTTTTTTTGATGTTTCTATATATTTTGTTAAATCTGACGACAAGCCTTCAACAGGTATCATTACAGCATCTGAATGATCAATTGTAGCTTTCATCATGTTTTCATAAGTTGGCTGTTTATAAAATTCAATAGCTTCTGCAGGTAAATTATCAAAAGCTAACTTATTTACCATTTCTAAATCTAAAGAACCTTCAAATGATTGATTATACACTGATGAAATAATTTTTGTATCACCAAAAATACCTTCATCTTTATAATAATGCTTCAAATAAATTGGCAATAAAGATGCTAACCAACCGTGCACATGAATTACATCTGGAACCCAATTCAATTTCTTAACTGTTTCAACAACTCCTTTTGCAAAGAAAATAGCTCTTTCATCATTATCAGGGTACATCACCCCTTCCTCATCAGAAAAAGTAGCTTTCCTTTTAAAATAATCATCATTATCAATAAAATAAACCTGAATTCTTTCTTTTGGAATTGAAGCAACTTTTATGATTAAAGGCATGTCCATGTCGTTCACAACAAGATTCATACCCGACAATCTAATCACTTCATGCAACTGATGTCTTCTTTCATTTATATTACCATAACGTGGCATAAAAATTCTAATTTGCCCACCCACTTCATTAATAATTTTAGGCAATTCATATGATTGTAAAGACACCTCATTTTCTGCCAAATAAGGCACTACCTCAGATGATACATACAATATCCTCTTATCAGTCATAAATAAAAAATATTATTATTTGTATTTTTTGATGAGCAAAATTACAAAAAAATATGGACTTATTCACTATATAGTAGTAAGTTTGCATTTCATTTCGGTTAAAACATGAATATATTTAACAAAAAATCTGAGTTAAAAGATTTCCTTAATTCAGTTTCAAAAGGTAAAAAAATTGGGTTCGTACCTACAATGGGAGCACTTCATAAAGGCCATTTATCTTTATTAGAAAAATCGTTACAAGAAAATGAACTGACAGTATTAAGTATATTTGTTAATCCAACCCAATTTAACAATCTTGAAGATTTAGAAAAATACCCTCGAACATTAGAAAAAGATATTGATTTAGTTCAAAAATTATCCGAATCTATTATTGTATTTAACCCTAGTATTGATGATATTTATGAAGGCAACACTAAGTCTTCAAATTTTGTTTATGATGGCTTAGAAAATCAAATGGAAGGCAAGCAAAGACCCGGACATTTTGATGGTGTAGGAACCATATTAACTAAATTATTTGAAATAGTAAAACCTTTTCAAGCTTATTTTGGAGAAAAAGATTTTCAACAACTTCAAATCGTAAAAAAACTTGTTGAAAAACAAAACATTTTAACTAAAATAATAGGATGCCCTATTTTTAGAGAAGATAACGGTTTAGCCATGAGTTCCAGAAATGAACGCTTATCCCAAAATGCAAGAGAAGAAGCATCTATTATATATAAAATCCTTAAAAAGGCTAAACTTTTTTTTGAAAATCATAGCACAGAAGAAACCATTGATTTTGTAAAAAATGAGTTTTTAAATCATCCAAATTTTGAACTTGAATACTTTGAAATTGCAGATGAAGAAACTTTGCTCCCTTGTAAAAACAAAGTGGAGAATAAAAATTACAGAGGATTTATAGCAGTATTTATTGAAAATATTAGATTAATTGATAATATTTCAATGAAATAATTTTCTATTTTGTTATTAGAATTAATTAACTTTGCCCCATGCAAATACAAGTAGTAAAATCAAAAATTCACAGAGTTTCTGTAACTGGAGCCGATTTAAATTATATCGGTAGTATTACTATTGACGAAGCTCTTATGGAAGCCGCAAATATCATTGAAGGTGAAAAAGTTCAAATTGTTAATGTTAACAATGGCGAACGTTTAGAAACTTATGCTATAAAAGGACCTAAAAACACAGGTGAAATTACTCTAAACGGACCGGCTGCTAGGAAAGTTCACAGAGGTGATATCATTATCATTATTTCTTATGGAATTTTAGATTTTGAAGAAGCCAAAACTTTCAAGCCTACATTAGTATTCCCTAACGAAAAAGACAACTCTTTAACTTAATTGTGAAAGAGCATTTAAAAAAATTATTGAGTCTTTCTATTCCATTAGTTATTGGATTAGGAATCATCTATTATCAGTTTTCAACCTTAACCCAAAACGAATTAGATAAAATTAAAGTATGTTTTCAAAAAGCGGATTACACCTTTATTTTTTTATCTCTAATTGTTGCCTTATTTGGCTATTGGTCAAGAGCATACCGATGGAAATACTCTTTAAACCATTTAGGCTATAAGACTAAATTTCACAATGATTTTTTTACGGTATGCGTTTCCTACTTAGTTAATTTAACCATACCTCGATCAGGCGAAATTACTCGTGCCGCTTTACTAAAAAAATATGAAAAAGTTCCTTTTGACAAAGGATTTGGAACTATTGTAGCCGAGAGAATAGTTGATCTTTTAGTCTTTTTACTTTTTGTAATTTTAGCATTTATTCTTCAATTTGAAAAACTTTATGCTTTCTTAGCTTCTAAAATACCTTTTGAAAAAATTATTATTTTAGGAATTTCAATGTCAATTTTAGGAATTATTTTTATTTTGGTATGGATTTATGCCGAATGGAAAATTATTCAAAAATTAAAGGAAAAATTAGCTGGATTAATTGAAGGAATGCAAAGTATTTACAAAATGAAAGACAAATGGAAATACATCTTTCATTCTTTTTTTATTTGGTTTTCCTATTTAATTATGTTTTATGTAACCATATACGCTTTACCTGAAACTTCTAACTTAACTTTTGATATTGTTATTATGGGATTCATCTTTGGAACGCTAGCCGTTGGTTTTACCAATGGTGGTCTAGGAGCCTACCCATTAGCAGTAGCCATGATTTTCTCGATTTTTGGCGTTTCTAAAGATGTGGGAATTGCATTTGGATGGTTAACTTGGACTTCACAAACAATTTTAACAATTTTCTTAGGACTACTATCTTATTTATTCTTACCTATTTTAAATAAAAAATAAATTAGTAAATTGCTAATCTATTTTTAACACCCATTAACCATGAAAATTAAAGCATTATTCGTGTTGCTGTTTTTGTCTATTGCATCATTGGCACAAAAAGTAGACGACAAAATTTTTTCAAAAAAATTAAATGGAGAACGAACTTTTTCTATTTATACACCACCATCTTACGAAAGCAATACTAAGAAAAATTATCCCGTATTAGTTTTATTAGACGGGGAATACCTAGCGGATCCTTTTTCAGGAATTTTAAAATATGGCAATTATTGGGATGATTTACCCGAAATGATAATTGTGGCTATAAATCAAAATTATGGTGAAACACGATTCAATGATAGCGAATATGGAGAAGATGGACTACCTGCTAATTCTGGTGCAAAATTCTTTGAATTCATTGGATTTGAGTTATTGCCTTATGTACAAAGTAAATACAGAACATTACCATTTAGAATGATTGCTGGACACGACACGACTGCTGGCTTCTTGAATTTTTACTTATATAAAGACGATCCTATTTTTAATGCATTCATATCTTTATCTCCCGAAATGGCTCCATTAATGGAAGACAGAATAGCTGAAAGATTATCAAAAATTCAAAAACCAATTTTTTATTATCATGCTACATCAACAGGTGACTTAGAAGAAATTCAAGAAAAAACTAAAAAATTAGATGATTTTGCAAAAGAAATAAAAAATCCAAATGTAATTTACCGATATGATGTGTTTAAAAACACTTCTCATTATTCTTTAGTTGCAGAGGCCATTCCAAGTGCTTTTTATTTCATTTTTAATGGATACCAACCTATTTCAAAATTAGAATTCAATGAGAAAATTTTAAAATTAGAAAAAGGATATGCTCAGTATTTAATTGACAAATACGATTATATTGAGAAAAAAATCGGAATAAAAATGCAACCTCGTATGTCTGACTTTAAAGCTATTGAAGCAGCCATTTTAAAAAATAAAGCTTACGATGAATTTCAATTGTTAGCTGATTATTCAGACAAACAATATCCGAAAACAATGCTTGGAACCTATCAACGAGGATTGTATTTTGAAAAAACTGGAGATAATAAAAGAGCCATAAAAGAATATTTAAGAGCTTATACACAAGAACCAATTGGTGATTTAACCAAAGATTATTTAATGGATAGAGCCGAAGCATTAAAAGGTAAAAAAGACGCTCCAAAAGAAGAGGAAACTCCAGCTCCTACTGAAGAAACTCCTACCGAAGAACAGAAAAAAGAATAATTTATTTTAAAAATGGCAAAACTTAAAACTTCTTTTTATTGTCAAAACTGCGGTACAAATTTCTCTAAATGGTTAGGACAGTGTACTTCGTGTAAACAGTGGAATACTATAGTTGAAGAAATCATTCAAAAGGAAGAAAAACAGGCTTGGCGGTCACAATCATCTGAAAACAAAAAAGCACCAAAGCCATTAAAAATAAATGAAATAAGTACTTCAGAAGAGGTACGGTTAAACACAACCGATAGCGAATTAAATCGAGTTTTAGGGGGTGGTCTTGTACCTGGTTCATTAACCCTATTAGGGGGTGAACCAGGGATAGGAAAAAGCACCTTGCTTTTACAAATTTCATTACGTCTACCCTATAAAACGCTATATGTTTCTGGTGAAGAAAGCCAAAAACAAATTAAAATGCGAGCCGAGAGAATTACACATCAATCCGACAATTGTTTCATTTTAACCGAAACAAAAACACAAAACATCTTTCGTCAAATCGAAGAAATTGAACCTGAAGTAGTAATTATAGACTCCATTCAAACCCTTCAAACCGATTATATTGAATCTTCTGCAGGTAGTATTTCTCAAATTAGAGAATGTACGGCTGAACTCATCAAATTTGCAAAAGAAACCAATGTACCTGTTATATTAATAGGACACATTACCAAAGATGGTACAATTGCAGGTCCAAAGATATTGGAACACATGGTTGATACCGTTTTACAATTTGAAGGCGACAGAAATCATGTCTACCGAATTTTACGTTCCTTAAAAAATCGTTTTGGATCAACAGCAGAATTAGGCATCTATGAAATGCAAGGTTCAGGGTTACGAGAAGTTTCTAATCCTTCTGAAATATTAATTTCCAACAAAGAAAATTATCTTTCAGGAACAGCCATTGCAACCACTCTTGAAGGGATGCGTCCACTGATGATAGAAATTCAAGCCTTAGTTTCTACTGCAGTTTATGGCACCCCTCAACGAAGCACTACTGGTTACAATTTAAAAAGGTTGAACATGATTTTGGCTGTATTAGAAAAACGAGCAGGATTTAGATTAGGCGCCAAAGATGTCTTTTTAAATATTACAGGTGGAATTTCGGTTGACGATCCGGCTATAGATTTAGCCGTAGTTGCTGCCATTTTATCTTCCAACGAAGACATTACGATTGATAAAGATTTTTGCTTTGCAGGTGAAGTTGGTCTTACTGGAGAAATTAGGCCTGTAAATCGAGTGGAACAACGTATACAAGAAGCTGAAAAATTAGGTTTTTCAACAATTTTTGTTTCAAAATACAATAAAATTACCCCACAAGATTATAAGATTGATGTTCGATTAGTGGCAAAAATTGAAGATTTAGTTCAGGAATTATTTGGATAAAAAAAGGCTTCAGAATTGAAGCCTTTTTATTAATATCTCTATTACTTGTTATTGTTTATTCTTTCGGACGAATTACTTTTGATAAACTTTCTGGCATTAATCCAAATTGTAAATTAGTTCCATTCCACCAAATTGCTTTACCTTTTCCTGTTAAGTTAGCTCCATCATTAAATAAAACCTCTTGTATATTTTTATCAAATTCAGAATTTGTAACCATTTTGGTAGCTTCCTCAACTTTGTTATCAATTCTATTCCCAACTGAAATCCATGAAACTACTACATTACTTGTTCCATTATTCATTTCTTTAATAGTAAATCCATTTTTATCAACAGCAGCAATATAAACTCCATTACAATTTCCTTTTGGGGTTACTGTTACTTCAGGCTCTTCACCAAGTAAAGCAGAATAATTTCTATCAAATGAAACTCGAGCTTCACCATTAACTAATTGAATTTTTCCTTTAGAATAAATTGTAGACTCAACACTAGTTACCGCATAAACCGCTGTTTTTGCTTGGTTTTCAGCACCAACTAATTCAATATTTTTACCTAAAGTATATACATTTCCTGAATTATACGTAGAAAAAAGATCTCCAGAATTAATTTGGCCAACTACATTTCCACTTGACATAGAACCTATCATTCCAAAGAAACCACCTCCTACACCTTGCATTAAATTATTTGCTAATCGTCCAGTTCCACTACTATAGGCATTTGATCCATATACTCCAAAATATGTACTAGCAGCAGACTTATATCCTAAAGAACCCCAATAACTTCCATAAATCTCCCCTCCAATTACTCCTCCTGTTCGTGTAAAATCATTATAGTTCCATCCGCCTACTCCAGAAGAGTATTGGTCTCCCCAAAAAGACATCCCTGCAACCCCTGTATTACCACCATTCTGTCCATAACTAGATCCATCATTTTGATTATTACGATCACGATACCCATAGATTGATGTCTGTCCATCCCCATTTGCTGTTTGTTGTTGACGATATACAAATAATTGAGAATTGGCTTGAACAGGATAATTAATACTCACCGAAGTCCCATTATCTTGTATCATTGAGTTACCTATTATACCTGCAGGTCCATTAGTGAATTTAGTATGATAATTTGTGTTCCCTGTACCTGTAACTCCAGTAGCACCAGAAACTGTTAGATTTCCAGAAGCATCTGTTAAAACTACACGTGTACCAGTACCCACCAATGAAGTTACACGTTCATTAGTAGTCACAGAAGTTCCTACTACAGTATGAGTGTTAGTTCCATTATCCCAAATGTTATTTGAACTCCCAGAGGCTACACCTGCATTATTATATGTTATTTGCATATCCGATCCTGCAGGAGCTGTAGTTCCAGATTTTGCTGCATAAAGCGCATAAGGTACACTCATCATTTGAGAAGTACCCGTAATCGAATACGAAGTACCACCTGTTGGATCCGTTTCCGTTTTAATAAAATAAGGCCCAGCCCCCCAATCAATTGTTGCCATTGATCCAGAAACAACTGTTCCTTCACCAATACTTAAAGTTAGTAAACCATTGGCATTAGTTGAAACAGTATGTGTTTCTACGTATACAGCTGTTCCAGCAACCGAACCTTGCAATATACTTACTCGCGTACCTACACTTGCGTTTGAAACTAGTGCATTCGATGCATTCCTAACAACAGCCTGATAAGAAAATTTTTGCGGTGCTTGTGCAAAAGCTACTAGGCTTAAAAACAAAAAAAGTATTGTGAATTTAGTATTTTTCATAATTATTATTTTTTAATTATTTTAAAAGTTTTAACGTTTGTCCCTAATTCATTGATTTTTAATATATAAATAGAGGACGCTAATTGTGAAACATCAATAACCGTTTCACTGTTTGTTATTTTTCCTATTTGAATTTGTTTACCTGTTACATCATACATTTCATAAGAAAGTTGATTAAAATTGATCGAATTACTCAATGTTAAAGTAATGTTGTGAACCGTTGGATTAGGAAACAAACTCATTTCGTAATCACTTACAAAGGATGAAGCCGATAAAGTATAAATTTCTATAGGTTGTTGCACGCCTTGGGACATTGCCCCATTAGTACCATTCAGCTCTGTAATTGCTGTTTGACCTAGAGAAAAACTAACCGACCCTCCTGACCCCGAACCATTGCCTCCTGCTATAACAAAGTCTTGCTGTGCAAAGCTAAAGGCACTTGATAATAAGATTAAGAGAATAATTTTTTTCATAAATTAGATTTTAAAATTTTAGTTAAATGTATTTCATAATTCTATACAAAAAATAGTATTAAACACCAAGTCGCTTTTCTTATGAATAAAAGCTTAAAAATGGGGTATGAAATAGTTTAAGATGAAGTTGTGATTAAATTAAATTATTTGCAACTTTTGTTGTACTTTGCACACAACTTGATTCGTTTAACTCAGTTAATGAAGATCTCTGAAAATGAAATCGAAAGCAGAAATAGTGCAACTCCTTCAAACCTATCATGAATTAGGGCAAACAGAACAGGCTGCCTTATTTCTAATTGATGAATTCGAACTTAATCAACCTAATTTTGCCAGAATCCTATTACGTGAAAAAGCAGATCCAAGTTATATCTTATTTACTGCAGAAGGTGAAATAGGTGAACCTATTTCTATTCGCATTCCAGAAAACGCATTTGAATTTCAATTTGAGCTCATGATTAACTTATTAGCTCATGAAATGGTACATGTAATACAAAAGTCTAAACTTTACAGTATCCAAATAAGGGAAGAACGAGAATGGCAAGCCTATTATGAAATGTGTTTTCACAAGCTGTTTCCCAAAGTACCTAATGCATCTAAAGGACACCGCCTATTTTTTGCAAATAAAGCATTAGAGTATTATAATAGAATGCCAAAAGATGGTGAATTACAACAAAAATATGCCAATCAAAAAGTGGAAATTGAACGATTCATAGCCTCACTTTCTAAATGATTTATGAAGAAAAAAATTAAAAAAATAAGCCTGATATTACTTTGTATAATCACACTTTCATTTCTATTGAGTTATATTTTTAGAAATGAAATTTTAGTTTATGCAATAGAAAAAATCCAAAATAAAGTAAGTCAAAAATACGATTGTACTTTTAAAATTGGCCAAGCCGAATTAATTGGAATTTCAGGAATAGAAATGCATAATATTTCTCTTAAACCTAATAATGCCGACACTTTACTTGCTGTTAACACCATAAAAACTAAAATCAATCTTTTTGAAATAATTACTGGCGATTTACAAATTAATAATTTAGAAATGCATGATGGTTATATTCAATTGGTAAAAAACAAAAATGGAAGAAACTTTGATGCCTTTTTAAAAAAAGACACATTGTCTACTTCAACTTCAAAAAAAAATTATGCTAAAACAGCCTATAAATTAATTTCTAAGGTTTTGAATTTAATTCCTTCTGAAATGAAATTGAACAATTTGTCATTAAAAATTGATGACATGGGAAGAAAAGTAGGTTTCAATATGCAACAATTAGAATTACAAAACGAAAAATTGAATTCAAAAATTATCGTTACCAGTGCATCTGAAAAACAAACTTGGCTATTAGATGGCAGGGCTAATCCAAGAGAAATGAAATCTGATTTACGCTTTCATAGTGCAGATACTTCTTCAATTAAAATTCCTTATATAGAAGAACGACTCGGATTAAAATCTAATTTCAAAAACATTCATTTACAACTCAACAATATTGATTATTCAAGCAATGAATTACATATTGATGGAGTTGCTTCTATTAATCAATTTACAATTAACCATCCAAAAATTGCTTCCAAAGATGTGGTAATTGATAAAGCAAAATTTGATTATAAATTTCTTCTAGGTACTGATTTCATTTCTATCGACAGTACCTCAACGGCACAATTAAATGAAATAAAAGTACAACCATTTGTAGAATACAATACAGAAGAAGATACCATTTACAAATTGAAAATTAAAATTCCAGAAACCCAAGCCCAAGCTTTTATCACTTCATTACCTAAAGGCTTATTTCGACATTTTGAAGGCATGGAAGCAAAAGGAAGTTTTAGCTATAATTTGGATTTTGAATTCAATAAAAACAAGCCTAATAATTTAATCTTTGACAGTCAATTTCATAAAAACAATTTACAAATAGTAAAATATGGAGAAGCAGATTTAGAAAAATTAAATCATGAATTTACTTATCGTGCCATAGAAAACGGAATTTTACAGAGACCAATCATCGTTGGGCAATCCAACCCTCATTTTACTTCCTATGAAGAACTTCCAACTGTTTTAAAAAATGCCGTACTTACCAGTGAAGACCCCTCTTTTATGAAACATAGAGGTTTTATTACGGAAGCCTTTAAACAATCTATAATTAAGAACATTAAAACTAAAAAATTTGCTCGTGGCGCCAGTACCATAAGTATGCAATTAATTAAAAATGTTTTTTTAACCCGTGAAAAAACATTGTCTAGAAAGTTAGAAGAAATTTTATTAGTATATATTCTAGAAAACAACCGAATTACTTCTAAAGAGCGCATGTTAGAAGTCTATTTCAACATTATTGAATGGGGACCAAATGTTTATGGTATTGGAGAAGCTGCTGTGTTTTACTTTAATAAAAAACCGCAAGAATTAAATTTAAATGAGTGTTTGTTTTTAGCAACTATAGTTCCCAAACCAAAAAAATTCATGTGGCAATTTGATGCAACAGGAAATCAAAAAGACTATGTTGTAAAAAATCAAAATTTTATTAAAAACTTAATGTTGAAACGTGGTTTATTGATGGAAACAGATACGATTGGCCAATCAATTCCAATACAAATTACTGGCAACGCACGCTCATTTCTAAAAATTAAATTGGTAGAAAAAGATACAATTCAAGCAACAGAAGAAATCGAATTTTAATTTTTTTTTAATTCCATTCCAACCTTTTCAACCTTTTTATAATCTATATAAGAAACAAGTAAATTATATAGGTTATGAAAAATATCATTTTAACAACTACATTTTTTTTAATGGGATTATTAAGTTGTAATTCGAAAACAACTCCAATTGAAATCACAAAACCAATTGAAAATTAATCTAAAATTCAGGTTGCTTTATTATTAGACACTTCTAATAGTATGGATGGATTAATTGAACAAGCCAAATCAAGACTTTGGAATATCGTAAATACGTTGACTACACTAAAATACGAAGGAAAGAATCCGGTTATTGAAATTTCATTATATGAATATGGAAATGATGGATTAGCTGCCGAAGGTAACTTCATAAGACAAGTAACTCCACTAACCAAAGATTTAGATTTAATTTCTGAAAAACTATTTTCACTTCGCACTAATGGAGGGTCAGAATATTGTGGCGCAGTAATACAACAAGCGACGAAAGATTTAAAATGGGAAGATGGAAAAGGCGTGATGAAATTAATTTACATAGCAGGGAATGAATCATTTAAACAAGGCCCAATTGTTTCTAACGAAGCTGTCACACAAGCCTTAAAAAACAATATATATGTGAATACTATTTTTTGTGGAGACAAAAATGAAGGAATTCAGTTATTTTGGAAAGAAGGTGCCGATTTAGCAACTGGAAAATACTTCAACATTAACAGTAACCTTTCTGTTCAATACATTGTAACTCCTTATGATGTGAAAATAAATGAATGCAATACCAAAATTAACGCGACTTATATAGGGTACGGAACAGAAGGAAAATACAAAAAAATGAATCAGGCCGTACAAGATAAAAATGCTGAAAGTATTTCTACCGCCAATTTCACAGAAAGAACCGTGAGTAAATCAAAAGCTGTTTATTCTAATGAAAATTGGGACTTAGTGGATCGTTTAAAAGAAGACAAAGATGCCTTAACAAAAATTAAAAAAGAGGATTTACCTGCTGAATTGAAAAATAAAACTACTGCTGAAATTAAAAAAATTGTTGAAGAAAAAACAAAAGAAAGAGAAACCATTCAAAAAGAAATTGCAGCATTGGCAAAACAAAGACAAGCATATTTAGATGCAGAAAATAAAAAACAAAATGTGCAAGATGATTTAGGGGTAACTATTACTACTTCAATAACTGAATTAGCAAAAACAAAAGGATTTACAGTAACAAAATAATAAACTACTTATGAAAATTAAAATCTCTATAATAACTTGCTTTTGTGTTTTAGCAGCTTTTGCACAAAAACCTTTTTTTACTACTGCAAAAACTAAAGCAGCCACCGTTTATTTTAGTGGAGCTGAATTGATGCAAACCACTTCTTTAAATCTTCCCGTAGGTACGCATGAAGTTGTTATTAAAAATGTGGCCGATCAATTGAATGAAAACACCATTCAAATTGGTGCACCAAGTACCTTGACCATCCTATCCATTCAATTTACTCAAAACTATATTTCGGAATATGAAATTGACGAAAATAATCCATCTATAAAAAAAGTACGTGATAGTATTGAACTACTTCAAAAATCCAAATTAAGGCATACAAACGAACGAACTTCGCATTCAAAAACCATTGAATTATTGGATAAAAACCAACAAATTTCGGGTCAAAATTCAAGTATAAATGTTGCTGAATTAATGAAATTGGTAGAGTATTATAATGCCAAACGTACCCAGTTGAATAATGCCATGAATGAGTTATCGGACAAAGAAGCAACACTCCAAAAAAAGATTGATTTATTAAATAAAAAACTAGAAATCAATACTGAAAAAGAAGAAAAAGCTTCTAAAGGAAAATTGGTTTTACAAGTCATGAATGAAGTGGCAGGAATTGTGAATTTAGACGTTAGTTATATTACCAATAATGCGTCATGGCAACCGTTTTATGATTTAAGAGCAGAAAACACTTCATCTCCAATCAATTTATTGTACAAAGGAAAAGTAATGCAAAACACAGGGGTGGATTGGAAAAAAGTAAAATTAGCTTTATCCAATGGCAACCCTAACCAAAGTAATACGGCTCCTATTTTGAGTGCTTGGTTTTTACGATACGGTTATCCTAATCAGATGTATTATCAAAATGCGCCCGTGAGTAATACCATTCAATCATTGAGTGGTAGTGTTTCTGGATTACAAATAAATGAAAATAAAGATTTTGAATCAAGAATTGTATTGAGAGGCAATCGAAGTATTACTGGTGAGAATAACGCATTAGTAGTAATAGATGGACAAATTTCAAATCAATCCGTTTTAACACAATTGCCTCCAGAAGTTATAAAATCAGTTAATGTGTTAAAAGGAGCGCAAGGAGCGGCACTTTATGGTGCACAAGGAGTAAATGGCGTTATACAAGTCTCAACAAAAGATATGAATGATTATACTTCAATTGAAGAAAACCAACTCAACATTACTTTTGATATTGATATTCCGTATGATATTTTGTCGAATGGAAAAATGCACAGTGTGGCTTTGAAAGATTTGAAATTACCTGCAACGTATAAATATTACGCAGTTCCAAAAATGGAAAAAGAAGCGTTTTTATTAGCGGAATTAAATGACTATGGTAAATACAATTTGCTACCAGGAGAAGCCAACATCATTTTTGAAGGCATGAATGTAGGGAAAACCTATATCAATCCAAACCAAACGCAAGATACTTTGAATTTGAGTATGGGTAGAGATAAAAAAATTGCCATTAAACGTGAAAAAGTGATTGATAAATCGGGAACTAAATTCTTATCGTCTTATAAAGAACAAACCTTTACGTATGATATTACGGTAAGAAACAACAAAAAAGAAGAAATTCAAATGTTATTGAAAGACCAATTCCCGTTAAGTACGGATAAAGACATCACGATTGAATATTTAGATAAAGATGGGGCTAAACACAATGAAGAAACAGGCGTTTTAACTTGGGAAATCAAACTTAAACCCAATGAAACTAAGAAATACCGAATTAGTTACAAAGTGAAGCATCCTAAAGACAAAGTCATAGGAAATCTTTAAAAGATCTTTTTAAACTAAGTTTTGGTTCTCAATAGGAAATTGAATATAAAACTAAACCCGACAGGTTGTTAAAACTTGTCGGGTTTTAAATTGATATTAAAACCAAAGATTGCTCCTAAATTAAGGTGCTGGATTTGGAATCATCTCTTGTATCTTATTAATTTCATTAAGTACCTCATCAGTTAATAGCACATCAAACGCATTGATATTTTCTTCTAATTGATCAATTGACGTGGCACCAATGATAGTTGACGTTACAAACGATTGATGATGAACAAAAGCTATGGCTAATTCAGTTGGTGTTAAGCCAACAGAATCGGCTAATTCTTTATATAATTTGGTAGCTTTAAAACAGTTATCATTGGTATAGCGGACAAAATTTTTAAACAATGTCATACGGGCATTTTCCGGATAACCATTTAAATACTTCCCTGAAAGAAAACCAAAACCTAAAGGCGAATACGCTAACAGTCCTACTTCCTCACGCATGCATATTTCTGAAAGTCCTACTTCAAATAATCGATTTAACAAGGAATACGGATTTTGAATAGTCGCAATTCTTGGTAATCCATGTTTTTCACTTTCGTTTAAAAACTTCATTACACCCCAAGGATTTTCATTAGAAACACCAATATATTTAATCTTACCTTCTTTAATTAATCCATCAAAAATCGTTAAAACCTCAGCAATATTTTCTTTCCAGCTGGTATCAATTTTTTCTAAGCCTCTTTTTTGAAACATATTCATGATTCGTTCAGGCCAATGCAATTGATACAAATCAATAGAATCTATCTGCAGTTGTTTTAAACTCAATTCAACCGCTTCGCTAATACTTTTTTTAGAAAAATCTAGTGGCTGTCTGATGTAACTCATCCCACGATTGGGCCCCGCAATTTTAGTAGCAATCACTAATTGATCTCTTTTGTGTTTATTTTTAGCTAACCAAGTCCCAATATAGCGTTCGGTACTACCAAAAATGTGTTCATTTCCACCAATTGGGTACATTTCTGCCGTATCAATAAAATTAATCCCTCTTTCAAAAGCATAATCTAATTGCGCATGCGCTTCTGCTTCGGTATTTTGATTCCCAAAAGTCATCGTTCCCAAGCATATTTTGCTAACTTTTAAATTAGTATGAGGTAATAAAGTTTGTTTCATCGCGATTTTTTTAGCAAAAGTACAAACATAAAAACTATTTTAATTCATTATTTTGTTTAAAAACTTTCCACTAATTTTACAAAAATATAGCACATGAGAGTTTTAGTATTAGAAGATGATTTAATTTTATCAAATGAAGTAGTCACTTATTTAAAATCGATGCATATTGATTGTGATGCTGTCTTTGATGGTGAATTATTTTTTAGACAAATAAACAATGAAACTTATGATCTTTACATTTTAGATATTAATGTACCTAAACTAAATGGTTTAGATGTTTGCAAAAAAATAAGAGAAACAGATAAAAACACTCCAATTTTAATGTTAACTGCCTATAGAGAAATTCAGGACAAATTAGACGCTTTTACCTTTGGTGCAGACGATTATTTAGTCAAACCCTTTCACTTTGACGAGTTGTATGTACGTCTTTTATCTTTACATAGAAGAAGTACAACCAAACAAGAAGACCATCAAATTATTAAAATTAAGGACTTAGAAATTGATTTGGACGAATCCAAGGTAAAAAGAAATCAAGAAGTTATTGAACTAACTCCAAAAGAATTTCAGTTATTGGTTATATTAGCAAAAGCGAAAGGAAGAACCCTTTCCAAAAATGCTATTGCGGAGCAAATTTGGGATGTTCATTTTGAAAGTAACCTAAACACCATTGAAGTATATATTAATTTTTTAAGAAAAAAAATAGATAAAAATTTTGAGGAAAAATTAATTTTAACCCGACCAGGGTTTGGATATTATATCAACGTAGAAGAATGACTTTAAAAAGAAAAGTAGCCATTAATATTTCCCTTGCCTTTTCCTTATTATTTGGACTGGCAGCCATTTTTGTTTATTTAAGATTTACTGATTTTAGAAAGGTAGAATTTGAAGAAAAACTTGAAAACAAAGCTTATAACACAGCAAAATTAGTTGACGAAATTAAACGTATTGACAATGTTACACTTCAAATTTTAGATCGAAAAACATTAAATAAAATTAATAACGAGAAGATTTTAGTATTTGATGCTAATTACCAATTAATTTATACTAGTATTGATGATGCAAAAATTAATTGGACTAAAAATGATTTGTTACTACTCAATAAAAAAAGAACATTTTTTAGGACTATTGATGATAAAGAACTGCTTGGAGTACGATTCGACTTTAGTAAAAGTGACCGCTACTATGTATTAATACTTGGGCAAGATAAATATGGGATTTCCAAAATGAATTTCTTACTGGTTTCATTAATAGTTTCTTTTGTAATTAGTATATTATTTATTTGGACATTTACCTATTTCTTAATTAAAAAATCCTTACAACCTTTAGATGATTTTCAAGAAAAAATCACATCAATTTCTGCTAACCAACTAAATTTAAAATTGCCTGAAAGTAATACTAAAAACGAAATTGACTTACTAACGAAAGCTTTCAACAACATGCTAGATCGATTAGAAAAATCATTTAGTATGCAAAAAGAATTCACTTCAAATGCTTCACACGAATTATACACTCCCTTGACTCGGATTGCTCTCCAAATAGAAAATTTAATGACTAAAGAAGAACATTCTGAAGGAACAAAAAAATATTTAAAAAACATTAATAATGATATTCATCAAGTAGCCGATTTAATTAATGCTTTATTACTTTTAGCAAAAGTTGAAAGATCTGAAATTAACAAGAACTTTAAACCTATCAGAATAGATGATATCATTTTGCAAGCCAATGAATTAACTGCTAAAAATTATCCTGAATTAATTGTTCATTTTGAAATTATTGATCATACAGACATGGATAATCCATTGGAAATTAAAGGAAATCAAGCCTTGTTAGTGATTGTATTTACAAACTTAATTAAAAATGGTTTTTTATACTCAGAAGACAAAAAAGTGAATATTACAATTCATCAAAAATCGGTTAAAGAATTAGCTGTATCAATAGAAAATAATGGGCCTTCTATACCCGTTGAAGATCAATCTAAAATATTTGATTCTTTTGTTCGAGGTAAAAATGCTACAAATACACAAGGAAGTGGAATTGGACTTAGAATTGTAAAAAGAATCTTAGAATATCACAATGCTCAAATCACTTACAGGTACAGTAATCAATCCAACATTTTCACCATAAATTTCTCAATTTAAGTTTTTTTTAAGGAGATTTTAAAGCACATTTAAGTTCGTCAATTGAACTTTGTACCAATAATTTATTTCCTATGAAAACTAAATTAATTGGTCTTTTTTTATGCACCTTTTTTGCCCAAATCTTTGCCCAAAATAAACTCTCTATTGCGGAAAGTGAGTCCTTGTTTTTGAAAAACAATTTATACTTACTTGCGAATCATTATAATATAGATATCAGTGAAGCACAAATTTTACAAGCCAAAATTTGGGATAATCCTCAATTTGGATTGGAAGTTAATGCTTGGGCACCAAATAACGAACAAAAATTTTTCAATGTAAACCAACAAGGTCAAAAATCGGCTTATATTCAACAACTTATTCATATTGGCGGACAAAGAAAAAACGCTATAGAATTAGCTAAATCGAATGCTAAATTAGCTAATTATGATTTTGAAATCTTATTGCGAGAATTGAAATTTCAATTGCGTCAAAGTTATTTTGAAATCTATTTTGACACCAAATCTGTTCAAGAATTAGACAAGCAATTGATCAATATAAAATCGGTAATAAATGCCTATTCTGAACAAAACAAAAAAGGAAATATCTCATTAAAAGACTTAGTTCGATTACAAAATCTTCAATTAAATCTTCAAAAAAACAGAACGGAAATAATCAATAATATTAATGAAAACAAAAAATCACTTAATTTATTACTTGGTTATTCAGGACAAGAAAACTACGTACTTGAGCCATCAACAGATGAAATAAAAATCTATGAAAAAGAAGTATTTGATGACCTCTTGAACTTACAAAAAACAGCATTAGAAAACAGACCCGATTTCAAAAAAGCAGCTACACAAATTGAAAATGCCTCTATTAATTTAAAACTACAAAAATCTCTGGCTATTCCTGATTTAACATTAGGTGCTAGTTATGACCAGAGAGGAGGGGCTTTTAACAATCAGACGAACTTAACTTTAGCTTTTCCTTTACCACTTTGGAACAAAAATAAAGGCAATATTAAATCTGCAAAATTTGAAATAGAACAAGCAGAACAACAAAAAGAAATGGCAACAATTGAAATAAAAAATGAAGTAAAATTAGCTTTAGATAAATTTCAAGAACAAAAAACAAACTTTCAAATTACTAAAACAGAAATTCCTTCGAATCTTGATACTGTTTACCAAGGGGTATATACAAACTTTGTGAAACGAAACATCTCGCTATTAGAATTTACAGATTTTCTTGAAAGCTACAATGAAAGTATCATTTCTATAAACAACATTAAAAAGGCCTACTTAAAAACCTGCGAAGAATTAAATTATACAACCGCGTCAAAAATTTTCTAAAAAAAACGTTATCATGATAAATAAAATCTCAAAATACGGATTTCTAATTTTGATTTCTTTTGGATTTCAAAATTGTAAAAAAGTAGAATCTGAACCTATAGAAAAAGGTTTTGAAATTACTGAAACCATGCTTAAAACAACCACATTTGCTACAGCAAAAGTAGAACCGTTAAAAAATGAAATTAAATTTTTTGGTAAAATTTCAGCCGACAAAAACAAATTGATTGAAGTTTATCCAATGGTAGGTGGAAATGTAGAAAAGGTGTTTGTTGAACTAGGAGATTATGTAAAAAAAGGACAAATTTTAGCTACTATTAGAAGTACAGAAGCGGCAGGATATGAAAAAGAATATGAAGATGCCATTGGCGAAGTAAAAGTTGCTGAAAATAATTTGAAAGTAGCAAAAGAACTTTTTGAAGGTAAATTAAACACCGAGCGAGATGTCCTTTTAGCAAAGAACGAACTTAACATTGCAAAATCACAATTAAACCGAATTAAACAAACTTATAAAATTATCAATATCAAACCTGGGTCTATTTATCAAGTTGTAGCGCCTATAAGTGGTTATATTATTCAGAAAAACATCAATCAAGATATGCAATTGAGGAGTGATCGAAGTGATAATATTTTTGATGTGGCAGACACAAAAGATGTTTGGGCTATTGCAAATGTAAATGAAAGCGATATCAATCTAGTTGCGCTTGGAATGGACGCAACAGTTTCAACACTTTCTAATCAAGATAAAGTTTTTAAAGGGAAAATCGATAAAATTTTCCGAATCATAGATCCTGAAACTAATGCCATGAATGTAAGAATTGTACTTAACAATCCTAATTCCTTATTAGTACCAGATAGTAAAGCTACTATTTCTGTTTCCTATACAGAAAACAAATCTATGTTAGCTATTCCTTCTAATGCTATTGTTTTTGATAACAACAAAAACTATGTGATGGTTTATAAAGATAAAAAACATATTGAAACTAGACCGGTTGAAGTATACCGTCAACTAAAAGAAATAGCTTATATCACTTCTGGATTAACAGAAGGCGAAAAAGTAATTACACACAATCAGTTGTTATTTTATGACGCTTTAAACGATTAATCTCCTTAACATGAATAAATTCATTCGAAATATCATAGCTTTTTCACTCAAAAACAAAGCATTCACTTTTTTTTGGGTGGGAATTTTAACCATTTCAGGTTTTTTTGCCTTCAAAAACATGCCCATTGAAGCTTTTCCTGATGTAACCAATACCCAAATCATTATCATTACTCAATGGAATGGTAGAAGTGCTGAAGAAGTAGAACGTTTTGTAACCACTCCTATTGAACTTTCTATGACTTCATTACAGAAAAAAACAAGTGTAAGAAGTACTTCTATGTTTGGACTTTCTGTAATTAAAATCATATTTGATGATGGTGTGGATGATGCCTTTGCAAGAAATCAGGTAAACAATCAATTACGAAATGTTTCTTTACCTGAGGATGTGGAACCCGAAGTGCAACCCCCTTATGGCCCTACAGGCGAAGTTTTACGCTACACCCTACAAAGTAAAACCAAAGATTCAAGAGAATTATTAACCTTACAAAATTGGGTAATTGATAAAGCGCTTCGTTCAGTTCCTGGTGTTGCTGACATTAATGCTTTTGGAGGACAGACTAAAATTTTTGAAATAAGTGTTGACCCTCGTAAACTTGAAAAATACAACCTAACTCCGCTAGAAGTCTATGAAGCTGTAAACAAAAGTAATATGAATGTAGGCGGTGATATTATTGAAAAAAATAGTCAAGCCTATGTAGTTCGTGGTATTGGACTTTTACAATCCATCCCCGACATCGAAAATATCATTATATCTAAAAATGGAGAAAATCCTGTTTTGGTTAAAAATGTTGCATTAGTGAACGAAGGTTCAATGCCTCGTGTAGGACAAGCAGGATTAAACAATAATCCAGATGTAGTTGAAGGAATAGTTGTAATGCGAAAAGGAGAAAACACGCCTATTGTTTTAGCAGCTGTAAAAGAAAAAATTAAAGAGATTCAAGCCACGATGCTGCCAAAAGATGTACAACTCGACATTTTCTATGATCGTGACAATCTGATGGAATTTTGTACCCATACTGTAATGCATAATTTAGCTGAAGGTATCATATTGGTGACTTTAATGGTATTTTTATTTATGGCTGATTGGAGGAGTACAGTTATTGTTTCAATCATAATTCCCCTTGCTTTGTTGTTCTCTTTTTTCTGTTTACACCTTATGGGAATGAGCGCTAATTTACTTTCTCTTGGAGCGGTTGATTTTGGAATCATCATCGATGGAGCGGTTGTTATGGTTGAAGGACTTTTTGTAATGCTCGACCATCGGGCGGCGAAAGAAGGCATGGATAAATTCAACAAACTAGCAAAAGGCGGATGGATTAAAAAAACGGGGACAGAAATGGGAAAAGCTATTTTCTTCTCTAAATTAATCATTATTACTGCTTTACTACCCATTTTCTCATTTCAAAAAGTAGAGGGAAAAATGTTTTCACCATTAGCCTATACCCTTGGGTTTGCATTACTTGGCGCACTACTATTTACCTTAACCTTAGTACCTGTTTTATCTCATATATTATTAAATAAAAATGTAAAAGAAAAACATAATAAGTTTGTTGATTTTTGGAATAGAATTGTTGAAAAAGGATTTGCTTTTACTTTTAAAAACAAGAAACTCTCTCTCTTGGTTTCTTTGAGTATTTTGGTAGTAACTTTATTTTCTTCTAAATTTTTAGGTACCGAATTTTTACCTCCATTGAATGAAGGAGCTTTATGGGTTGAAGCAAAACTACCGATGAGTTCTAGTCTAGGTGAAACCGTTAAAATGGTTGAAGTACTAAAAAAAGAAATTGCTTCATTCCCGGAAGTTAATGGTATTTTATCTCAAACAGGAAGAAGTAATGATGGAACGGACCCAAGTGGTTTCTATTATGTTCAGATGCAGGTAAACTTAAAACCAAAAGAGGAATGGACTAGAAAAATCTCAGTCGATCAATTGGTAGAGGAAATGGATCATAAATTAAAAAAATACCAAGGAATTGGTTACAACTATTCTCAACCCATTATTGATAATGTTGCCGAGGCTGTTGCTGGAATTAATGCCTCAAATGCTGTTAAAATTTATGGCCCAGATTTAAATAAATTAAATTCCCTTTCGAATGAAGTGATAAAACAAATAGAACATGTTCAAGGAATAAAAGATGTTGGAATATTAAGAAACATTGGCCAACCCGAAGTTAGTGTTGTACTCAATAAAGAAAACATGGCAGAATATGGAGTAACCATTTCGGATGCTCAAACTGCACTTGAAATGGCCTTTGGAGGCAAAACAGCAACTCAAAAATATGAGGGCGATAGAAAATTTGATGTGCGAATTAGATATGATAAAGACTATAGAAAAAACATTGACGATTTAGCAAGTATTATGGTTCCCACGTTAAACAAAACGAAAGTCCCCTTAAAAGAAATTGCAGAAATTAAGACCGTAACTGGTCCGGCCTTTATTTACAGAGATAATTCTAAACGATTTATTGGTGTTAAATTCTCTGTAAGAGATAGAGACCTTGGAAGTACCATTGCAGAAGCACAAGCCAATGTGAAAAAAAACATCAAACTTCCTGACGGATATAGCATTGGATGGACAGGTGAATTTGAAAATCAAGTTCGTGCAACAGATCGATTAACTCAAGTAGTACCTATTAGTATTGTAATGATTTTTGTACTCCTATTCATTATGTTTGGCAACATAAAAGATTCCTTATTAGTATTAGCTAATGTACCCTTTGCTTTAATTGGTGGAATATTGGCATTACATTTAACCGGAATGAATTTTGGAATTTCTGCTGGAGTTGGTTTTATAGCTCTTTTTGGAATATGTATACAGAATGGCGTAATATTAATCTCAGAATTTCACAAAAATATTAAATCAGGTATTGAAATAAATTTGGCCATATTAGAAGCAGTTAAAATTCGAACAAGACCTGTAGTCATGACCGCTTTAATGGCAACAATTGGTTTATTACCTGCAGCAATTTCAACGGGCATTGGATCTGAATCTCAAAAACCATTAGCTATAGTTATTATTGGCGGATTAATTTCAGCAACGGTTCTAACTTTATTAGTATTTCCAATTATTTTCTGGGTTTTTAACCGTATTAAACACGAATCCATTACTTAATTTTCTTCATAGTTAAATTAAACCCAAAATCCGCATTAGCGGAATTTGCCCAAAGGGAAGACGAAAATCGAAGATTTTGTCTTGGTTAACCCCGACATTTTTATTAAAATATTAATAAAAATCGTCGATTAAGCGTCTAACGCTTAATTCGGGTTAAAAATGGTCTCACAAAAAGGAGACCATTTTTTTATTCTAATTAACTGCAAATTCAGGAATAAATTGAAACAGCTGTTTTTGATTTAATTTTTCTTCATAAAAATTAATCAGATCAAAAACGATGGTAATATCATTAGCCGTTAGGAATAAATATTTAAACAATAATCGAACGTCAATTTCTAAAACATCACATAATTTTAGATACTTATCAAAGTAGTATTTATCAAATGTCAACTCTAGTTCTTCAAACAGATCCTCAGGAACGTCAATTAAATTTGCAGTGAACTCAATACTCCAACCTTTTGCTATTCTAATTTCTCTAAAATTTAATTCCATAAAAAGTATAGGTTAATTGTTTTGTTATTCAGATTTAGAAAAATTAGTATGAATTATTTCTAATTAAATTATCAAGCTAATTTTAATTTATTTCTACAAATTTGTTAAATAAATATTCATCTTTTTTACGGTTTTTTTAGCAATTTGTTACGGTTTTTGGAATAAAAAAAAGCCTAGAAATTTTCTAGACTTTAAATTTATAAGCATTTATTTTTTACATTTCGTTTAATAACTTAGTAATTTCATCCAATTTTGGAGTTAAAATGATTTCAATTCTTCTATTTTTAGCTTTTCCTTCTGCAGACTCATTACTCATTAAAGGCGCAAATTCACTTCTACCGGCAGCCGTTAAATTAGATTTATTTACTTTAGGATTTGCAGTTAAAATAGTTACAATAGCTGTTGCACGTTTAGTAGACAAATCCCAGTTGTTTTCGATTCCACCTGTTAAAGTTCCAGTAATTTTATCGTTATCGGTATGACCTTCAATCAATACTGATAAATCTGGATTATCACCCAATACTTTACCAACCAATTCTACTGCTTTTTTACCTTCTTCATTAACCGCATAACTTCCCGAATTGAAAAGTAGTTTATTTTCCATAGAAACATATACTTTTCCGTCTTTTTCAGTCACTGTTAAACCTTTACCTTCAAAAGCTTTTAATGATTTAGACAAGGTTTCTTTTAATTTTTTCATTGCTGCTTCTTTCGCTGCAATTAAATCTTCTAACTCTTTTAAGCGTTTGGCATTCGCTTCAAAATCCTTTTTAATTTTATTGAATTTATCTTGTTCTGTAGCCAATGCTTTTTGTTTCGCTTCCAATTCAGCTAATAATTCTCTGTTCTTTTTAATATTTGCTTCTAGTGCTTCGTTGCTATCTTTTTCTAATGCCGCATAAGAAGATTTTAAATTATCTAAACTTTTCTTAGTAGCGGAATAGTCCGATGCTAATTTATCTCGTTCGGTTTTACATTTATCTAATTCCGCTTTAATTCGATCCAATTCTGTTTGAAGATTGGCTTTATCTGTTTTCAAGACTTCATTTTCATCTGCTAAAGCATTTCTTTCTTTTTTTAATTCTGCAAATTTATTTTCTAAATCTTGGTATATTTTTTTTGACACACAAGAGGTTGTCATACTTAATACTACAGCTGCAAGGGCAATTTTTCTAATCATAATTTTAATTATCTTTATTTTTTAGACGAGTTCTATTTTAAATGGTTGTATTATAAATCAAATTCAACATATACCGGACAATGGTCTGAATGTTTGGCTTCAGGCAATATTAAGGCTCTTTTTATTTTATCTTTCATAGGTTCGGAGGCCAAACAATAATCAATTCGCCATCCTTTATTATTATTTCTTGCATTAGCGCGGTAACTCCACCAACTATAATTGTGCGGCTCTTTATTTAAATGACGAAAGGTATCCACCATTCCACTTGAAATAAATTTATCTAACCATGCCCGTTCTTCTGGTAAAAAACCTGAAACTTTAGCATTTCTAATAGGGTCATGAATATCTATGGCTTGATGACAAATATTATAATCTCCACAAACTACTAAATGCGAAATTTCTTTTCTTAACGCTTCAATATAGTTATGAAAATCATCCATATATTGAAATTTATGATCCAGTCTATCACTATTTGTCCCCGAAGGCAAATACAAACTCATGACTGATAGATCATCAAAGTCTACACGCAAATTCCTACCTTCTTTATCCATGTAATCAATTCCTGTTCCAAAAACAACATTCTTAGGTTCATATTTTGACAAAATTGCTACACCACTATATCCTTTTTTTTCGGCAGAAAAATAATATTGGTATGGATAACCTGCTGCTTCAATTTCCAACTTTGGGATTTGATCTTCTGTTGCTTTAATTTCTTGCAAACAAATTACATCCGGATTTGCTTGTTGTAACCATTCTAAAAATCCTTTAGTAATTGCCGCTCTAATTCCATTTACATTATAAGAAATAATCTTCATTTTAATCTTTCAAATTTCTCAAATGTAAAAAAGTTTTCAATAAAAAGCATCGATTTCTACAAGTATTTTATAAAATATTCAGTATCAAATTCATTTTTTAAAAAGTAAAGAATAATTCATGATTCTTGCATAAAAATAGGCACACATTCATCAAAATTGTTATCTTTGTTTCTTGCGTAAAAACGAAACTAAATGGGATTAGTTACTGCTAAAGAAGTAGCCAAAGTTATCAATACAGACAAATACGGATTCTTGGGAACTTTCTCAGGTTGGTTGTTAATGAAGATTCTTAAGATATCGACACTAAATAAAATATACGATAGAAATAAGCATTTAAGTGAAGTAGAATTTTTAAATGCTATTTTAGATGAATTTCAAATAAAGTTCGAAATTCCTGAAGAAGACTTAAAAAGACTACCTAAAGATGGGGCTTATATTACTATTTCTAACCATCCACTAGGAGGCATCGATGGAATTTTACTTTTAAAGTTGATGTTAGAAAGAGAACCTAACTTTAAAATTATTGCCAATTTTCTTTTACATAGAATTGAACCTATGAAACCTTACATTATGCCGGTTAATCCTTTTGAAAACCATAAGGACAGTAAATCGAGCGTAATTGGTATTAAAGAAACACTTCGTCATTTAAGCGATGGAAAACCTTTAGGTATTTTTCCTGCTGGTGAAGTTTCTACTTATAAAGATGGAAAATTAATTGTAGATAAACCTTGGGAAGAAGGTGCTTTAAAAATTATTAAAAAAGCTAATGTTCCTGTGGTTCCTATCTATTTTCATGCGCAAAACAGTAAATTATTCTATACGCTTTCTAAAATAAACGATACACTTAGGACCGCTAAATTACCTAGTGAATTGTTAACCCAAAAAGATAGAATTATTAAAGTCCGAATAGGAAAACCTATATCGGTTAACGAACAAGCAGAATACAAAGAAATTCCTGAATTTGGCGAATTTCTTCGTAAAAAAACATACATGCTTTCCAATGCTTTCGAAGAAGAAAGTAAACTTCAATTACCTAAATTAAGTTCACCAAAACCTCCAAAACAAATTGTGAAACCAGCGAATCACGATCAAATTTTAGAGGAAATTAAGGTGTTAAAAGAAGGCGACCATCGTTTATTACAAAGCAAAAACTATCAAGTTTTTTTAACCACAACTGAAAAAATCCCTAATATTTTGCACGAAATTGGGCGTTTAAGAGAAATCACTTTTAGAGCTGTTGGTGAAGGAACGAACGAAGCCATTGACCTTGACAACTATGACAACTACTACCATCATATGTTTCTATGGGATGATGAAGCGCAAGTTATTGCAGGTGCTTACCGAATGGGATTAGGAAGTAGCATTTTTGAAAAACACGGTATAGAAGGCTTTTACCTTCATGAATTGTTTAGATTTGAACCAGAATTGTATAAGATGATGAGTCAATCTATAGAAATGGGTAGAGCTTTTATTATTTCAGAGTACCAGCAAAAACCCATGCCTTTATTTTTATTATGGAAAGGTATTGTGCATACAACTCTACGTTACCCTGAGCATAAATATTTAATTGGAGGGGTTAGTATAAGCAATCAATTTTCGGAGTTTTCGAAATCATTAATGATTGAATTTATGAAGTCGCATTATTGGGATCCATTTGTAGCACAATATGTTCATCCTAAAAAAGAATATAAAGTAAAATTAAAAGACGCCGACAAAGATTTTGTTTTTAATGAAACTGAGGCCGATTTAAATAAATTTGATAAAATTATTGATGAAGTAGAACCTGGCGATTTGCGTTTACCTGTATTAATTAAAAAATACATTAAACAAAACGCTCGTGTGGTATCGTTTAATGTTGATCCATTATTTAACAATTCGGTAGATGGATTAATGTATATTAAAATTGCTGATTTACCTGAAAGTACAGTCAAACCCGTGATGGAAGAATTCCAAGCAGAATTGGAACGAAAACATAAAGGCTAAATCAACTCCATACTTTTTTAAAAAATGTTTTAAATTTTAAGGCACACATCAAGAAATCATTTTTGGTATTTCGCTAGTATTTTATCCACTATCACTTGCGCCAATAAGGTTTTACTTTCTTGCGTCCAACCGGCAATATGTGGTGTTAAAAGTACATTATCCGCTTGTATTAAATATTGCAGAGGTTCTGGTATTTCGTTTGTTAACAACGTTTCAAAAGATAATTTTTCATACTCCAACACATCTAATCCGGCTCCTAGAATTTTACCAGATTGTAAAGCCGCAACCAAATCGGCCGTTACCACACTCTTTCCACGAGCGGTATTGATGAACCAAAAGGGTTTTTGAAAAGCATTGATAAAATTGGCATTGATCATTTTATTGGTCAAATCAGTCCAGGGTGTATGCAAACTAATTACATCAGCTTTAGTTTGTAATTCAGACAATGAAACTTGCTTAGCGTTTTCATCGCCCACATTTGAAAGTATATCATAACATAAAACCTCTACATCAAAACCTCTTAGTTTTTTTGCAAAAGATTTACCCATATTTCCATAACCTATTATTCCGACTGTCTTCCCGTCTAATTCCAATCCACGATTGGCTTCACGATTCCAATGACCGTGTCGAATTTCTCTATCGGCTTTATTCAACTTATTAAACAACGACAACACCATTCCTAAGGCATGTTCACCTACTGCATTTCGATTTCCTTCAGGTGAAGAAATCAACTCCACTCCTTTTACATGTGCATACTCGCAGTCAATACTTTCGAGTCCGGCACCTACACGCGCAACAAATTGCAAGTTAATTGCCTTATCCAAAAAGGTTTTATCAATTTTAAATCGGCTTCTAATAACCACACCATGGTAGTTCTGAATTTTTGCTTCAACTTCTTCTTTAGAGGAAACGAAATCAGCTTCATTGGTAAATCCGGCATGTTCTAATTGTTCCCAAAGTAACGGATGATTGGTATCGAGATGGAGTATTTTGATTTTTGATAATTCTTGCATTGTAGCTTTGATTGAAAATGGAAAGTTAAGAAAATTTTGTCACACAGAGATTCACAAATTAATACAAAGATTTGCAAAATATTAGAAAGCAGATTTTTTTGAAATTTTTCCAACCTTTTAAAATTAAATTGCATCTATAAAATCAATAGTTTATTTTTGAAGTAACAACATTATATGAAAACATATTTTACTTTTTTATTTTTTTTAATTTCTACATTTACGTTTGGTCAAAAAACAGTTTATGATTCATTGATTTCACAGTTTGAAAAAGAAATGGTTTATGAACAAAACAACATATTAAAATTAAAAAATCTTCATACCATTGATGATAAATTCTTTTTTAGATTAAGTAATAACAAAATAACCATTGAATTGAATCAAGATAAAAATGGCAAACTAAGTTTATACTCATATCAATATTATTTTAAAATTGACAAACAGAAGACAATTGATACTATCATTAACAGAATAATATATAATGAAAAAATTGCTACTTGGCTATATGATAACTTAAAATTAAATAATTTCGAAAAATTATTCCCAATTAAAAATGAAAGTAAAATTGGAAAATCTGGAATATTCGGAAATGATGATTTTTATTTTGAATTAATAAACAATGATGAATACACAATAAAAGCATTTTCATTTAATCAATTAGATTCCGATTTAAATTTTAATTCATTTAAAAACTTAATAGATGAATTATTCTTAAAAATTGAATTTGAAAATAATCAAAAGATTTTTAAAGATAATCTAAAAGGTGGATATTTATACAAAAACATATTTTCACATAGTTTTTATAAAATTCCAGAAACTTTCACCTACATTAATTTTATAAGTAATATTAGATTACCAATTGGTTTAAAAATAGATTTTGATCTTAAAAAAATTGGCCGCAAAAAAATTAATACCAATATAAATTTTATCATTGAAAATAATTTTAAGAATAACATGCGGTTTAAAAGTTCAATAAATAAAAATAAATTAACTGGAAATTTCAAATCTTATTCTGATTCTTTTTGTTTTACTTATGAATACAATCAATTAGATTTTATTAAAAAATACTCAAAATATAATAATTTTGAAATAACATATTATGGATTTATACCTAAGTTTTTTGATTTTGGAATTGGATATAACAAAATTGCAAATAATTTAAATGGAGTTAATATTCAGATTAGTAAATACTGGAATAAGCCAAAAATAGATTTTTATTATAAGATTAATTTTGTTGAAAACAAATTTTCTAATTACACATCAGGTATTCAAAGACAATTTCAGATTAAAATAAACAATAACTTTCATAGTATTTACTCAAATCTTTATTATGAAAAAATATTTGACTTTAATTCATTTAATTTTTCAATCAATATCCCATTAAGGACATTAAGATTCACATTAAATTAATTATCAAAATCTACTGAAAAATTAAACGTGTACAATAGACAGGATGGAAGCTTTGTTTGAGCTCTGTTTGTTTATTGAGGTTTACGAAATAAACAAATAAGCGAGTGCGGACAGCCTGAGTAGTTACGTTAGGAGCAATACTTTTGTTCTACAAATATAACTAACGAAGTTGTGAGTTGTTGAAATCAAAGGTCTGGCAAAGTTAAATGAGATGCTGAAATCGAAGATTCAACGAAGTTAAACAAGTTCCGCATGACAAAATGGAATCTAAGATTTATTTATGGTAAACGAGTTCTGCTTGACAACATTTATACCTGATGTTCGTAATTGGCATAGACTTCTTTAATGGTTTCAAATAAATCCATTAACTCGTTATGTCCATCAGTAGTAACTAGTTTTTGTTTGCACTCTTTGAATCCGTGAATACCTTTGAAATAATTGGTATAATGACGACGCATTTCAACAATACCTACGCGTTCGCCTTTCCACTCCATAGACCAAATTAAATGGTTACGCGCTGCTTCAACTCTATCGGCAACCGTTGGTGGCGCAAGGTGTTCCCCGGTTTCAAAAAAATGTTTGATTTCGTTAAAAATCCAAGGATAACCTATGGCAGCACGACCAATCATCATGCCATCTAAACCATATTTATTTTTGTATTCTAAGGCTTTTTCTGGAGAATCGATATCGCCATTACCAAAAATTGGCATGGTGATTCTAGGATTGTTTTTAATGCGTTCAATATGCGTCCAATCAGAATGGCCTTTATACATTTGAGCTCTTGTTCTGGCATGAACGGTGAGGGCTTGCACACCTATATCTTGTAAACGCTCCGCAACTTCATCAATATTGATAGAATTTTCGTCCCAACCTAAACGGGTTTTAACAGTAACGGGCAAACTGGTTCCTTTAATTACAGCTTTGGTTAATCGGACCATTAAATCGACATCTTTTAGTACTCCAGCACCTGCGCCTTTACACACCACTTTTTTTACGGGACAACCAAAATTAATATCCACTAAGTCGGGCTGTACGGTTTCTACAATTTTGGCAGACATTTCCATGGCTTCTTCATCACCACCAAAAATTTGGATGCCTACTGGACGTTCATAGTCAAAAATATCTAATTTCTTTTTGCTCTTCATGGCATCTCGAATTAAACCTTCAGATGAAATGAATTCAGAATACATTAAATCGGCGCCATGCATTTTACACAACCTACGGAAAGGCGGATCGCTCACGTCTTCCATGGGTGCCAATAACAAAGGATGTTCGGGTAAAATGATGTTGCCTATTTTGACCATAATATATTTTTTTGCAAAAGTACTTAATTTAGTAATTCGTTAATAGTTAAAATTAATTTGATTGGTTTTAAATTTTAAAGTCACAGATTAAACTGGTTTGCCAACTTTTATACAATTTAAAAAAGTAAATCTTATATGACTTATATGGTTCCAATAATTCAATAAAAAAAGCGAACCAAAGTCCGCTTTCTATTTTATTTTCTATCACCAAAAATACGTAAGATGTATAAGAATAAATTAATAAAGTCTAGATAAAGTGTTAAAGCACCCATTAAAGATTCTTTGGTATCTTCATCTGTACCTTCATTTCCTATGATATTCATTTCTTTTATTTTTTGGGTATCGTAAGCGATTAATCCTGTAAAAATAAACACCCCAACGTAAGACGTAATCCAATACAATAGGGTACTTTCCATGAAAATATTTACGATTGAAGCAATAACTAATCCGATTAAAGCCATCATTAAAATTTTACCCATAGAAGTTAAATCCGATTTTGTATAATACCCGTAAACACTCATAACGGCAAAAGTACCTGCGGTAATAAAAAAGGCAGATGCAATAGAGGTTGTAGTAAAGATGACAAATATTAAAGACAAGGTTAATCCGTTAGCTATAGCATACAAAAAGAAAAGTGCTTTTGCCATACTTACATTCATGGTAGGTAACGCTCTTGAGATGTACCCTACTAATAAAATTTCACCAAATAATAATCCGTAGAATAAAATTTTATTGGTTACTAATGCCACGATAATTTCTTCCGATTGGGCTACATACCAAGCTGTTAATCCTGTTGCTAGTAATGCCGCACACATCCAACCGTAAACTTTTGCAATAAAGTTGGCTTGTTCAATTTTAATTTGATCTTCTGTCAATTGTCTTTGTTGTTGTTCCATTTTATAGTTGTTTTTTAGTTTTATTTAGGCGCAATCCACGTTTTTGGATTGAGTGTTGTAATATTTTGACTTAGTGTAAATTTCATAACCGTTAATCCGGAAAAATTGGTTTTAATTTTACCCAATGTTTGCTTGATTCCAACTTTTTGCCCTTGAGAAACAGACACTGAACTTAAATTACTATAAGTTGTAAAGAAATCACCATGACGAATCATAACCGTATAAGTACCAGTACTCTGAGAAATTTGAATACCTGAAACTTCGCCTGCAAATACACTTCTTGCTACTGCGCCTTGTTCTGTTTTAATATCTATTCCGCTATTATGAACATCTAAGTTACTGAACTCAGGATGTTTACTATTCCCGTAAGGTATGTAAATAGCACCTTTTTCAACAGGCCAAGGCAATCTTCCTTTATTTGATTTAAAGTTATCCGATTCAATTTTTCCTTCAGGTGTTAATTCAATTTTTGTAGAAGATACTGCAACTGGTTTAGTAGTAGTACTCGTTTTAGTTCCTGTTTTAGTACTTGTATTTGCTTTAGCTTTTTCTGCATTTTTCTTATTTGCAGCGGCAATCGCATCGGCAATCATTTTCTTGATTTTTCGATCAATATCGCGCTGCTCTTTTTTCATTTTTTCAATTTCAGCAGCATATTTCTTTTTATCTTTTTGAATCGATTTAGCAACTTTTACTTTCTCTTGTTTAATCTTTTCGTGTTCTTGTTTGGCTTTAGTACTTTCTTGTAAAACCACTTCTTTTTCTTTCTTTTTACCTTCTAAATGCGAAACAGCTTGTGTTAACTTTAACTGTTTTTCTTTAATTTCTTCTGCTTGCATTTTTCTATATCCTGCATATTGTTTCATATATTGGATACGTTTGTAAGCTTGTAAAAAACTATTTGACGATAAAATAAACATGATTTTACTTTGATCGGAACGACTTTTGTATGATTTTACAATCATTTTAGCATAGTCTTCCTTCATTACTTTTAACTCACGATTGTATTTATTTATTTCTAATTGTGTTAAATAAATATCATCGCTTAAAAGGCGTGTTTGCTTCGAAATAGTATTGATTAATTTTTCACTTAAATTAATTTGTGCTTCAATTTTATTAATTTCTTTTAAAACCGATTTTTCCTTTACTTTTTCATTTTGGTATTTATTACGCATTTCAGCCAATTCTCTTTGCAATTGTTCTTTACGCTCCTCTAATTTTCGTTGCGCGTCATCCTGAGCCAAAACAGGTAAAGTAAATAATAAGAGCACTAATAAAGTGAATAGTTTGTTCATGCTGAAAATAATTTTTTGCGAAATTAATCAATTATAATTTGTTTGTAGCCATTTGGAATAGAATACGGAAAGTTTAAATCCTCATTAAACGTGATTTTTTTATATTCTACATCAATTTTCACTTCATCTTTATCCTTTGCTACAATATTAACTCCTGTTGGTAAAAAATTATTGTCTTGATTTTGATAAGATGGATAATAAACATTTACATTTCGTTGTTTAACTATTTGATTAATAAATTGTTTTTTTAACAAATAATTCCCTGTTTCAAATGCAAAAATCTTTTCAATTTGTGTGTTTTTTTTATTTTTTAATTGAAAAAGATTTTCAGCTACTTCAGCAATAAATTCTTCTTTTGTTAAATCATCAATTGGACGACCTAATAATAAATTTTGCACTTTTTGAAAATCCAAATCGGTTCCTAACCAATTGGAAAGCATAGTATAATCGCCATCAAAATAGCTGTTATTTATTTTTTCGTAATAACTTACTTTTGAAGGCGTGATGTAGGCCTTAGCGGCTGTAATTCCAAGAAACTTTAAGCTAATCCAAATTACTTCATCTTTTTTTATTCGTAAATCAGCATTGATATTTAAAGATTGTTTTGAATCTTCATAATTAGCATTAGCACGAATGGAGGCTGTTTGAAACACCAATTTATTTTCATAATGTTTTTGGATTACTTCTGAAGATTTGTCCGTTTCTTTTGCAGCTTGTTCGGCTACTACAACTTGTTTAGTTTTACAAGATGCCACAACAAATAACAAAACAATATATTTAAAAATATTTTGCATTCTCTTAATTTAATTTTTTGAATTATTTAATTTGATCTAACCTTTTTTGATACGTTTGTTTCATTTTAGCATCTGACAAACCCTCTGAAGTTAGGATTAATTGTTTGTAAAATCCAGATTCCAAATTTTTATTATCCACCACATAATCTAATCCCATTTCTAAGAAATCCTTAGCTTTTTTATAATTTTTTAATTTATTTTGACCTTTACCAACATAGTAATACAAATTGGGTTTGGTTGGAAATAAATCAATTAATTCCTCTGCTTTTTTAGCCATTTTATCGTACGATTCATTAAAGTCATACGTATTTAAAAGTAAGTCAATCGTTTCAACATCATTGGTACTTTTCCCAATGGCCTTTTCAAAATATTTTTCAGCCATTTTAAATTGGTCTTTGTTATAAAAATATTTCGCCAATTCTTTGTAGACATTTAATCCCGACTGATTATCAAAATAAGGTAATACTGCATCAATTTCAGAATACAACTGCGTATTTTTTGTAGCAAAAATTAAATATTCATTCAAAACACGATGTTTAATTTTCAAATCAACTTTACCGCTTTTCACTACCCTTTTAAAAGATTCAGTTGCCCTGTCAATATTGTTTTGCGTAATATAAAACTTCATCAAACTCACATGTCCCATATCTGATGTTGGGATTTCTTCCGTTAATTTTTTAGCTGTTTCAAATGCTTTTTGTTCCTGATTATTTGTAGAATAATATAAAATTAAGTCGATGTAATTTTGTTCAACTTTAGGATTTTCTTTAATTCCTGCCAATAAAACATCAACCTGAGGTTGGGTTGCTTTATTCATGCTTTGAATTTGCAGCTTATACATTTCCATACTTTTAGTAAGATTGGAAGTGTTTTCAATATCATCAAGAACTTTTTTAGCTTTATCAAATTGACTCGTATTCATGTACAACGAAACCAAATCCTCTTTCATGTTAACATCAAAAGAAGTCAACTTTTCTACAACCGGAATTGCCTTATTAAAATCTTTTGTTTGATAATATACATCATACAACCCATTCCAATACCATCGTTGTTTAGGATTCAAGTCTACTGCTTTTTGAAATTGCAGTTCAGCCTCGGGGTATTTTTTCAAAGCCAAATAATTGGTACCCAATTGATAATAAAACTCAGGGTTTTTAGTTTCTTTTTCAATACATTTTTCCAGAGCAACTATGGCTTTATCATAGTTCTCCATACTTTTATGTTTTAGTGCTTCATAGAAATTATTCTCCACTTCATTTGAAGCCGTTTCAATTTGATCGGGTTCTTGCTGCACTTGAGCAAAACCGATTTGAAATAGAAAAAAGAAACCAAATAATCGAATCATATAATTAGTCTAACGTACTATAATCTCCCAGACTCACACTTGTAAATTCACCATTATAATTGACATGATTACCAATCATAGCATTATCTAATTTTGCATTACTTATATGTGAATGTGTTTGAATTAAGCTATTTTTAATTTTTGAATTTGTAACATGTGTAGCCTTTCCAATGGAAACATTTGGCCCAATGATAGAATTAATAATATAAACATCATCTGCAATGTAACACGGTGGAATAATTTCAGAATTTTCAAGTCGAACATTCTGAGAAATCATTGTTTCTTCCGCATCGTCGTGAATAAACTTCAACATTCTTCCATTGGTTTCAACCGTTACATTTTTATTTCCACAATCCATCCATTCGTCTACTTGACCTGGTACAAAAACCATACCTTTTTCCATCATTTGTTTAATACCATCATTAATTTGGTATTCGCCACCATGAATAATGTTATTATCTAACACTGATTGCAATTCATTTTTCAATACAGCAATATCTTTAAAATAATAAATTCCAATAACGGCCAAATCAGACACAAACTCTTTTGGTTTTTCCACCAATTCAACAATATGATTATTTTCATTTAAATTGATAACTCCGAAAGCTTCTGGTTGGTCAACTTGTTTTACCCAAATTACACTATCTGCATTAGCATCCAACGTAAAATCAGCCCTAAACAAAGTATCGGCATAAGCAATAACAGCTGGTCCACTTAAAGAATCTTTGGCGCACATAATTGCATGTCCTGTCCCTAAAGCTTCTTTTTGATAATAAATGGTTCCTTTTGCTCCTAATTTTTCAGCAATTGCAATTAAATCTTCTTCAACTTTTGCACCAAAATCGGGGTGAATTATAAATGCAACTTCTTCTAATGGTTGATTAATTACTTTTGCAATATCTTCCACTAACCGATGTACAATTGGTTTTCCAGCAATTGGAATTAATGGTTTAGGAACGGTTAAAGTATGTGGTCGAAGACGCGAACCACGTCCGGCCATTGGTACGATTATTTTCATTGTATATAAAAAGATTAAATGATTGAACGATTTAAAATTCAGATAAATCTATAAATTTTCAATCTTAAATTATTAAATTTATTTTACGCCAGTACTACCAAATCCTCCTGCTCCTCGAGAAGTTTCATTTAATTCTTCCACTTCAATCCATTCGGCACGTTCATGTTTTGCAATCACCAATTGCGCTATACGTTCTCCATTTTCGATTACAAAATCTTCATTGGATAAATTTACTAAAATAACGCCAATTTCTCCTCGGTAATCGGCATCAACTGTTCCTGGAGAATTTAAAACGGTAATTCCTTTTTTGAAAGCCAGGCCACTTCTTGGTCGGACTTGTGCTTCAAAACCAATTGGCAATTCAATAAACAGTCCGGTTTTAACCAACGTTCTTTCCAAAGGCTTTAACGTAATTGATTCTGTTAGATTCGCACGCAAATCCATTCCTGCAGAAGCTATTGTTTCATAATTTGGTAAAGGATGTTGCGATTGATTTATAATTTTTACTTGCATTATTTTCGTTTAAAAGTTTTTAATATAACTTCTTTTTCATTTTTATAAATATAATAACTAAATCCAAGGATAGCAACAATTCCAAAGATATATGTTTCTCTTAAAATAGGAACATAAAAAGAAACACAAGCCAATAAAATTGAAGCGCCAAGATACCCTAAAATTTTAGGCATATCAAATGGAATAGGATATTTTGTTCTACCCATGAAATAAGAAATCAACATCATGGAACCATAAGCCGCAATAGTAGCAATGGCCGATCCCATATAACTAAATTTTGGTATTAAAAGATAATTCAACACTAAAGTGACTAGAGCTCCAATTACTGAAATATAAGCGCCAATTATGGTTTTATCAATTAATTTATACCAAACTGATAAACTTGTATAAATTCCTAAAAAGAAATTAGCAATAATGATCAATGGAACAATTTTCATAGCTTCCCAATATTCGGGTTGTCTAACTAAGAAAAACTTAATTACATCTGCAAAAACGACCACCACTAATAAGATTAAAGAACCTAAAATAACAAAATATTTCGTCACTGTTGCATACGTTTGTGGTGCATTACTATTTCCAGCCTGACTAAAAAAGAAGGGCTCAATACCTAAGGTATAGGCCGTTCTATACAACACCATAAACAATCCAATTTTATAACAAGCGGCATAAGCCCCTACTTCTGCTTTTGCAATTTTTTCGGGCAATAACTTTCCTAATAAGATTTTATCAAAATGTTCGTTGATACCAAATGCTAATCCTGCGAATAATATTGGCCAACCGTATTGTATCATTTGTTTCCAAAGAACTTTATTAAAAAACCAATTTGACTTTATATAATTAGGAATAAAAACTAAAAAAGTCAACAAACTAGCCATTAAATTAGCCAAAAACACATAGCCAATTTGATAATCTGTAACATAAATACTGCTCCAAAATCCATAAGGATTAAGTAAAGCTAATTTTGGTAAAATGGCTAAAAAGAAAACATTTAAAAGCATGTTAATTATTACATTAGCAATTTTAATCGTTGCATAACGA
The DNA here is from genome assembly GCF_000455605.1 of Flavobacterium indicum GPTSA100-9 = DSM 17447. Classification (NCBI taxonomy): domain Bacteria; kingdom Pseudomonadati; phylum Bacteroidota; class Flavobacteriia; order Flavobacteriales; family Flavobacteriaceae; genus Flavobacterium; species Flavobacterium indicum. The sequence continues at coordinate 2,715,747 of NC_017025.1, forward strand.
ATAGGTCTTTGTTCTGCTCTTAACTGTGAAAATGGTATTATTGTCAATGCATCAAAAGCTAATATCCAAATGGCGTAGTTAACATATTCTTTATCAACTTCTAAAAAAGATGCTATTGACTTTTGAAACAATAAGGCACCCGATAAAAATAAAATCGAGGACCAAAAAATAGACACCATAGAAGTGCTAATTACTTCTTTTTTATCTAAATCTTTATGATAAAATCTGAAAAACGCCGTTTCCATTCCATAAGATAAAACCACATTAAAAAACACCATATACGATAATAATATCGTTATTTCACCATAAGAAACTTTTGGCATTAATTGTGTATGTAAACCAACGAGTAAAAAACTAATTACCCGTGGAAGCACAGTAGCAAAACCATAAATAAGTGTTTGCTTAAATAAATTTTTATAGGCTGTCAAAATAGTATTAGTTGTTTTTTGGTTTAGCTGATGGATAAGCCATCAAGGGAATTTCTTTTACATTATCAATTATTCTCGACATTTCTTTTCCATTAATTGTATAAAATAGTTGGGCTTGAGTATCATTTAAATTAGAATCTAGATTGGGCGTTTGACCATCTCCTTCTGTTCCTCCAACACGTACTATCAAATTAGCGTTATAATGTAATGCATCTACTTTAATTAAAGGTGCAGATTTTTTTCTAAAAACAACCTTTAGTAATGCTGTATTTTTAGGCAATTCTTTAGTTAAACTTAAATTAAAATGGTATCCTGCTCCCCCACCTTTTATACCTGCAACCCAATATTGAAAGGTAGTATTTTCTATTTGAAAATCTTGTTCAATCAAAGTTGAATTTACTATAGCGTTTGATGTTGAACAACATGAAACCCCAATTACAGCAACCATAAATAAAAACAACTTATTCATACATTTGTTTAAATAAATTTGACAAAATGAAATCCTTTAGGCACATAACCATGATTATAATAGAATTTATGTGCAGAAAAATTAGTTGAAAAAGCATCTAAAACAATAGCATTAGCATTGTTATTTTTAGCAATTTTCTCAATTTCTTCAATTAACATCTTACCAAAACCCTTGCCATGATGGTTTTCATCAACTACAAAGTTATCAATTTCTAGATATTTACCGGTATATAGTTTCGTATTTATCCAATAACCGGATACCGCCACTAATTTTTCTTCTTCATAAATCGCAATTTGTTTATATCCATTAGGAATCATTTCCTTAATTAAGGATTCATATTTTTCTTTTGTAAAGCTTGAATCATAGAGTTGTTGAATTATTGAATAATTCTCTAAAATTGTGTCATAAGAATTACAACGTATAATGTTCATTTTTTTCTAAATAAATATTCAAATATAAAAAAAGTCCCGATAAATCGGGACTTTATGAGAATAATAATAATTAACTTAATTTGAAAATGATTAGCTATTTAAAGCTTCTGCACCTCCTACAATTTCTAAGATTTCTCCAGTAATTGCCGCTTGACGCGCTTTGTTATAAGTTAATTTCAATTGATTTCTTAATTCTGTTGCATTATCTGTTGCTTTGTGCATTGCAGTCATACGTGCACCATGCTCAGCAGCAAATGAATCTCTAACTGCTTTATATAATTGCGTTTTTAAAGATTTTGGAATTAATTCCATTACAATCTCTACTTTTGAAGGTTCAAAAATATAATCAGCAGCAGTAGAAGCATCACCTTGAATTGGAGCTAATGGCAAAAATTGCTCAGTAACTACCACTTGAGTTGCTGCATTTTTGAATTGGTTGTAAACTAATTCAATTTTATCATATTCCCCATCCATAAATAAATGTGTCAATGATTCAGCAATATGAGCAACATTTTCAAAAGTTAAATCATCAAATACATCACTCCTATTTGCGATTACAAAATTTGTTTTGTGTAATCCATCGTTCGCTTTTTTACCAATTGCAAAAATACCAACATTATCATGACCATATTTTTCAGATAAAGCTTTTACTTGCTTTAATACGTTTGAATTTAAAGCACCACACAAACCTCTGTTAGAAGTAATAGCAACCACTAAAACTTTTTTAACTTCTCTTTGTGTAGTATACTTAGCAGCTACATCTCCTTCTAAAGAAGCACTTAAACCTTGAATTAACTCTGTCAATTTCTCAGAATAAGGACGCATAGCTGTAATGGCATCTTGCGCTTTTTTCAATTTAGCTGCCGAAACCATTTTCATGGCAGAAGTAATCTGCATCGTTGATGATACAGAGGTAATTCTACTACGTATTTCTTTTAAGTTTGCCATTGTATGTATTTAAAGTAACTAGTAAAAAGTAATTAGTGAGTAGCCATTTACTATCCACTAATTACTAATCACTTTTATTAATATTTTGCAGAAATTTCTTTAGCAGCAGCTTCTAATACATTAGTGATGTTATCATCAAACTTGCCAGCTTTTAATGCATCTAAAGTATCTCTATGTTTTAAATTTAAGAATTGTAAAAAGTCTTTTTCAAACTCTTTTACTTTTTCTACAGGAACATTTCTTAATAAGTTTTTAGTTCCAGCATAGATAATCGCAATCTGATCTTCAACAGTGTAAGGATCATTAACCGATTGTTTTAAGATTTCTACGTTACGTTTACCTTTTTCAATTACATTTAAAGTAACCGCATCTAAGTCAGAACCAAATTTCGCGAAAGCTTCTAACTCACGGAATTGTGCTTGGTCTAATTTTAATGTACCTGATACTTTTTTCATTGATTTAATTTGTGCATTACCTCCTACACGAGATACAGAGATACCAACGTTAATAGCTGGACGTACACCTGAGTTGAATAAATCAGACTCTAAGAAAATTTGTCCGTCTGTAATTGAAATTACGTTTGTAGGGATATATGCAGAAACGTCACCTGCTTGAGTTTCAATGATTGGTAAAGCTGTTAATGAACCACCACCTTTAACAATTGGTTTTAAAGATTCTGGTAAATCATTCATGTTTTTAGCAATACTATCATCTGCAATAACTTTAGCAGCACGCTCTAATAAACGAGAGTGTAAGTAGAATACGTCTCCAGGATAAGCCTCACGACCTGGTGGTCTTCTTAACAATAATGATACCTCACGGTAAGCTACTGCTTGTTTAGATAAATCATCATAAACAATTAAAGCAGGACGACCTGTATCACGGAAATATTCACCGATTGCAGCACCAGCCATTGGAGCATATACTTGCATTGGAGCAGGATCTGAAGCATTAGCCGCAACGATAACTGTATAAGCCATTGCTCCTTTTTCTTCTAATGTTTTTGCGATAGCAGCTACAGTAGATGCTTTTTGACCTACAGCTACATATATACAAAATACTGGTTGACCAGCATCATAAAATTCTTTTTGATTTAAGATAGTATCGATACAAACTGTCGTTTTACCCGTTTGACGGTCTCCGATTACTAACTCTCTTTGTCCACGACCAACTGGAATCATTGCATCAACAGATTTGATACCAGTTTGTAATGGCTCAGTTACAGGTTGACGGAAAATTACCCCGGGAGCTTTACGCTCTAAAGGCATCTCATATAAGTCACCACCAATAGGACCTTTACCATCGATTGGCTCTCCTAAAGTGTTTACTACACGTCCAACAACTTGTTCACCTACTTTTAATGAAGCAATTCTTCCTGTTCTTTTAACGGTTGAACCTTCTTTAATACCAGTTGAAGGCCCTAATAATACAACCCCAACGTTATCTTCTTCTAAGTTCAATACGATAGCTTCTAATCCATTTTCGAATTGTACTAACTCCCCGTATTGAGCATTTGATAAACCATAAACACGCGCAATACCGTCACCAACTTGTAGTACAGTACCCACTTCCTCTAATGTAGCTCCTGATTGAAAATCAGATAACTGCTTTTTTAAGATTGCCGAAATTTCAGCTGGTTTTATTTCTGCCATTTTTTATATAATTAATAATGGTATATTAATAACTAAATTCTCTTTTCAATTGTTGTAATTTATTTGCAACAGATACATTGTATTGTTTATCACCAATTCGTAATATGAATCCACCAATGATTGATTCATCAACTACATTTTTAATAGTAATTGAATTAGATGAAAACTCTTTTATTTTATTTAATACTTGTGCTTCTATTTCAGCAGTGATTGGAAATGCAGTAGTAACCACAGCAGTTTCAACACCACTAACTTGATCAAACAATGTATTAAATTGGGATGCAATTGCAGGTAAAATTTCAAATCGTTTATTTGCTAAAAGCAATTGAAATAATCCATTGGTTTCATTTTGAACAGTAGCAAAGATTTCTTTAACTGCGTTAAATTTAGCATCTCCTTTGATTATTGGATTAACTAAGAAATCTTTTAATTCTTGACTACCAGTCACTGAAGCAACAATTACTTTCATATCATTATTTACAGCAGACGCATTATTGTTTGCTGTAGCGATATCTAAAATTGCTTTTGCGTATCTAATCGCAGCTCTTGACATAACGATTGATTAATTTAATTTAACATCACCTAACAATTTCTCAACTAATTTAGTTTGAGCTTCTTTGTTAGTTAATTCTTCTTTTAATAATTTCTCCGCAATTTCTAAAGACAAAGAAGAAACTTGCGTTTTAATTTCAGCCATAGCAGCATTTTTCTCACTCTCGATTGTAGCTTTTGCTTGTTCGATCATTTTTGCGCCTTGAACTTGAGCTTCTTCTTTAGCATCAGCAATCATTTTATCTTTGATAGCTGTAGCTTCTTTAATCATTGCATCTCTTTCTGCTCTAGCTTCGTCTAATAACTTTTGGTTATCAGCTTTTAAAGCCATCATTTCTTTTTTAGCATTTTCAGCAGATTGAAGAGCATCTTTAATACCTTCTTCTCTATCTGTTAACGTTTGCATGATTGGTTTCCAAGCAAATTTAACCATTAATGCAATAAGTACTAATAAGATAAAAGCTTGCCAAAAAAACAAACCGAATGAAAAGTCGTGAATTAATTTTTCCATATTATAGAGTTGTATATACTTAAAATTCAAACAAAATAATCAATTCTGCGACCAACCGTCACAGAATTGACTAAGCATTTAATTATTTTCCTAAGATTAAAGCAGCGAATGCTAAACCTTCTAATAATGCCGCGATAATAATCATCGCAGTTTGGATTTTTCCAGCAGCTTCTGGTTGACGAGCGATAGCGTCCATTGCAGATCCACCGATTTTACCTAATCCTAAACCAGCACCGATAACTACTAAACCAGCACCAACTAATACAGGAATGTTCATAATATATAGTATTAAAAATTAAACTTCTTATTTTTATTATTAATGATGATCGTCATGATGATGATCTTGTACCGCCATACCAATAAACAAAGACGACAACATTGTAAAGATAAACGCCTGTAAGAACGCTACCAAAATTTCAATTACCGAAATAAATATTGTCAAACCTAAAGATATAGGTAAATCAGCAACTAAATTTTTACCCACAAATATCATTGCAATCAAGCTCATTACAACAACGTGACCAGCTGTAATATTTGCAAATAAACGAATTAATAAAGCAAATGGTTTTGTTAATGTACCCAACACCTCAATTGGAGCTAAGATAATTTTCATTGGAACCGGCACCCCTGGCATCCAGAAGATATGCCCCCAATAATCTTTGTTTGCACTAAATTGCGTTATAATATACGTGAAAATCGCCAAACAAACAGTTACTGCAATATTACCCGTAACATTAATTCCAAGTGGCGTCATTCCTAATAAATTCAACAACCAAATAAAGAAAAACACAGTTAACAAATAACCCATGAATTTTCTATATTTTTTCTCACCAATATTAGGAATTGCGATTTCATCACGAATAAATAAAATTAACGGCTCTAACACTCTTCCAAATCCTGATGGCAAACCGTTATTTTTCTTATATGCTCTTGCTAAGCTTGTAAACATAAACAATAACATTGCAGACACCAATAACATAGATGCCACATTTTTAGTTATTGAAAAATCTAAAGGCATTTTATTTGTAGCATGACCATGTTCATCTAATGATAAATTTCCATCTTTATCAGACACATAAATTTTACCATGGTGCAATTTGTAATAAACACCATCAACCTCAGCTAATTCTTTTTCGTTATGAAATTTAGAAGAAGAAAAAACTTTTAAACCATTATCAATTAAAATAACAGGTAATGAAAAACCATAATGCACACCTTTTTCTCCATCAGCAAAGAAATTGAAATCATGAGAATCTTGTAAGTGATGCTCAATAAATGCAGTAACTTCTTCTTTGGTATTAACAGCTCCGTGTGCGTGTGCTGCTTGCGCGTCATGATTTGCTTCTCCATGAGGTGCAACTGCTTCATTTTTGTGCGCTTCGTGTGTAGCAGTTGTATCTTCTACATTTGAAAAACCTAAATAAGGCAATGCAGAAATTGCTAATACTAAAATTGCTTTAATTGGCTTATTTGAAAACACCATTTCTTTAATTATCTTTTATGGTTCAAAAAATTTTTTGCAAAAGTACAATTTTAATTCATAAGTCAAGTTTGAAAAATATTTTTTTTTAAATATTTCGTAAAAAAAATTAATTCACATCCTTACTGTTTAATAATCTAGCAGTTAAATAAACATCTAAACCTAAAAATAATAGAAATTGTAAACTTAAAATCGATTTATTTTGTCGTGTCAAAACTTCATTAGGAAAGAAAAGACAACTTATTAGCAAATAAAATATAATTGTTTTTAATGTTGTTGACGCTAAAAAATAATAACCTAAGTTTTCAGCTTGTCTTTTTTTGACGTATAAGGAAACCAAATAAATAAGTATTGACAAGAGAAATTGCGATAAGTAAATAAAAATATATTTTTCAAAACTTAGACTTGAGACTATTCGAGATATTAAAAAATGCAACGTAGAAATTGTAAAGCTAAATAAAAATATAGCAGCAAGTGTTTTACTAATTTGATTCATTATTTATTTTTATTCAATTTATTTACCTGCCTAATCACTGTATACATCGCTATAAAAACACCAACGAGTGTGGATATCTTTAGATATAAATTATCTTTATTTTGATATTTTTCATCCAACCAAGAACCTAAATAAGAAAAACCAACAATAATAATCCCCATCTGAAAAGGAATATTTAACAAAACCATCCATTTATTTGGACCTTTTGGAGTATTCATGATGATTATTGTTTTTTACGCATTTCGCAACTTGCTTCAAAAACGGCACCAGGTTCAACTGCTAATTTACTAGCAAAGACATCGCCACGAATTGTAGCTGTTTTTCGAATGGAAAGCAAACCTTCTGCCTCGAGTTTCCCTTCAAATTTCCCTTCAACATCAATGCTTTTACATGTTATATCACCTAGTACGTTACTTTTATGCCCTAATACTATTTTACCTGCACATGTAATATTCCCTACTACTTCTCCATCAATTCGCATGTCGACAGGAGAAATTATATCTCCTTTTATTTGGGTACCTTCAATTATTCTATTGGTTTTACCTAATAGAGCATAATCAGATTTTGTATTTTTATCAAACATGGTTTACTTTTTTGAAATCACTTCTTCAAGTTTTTTCTTTGCTTGAATAACTTTGTAATCTTCATTTGAAATTACATACGCTTTATCTTTAATCTTGTATTCTTTTTGTAACTTTAAATATTCATAATTAGCAGCAGCCAATTCTTCCGTAATAAAACCATGAATTACAATACAATTAGTTTTTAAATCATAAATATCATTAGATAGTTTTATATCTGGATTTCCTGAATCTTTAATAAACTTATTTAGCTTGTCTAATAACGCTTTATGAGTAATTTCATTAGGATATGGCGTTACAAAGATTAAATTATACGTTTTTGAAGTTGTACCGAAGTTCATCGCTTCTATTTTTGGAACATCTGTTGCCAAAATTGCCGCTGCCCGTTTCGCTTCTTCGCCTTTTGGATATTCTTTAACTACTTTTTCCAATCCTTTTTTATAAGCTTCAATACCATATAATCTACCTTCGATTTGCGCCTTCAAAACATCAAATTTAGCATTTAATTCATCTCCATCGTATTTTTTTACTAACATTTCTACATCAACATAAGCATCTCTAAAATTTCCGTCTTGAACTTTCTTATAAAGCGAATTAAATTCAGAATTTGCTGTCGCTTCTATATTATAAGAACCATTGTTATTTAGTAAAGAAGCATACCTACTATTAGGATAATCCGCAATAATTTTTTGCTTATAAAAAGCCGCTTTATCAGCATTAACTCCATTATAAAGTAAATATAAATTATAATAGGTTGGCAACACTAACTTTGCTTCAGGTTTGTTTTCTAAAATAGCTGCAAATGAATTGGTAGCCAACTGATTTTCTTTCAATGATTCTTTAAAAAGCTCTCCCAATTTAAATCGAGCATCATTAGCATCAATTCTCATGTTTGCTAATTCTTTCGGATCTGTTGGTAATTTATCTGTATAAAATTTAGTTGTATAAGCAGGATTTGACTCCATTTCTTCTTCATTTGCATCTTGATTTTCATTAGTATCATCCTTCACTTCGTCCTGAACAACATCAATTTTTGATAACGATTTCCAATTATCTCCTAAAACTAAATTCCCCCATTTTTTTTGAAATGCTATTCTCCCTTGCGCTACTGCTGCAGGATTATAAAAATAAAACGAACTCTGTGTTCCTACACTAGGTAAGCTATTTGGTGGAGACATTGTATTTCCTGGCGTTGGAAGCAGTGATGCTTTTTCACTACCTAACATTACAGGCGTTACTCCTCCTTTATCGTTTCCAGCATTTAAAGTATTTTTCAATGCTTCTTTATCTGCTAAATTTTTTGCTTTTATTGAATCAGTCTTCTTTAGTGCAACAATAAATTTCTTAAAATATTCATTTTTTTCACTTTCAGACATTTCAGAAATTGACAAAATACTATCAGCATTTTTTATAATATCTTGGTATTTTACAACTTCAGTTAATGTATTTAATTTTTTCTTTAATGGTTTAAATTCTCTATGTTTTTCATTTAAATGAATCAAGGTTGAGTCTAAATACTTTTTAGAAAGATGAAAATTATGTTGGTTATAATAAATAGTTGAAATATTTCTATAATTTGAAGCTACTAAATATTTGTCTTGAGACAATGATTTTACCGATTTATTATAATATTTTATGGCTTGTTTGTCATTATTTTTAGCATCATAAAACAATGCCTTTTGGTGATACAAGATATCTAGATGAGGACGGTTTTCGATATCTTCAATCATTTTATCAAACTTTTTATGAAAAGCTACAGTATCCCCTCTTTCAAAATCAAATTGAGCCGCCTGTTTAAAATGAGAAAATATAGTATACGGTTTAGGAGATTTTCGCTTCATGTCGATTACTTCTTGAAAAGCTGCAAACGCACTATCTTTGTAATTCAACTTTTCATACAATTGACCTAGAATAAAGGTGTAGCGCGCTCTTTCTTCTTTAACTTTAGTTTCATCTCTTGCTATTTTTATGGTAGCAACTGCCGAATCGATTGCATTTGTTTTCACATAAGCCTCTGTTAAAACCGCATTAATATCTGCTAAATCTTTACCTTTTAATTTTGTATCTTTAAGTGATTTTTTAAGATTTTTAATTGCTAATTTTTCATTTTCTAAACGAATATTTACCTTTTCTCTCCAAACTTTAGCTTGATAAACATTATTACTGTTTGGGTATTTGTAAAGAATATAATTAAAAGCTTCTAAAGCCGGCAAATAACGATGCTCGTAGTATCTTGCTTTTCCTAACATTAAATAAGCCTCGTCAATTTGCGGATTTTTTTCATAGCCGCCAATATTCATAGAATGCTTTTGTATGGCTTTAGTCGCTTTAGTTTCAGCTCTTTCAAAATTTGGATTTTTTTTATCCCCAGGCTTCAATTCTTCTTCAGTGGCCTGCATTCTTTCTGTGGGAAGAATTTCCCAAAAATCATCAGTATAAGATGCATTTACATCTGAAATCCCCTTAACTAAGGCTTCATTTCCATTAAACAGCACATTATATTCAGTTGTGACTGCATGAAAATTTCTATTAACAAAACTGTCTTTTTTTGTAGAACAAGCCCAAAATAAAGCAGCTCCCATTAAAAGTAAGATATATTTATTTTTTATAGTCTTCAATTTATTCGTTTTTTACAATAACTTTAAAAAGTCAATTTTTAGTATATAAACGTGTAAAAATAAGTTATTTTTTAGAAAAATTTTAAAATTGTACTAGAATTAAATCATATTTATTAACTCTAATGCTTTATTTACGGATTTTACATTATCAAAGCTGATCAACAAACGTAAACCCGATTTGGTCTCTTTTTCCTTAATTTTGCAAAGATTTCCGTTTACTTGGGCAAATTTTAACACCTTCATAAATCGGTTCGATTGATAAAAATCACTTTGTTGGTCTCCTAAGAAATAACCAATCATTTTACCTTGTTTAAAAATCAATTTTTCAATACCTAATTGCGTTGCTTTCCATTTAATTCGAACACTATTCAACAGGGCAATTGCTGGTTTAGGTAAAGGTCCAAAACGATCAATAAGTCGTTGTTCATAAGCATCTAATTCGGCTTCCGATTTAATTGTACTTAATTCGTTGTATAAATTTAAACGCTCTGTAATATTGTTAATGTATTCATCTGGGAACAACAATTCGAAATCGGTATCAATTTGAATATCTTTTATATATTCTTTGGTTTCAATATCATTTTCTTCTTCATACAAATCCTTGAATTCATTTTCTTTCAATTCTTCAATAGCTTCATTCATGATTTTTTGATAGGTATCAAATCCAATTTCATTGATAAAACCACTTTGTTCTCCACCCAATAAATCTCCCGCGCCACGAATTTCCAAATCCTTCATAGCAATATTAAATCCACTTCCCAATTCGCTAAATTGTTCTAAAGCTTGAATACGTTTTCTGGCTTCATCTGTCATCGCCGAATAAGGTGGTGTAATGAAATAACAAAAAGCTTTTTTATTGCTTCTTCCTACACGTCCTCGCATTTGATGCAAGTCAGACAATCCAAAATTATTAGCATTATTGATAAAAATGGTATTAGCATTTGGCACATCTAATCCACTTTCAATAATTGTTGTTGCCACCAAAACATCAAACTCACCTTCCATAAAAGCCAACATCAATTCCTCTAGTTTTTTACCATCCATTTGTCCGTGCCCCACACCCACTTTAGCATTTGGTACCAAACGTTGAATCATTCCGGCGACTTCTTTAATATTTTCAATACGGTTATTAATAAAATATACTTGACCTCCTCGCTCAATTTCATAGGATACTGCATCGCGAATAGCTTCTTCATTAAATCGAATCACATTTGTCTCCACCGGATACCTATTAGGCGGTGGCGTTGTTATAACAGACAAATCACGTGCCGCCATTAATGAAAACTGCAAGGTTCTTGGTATAGGAGTTGCCGTTAAGGTCAGCGTATCAATATTTGTTGCAATGGTTTTCAGTTTATCTTTAACATTTACGCCAAATTTTTGTTCTTCATCAATAATCAACAAACCTAAATCACGGAATTTTACATTTTTATTCACCAACTGATGCGTACCAATTACAATATCTATTTTCCCTTCTTCTAAACCTTTTAACGTTTCAGCCTTTTGTTTAGCCGTTCTAAAACGATTTAAATAACTTACCGTAACCGGCAAATCTTTTAAACGTTCAGAAAACGTTCGATAATGTTGGTATGCCAAAATGGTAGTAGGAACCAAAATGGCCACTTGTTTACCATTGTCAACAGCCTTAAACGCAGCTCTTATGGCCACTTCTGTTTTTCCAAAACCCACATCTCCACAAACCAAGCGGTCCATTGGTCGGTCGCTTTCCATATCCATTTTAACATCATGTGTGGCTTTTACCTGATCTGGAGTGTCTTCATAGATAAAAGAACTTTCTAATTCTTTTTGCATGTAGGTATCTGGACCAAAAGCATAACCTTTATCTAAACGCCGTTTGGCATAAAGTTGAATTAAATTAAACGCAATATGCTTAACCCTTGCTTTTGTTTTTTGTTTTAAGGCCTTCCACGCATTACTTCCTAGCTTATAAATTTTAGGAGGCGCGCCATCTTTTCCATTATATTTAGAAATTTTATGAAGCGAATGAATACTTACATAAACAATATCATTATCTGCATAGACTAATTTAATGGCTTCTTGTGTTTTACCTTCAACTTGGATTTTTTGTAAACCGCCAAACTTTCCAATGCCGTGATCAATATGCGTAACATAATCTCCAACCGATAAAGAAGTTAATTCTTTTAGCGTTATGGTTTGTTTTTTTGAATACCCATTCTTAATTGAAAACTTATGGTATCGTTCAAAAATTTGATGGTCTGTATAACAAGCAATTTGCAATTCTTCATCAATAAATCCTTGATACAAAGGAAAAACAATTGATTGGTATTTACTATTTGTATGGTTATGATTTTCTTGATCTATATCTGCAAAAATTTCTTTAAACCTACGCGCTTGATTTTCATTTGCACAAAACAAATAATTCTTAATGCCATGAAAATCATTTTCGTGTAAATTGTTCAACAACAAGTCAAATTGTTTATTGAAAGACGGTTGTGGTAAGGTATGAAATTCGATGGTTTTTTCAGCTCTAAATAAAGGTTTCTTATCTAACTCAATTACTGAAAAATCTACAGCTCTTTTAAGAAAAGTTTCTTCATTAATGAATAATTCTTCAGGTTTTGCATGTTTAATTTCTGAAGATAATTTTGAAAAAGCTTCGGTTGCTTTAGCATACAATTTATTTAATTGTTGGCCAACCAATTCTGTGTTTTGAAAAACCAATACCGTTTTCTCATTAATGTAATCTAGGAAATTTTCACGATTTTCTTCCAATGTTTTATTTTCAACATTGGGAATTATTGTTATTTTATTGACTTTATCTTTTGACAATTGTGTTTCCACATCAAATGTTCGAATACTATCAACCTCATCACCAAAAAACTCGATTCGATACGGAATATCATTTGAGAAAGAAAAGACATCTACAATTCCACCGCGAACAGAAAATTCACCGGGTTCTGCCACAAAATCAACTCTTTTAAAATTGTATTCAAACAAAGTTTCATTAATAAAGTCTATAGAAATTTTATCATTTAATCCGACTTTTAATGTATTTTTTTCCAATTCTTTTCGAGTCACGACTTTCTCAAAAATGGCTTCTGCATAAGAAACTATGATGGCCGGTTTTTTTCTGGAATTGATTCTATTTAAAACTTCGGCTCTTAGCAATATATTTGCATTGTCTGTTTCTTCAATTTGATAAGGTCTTCTGTAAGAACCTGGATAAAACAACACATCTTGATCGTTTATCAATTGCTCTAAATCATTTAAATAATAGGCGGCTTCCTCTTTATCTGAAAACAACAGTAAAAAAGGGAGTTCAGATTTTTTAAAAAGTGAATATATAGAGAATGAAAGAGAAGATCCAACTAATCCGGTAACGTTAATTTTTTTTCTTGAACTTAACAACTCAACAATTTGTGAAATTTTGGGTTGTTGTTCATATTTAGAAATAATATCGGCTGTATTCAAAACAATTTATTTTAGTGCAAAAATAAAAAAACCACTGTTTAATGCAGTGGTTTTAAGAGGATTTTAGTAAATATATTTTTTTGTGATTATTTGATCATTTTCTAGTTTGACTTTAACAATAATAGCTTGATTTGAAACTGAATCCAACTCGAATTTTTCCAAATTTGAATCTACCTCTTTAGCCATAATTAATCTTCCGGTTAAATCAAAAATTTGAATATTTTTTAACTTCTGTACACTAGAATAAATTTGTAATTGAGCTAAATTTTTTGAAACAACAACCGAATTTTCATATTCAAAACTAGCTGCGCTCATTACTGGTTGCGTAAATTGGATATGAAATCTTGAATTAAACGTTCCGATAGTAGAAGTAAAAGTATAATTTCCTGTTTTTAAATTCTGATACGTATTAGTTACATTGTCTACCAAATATACTTCTTTATCATCAAAAAAAGTATCCGTATGGTCAATAGCGAATGTAAAATCACTTGCTATTGTAGAAGAATAACCTAACGGTATTACATCTGAAGTATTCCACGGAAACTCCAATCCATTAATAGCATAAGGATTTCCGGCAATCATAGTATAAAAATTGATGTAAGTTCCAGCGGCTCCTGGTGCATCAATCCCATTATCAAAACCATCTGTTGCACCTTCTAAATAACCTACCGCTAATTGTTTAAATGCACCACCGGAATTGGTCATGTTCAACCACATAAAATACATTTGCGGATCAGTCATTATTTGATTTTGTCTATAGAATTGTGTATTGTTCCCAGAAACTCTCATTGCATTGGTAAATGTTACATTGGTTGTTGCGTTGGAAGAAGCAAAAAATCCTTGCCCTACAGAAACGTATGGTCCTGGAGCAGCCCCGCCTGTTGAGGCAGCTGTGCCTATAAACTTTGTTCTAACAGCATAATCATCATCTGTAAATTGTCCTGCACCATCCATAGAAGTATTATGTGTCCAAAAATACAAAGACCCCAAAGATGAATTGTCAATTAAACTCGCTACACTAATGGCAGAAGGATATGGATTTCCTAAAAAATTATAATTCCCTAACATGGCATCATAAGCAACAACAGGTGTTGAATAATTCCCATTATTTGGCACGCCATTGAATTGTGAATTATAAACTTGTGGAGTGGTATTAAAATTTTCAGGTGCTCTAATCGCGTACCCTTTCGCAGGTATAAAATTTGTTAAAGGATCTTCACCTTGCCAATTATTTGCAACCGTATTAAAAGTAAAAAATTTATCAGTATCTGTTAATGGTGAAAACGACAACATTTGTTGATTTGAAACAGGAGTTGACCAATACGTGTATTCGTACAAACGCATTGGAGCAGAATTTCTCTTGTAAATTATGTTTCCAGTGTTGATTGCTGAAGCATTAGTCTGTATTAAACTTGCAGCATTTTCAAACTGTAAAACCGCACCTGAATCTACTGTTAAATTATTTCCAACAGTTAATGTATGTCCGGAATTTATAGTTACAACAGCGCCATTTGAAACTTGAACTGAGCATGCAGAAATAGCTGTTGTCGATGAAAAATTCCCAGTAAACAATACATTTTTATTTGCATTAGGCTCACCCTTATCCCAACTAGTTCCATTCCATGTTGTGGTCATGGCACATTTTTGAACCTTTAAATTATTAAAGAACAAATTATTTAAATTATTGCTGTCTGCAGTATTGCCAACATATAACTTAACGCCTGAAAACTGACCTGTTCTTGAACCTGAAGAATAGCTATCTGAACCTCTTGTAATAATCACTTCGTAAACATTAACATCTATTTGATTTACTTTTAAAGTAAAAACTGAAGCTTGATTATAAGTCCAACCTAAATCCGTTGATGTTGATGTTGTATATAGCTCGTTTTGCACAATAAAATTAAAAAGTAAACCAAAATTTTGATCCATTAATTCAATTCCTTTATAACCATTTCTATAGGCTACTGCCAAATCCATTACAAAACTTTGTCCAGGTAATAAATATGCTCTTCCTCCAACAGTTGGAGAACCCGTATTATTTAAAAATCGTTGTGCATTTGCTTGTGGATTTGCACCTACTGGGTTTCCAAACATACCAAATGCTTGGTTGGAAATATTTACATCTCCAAAACCTTGTACTGTTGAACTTCCTAAGAAATGGCCCGCAAAATTGGAAGCATCTGTATTTTGGGTCCATATATCCCAAACCGTAAATCCAGTTCCTGCATTACTCCCATTTATCCATGTTGTATAATTAGATGCATTGTCTTCAAAAAGTGTTTGTTGCGCCTGTAACTGAAGAATAAATAATCCAATTACAAGGAGTAAAATTTTTTTCATCTCTTATTTTTTATCTTTTTCTTGTACTTCTATTTTTTCTAATTCGTCAAAATCCATGGTTTTTGCATTTCTAGTGGTGTCTAACGCACTAATCATCTCTTTTTCGCCCACTTCAAATGGAATTCTGTTTTTAATTACAATTTCATTACAT
The DNA here is from genome assembly GCF_000455605.1 of Flavobacterium indicum GPTSA100-9 = DSM 17447. Taxonomy (NCBI): domain Bacteria; kingdom Pseudomonadati; phylum Bacteroidota; class Flavobacteriia; order Flavobacteriales; family Flavobacteriaceae; genus Flavobacterium; species Flavobacterium indicum. The sequence continues at coordinate 2,731,857 of NC_017025.1, forward strand.
TGATTATAAAATGCAATTAACTCTTTGTTAATTTCTCTAATCAAAGGCTCAACTTTATCTTGCGGAACAATATCTAAAGAAAAATAAGTATCTAATGCTTGTATTTTAGTTTGCATTGCAATAATTCTACTTCTTACTTGAGGCTTATTGAATTGATAAGGAACAGACAGATGTAGGCTATCTGATTTCTTGGCCAAACTTTCCACTTTCAATTTAAATGCACTAATTGAAGCTTTTGGCTTTTGTTTCAAATCTTGTTCAAAAGATTGCCATTCTTTCCATTTTGAAATTTCTGATTGAACTTCAGGAGATTGTGCTGGTATAATAATATTCCACGACTTATTTATTTTTTCAAAAGCCAGTGCATTTTTCTTTTCCATTTCTACCATTAATTTATCATTATCTTCTTCTTTACAAGATAATAAAGTGAAAAACAGAGCAAATGACAAACCTAAAATTTTTAACAATCTCATTTTATAAATATAATAGAATACAAATTTACAAATGTTTACCTATTAATCATTAAATTGTAATTAAATAAATATTTGTTAAAAAATAGGCATTAAAAATGACAATTCTAATTTTTAATCTAAAAAACGCCCTACTTTATTAGCAATATTTTATATTTGTAATTGAAAAACACAAACTATGCAAACCAAAATATTAATCATTGGTGCCTGTGGTCAAATTGGCACTGAATTAACTGCTAAACTAAGAAGCACTTATGGTGTTGAAAACGTTATTGCCTCAGATATTAGAAAATTAGAAAATGACGTAGTAAATAATGGAATATTTGAAGTTATAAATGCTTTAGATTACAATCAAATTGAACACCTTATTGAAAAATATCAAATTACCGACGTTTATTTAATGGCTGCATTGCTATCTGCTACTGCAGAAAAAAACCCAGCATTTGCTTGGGATTTAAATATGAATTCTTTGTTCCATATTTTAAATTTAGCTAAAGCTGGAAAAATTAAAAAAATATTTTGGCCGTCAAGCATCGCAGTGTTTGGACCAACAACCCCAAGAAACAATACTCCACAATATACCATAATGGAGCCAACAACAGTTTATGGAATTTCTAAACAAACAGGTGAAAGATGGTGTGAATATTACCACAACCAATATGGAGTAGATGTGAGAAGTATACGCTATCCAGGATTAATCAGTTGGAGTACAGAAGCTGGTGGTGGAACTACAGATTATGCGGTTGATATTTACCACAAAGCAATTACTGATGGATCATTTGAATGTTTTTTAGATGAAAATTCTGCACTACCAATGATGTATATGGATGACGCAATTAAAGCAACCATACAAATTATGCAAGCTCCAGCAGAACAAATTAAAATTAGATCTTCCTATAATTTAGCTGCTATGAGTTTTACGCCAAAAGAATTAGCTGAAGAAATTACTAAACATTATCCTGATTTTAAAATTACTTATAATCCTGATTTCAGACAAAAAATAGCGGATAGTTGGCCAGCTAGTATTGACGATTCTTCTGCTAGACAAGATTGGAATTGGAAGAATGATTTTGACATTGCAACAATGACAGAAGAAATGTTTAAAAATTTAAAAGAAAACAAATACAATTAAACAAAAATGGTAGCCAAAAGCTACCATTTTTTATTGTTTCACTAACTTCTCAATCAATAAGTCTTCTAATTTTGATTTAATTTTAACTATTTCATCCACATTTTCATTTGGAACGGTCATTGATAAAACATAGTGTTTAATTTTCCAGCCTTTTTTTGTTTTAATCATAACACCACTTCCTCTACAAATTTTCATTTGTGTTTTTAACAATTCGTCAAACCAAATTATATTTGAATCTTCAGAAAAATAAATATTTCGTTCTAAAGCTTTAAAATTCCATGCTCTTCCTTTATCGAAATAAGGTTTTGAGAAAGCAATAAATTGTGTTTTATTCCAATTTTCAGTTGCATCTGTACCGATAAAAATTCCATCTTCAGCAATAACATCAAAATAGTTATTAAAATTTGCCTCTGCAGCTGCTTTATGCCAATCATCTAAAACAGCGTTAATTTCTTTTTTAGCAATTGATTTATCAACTATTTTAGCGGATGAACAACCCATTAAAATAACACTTGTAACTAAAATAATTATTTTTTTCATTCTAATAATTTTTTTGAAACGGATGAACTAGCAATTTTAGCGGCTAAAAAACCCAACAAAATAATAGTCGCCAATACAATTCCTATATTCTCAACCTTGAATTGAACCGGATAAGCCAAAGACGGAGTTATCATAATTAATTCATATTGTTGTTGAATATAAACAACCAAAACTCCTAAAACAAGACCTATAATACCTCCAACTATTGAAATAATATTACCTTGAAAAAGAAATATTTTTTTCAAACTTTTCAATTCCGCACCTAAATAGTATAATGTTTTTAAATTTGATTTTTTTTCAATTATCATCATAATTAAAGCACCTACTAAATTGAATAATGCAATTATGATTACTAGTGTAAAAATTAAATAAACAGCAATGTTTTCAGTATTTAACATTTTATATAATGCATCGTTTAATTGGGCTCTATTTTTTATTACAACTCTATTTTTAAATAACATTTTTAAATCTGCTATTACTTCTTCTTCAGAATAATTAGGTGTAATTTTCAGTTCTAAATATGAAACTTGATTCGTTTTATAATTTAACAATTCCTTTGCTAATAGAAAATCGCAAAAAACATATTTATCATCAACATCTTCACTAACTTGAAAAATACCTGAAGTAGACAATTTAGCAGCGTTAAAAGCGTCGTCTGGATTTTCGATCAATCCTTTTCCTGGTTTAGGAACATATACTTCTAACACATTATTATAATCGAACAATCCTAAAGCCAACCTTCTACTAATACCTGACCCTACAACAACTTGATTAGATTCAGGTTCTAACCATGTTCCGGAGTATAAAAATTTATTTAATTTATTACTTCTGCTATAATTAGGATCTACTCCTTTCAACTGAGCAACTTGTTCTTTTCCATCATAAAAAAACAAGGCACGTTCCTCAATAACTCCACTAAAAACTTGAATTCCTTTGTAATTTTTAAGCGCTTGAAGCTCATTTGGACTCAGCACAATACTTTTCCCGGCTGCAGGCTGAATTTTTAAATCAGGATCCGTTGCATTGGAGAAACTTAAACTAAATTCCCTGAGTCCACTAAAAACAGACAATACAACAAACAAAGCCATAGCTCCCACTATAATCCCTAGAGAAGCAATCATAGTAATTACATTAATAGCAGTACTTTTACTAAAACTAACTGCATAGCGCCTCGCGATGTAAAAAGGAAAATTCAACTTAAGATTTTTTTCTTTTGTCTAATAAATTTGGATTTTCTATTGGATTTTCTTTTCCTGCTAAAGCGTTATCAATTTTCTCAATATAATCTAAACTATCATCTAAGTAAAAAATCAATTCAGGAACACGTCGTAATTGTTGACGTACACGTTGAGCTAATTCATGTTTAATTAAAGGAGAATTAGTTTTAATTGCCGCTAATAATTCAGGTCCTTTATCTGAAGGAAAGATACTTAAATATACTTTAGCAATAGATAAATCTGAAGTTACATTAACTTTTGAGACAGAAATAACTAAATTCGTAATTGAATTTTTTCTTACTTCTCCTTGTAAAATATCTACTATATCCTTTTGAATTAAGGTCCCTATTTTTTTTTGTCTATTTGTTTCCATGTTGCAAAAATACAATTTTTAAAAAGAAGATGGAAAAGTTTCATAAATCAATGCTATTTTTGCTCCATAAAATGATACATTATGAAAAAAATTGAACATATTGGAATTGCAGTTAAAAATTTAGAAACTTCAAACGAAATTTTTGAAAAACTTTTTGGCTCGCCATCTTATAAAACAGAAGAAGTAGAAAGTGAAGGTGTTAAAACTTCATTTTTTATGTGTGGGCCAAATAAAATTGAGCTTTTAGAAGCCACAAAAGAAGATAGTCCAATCGCAAAGTTCATTGAAAAAAAAGGTGAAGGAATCCATCACATCGCTTTTGACGTAGATGATATAGTTAAAGAAATTGAAAGATTAAAAAATGAAGGGTTTATTGTTCTTAACGAAACACCCAAAAAAGGAGCTGATAATAAGTTAGTTGCCTTTTTACACCCCAAAAGCACTAATGGTGTGCTCATAGAATTGTGTCAAGAAATCGCTAATTAACAGTGAGTTAACATAAATATTTCAATTACTTTAAAAAAAAATTTGCAGTAAATAGAAATAAGCAGTAATATTGCACCGAAATCAAACTGGTCCTATAGCTCAGTTGGTTAGAGCACCTGACTCATAATCAGGTGGTCCCTGGTTCGAGCCCAGGTGGGACCACAAATTTTAAAAAAAATTTGTTTTATTAAGAATTATTTATATTTTCGTATTTCTTAATTTTAACAAAATTTAACAAAAAACAATAAAAATGAGAAAATTTTTACTCCAAATCACATTGATAGTTGCGCTAGTTACTAGTAGCTTCGGTTTTTCTCAGTCAGTAGCCGCAACGCCGCCGCCGCCAACGCCGCCGCCGCCGCCAGGATTACCAATTGACACTGGAGTAATTTTATTATTCTTTGCTGCATTAATTACAGGGTATTTTATTACTCAAAAAATATATAAAAATAAAAACTCCTATTAATTAGGAGTTTTTTTATGTCAATTATTATTTACTAATTCTATCTGTAAAGCGAATGTAATTTAGTTAAATACTTACCTACTACATCAAACTCTAAATTAACTACGGTTCCAATCTTAATATTTTTAAAATTTGTATTTTCAAAAGTATATGGAATAATTGCTACAGAAAAAGTATTAATTCCAGAATCCACTACTGTTAAACTCGTACCATTCACAGTAACAGAACCTTTCTCAATAGTGATATTATTTAAACTTTTATCATATTCAAAAGTAAAAACCCAACTCCCATTTTGATCCTCTTTCTTTATACAAACTGCAGTTTGATCAACATGACCTTGCACAATATGACCATCTAAACGATCCCCTAATTTCATTGCTCTTTCTAAATTCAACTCATCGCCTACTTTCCAATCTCCTAATGAAGTTTTATCAATTGTTTCTTTAATAGCTGTTACAACATGTGAATTTTCATCACACTTAACAACTGTTAAACAAACACCATTATGAGCAACACTTTGATCAATTTTCAATTCTCTTGACAAGGAAGACGCAACAGTAAGATGTATATTTTCATCTTCTTTTATCACTTCTTTTACGATTCCTAACGATTCTATAATTCCTGTAAACATAACTAGCAATATTTTTTATAAATTTGCATCAAAATTAAAAAAATAAAATGGTAAAACATTCTGAAAATATAATTGTTGGCGTTTCTATTGGAGACATGAACGGAATTGGTCCAGAAGTAATATTAAAAACCTTCGAAGATACAAGAATGTTAGAAACCTGTACTCCAGTAATTTTTGCTAATGCAAAGATTGTTTCATTCTTAAAAAAAACATACCAACTTAATGCAAACATTAATGGTATAGACAAAATAGAGCAATTAGTTCAAGGGAAAATCAATGTATTAAATGTTTGGAAAGAAGGAGTAAATTTAGATTACGGCAAACTAGATGACAATGTTGGAAAATACGCTATCAAATCTTTTCAAGCAGCTACTAAAGCATTAAAAGAAGGGAAAGTTGATGTCTTAGTAACAGCCCCAATTAACAAATACAACATTCAGTCTGAAGAATATACTTTTGCAGGTCATACAGATTATTTAAACGAACAATTAGAAGGAAATGCATTAATGTTTATGATACATGAAGACATTAAAGTAGGGTTGATAACCGATCATGTTCCATTAAATGAAGTAAATAAATACATTACTAAAGAATTAATTGAAAAGAAAATTGCAACAATAAACCAAACCTTAATTTCGGACTTCAGAATAAATAAACCAAGAATTGCAGTTTTGGGAATTAATCCACATTGTGGAGATAATGGTGTAATTGGCAACGAAGACACGACCGTTGTAAAACCAACTTTAGAAAGTTTATTCAAAAAAGGAATTCAAGTTTTTGGTCCATTTGCAGCCGATAGTTTTTTCGGAAGTGGTCAACATTGTAAATATGACGCTATAGTAGCCATGTATCACGACCAAGGTTTAATACCTTTTAAAACCCTATCTTTTGGAGAAGGAGTCAACTACACTGGTGGTTTAAATAAAATAAGAACCTCACCAGATCACGGCACAGGATACGACATAGCAGGCAAAAATATAGCTAATGAAAATTCATTTAGAGAAGCTGTATTTAGTGCTATAGATATTTTTAAGAATAGAATAGAATATAATGAACTAACTAACAATCCATTAAAAATTAGTTCAAATAAAGAATAAATAAAAAAAAGTACACAAAATTATTGTATTTCCAATATTTTTGTATCTTTGCACACCTTAAAAGAAGGGTAAAGCTGTTGTTATGGACAATTTAAAAGAATTTTTAATTCAATTTTCTGGATTAAAATTAGGTAAACACCAGTTTGAGTTTCTTATAAACAATACGTTCTTTAAAAATTTTGATTTCGAAGAATTTAATGATTCGAATATCAAAGTAAAATTACAGTTAGAGAAAAAGAGCACCATGCTTGAATTAAACTTCTCACACAATGGTACTGTTAATGTTCCTTGTGATTTAACAAATGAAGATTTTGATTTACCTACGAAAGGGAAATTAAAATTAATTGTAAAATTTGGAGATGAGTTTAATGACGAAAATGAGGATTACATTGTAGTGCCTCACGGAGAATTTCAAGTAAATGTTGCTCAATATGTTTATGAAATGATTGTATTGTCAATTCCTGCAAAAAGAATACATCCTGGCGTAAAAGATGGGAGTTTACAATCAGAAGCATTACATAATTTAGAAAAATTTTCTCCAACAGAGAAAAAAGAAAAAGAAACTGAAGAAATTGACCCAAGATGGGAAAGTTTGAAAAAACTATTAACGGATAAAAATAAAAAATAGAATAAAATGGCACATCCTAAACGTAGACAGTCGAAGACTAGAAGAGATAAAAGAAGAACGCACTACAAAGCATCAGTTCCTCAAATTGCTACATGTGCAGTAACAGGTGAAGCTCACTTATATCACAGAGCTTACTGGCACGAAGGTAAAATGTATTACAGAGGTCAAGTTGTAATTGACAAAACTGAAGCCGTAGCATAATTTCTTAGAAAATAATGAGAAACTCTCACACTGTGGGAGTTTTTTTATTTAACAACCAATTATCTCTATTATTTGATGTGTATTACGGAATTTTTTTGTAATTTTCCGCACTTTATGCATCATTTTTTTTGCAAAGAAAATTATTTTTATGAATAAAATTACTGCCGCAATAACAGCTGTTGGTTCATATGTACCTGATTATGTGCTTTCTAATCAAGTTTTAGAAACATTGGTAGACACAAATGACGAGTGGATTACAACTAGAACTGGAATTAAAGAAAGAAGACTACTTAAAGAAGAAGGTAAAGGTACCTCATACCTTGCCATTAAAGCAGCACAAAACTTACTTGAAAAAGCAAATTTAGACCCTAAAGAAATAGATTTAGTTATAATGGCAACTGCCACTCCAGATATGCCTGTAGCATCAACAGGAGTATATGTTGCAACTCAAATCGGAGCTACTAATGCTTTTGCTTTTGACTTACAAGCGGCATGTTCAAGTTTCTTATATGGAATTTCAACTGCTTCAGCATACATAGAATCTGGAAGATACAAAAAAGTATTGTTAATAGGAGCTGATAAAATGTCTTCTATTATAGATTATACTGACCGAGCCACTTGTATTATTTTTGGCGATGGAGGCGGCGCTGTTTTATTTGAACCTAATACTGAAGGCTTAGGAGTTCAAGATGAAATTTTAAGAAGTGATGGTATTGGAAGAGAATTTTTAAAAATAGAAGCGGGTGGTTCAATTTTACCTCCAAGCGAAGAAACAGTCAAAAATAAACAACACTTTGTATTCCAAGATGGAAAAACAGTATTTAAATATGCTGTTTCAGGAATGGCAGATGTTAGTGAAAAAATCATGGAACGCAATAATTTATCTCATGATGATATTAATTGGTTAGTTGCACATCAAGCAAACAAACGCATTATTGATGCAACTGCCAGCAGAATGGGATTAAGCGAAGAAAAAGTATTAGTGAATATTCACCGATACGGAAATACAACTTCGGCAACATTGCCTCTTTTGTTATCTGATTTTGAAAATCAATTAAAAAAAGGAGATAATATCATATTCGCCGCTTTTGGTGGTGGATTTACTTGGGGGGCAATTTATTTAAAATGGGCTTATAATAAACAAAATTAACAATCAAACTAAACCAATTATCAACATTATGGATATTAGAGAAATTCAAAACCTAATTAAATTCGTAGCAAAATCTGGTGCTACAGAAGTAAAATTGGAAATGGATGATTTTAAAATCACTATTAAAACAACTCCAGAAGGAACAGAATCGACTTATGTTCAACATATTCCTGTTGCACAACCCGTTCAACAAATGGTAGCTGCTCCTGCAATTGCTGCTCCTGTAGCTGCATCAACTCCTGCTGCACCTGCAAATGATGCTGAGGACACTTCAAAGTACATTACGATTAAATCTCCAATGATTGGAACTTTATATAGAAAACCTGCTCCAGACAAAGCACCGTTTGTAGAAGTTGGAAGTACAATTTCTAAAGGAGATGTAGTTTGTGTGGTAGAAGCTATGAAGTTATTCAACGAGATTGAAGCTGAAGTTTCAGGAAAAATTGTAAAAGTTTTAGTGGATGATTCATCACCAGTAGAATTTGACCAACCATTATTCTTAGTTGATCCATCATAAATAAGTTAGAAATTAGAAATTTGAAGTGATACATCTTCAAAATTGTCTAATTGACACATTGTCTAATTATCTAATTAAATTATTATGTTTAAAAAAATATTAATTGCCAATAGAGGTGAGATCGCATTACGTGTGATTAGAACTTGTAGAGAAATGGGAATCAAAACGGTTGCTGTTTACTCTACGGCAGATGCTGAAAGCTTACACGTAAAATTTGCTGATGAAGCGGTTTGCATTGGACCTGCGCCAAGTAATCTTTCCTATTTAAAAATGTCTAACATCATTGCTGCAGCAGAAATTACAAATGCTGATGCTATTCACCCAGGATATGGATTTTTATCTGAAAACGCTAAGTTTTCAAAAATCTGTCAAGAGCATGGCATTAAATTTATTGGTGCTTCTCCAGAAATGATTGAAAAAATGGGAGATAAAGCTACAGCTAAAGCAACTATGAAAGCTGCAGGTGTTCCTTGTGTTCCAGGTTCTGACGGCATTTTAGCTTCATTAGAAGAAGCGAAAGAAATTGCGAAAGAAATTGGCTACCCAGTAATGATGAAAGCTACTGCTGGTGGTGGTGGAAAAGGAATGCGTGCTATTTGGAAAGAAGAAGAATTAGATAAAGCTTGGGAAAGTGCACGTCAAGAAGCAGCTGCTGCTTTTGGTAATGACGGTATGTACATGGAAAAATTGATTGAAGAACCTCGTCACATTGAAATTCAAGTAGTAGGGGATTCATTTGGAAAAGCATGTCACTTATCTGAAAGAGATTGTTCTGTTCAACGTCGTCACCAAAAATTAACTGAAGAAACCCCTTCTCCATTCATGACTGATGAATTAAGAGAAAAAATGGGTGAAGCAGCAGTAAAAGCAGCAGAATACATCAGCTATGAAGGTGCCGGTACAGTTGAATTCTTAGTTGACAAACACAGAAATTTCTACTTCATGGAAATGAACACACGTATCCAAGTAGAACATCCAATTACAGAACAAGTTATTGATTACGATTTAATTCGTGAACAAATATTAGTTGCTGCCGGAGTGCCAATCTCTGGTAAAAACTACTATCCACAATTACATTCAATTGAATGTCGTATTAATGCTGAAGATCCTTATAATGACTTCAGACCTTCACCTGGAAAAATTACGGTATTGCATTCTCCAGGCGGACATGGTGTTCGTTTAGACACTCACGTGTATGCCGGATATACCATTCCACCAAATTATGATTCAATGATTGCTAAATTAATTACTACTGCTCAAACAAGAGAAGAAGCAATTAATAAAATGAAACGTGCTTTAGATGAATTCGTAATTGAAGGTATTAAAACAACTATTCCTTTCCATAGACAGTTAATGGATCACCCTGATTATGTAGCAGGAAACTATACTACAAAATTCATGGAATCTTGGGTTATGGAAGATCCAAATGAATAATAAAAAAGGCTAATCGATTGATTAGCCTTTTTTATTTATACTTATTTTTTGATATCCTTAATGACTTTAAAAGCAACATCGATTTGATTTTCATCAACTATTATTGTAAACTCATTCGTAGTTGAAATTACTTCATAAATTATGATTCCTTCCCATGCTAATGATTGAAAAATATAATAGTATACTCCCGGAGTGGATACGTTATCTTGAGGTAATTTTATAGTAATTGAAGATAAATTCTCGCGCTTATTTAATAATTTTTCCGTTTTTAAAGCATTCTCTACTAATTCATTTACAGATGAACTGGCCACGATATTTGTTTCATTAACTCCTCTCGATGAAGTATAAAAAACATCTTTTAGTTTATTAATTTCAGATATCAATTTAGCTTGATTATCTAATAAGGTTTGAGAAGTTGTATACGTATAATCTGTTAAAGAAGAACGAACCGTAATTTCACCTATATTTTGCAACACTTTAGTTACTTTATGACTAATTTTAAAATCTAATTCTTCCGAAATTCTTTTTAATGCCATTACAACGGCACCTTGTTTAATATCTTTTCCTAAGTGAAGTTCAATTTCTGGCATAATTAATCTTGCCAATGAAGTTAAATTTATAATTCCCTCAGATAAAGAACTTAATAAAAATGGTTTAGTTTTTAAATATTGTTCAACTACAGATGCTACAGTTTTCATTGCAATAAATTTTTTTGTGTGTGTTTGTTTTTACAAACATATTTAAATTGTTACAAATATAACTTAATGTTTTAATTTTTAACACATGTTAATAGAAATAATAGAATGCATCTGTTAAAAATTCGATTTTTATTTGATTATTTTGGATTAAAACTGATATTATATCAAAACGAATATCTAAATCCAAATTTTTAACAGTAACGTATTCATTAACAGCCTTTACCAAAAGTTTAATTTTCTTAGGATTTACAAAATCTTGCGGATTACCAAAATCAGCACTTGTACGTGTTTTTACCTCGATTATTGCTAAAGTTTCGTCTTTTTTTGCAATAATATCAATTTCAGCTTTATCGTAAGTCCAATTTAAATCTAAAATTTCATACCCTAACCCTTTCAAATATTTTACTGCTTCTTCTTCACCTAATTTACCTAAATCATTATGTTGTGCCATACTATTTTACTATTTAAAATTCAATAGTATTTCTTTCTCATTCACTTCAAAATCAACTTGCTTACCTAAAACAAGTGATCTATTATCTTTTTGGTGACCCGCAGGAAATTCAAAAGCTATGGGAATGTGGTACTCTTTGGCAATAGCCGTAATAATAGCCACCTCATTTTGACCAAATGGTATTTCATTATCATGCATATCCGTCATACTTCCAACAATAATACCTTTGACTTCATTAAAATATCCATTTCGTTTTAAATTATACATCATTCTGTCGATATGATATAAATATTCATCTAAATCTTCAATAAACAAAATTTTATTTTTAGTGTTTATTGATGACGGTGAACCTAATAAACTGTATAAGATTGAAAGATTCCCCCCAACAATTTCTCCACTGGCTTTTCCTTTAATATCAATTGACTTAGAAGGAACTTGATAGACCAATTTATTTCCAAAAATAGCGTCATGAAACGTTTGCTTCACATGTTCTGGTGCTTTGGGAACAGTAAAAGGCATGATACTATGAATCGTAGCAACTCCTAACGTATGAATATGACTATGCAACACCGTAACATCACTAAAACCCATAATCCATTTTGGATTTTTTTTGAACTTTGAAAAATCGATTAAATCGATAATGCGTACTGTTCCATAACCCCCTCTAGCACACCAAATTGCTTTAATATTATCGTTATCCAATTGTTCCTGAAAATCAGCAGCACGTTCTTGGTCTGTTCCACCTAATTGACAGCTATCTAAACCTATAGTCTTTCCAAGTTTAACTTTTAAACCCCAAGATTCGAGTAATTCGATGGCGGGTTTTGCATCTTCAGGAAAAAATTTTCGTGCTGTACAAACTATGGCTACTGTATCGCCTTTTTTAAGGTAAGGAGGTATCTTCATCTTTTGAGAATGAATAAAATTTGAAATTAATAGTAAAATAAAAATAAATCTAAACATCAGACCCTATTTATCTAACCAAAAATAATCAAATTCTCCTTAAAAATTATTCTATTACTTCCTAAAATCCTATTTTTGCATAAAATTTACAGTAATGACTCAAAATCCAAAAAGATATACAATTACAGCTGCACTACCCTACACTAATGGCCCAATTCATATTGGTCATTTAGCTGGAGTTTATGTGCCTTCAGATATTTATGCACGATATTTACGCTTACAAGGAAAAGATGTTGCTTTTATTTGTGGAAGTGATGAACATGGTGTTGCCATTTCAATGAAAGCGCGTAAAGAAGGAATTACACCTCAGGAAGTAATTGACAAATACGACGGAATTATTCGTCAATCGTTTAAAGATTTTGGGATATCTTTTGATAATTATTCCAGAACTTCTGCAAAAATTCATCATGACACTGCCTCTGAATTCTTTAAAAAATTATATGATGCGGGTAAATTTATTGAAGAAACTACAGAACAATTATACGACGAACAAGCCAATCAATTTTTAGCCGATCGATTTGTAACTGGAACTTGTCCTAAGTGTGGAAATGAAGAAGCTTATGGAGACCAATGTGAAAAATGTGGAACTTCATTGAACGCGACCGACTTAATTAATCCAAAATCAACCATAACAGGCTCTAAACCTGTCCTTAAATCTACTAAGCATTGGTTTTTACCTTTAAATGAATACGATGCCTTTTTGAGAGAATGGGTGTTAGAAGGACATAAAAACGACTGGAAACCAAATGTATATGGTCAAGTAAAATCATGGGTTGAAGGCGGATTAGAACCAAGAGCGGTAACACGTGATTTAGATTGGGGAATTGATGTCCCTGTTGCGGGTGCAGAAGGAAAAAAATTATATGTTTGGTTTGATGCTCCTATAGGTTATATTTCATCAACCAAAGAATGGGCGGCACGTGAAGGAAAAGATTGGGAACCGTATTGGAAAGACGCCGACACCAAACTAGTTCATTTTATTGGTAAAGATAACATTGTGTTCCATTGTGTCATTTTCCCAGCTATGTTAAAAGCTGAAGGAAGTTATATTTTACCTGACAATGTTCCTGCAAATGAATTCTTAAATTTAGAAGGAAACAAGTTGTCTACTTCAAAAAATTGGGCGGTTTGGTTACATGAATATTTACAGGATTTCCCTGAAAAACAAGATGCTTTGCGTTATGCTTTAACAGCAAATGCCCCTGAAACAAAAGATAACGACTTCACTTGGAAAGATTTTCAAGCGAGAAACAATAATGAATTAGCTGCCATTTTTGGTAATTTTATCAATCGTGTGGTGGTTTTAACCAATAAATATTACGAAGGTGTTGTTCCTACGCCAAATGAATTTACGGAAGTTGACGAACAAACATTGGCTGAGTTAAAAGCCTATCCAGCAGTAATTGCTTCTTCGATTGAACGTTACCGTTTTAGAGAAGCATTAGGAGAATTAATGAATGTAGCGCGTTTAGGTAACAAATATTTAGCTGATGAAGAACCATGGAAAATGGTGAAAGAAAATCCGGAACGTGTAAAAACACAAATGTATGTAGCGCTTCAAATTGCTTCTGCATTAGCCATCTTAGCGGAACCGTTTTTACCGTTCACTTCTGCTAAATTGACTAAGATTTTAAACATCGAATTAAACAATTGGAATTTAGATTTCAGTCAATGGAATGTAACAAAACCAGGACATCAAATTGGGCAAGCAGAAATATTGTTTGCACAGATTGAAGATACTGAGATTCAAAAACAATTAGACAAACTAGAAGCATCTAAACAAGCCAATAAAATTGCCAATATGAAAGCTGAACCCGCAAAAGAAACCATCACATTTGAAGACTTTGCTAAAGTAGATTTACGCATTGGAACCATTATTGAAGCAGAAAAAATGCCAAAAGCAAATAAACTTTTAGTTTTAAAAGTAGATACAGGTATTGATGTAAGAACGATTGTTTCGGGAATAGCCGAACATTTTACTCCTGAAGAAGTAATTGGTAAAAAAGTAACTGTGTTAGTAAACTTAGCGCCTAGAGCACTTCGAGGTGTAGAAAGCGAAGGTATGTTATTACTAACCAATACACCAGAGGGCAAATTGGTTTTTGTAAATCCGGATGCGGATGGTGTGAGTAATGGTGCTATTATAGGATAATCCAAAAATACCCTCGAGCAATCGGGGGTTCTTTTTTTACATAAAATATGAATATACAAATAATTGCTTTCGACGCCGACGACACTTTATGGCATAACGAACCTTATTTCGATGAGGCACAAGATCGTTTTTGTGAATTGTTTCAAAATTATGCTTCTAAACAAGAATTATTAAGTTTAATTCTGAATCATCAAGTAAAAAATTTACCCATATATGGTTTTGGAATCAAAGCCTTTACCTTATCCATGATGGAAGCGGCGTTACAACTTACCAATCATCAATTAAACGGTAAGACTATGGAATTAATTATTCAAATTGGTAAAGATTTACTCTTAAAACCTGTTGAATTACTTCCTGAAGTCGAAGAAGTTTTGACCGCTTTGAAAGGAAAATACAAATTAATTGTAGCCACAAAGGGAGATTTGAAAGACCAACATAGAAAATTACACGATTCGGGTTTAGGCCATTATTTCCACCATATTGAAGTAATGAGCGATAAAACGGAAATGGATTATGAAAAAATGTTAAAGCGTTTAGACATCCAACCTCAAGACTTTTTAATGATCGGAAATTCTTTAAAATCAGATGTGTTGCCTGTATTAAACTTAGGCGGACATGCCGTTCATATTCCGTATCACACTACTTGGGAATATGAAAAGATAGATTTTGAAATTCAACATACCAATTTCAAAGCCGTGGAACATATTAATGAAATTTTGAATCTTTTAGTATGAAAAAACTAGATTTAGAAAACTGGAACAGAAAAGGTCATTTCGAATTTTTTACACAATTTGAAGAACCCTTTTTTGGTATTACAGCTCCTGTTGAAGTTGCAACTGCCTATGAACACGCAAAAAATGCAGAAATTCCATTTTTTATCTATTACTTACACAAAATACTTGCTGCAGTCAATACAATTGAGAATTTTAAATACCGAATTCAAGACAATCAAGTTTTCATTCACGATAAAATTGACACCTCGGCAACCATAATGCGAGAAGACAAAACATTTGGTTTTTCGTATATAGAATACCATCCAGATTTACTCATTTTTAAAGAAATTGCCTTAAAAGAAATTGCGCGAATTCAAAACACAACAGGAATAATTACAAGAGAATATCCAGAAAATATAATTCATTTTTCAGCAATTCCTTGGTTAAATTTTACCGGATTAACACACGCAAGAAGTTTTACTTGGCCCGACAGTTGCCCGAAAATTTCAGTGGGTAAAATCTTTGAAGAAAATGGAATACAAAAAATGAACGTGTCGGTAACAGTACATCATGGGCTAATGGACGGATATCATGTAAGCTTGTTTTTTGAAGAATTACAGAACCAATTAAACCGTTAAAATCAATTGTACTCTTTGAATTTTGTCATTAAACTTGACTAATAAACATGTATTCCATTGCTTATCATCCTATTTACAAACATCCACTTCCCGAAGGGCATCGATTCCCTATGATTAAATACGAATTGTTACCCCAACAATTACTTTATGAAGGAACAGTGGTTGATCGTCAATTTTTCTCTCCCGAATTACCTAATTTAGAGGATATTATTGCCGTTCATGATAAAAAATATGTACAACAACTGCTTGATTTAACACTTGATCCCAGAGCAGTTAGAAAAATAGGATTTCCTCTTTCTTCAGAATTAATTGAACGTGAATTTCGATTAGCCCAAGGAACCATTGAAGGTGCCAAAAATGCATGTATAGATAAAATTGCATTTAATATTGCTGGAGGAACACATCATGCCTATTCCAATCGTGGAGAAGCATTTTGTTTGTTGAATGATCAGGCTATTGCTGCACAATATTTATTAAATCAAAAGCTTGCCAAGCAAATTTTAATCATTGATTTAGATGTACATCAAGGAAATGGAACTGCAGAAATTTTTCAAAATAACCCTCGCGTATTTACTTTTTCTGTTCATGGAAAATCCAATTATCCGTTCAAAAAAGAACAATCTGATTTAGATATTGCACTACCCGACCAGACGTCAGATGCCGATTATTTGGCATTAATTTCAAAAGAAATACCAAAACTAATTCAACAAGTGCAACCCGATTTTATTTTTTATTTGAGTGGCGTAGACATTTTAGCAACAGATAAATTAGGCAAATTAGGCTGTACCATCAATGGCTGTAAAGAACGAGACGTAATCGTTTTTGAAAACTGTTTGAAATTTCAAATACCCGTTCAAGTTAGCATGGGTGGTGGCTATTCTCCAGATATAAAAACCATCATTGAAGCACATGCGAATACCTATCGTGTGGCAAATTCCCTATTTATTTAAAAAGCCCATCAACAAATGCCGATGGACTTTCTAATTTTACTTACCAAGAAGAAGTAATTCATTAGCAACCACTTCGGTTACAAAACGTTTATTCCCGTCTTTATCCTCATAACTTCGGTGTGTGAGTTTACCTTCAATCGCAATTTCTTTTCCTTTGGTTACAAAACGTTCGATAATTTCTGCCGTTTTACCCCAAGCGGAAATACGATGCCATTCGGTTTTTTCGACTTTGTCTCCATTATCACGATAATAAACTTCATTCGTAGCTAAAGTAATATTAGCTAATTTTTTTCCTCCTTCAAGGTTTTTGATTTCTGGGTCTTGCCCAACGTGTCCGATTAATTGTACTGAATTTTTCATGGCGTATAAAAATTATTATGGTAATTAAATTTTGATATAGATATAGATATTGATATTTAATTTTGATATTGAAATTGTTATTGCTATTGTTATTGAAAATTATTTCCCCAACAACATCAATTCATTCACATTTATCTCAGTGACATAACGCTTATTCCCGTCTTTATCCTCATAACTTTTGTGTGTTAATTTACCTTCAACGGCTACTTCTTTCCCTTTATTTACATATTTTTCGATAATTTCTGCTATTTTACCCCAAGCACTTACACGATGCCATTCGGTTTGTTCTATTTTTTCTTTTTTATCATTATAGTAAAAATCATTGGTTGCGATTGTAAGCGTAGCCACTTTTTTACCATTTACTAATTTGATTTCAGGTTCTTGACCTACATGTCCGATTAATTGTACTCTGTTTTTCATAAGGCGTATATATAATTTAAGTTTATAAAAATTCAAATCCTATGTTCGATTTGATGTTGCAAAGATGAAACACACTTCAAAAAGTATTCGGTAATTAGTTGTTTAATTTCGGTTGTAGTCGTTTGTTGTCATTTACAAGCGAAATATTTTCTTATATTTACAAAAACAAAATGAAACATGAAAAACCTATTCTCAATTCTAACCCTTTTTATTTTTGGTAGTATTTTTAGCCAAAACACCTTACATTATAATGATGAAAAAGGAAGTCCGAAAGCAACTTTACAAGACATTCAATGGTTTCAGGGCATTTGGAAAGGTCAAGATGGCAATACCTTTTCAGAAGAAATTTGGAGTGCTCCAGGAGGAAAAACCATGCATTTTTCATTTAAAATGTGGAATGAGAACGAAGTAATTTTTTATGAAATAGGTCATGTAGTTGAAAAAGACAAATCCTTAGAGTTGCAAATCAAACATTTTGATAAAGATTTAAAAGGTTGGGAAAAACAAGAGGAAAGTGAAAATTTCAAATTGGTTAAAATTGACAAAAATCGCATCTATTTTGATAAAATCACGTATGAAAAAATAAGTGATCAAGAAATGAATGTATATGTTTATGATGAAGAATCAAAACGTGAATTACAATTTAATTTAAAAAAGTAAAATGAAATCGTGTTTAGAATGTGGTGAAAAAATTGTGGGCAGAGAAGATAAAAAATTCTGTTCTGATGGTTGTAGAAACAGCTATAACAATAAAATGAACAAAGACCACACCAATTTAATGCGTAACATCAACAATAGATTACGTAAAAATTATAGAATATTAACCGAATTAAATCCGGAAGGCAAAACTAAAACAACGAGAAATAAATTACTAAGTAAAGGATTTGATTTTGAATTCCTTACCTCTATCTATAAAACTAAAACAGGCAACACCTATTATTTTGTCTACGATTATGGATATATGGAGTTAGAAAACGAGCAATATATTTTAGTTAAAAAAGAAAATTAAATGAATATTTCCCTATTAGGTTGTGGATGGTTAGGTTTACCTTTAGCTCAACATCTTATTGCAACTGGTCATGTAGTTAAAGGCAGTACTACTTCAATTGATAAAAAAGAGGTTCTAAAATCGATTTCAATTGAACCGTTTTTAATTGTATTAAAGGAAGACAAATTTGAAGGAGATATGAGCAATTTTCTTCATCAATCAGAAATACTTATCATTGATATCCCTCCTAAATTAAGAGGATTAGTGAAAGAAAATTTTGTTCAAAAAATAAAAAATTTAATTCCCTATATCGAGCAAAGTACAATTAAAAAAGTACTTTTTATAAGTTCCACTTCTGTCTATGCCGACACTGAAAATTTACCATACATAACTGAAGAAACCATTCCAAATCCTGATACTGAAAGTGGCAAACAATTATATGAAGTAGAACAACTACTTCAAAACAACAACAAATTTGAAACGACTATTCTTCGTTTTGGAGGATTAATTGGCGTGAATAGAAATCCGATTAACATGTTGGCTGGAAGAACGGATGTAGCCAATCCAGAGGCTCCAATAAATTTTATACATCAAACTGATTGCATTGGCGTTATCGAAGCCATACTTAATCAAAACAGTTGGAATGAAATTTACAATGCTGTTGGTTTAGATCATATTCTAAGAAAAGAGTATTATACTTCTAAAGCAAAAGAATTAGGCTTAACTCCTCCGCAATTTAACTATGAAAACACCAGTGTTGGAAAATATGTTTTGAATGCAAAAATTAAAAATAAATTAGGCTATACTTTTAAAGTTGAAGCATAAAAAAACCACTTCGTTTGAAGTGGTTTTTTATTATTATAAGAACTATATTTACTATTGTCCTATTACTTTAACATTATCAACTTCCCAAGATGCAGCGCCTGCAGTTGTAGAAGTATATTTAAATGCAACTCTAAAGTTTGAATTTCCTGTATATGCAGTAATATCTAAAGCACCGGAAGAAGTCCAAGGTGTAAAGCTACCACTTGTCCATACTGGGAAATTAGCTGCTGTTAATTGTGTCCAAGTAGCGGTACTTGGCGCACTAGTTCCATCATAATTTGTAGATACCCATACCGTTAAAGCAGGTCCGCTAAAACGAGTACTTGTTTCAAAAGTTAAAATACCATTAGTTACATTTGACAAATTAATAGCAGGAGAAATTAACCAATCTTCATTATTCTGATTTCCACCACTAAATCCATTCATTAAAGCACAAGGTGCAGGATTACCAAATGTAGTTGTACCCCAAACTTGAGCCCCCACAACATTTTGTTTCACCCAATTAGGGAAATTTGTTGTGAAAGGTTCTTCAAATAAAGGAACAATTCTTGGGCTTGTTAATTGAACATCATTTAATGTACGAATCATGAATTGATAATCGCTTCCATATTTAGTTAATACTCCACGGATTTTACCATTTCCATTTGGAATTGAGTTAGCTGCAAAATTTGCAAATTCACTCACACGTACAATAATAGAATTTCCTGCTACATCTTTAATAATATGATTGGTAGCACCTCCTAAATTATTTAATGTAGGATCAAAATATTTTTTTCCTAAAGATTCGTCTGCAAATTGCACATTAGAGAACTCAATTAATTTATGCATATTCGCATTGTTTTTAGCTGCAGCAATACTTAAATTATTTACAAGAGTTGACTCATCAACTTTATCACAACCTCTTTTTACTACCTCTTCATATTCTACACCTGAAACTCTACCAATTTGAGTAGCATTGTATAAATTTCCTATTTCAAAAGAAGCCGTTTGTGAATTATTAGCAAAATATCTATCTTTTAATTTAATAAATACTTTTCTTCCTGGTTCATATTTAGTGTATAAATTATACGCATCAATAGGCATAGTAAAACCTGTAGCTCCATCAGTAGAAACCATAGAAATAGACTTATAGAAGTTTCCTCCTTCGTCACTTGAAGTTACATAAGCTTCAATAACATCGTCGTTCGTGTATTGTTGAGCCGTTCCAGTAGCCATAGCTTTAACATCAACTACTTGTTTTGTTACAGTTAAATCTGAACATTCACCTGATAAATCTGGCGCTCCATAATTATCTGTATTTACACAACCAAACAAAGTTGCAGTAAGAGCTGCCGTTAATAAAAATTTAATATTTTTCATAGCGTATTAATTGTCTTGTTTAAAGAAAATAAAGTCATCCACTTGGAACGCACCATCTAAAGTAGTATCAGTACCCGATCCTTTAAATTTAAATGCGATGTGTGCTTTACCAGTATAATTTGATAAATCGATTTTACTAGATTTGAATTCATACCAAGCTACACTTTTAGTTGGAATATTAGCTTGTGCAGTAATATCAGTCCAAGTAGCTGTAGCAAAGTTAGTTCCATCATAGTCAAATGAAATTAACACTTTTAAAGAATTTCCTTCAGCATCTACATCTAAATGATGTTGCGCTACTTTAAATGCTATTCCAGCATTAGGATTGGCATCTAAATCCAATTCTGGAGAAATCAACCACGCTAAATTAACAGCAGCTCCAGATCCAAAAGCACTGAATTCAGCATATCCATTTCCGCTAAAAGTTTTTTCTCTCCATTTCCATGTACCTACTTCATTATAATTAACCCATCCAGTAATATCCAAATCAGTATTGTTAGTAGCTGATTGAAAATCTTCTTTCATGATGGTAGTTGTCACCTTTGGAAGTGCTGTATCGTCAACTTCGCAACCAAAAGTAATTAGTGCAAACGCAGCTAATGTTGTTTTTAAAATGTTTTTTTTCATAATGCAATTTTTTTAGAAGTTAACATATACATTTAAGAAATAAGTTCTTCCGTATCCATAAAAATATTTAGGACCAAATGCAGGTCTTCCATATTGATTATCTGCTTGATAATCTGAATAATTCGCTTTTCTAGATTGTTCAAAACCACCTGTTCTGTAAGTAGTATCAAATACGTTGTTGATTGAAGCAAAAAATCCTAATGTAGTAGAATCAATTCTCCATGATTTACCTCCAGAGATGTTTACAAGATTGAAAGCGTCAAATTTTTGTTGCTTTAACGCACCTGAAACAGTTTCCAAAGTTGCTCCATCATAACTTAAACCAGTTGAAGGATTAGTAACGAAATTCTGAGTTCTTAAAATATTAGACACATCTAAATAAGAATCACTTAAATAGTTAATATCTGCACTCACCCACCAAAACTGTGGAGCTCTATATTCTAATTCAAAAGAAGCCGCTGTTTGAGGCATACCTGGTAAACGGTAATTTTTCAAGTAAGCCGATCCAAAACTTTGAACAGGGAACGAATTTGTAGCTGAAGCTTGTGCGTCATCATTAATAAATAACGTTGGATTATTGCTATATAAATATTGACCATATGAAGCAGCAGCAGTTGCTTTAATTGTAGAAGTAATTTGGTATTCAATACCTAATTCAGCTCCAATATTCTTTTTGTCTATACCCGTTAAAATTTCACTAATAAATGCATCTTCGTTTCCATCAGCACCTGAATCATCTCCAGATAATTCACCATAGAAGAATGAGATTTCAGTTGCATTTTGAATTTTTGAAGCAAAACCAGTTAAACGCGTTTTTAATTTTGGCGTTCTAATAATGTAAGAAGCATCAACGCTTGCAATTCTTTCGCTATTAATATCTGGTGTAATATTATTGTTTAAACGAGCATTAGCAAAAGTATTTCTTAGATTAGGCGCTTTAGTCATATAAGCAGCGTTGATATCTAACAAATGTTGACCCGTTATTTTGTATGTCATACCCCCTTTGAATCCGAAGTTTTCAAAAGTTTGTTTTTCACTTTTACCATATGAATTATTTGCATAAATACCATTTTTATAAATTCCATCTCTTTGGTATTCACTTTTTGAGAATGATTGAGCTAAATAAAAATCAGCAACATCATAAGTAAATTTGAACTGAGTAAATGCATCTATAACTGTTGCATTTAGGTTATAATTGTATCCATATTTATCTCCAACTTGAATTGCTCTATTTGGATTATTTAAATCCGATTGTGTTGCATCTCCTGTGTAGAATGGATCAACATCTAAGAAATATTGTCCTCCTAATAAATCCGTTAAGTGTTGGAAGTTATGAGATTTTAATTTTCTGAATGTAGCACCTGCATTTAATTTAATATTATCTGATAAGTCAGAGAATAAAATTGAATTAGCTGTTATTTGTTTGTCTTCTGTTCTATCTTCATACAATGCGTATACACTTCTACCTGCATTTGCAGAATTTTGATTGGCAATATACATTGCATTCCAATCTAATTGTTTATTATTTAAAAAATAATTTGTAGCAGAAGTAACTAGAGGACTATTTAAATCACCTGCAGCATCACCATTAATGTAGTAACTAGGTAAATTTCTATAATAGGTTGGATCAGGATTATTAG
The DNA here is from genome assembly GCF_000455605.1 of Flavobacterium indicum GPTSA100-9 = DSM 17447. Taxonomy (NCBI): domain Bacteria; kingdom Pseudomonadati; phylum Bacteroidota; class Flavobacteriia; order Flavobacteriales; family Flavobacteriaceae; genus Flavobacterium; species Flavobacterium indicum. Next base: position 2,754,980 of record NC_017025.1, read on the forward strand.
CTCCTTGATAATCTAATCTACTATTAGCAATATATCCTTGTTGATAAGCAACGTTCGTATTTAAAGTAGTTCTATTTGTTAATTTCCAGTAGTGACTTAACATTAAAATTGGCTCTTCAATATCTTTATCTCTTGAATTACGTTTTTTTCCGTTTTGCCATCCCCAGTATGAATTATACTTAATACCTGCTAAATCTGTAACTTCTTGAGTATTTGGAGAAGATTTACCTCTACTGTTTTGTGCATAGATACTTGTGAAGTTTAAACTATGTTTTTCGTTAAATCTTTTTTCAACACTTGCAAAAACAGAATTTGCAGCATAATCAGTTCCTTCAAAATAACCTTCTTTTGCCCATCTTCTAGAAACTGAAACACTATATGCCCAACCATTCTTCATTAAACCTGAATTTGTAGTTGCCATTGTTCTCCAAGAATAATTGGTATTAGTACCAGAAAATGAAATTCTATTACCTTTTCTAAACAATGAAGCTCTTGTATTGATTTCTTGAGTACCTAAAATACCCCCAAAAGTATAATCTGAAGGTGCTGTACCTAATGTGAATTCCTGATTTCTTGTTACATCATTCAAACCACCCCAGTTACTCCATTGCGGTCTACCATCATATAGTTTATTCATTACGATACCATTAATCATAGTTGTACCGTATTCATTATCTAAACCTCTCATTCTAAAACGAGCCTGACCCCAGTTAAAGGCCGCTGCTTGTTGAAAGGCATCTCTTGAAGACTGTAACAAACCTGCAGTACTTTCAGATCCACTGTTGTCATCACCTAAATCATTCTCAGTAATCGTTATTAAACTTAATTGTTGTTCTGCTGTAATATCTTCATCCATAAGGATTAATCCTACGTCTAGCGTTTGCTTGTCAACAACTTGAATAGTGTAGTTTTTAGTAGTATACCCATTTTGAGAAACTACTAATACTTGTTCTCCCACAGGCACCTCTTTAATAGTGAAATCTCCAAGGTTATTCGTAACAACGGATTGTTCTGATAACTGAACCATCACTTTTACTCCACCAATTGGGGTTTGAGTTTTAGAATCAACTATCTTTCCTTTGACAATTGATTGACTTTGGGCCATGACTAGCACAACCTGAAATAAAAATAAAAGACTTAATGCAAGTTTTTTCATACTTAATTATAAATTAATACTTTAACTTGCATTTAGTTAACAAAAACTAAATGCGGACAAATGTACAACATTTAATAATATTATTTACCTTTGGCATCGAATTTGTTAAAATATAACTAAAATTTAATGTTAAAAATGAAAATTAAACCATACTTAACCTTTTTATTAGGAATTTTTAGTATTGCAGTTACAACAGCACAAGACAAAAAATTTGCAGTTCATACTGTTGCGTTCTACAATTTAGAAAATTTATTTGATACAATTAATGATCCAACTGTAAACGACGAAGACTTTATTTATACTAAAGAAAATTACACCAAAAAACTAACGAACCTGTCACGAGTTATATCTCAATTAGGAACTGGCGAAAATCAAAACAACGCTCCTGTTGTGCTTGGTGTAGCTGAAATTGAAAACAGAAAAGTGTTAGAAGACTTGGTAAAAATGCCATTATTAAAAGATAAAAATTATGGTGTAATTCATTTTGATTCTCCTGACAAAAGAGGTATTGACTGTGGTTTTTTATACCAAAAGAAACATTTTACTCCTACAAGCTTTAAGAACTATCCTTTGATGATTACTGAAGACAATACCGATAAAAAATCAAAAGAAAAAGACAAGGATAAAGTGGAAGACACTGATGATAATGTAATTGACGCCAAAACTAAAAGAATCTACACGCGTGACCAGATTTTAATGACTGGGTTATTAGATGGAGAAGAAATGCATTTTATTGTAAACCACTGGCCTTCTAGAAGAGGAGGGGAAAAGAAAAGTAGCCCATTACGTGAAGCAGCCGCAGCTTTAAACAAAAAAATCATTGATTCTTTACAAGCGATCAACCCCAATGCTAAAATTTTTACAATGGGCGATTTAAATGACGGACCATTCAACAAAAGTGTAAAAGAAGTTTTAGGCGCAAAAGGTGATGAAAAAGAGGTAAAACCGCTAGGTCTATATAACCCGGCCGAAAAAATGTTAAAGAAAGGAATTGGAACTTTAGCTCATCGTGACGCTTGGGATTTCTTTGACCAAATTATTTTCACAGAACCTTTATTACGCAAAGATTATTCTTCTTGGAGGTATTGGAAAGCTGGTGTGTATAACAAACCTTTTATGATTCAACAAACGGGTCAATATAAAGGATACGCACTCCGAAATTCATCTACTGAACCAGGATTCTCAGACCACTTCCCTTCTTACATTTATTTAATTAAAGAAGTAAAATAATTTTAATATTAAGTCCCGATTCTTTCGGGATTTTTTATTTTTGTATAGCAAATATTTTAATTATGGCCGTAGCAAAACCCTTTAATTTAACAAAATGGTTGGATGAAAACAAGCATTTACTAAAACCTCCTGTTGGAAACAAAAATCTATATGTAGAATCTGAGGATTATATTGTAATGGTGGTTGCCGGACCAAATGCCCGAAAAGATTATCACTATAACGAAACCGAAGAATTATTTTACCAATTAGAAGGTTCTATAACGGTTTATATTCAAGACGAAGGTGAAAAAAAAGCCATGCATCTTGGCCCTGGTGATATGTATTTAAATCCTGCTAAAATACCGCACTCTCCTTCTAGAACTTCAAATTCAATTGGATTAGTTATCGAAAGAAAACGCAACCACTTACCCGTAAAAGACGGTCTACAATGGTATTGCGATAAGTGTAATCACAAACTACATGAAGTGTATTTTGAATTACACAATATCGAAAAAGATTTTCTAAGTCATTTTAAAGATTTTTATAGTTCTGAAGAAAAAAGAACTTGTAATAATTGCGGAACAGTTATGGAAAGTGATCCAAAATTTATTTAGGAGTACAAATTGAAACATTCTTTCACTTCAACAACCAGCTATCCATTTTAGTCCCGATAAAATCGGGAGCTATCATTTCTATCTGGACTATACTTTACATTTTATTTTTAAAACACATTTTCAAATTAACTGCATAAAAAATTATACATTTGCACAACAAATATTTATAACAAACTCACTAAATAAAGTTACAATGTCAACAATAGCTCAACAATTCGGTATTGCTGAAGCGCTTAAACAATTAGGCGTAAAAGATATTAATCCAGGTTCTTCAACAGGTTCAAATTGGTTTGCCAATGGCGAAATTATTGAATCGTATTCACCAGTAGACGGACAATTAATTGGTAAAGTTCAAGCTACTACAGCAGCAGATTATGAAAAAGTAATGGCAGCAGCTACAGAAGCTTTTAAAGAATTCAGAACTATGCCTGCTCCAAAAAGAGGAGAAATCGTTCGTCAATTCGGAAATAAATTAAGAGAATTAAAAGAACCGCTAGGAAAATTAGTTTCTTATGAAATGGGTAAATCGTTACAAGAAGGCTATGGTGAAGTTCAGGAAATGATCGACATCTGTGACTTTGCTGTTGGTTTATCGCGTCAATTAAACGGACAAGTTATTCCTTCTGAAAGACCTGGTCACGTAATGCGTGAGCAATGGCATCCAATTGGAGTAGTAGGAATTATTTCTGCTTTCAATTTCCCCGTTGCAGTTTGGTCTTGGAACACGGCTTTAGCTTGGATTTGTGGTGATGTATGTGTATGGAAAGCTTCTGAAAAAGCACCTTTGTGCTCTATTGCTTGTCAAAATATAATTGCTGATATCTTAAAAGAAAACGGATTACCTGAAGGTATCTCTTGTATTGTAAATGGAGATTATAAAGTAGGTGAAATGATTACTACTGACACTCGTATTCCTTTAGTTTCTGCTACAGGTTCCACTCGTATGGGAAGAATTGTAGGTGCAAAAGTTGCAGAGCGTTTTGGTAAATCATTATTAGAATTAGGTGGTAACAACGCTATTATTATTACGCCTACTGCCGACTTAAAAGTGGTGGTTCCTGGTGCTGTATTTGGCGCTGTGGGTACTTGTGGACAACGTTGTACATCTACTCGAAGATTAATTATTCATGAATCAGTTTATGATACGGTTCGCGATGCAATTGTGGGTGCGTATGGACAAATCAAAATTGGTAATCCATTAGACGAGAAAAACCATGTAGGTCCATTAATCGATACGGATGCGGTTAACACGTATTTAGCTGCCATTGAAAAAGCAAAAGCTGAAGGTGGTAACGTTTTAGTAGAGGGCGGTGTATTGACAGGAGAAGGTTTTGAAAGTGGTTGTTACGTAAAACCGGCTATCATTGAGGCTGAAAATCATTTTGAAATTGTTCAACACGAAACTTTCGCTCCTATTTTATACTTAATGAAATACAGCGGAGAAGTTGAAAATGCAATTGAATTACAAAATGGTGTAGCGCAAGGTTTATCATCATCTATTATGACCAACAGCATGAAAGAAGCTGAAAAATTCTTATCATATGCAGGTTCTGACTGCGGTATTGCTAATGTAAATATCGGGACTTCTGGTGCAGAAATTGGTGGTGCTTTTGGTGGTGAAAAAGAAACTGGTGGTGGTCGTGAATCAGGTTCTGATGCATGGAAAGTGTACATGAGAAGACAAACCAACACGGTTAACTACTCAGATCAATTACCTTTAGCACAAGGAATTAAATTTGATTTGTAGACTTAAACTTTAAACATATAAGTCTATTAGAAAAAAATATAGATAAAAGAAAGGCGTTCAAAATTGAACGCCTTTCTTTTTTAGTACATCTTTAAAAAAAACTTATGTGACTTATATGTTGAATAAATTTATTTCGTCTTCTTCACATATTGCGTCAAAATTACAATATGTTGGTTTTCAACACGTCCTTCAATTTGTTCCGCATTATCCCAAACCAATTTAATATTATGAACAGCAGCTCCACGTTTAGCCGTAAAATTAGCGCCTTTTACATCTAAATCTTTAATTAAAACCACTGAGTCACCATCTTGTAAAATATTTCCATTTGAATCTTTGTGGATAATTTTACCCTCCTCATCTTCATCTTCGCCTGTAGCTTTCGCCCATTCTAACGCATCTTCATCTAAATACATCATGTCTAATAAATCATGATTTTTCAAACGTGCCAACATACGCCAAGATACAATTTGAACTGGTAAATTTTCATTCCACATACTGTCTGACAAACCTCTCCAATCGTTGGGATTCATCAACTCTTTATTTTCAATTTGTTCTTTTAGCGATTGAGCAATTAAAATACAATTTTCTGGTATTGCTTCTGTTTTGGGTTCCACCACATAAACCACCAAATTTTCATCTACACCACTGATTTCACAAGTGTTACCACTTCTGTCTCTTAATCTTTTTTCTGTAACTATACTCATGATTATAAATTAAAGCTTGTACCTATATGAAAAGTAAATTGATTATTGTAATCTCCGAACACTCCAGGTGTTGTGTCATATTTTGCAATTGGAATAGCTGATTCTGCATAAACACCAAATCCATCTGTGAAGAAATAACGGAATCCTAGATGTCCTCCAAAATTTCTTGTTCCTAAATTTAAACCCGGATAAACATCCATATTATCCTCCAATCCAATTACATTACCGATATTGGCATTAAATCTAATTTTCACATCTACTCTATCCTTAAATTCTGGCTTTATAGATTCATTTAAAACCATTGCTTTTTCGGCATTCAACATATAACTGGCTACAAAACCAAAAGACATATTCTCACCAATTCCATAGTCATTAGTCACTACGATTCCAGTTCCCCCGTTTTGGATAAGTGCTCCAATTTGCATTTTAATATCTTCTTTCCCTTTGTAGGCCTGAGCATTTAATTGAACAAATACAAACATTAATGCTCCAAAAATTATTTTTCTCATGTGTATTTAAATTTGTGCGAAGATACGAAAATATGATTAATTCCTCCCCGTTTCATTAGGATACAAACTAGGCAAGACATCACTTTGCCAATATTCTTTTGTATTGATGTCTAAAATAGTTAAAGGACCTTTAAAAGCAGCTCCCGTATCAACATTCCAAATACAAGCTTTGTTTACTGGAACGGTTTGTCCAATTCGGGTTGTGGGAGTATGACCTATATATATTTCTGTATAAATTTTCAAACGATTAGGATACAACAAATCCTCTTTCCCTAAGGTTTCATCCATAGCTAACGCCATTTCCCACAAAGTTCTGTCCCAATAAAACAGTTTTGGAAAATACTCGTATTCTACACCATGTAAATTGGTAAAACCCGCATGAATGAATAGTCTGTTTTCACTGTCTAAATAATAATTTTTTAATTCCTTTAAAAAAGCAATATGTTCTTTTTTCTTAACTTTATCAATGTTTGCATAAGCTTCAACCGTTGCTTTACCTCCGTGTTTAAACCACATCGATTCATTGATGTTTTCAAATCGCTCTTCTAACCAATCAATGACTAATTCATCATGATTGCCTTTTATAAAAATACATGTATGGGTTTGATTCAATTGAATTAAAAAATCTAAAACTTCGGGAGATTCACTCCACCCATCCATATAATCACCTAGAAAAATTAATGTATCCTCTGTTGTAACATTTGCTCTTTCTAAAATTTGAAGCAACGCTCTATAACCGCCATGTATATCTCCTACTACTAATGTTCTTTTCATTTGGGGGAACTGATTTGTTTTACGAAATTACAAAAATATAGTCCAACTAAAAACATGATTTTTGTTATGTTTTTATCTATACATTTGCTTACCTTTGTATTTTAATTCAATCTAAATAAGTAGTGGAAAGTTGTCATTCAGCACTTTTAAAGAAAGGTCAAAAAGCAGAAATTGTTGAAATCAACATCGACGAAATCCCGTTAAAGTTAATCGAAATGGGATGTTTGCCTGGTAATACCATAGAATTAATTCAGGTTGCACCGCTTGGCGATCCACTATTTTTCAATGTAAATGATTCAAAAGTAGCCATCCGAAAAAAAACAGCTGCTTACATTTACATTAACCCAGCATCAATAAAATAATGGCTTCAGAGACAATAAAAGTTGCATTAATAGGAAATCCAAATGTGGGAAAAACTTCGGTTTTTAACCACTTAACGGGTTTAAATCAACAAGTTGGAAATTATCCCGGTATTACTGTTGATAAAAAAGTAGGATTCTCCAAACTAAATGAAACTACTCGAGCAAAAATTATTGATTTACCCGGCACATACAGCTTAAATGCTTCATCAATCGATGAAAACGTGGTAATTGAATTACTACTAAATAAAAACGACGAGGATTTTCCGGATGTAGCGGTTGTGGTCACCGAGGTAGAAAATTTAAAACGTAACCTTTTGTTATTTACACAAATAAAAGATTTGGAAATCCCAACACTTTTAGTAATTAACATGAGTGATCGAATGCAATTAAAAGGAATTGAACTGAATATTCCTTATTTAGAAGAAACCCTAAAAACCAAAATTGCCTTAGTTAGTTCTCGTAAAAATTTAGGTATTGATTCGATAAAAGAATTGATTGTAAATTACCAATCGCTTTCAACAGAGCCTTGTTTAAATGCCAGTTCCATTGATCCTGAATATTTCGACCGATTACGAAAAGCATTCCCTAATCAACTTTTGTACAAACTTTGGTTGGTTATTACGCAAGATGTTAATTTCTTAAATCTTCAACGTAAAGAAATTGAAAATAACTTCACCAAATCGCATACCGAACTTAAACGTTTACAACAAAAAGAAACCATAAAACGCTACCAATTTATCAACGACACCCTGAAAATTGGTCAAAAAATTGATAAATCGAAAGCAAGTGACATTCAAACTAAGTTAGACAATATCCTGACCCACAAAGTTTTTGGTTACGTCATTTTCTTTGGCATTTTATTACTAATTTTTCAATCCATTTTTGATTGGAGTAGCGTGCCAATGGACTTTATCGACAGCACTTTTGCCAATTTAAGTTCGTATACTAAAGAACATTTACCAGCAGGAAAATTTACCGATTTAATTTCCGATGGAATCATTCCTGGCATTGGAGGAATAGTGATTTTCATTCCACAAATTGCCTTTTTATTCTTATTCATTTCTGTTCTTGAAGAAAGCGGATACATGAGTCGCGTGGTTTTTTTAATGGATAAAATCATGCGCAAATTTGGCTTATCGGGTAAAAGTATAGTGCCATTAATATCGGGAACTGCTTGTGCCATTCCGGCTATTATGGGAACTCGAAATATTGAAAATTGGAAAGAACGTTTAGTTACTATATTGGTTACCCCGTTTATTACTTGTTCGGCTCGTTTACCGGTTTATGCCATATTGATTTCATTAATTATTCCCGAAAAAAGAGTATTCGGATTAAGTTTACAAGGCTTAACTTTAATGAGCCTGTATTTTATTGCCTTTGTAATGGCTATACTTTCTGCTTATGTGTTGAATAAAATCTTAAAGCTTAAGTGCAAATCCTACTTTGTAGTAGAAATGCCAAGTTATAAAGTTCCAATGTTAAAAAATGTAGGAATTAATGTGTTGGAAAAAACAAAAGCTTTTGTAACAGGAGCTGGTAAAATCATTTTAGCGCTTTCGGTTGTTTTATGGTTTTTAGGCTCACATGGTAGTCAAAATTTTAACAAAGCTGAAGAAATTATTGCTGCAAAAAATGCTAATGCAAGAATTACCCAAGAAGCTTTTGAAAATCAAGTAAACGCTTATAAGTTAGAAAACTCCTATATTGGCATGATGGGTAAATCCATTGAGCCTGTAATCCGACCATTGGGTTATGATTGGAAAATTGGTGTTGCGGTAGTAAGTTCGTTTGCTGCAAGAGAGGTTTTTGTTGGCACTTTAGCTACCATTTATAGTGTAGGTAGCCAAGGAGAAGACGAAGGAACAATTAAACTAAAAATGGCAGAAGACATTCATCCTGAAACGGGTGAAAAAGTATTTAATTTTGCTACTGGAATTTCCTTATTGTTGTTTTATGCTTTTGCTATGCAATGCGTAAGTACTTTAGCCATTGTTAAGAAAGAAACCAATTCATGGAGATGGCCTTTAATACAATTGTTTTTTATGAGTGGATTTGCTTATGTATCAGCATTTATCGCCTATCAATTATTAAAATAAATCTTGAAAATTAACGTATGATACAAGATATTTTAGTTTATACAACCTTAGTTATTGCCGTTGGTTTTTTAATCAAGAAATTCTTTTTTAAGAAAAAAGCATCTGGTAAAAATTGTGGTGAGAATTGTGATTGTAAGTAATTATTGGAATAGTTTTTGTAAAGTTTAAAGAAATAAATTTCAATGAAAAAAAGCACACTTATCGTAATTATTTTCTTAAATACTTTATTAGGTTTTAGCCAAAAAATTGACCAATCAAAGGAAGAATTAAATAGACCGAAAGAAGACACACGCCCACCTTTACCAACTGAACCAGTTAGTCAAAATTCTGGTACAACTGTAAAACAAAGTAATGACAATTTTGGAATTGGTGCCTTCTTTGTTGAGCTAGGTTTTTATGTTTTCTTATATTCCGCTATTGGCGATTATAGGAATGAAGATCATTTATATAATCCGCTTTCTCCCTACCCTTATTTCAATGGTAAATCGGGTAATTATGAAAAAATTGACGATACATCAATTAAAAAGAAACAACTTCGATGGGATGTAGAGAATCATTTTTTATACAATACCAATCGTTCATTTGGAAACCATTTTAAAGGTAAAATTCGACCTTTTAATTATTTCTATTTACAAGGAGATTATCGAGAATTATTTGAAAAAAACAGCTTCACTCATCAAACATCCAATCTTTCATTATTCCAATTTAATTTTGGTTATGATCGTTTACGATTTGAAAAATTTAATTTAGGCTGGACATTAGGAGCAACATACATTGGAAATGAAATTAATAAATTTGGATTTTCCTATGGATTAAACACGGACTTATTTATTATAAAAAATATAAGTTTTACTGGCGCCATGATTTGGAGCAAAATCAACGAATTACCCGTTAACTCGTTAGAAATCAGAAGCAAATACCATCGTAAAAACTATTTCATTTCTATTGGCTATGAAAATTTAAAAATTGCTTCGCCTAGTTACAACTACATTTCTTTAGGAACTGGTATCTATTGGTAAATTGAACAAAAGTTAATTTTTATTTTTCATTATTTAAAATTTGTCTAAATAAAAACCGAGAAGTATCTTTGTTGCGTAGATTTAATCTAAATAAACAAAAGATGAAAAACATACTTTTTGGGTTACTTGCCTTTTCTTCATTAATTTCTGCACAAGAACTACCGAAAGACACCGTACAAAACATTCCGACCGTACTTATTGAAAAACAAATTCACACGCCTGAGCGTCAACCTGAAGTGAAAAATAACATCATCTATTCAGGTAAAAAAAATGAAATATTAAAATTAGAAAACTTCACTGCAAATGTTGCTAATAATAACGCTCGTGAGATTTTCTCTAGAGTACCGGGGGTTACCGTATGGGAATATGATGGTTCAGGTATTCAAATAAATGTTGCAACAAGAGGATTAAATCCAAATAGGAGTTGGGAATTTAATACCCGACAAAATGGATATGATATTTCTTCGGATGTTTTTGGTTATCCTGAAGCCTATTACAACCCCTCTTTTCAGGCCGTTGAAAAAATTGAAATTATTCGTGGTGGAGCGGCATTACAATATGGACCTCAATTTGGTGGACTATTAAATTACATTTTAAAAAGAGAAAAAAACAAACCATTCTCATTTGAAACTCAAACAACTTTAGGTAGTTATAACTTATTATCTTCTTACAATGCCATGGGTGGAACTAAAGGTAAGTTTTCGTATTATATATATAATGATTCCAAAAAAGGAGACGGCTGGAGAAACAATGCTAGATATGACGTTCGAAATACGCACGCTTTTATTGGATACCAATTCAACAAAACCACTTCATTGACGGCAGAATACACAAATGCTGATTATACGGCTCAACAAGCAGGTGGAATTTTAGATGCTGATTTGAGTCAAAATCCGAGAATTTCTTATCGTGCAAGAAACTGGTTTGGTGCACCTTGGAATTTAGCTAACATAACTTTAGATACCAAATTGACTGAACGACTTACATTAAATGTAAAAGCATTTGGTTTAATTGGAGAACGAAACAGTGTAGGATTCCTAGGTAATATAAACACTCCTGATCCAGGAACAAAAAGAGATGTAGCCAGAGATTTTTACAAAAATATAGGTATAGAAACGCGTAGTATGTTTTCATACCAATTGTTCAACAAAGAACACAATTTAGCCTTTGGTCTTAGAGCTTATTATGCTTCTACAAATCGTAAACAAAATGGGGTTGGCACAACTGGTTCTGACTTTGATTTAAGTGTAGAAAACAATACATTCAATAGAGACTTGGAATTTACTACTACAAACTATGCTTTCTTTGCTGAAAATATTTTTAGAATTACAGATGCCTTAAGTATTACGCCTGGAATTCGAATCGAATCCATAAAAAATGAAATGGAGGGCCGTTTATCTGTAACCTCAGGTAATGAGGTCATGGCAACCCCAACTACAAGCGAAAGAACTGTAATTTTAGGTGGATTAGGAGCACAATATAACTTTGGTAAAACTAATTTATATTCAAACATTACACAAGCCTACCGACCTGTTTTATTTGGTGATCTAACGCCTCCAGGTACTACAGATGTGGTTGATTCAAATTTAAAAGACAACAACGGATATACTTTTGATTTGGGTTATCGCGGTGATTTTTTCAACTTCATTACTTTTGATGTTAGTTATTTTTACATGACTTATAACAACCGTATTGGTACCATTAGGAAATTTATTAATGATGATCCTGCACAAGGAACCTATCAATTCCGAACGAATTTGGGTGAAAGTGTCAACAAAGGATTTGAAGGTTATGCTGCTGTAGATATTTTTAAAGCAATCAAACTTAAAAATAAAGGAAGTTTCGAAATTTTTGGCACACTTTCGTTTATAAGTGCAAAATATACTGAAAATAAGGTGTATACTGCTTCTGGTTCTTCCATTACAGTCAATGATTATTCTGGAAACCGTGTAGAATATGCCCCTAAATACATACATCAATTTGGTGTTACTTATGGATATAAAAATTTTACAACGACGATCCAAAATAAAATTATGAGTGATGTTTATACCAATGCTAAAAATGACATCACACCCGCTGTTAATGCAAACGATGGAAAAATAGATAAATATACAGTTTACGACTGGTCCTTTAAATTTAATTTCTTAGAGAAATACAATCTAAAAGGTGGAATGAATAATGTTTTCAATACGGCATATGCAACAAGAAGAGCCGGTGGGTTTCCAGGACCAGGGTTAATTCCAAATGAGGGCAGAACAGTTTATATTAGTTTAGGAGCCAAATTTTAAAAATTTAAAAAGGCTATGTTAACATTTACATAGCCTTTATTTTTTTAAGGAATAATCACTAATTTTAATTTATAATCTTTCAATAAAAGTGTTTTATCTGTTTTATTGGGAGAAATTAAAATTGACTGTAAGGTCTTGTCTTTTGGAAGAAATTTTGAAAACCACGCCAAATTTTCTTCCCTAGTTTTTTGGGAAAAAGTCAAAACACTGGATTCAATTAACTTATGTTCTTGCCAAACACTTACTTCAATTACTAATTCACCCGCCCAAATACAATTGGTACCTTCCGGACATCTTGAGTCAGAAAGTATTTTTGTAATTTCAAAGGCATAGTCATTAAATAGAACCTCTTTTTTAGAAGTTAGTTCGACATTTGATTTGCTCTCTTGTCCCGATTTACATGAAACCAATATGAAAAGCACTAAAAAAAGACTTATTTTTTTCATTTTATCCTAAAGCTACATCTAAACTCATCATTACTATAAAACCACCTATGAAACCTAAAGTAGCTATATCTGTATTTTTGTCTTGTTGGGTTTCTGGTATTACTTCTTCTACCACCACAAAAATCATAGCACCAGCTGCAAACGCCAATGCATAAGGTAAAATGGGGGTAAAAAAAGTTACGGCAACTGCACCTAATACTCCCGCGATGGGTTCTACCAAAGCCGACGATTGACCGTACATAAAACTTTTTCTTCTACTCATACCCATGCGTCTTAAGGGCATGGATACCGCAATGCCTTCAGGAAAATTTTGTATTCCTATACCTATTGCTAAAGTCACAGCGCCTGCGATAGAGGCTTCTGGAATTCCTGCCGCTACACCTCCAAACAAAACACCAACAGCTAGTCCTTCTGGAATATTATGTAACGTAATAGCTAAAACCAATAAAGTAGTTCGCTGCCAAGGGGATTTCATTCCTTCAGTTTCTTGAAAATTAATATGTAAATGGGGTAATGTTTTGTCCAATGCAAACAAAAACAAGGCGCCTAATAAAAAACCTACTGCGGCAGGTAAAACTTTTTGAAACCCTTCTCCTTTACTCATTTCAATGGCAGGGGCTAATAAACTCCAATAACTTGCCGCTACCATTACTCCACCAGTAAATCCAAGCATCCCATCTAAAACAGCACGATTCATTGTTTTAAAAAAGAAAACAAAAGAGGCACCTGCTGCCGTTACAAACCAAGTAAAGGTTGTGGCAAGTAAAGCCGCCCATACCGGATCTATACGTTCTAAATAGTTAATTATTTCTTCAAACATATCTTTAAATTACAATTTCAAAAAATCAATTACAATATCAATTTCAAAAATCAATTACTTCTTTTAAATCTTTCATATCAATAAAATGAAAACTAAAAACCTAACTTTACTTTACAAATAAATTATTGGCAATTTTATCTGAAAGCACTTTAGTTTTAGTTCCTATTTGGATTTTCAAAGTTCCGTCAAATTCTTCTTTTTCAATTACTTTTAAAATTGTACCCAAAGCAATTTGTTGTTTATCTAAATATTTCAAAAATTCGGGTGAAGAATCTTTTACACCTACACAAGAAACTTCTTTTCCTATGGCAATTTCTGAAAGTAATTGTTTGTCTACATTCACTATTTCACCTTTTGCATTAGGAATCGGATCTCCATGCGGATCAAAACTTGGAAAATTTAAAAACTGATCCAATTGATTGATTAATTTTTCGGATTGAATATGTTCCAACTCTTCAGCGACTTCGTGTACCTCATCCCAAGCAAAACCCAATTTATCTACTAAAAAAACTTCCCATAATCGATGTTTTCTAACAATCATTTTAGCAGATAATTTACCCGATTCCGTTAACGTAACTCCTTGGTACTTTTGATAAGTAACCAATTCTTTTTCTGAAAGTTTTTTAAGCATATCCGTTACCGAAGAAGCCTTTGTGTCTAATGAAGCTGCAATAGTATTAGTATTAACACCTTTTGGCATCAATTGGATTAAATGATAGATGGCTTTCAAATAATTTTCTTCAGAAATTGTCATATTCAAAATTTATTTCAACAAATATAAATATTTTATTATCAAGTTATTTAAATTATTTTTAGTTTTGTCTAAATTTTAATTTAAATGTATTTAAAATATTTTTTTACAATCCTCTTTTCACCTGTTATTTTTTGCCAAACAAAAGATTCAATTAAAAACAGTGATAAAGGAATAGATGAAGTGGTGGTTACTGGAACATTAAAACCCGTACATCGTTTAGAAACTCCTGTGCCTGTTGAAGTCTACAATAGTACATTTTTAAAGAAAAATCCAACTTCTAATATTTTTGAAGCCTTACAAAATGTAAATGGAGTGCGACCACAATTGAATTGCAATATTTGCAATACAGGCGATATTCATATTAATGGTTTAGAAGGTCCCTACACTATGGTTACCATTGACGGAATGCCTATTGTTAGTGCACTTTCGACTGTTTATGGTTTATCGGGTATACCCAATTCTTTAATTGAAAAAATAGAAGTTGTAAAAGGTCCAGCTTCATCCTTATATGGTAGTGAAGCTGTTGGTGGATTGATCAATATTATTACTAAGTCTCCAAAAAACGCTCCTCTTGTTTCTGCAGATTATTTCACTACATCCTGGTTGGAAAACAATGTTGATTTAGGCATAAAATACAACTTAGGTAAAAAAATCCAATCAATTCTAGGTTTAAATTATTATAACTACAATTCACCCATAGACAATAACAACGATGGTTTTTCAGACGTAACTTTACAAGAACGAATTTCTATTTTTAACAAATGGAATATTGAACGAAAAAATAATAAAATTTTCACCGTTGCTGGTCGCTTTTTTTATGAAGACCGATGGGGTGGACAACTAAATTGGAATAAATCGTATCGTGGTGGTTCAGAAGTTTATGGCGAAAGTATTTATACCAAAAGAGAAGAAATCATTGCTAAATATGAATTACCAACTACTAAAAATATACATTATTCCTTATCATATACCAATCATGATCAAAATTCAGTTTATGGGAATACCGTTTACTTAGCCAAACAACAAATTGCATTCCAACAACTGACATGGAATACCTCCATTAAAAAACAGGATTTCTTGATGGGTTTTGCTCATCGCTATCAATTCTATAATGACAATACAACTGCAACGGTTAAACCAGAAAAGAATTCCATTTATAGTGGGTTTTTTCAAAATGAAATAACCATTTCAAAGCAACATAAAGTGTTAGTTGGTTACCGATTGGATTATAACCGCAATCATGGATATATTCACACCCCACGTTTTGCTTACAGGTTTAAATTTACTGAAAATGACATCCTGCGTTTTAATACTGGAACTGGATTTAGAATAGTGAATTTGTTTACTGAAGAACATGCGGCTTTAACAGGTTCGAGAACAGTTATTTTAAAAGAAAATTTAAAACCCGAAAAATCAATTAATGTCAATTTAAACTATTTAAAGAAATTTCATTTCAAAAACCTATCCGTGTTAACTATAGAAACTTCGGCTTGGTACACTCATTTTTACAATCAAATTTTACCTGATTATGATAGCAATCCTAATGAAATCTTGTATCAGAATTTAAACGGTTATGCTACAACAAACGGAATCAATCTTGCATTGGACTATGTTTCCAATTTTGGATTGAAAATTATGTTTGGAAGTACTTATTTAACTAGTTTTAAACATGAAAACGGCACGAAAACTAGACCTATTTTAACTGAAAATTTTAGTGGTAACTGGGGAATAAGTTATGATATCCCCACTCTTTTTCTATCCATCGATTATACTGGAAATGTTTACAGTCCCATGCGTTTACCTTTATTAAGTAATTTAGATCCAAGAAATCCCAATTCACCTTGGTGGAGTATTCAAAACATTCAATTCACCTATAAAAAATGGAGACAAGCTGAACTTTTTGGTGGTGTTAAAAACCTGTTAAACTGGACTCCAAATAAAAATACTCCTTTTTTAATTGCACGTGCCAATGATCCATTTGATCAACAAGTACAATTTAACGCTGATGGTCAAGTATTGGCTACGCCCGATAATCCTTATGCCTTAACTTTTGACCCAAGTTATGTATATGGACCCAATCAAGGAATACGAGCATTTTTAGGTTTTAGATTTCGATTATAAAATAAAAAGAGCTTCTATTGAAGCTCTTTTTATTTTGAACACTTTATTCTTCTTTATTTTTTGAAGCCATTAATACCGTGTAAGCATTTTTAGTGACTATTTTTTTATGCTGAAGTACCTCATAATTTCTAATTTCCGTAACTTCTTTTGAAACCAATCCTGTTTGAACTTCAATCATTTTAAAAACTAAATTATGCTCTTGAACAAACACATAATTTTTCCCTTCAAAATTTACTACCGCTTCATGCGGAACAACAAAAGCTTTATCATTGGTTAATTCAATAACAGCATTAATGTAATTTCCTGGAATTAATTTATTGGTAAAATTCGAAATCTTGCCATAAACCTCAACCGAATTATTTTTTTCATCAAAACTTTTATTTACGTATTGAATAGAAGTCGAATAAATCACATCGGGTTGTGCGTTCGTATAAACTTTTAATTTTTGACCAATCGATAAATTCGCAGCATCTTTATCGAAAACTTGTAGTTGTACGTACATACTTTTGTTGTCCATTATTTGAAACAAAGCATCAGTTGCATTTACATATTTACCTAAATTGACATTTACTTTGGTTAACATACCCGAAATTGGTGCTACAATGCGAACCGATTTTGAGATCGAATTTTCACTTAAATTCGCCGGATTAATATTTATTAATCGCAATTTTTCTTCGAGTGCCTTTAATGTAATTTTATTTTTGGCGTAGTCACTCTCAGCTAACTGATACGTTTTATCACTGCTGGCCTGTGAAGCATTTAATTCTTTTTGACGTTGGTAATCTTTTGAAGAATACAACAATTGTTGCTTAGTACTTAAATACTCCTGCTGTAATTGAACATAGGCTTGATCTTCAACTACCGCCAAAAGTTGGCCTTTGCTTACTTGCATTCCCGGCATTACTTTTAAAGCCTTTATGTATCCGCCTAAAGGCATGCTTACACTTGCAACTGCATCGGGGGATAAGGTAATTTTACCATTAACTTTAATCGTACTATTCATCGCTTGTTGCTGTATAGTACCAAAAGATAGGTCAGCATTTTTTAATTGCGTTGCCGTTAAGATTACTTCATTTTCTTCCCTGTTTTTTTCAGCTACTGTTGTTTCGGTTTTAGACTGACAACTGATTACCAATACAATTGAAAGTAAATAATATATATATTTCATGATTTTTTAATTTGTAGTTTGATATAATACTTGAATAATCGCATCGTTATAAGACTTCACTTTTTCTAAATAATCCAATCTCGATTCTAAAGCCTGATTCATAATCCATGACCATTCCATAAAATTGATTTCTCCTTTAAAAATTTGATTATTCGCTGTTGAAATCATCGATGTTGCTCCTGGCAAAACATTTTCTTCGTAATTTTTTAGTACCAGTAAATCGTTATTTCTTTTGTTTTCAAAAGATTGCCAAGTATTTTCCACTAATTTCTTTTGTAATTCCGATTGATTCGATAAAATAGTACTATTGATTTTATAAGCTTCTCTTCGGGCTTTGTTAGCTCCGTTAAAAATGGGAATTCCTAAATTTAATTGAAACGATTGAAAACGAGTTCCACTTCCATACAGCACATCATCTGCACCCATACCTTGCATAGTCATACTATAATAACCTACAGTAATTTCTGGAATTAAGGCTGCTTTTTCTACCTTTATAGCCGCTTCATTGGCTCTTTTTTCTTTTTCTATCATTTGCAATTGAAGATGATTAGAGACAAAATCGGAATACGATTGATTTTCAATCTTAACACTACTGTAATTAGGCATCAAAATTTCTTTTGACTGAATTAAGTACTGCATTTGTAATTGCAATTGATAAATTAATTCCTGATTCTTTTTTAAATCCGCTGTAATTTTTGCTACTGCCAATTCGGCTCCGTTTTTTTCCAAATGATTGGTTTCTCCTAATTTCAACCGTAATTTCGCTTTTTCTAAAAATTGATTGTAAATGGAATCCGATTGCAACAACACTTTTTCACGCTCTAATGCATAAATTAAATCGTAAAAGTTTTGAGTTATCGCCCTTTTTACTTCATTTTCAGAAGATTTATAATTCAGCTGAGCCAACTCCGTTTGCGCTTGATACCAACTTTTCTTTTGGGCATTTAGAAATGGAAAACTGATATTCTGTGTTACTCCAATTCGGTTATCATTAAATGCACTATTTAATTGACCGTATTCACCCACAATATTTAAAGCCGGAATTTCATTGGCCGATTTTACTAAAACTTGAGCTGCATTTACCCGTTGTTTTTCATTTTTTATAACCAAATTATTCGTCAAGCCTTGCTCAATTACTTGATTTAAAGTTACTTTATTCTGTGCAATACTAGAAAACCCTAGAAATAAGAACAACACAACTAGTCCATTTTTAGGCATAGAAACTGAAGATTTTTTTTCAAACAACATATATAAAATAGGTAAAATGAATAATGTTAAAAAAGTGGCCACTAATAATCCGCCAATCACTACGGTTGCCAATGGGCGTTGAACCTCAGCTCCCGAACCATTACTTAAAGCCATAGGTAAAAACCCAAGTGAAGCTACAAAAGCAGTCATTAAAATAGGTCGTAAACGTTTTTTTGTTCCGATTAAAATAATTTCGGTTAAATCGGTAATCCCTTGTTTTTTTTGCGCATTAAATTCGGCTATTAATACAATTCCGTTCAATACTGCAACGCCAAATAAAGCAATGAAACCAACTCCAGCACTGATACTGAAAGGCATGCCTCGGAGCGCTAAAAACAAAATACCTCCAATAGTAGAAAGCGGAATGGCCGTATAAATCAGTAAGGCTTGCTTAATCGATTTAAAAGCAAAATACAACAATAAGAAAATTAAAAGTAAAGATATGGGAACAGCAACCATCAAGCGGTCTTTGGCTGCATTTAAATTTTCAAAACTTCCACCATATGTAATGTAATATCCTGTTGGAAATTTAATTTGTGCTTCTACCTTTTGTTTCATTTCATTAACCAAGGTTTGCACATCTGATTCATGTACATTAAATCCAACTACAATTCTTCTTTTAGTATCTTCACGTTGAATTTGGTTTGGGCCATTAATGATGGAAACATTAGCTACCACTTGCAAAGGCACTTGAGCTCCTGAAGGCGTTGGAATCAATAAATTTTGAATGTCTTGCAGGTTTTGTTTCTCATTTGGATTTACTCGTACGACCAAATCAAATCGGCGTTCACCCTCAAATAACAATCCGGCACTTTGTCCTGCAAAAGAAGCATTCACCACCTTATTAACATCAGCAACATTCAATTGATATTGTGCTAACACATTTCTTTTGTAATCAATTACTACTTGTGGCATGCCACCAATAGGTTCCACATACAAATCTTTGGCCCCTTTAATAGAATTGACAATTTTACCTACTTTATTGGCATACTTTGAAAGCGTATCTAAATCTTCGCCATAAATTTTACACACCACATCTTGTCGGGCACCCGTCATTAATTCATTAAAACGCATTTGAACTGGGTATTGAAAACCAACCGTGATTCCCGGCACTTCTTGCAAAGCTTCACTCATTTTATCTGACAACTCATTGAATGTTTCGGCAGAAGTCCATTCTTTTTTATCTTTTAAAATCACCATCATATCGGCAGCTTCCATAGGCATAGGATCCGTAGGGACCTCCCCACTTCCAATTTTGGTCACCACTTTTTCTACTTCAGGAAATCTACTTTTTAAAATTCCTGCCGCTTTTTGGGTGGATGCGATTGTGGTATTTAAATTACTTCCCGTTAATACGCGGGTTTCAACAGCAAAATCTCCTTCTTCTAACGACGGTATAAATTCTCCACCCAGTTGAGATATTACTACTAATGAAAAAACAAAAGCTATGACAACACCAATAATAATCTTTTTTTGATTGTGCAATGCCTGAATTAATCGAGTACTGTAAACTCGTTCTAAAAAAGCCATTAATTTTTCAGAAATACTTTGTGGATTGTGTTTGATATTTTTCAACACCACAGCACTCATCATCGGAATATAAGTCAAGGACAAAATAAAAGCTCCTATCAAAGCAAAGGCGACAGTTTGCGCCATTGGTTTAAACATTTTTCCTTCAATACCTTGTAAGGTAAAAATTGGAAGATATACAATCAAAATGATAATCTGACCAAAAACAGCACTATTCATCATTTTTTTTGCCGAGCTATTCACTTCTTTATTTACTTCATCCTGACTTAACGAAAGGGTTTCTTCTTTTTGATGGCGATGAAAAATTTGATGAATTACCGCTTCAACAATAATTACAGCCCCATCAACAATTAATCCGAAATCTAAAGCGCCTAAACTCATTAAGTTTCCACTAACCCCAAAAAGATTCATCATGATAATGGCAAACAACATAGAAAGTGGAATTACAGAGGCCACTAACAATCCGGCTCTTAAATTCCCGAGGAAAACTACCAAAACAAAAATGACAATTAACGCTCCTTCAATTAAGTTTTTCTCCACGGTACCAATGGCATTATTGACCATTTTGGTTCGGTCTAAAAACGGTTCAATTACTACACCTTCAGGTAATGTTTTTTGAATTTGAGCAATGCGTTCTTTTACATTTTTTATTACTTCACTACTATTGGCTCCTTTGAGCATCATGACTATGGCACCAGATACTTCTCCTTCATTGTTATAACACATGGCACCATAACGAGTAGCGAAACCATTTTTTACTTCTGCCACATCTTTAATATACAAAGGCACGCCTGATTTTGTAGTAATTGGTGTATTTTCAATCGCCTCCAAATTCTGAATTAATCCTTCACTTCGAATGAATAAAACAGACGCTTCTTTTTCAATATAAGCACCTCCTGTGTTTTGATTGTTTTTTTCAAGTGCATCAAAAACATCTGTGATGGTAATCCCATTTGCGTTCAATTTATTAGGTTGAATACTAATTTCGACTTGACGAAGTTTACCACCGAAGCTACTAATTTCTGCCACGCCTTTTACACCAGTCAATTGACGCTTTACTACCCAATCTTGAATGGTTCGTAATTCAGTTGCATCGTATTTTTGTTCGTATCCTTTTTTAGCACGAACTACATATTGGTAAATTTCTCCTAAACCAGTTGAAATTGGCCCAAGTTCTGGTGTTCCCATCCCTTGAGGCAATTGACTTTGAACTTGCTGTAAGCGTTCAGTAACTTGTTGTCGTGCCCAATACACATCTACATCATCTTCAAAAACAATAGTTACTAAAGACAAACCAAATCGAGAAAAACTTCTAATTTCTTTTAATCCCGCAATATTTGCATTGGCTTGTTCAATAGGAAAAGTAACTAATCGCTCAATATCTGTTGCACCAAAAGAAGGTGCTACAGTAATTACTTGTACTTGATTATTAGTAATATCGGGCACAGCATCGATAGGTAATTTTTGAACATTATAAACTCCAAACCCAACAAGGACAATGGTAAATAATGCAATGATGAGTTTATTCTTAACAGAAAACTCTATAATTTTATTTAACATGAAAATTTGCTTTAAATGAATACTCTATTTCTGTTACATCAAAAAAAAGTGATAACAGTTATATAAACATTTAAGCTATTTTAGGCGGTTGCCAAATCGAAGTTAAAAAACTTGAGATGAATACTTGACTTTCATTAAAATTAGGAACCAACTCATCCTGAACAGCCGGTTGAGGCTCAAAAAAAGTAATTTGTTCCGGTAAAGCTAAAACCACATTGGGGTGATTATCTTGAAAATTTTTAAAGGGCAATTGCATATCTTTGTCATGATCGGCATCAATATGCTTTCCATTTAAATAATGCATTTCCAAAAAGCTAAGTAAGGAAAGTGCTTTGTTTTCTCTTTTATGCTCTAAATAATGTTCCATAAGTAATGGGGTCTTCACTAACTGATGCACTTCAGTCATTGAAAACAAATACACAACCAAAAATACTATGGACAAATATTTTCTCACACAACAAAAGTAATAATTATTTATTTTGTTTGTATTAATAATATCATAAATAAAAGTAACTTTACTTTTTTTATAAAAGGTTTGAAATGCAACATTATCACTATATATTTACGGGCGGTGGATTAGGAACGTTAATGACCTTGTATCATTTTGCAAAAGACAACTTTTATCGTGACAAACAAATATTAGTAATCGAAAAAGAATCAAAAAACAGCAACGACAGAACTTGGTGTTTTTGGGACGAAACATCCATTTTTGATTCCATTGCTGATAAAAACTGGCAAAAAGCTTGGTTTAAAAATACTCAAAAAATACAACAATTAGATTTAGGTTCTTACCATTATAAAAAAGTTAGAAGTGCCGCTTTTTATAAATACGTTCGTGAAAATATAGAACAAAAATTAACTGTTCATTTCATACAAGAAGAAGTCATAGATTTCTCAGAACTTGGACAACATTGTTTGGTTAAAACCAATACCAACAATTATACCTGCAATTGTGTTTTTAATAGTATTTACGACCCTACTCCTGTTTTAAACCAGAAAAAATTTCCTTTAATTCAGCAACATTTTATTGGTTGGGTGGTAAAAACCAAAGAAGCCGTTTTTACAGAAGACTGTCCTACTTTCATGGACTTTTCAATTGAACAAAATGGCAATACGCGTTTTATGTATGTTTTACCAAATTCAAAAACGGAAGCTTTAATTGAATATACGTTGTTTTCCAAAGCTCTATTGGAGCAAAATGAATACGAAAACGCCATCATGGCATACCTCAAAAATTTGGGCGTAACAGCATACGAAATAATAGAAAAAGAACAAGGTAACATCCCCATGACCTGTTATCCGTTTTGGCAAAAAAACACCCGAAACATTTTACACATTGGAACCGCAGGAGGTTGGACCAAAGCAAGTACAGGATACACCTTTAAAAACGCTTATAAAATTTCAAAAAGAGTAAGTGATTTCACCAAAACCAATTCAGATTTTAGAACATTTCATTCTAAAACTAAATTTTGGTTTTATGATTTATTGTTGATTGATATTTTGTTTGAAAACAATAAAGTAGGCAATCAAATTTTTAGCGCGCTATTTAATGATGGAAAAGCTGCCTTGATTTTTAAATTTTTGGATGAAGAAACTTCAATATTGGAAGATTTAAAGGTGATTTGGAAATGCCCGAAAGGAATTTTTATTAAAGCGCTTTTCAACCGAATGTTAAAAACGAAATTCAATCTTTAACAATGCAAATCTAGGAACGAGTTTATATTTAAAAGTACTCACTTCCAAATCAGTAATGTTTTGTGTTACATAAAAATTTTGATTGAATAAATTATTAACTACTAAACTAAGATTTAATTTTTCTAAAATTTTATAATCTACATTAAAATCCAAAAAGGAAAAATTATTGTTATTTTTCATTTTAAAATGGTAATTCTCTCCTTTAATATTTAAATTTAATTTTTTAAAAAATCTAAAATCTAAATTTAAAAACGACACATTACTTCTAAATGTATTTTTTGTTATTGAGTTATTTGTATTTCTTAACCAATTGGAACCAAAATGATAATTAAAGGGACCCTGGAAACCGGAACGGAATTCAAAACCTAAATCAAAATTTGAAGAAACAACATTAATAGATTCATTAGAATTAAATATTGTTTGATAGGTACTTCTAGAAATGGAAGAATAAACTTTAAAATTAGATGAAATAATTTTTAAATATTTTTCTAGATTTATATTCAGCATTAAACTTTCTTTATTTTTTAAATTTATAGTAGAACTGATGATATAATTCTGAAAAACTTTTGAATTATTTGAAAAATAATTATAATCTTTATTATAAATAATCAAAGCATTAGCTAAAAATTTCTTCCCAAATGTACCGTAATTATAACCTAAAAGATGTTGCCTGTTTTTCAAATAAGAAATTGAGTTGTCGTTCATTCTTATTGTTCTAAAATTGGTTATTATATAATTAGAATATAAATTTCTTAATTCAACATTCTTATTATTTAAAGAATGAGAAGAATAAATTTTATTTTTTTCATTAAAAGAATAACTAAATTCTAATTTAGGATTACTAAAAATTTTATTGGATTGAAGACTCACAATACTATTTACAAGTTCATTCTTTATGAAGTTAATTTCATTGTTTGCGGTTAAAGAAAATTTATCCGAATTATAATTATATGAAAAATTAAGAAAAATATTTTGTGAAAAAAGGCTACTATTATTTGAAAATGCATTAAATTGATCGTTATTTCCAGAGTTTGATAAAGCAGACTCTAATTTGTCATTAAAAAACATTGTACCCAATCTTAATTTATATACACTTTTTACAAATTTCTTAGACAAAAAATTGATATTAAAGTTTTAGTAATTTCTTTTCTGATATGTGTTCTGATTAAAACTATATAATGAAACAGGAAGTATGGGTTGGTATGTGTTAGAATCGGTAAAATAATATTGAGGTAATTCCTCACTGATAAAACTAAAGTTATAAATTAAAACTTTTGTGTTGCTTATTTTATAAGTGTATTTACATTCTGAATTAAAAAAAGTATTTAAATTGTTTAAATTTTGTTTTAACGGGATGTTATTAAAATATACATCTAAAAATTGATGCGTTTTAAAACTGTTATATGCCAGACTATATTCTAAAGAGTTCTTCATATTAAAATCTAAAGAATAGTTTAATTTGGTAAAAATGAAATTTGTATTTTTTTTACCAAAATTATTTTCAATATTTTGAAATTCATTAGTTGTTGCGTATGCAGTTGTATTACTATAATTTTCAAAATAATTTTCATCTTTGTTGAAAGAAGTAACTATTTTTAGTTTTGACTTTTTAGACAAATTAAGGATATCGCTTACAGAAAAAAATTCTTAATTATTAAAATTTATTCTTTTAGATTCTATATTTAATAAACTGAAATTTAAAGATTGAATAAACGACAATTGTTTATATTAATGTGCACCAAAATCGTCTAATGTGGCTTGATTTAAATTATAAATCCCTTCCGTATTATCACTTCCAATATTGTTGATATTTGTTAAAAAATACAATTTATTTTTTAAACCAAAATTCATAACATTACTTTTTACATCATATTTGTTTTTCGAAAAAAAACCATATCCCAAATCACTATTTCCAAATAGAATATTTTTAAATTCCTTTTTAAGTTTTAAGTTTAATGCAACTTTATCACTCTTTTTTAATTCCATTAAGATGTTTGTTATTTGAATGATTTTTATAAACTTCTATTTTATCTAATGGATTGGAAGGCATGTTTTTTGTTAAAATTTTATATCCTTTTTCAAAAAAATCATCTCCTTCAACCATTATTTTTTCGACTTCTTGATTTCCAATTTTAACCGTTCCATCAGATAAAACATTTATACCCGGTATCTTTTTAAGTAAATCTTCAACTACTTTCTCATTCCCTTGAGAAAAAGCTTTAACATCAAATACAATAGTATCTTTTTTTATTTTTACTGGTAATTCATTTTTTATAATTACTTCTTTAATTTCAATATCTTTTTTAACTAACTGTATTTGAATTGTTTCATTCTGTTTTAAGTATTCCCTAGTAATTTCAATACTTTTTTTTTCGTAACCTATTGCATTTACATATAAAATAACCGTTTTAGAAATTTCTAAATGTAAATCAAAAGTCCCTTGCTTAGAAGTGGATGTATATGCAAGTGTTTTATTAGATTCATCTTTAGCAACTACACTTGCAGCACTAATAATTTCACCTAATTCATTTTTAACAATGCCATTAATTTTAGATTGTGAAAATGAATTTAGAGTTATAAAAAGAGTTATAAAAATTACTTTTCCCATTCATATTTTTGTTCAATTCCACCTCTAACAATAACCGTCTCGCCAACTTTTACGCCTTTTGGCACTTGTGAATTTGCCATTTTTATTTGCTCCTTTAATTTCTTGAAATCTTTTTCAACACTTTTTTTAAATGGTTCTATTTTAATTTGATTGTTCATTTTAAAAGCAATTTGTTCCTTGCAATCAAAATCAATTTTATTTACAACCCAACGATAATCTTCTATGTTTTTATTTCTAGCTGTTAATTCCAAAATTAAGCCTGGTAAGCCTTTAAATTTCCAAGGTCCAAAATTAATAGGAATTTCGGGGCAAAAATAAGCTTCAATTTCAGAACCTCTAAACATCCCAATAGCCTTTACAACAATGTAATCACCAATGTTTTTGGTTTCATTATCATAAATTTTCCAAGTAATTTCAGGTAATTCGTCTTTGTAACAAACAACTTTATGTTCGTCTAGACTAAAATAATTAATAAATAAATCTTGACTAGTACTTGTATGATAAAAACTAACTACTGGTAAATCAATTCTTTTCTGTTTTACTTCTAACTCACTTTTTTCTTCATTTAAAATTTTAGTGTTATCATTAAAAATTGTTAGACTGTCATTTCTATATACTGCCGAATCAGCTTTAACATAGAGATACTCTTTATTGGTTATTCCGTTTTTATTGGAAATATAATCTATTTTAACAAGCTTGTTTTCTTGTGAAAACACTAATGCTGAAAAAAAGAATACTAATAGATATTTCATAATTTTAAAATGTAAACATCACCAGTGAAATAAATTCACTGGTGAAAAAATTAATATTTTATTATTGTAGGGCTAATAATTTGGCTTTACAATCTTCTAAACTATCTGCTTCAATTGAATGATGAGTGTACCAAGAATAAGTAGAGCCATTAGGATACTTTAATGTATGTTTAACTCTATAATTACAAATTCCTTTTACATTACTATTAAAATTTCTACTTTAAAGTTGTCTTTTACTATTTCATTTGCTGAAGAGATTGCTGCAAATGAAATAAAAGCAAAAACAGATAAAACAAATTTTTTCATAATTCTTTTTAAATTTAAAATTTACCTTACTTTCAGATGTTTTTAAGTCGCTGTTTCAGTTTTCCGACTTCGTTTGCAAACTGAAGGCTAAACAAAAAATAAAAAGACAGATTTCCAAATTTTTTGCTAATATTTATAAATTAATTCTTACCAATAAATACTATTAGAAACTAAAATTTTTAGCTAAAGAAATAGATTCTTAGAAAGATTTAAAGGTGATTTAGAAACGCCCGAAAGGAATTTTTATAAAAGCCCTTTTCAACCGAATTTTATAAATATTTTAATCAAACCGATGATACAACTCAATTTTTGTTGTGAAATTGGTTCTTTTAGAAAAAACAACACCTTCTTTAGTATATCGATTAAAAAGAAAATCACGCAATTTTTCATCAATGGTTAAACTTTCTAAAGCCATTTTCTTTTTAATAATTTTAAAAGTCATTTCTACTTTTTCACGTTGGTAAATCCAACTTGAAGTATAGGCATGATATTTCCCAAAGGTTTCATTACTTGTATAATAAAAGGGATAAGGTGTTTGGACTTCGTATGTTAACTGCAGTAAATTGAAGTTCTTATCGACAACAAATTTACCTGTATAAAAATTAAACGATTGAAAGGTAACTTGTAAATCTTCATCATTTAACCATTCTACTTTATAAGTATAGGCATTTGTGTTTTTAAAAAAATCTAAATCAGCAATTGTAATATTTTTACGAACTGGAAATCCAGAAATCCAACCAATTGGCGATTCAGAAGTTGAATATTCTTTAAATGTTTCTTTAACCTTTGAAAACCAATTATCTTTATTTTCTACTTCATTTTTTTTCGTGAAGTTCCCAGCAAAATCAACACACTTAATTAATTGATTTTCCTTTCTATAAATTATAGTATCTGAGTTTTCTAAATTAAGCTGATTTAAAGTATAAGTGTACGTTGTAGAATCTACATTTTTAAGCAATTGTTTATTTACTTTTTTAAGTATAGTGGCTATTTTGGGCGCTTTTTTTACTACAACCACTTCAATTTCTTTATCATTTTGAGCATAAAGAAACGTTGAAAACAGAAATAATAAAAGTAATTGTCTCATTGTATTTTTTCACAAATATATTAGGTTAAATTGGTAATAAACTACATCTATATAAACAATAACAAATCTTTATGATTTTACGCTATTAAAGCTCTAAAAAACTTTGTAAATTTGCCATCATTAATTTAGAAATAAATAGAGTATGTATCCAGAAGAATTAGTAAAACCAATGCGTGCTGAGTTATCAGAAGCCGGTTTCCAAGAATTATATACCGCAAACGACGTAGAACAAGCTATTGCAAAAGAAGGCACTACACTAGTAGTGGTGAATTCAGTATGTGGATGTGCCGCTAGAAATGCGCGCCCAGGTGCAAGAATGAGTTTAGACAACAGTAAAGTTCCTACGCAATTAATCACTGTTTTCGCAGGAGTTGACAAAGAAGCGGTTGACAAAGCAAGAGAACACATGTTCCCATTTCCACCATCTTCACCTTGTATGGCATTATTCAAAAACGGGGAATTAGTACATATGTTAGAAAGACATCATATTGAAGGCAGACCTGCAGACTTAATTGCTGAAAATCTGAAAGATGCTTACAACGAATTCTGCTAATATGCTATGTTAACATATAACAAAACCATCAAAAATGATGGTTTTTATTTTTTTAACAAATATCTTTGGAAAAAAATTTAAAAATGCAAAAAATAATCTCCTATCCATTTTCAATTTTATTCTATTTATTCTTTAGTTTATGGTTGGTTATATTTCATCCTATACAATGGGTGTGTTACAATGTATTTGGATACAATGCCCACCGATGGAGTGTTGCAATTTTAAATTGGTTTTTAGTTAGAACGACTCATCTTTTAGGAACAACATATTCTATTAAAGGAATGGAAAATGTTCCAAATAATGTTCCAGTGATAATTGTTTCCAATCATCAAAGCTTATACGACATACCGCCATACATTTGGTTTTTAAGAAAATTACATCCTAAATTCATTAGTAAAAAAGAATTAGGAAAAGGCATTCCTAGTGTGTCATATAACTTAAAATATGGTGGCTCTGCATTAATCGACAGAAAAGATCCAAAACAAGCCTTGCCAGAAATAAAAAAAGTGGCAGAATACATCAATAAAAATAATTATTCAGTAGTTATATTTCCAGAAGGTACTCGAAGCAAAACGGGTAAACCAAAAGAATTTGCTACGAATGGATTAAAAATGTTATATAAATTTGCCCCAGACGCCTACTTTTTACCTGTAACAATTAACAACTCTTGGAAAATGACTCGCTTTGGTCAATTCCCATTAGGCTTAGGTAATCGTTTAGAATTTATTATACACAGCCCTTTAAAAATTTCAGATTATTCTTTTGAAGAGATTTTTGAAAAAACCGAAAAAGTAATAACCCAACATATAAAAATTTAAAAAAATGTCATTAAAAAATGTTCGATTGGAAGTCATGCAACTGTTAGAAAAGAAAATTGATTCTTTTATGAATGATTTTCTAATTCCGGTTGAAAAAATTTGGCAACCAACCGATTTATTACCCCATTCTGAAACTGACACCTTTATTGAAGATGTAACAGAGTTGAGAGAAATTGCTAAAGATTTACCTTATGATTTTTGGGTAGTTTTAGTAGGAGACACTATCACTGAAGAAGCATTACCTACTTATGAATCTTGGCTAATGGAAGTAGAAGGAGTAGATAACGAAGGAAGAAATGGATGGAGCAAATGGGTTCGCCATTGGACCGGAGAAGAAAACCGCCACGGTGACGTATTAAACAAGTACTTGTATCTTTCAGGAAGAGTAAACATGAAAGAAGTAGAACAAACTACACATCATTTAATAAACGATGGATTTGACATAGGTACTGGTAAAGATCCTTATAAAAATTTTGTTTATACAAGTTTCCAAGAATTAGCTACTTACGTTTCACATAACCGTGTTGCACAAATTGCTAAAAAATTTGGAGATAAAAAATTACACAAAATGTGTAACTTAATTGCAGGGGACGAAATGCGTCATCACTTAGCTTACAGTGAATTCGTAAATCAAATCTTCAAAGTAGATCCAAGTGAAATGATGTTAGCTTTTCAACACATGATGAAGTTAAAAATTACCATGCCGGCTCATTTCTTAAGAGAATCAGGAGAAAAAATAAGCACCGCATTTGAACAATTTTCCACTTCTGCTCAAAAGTTAGGTGTGTACACCTCAATGGATTATGTAGACATCATGCAAAAACTGATTGATAAATGGGAAATTGACAAAATAAATGGATTGACTGATGAAGCTGAAAAAGCAAGAGATTTTATCATGAAATTACCCGAAAGAATGAAGAAAATTTCAGAAAGATTAATTTTACCCGATGAAACTCATATCTTTAAGTGGGTTCAACCAGCATTAATAAAATAATTTAAATTTAATCCTTTCGCAATTGAAAGGATTTTTTTTCCTATGACACTTATAGACAACACCATTTTATTTGTTAAAAAGCAATTGCAGCATGCAGAAGGCGGACACGATTGGTTTCACATTGAACGTGTATATAAAAACGCTCTTTTAATTGCGCAATCAGAAGAATGCAATTTAACTGTTGTAAAACTAGCGGCTTTATTACATGATATTGCCGATAGTAAATTTCATAATGGAGATGAAAATATTGGTCCGAAAACAGCACGTAATTTTCTAGAACAAGAAAATGTTGATGAGACCACCATTGCTCATGTGGTAGCAATCATTGAAAATATTTCTTTTAAAGGAGGTAATGTCACGAAAACATTTTATTCAAAAGAGTTAGACATTGTACAAGACGCCGATCGTTTAGATGCCATTGGAGCCATTGGCATTGCACGTACTTTCAATTATGGAGGATTTAAAAACAGACCGTTGTATGACCCTGCAATTCCACCGCAAATGAATATGAATAAGGAGGAATATAAAAACTCAAGCGCTCCTACTTTAAATCATTTCTATGAAAAATTATTGCTTTTAAAAGATAAAATGAATACCGAAACAGGAAAAAAAATCGCTTTAGCTAGACATCAGTTTATGGAACGATTTTTAGCGCAATTCTATTCAGAATGGGAAGGTCAAAACTAAAAAAAGCGGCTATCAGAATTGATAGCCGCTTTTGTACATATTAAGTTGTAATTATACTACACCTTGACCTAACATTGCATCAGCCACTTTAACGAAACCAGCAATATTTGCACCTCTAACGTAATCAACAAAACCAGTTTCATCTTTACCATATTTCACACAAGCCTCGTGAATATCACTCATAATTCTGTGTAATCTTTGGTCAACTTCTTCTCTAGTCCAAGACAAACGTAAAGAGTTTTGAGACATTTCTAAACCAGAAGTAGCAACACCACCCGCGTTAGAAGCTTTACCAGGAGCAAATAAAATTTTAGCCGCTAAAAATACCTCAACCGCTTCAGGAGTTGAAGGCATGTTTGCACCTTCAGCCACACAAAAACATCCATTAGCTACTAAAGTTTTTGCTTCTTCACCATTTAACTCGTTTTGAGTTGCACATGGTAAAGCAATATCACATTTAACTTCCCAAGGGCGTTTTCCTTCCACAAATTTTGCATTAGGATATTTAGCCACATACTCATTAATTCTTCCGTATCTTACATTTTTAATTTCCATGATATAAGCTAATTTCTCAGCATCAATTCCATCGGCATCATAAATATAACCTGATGAATCAGAAGCAGTAACCACTTTACCACCTAATTGAGTAGCTTTTTCAATAGCATATTGAGCAACATTTCCTGAACCAGAAACAACTACAGTTTTACCCGCAAAGCTTTCACCTCTTGTAGCTAACATGTTTTGTGCAAAATATACATCACCATAACCAGTTGCTTCAGGACGGATTAATGAACCACCAAACGTAATACCTTTTCCAGTTAATACACCTGTAAATTCATTTCTTAATTTTTTATATTGACCAAACATGTAACCTACTTCTCTTCCTCCTACACCAATATCACCAGCAGGTACGTCAGTATCAGCACCAATATGTCTTTGTAATTCAGTCATAAATGCTTGACAGAATCTCATAATTTCATTATCAGATTTACCTTTTGGATCAAAATCAGAACCTCCTTTTCCTCCACCCATTGGCAAAGTTGTTAAAGAGTTTTTAAAAACTTGTTCAAAAGCTAAGAATTTTAAAATACTTAAATTTACTGAAGGATGGAAACGAATACCTCCTTTATATGGTCCAATAGCTGAATTCATTTGAATTCTATAACCTCTGTTTACTTGTGTATTACCTGCATCATCAATCCAAGCAATTCTAAACATGATTACTCTTTCTGGTTCAACCATTCTTTCCAATAACATTTTACCTTGATATTTAGGATTTTGCTCAATGAAAGGAATTACTGTTTCTGCAACCTCTTTTACTGCTTGCATAAACTCTGGCTCATTTGCATTTCTCTTAGCAACTGCTTCTAAAAATGCATTAACACTTTGACTCATAATATATTTTAATTTATTAAAATTATCTAGAGGCAAATATACATTATTAAACATAACCCACGAAGAATATAACAAAATTTTAAAGTTTAATTTATTAAATATTGATTAATCGTGCTTTATGTTGTGCAATTTTTAAGAAATCAGCAATTTTAGAATTAAATTAGAAATTTATTTTAATATGAATTTTGTTTTTATATATTTGTCGGATAAAACATTTTAAGTTATGCCAAAGAAAATACTTTTAGCTCTTTTATTCGCTTTTGGTGCTCAATCGGTTTCATTTGCTCAATTTGGTTTTTCTCATGAGGTAGGTGCTTTTGTAGGGCCAACTTTATTTTATTCTGATTATGGACAAAGCGACAACACAGAAACCAATTTAACTAATAATGGTTTTGGTATTGGATTAGTACATTACATGAACTTTTCATATAGAGCTGAATGTAACTGTTATACACCTGAAACCTATTTTAACGATCACTTTAAATTAAGATCTGAAATATCCTATACAAGAGCAAAACTAAACCATGCTGGAGAATGGGTAAAACCTGAAAGACAATCCATTACTGCAAAACAGTTAAGAGCGATGCAAGGTTTGGCAAGTGTTACAGATATTGGAATGCAGTTAGAGTATTTTCCATGGAGTATTAGACAATTTACAGCTACTGATGGAGCATGGGGACCATTTGTTGCATTAGGAGCACACTATAATTTTTTCAGCCCTGAAAACACTTCTTCTTTAGGAGAAATCAACACCTCACTTACTTATCCTGAAAAGTATTTATACAAAGATGCTGTTACAAACGCAAGCGGAAGCACATGGAGTGTAGTTGCAAGTGCTGGTACAAGATATAAATTAACGGAGTTATCGGATTTATTTGTAGAGTTAAGATGGCAATATTATTTTTCTAACTGGGTTGAAGGTGTAAGTCCAGATCCAATTAGATATCCAGAAAACAAAGCAAATGATTGGAATTTATGGTTAAATTTTGGATACATCTACTACTTAGATTAATTTCAAAAAAATATATATTTCACTAAATCCCGATTTTTTTCGGGATTTTTTTATGATGTGGCATGATGATTGATTTATTTTATTTATCTTTACAAAACAAATAATTCACATGAAGAAAAATTACTTTTATACATTAATTTTACTTTTTATTTTCTCTATCAGCATTCAAGCGCAAGATAGCAGAGTTGTTGTGAACAAATCTCAAGACCCAGTAATTGAAGGATTAAGTGTTTATCCTAACCCTAATAACACTGGAAAAGTCTTCATTACTTCTAAATCAAACTTAGAGAAGAAAGTCGAAATTTTTGATGTGTTAGGAAAAAAAGTAGTTGATGTAACACTTTACACCAAAGAGCTAAACATTAGCAACTTGAACCCTGGGGTTTATATTATCAAAGTTAAAGAAGGAGAAGCCTCTGCGACTAGAAAACTTATTATCAACTAATTAAGCAAGTGTTAAAATTAGAAAATTAATCTAAATTTTACATTAAAACTTGGTTGCTTAACTAGATTGTTCATATCTTTGTAGAAAATTTTAATATTCATAAAATGAAAAAACTTTACTCAATTTTTATTGGTTTAATTTCGTTTGCTTCATTTGGACAAACTATTTATTCTGAAAATATGGGAACTCCCACTGGAAATACAGCTGTTGCTACCTACGTTACTGGAACTGCACCTGCAACTTTTCAAAATGGTTCCCCGATAGTTTACACTGGTACATCTGGTGCTAACATGATGAGAGTTTCTACTGCTTCATCAGGTTATACTGGAGCATCTGGAAATGGAAATGTTTTTTTTAATCAGACTACCAATGTTGGTCATTTTTTCCAAATTGACGGAATAAATACTTCAGCATATAGCGCAGCTGACTTAAAATTATCTTTTGGAATGTTGAGCACAAGTATTGCTACTTCACAATTAATTGTTGAACAAAGCACGAACGGCGGTTCTACTTGGACTCCACTTTCATATACAGCTCCAACTGCTGCAAATTCTTGGACGTTGGTTTCAATTTCTGGAGGTGCAATCCCTTCTTCAACAACGTTATCTTTAAGATTTACTCAACCGTCAACTGCAACAACTCCTGTTTCTACACAATTTAGAATTGATGATGTTAAAGTTGAAAACGTATCTGCATCTTGTACTTTATCATTAGGAACACCGGTTGTTGCTTGTGTTACTTCAACTTCTGGCTTAGACAATTATACAGTTACAATTCCTTATACTGGTGGAGCAACTGCAACTTACACTATTACAACAACCGGTGTTGTTAGTGGAGACAATCCAACAACTACTGCCGCAGGTAATATAATAATCACTATGAGTGAAAGTGTTACAGGAACTCAATCAGTTACAGTAAGTTCAAGTCCAACATGTACTTTTACAACTAACTTTACTAGTCCAGACAACTGTATTGCAACTAATTCATTACCTGTAAACGAACCTTTTAATTATGCTGTAGGAACTCAATTGAACACATCTCAAATGTGGAAAAATAGCTCGGTTGGTGCAGATGAAATATTAGCTGTTAGCGGTAACCTTACTTATACTGGTATAACTTCAACTGGTAATTCAGTTTCATTTACAGGAACAGGTAGCGATACTTTACTTCCATTCACTGATACAACTTCTGGTGACTTATTTACATCTTTTTTAGTAAAAGTTAGTGACTTAACAGGAATTTCAACAACAGGATCTACTTATTTTGCAGTTTTAACTAATGCATCTAACGCATTTACTGTAGCAAGAATATATTTCAAAACTGATGGTACAAATTTCCAATACGGAATTAGTCCAACAACTACTGTTGCAGATATTGTTTGGTCTGCTAATACATACGCTGTAAATTCTACTCAGTATTTAGTGTTAAGATATGACTTTACAAATAATTCATTATCATTATATGAAAACCCAACAATTGGTGGATCAGCATCTCCTTCAGTTGTTGTAACTCCAACAACTGCGTTAACTAGCTTAGCTAACTTCATTTTACGTCAAGACTCTGCGACATCAACTCCAGCTATGACAATTGATGAGTTAACAATCACAACTACACCTAACTTTACTTTATCATCAGCTTCATTCTCTCAAATTGATGGTTTAAAAATGTATCCAAACCCTGTTAAAGGTGATAACTTACACATTGAAACAGCTTTAAATGGATCAATCGAAGTTGCAATCTTTGATTTAGTAGGTAAACAAGTAGTATCTACTAAGGTAGTTAACAACACAGTAAATGTAGCTAATTTGACTACTGGTGTTTATGTAGTTAAAATTACAGAAGAAGGTAAAACATCTACTAAGAAATTAGTTATCGAGTAATTATAAATCCTGAAATTAATTCAGGATAACAAATAAAAGAAGCATCAACTTAGGTTGGTGCTTTTTTTTATATGTTTATTTAATGTTACTTTTGCATAAAATATTTTTACATTGATTACAGCAGCTGACATATTTTCTATCGCTTCAAAAAAAGAATTTGAAAAAATTACGTTAAAAGTTTTCAGACACCAATATGAAAACAACGCCGTGTACCATAAATTCTGTAATCTATTAAAAAAAAATCCAACCAACGTAAAACGAATTCCTGATATTCCCTTTTTACCCATCCAATTTTTTAAATCGGAACGAATTGTTTCTAACAAGGCTCCTGATGAAATTATTTTTACAAGTAGTGGCACCACTGGAATGAGTACGAGTAAACACCATGTTACCGATTTAAGTGTATACGAGACAAGTTTTAGACAAGCATTTTCGCAATTTTACGGCAACATAGAAGATTATTGTGTGTTAGCACTATTACCTTCCTATTTAGAAAGAGATGGCTCTTCATTAATTTATATGGCTCAAGATTTAATCGAAGGCAGTCAGCATCCAGATAGTGGTTTTTACTTAAACGAATACCAACAATTAGCCGAAAAATTAATTGCTCTTGATAAAGAGGGACAAAATGTACTACTCATTGGCGTAACCTATGCGTTATTAGATATAATTGAACAATTTGACTTTCAATTAAACAACACGATTATTATGGAAACGGGAGGAATGAAAGGCAAACGTAAAGAAATGATTCGCGAAGAATTACACGCACTATTAAGCAAAGGATTTGGTGTATCTACGATACATTCTGAATACGGAATGACCGAATTGTTGTCACAAGCCTATTCTTTAGGCAATGGTATTTTTGAATGCCCGCCTTGGATGGATGTAATCATTAGAGATACAGAAGATGCATTGAGTTTAATTGGATATAACAAAACAGGCGGTATTAATGTAATAGATTTAGCCAATATAAATTCTTGTGCTTTTATTGCTACGCAAGATTTAGGTAAAAAATACGAAAATCAAACGTTTGAAGTTTTAGGAAGGTTTGACAATAGTGATATAAGAGGTTGTAATTTATTAGTGCAATAAAAACGAATAAGTGATGATTAGACCCGATGGAAGCAGACTACCGTGTAGTGCGAACAGCGGGACTGCATTTGAATTGAAAAACAATATAGTTTCTACAAAAAATGATTTTAACTGACACCCATACCCATTTATATTCTGAGGAATTTGAACAAGACAGAAATGAAATGATGCAACGGGCTCTTGAAAAAGGCGTTACCCGTTTGTTTGTCCCTTCAATTGACAGCAGTTATACACAAAAAATGTATGACTTGGAACTACAATTCCCTGAAAATGTATTTTTAATGATGGGATTACACCCGTGTTATGTAAAAGAAAATTATTTGGAAGAACTAGAACACGTGGAAACCGAATTAGCCAAGAGAAAATTTGCAGCAATTGGCGAAATTGGTATTGATTTGTATTGGGATAAAACGCATTTAAAAGAACAGCAATATGCTTTTCAACATCAAATTCAATTAGCAAAAAAATACAAATTGCCTATAAATATTCATTGCAGAGAGGCTTTTAATGAAATTTTTGAAATATTAGAGCAAGAAAAAAGTAACGAATTATTCGGTATCTTTCATTGTTTTACTGGCAATTATAACCAGGCATTTCAAGCCATTGACTGTGGAATGAAACTAGGCATTGGTGGTGTGGCTACGTTTAAAAATGGAAAAATTGATCAGTTTTTAAATGAAATTTCATTAGAACATATTGTATTAGAAACAGATGCACC
The DNA here is from genome assembly GCF_000455605.1 of Flavobacterium indicum GPTSA100-9 = DSM 17447. Classification (NCBI taxonomy): domain Bacteria; kingdom Pseudomonadati; phylum Bacteroidota; class Flavobacteriia; order Flavobacteriales; family Flavobacteriaceae; genus Flavobacterium; species Flavobacterium indicum. Next base: position 2,793,147 of record NC_017025.1, read on the forward strand.
CTACTTAGCACCGGTACCTTACAGAGGAAAAAGAAACGAAAGTAGTTATGTGGCGTTAGTTGCAGAAAAATTAGCTTCAATTTACAATAGACCTGTTGAAGAAATAGCAGCCATAACCACAAAAAACTCACAAGATGTTTTTGGTTTTTAACTAAAAAATACGGTGTATTTCCCTTTTTTTTTGTTTTTTTGTAATATAGAAAATTAATCATGTCTAAATTCGATAAAATACGTCCTTACTATGATACTGAGGTAAACCATGCTTTAAAAGAGCTGGTGAACCATCCTATGATGAAAGCGATGATGAATTTTGCTTATCCAAATTTAGATGATGCTATTTGGAAAGAGCAATTATTACGTACTTATTCCATACGCGACTTTCAAATTAATTTTGCTTATCAAGCCATTAAAAAGATTTTAGAAAAAACTTCTGATGGATTGACCACTTCTGGATTTGAAAAGCTTGAACCTAATACGGCTTACTATTTTATTTCGAATCATAGAGATATTATTTTAGACACCTCCTTACTCAATGTTTGCTTATTTGATCATGATTTAATCATGACTGCATCGGCAATTGGAGATAATTTAGTGAAGAAAGACTTTTTATTAAAATTATCGAAACTTAATAGAAACTTTCTAGTTCAACGTGGATTACCCCCAAGAGAATTGTTACAAAGTTCAAAGTTACTTTCTGAATACATGTATCATTTAGTCTCTAGAGAAAACCGTTCGGTATGGATAGCACAACGTGAAGGTAGAACAAAGGATGGTAACGACGCCACTCATCAAGGGGTTTTGAAAATGATTGCCATGGCCAATGATGAAAAAGATGTGATGGATTTTTTCAAAAAGATAAAACTCGTTCCTGTTTCAATTTCCTATGAGTATGACCCTACTGATGCCTTAAAAATGCCTCAATTAATGGCAGAAGCAAATGATGAAATTTACATTAAAGAAAAAAACGAAGATTTCATCACGTTATTAAGTGGAATCATTGGACAGAAAAAAAGAATACACATTCATGTTGGAGACGTATTGGAACAAGAAATTGACCAAATTAAAGCTGAAAACGACAATAACAATAAACAAATCCAAGCATTGGCTCAAGCGATAGATGATTCTATTTTACAATCGTATAAACTTTGGCCTACTAATTTTATTGCTTACGATTTATTACACAACACTACTACTTACAGTTCCATGTATACGGAAAAAGAAAAACAACTTTTTGAACGTCGCCTTGAATTAAGAATCAATGCTGATGATACAAAACAAAAAGAAAGCTTTTTAGCAATGTATGCAAACCCTGTAATTAATAAATTAAAATACCAGGAAATTGAAACCAATTAGCAAACCAAATATCTTGCTTATTTATACGGGTGGCACCATCGGTATGGTTAAAGACGCAAATACTGGAGCACTGAAAGCCTTTAACTTTAACAAATTACAAAAAGGAATTCCTGAATTAAAACTACTGGATTGTATTATTGACGCTATTTCTTTTGATGAGCCTATTGATTCATCAAACATGCAAATTGAAAATTGGAAAAAAATAGCCAGCATCATAGAATCAAATTATATTGCTTATGATGGATTTGTAGTTTTACATGGTTCAGACACCATGTCCTATAGTGCTTCTGCGTTAAGTTTTATGTTAGAAAACATTGCTAAACCAGTGGTTTTTACAGGTTCACAATTACCTATTGGTGATTTAAGAACAGACGCAAAGGAAAACTTAATTACAGCCATTCAAATTGCTTCTTTACAAGAAAATGGCGTTCCTGTAATTAAAGAAGTTTGTTTGTATTTTGAATACAAATTATACAGAGGTAATAGAACCACTAAAATAAGTGCCGAACATTTTAATGCATTCACATCTCCCAATTTTTCAGAATTAGCGGAGTCAGGAGTTCATTTAAAAGTGAATAAACATTTACTAATACAACCAAAAAACAACGAATTAAAGGTTAATCTTTCTTTTGATAATAATGTGTTAATTTTAAAATTATTCCCAGGTATCAATCAGAACGTAGTGAAAGCACTACTAAGCATTCCAAGTTTAAAAGGAGTTGTTTTAGAAACTTATGGTTCTGGAAATGCCCCTATGCATGATTGGTTTATAGAAGAATTAGAAAATGCAACAAAGAAAGGTTTATATATTGTAAATGTTACTCAATGTAGCGGTGGAAGTGTGCTCATGGGGGCTTATGAAACCAGTACAAAACTAAAAGAAATGGGCGTTATTTCAGGAAAAGATATTACAACTGAAGCAGCTATAACAAAATTAATGTACCTTTTAGGTCAACAAGTTTCACCAAATTTCTTTAAAACGATTTTTGAAACTTCATTAAGAGGAGAAATGAACGATTAATACCAAGAGAGGTGGCCGAGTGGTCGAAGGCGCACGCCTGGAAAGTGTGTATGCTCCAAAAGGGCATCGAGGGTTCGAATCCCTTCCTCTCTGCGAAAATAAAAACTATGAACAAAATTGTATTTTTAATACTATTTCCTATTTTAGTTTGGTCACAGGTTACTACGACTAATGAGCCAATTCAAGAAATTGATTCCTTATATAGAGAAGATCAATTTTATTTTTCATTAAGTTATAACATAGTTCACGATAGACCTACTGGGTTTAAACAATTTTCATTTTCTCCAGGAATTACTGCTGGTGTGCTAAGAGATATGCCTATTACAAAAAATAGACATTGGGCTATTGGATTAGGCTTAGGTTATGCATATAATAACATTAAACAATTTATAAACTCTGATGAATTATTTGGAGACAATACTATTATCCCGTCTGAAAACATTAGAACTATAGTAACTTCACACGGTATTGATATTCCTCTAGAAATTAGATGGAGAAACTCAACCCCAGAAAGCCATAAATTTTGGAGAATATACACTGGCTTTAAAGCTTCTTATATAGTAGATGCAAGATTAAAATTAGAATCTTCCTTTGGTAACAGTAATGAATCCATTATGAAAGAAGTTAACCGATGGCAATTTGGCGCTTATATTACAGCTGGGTTTAACACATGGAATCCTTATATTTATTATGGAATTAATCCAATTTTTAAGGACGGTTCTAAAATGAGTAACTTAAATGTAGGGTTTCAGTTTTATATCTTATAAAAAACCATTATGTTTAATAAAAAACTCATTAGATTCGTTTTGATATTTTCTTTAATTTCTATTACGAAGAGTTATTCTCAAGAAAATATTTTTAATAGAAGTTCCATTAAAACTGGAATAGGAATAGGCTATAATGACAGCAAAGAAGAAAATGGATTAGGATTAATTTACAACTTAGGCTATCAAAAAAGTTTCGGTGTTAAAGAACGATTTCGAATAAATCCAAACCTTATTATTGGTGGATTTTCTACAAATTTAATTACTGATACACGAGATCAATTCTATAGAATTACATCATTACAAATGAATGTAAGTTATGATGTTGTAAGATATAATTCTATATCTTTACTATTATGTACTGGTGTTTTTGGAAATTATTCTCGAGGCTTATTAGGTACTGGAGGAGAACTTCAAAATAATCAAAATTCAGAGTATTTCCAGAAATTTTATTTTGGTGGTAGTTTAGGAATCGGGCTAAGAATAAACCCTATTAAAAGCAGAATTGCTTATGAAATAAAACCTTTTACTATTCAACTTGGGAATAAAGGCTTTTCACTTGGTTATATAATGATGGGATTGGATATAAAATTTAAAAATTAATTTTTATATCTTAAAAATCCAAACTAAATATTGAGGCACAATACCAATCAACATTCCTGCAATCAATTCAATTGGAGTATGGGCTTTCATGTATAATCTAGAAGAAGCTACAAATCCAACACAAAGTAACAAACAAACTATGGTGTAAATAGCATTTATTTGTAAATAACTAGTAAATAGAATGGTAAACATGCACAATGAAGTTATTCCTATCATATGCAAGCTCGCTTTAAATCGCAACATCACAGAAAGTAAAACTATAAATGAACTTATAAATCCACCTACAAAAAAATGATACAATTCAGGATAATTTTGATGGACAGCTGCGTACTTTATTACTACGTACATTAAAAACAACTGAATAAAAATAGGGATTTTACGTTCTTCAATCGTTGCTTCAGTAAAAGAAGAAACTACGTTTAATATTCGGAGCAACAAATAAAAACACAAGGGTAACACCACAGTTAATATAACAATCTGAAGAAAAGTAATGTATAGATTTATTGTTGGAGTAGTATTTCCTGAAAATATAAAATAGAGTAAACTCCCATATATAGAAACAAAAATAGGATGAAATACAAATGAAAAAGGAACTAAAATATAGTTGGTTTTCATACTTATATTTTCTTTCTTAAACGCGCCACAGGAATATCTAATTGTTCTCTGTATTTTGCAACCGTTCTTCTTGCAATAGGGTACCCGCGTTCTTTTAGAATTACAGCTAAATCTTCATCAGGTAAAGGTTTATTTTTATCTTCTTCAGCAATAACTTGTTCTAAAATTTTCTTAATTTCAATAGTTGAAACATCTTCTCCTTCAGTATTTTTCATGGCCTCACTAAAAAATTCTTTAATTAGTTTGGTTCCATAAGGTGTTTCAACATATTTACTATTTGCCACACGAGAAACAGTAGAAATATCTAAACCGATCATATCGGCAATATCTTTTAGAATCATAGGCTTCAACTTTGTTTCTTCCCCTTCTAAAAAATATTCGTATTGAAAATGCATGATAGCATTCATGGTTACCATCAATGTTTCTTGACGTTGCTTTATAGCATCAATAAACCATTTGGCTGAATCCAATTTTTGTTTGATAAATTGAACAGCATCTTTTTGCGCAGAAGATTTTTCACTTGAATCTTTGTAGGTTTTTAGCATTTCTTGGTAATCCTTTGAAACATGTAACTCAGGAGCATTTCTCGAATTTAAAGTCAATTCCAATTCCCCATCAATTACTCGAATTGTAAAATCGGGTACTACATGCTCTACTACCCTACTGCTGCTATCAAAACTTCCGCCTGGTTTTGGATTTAATTTTTCAATTTCATCAATCGCTTTTTTCAATTGCTCTTTAGAAACATCAAATTTTTGCAACAATTTATCATAATGCTTTTTTGTAAACGCATCAAACTGTTTATCTATTATATCAATAGCTAAACTTACAGAATCCGTAGGAGTTTTGTGTTTTAACTGAATTAACAAACATTCTTGCAAATCCCTAGCGCCCACTCCAGATGGTTCTAATTGTTGCACTATAGTTAAAATGCGTTCCACCGTTTTTTCATCAGTATATATGCCTTGTGTAAAAGCCATATCGTCAACGATGTCTTGAATACTTCTTCGAATATAACCCGAATCTTCAATACTACCCACTAAAAATTCAGCAATTTCTCGATCTTCATCAGTTAAAATAAACGTATTCAACTGATTGATTAAATCTTGATGAAAACTCATTTGAGCAGCAATTGGCAACGATTTTTCTTCGTCGTCGTCACTGTAATTGTTGGTTTGATACTTATAATCTGGAGTTTCATCATTACTTAAATATTCATCGATATTTAAATCTCCTGTATCAATATGCTCGTTATCGTAATCGTCGTAATCGTCGTTTGAATTATCAAATGAATCTTCATAAGAATCTAAAGTAGCATCCACATCACCTTCTAAAGCCGGATTTTCAACCATTTCTTCTTGCAAACGCTGTTCAAAAGCTTGCGTAGGCAATTGAATCAGTTTCATCAACTGAATTTGCTGAGGCGATAGTTTCTGTGAAAGTTTTAAATTTAGATTCTGTTTAAGCATATTCTTGAGTCAAAAATCAAAAGTTAAAAGTTAAAAGTTTCAAACTAAACAATAGGATGAAACTTTTAACTTAAAATAGTATTTTTTAAAATTCTGCGTTTTGTGGTGTTCTTGGGAAAGGAATAACATCTCTAATGTTTGTCATACCTGTAACGAATAATACCAAACGCTCAAATCCTAAACCGAAACCAGAGTGTACAGCTGATCCAAATCGTCTCGTATCTAAATACCACCACAACTCTTCTTCATCGATTCCTAGCGCTTGCATTTTTTCTACCAATACATCATAACGTTCTTCTCGTTGAGAACCTCCTACAATTTCGCCGATACCAGGGAATAAAATATCCATGGCTCTTACCGTTTTTCCATCTTCATTTAAACGCATGTAGAACGCTTTAATTTTCGCTGGATAATCAAATAAAATTACAGGACATTTGAAGTGTTTTTCAACTAAGAAACGTTCGTGTTCCGATTGTAAATCTGCACCCCATTCTTCAATTAAATATTGGAATTTCTTTTTCTTGTTAGGTGTAGAATCTTTCAGAATATCAATTGCCTCTGTATACGAAACACGCTTAAAATTATTTTCTAAAACAAAATTTAATTTTTCTAACAAAGTCATTTCGCTGCGATCTGCCTGCGGTTTTTGTTTTTCTTCTTGAGCAAAACGTTCATCTAAGAACTTTAAATCATCTGCACAATGATCCACAGCATATTTTATTACATATTTAATAAAATCTTCGGCCAAATCCATATTGTCTGCTAAATCATTGAATGCCACTTCAGGTTCAATCATCCAAAATTCAGCTAAGTGACGTGACGTATTTGAATTTTCTGCACGGAATGTAGGTCCGAAAGTATAAATCTGACCTAAAGCCATAGCAAATGTTTCCCCTTCTAACTGACCAGAAACGGTTAAGTTGGTTTGTTTTCCGAAGAAATCCTCTTTATAGTTGATGCTTCCATCTTCATTTCGTGGCGCCGAACCATCTAAAGGCAACGCAGTTACTTGAAACATTTCGCCAGCACCTTCCGCATCCGATCCGGTAATAATAGGCGTATTTACATATACAAATCCTTTTTGTTGGAAGTATTGATGCACTGCAAACGACAACGCTGAACGCACACGCATAATGGCACCAAAAACATTAGTTCTTACACGTAAATGGGCATTTTCACGTAAAAATTCAAGCGAATGACGTTTGGGCTGCATTGGAAATTTTTCCGCATCCGAATCACCTAAAATTTCTAATGAAGCTACTTGAATTTCAACATTTTGACCAGCACCCTGACTTTCAACCAACGTACCTTTTACACAAATGGCAGCACCCGTAGTAATTCTTTTTAATGTTTCTTCAGGAGTGTTCTCAAAATCAACAACACACTGAATATTATGAATGGTTGAACCGTCGTTCAACGCAATAAATTGGTTATTTCTAAATGTACGTACCCATCCTTTAGCGGTTACTTCTTGTAACGTTTTGGTGTTGTTTAATAAATCAACAATCTTAGTATGTTTCATTTCCTATCTTTTCATTAAAAGTGCAAATATAGTGCGAAAAAATGAGTTAATAAAATGTTGACACGCACATTCAAAGCATTTTATAAAACGACATTAAACCGCTTTTTTATTGCTTGATTTGGGCATTTTCCTTATTTTTACCTCATGATTTTAATTACAGGCGCTACCGGTTTAGTTGGATTTCATTTGATGCAATTGTTGTCAAAAGAAGCTACACCTATTCGCGCACTGTACCGATCGGAAGCAAAAAAAGATCATATAAAAAACTTGTTTGAGGCTCAAAACCAAGGTCCTGTTTTTGAACAAATCGACTGGTTTCAAGCAGATATTTTAGATATTCCCAAACTAGAAGAAGCATTTAAAGGGGTTACCCATGTATATCATTGTGCCGCTTTGGTTTCTTTTAACCCCAATGACTTTAAAGAATTATATAAAAACAATATTGTAGGCACGGCTAATGTGGTTAATCTATGTTTGGCTTTTGGAGTAGAAAAGCTATGCCATGTGAGTTCAATTGCGGCTTTAGGTAACGGAACCGAGTACCAACTTTGCATTACTGAAGAAACTGACCGAAACAACGAACTCCACCACAGCGATTATTCGATTTCTAAATACGGAGCCGAGTTAGAAGTTTGGCGTGGCTATCAAGAAGGATTGCAAGTAGTAATTGTCAATCCAGGTGTGATATTTGGTCGTGGTTTTAAAGATTTTGGAAGCAGTTTGTTTTTCTCCAAAATCAAAAACGGTTTACCTTTTTACACCAAAGGAAAAGTTGGCATAGTTTCCGTTGAAGATGTAGTGAAAGCCATGCATCAATTAATGAAGAGTTCTATTTCTGGCGAACGATTTATTTTGGTAGCTGAAGACAGTACTTATCAAAATTTATTTACTGTTTTAGCGCATGCTTTTGGTGTGAATCCTCCAAAGATTGAAGTCAACAAATTAGTAACCTCTATTTTTTGGCGATGGGACTGGCTTTTTTCTAAACTGCTATTTACGAAAAGAAAATTAACCAAATCTACCGCTCAATCTCTCTTCAATCAAGAGTATCATGATTGTAGTAAGATTAAAACCGCTATTGGATTTGAATTTACCAATATGCCAACCTATTTAACAGAATTGGCCAAAGAGTTTAAATAAAAAATCACGCTGATAGCGTGATTTTTTATTTATTTTTGGTTTTGTAAACGTTCCAACACTCTTTTATACATGTGCTTGTATTTTCTAACATTAGCTGCATAATAGCGATTGTTTTGATGAAATGTAGCACTATCAATTTTATATTTTTTATAAATATAATCTTTAGGATTAATATTTTTTTCTATTAATTGTTCTGGTGCATTGGCAGAAGCGCCTTGCAAAACAGCTACATCATACATGATGTTTTCCATTGTTTCTTCATCCAAAAAATTTTCAGGTTTAGGAATCGGATTTTTTGAACATGAAACAACTAAAATTACAATTACAAAAAATAAAACTTTCTTCATATTTACATTATTCTCTATCAAACGTTAATCGTTTTCCAGCTAAAACATCTTTAACTTTTCCGTTTTGATAGACTAATTTACCATTTACAAAAGTGTGCGTAACTCTCGATTTCAAATTTAATCCTTCTAACGGCGACCAACCACATTTATATAATATATTTTCCTTTTTAACATTCCAAGGCAAATGAGAATTCACGATTACCAAATCAGCAAAATAACCTTCTTTAATAAATCCTCTTTTCTCAATCTTGAAAATTTTAGCTGGATTATGACACATTTTCTCTACGATTTTCTCTAAAGAAATTTTCCCTTTTGCATACGCTTCCATCATTAAAACCAATGAATGTTGTACTAAAGGCCCTCCTGAAGGACAAGTTGAATACGGATTTTTCTTTTCTTCCAGAGTATGAGGTGCATGATCTGTAGCAATAACATCAATTCTATCATCCAACAAGGCTTGCCATAAAGCATCTTGATCTTCTTGTGTTTTAACCGCAGGATTCCATTTAATTAATGCACCTTTCGTATCATAGTCTTTATCTGTAAACCACAAGTGATGCACACAAACCTCAGCGGTAATTTGCTTTTCTTCTAATGGAATTTTATTGGTAAATAATTCCATTTCTTTTGCGGTTGACAAATGGAACACGTGTAATCTTGCCCCTGTTTTCTTTGCTAATTCAATGGCTTTTGAAGAAGACAAATAACATGCCTCTGCACTTCGAATTAAATGATGGTATTTTACTGGTATATTATCACCGTACTCTTCCTTATATTTTTCTAAATTGGCCTTGATAGTAGCTTCATCCTCACAATGAACTGCAATCAACATTTTAGTAGAAGAAAATATTTTTTCTAAAACCTCTTGATTATCTACCAACATATTACCCGTTGAAGAACCTAAAAACAACTTAATTCCAGCAACATTTTTCGGATTTGTTTTTAATACTTCTTCTAAGTTATCATTCGTTCCACCCATCATAAACGAATAGTTGGCATAGGAAGTTTTACTTGCTATTTCGTATTTTTGTTCTAACAATTCTTGAGTAACAGCATTGGGAACAGTATTAGGCTGTTCTATGAATGAAGTTACACCTCCAGCAACGGCAGCTCTACTTTCTGAAGCAATGTTTCCCTTGTGAGTTAAACCTGGTTCTCTAAAATGTACTTGATCGTCAATAACTCCTGGCAGTAAAAAAGAACCCTCAGCATCAACAATAGTGTAATTAGGCTTAGCACTAATACTTTCGTCAATCTGACTAATAATTTCATTTTCAATTAACACATCCCCTTCAACTATGGAACCTTCATTTACAATCTTAGCATTTTTAATTAAAAATGTACTCATTTTATTGGATTAAAGTCTATTAAATATTTTTCTAATTCTTAACATAATTACGCCAAAAACAGCTTCTCTTATGATGGCACCACTCATTTTAGATTCACCTAAAGTTCGGTCTGTAAAAATAATTGGCACTTCTTCAATTTTAAATTTCTTTACAAATGCTCGGTATTTCATTTCTATTTGAAACGCGTAACCTACAAATTTTATTTTATCTAAATTGATAGTTTCTAAAACTTTTCTTCGGTAACAAATAAATCCGGCAGTTGCATCATGAATTTTCATTCCTGTTATCATCTTCACGTAAACAGAAGCAAAATAAGACATTAACACTCTGTTCAAAGGCCAATTTACTACATTTACTCCTTTTGAATAGCGCGATCCAATGGCCAAATCAGCACCGTTTTTACAAGCTTGATATAATTTTTCTAAATCATTTGGATTATGTGAAAAATCGGCATCCATTTCATAAATATAATCATAATTACGATTTAATGCCCATTTAAAACCATGTACGTAAGCTGTACCTAATCCAGATTTTTTTTGTCTTACTTCCAAAAACAATTTATCCGCATACGTTTTTTGTAACTCAACCACTTTATTGGCAGTGCCGTCGGGTGAATTATCATCTACTATTAATAAATGAAAGTTTGAAGGCAATTGAAAAACAGCATGAACTATTTTTTCAATATTCTCTATTTCGTTATAGGTGGGGATGATAACTATACCAGCAGACATATGATTTTATTTACAGTGCAAAATTAAGTTTTTTTTACATTCAAAATCTTAATAATTTTATAATTATTGAGAGAGAATATTTTTGTTACTTTTGCAGCATGAATATTCTTCTAGCTGAGCGCGTATTAGTTAATAAAGATTGGGCCACAATTTTATTTGTACTGGCTGCAATTATTATTGCAACCAACAAAACTATCTTTGAAGTTCGTTTTAATGAATTTCTACGCTTAGGATTTTCAGACAAATACAATAAAATTTACAAAGACACGAGTAATTTAATGAACTGGTTTACTATTTCCATGTTTATTATTCAATTAATTTCATTTTCGTTCTTTATTCTTCTGTTGTTAAGTTATTTTAAATACACTCAAACACACAATTATATTTCTTTCATTCAGATTTTTACCTTTTTATTTGTTTTTGTGCTATCAAAATTTCTTATTGAAAAAATAATTGGCACTACATTAAATGCAGAAAGTTTTGTAGAACAATTTAATCTTGTAAAAGTGAATTACAGAGCTTTTTTGGGATTAATACTTCTCCCGGTAAATATTATTTTATATTATAATCAAACTCCGGTTCAGTTAATATTTTATATAATCCTTGGTGTTTTCGTGCTATACAACGTGCTTACCTATTACTTTTTGATGAAGACTTATCAAAATATAATCATAGGTAAAATATTTTATTTTATTTTGTATCTTTGCACCCTTGAAATAGCACCGTATTATTTCATGTATTATTGGATAACAAAAAATTAGAATTTGTTAGATATGTCAAATTTGAAAGTGAAAACTATTTTGGTTTCACAACCAGAACCAAAGGTGGAAAATTCACCTTATTTCGACCTACAGAATAAATGGAAAGTAAAAGTTGATTTTAGACCATTTATCCATGTAGAAGGCGTTCCTGCAAAAGAAGTTAGAGCACAGAAAATCGATTTAAATAATTTTTCTGCCATTATTTTTACAAGTAAAAATTCAGTAGATCACTTTTTTAGAGTTGCTGAAGAAATGCGTTATAAAGTGCCAGAAGATTTAAAATATTTTTGTCAATCTGAAGCTATTGCTTACTATCTGCAAAAATATGTTGTGTACAGAAAAAGAAGAATTTATGTGGGCCAAAAAGAATTTACTGATTTAGCCCCATTAATTAAAAAATACAAAGACGAAAAATTCTTGTTACCCAATACCGACCAGTTAAATGCTGATGTTCCACAAACATTAGAAAATTTAAAAGTTGATTGGAAACAAGGTATTTTTTACCGAACAGTAATGAGCGATTTATCCGATTTAAAAGACGTTTATTATGATGTTTTAGCATTTTTTAGTCCGACTGGAATTAAATCTTTATTTAAGAACTTTCCTGATTTTCAACAAAACAATACACGTATTGCTGTATTTGGTGAAACTACTAAAAAAGAAGCTTTGGAACATGGATTACGTGTAGACATTATGGCTCCTGCTCCGGGAACTCCATCAATGACTGGAGCATTAGAAAAATATGTTTCTGAAACAAATAAAGGAAAATAAAAAATAGTATTTTATATTTTAAAGCGTTTAGAATTATCTAAGCGCTTTTTTTATAAATTCTATTAACTAAAAAAGCGCCAATGAATACATTGACGCTTTTTAATTTATAGTAGTAATTAGTTAATTTTAACCTAATTGAGGTCCCGCCATTACTAACGCTGCACCTTCTTCATTATCTGTGTATTGAACGAAATTTTTAATGAATCTAGCTGCTAAATCTTCTGCTTTAGCATTCCATTCAGAAGCATCTGCGTAAGTGTTTCTTGGATCTAGAATTGCCGTATCTACATTTGGTAACGCAGTAGGCACGGTAAAGTTAAATACTGGAACAGTTGAAGTTTCTGCTTTTTCAATAGAACCATCTAAAATTGCATCAATAATAGCACGAGTATCTTTGATAGAAATACGTTTTCCAGTTCCATTCCAACCTGTATTTACCATATAAGCAGTAGCATTATGCTCTTCCATTTTCTTTACCAATTCTTCTCCGTACTTAGTAGGGTGTAAAGATAAGAATGCTTTTCCAAAACATGCTGAGAACGTTGGTTCTGGTTGCGTTACTCCTCTTTCAGTTCCTGCTAATTTTGCAGTAAAGCCAGACAAGAAATAATATTTAGTTTGTTCTGGAGTTAATTTTGAAACCGGAGGCATTACACCAAAAGCATCTGCCGTTAAGAAAATAACTTTAGTTGCATGACCTGCTTTTGAAACTGGTTTTACTATATTTTCAATATGGTAAATTGGATAAGAAACACGTGTATTTTGAGTTACAGAACCATCTTTAAAATCGATAATTCCATTAGCATCAACAGTTACATTTTCTAATAATGCATCTCTTTTAATAGCGCCATAGATATCTGGCTCGTTTTCTTTACTTAAATCAATTGTTTTAGCGTAGCACCCTCCTTCAAAGTTGAAAACACCATCATTGTCCCATCCGTGCTCATCATCACCAATTAACTCACGTTTTGGATCTGTTGACAACGTTGTTTTACCTGTACCAGATAATCCAAAGAATACAGCTACATCTCCATCTTTTCCTTTATTTGCAGAACAGTGCATTGAAGCAATTCCTTGTAATGGTAAATAGTAGTTCATCATAGAGAACAATCCTTTTTTCATCTCTCCACCATACCAAGTTCCTCCAATTAATTGGATTTTCTCAGTTAAATTAAAAGCTACATAAACTTCTGAATTTAATCCATGTGCCTTATAATCTTTGAATGAAGTTTTCGACGCATTCATTACAATAAAATCAGGCTCGCCAAAATTTGCCAATTCTTCCGCTGTAGGACGAATGAACATATTGGTAACAAAATGCGCTTGCCAAGCCACTTCCATAATGAAACGTACTTTTAAACGCGTATTTTCATTTGCTCCACAAAAAGCATCAACTACAAATAATCTTTTACCCGATAATTGATTAACCGACGTTTCTTTTAATGCATTCCAGGTTTCTGTTGAAATTGGTTTATTATCATTCGCCGCTTTATCTGAATTCCACCAAATAGTATTTTCAGTAACGCTGTCTTTTACAATGTATTTATCTTTAGGAGAACGTCCTGTAAACTCACCAGTCATTACATTAACCGCACCAAGCTCTGTTAATTGACCTCTTTCATATCCTTGAAGTTTCTCGTTTAATTCTTCGCTATATAATAAATCATAAGAAGGATTGTAAACGATTTCTTGAACGTTTTTGATTCCATATTTTTCTAACGAAATCGATTTCGTAGATTGATCGTATGTATTCATAAATAATAAGTTATGTTGCTATTTATTAAAGTGCAAAAGTAAAAATTAAATTTTAGATATAAACTGATATTAGTTATTTTTTGATTAGAAGTTTATAAATCAGTAAGCCCCATGAAGAAAGTAAAAACATCCCTCCAATAGGTGTTATTGGTCCAATTATTTTTGATTTAATCCCCGTAATACTTGAAGTAGTTAACACATAAATTGATCCTGAAAAAAAGAAAATACCAACTACCGTCAAATAAAACACTATAGTTTTATCCTTCAAAGTTAACATATTTGAAGTCCCTACAAACAACAAGAACAAGGCATGGTACATTTGGTATTTTACTCCTGTTTCAAAAGAAGTTAATTGGTCTAGCGTTAACACTTTCTTTAAAGCATGCGCCCCAAAAGCTCCCAAAATGATAGCTAAAAAGCCAAAAACAGCAGCCACTATCAATATCTTTTTTTCCATTTTGTTTCAAAATTTCGAACAAATATACTAAAGTATAGTAAATGTATAGCAATTAAATCAATTTTAACTTTTAAGAAATATAACATTTTACTACCTTCGTGTGATATTATAAAAAAGCAACAAACCAAACTTAACTAATGAAAAAAATTCTAATCATCGGTGCAGGTCGTTCTGCATCTTCATTAATAAAATATCTACTACAAAAATCAGAAACAGAAAATCTTTTCATTACAATTGGAGACTTATCTGAAGATTTAGCCAAAAAGAAAACAAATAATCATAAAAACGCTCGAGCTATTGCATTTGATATTTTTAATGAAGCACAGCGAAAAGAGGAAATACAACAATCAGACATAGTTGTTTCTATGTTACCTGCTCATTTACATATTGAAGTAGCGAAAGATTGTGTAACTTATAAAAAACACATGGTAACCGCTTCTTACATTAGTCCGGCTATGCAAGAATTAGATCAAGTTGCCAAAGAAAACAATCTAATTTTAATGAATGAAATTGGTCTAGACCCTGGAATTGACCACATGAGCGCCATGAAAGTAATGGACGAAATTAGAGAAAAAGGTGGCAACATCATTTTATTTGAATCTTTTTGTGGCGGATTAGTTGCGCCTGAAAGCGATAACAACTTATGGAATTATAAATTTTCATGGAATCCAAGAAATGTGGTTTTAGCAGGACAAGGGGGGGCTGCAAAATTCATTCAAGAAGGAAAATACAAATACATTCCCTACAACAAATTGTTTAGAAGAACCGAATTTTTAGAAGTTGAAGGCTTTGGAAGATTTGAAGCGTATGCCAATAGAGATTCTTTGAAATACAGAAGTGTTTATGGTTTAGACAACGCACTAACTTGTTATAGAGGAACCATTAGAAGAGTGGGGTATTCTAGAGCATGGGACATTTTAGTACAATTAGGTATGACGGATGACACCTATGTAATGGAAGATTCTGAAAACATGACGTACCGTCAATTCACCAATTCCTTTTTACCTTACCACCCAACTGATACCGTTGAAATTAAATTACGACATGCACAAAAAATCGATCAGGACGATATTATTTGGGACAAATTAGTAGAATTAGATTTATTCAACTCTACCAAAATAGTAGGTTTAAAAAACGCTACTCCAGCTCAAATATTAGAAAAAATATTAGCCGAAAAATGGGCGTTACAGCCCCAAGACAAAGATATGATTGTTATGTATCATAAATTTGGTTACGAATTAAACGGAGAGAAAAAACAAATTGATTCTACCATGGTTTGTATAGGTGAAGACCAAACGTATACCGCAATGGCAAAAACAGTTGGATTACCTGTCGCTATTGCAACTTTAAGAATTTTAAAAGGTGAAATTAAAACGCCTGGTGTACAACTTCCTATTTCAAAAGAAGTATACGAACCAATTTTAAAAGAATTAGAAGAATATGGTGTTATTTTCAATGAAAAAGAAGTTCCTTATTTAGGATACAACCATTTGAACATAAACAATTAATAAAAATTAGTTTTATTCTATACAGTCCTTTTTGAAATCAATCAAAAAGGATTTTTTTATTTCCATTTGTTACAAAATTCATATATTTATTAAAAAAATAAAGTTGTGATACTTAATCCCCTAACAATTGGAATAGAGAATTTGATAGTATGAGAAAATTGTCCTGTGGAGCTTAGGTGAAAAAATATAATTATTTTAAATTATTTAAATGAAAATCAATCACTTACAAATTGAAATAGACGGCATCGACAAAGAAATATTAAGAGATTTAATGGAAGATGCCCGAAAACCCATCTTGCAAATTGCAAATAAAATTGGAATTTCTGGAGCAGCTATTCACCAACGGTTAAAAAAACTTGAACAAGCTGGTGTAATTTCGGGTTCAAAATATGTAGTTGACAATCGGGTTTTGGGATATAAAACCATGGCCTTTGTGGGGATTTATTTAGAAAAAGCTTCTAGTAATCCTGAGGTAGTAAAAGAATTAAAAAAAATTCCTGAAGTCTTAGAATCGCATTATACTACCGGAAACTGGAGTATTCTAACTAAAATTATTTGTCAGGATAACGAACACTTAATGCAATTGTTAAACAAAAAGATTCAAACCATAAAAGGGGTTTCTAGAACCGAAACTTTCATTTCATTGGAACAACAAATAGAAAGACAAATTCAATTGTAATTTTTAATACTTGAGATAAAAAAGAAAACCCAACTACTTCATAGTAATTGGGTTTATTAATATCGTATCTTTTCTTATTATTCTCTTCTACCAAACACCTGCATTGCCCAATATAACATAGAGGCAACTGCACCAATTGCAGCCACAAGATAGGTACGTGCGGCCCATTTTAAAGAATCTTCTGCACCTGCATATTCTTGCTGTGAAACCATATTTTTATTTTTTAACCACGCCAAGGCTCTATTACTGGCATCGTACTCAACAGGCAACGTAATTAATGAAAATGCTGTTGCCACCGCCATTAAAACCAAACCAATAACCGCCACAATATAACCAATAGACAAACCTTTTGAAGCAATTCCTAAAATTAAACCTCCCATGATTAACCATTGTGATAAGGTTGAAGATACATTTACAATTGGTACCATTTGCGAACGCATAGTCAACCAACTGTAAGCCGTTGCGTGTTGAACCGCATGACCACATTCGTGAGCCGCAACAGCTGCCGCAGCTGCATTTCTTTGGTTGTATACTGCTTCAGACAAATTGACTGTTTTATCAACTGGATTATAATGATCCGTTAAACGCCCTGGTGTAGAAATAACACGTACATCTCTAATCCCGTGATCCGCTAACATTTGTTCGGCAATTTCGGCTCCACTCATACCATTGCGTAAATGAACTTTTGAATAATAATCAAACTTACTTTGTAAACGGCTACTTACCAGCCAACTTACCAAAGCAATTCCTCCTAATAAAATATAATATCCTAACATAATTTTTAATTTATTTTTTATCTACTACCACAAAACTTGCGCCAATTTCTAAAAATGACAAGTTGTCAAATTGCCATTTTGTTATCTGCAAATCGTTACAAAGGCAATCAATTCTTGGGTTTCAAAATACGTAAAAGACACATTAATTACTTCATAACCTTCTTTGGATTTCATGTTTAAAAACAGCTCCACTTCTTTCGCTAAATCGTCTTTCATACTACCTGTAAAACTGGTCGATTTTTTTAAGACATGTACTTCGTGTTGTTTCATAGTTGCTTTTTTCTATTATACGTAAAATTTCAAAAATGTTACAATTTAAAATTATGATTTTAATAATTTTTTAATCGTTTTACGCATGTCAGGAAACATTTCTTCCATAAAAAAATCATTAACAAAAACTATCTTTCCCGTTTGATCGAGTATAAAATTTGTTGGATAAAAATTCACCAAAAATTGATCGATGGTATTTTTATCTTCAGGTATAATTGTAAAATCGATTGTG
Organism: Flavobacterium indicum GPTSA100-9 = DSM 17447; assembly: GCF_000455605.1. Lineage (NCBI taxonomy): Bacteria > Pseudomonadati > Bacteroidota > Flavobacteriia > Flavobacteriales > Flavobacteriaceae > Flavobacterium > Flavobacterium indicum. The sequence goes on from NC_017025.1 coordinate 2,811,270, forward strand.
TTCTTTTTTACAAATTCTTGAAGCAATTCTTTGGCATCAAATGTAACTGCAAAATAAAGCACCTGATCTGTACCGAACTCTTTTTTTAATGCATTTAAATCGGGAATTTCTTTAATACACGGTACACATTTTGTAAACCAAAAATTGACCACAACAACTTTACCTTTCAAGTCTTCTGAAGTATAAACATTACCTTGCATATCCTTTAATACAAGATTTTGCATAGACTTCCCTAACATTAATTTCTTATTCTTTTTGTCGTTTTTAATTTTATCATTTAACTCTTCATTCTTAACTTTTACTTCCAATTTCTTTTCTTTCAGTTCAGTCTCCGTTCTTTCTTTTAAAACAACAGCAAATCTTTGCGCCACTGTATCTCTAAAAAAGAGTTGCTTATAATGTATAATTTTATTGCTTTTAACAATTGAGTCTAAATATACTCGATCATATTTTTTTCCACTTTCTAAAAAATTATCAACAGCCCAAAGGCTATCTTTTGTTTTAAACGACTGAAATTCAGCCAATGTTATTTCTTTTGCGTGTGTAGTTAAAAATGGATATTGTTGTGCTTGTAACCACCCTGTACAAATCACAAATAAAAATAAAAATTTTCTCATAAATACTGTTTTTCACTATAACTCAAAGATGCTCTTTTTATTGCATAAAAAATCCCGAATTTATAAATAAATTCGGGATGATACTATTGGTATATTGTCATTATGACTAATTAAATTACCCTACCAAATTAATAATCTTACCTGGAACGATAATTACTTTATTTGGTGTTCTACCTTGTAACTGGTTTTGTGTACGTTCATCGGCCATGACGATTTCTTCGATTTGAGCTGCGGTTAAATCTAACGGCAACTTAATAGTGAAACGCATTTTTCCATTGAAGGAAACCGGATATTCTTTTTCACTTTCTACTAAATATTTTTCTTCAAATTTAGGGAAAGCCACGGTGGCAATAGAACCTTCGTGACCCAAAGCACTCCATAATTCTTCTGCAATATGTGGCGCATAAGGCGAAACTAAAACTGCTAAAGGTTCTAAGATGGCTCTATGATGACATTTTTGTTGCGACAACTCATTGACACAAATCATGAATTGCGAAACCGACGTATTAAACGAGAAATTCTCGATGTCTTCCGTTACTTTTTTGATGGTTTTATGTAACGATTTGTACATGTCCGCTGTTGGTTCCGCATCTGTTACAATTAATCCATTATCATCAAAATACAAACGCCATAATTTTTTCAAGAAACCATAAACCCCTGTAATACCAGCAGTGTTCCAAGGTTTAGCTTGTTCTAACGGCCCTAAGAACATTTCATACAAACGTAAAGTATCCGCACCGTATTCGTTACAAATATCATCTGGATTGACTACGTTGTATTTTGATTTCGACATTTTTTCTACTTCGCGACCTACTAAATATGCTCTTCCTTGTTTACCAGAATATGGTTCATTATTATCATAGATTGTGCCATCCATTAATAAAAATTCAGAATTTTTATATTCGGAATATAATGGATGTGCTTTAAATTTTTCAATATCTAATTCATTATAAGAATCAAGAATAACGCTTAAATCCAAGTGAATAGGAACAATATCGATTGACATTTGTTTGCTCCATTCTTTAATGTTATATTTTTTATGAATAACATCTAAAAAAGCATATACCGCTTCAAAATCTTTAGTCATAAAAAAATTATATGACACAAAAACTGGAGGAATTCCTAATGTCCCAATTACTTTATAAGCAAAAGCACTCATTCCCAAAATCATTCCTTGATTGATTAATTTTTGGAACGGTTCTTCGGTTGGAGCGAAACCTCTATCTTTTAAGAATTTATTCCAAAAACGAGAATATAATAAGTGACCCGTTGCGTGCTCACTTCCTCCTATGTATAAATCTACGTTTTCCCAATATTTTAATGCATCAGCACTAGCAAATTCGTTCTCGTTGTGCGCATCCATATAACGCATCCAATACCAAGACGAACCCGCCCAACCTGGCATTGTGTTTAGTTCCAAAGGATAAACGCCATTGTGAGATGCTGAATCAAGTTCAGCATGACAAAGTGTGTTGGATACTACTTTATTATTTACTGTATCCCAAGCCCAATCCGTAGCATTACCTAATGGTGGTTGCCCGTCTTCGGTTGGTAAATATTTCTCCACTTCTGGTAAAACAATTGGCAAATGTTTTGGATCAATCATTTGTGGCAAGCCATTCACGTAATATACTGGGAATGGTTCACCCCAATAGCGTTGACGAGAAAACACTGCATCACGTAAACGGTAATTCACTTTTGCTTTTCCAGCGCCTATTTTTTCTAATTCTTCAATAACTTTTTTAGTTCCTGCTTTGTAATCCAATCCGTTTAAGAAATCGGAATTTACTAATTCGAAACCACCTTTTTCACCATACGCAGCTTCAGAAATATCTTGGTTGAAAATATTTTTAATTTCGGGCATTCCGTGAGTTCCTTTGAAAAAATTCGCGAACGCATAATCACGTTCATCCCCACAAGGAACGGCCATCACTGCACCTGTTCCGTAACCCGCTAATACATAATCGCCAATCCAAACCGGAATCGGTTCTTTGGTAAATGGATGTTCTGCATAAGCACCGGTGAAAACACCAGAAATGGTTTTCACATCGGCCATTCTTTCACGTTCCGAACGTTTTGCCGTTGCTTCAATATAAGCATCAACCGCAGCTTTTTGTTCTGGAGTGGTGATTTTTGCTACCAATTCATGTTCCGGAGCTAACGTCATAAATGTCACGCCGAAAATAGTATCAGGACGGGTTGTGAATACATCAATAGTTGTTGGTTGTTGGTTGTTGGTTGTTGGTAAAAGTTGGAATGAAACAGCAGCACCGACTGATTTTCCAATCCAATTGCGTTGTGATTCTTTCAACGACTCAGTCCAATCAATCGTATCTAAACCTTGTAACAAACGTTCTGCATAAGCTGAAATTCGCATGGACCACTGGGTCATTTTTTTACGAATTACAGGATGACCACCACGTTCCGAAACACCATTTACGATTTCATCATTGGCTAAAACCGTTCCTAAAGCCGGACACCAGTTTACTTCCGTTTCCGCTAAATAGGTTAATCTATAGTGTAATAAAATTTTTTGTTGTTCTTCTGATGAAAACGCATTCCATTCTGCTGCTGTAAAAGAAATGATATGCTCATCGCAAACCGCATTAACATTCGCATTTCCTTCTTTTTCAAAAATTGAAACCAAAGTAGAAATATCTTCGGCTTTATCCGATGCATTATTGTACCAAGAGTTAAACAATTGAATAAAAATCCACTGTGTATGTTTGTAATAATCAGGGTTAGAAGTACGCACTTCTCTACTCCAATCAAACGAAAATCCGATTTTATCTAATTGTTCGCGGTAACGTGCAATATTCTCACGAGTTGTTTTTTCAGGATGTTGTCCGGTTTGAATCGCATATTGTTCCGCAGGTAAACCAAACGAATCGTATCCTTGCGGATGCAATACATTATAGCCTTGGTGTCTTTTAAAACGCGCTACAATATCTGAAGCAATATAGCCTAATGGATGCCCTACGTGTAACCCTGCCCCAGACGGATAAGGAAACATATCTAACACATAATATTTAGGTTTATCACTCGTATTGGATGCTTTAAAAGTACCGTTTTCGGCCCAGTATTGTTGCCATTTGGCTTCGATTTCGTTATGGAAATATTTCATTTTAAGTTTATAGTTTAACGTTTAAAAGTGTACAGTAAATTCGCAAAAGTTAAAAAACTCGTAAGCTTGAACTGTCAACTGTTAACACAAAAATCAGGCACAAATTTACATTTAAAATGTTGAAATTGAAAGTCCGTTAAAAAGCTATTTTTTCTCTGCCTTCACTAAACTTTCAAATTCTTCTTTCGTTACTTTTTTTGAATTGCCTTTAGATTCATAATAGTATTCAATGGTTTTTACATCATCTTTAGTAGTAATTTTTTCTCCATGAGGAACCCCATTTCTATAATTGGTTTCTGTAGAAGAATTGCTGCCAAAATTATAAATGTGTTTCGTTTGCTTACCATTAGCGTCATAATGTGTTTCACTATTGGCATACGCTTCATCATTTCTCAATGAAAAATTCTTTTGAATTCCTATAGGCTGTCTGGTTTCATTATATTTATTCTCATGTAATAATTTTCCAGACTTATCATAATACTTTGTTGTGAATACATTCGATTGCTCCTCTTTTTCAAAAACACTAAATTTTGCTTGATTTTTGTAGTATTGAATCGATTTTACAGTTACATCATTTTTATAAACCGATTCACTAATTAATTGTCCGTTTTCGGCATTGTAATTTTCAGATTTTCCATTTCGAATTCCGTTTTTGTATTCCTCAACGTTTTGCAATACCCCATTTTTATATAATTTATAAGGACCATTTAACTTATTGTCTTTGTAGCTTTGTTCGCTATAAATAAGTCCGTTTTTGTATTCCTTCCAAACTCCTGTTTTATTTCCTTCATCATCATAATGTTCCTCACTACTAATTTGATTGTTTTTGGTATAGTGAATATAATCACCCACTTTTTTATTGTGCTTGTACTTTATTGTATTCACTTCTTTTCCTTCCCGATCATACATTATTGCAGTTCCATTTTTTTCACCTAAAAAATACGGAATTTTCATAGCAATTTTATCCACATCATAGAAATAAATAATGGCCTCACCATGAATATCTTTTTCATTAATGATATAAAATTCACTAACTAATTTTTGATTTGAAAAAGTTTTCACCTTACCTTTTTTTAAATCATTTGGCAACAAATGATAACCATATTTTGTAGAATATTTTAAATCGCCCACTAAATTACCGTTGACGTAATTTCCTTCTAACACTTCATTTTCTCTAGGAATAGTATACCTTCTTATCCCGTTTCTTATCCCGTTTTTATAATTGGTTTCCAAAACCAAAGAATGGTCGCTATCGTTACTAAAAATTTTGTACAGACCGTGAACCTTTCCGTCTACAAAAGTTGCTTCTTGGAACGTAATTCCGTCTGGATAGTAAATTTTAGTAATTCCATTTAACACATTATTTTTATATGTTTTTTCACTAAAAATATTCCCTTTGATAAATTTCATCACCTTTGTTGAATGCGGATCTATTTTTGCAACCTGATAAGTGATTGGTTCAAATGTATTAGCCTTGATTTCTGTTTGAATTTCAGCTAATGTCTTCTGTTTTTCATTCAACAAAAATTCATATTCTGAATAAAAAAAAGTTTCGGATTGTTTGATTCTTGGAACATACACATCTGAATTTACATAGCCACTACTTTCCCAGTTTTGAGAAAAACAAAAAAGAGAATTAATAAGAAGTACGAATAATATACTATTTTTCATGTGTTTAGTTTTTAAAGTATAAGGTTCCGTTAGCATTGGCATAACCCACAATTTCATTATCCGCATTTTTTAACGTTACTAATTTCAAATTGGACTGGCTAGTTACATATCTTGCTTTATTTGGGTAATTAATTAGAACATCATCAATTTCATAATCAAAAACAGCGTCAATAATTTCCTCTTTATAAGTGGCTTCATTTTGATAGATTAGTCCAAACTTATTGTTTTTTCTTAGCAAATAAGTTTTGGTAACATTAGTAGAATGAGAATTATAACTTGGTCGTTTAAAATCTTCATATTCTGTTTTAAGCAACACATTTCCATTCGATTCTATTAAACCATAGTTAGAACCCATTTTAGTCTTATAGACTACATTTCCATTGTTGTTTTTATATTGAAACTTCACTATTTCATCAAATTGCAGAGGGAAAAACAAACCTTTTTTACTTGAAAACAAACTGTATTTGTACGCATTCGATTTATTTCCTTTATTTCCCACAATAAAGGTTACTTCTTCAAAAGTGTTATTTTTGTTAACCTGCGCAAACGATTTGATAATGGTGTCAAACTCAATTACTCTTGATACTTCATCTGGAAAAACGACACCAACCTTATTTTTAGTCTGATAAAAAGCAATGTTTCTATAATTTAAAACCGAATCATTTGTATGCTTATAATAAGAGTAATTTATGATTTCAAGATTTTTTAAAGGTTCTTTTCTTTTTACCTGTGTTGTAAATTTTTTGGGTTCTTTAGAATATTCTTGTTTTGTTTCCAAAAGAAGATTTCCGTTATCATTTTGTAAAGAATAATTAAAATAAAGCTGTGGTTTTTTTGTTCCAACGCTCTCATCCATTTCTACTGCTATATCTCTATCTCCACGTTCAACGGAATAAATCGCATCTTCATATCCTTGATCTATCATAACATCTCCATTTCCTGAACCGGAACCAGAACCAGAACCACTATAATTAGTTGACTTGGTTTTGGCTTTTTTGTAAAATTGTTCTAAATATTGATCTTCCGTTTGAAACAGTACTTTTTTTGACTTTACATAAGGTGCTTTTTCAAAATTCCAAACCTCAGTTTGCAGGGCATCCTTTTCTAATTTTTTAGTATTACAAACCAAATTATACCTACCGCCTACTTTTTTTAAGATTTGAACCGAATAATAATCCTCATACAACCATTGTTCAATCACATTGGTCTTTTTATTTAGTGTAAAAACACTTTCTGTGAAATCTTTATTTAAAACATGGTACAGTTTTAACGTTTCAGTAATATGTTCTGAAGCAATTATTTCAACGATTGGTTTTTTTAAAATAGAATTCCCTTTTTTATCGACAATAGCTGTCGCTTTTGTAGAGGCATCTTCAGAAATTAACACATAATTTTCATCATCGAAATAGAGCTGAGAATACTTGGCTTCAAAAAGAATTTTACCATCAATAATTAATCCTGTTTTATCTTTTAATTTAGAGTAGACCGTTCGATAGTCGCTATCATAATTTTGTTTAAATTCGAGTTGATCGAATTGAGGTTCAAGAATAATTTTTCCCTCAGGATTACACATGCCCCATTTAGTTCCATCACGATACGGGATTGCTATTTCTTGCGCATGTAAAACTATAGAATAGACAGAGATAAGTAACGTGGGAATTATTTTTTTAAGCGTCATAAAAACAAAATTAATACACAAATGTACAGTTTTTAAATACGTTTTTTAAAACTTTGTAGTTATATTCTATGTAAACAAAAATTCTTTAGTATTTTTACAGCATAATTCTTTACATCTATGGCATTATCATTTGAGCAATATCAACGCAGGAGATTGATTTCATCTTATTTTTCGGTTGTTTTTAGTATTTTTTTAGTGTTGTTCCTTTTAGGCGCTTTAGGACTTTTTGTGATTAATTCTGAAAAAATCTCGAATGACTTTAAGGAAAATATTCCAATGAACGTCTATTTTAAAGATGAAGCAAGCGATACTATTTTAAAAGCGTTTGATACGGAATTGAAAAATTCAAAGTTTGTGAGAAGTTATGAATTTGTTGACAAAGAAAAAGCGGCTAAGAATAATGAAGATATAGTTGGAAAAGATTTTAAAGAATTTTTAGGTTTTAATCCTTTACAAAATTCGTTTGACATTCACTTGAAAGCAGACTATGTTACGAGTGCTGAAATTAGAAAAATAGAAATGGAGATTAAAAGAAACCCTTTGGTTTCAGACGTGATTTATCCAAAAGAATTAGTAGATTTAGTAAATGAAAATGTTGCAAAAATTAGCGTTTGGATTTTGGCGATTAGTTCTGTATTAGCCATTATTGCTATGTTATTAATCAATAGTTCTATTCGAATTTCTATTTATTCGCAACGATTTACAATTAAAACCATGCAATTGGTTGGCGCTACAAAATCATTTATCAGAAAACCATTCATAATAAGAAGTATTGTACTTGGTTTAATAGGTTCTGTTTTAGCTATTATTGCTTTAACTTTTGTATGGCTTTATGTAGATGGTTTATTTCCTACACTAGGAATAGCTAAAGATTTTGTTTCATTTGGAATAGTAGCCTTAGGTGTTTTAGCCGTTGGGACAATTATTACTTGGATTAGCACTTATTTTGCTACCACTCGTTTCCTAAATTTAAGAACAGACGATTTATATTAATAAAGAAAAAATATAAATAATTTTATTTATCAAAAATGAAAGAAGAAAACAACAAACCAGAATTTTTATTTGGTGCAGCCAATTATAAAGTATTATTAGTAGGCTTAGCGGTTATAGCTTTAGGCTTTATTCTTATGTCAGGCGGTGGCAACGACAATCCAGAAGTTTTCAATGAAGAAGTTTTTAGTTTTAGAAGAATACGCTTAGCGCCTACGGTTGTATTAATTGGATTTGGAATTACAATTTATTCCATTTTTGTCAAAAATAAAAAATAGTTAAAAATTCAATATTTTAAAAAGTATTGGTAATATATACACTATAAAAAAAGACAACACAAATGCTTTTAGACATTCGTATATTCCTATTTCATTAAAGCAAAAAATTAGTGTAAAAAGGATAAAAGTAAAAATAAAAAACACTAATCGGCGTAACTCAATATCTTTCATTTAATATAAAAATCAAGGTCGCAAAAAGCGACCTTTTTTAAGCATCAAGATTTAATAGTTATAAAAACATAATTATTTTTTTTGCAATTCAGATTTCAAAAAGTCTATTTCAGATTTCAATTCTTTAATTGCATTTACAAGTACAGGGATTAATTCAGAATAATTCACTCCAAGTTTTTCATTTTCAACTCTTATATAATTTCCATTTTCATCTTTAGGTTGCCATGAGTGCGTTTCAACAACTTCTGGTATTACTTCTAATAGATTTTGAGCAGAAAAACCTATTTTAGCTTTTTCAAATTCAGCAGGAATTATAGTATTTCCAATTTTATTATCTTTCCAATTATAAGTAATTGTATTTAATTGAAGTACTTCATTTAGTCCATATTCTAAAGGCTTAATATTCTTTTTAAATCGAACATCTGACGTTTGAATAACCCCATTATTAGCATAAACCGAAGACCAACGTTTCGTTGAGGTACCAAGACTACAACCAAACGAACTGGTATTGTCGTTTCTTGGATGAAATCCTCCAGAAGCTTCCAAATACAGTTCACTAATACCATCCATAATATATTCTACTGAACCTGTTTTTATGGCACTTCCTGCGATGGCACCATCCGATTGAAAACTGGCTACAACATCTATTGGATAAGTTGAGCCGCTGTAGTCTGTTAAAGTTGTTCCGTCTACTGATGTGCCAATATAGGGAAAACCTCCGCCAAAATGAACAAAATTATCATAGATTGCGGTTTCCATAACCTTTCTATTTCGGCCTTCAACAACTAAATTACCTGGAAAAGATGACGTAGATGTTGTTTTAAAAGTAAGATCATAATCTTTAAAATCAATCGTTGTATATTTAGTTAATTCACCACCTAACTGTGCGTTTGAACCTGTAAGAGTTAAACCATTATTAAATGTGTACGAGCTACCGCCGCCAAATGGAACCCATGAAATACCATTAAAGTACCAAAAACCAGCAGCACCGTCAGTTTGGTATATTAATAAACCAATCGCGGGACTGAGGACTGCTGTTTTTTGGGCGGCTGTTAATCTAGGGATTAACAAGCCAGAATTGGTACTATTCAAATGTAAAATTGAACTTGGATGTGGTGTTGTGGTACCAATTCCAACTTGCGCCAAGGAGTAGTTAGCAATAAAAAGCAAAATTAAAAATAGTGGTTGTTTCATTTTATTATAATTTAAAGGGATTTTTTAAATAAAATTATTTAGTTTCTAGGGATTTTACTTTAATTTTTAACGTTTCTAATTCTTTTTGCAGTAATTCAATTAATTGTTGTTGCTCTTGAATAGCCTTTGTTAATGGAACTACAAATTCTGCATAACGAATACCATAAAAATCCTTTTCATTTTTTGGGCTATCTATTCCACTAAAATCGTAGCCTAGTTCTTTGGCTGCTTTTTCAACTTCCTGAGCAATGAAACCAGTCTGAATTATTGACTCTGCTGAACTTATTTGCGTTTTTGATTGTGTCAACCTTTGTATGTTATCATAATCAAGCTTATATGTTACAGGTTTTAATTTTAGAATAAAATCTAATCCTGGCACACTACTATAATTAACATCTTTTTTGAATCGGATATCTGAAACATTAGACCAATTGGTAAATCCTCCAATACTTGATGTTGAAGTATTACCTATTCGAACTTGGTCATTAGAACTAATTATTGAATTATTACCAATTGCGATAGAATTACTAAAATTCCCTGTATTAAATGCATTATATCCTATTGCTATATTATTGATACCGGTTTGATTAGCCAATAAAGTTTCATCTCCCAATGAAATATTAAATTGACCCGACATATTATTAAGTTGTGCATTATTTCCAATAGCAATACAATTTGAAACACTTTGATTATTGTACAAACTCATATTACCAATAGCTATATTATTACTACCACTGATATTACGTTCTAAAGATGAGCTCCCAATACCAATATTTTTATCACCCGTTTGATTATTATACAATGCATTATTACCTAATGCTGTATTATCATCCCCAGAAATATTACGTTCTAACGACGATTTACCAACTGCTACATTTCCTTTTCCAATTAAATTATTGTACAAACTAGAATGCCCTACTGCCGTGTTTAATATTCCTGTTGTATTTCTTTCTAATGAACTATATCCTATACTTACATTATAGCTCCCAGCAGTGTTTAACATTAAACTAGATTTACCAATTGCAGTATTTTGGAAGCCTGTATTATTGTTTTCTAAAGCACTTACTCCAATTGCTGTATTATTAGTTCCAGCAGTGTTTAACTTAAGAGAATTAACACCATAGGCTGTATTAGTATCATTAATTCTTCCTGAAAAAACATTATTTCTTTTAAATACTAAGTCATTGTTATCTAATGTACCAATAAAATTGATCGTAGGATTTGTGTATAAATTTCCTGTAGTTGACCAATTTATATCTGAATTTAATCGCACCCATTTTACACCTTCCCAATAGTAAAATCCTGGTGTTACAGAATTTACCCCAATTGAATTAGTTGTTGTATTATAAACCAAAGTACTTTTCACCAGTGGATTTCCAGCAATTGAATTTACTACAGGAGCTGCTGCAACTAAACTAGTTAAAGCCACTCTCGGTATAATTAAACCTTGATTAGACGAAACAATATCTAATGCTCCATTTGGGGTAGTAGTCCCAATTCCAATTTGAGAGTAAATAATATTTGTAACAAAAAATAAAAAGATGTGTAACGATTTCATTTAAAGGGTTTTTCAATATTGTTGAAGCAAATTTCTAGAATATTGAACTATTACAACCAACGGTTTTCAGGGGGAGAAAAAAAAAGAGGCCTAAGCCTCAATTTTCATCAGCGATAAGCCGATTCACACAAAAAAATCTAATCTAAGCTTTAGCTCTATATATATTAAAATGAATAGCAATTAAAAAAAAGAGGCCTAAGCCTCTTTTTATAATAATACAAAGTCTCCAAAATAACTTAACGATAGTATTATTAAATCAAAAACATAAATACTTTAAAAAAAAGAGGTTTTCACCTCTTTTTTCATACTGACAACGTGGTCAGTTCAACAAAAAAATCTAATCTATAGCCTTCTATAACTTAGTAAATCGTAATTTTTAAAAAAAATATAGTATTCCTTTTAAAATCTATTATGCTAAACTCAAAAAAAGTAATCTTTCGCATTAATTCACATTATATATTATTTAATATAGCGTATTTTATTAATCCGACAACATTTTTAGAATTCGTTTTTTGCATTAAATTTTTTCTATGGCCTTCTACAGTAAAATTTGAAATTTTCAATTCATCTGCAATTTCCATAGTTGTTTTTTCTTCTAATATTAATTTTAAAATATCCAATTCTCTTGGTGTAAATTCAATTTTTGAATTGATATTAGAATCTTTTAAATAAGCTTCATAAATAGTTTTCTCAAAATATTTCTCATTTTGTAAAACCTTTTTAACTACGGATATTAATTCTATTGAAGACACATTTTTACTTAAATAAGCATCAATATTTAAATTTATAAGTTGCCTAAAAATTTTTATACTTGTGTGACTAGTTAAAATAATATTTTTAGGCACTTTAATGTATGAACTTTCATTTTTTTTAATTTCTTTAATAAAAGTTACTCCGTTCATGTGAGGCATTTCAATATCTGTAATTACAACATCAAACACCTCTGTTTTTAAATATTTTAATGCAACTGATGCATCTGATATACATATAGCTTCAAAATTGTTTCGTTCCAAAACTACTTTTAGACTCTCAGAAAAAATTTTATGATCATCAACAATAAGAATTCTATCTTTCATTCCAACTAATAATTTATTCCAATATAAGAATATTTATTTAATAATTTTGAACGTTGCTGATGCACTATTTGTTTCTAGCTGAATGATATACATCCCATTATTTAATATTGATGACGGCACCTCAACTTTATTGCTTTTTGGCTCTAATTCTTGAATGATTTTACCCGACAAATCGAAAATTTTTATTCTATCAATTGGTTCCTCATATTCTATCGTAAATGCATCCGTAATTGGAATAGGATAAACTTTCAAAGCAGTAACATTAAATGTTGCAGACGTTAACACATTGGCACTTACATAATCTTGCATTGCATTTGAGCTATTTTGATAGCAAATTGTGGTATAATCACCGCTGTTTTCAGCTGCAACTTGAGTAGGTGTAAAACCTAAAATAGATAAATAATATTTATATAATTCTGAACGAATTACTACTTTCTCTGTAAAGGCAGTGGTAGATGTATTTCTACATTCTAATCCTCCATTAATGATATTGTTTGTATGTGCAAAACCTTTCAAATACATTTTTGGCATTGAATACTCACCTGAATTGGGTACCCACAAATCGTGCATGACTTGATGACAAGAAGGCTTTGGCCATTGTGGCATCATCCAAAACCATATAGCAGATTTAAAGGCTAATACGCCGTCTTGTTGAACTAAATCTGGATTGTTTAGCAATACCGAAACATCATTATAAAGAAATTTACTTAGCTGGCCATAGTTGTAATTCCACGACAATTGAATTGGCCCTCTACCATAATACCCTTTTGCTGGATTTGGAGGATAATCAGTACTTGCTTGGCTATACGTACCTGCACTGTTTGCAGCAGTATACCCTACTTCATGTACAAAATACAATCCCCATTGTGCATAGTCTCCAGAAGTTCCTCCACCAACAGGCATTTGCCAGCCTCCAGTAGTTTCTTTAGAGATATTAGCCAAAAAAGCAGCTAATTCTCTTTTATTATTTACAGGTGTAGTATGATTTAAAAAATTTTCAAAATCAACAGTTATGATTACTTCTGGCGTTGTGTTTGAATACCACCAACTATCTACTTGAGAATACACATAAGATGTATTTGTTGATTTTTTTGTGACAGTTGTTAACTCTCCCCATACTCCAGGTTTTTTTCTAATTTGTACCAAATAATCACTCATTTCCGTGACTGCTTGTTTCAAATTATTATAAGAAAAAAAATCAGTAGTATACCCTTGTGGATGAACCCCATATGTTCCTGCTCTTTTTGGGAAAAGTGTATTCCATTGTGTAGAACTTAACAAACTTTCTACAGCAGTGTTGGTTTGTCCTTGAAGTGTTACTCCAGTAAACAAACAAACAAAAAACATGTTTTTAAGTATCTTTTTTATCATAGTAGTGGTGTTTAATTTTTGCAAATTTGGGGTGTTTATTTTTTGGTTCACTAACGGTATTCAGGGGGTAATAAAAAAATGAGCAATTTTTATTTTTATAAAAACCAGATATAGGTTAGCCCAATAATAAATCCCAATCCAATTATTGAAATAGCTAATAGAAATAATTCTATTCTATCTAAATTTTCAAATAAAAACTTTAAATTACTCATTTTAAAAAAATCTCCTTTTTACATTATAATTACATAAACTAAAATGTTAAGACAAATTTTGAAAAAATATATTCAATTAAAAACAAGGGTTAACCCCTTGTTTTTTAAAAAAACTAAGTTTATCAAAAAACTTAAAAAGGAAAGGTATTTAAAACATTTACAATACGTTTATTTTCATCAATTACAAAAAATGTTGGCGTTGCTTCTACCTTAAAATTACGCAACAAAGAACTTTCAAATCCTTTAAAATCAGAATAATGCCAAATATTTTTATATGATTTAATTTTATCAAGATATTGGTCCTTATTGTTTTCAATTCCAATAGCAACTACCACTTTATTTTTAGCAATTTTCGCCCATTCGTCAGCTTTTCTCATTGCTTCTTCACAATGAGGACAATCGCTAGACCAAAAGATTAATAGAATTTCTTTCGCTTTAATTTGGTGTAAATTAGATATCGATTGATTGTCATTTGATTTCCATTCTATATTTGGACTAACAGAACCAATTTCTAATTTTTTACTAGTATTTTTTTCAAGAACTTTTGCTTCAGATTGTCTTTGAATATTAAATTTTAATATAAGATTGGCATACTTTTCATAAATATAATCTACAATATTGACATAACCAATTTCATTAAAACCGTCTATTAAATAACGAATAGCAAACTCTTGTATTTTATTCGTTGATGAAAATTGAATCATTATTGAATCAATGCTTTTCTTTAAACCTATTTCGACTTCATTGCTATCTAATCCTAGATTTGAATTTAGGTAATACTGTAAATAAATAAGTATATGATCAACAAATATAGGTGTGTTTAATAGGCTTTCATTACTTACCTCAATTTTTTCCCAATATTTTTCATGATTTTCAAAATCAATAATTCTTTGATCGTTTCTAAAATTATCAGAAAAATTAATTGGTTTGTTTTTTATCAATGCACAAGCCCAAGGTAAATTTTTATTTTTTTTTATAAAAAAACTTCTTTCTGATCTTATTTTATTGATATCTTCAAAATAATTCTTTTTAACTCTATTAAAAATATCATCTTTTACACTTGGATAATTTTGTAAAAAAAACTGTTGAATCAAAAGCGCTTTTACTTTTTCTGATTCATTCATTAAAAAATTATAATAAATCGCATTTTCTGTGTTTGATTCAAATAATGGTGAAGGATTAGAAGAATTAAAATCGAAAGTAAATGTTATTTTCTTTTCAGTACCATTTATGATGATATCAAAAAAACTATTCGCTTCAACCTGACTGTACTTTAAACGATAAATACCAGGTTCTATTTTTATAGGCAATTCAATAACAAAAGAACCATCATGTATCTTTGAAGTGGCAACTATATGACTTCCAATATCAAATTTTTCCAAAGAAACCGATGTATATTTGGAATTATTCAAAAAAAGTCCTTGAATAACAATTGTCTCGTTAGCAAAAATAAATTTGCTCATTATAAAAAAGAGAAATATCAATATTTGTTTCAACATATCTAATCTTTTAAACATCTTAATGAATAGGCATTTGCAGGAGACATATTACTTCTTTGTATTCCAACATAAAAATTTAATAATTCTCTATTTACAAAACCAGAAAGATTATGAACAGTATTATATAAGGATAAGGTTGAAGTCCAAAAGCCTGATATTTGATTACTACCCCACATATTAGATCTATCACGATAACCAAATATTAAAACTGAAAAACCCGTTTGATTATTAGGAGCAGTTGGAATTTGCGCGCTTAAAAAAGTACCAGAACCTGTATTTGTTGCTGAGGGAAATGTTCTTGTATTCCAAGACATAAACTTATCTAAATATTGAGAAGGAACTTGTACAAAATCTTCTAAGTATTGCCACTCACAATCACTAGGAACATGCCAACCTACAGGGCAAATACCTCTTCCTCTCTCTATAGCAAGGTAATCATTAATAGTCCATGTTCCAGTCCATAAAGGCAATATATAATTCATTACCGCTTTCCATTGATATAATCTTCCTCTATCTGCAACATATGTGTTTCCATAAAAACCACTCCAACCAATATCTAAATCAGCTCCTGATGGTAGTACTGGTGATGGATAATTTGAAGGAACATTTATCGCATTTCTTCTAAACCAACATTGCCCATTAATATCAACAATAGCTCTTACTGTACCACCATCTATAAAACCCGTTGCTCCTGTCCAATCGTATTCAATGCCCATTGGAGTAGTTAAATCGTCGTTTAACGTTGCACCTACGACAGCGCTACACGGAGTTTTCGATATAATTGTAGTTGGAGAAAAACAAGTATTGAGCTCACCCCCCTCCAAAGCTTCAAGCACAACTTGTGATTTAATACTTTGAAAAAAAAATATAAAAATAAATATAATAAATCTACTCATGAATCCTTAAATAATTAATCTTTTAAACATCTAACTGAGAACGCCGCACCTGGATTAGCTCCTGCTCTTTCTATTCCTACATAAAACCAAAAAAGCTGTCTTCTATAAAAAGTTGACATGTGATGACCTAAAACTAGGTTTTTCGCCGATGATGTCCAAAAAGAGGCATAGCGAGTTATCCCTGAAAATGAATTATCAAAATTTATATCTTTATGACCCGTTAATAAAGCTGAAAAACCCGTTTGATTATTATTTGGAGCGGTTGGTAATCCTGCACTAATAAAAGATCCTGAACCTGTATTTGTTGTTGATGGAAAAGTTCTTGTATTCCAAAACATATCTTGATCCAAATATTGAGAAGGAACTTGGAGGTATTCTTCCATATATTGCCATTCACAATCACTTGGCACATGCCAACCCACAGGACAAATTCCTCTAGAACGCTCGATAGTTGAAAAATCGACACCTCCCCAATTATCTGCAAACAAAACTAAATTCATGGCAGCTTTCCATTGATATAATCTACCATGACCAGCTGTATAGGTGAAATTATAAAAACCACTCCATCCTTGATCACCACCAGGCGCAATTGTTGTAGAAGGGGCAGGATAATTAGAAGGAACATTAATTGCATTTCTTCTAAACCAGCATTGCCCATTGATATCTACTAATGCTCTTACCGTTCCTCCATCAACAAAACCAGTTGCTCCAGTCCAATTATATTCTATTCCCATAGGGGTTGTTAAATCGTCATTTATTGTAGCTCCTGCAATAGCATTGCAAGGTGTTTTTGATATTATAGTTGTGGGTGAAAAACAAGTATTAATTACTCCTCCTTCTAAAGCTTCTAATACAACTTGTGAGAAACTTATATTGATACACAAAAGCAATAAAATTATTTGAATTTTTGATTTCATTTCTAATCTTTTAAACATCGAACTGCCAAAGCATATTTGGCATTAAATCTATATCTCCTAATTCCTATATTACCATAATACAAATTTCTTGCATAGTGAGCTAAACCTGGCATCGGCATTAGAGAGGTATCTCTTGTAGAAGTCCAAAAATCTCCGGTTGCACCTCTATTTTGAAAGGTATCTTCTGTAGTATTGAAACCAGTTAATAATCCTGAAAAACCTGTTGAATTAGTTCCTGAAGTAACATATAATGATAATTTTGAACCTACACTACCCGTTTGTCTTCCAATCAAACTCAAACCTTCAAATTGTTGGTCGGCAATACTCATTCCTAGTGTATTTTCTAAATATTGCCATTCACAATCACTTGGAACATGCCATCCAATAGGACACACTCCTTGAGCTCTTTCATATGTGGCACCATTCATTGCTGCACTCCATTGGTATAATCTTCCTTCATTAGTATAAGGACCACCTTGATAAAAACCACTCCAGCCCACATCTATATCCGCAGGGTCATAATTCCAAATTGGTGACGGATCAAAGTTAGAAGGCAAATTAATTGCATTTCTTTTAAACCAACATTGGTTTCCTATTTCTATTAATGCTTGATTTGTTCCTCCATCAATAAAACCACCAGCACCATTCCAATCATATTCTTTCCCTAAAGGCGTTGAGGCATTATCATTGAGAACAGCACCAACCACTTGCGAACAAGGTGTTTTAGAAATATTTTTATTGGAGCACATAGGATTATTCCATAATTCTCCTTCAAGTGCATTCAATATAACTTGGGAATTGCAGACCGTTGCAATAAAAAGAAACAAAAAAACAAATTTAAGTTTCATCTTTTTAAATTCCATCTCCTGTAATTGTTGTAGTAGAAGCCGTATCTTTTATAACACCCATAGCCGAAAATCGAGCTCTAGCATTTAATCCTCTTGCTGTTTGTAATGTATTTCCAGCACCTGCAACCATAGTTACATTTCCTGTATTTTTTCTTACCACTACACAATTAAATCCTATTGGTAATGTTGATGGTACTGTTACGGTTAAATTTGAAGTTGAATCTACATATACAAAACCTCCATTATCTGTTACTAATAAAGTTGTATTTGCGGTTACTGTTCTGACAGAAGCAACTGAGGCCCCTGAAGGTATCGCTTGAGTACTTAAGTTTCCAGATGCATCTGCAACCACCATTCGAGTTCCAGTTCCTCCTAAATTCTCATGTCTAACTGTTCCATTAGTATGTAATTGTGCAGTTGGTGCGGTTATTGCTATTCCCACATTACCGTTTTGATCTACATTTATTCTTCTATTACCAGCTCCATCAGCTAATACAATATTATTAGATGTTGCCGCCGGTAAACTTACATTAGAACCAATAATTGTATTATTTGAACCTGTACTAATAGTAGTACCTGTATTATGTCCTAAAAATGTATTATTATTACCTGAAGTTATATTGGTTCCAGAATTTTCTCCGATAGCAATATTTCTTGATCCTGAAGTGTTAGAATATAAAGATTGATTTCCTATTGAAACATTGCTACTTCCAGCATTATTTGAAAACAAGGTTTGGTAACCTAAAGAGGTATTATTTTGACCCGTTAAATTATTTAATTGCGACTCATGTCCGACGCTTGTGTTATTAGAAGAGCCTTGATTATTAAACAGACTCGATGAACCTATTGCAACATTATTATTCCCGCTTATGTTTCGTTCTAAAGCCGATTCTCCTATCCCCACATTATTACTACCGGTTTGATTATTAAAAACAGCATTAGTACCTAAAGCAACATTATAAGATCCAGAGAAGTTTCTTTGGAGCGCTGAATATCCAACGCCTACATTGTTATTCCCTCCCAAATTATTAAACAAACTTGAGTTTCCTATTGCCGTGTTCAATATACCCGTTGCGTTTCTAGTTAAGGCATTGTATCCAATAGCAGTATTATAACTTCCCGTTGTGTTTAAACTTAAACCGGCTGTACCCAATGCTACATTTTGTATTCCCGTAGTATTCGTCTCTAAAGCCCCAAATCCAATTCCTATATTATCGTTTCCAGAAGACAAATTCTTCAATGCATTAACACCAATAGCAACTGTTCTTTGGGCCGTTGTGGTAACATTTGACAGGGCTTCTACCCCAAATGAGGTATTCGTAGCAGACAATCTACCAGAAATTAAATTATTTCTTCTAAAAACTAAATCTACATTATCTAGTGTTCCTAAAAAATTGGTAGTTGCATTAGTTCCACTATTACCTTGAATTAACCAACTAGAATCGGCATTCAATCGAATCCAATTTGACCCGTTCCAATAGTAATATCCTGGCAGAACATTATTGGGAAACACACCTGAAGTGGCAGTATTGTATACCATAGTGCCATTAATTAATGCACCTCCTGCAGGATTAACTATAGGCAAAGCTACATTAGATGCCGTTAAGGACACTCTTGGCAATAAAAAGCCTTGTGTTGAAGAATTAACATCTAACGCTCCATTTGGTGTTGTAGTGCCTATTCCTACTTGAGCAAAGGCAACTATGGTATTAAAAACCATAAACGTAAAAAGTAATTTTAATCTCATAATTTAAAGGATAAAATTGTTTCCATAAAATTGAAGCAATTTATACTCTAAAAAAACAAGGGTTAACCCCTGAATTTTATATAAACTTAATATGAAATACGGGATTTACTTATATTTGTAACGCACCACAAATTAAAACAGTAAAATGTTAATAGTTAGAAACTTATACCTCTTCTTGTTTTTGTTGTTATACAGTACAACTGCTTTGAGTATCACTAAAAACACCACATCACAAAAAAACTCAAACAAAGAAAAATTTATTCTTAACTATTACGATACTGTGATAGATTCCCTTACTAGTCACAAATTATTTGACAAAAAAGACATAAATAATGTTTTACAATTAATTAAAGCCTCCCAACAATTAACCGTTTCACAACATTTAAAATTCAACAACTACCTAGCGTATTACCATCTTATTAATTTAAATTTTAAGGAATCCATACAATTTTGCCAAAAGAACCTTTCGTTGCGTTTTCCGAAAAATAAAAACAATGAATTAACAATAGCTTACACCTATTACTTTTATGGTAATTGTTTGTTAAACCAAGGGAATTATAAAAAGGCAATCCAATATTCACAATTTGCTATAAAAACCTTTGAAAAACACAAATTTGTAGACGGTTGGTCTAAATGTAAAATGCTTTTAGCAAATATCTATTTCTATTTAAAATCTTATAAAGATGCAGAAAACGAAATCAATGAAGGGATTCAACTCTTTCAGCAAAACAAAACGAACAATTATTACATGCTCGTTCTTACTAAAATTAAGATTTTAAGGGCTTTTAAAGTTCAAGAGTCAATTTCAGAAATTATTAAAACCTATCAGGAACTAAAAAATAAACCAGAAATAGACGACTTTTTTAAAATTGAAATTAATGTATATTATATCGAATTTTTAATAAATAATAATAAATTAGAATTAGCTAAAAAGATTATTGATGAAACCCAACCACTTGTCGAGAAAAAAAATACAATCCGATCTTCTGACATGTTTAATTGGATATTGGCAGATTATAATTTTGCCACCAATTCGCCCCTTTCTAATAAATCCTATTTTTTAAATCGAATTACAAAATCAAAAAAAGAAAACGACCATCAAACATTAAGAAATATTTATTACTATCTTAAACAAGATGCTTACCTGTCTAAAAATTTAGAAGACCTTTATTACTACACTAATGAATATGAATTGGCATCAAAAAAAATATCTAGTGATGAAACAAAATCAGAAATCCTGGAGTTAAAAACCAAATATGAAACAGAAAAAAAAGAACAATTACTTGCGTTGAATGAATTGCAAATCGATAAAAAAAACAGAACCATAATTATTCTTTTTTCAACATCATTAACTTTTATTTTATTTGGGCTGTTTATTTATTCTAATTTTAAAAATTACAAACGAAAAGAAAATGAAGAATTAAAAAAACATTTTACCGTAAAACTTCTAGAAAACATGGAAGAAGAACGTAAAAGAATTGCCAAAGAATTACACGATGGAATCAATCATGAGTTGTTGACATTAAAACATAACAAACCATTTTCAGAACACGAAATAAATAATAAAATTGACCAAATCATAGAAGATGTGCGCTCTATTAGCAGGAATTTACACCCTGTTATGTTTGAAAAAATTGGTCTTGAAAGCAGTGTTAAGAACCTCATTGAACGTTTAAAAATAAATAACAATTTCTTTATTACTTCTGAAATTTCATATACTAATTGTTTACACAGCAAACAAGAAATTCAATTATTTAGAGTCATTCAAGAGGGATTAAACAATATTATTAAATATTCTAATGCTCATGCAGCAAAAGTAACCTTAGTGGAAAAAGAAGATTTTTTATATCTAGAAATTAAAGATAATGGAATAGGTTTCAAATTTGAAGAACAATTAAAATCAAAAAAATCGTTTGGTATTCATAGTATCATAGAACGAATTCATTCAATAAATGGTGAAATTAAATTTATATCTAACCAATCAGGAACTACAATTAAGATAAAAATAAAAAAATGAAAGTTATCATTGCTGACGATCACCCTTTAACATTAAACGGCACGAAGCTTTTTCTTGAAAGCTTAAAATACCGTGTTGTAGAAACGGCTCAAAATGGTGTTAAGGCACTAAATTTAATTCATATTCATCAACCCGATGTGGCTATTATCGACATTAATATGCCGGGTTTAGATGGTTTAGATATTTTAAAAGCAGTTAAAGAACAAAAACTGAAGACTAAAATTGTACTTTTAACTATGCACAAAGAAAGTTCTATTTATCAAAGAGCATTAGAATTAGGTGTTGATGGCTACATTTTGAAAGAATTTGCCATAAAAGAACTCGATACATGCTTACAAAATTTAAATTGTGGTAAAAAATATTTAAATACGATTATAGAAAGTGATCTGATATTTGACACAAACAAAATGGAGGTTGGATTAGAAAAATTAACTGTTTCTGAACGAAAAGTACTTGAACTTATTGCCAACCAAAAAACATCAAAACAAATAGCAGAGCTTTTATTTATTTCAGAAAAAACGGTAGAGGGTCACAGAACAAAAATTATAGAAAAACTGGCACTACCCAAAGAAAAAAATGCTCTACTCAAATGGTTAATATTAAATAAAATTTAATTTGTATTTAAAGGTACTTTTATAAGCATTGCAACACCCTCTTGTTGTTGTAAAAGTTCATAATGTCCTTTTAAAGTTTCAACTCTATTTCTAATATTTTTAAGTCCGATGCCCGATTTAGTAGTGGTTGATACTTGCATCCCTTTACCATTATCTTGAATAAAAATCACTAAATCTGAATCATCTTCATAAATATCCAATTGCACCACTGAAGCCTGTGCATGTTTAATGATATTGTTTACAATTTCTTGAATTATCCTGTATAAATTTATAAGTACAAATTCATCTAAGTCGTCAATATCTTTTGAAATTAAAATATTCTTTTTAACTACAATCCCTTTGTTTTCAATTAGTTCACACAAATTGTTGACTAATTGGGAAAATTCAACTTCTGTAATATTATCTGGATCTAACTCATGAGAAAAACTTCTAACTTCATGATACAATCGATCAATTTTATTAATAATGGTTTGAATTTCTCCTTTATCTAAATTATTTTCATTGGATATACTTAATTTTAATGCACTTATTTCATTGGCAATTCCATCGTGTAATTCCATGGAAATTTTTTTTCGTTCTTCTAATTTTACTTTTACTTTTTCTTTGATAATCTCTTTCCTTTGATCCTCTTGCATTAATTTCAATTGTTCTTCATGCAATAATTTTTGATTATACCTTAATTTTTTCTGAAGAGCTATCCTGTAAAAATACACGAATAAAATAAATACTAAAAATATAGAAACCAATGTGATACCAATAAAATAAAGCCATTTTATTCGTGCGTCTTTTTTTATAATATTTTCTTTTAAGGTAAGCTCTTTTTCGGTTTGTTGTTTTTGAAATCGATATTCTAAATCAAATCTAATTTTTTGTTTTTCTAATTGTGTAATACTATCATTTAATTGCTCAAATTTTTCAAAATATTTTCGTTCGTTAATTCGATCATTCATTTTAGAATAATATTCCTTTAGTCCTAAATAAATTTTCTTCAAGACATCAACATCTCCCTTATTTAACTCTTCTGCTTTTGTTAAATAGTAAATTTCCAATGTATTATCCTTTTTTGTTTGGGCCAAATAAGCTAAATTTAAATAGGTTTCAGAAGTTAATTCTTGGAATCCATTTTTTTGCTGATAATACAACGATTCAAACAAATAACTTTTTGCTAACTCTAATTCATTAAGCATTATAGCAACATAACCTAATTTACTTAAATACATGGGATATGTATAAATCTCTTTTTCCTTAAAAGAGGACAATCCCTGTAATAAATATTTTTTAGCCGTTTTGAAGTCTTTCTTTATAATTGCAATTTCACTTTTCCTGTAAAAATGATCAGCTGCCGCAAATTTTAAATCTTTGATTAATTTATAAGACTTGTCATAATAAATAGCGGCTTTATCAACTTCTCGATCTTTTAAAAAAACATCTCCTAACAACAAGTTCATTAAGCCCGTTTCTCTATTAAACTTCTTTTCTTCAATTGTAGATAAGTTTGTGGTCAAAATAGCTACCAAACGTGTACGGTCTACGTAATCCATTCCCCAATTACAAAAATCAATTACGGCTTGATATTGATGAATTGACTTTGGAAAATGTTTTGTTGTAAAACTTAAGCGTTCTTCGAAATAGGCTCGTGCCGAATCGGGTTTGCCTGTTAAATCATATATATAGCCTAAATATTGAAGCGCAATTACTCTTTCCAAATTGCTTTTTGCCATTTTTTTTAATTGATAGGCATCTTTTTTGGCTTTTTCTGGAGTATTAAAAAATGTTTTAGATACACGCTTTTTTACTTCCTCAAAAGCATCATTTTTTTGTGCTCTCAAATCACTAACTTGAAAACAAATAAAAAATAAAAGTAAATAAAACGACTTCATTAACAAATTTGGTTTAAAAAACTAAAGTAAAAATTTTTAAGTGAAATTTACAACATTCATTTCTTTAATTATAATTTAAAAAATACTTATTTTTGCCCATATGAATACATTACAAGCCATCCTATTAGCTATAATTGAAGGAATTACAGAGTTTTTACCTGTTTCTTCAACCGGACACATGATTATTGCCTCTTCTTTTTTTGGAATTGCACAAGACGATTTTACCAAACTTTTCACTATAGTCATCCAGTTAGGAACCATCCTTTCGGTTGTGGTTTTATATTTTAAACGCTTTTTTCAAAGTTTCGATTTTTATTTCAAATTATTCGTTGGGTTTATACCTGCGGTTATTTTTGGATTATTGTTTAGTGACGCTATTGATCAATTATTAGAAAACCCAATTACTGTTGCTGTTTCTTTAATTATTGGCGGTGTTTTACTTTTAAAGGTCGACGATTGGTTTGGCAACTCTGAAGAAACCAAAATATCGTATTTAACTGCTTTTAAAATTGGATTGTTTCAATGTTTAGCTATGATTCCTGGCGTATCAAGAAGTGGTGCTAGTATTGTTGGGGGTATGACCCAAAAATTATCTAGAACAACAGCTGCTGAATTTTCATTTTTCTTGGCCATTCCAACTATGTTAGGCGCCACAGTGAAAAAATCGTATGATTATTACAAAGCTGGTTTTGAACTGACACAAGAGCAAGTAAATTTATTAATCATCGGAAATATCGTTGGCTTTATAGTGGCTCTTATTGCTATAAAATCTTTCATTGGATATTTACAAAAACATGGTTTTAAAATCTTTGGCTATTACAGAATTATTGCTGGGATTGCCATTTTGTTAATTCACTTTTTTATTCAAAAATTAACCATTATTTAATGAGTGCGGAAGATTTTTTGAATGGGAAAGTGCTTCTGATTGATAAACCATTAACTTGGTCTTCATTTCAAGCCGTTAATAAATTAAAATTTGTTTTAAAACGAAAATACAATTTACCAAAGAAATTTAAAATTGGTCACGCGGGTACTTTAGACCCATTAGCTACTGGTTTATTAATTGTATGTACTGGAAAATTTACTAAACGAATACCCGAATTAATGGGAATGGTGAAGGAATATACCGGCACCATTACGGTGGGTGCAACAACTCCGTCTTATGATTTAGAAACTGAAATTAATGCAACCTTCCCGACATCACATATTACAGATACATTAATTCAAGAAACAACCCAACAGTTTTTAGGTGAAATTGAGCAATTCCCGCCTGTTTTTTCTGCAATTAAAAAAGACGGAAAGCGATTGTATGAGCATGCTAGAGCAGGTGAAGATGTGGAAATTAGTGCTAGAAAAATAGCCATTCATGAATTTGAAATCACCCGAATTGAGTTACCCGAAATTGATTTTAGAGTGGTTTGTAGCAAAGGAACTTACATCCGTTCTTTGGCTTTTGATTTTGGAAAAGCATTACAATCGGGCGGACATTTAACTGCTTTACGAAGAACTAAAATTGGAACTTATGATGTGGCAAATGGCGTTACACCCGAAGCATTTGAAAAACAACTTCAAGATTAAATTTCTTTCTGTTTTTTTACTTATTAGCTATTCTTCTCTAGGGCAAAATATAACCTTAAAAACAGGTGATTTTATTTTCCAATCGATGAATTGTGGCCCTTTGTGTGAGGCCATTAACGAAGTTACAGAAGGGTACCAAGGTAAAGATTTTAGCCATATGGGCATGGTATATGTTAAGAACGACAGCACTTTTATCATAGAAGCATCTGGAAATTCAGTGCGTTTAACCACTTTAGAAACATTTAAATCGTACACAAAAGAAACCATGTATGTGGGACGCTTAAAAAGAAGATATCGAAAATTGATTCCTAAAGCAATTTCATTTTCTTTACAACAAATTGGCATTCCTTATGATGATGCTTATTTATATGATAATGGAAGTTACTACTGTTCAGAATTAATGTATGATGCGTTTTTATTTGCATATGGGAAACCTTTTTTTCAGTTAGTACCTATGACGTTTAAATCACCAAAAACTAATACCTATTTTCCTGTTTGGGAAGACTATTATCATAAACTAAAAATGGAAATACCTGAAGGAAAGTTGGGATGCAATCCAGGAGGTATCTCCACTTCTGATAAATTAAAAATTATAGGAACTTTAAACTAGCTTGCTAGTAAGTAAATTTACAACTTCTTTTTGAATAGCTACACCTTTATTTTGAACATACCATTTTTGAAGTGCAATTTTTGCAGGTTCATCCACAACTCCATGTGCCGCTTTATAATCTAAAATTAATTGCTTTGCTTCCTGAGGTCGTGGTCCCCAATCGGCAACAACATCCAATGTTTCAGTATCTAATACTAGTAACTTTGGAATGGCTTTGCCCCCATTGGTTAAAAAATATTGCATTAAGTCATCGTGTTCATCTCTTAAAACAATTCTTAACTCAATTTGAGCGGTTGCTTCCGCCATTTTATGTAAAACAGGAACTATATTAGCGGCATCACCACACCATCCTTCTGATAAAACCAACCAAATGTATTTTTTGGGTAACTGCTCTAAAGTTAAAACCACTTCAGGTAAAAGTTCAACTGTTTTTTCAATTCTATTCATTCGAGCCACATTCAATTCAGAATAATGCCTCAAGTCTTCGTTTTGAACATGACCAGTTGACTTTCCTTCAGCCAATAGACTTGAAATCAAATTTCTATATTCGGAATAGGATAAACTAGATTGTATACTTTTTTCAATTATATCTTTCATGGGAATTATGTACTAAAAATTCTATTTTTAAATCATTTATATTACAAAATTACAATTAACTTTGGTGTTAAATGTAATAATAGTTACATATGATTGATTTTCATTCAAAGTCCACAGGAATTGTTTTGTCTGGTGGTGGTTCTAAAGGAATTGCACATGCTGGTGCACTTCAATTTTTAAGTGAACAAGGAATACTTCCATCACAAATGGCGGGTACAAGTGCAGGAGCAATAGTTTCAGCGCTTTATTGTTTTGGAAAAAAACCAGAAGAAATTTTAGATTTTTTTAAATCGATATACTTTTTCCATTGGAAACATTTTACACTTAAAAAAGCAGGAATAATTGATTCCGATTCTTTTAAAAGTTATTTCAAAGCTATTTTTGAAGACAATAAAATTGGTGACTTAAAAATTCCTGTTCAAATTACCGCTACTGACTTAGTTAAAGGAAAGTTGAAAGTTTTTAATCCCGATACCTTAATTGTAGATGCTATTTTAGCCTCCTCCTCGTTTCCAGGTGTACTTTCACCTTACGAAATAAACGGAAAAATGTATAGCGATGGTGGCATTTTAAATCATTTTCCAACCGATTTATTACAAGGAAGATGTGATGCAATAATAGGTATTTATGTTAGTCCCATTCAAAATATTCAAAAAACCGATTTAAAAACTATAAAATCTGTTACATCAAGAGCATTTGATTTGCTCTATGCCCATGGAAATTATCAAAAATTCAATTTATGCGATTGGATTATTGAACCCAAAGAATTGGCCAATTACAGTACTTTTGAAACCAATAAAAATAAAATGGATTTAATTTTTGAACTTGGCTATTTAGAAGCCAAAAAATCATTTGAATCACTACAATTATAATACTAAAACTTCATTTTTTTTGAATTAGAATATAATTATATTTGCATCATAAAATTTCAACACAACAATGAAGCCTAATAAGCTCATTAACAAACATTATCTAATTATGAAATACAAAAGAATTCTTTTAAAATTAAGTGGTGAAGCCCTAATGGGTGAAAGACAATACGGAATTGACCCCAAAAGATTAGCGGAATATGCTGCAGAAATTAAAGAAATTCATGATAAAGGTGTTGAAATTGCAATTGTAATTGGTGGTGGAAACATTTTTAGAGGTGTAGCTGGAGCAAGCAACGGCATGGACCGTGTACAAGGCGATTATATGGGAATGTTAGCAACCGTAATTAATGGAATGGCGCTGCAAGGTGCTTTAGAAGAAGCCGGTATGCAAACACGTTTACAAACGGCATTAAAAATTGAAGCTATTGCGGAACCTTATATTAAAAGAAGAGCGACACGCCATTTAGAAAAAGGAAGAATTGTTATTTTTGGAGCAGGAACTGGAAATCCTTATTTCACTACTGATACCGCAGCCGTTTTAAGAGGAATTGAAGTGGATGCAGATGTTATTCTTAAAGGAACTCGTGTTGATGGCGTTTATACGGCTGATCCAGAAAAAGATACTAATGCAATTAAATTTGATAACATTACTTTTGAGGATGTATTAGCAAAAGGATTAAATGTTATGGATACTACAGCATTTACATTAAGTCAAGAAAATAAATTACCTATCATTGTATTTGATATGAACAAACCAGGAAATTTATTAAAAGTTTGTGAAGGAGCAACAGTAGGAACTACTGTAACAATTTAATAGTAAAAAGATTTAAAAATATAAAAAAATGACTGAAGAAATTAACTTTATCATTGACAGCGCTAAAGAATCTATGAATGGTTCAATTGCACACTTAGAAAAAGAATTTTTAAACATTAGAGCAGGAAAAGCTTCTCCTCAAATGTTAGGTGGTGTATTTGTTGATTACTATGGATCGCAAACTCCCTTATCACAAGTAGCTAACATTAATGCAGCAGACGCCCGAACTTTAACCGTAACTCCTTGGGAAAAAAACATGTTGCAACCTATTGAAAAAGCAATTATGATTGCCAATTTAGGTTTAAACCCAATGAACAATGGAGAAAACATTATTATTAATATTCCACCTTTAACTGAAGAGCGTCGTAGAGATTTAGTAAAACAAGCTAAAGCTGAGGCTGAAGATGCTAAAATTGGAATTAGAAACGCCAGAAAAGACGCCAATACGGATATCAAAAAAGAGGAGAAAAACGGTACTTCAGAAGATATTTGTAAAAAAGCTGAAGAAGACGTTCAAAAATTAACTGATAATTTTATTAAAAAAATTGATGAATTATTAGCTGTTAAAGAAGCTGAAATTATGAAAGTTTAATTCGGTAACAATAAACAAAAAACCACGCAATTGCGTGGTTTTTTTATGAATAAAAGCCTTGTAAACAAGGCTTTTATTTTACTTAATTACTTTCTTTACTATAGTTTGACCATTTGTTAATGTAACTTTTACAATTAATGCTTGATTTCTATTCGCAATCGATGCTATAGAAAGTGTTTTCTCATTCACCTTATCATTAGTATAAATGTTTCTTCCTAATACATCAAACACCTGAACCGAAGCTATCTCTTGTGTAGAATCAACTTTTACTACATCATTTTGAACAAAAACTACAATATGGTCGGCTGGTACAAAATCTTCATTAGACATTACTGTATTTTTATACACTAATTTAAATCTAGTATTAAAAGTACCCGCTTCTGTTGTAAACACATATGGCGCTTGTTTTATATCATGGATAATATTTGTCACATTGTCTTTTACAAAAACATCTTGTGAAGCAAATAATCCGTCTACATTTCCTAATGAAATAGTGTAAGTACCCGCTGCCGTAGCTTTTAATCCTAATGCTACTTCGTCTGTATCTGCAAAAGGCAATCCTTTTCCTTGAATAACATACTCTGTATCGTTAATTACATTATACAACATCGTAGTACTCTTATCTAACACTTCTCCATCAATACTATGATCATATCCATTGGTAGCACCATTAGTATAACCCACTAATATTTGATTATAATTATTTGATGCATCGTTTAAGTTTAACCAAATTCTATGTACTTCATTATTTACTTCTTGTGTAACAGCAGCATTTGATGTTCTAAAGAATTGTGTGCTTGAACTTGCATTGACACGTTGGGTATTTGTGAAATTTAAGTTCCCAGCTGCAGTAGCATTTACAAAGAATCCTTGACCTGTTTGTATAAATCCATTTGGCACTGCTCCTCCTGCTGCAGAAGCTGTACCTCCTAAAGTAGTATAAGAAGCATAATTATTAACCGGATAAACACCTCCACTTGCTGCAACTGTGTGCGTCCAGAAATATAACGTACCTACTGATGGATTAGCACTTAAAAATGCACGTGCATCAATTGGTGATGCGTAAGGATTACCTAATAAATTATATCCTACACCCACCGGTTGTGACACATTTCCATTGTTTGGAACTCCTGTAAATTGACCATTAAACGTTGTTAAGGTTGTTGGCCAGTTATCCGCAGCTCTAATCATGTATCCTTTTCCAACCACAAAATTAGTTGTTGGTGAAACTGATTGATAAGCCGTAGGTGTTGTAGTACCCGTATATAAATATTGGTAGAATCTCGTTGGTAAAGTATTTGGTGAAAACGCCTGTAATTGTTGACCCGAAACCGGTGACGACCAAGCTGTGTAATCCAATCGTACCATAGGCGCTGAATCTCTTTTAACAATAATGTTTCCAGTATTTACAGCAGCACCATCTAACTGACGTAATGCTCCATTATTATTCACTGTTAAAGTACCCGTACCATTAACCGTTACAGACCCTCCAACCACAAAAGTATGTCCAGAACCAATAGTAACATTTACTCCTGAATTAACCGTGATTGAACACGCTTCTAAATCGCCCGTAGAAGTATAATTACCCGCAAAAGTAACTGCCACATTTCTTAATGGTGCGCCATTTGACCAAGTTGAACCGTTCCAAGTAGTGGAGATTTGTCCACAAGGGATTGGTGTTTCAATCACTTGTTTGTAACATATATTAAATGTAAAACTATCAACTGTACCAGTTCTTGTATCGTTAGTTGCATCAGCTACTGCTAATATCCAGTTGCCTGAAGCAGTTGTTCCGTCAAAAGCAGTTAATGATTGTAATGGTTGCATGTTACCAAAATTGTTGGTAGTACCACATCCATTTGCGTTAGCTGATTCATCATCAAAAGTTCCATTTAAATCGGCAACATTATTTAAACAACTTCCCGTTTGGAATAAATTCACATCTATATTTGGTGTACCGGCTTTTCTAACAAAAGCGTAAATTTGATTTCTTCTACCGTGCGTAATTCCTGTTGTAACATTAACATCGGTAACTGTTACGTTAGCGGGTACATTAATTGCCCAACCTGCATAACTTCCTTGAGGAATTGCCCCTGCAGGATTAGCAGTATAATTATTACATATTTCTGTTACACTATAACCAATAGAAAAAGTTTGTGTATTAATGGCAAAGAAGTTATTCGCAGCTGCTTCAACCATAATTCTACAATAAGGAGCAAATACGTTTGGAATGGTTACTGCTTGAGAACCATCATTTGGCGTATTAGCTAATAAAGTAATTGGATAAGTATAACCTCCATCTGTTGATAATTTAATGTTTACATTTGCTGCACCCGTCATTAAATTAGTATTGTTTACTGTCCATGTTACCGTTTGTGTAGAACCTTGTTGGTAATTGATACCTGTTGTATTTTGTGAAGTTACTGCTAAAGGCCCTCTTGTATTAGTAAAAGTAACAACCATATCGTCACTTTCATTAGCACCACCACCAGGTTTATTATCTCTCACTGTAAATCTAAAATTCATAGTTCTATTTACAGTTGGGATTTTTTCCCACATTGTTCCATTTACACCACTACTTAATAAATCTTCAATTCTTGGGAAAATACGTGTAGGAGAAGTAGTTGCTACCCAACTTCTAAACGCTACACCTGAAGTAGCTGTAGGTGAAGGATAGGTAGTTGCCGCATTGTTATCATCCATTTGTTCCCAAATGTAAGTCAATGCATCGCCTGTATTTGCATCAGTTCCTATTCCATCTAGTCTAAACGGAGTTCCAATAGGTAACGTTAAATCTGCACCTGCATTAGCTGTTGGCACAGCATTTGAAATTGGAACAATAACCGGACACGATTTTGCTTTTATATTATTGGTAATTTGCTGAATTGAAACCGCATGAAATAATGCATCTGAATGCGCTTGTAAATCTGTAGCACCAGTAATACCGGCATATCCCATAATAGTAGAACCTGAACCTGGCTCAACTTGAGCAATAGTACCTTCGTTTCCTCCAAAAGTCCAAGTGTGGTTACCTCCCATTTGGTGACCAATTTCGTGGGCTACATAATCAATATCAAAATTATCTCCCATTGGAATTCCATCGGCAGGTGAAGTAATACCAGAACCTTTCATTTTATCAGTAGTACTAGCCGTATCGTTATCACACACACATCCAATACAACCTGCGTTTCCACCACCACCCGTAGCACCAAATAAATGGCCAATATCATACGCTGCGTTATTAGCAGCTAAAGAAGTAGCTGGACCAGTTAAGTTAGCACTTAAATTATTTTGCAATTCTGTATTCCAATTTGCCATATTAGCTGCTGCTGAATAAGGATCTGTTGCTGGATTGTAATAAATAACATTAGTAGATTGAGCAATAATAACAAAAGTAGCATTGAAATCCATCTCAAAAACGCCATTCACTCTTGTATAAGTAGCATTGAATGCAGCTAAAACTAAATTAACTTGAGCAGCACTTGTTGCTCCAAAATAATTTGCATATTCTGCCGTACAAGACTGCGCCATTCTAAATCTTCTCAAATTAGCATCGTCTGCATTATTGTACACTACATTACCACCTCTATGTGTTTGTATACCGAATTCACGAACTGCATCTTCAGTTGTACAAATAAATTCACCAACAGATTTTGTAGTTTTAGAACGATCATAAACGATTACCGTTTTATAATCGATTGAAAAAGGATCAATAATATAAGTTGTCTTTTCAGATCCAACTCTAATCATGGCACTTAGTCCATTGTAGGGAGAAATTGAAAATCTTAAATTTTTAGATGGGTCTTGAACACCTTGACCCGCAAAGGATCTAATTTCTGGAAATTGACTTTGTAATTCCTCATCAAAAACAGAGGCTTCAACAATTCTAAAATCTTCCATTTTCCCATTTGGCATAGGTAATGTTACGATTACATTTGATTGTCCAGTTATATAATCTCTGTTAGGAACATCAACCAATTTACCAGCAAATGTATGGTAGTCAAATTGATACAATTTATAATCTGCAGGTAGAACAGATTTTCTTATTTTGTCAGAAGGATTGACAGTCAATTTATCCACTTCTGTCCAGGCATCTTTTTTCTGTGCAAAAGAAACTGCACATAAAAAAACCAGTAAAAAATGTAAAGTTTTTTTCATATAGTTGATTTTTTTGGGTTATTGCAACTTTCAAAGATAAATAATTTATATTAAAAAACAAAAAAGGTCGGCAAAACCGACCTTTTTTAACTGTATTTTTAAATATTTTTTAGTAAACTGTTTTTCTAAACACTTTTACTCCATTTTCTAATTCAATTTCTAAAAGTAAGGCTACAGAATTTTTAGCTACTGGTAGTACCAATTCATTAGCATTAATTTTATTAGAATTAAACAATTCTCTTCCTAATACATCAAATACTTTTACTTGATTTATTTTTTGTGAAGAATGAACACTTAATTGATTACTTGAATAAATTACTAAATCATCATTTGACACAAAAGTTTCATTTCCTAATGCATTTGTTGCATATCTTAACACAAATCGAGCATTATCAACACCGGCTTGTGCATCAAATTCATAAGGCGTCATGGTTAAATCGTGAATAACATTTGTAAAAGTATCTTCTAAATATATTTTTTGATTTCCATTTGAAGGCAAGAACAATCCATCAACTGCGCCAATTGCAATTTTATATTTTCCAGAAGTTGGTATTTTAACTCCCATTGGAACTTTATCATTTTCATCAAATGGTACTGGTCTTCCTTGAATAGCAAACACATCGTTTCCTATTAATGAATAAATGTTTTGTCCTTGTTTGTAATCCGTTAAAGCATCGTACATTCTATCTTTACCATAAGTAGCCTCACTTACATAAGCTACTAAAGTTCTTGTTGTTGCTTGCGTATCATTATTTACTAAATCCAACCAAATTCCATTTCTTTCATAATTAGGACCTGAAGGCAATTGAGCCTGATTTGAAGTCGTTCTGTAGAACTGTGAATTTGAGTATGTTTTATTTCTCATTGCATTATTAAAAGTAACTGTGTCACTTCCTGCTGCACCTGGATTCATTAATACAAAGAATCCTTGACCACCACCAACAACACTTAAAGTACCAGGACCACTTGTTGCTCCAGCACCATTAACTGCAATATAATCAGCAGCTGTGTAGTTAGAAACAAAGTTGTCGTAAAATGGATCTACTGTTGCTGTTGAAGGCAATGTTCCGTGTGTCCATAATCGAACAAAACCATCAATATTTGTATTAGCTGTTAAGAATGCATTGATACTAATAGCCGACGGGTATGGATTTCCTAATAAATTCCAGTTGTCATCTGTTGCTAAACGCATTACTCCATTTGGTCCTGCTGATCCTGCACCTAAATCGCTACCTCTTGCAATTGTTGTATTATAAACACCATTAAAAGGAACACCTGTAAATTGTACATTCCAGTTTTGATTAACTGAATTACTAAATCCGTTTGGTGCACGCACTATGTACCCTTTTCCTGCTAACATATTTGTTGAAGCATTTTCCCAATATCCTTGACCACCATTTAAATTAGCCATTGTTGGATTCCATGACCAATGGTAGTAAGCAGGTGTTAAAGGTGAAATTGAATTCACATCAAAACTTGATACTGGAGACGACCAGTACACGTAATCTTGTAATTTAACTGAAGGAATACGTTCGTAATTTATGGAACCTGTATTTACACCGGCGTCATTAATTTGTATTAACGAACCATTGTTTAATACGTTAAACACACCGTTGTTGGTAATATTATTTGTAACCTGAACATAATCATTAGAAGAAATCACTAATGTTTTTGTTGGATTTATCGTTAAATCTCCTGTTGCAATAATATCATTAGAAACAGAAGTTGTAAAATTATTATTCAATACTACATTGTAGAACGATTCTGTTCCGTCTGGAGTAACATTATTAATTATCTGCGGTACAGAACCTGTAAACGTTACCGTTCCATTTCCTTCAGAAAAAGCAGCACTACCTAGGTTATTTGTCCAATTTCCGTATAAATTAATTTGTCCATCGGCTGTTGCAGCATTGTTATCATCCATATCGATAGTACCCGTTCCGTCAAGTAATAAATTACCATGAACATCTAATCGATTATTTGCATTTCCTTCAATTTGCAATACTTTATCTGTAATTGAAATATTATTTGAAGTTGCAATATTACCATAAAGAGCAGCGGTAGATGCATTAGCTACAATATCAATAACTGCATCACGTTGTGCATAAGTTGAATTAATATCTACATTAACTGTTTGGTTTGGCACTTCTAATGTTTGCCAATTTGAACAATCAAACCAATCTGTACTCTTAGCACCAGTCCAAACACCATCAATGTAGGTTCCTCCTGTAATTACAGAATAATTTTGTCCTACGTGCATGCTTGTATAACCTGCACAATTTACTCTATTTGTCCAGTTTGCTGGATTATTTAAACGTGCAATCCAATCTAATTTAGCTGCTGGAGTAATTGGACCTGTGTATTCTAAAAAGTCCGTTGCAGAACCAGGCATTAAACTAAAACATCTTAAATCAATTGGTAGTCCCGATTGTTGGGTACTATTCATAAAAGAATTCCACCCTGTATTAGTATTAAATGCATATAAATAAACCCCTGGCGTATAAACCGCATCGGCAGTTCCAGCTGGATTAGACCAAGAACCTCCTTGCATGAAAAAGATTTGATCTCCTCCTGAATTCATTACTAAACTTCCTGTTGGAAACCCAGCTGCTCTTGAAACAGTCCAAGCAGTATCTGGAGAAACAAATTCGGCTAAAGGTGCCACATTTCGTAAACGAATTGTAATTACTGTACCTGCTAAAATAGTTCCGCCTGTTCTGGTAATTGTATAAACACCTTCTTGGTCTCCCCATAAATTAGCAGTTGCTCTTTCATAACCATTATCTGTAATAGAAAAAGTATCTCCGTTTTGAATATCTTTAAAAGTAATAAAACTAATTTCATCATCTCCTGCAGAATATACCCCATTAGGTCCTGCTGGATAACAAAGAATATTAGAATTTAACGCAATAACGGCAAAATCACCAGGTGTAAAAGCTGTTACCGCTGTTATATCAAATAAGGTACTTGTAGCTGAAGTTAAACCAACTGATGTTGCATTTAGCGTTAAACCAGTTCCTAAAACTGTATGAACTATGGTTGCAAAATTAGCCACACCTGCAGTAGCAGTAACTGTTAATGGCGAACCCGTCATTGTACCTGTACTGGTTAATGAAATAGAACCAGTAAAATTTAAGTCGACATTTCCACAAGCATCTGTTGCGGCAAGCACAACATTAGCCATTGTATTATTAATTCCTGTTGTAACAGGTTGCGTTGTATAAGTTAATCTTGTTGCTACTACATTAATCACATTGCTTCCATTTGCAGATGTTTGAGCAGCAAATGCAGTTTTACCTGAACCTGTTGCAGAGAAAGTAGTATTTGCATTAGACAATGAGAATCCGAAATCTTCATTATCAAACGCATCTGCTCCAAGTGGGCATTTTAACGACAATCTTAAACTTAATGTTTTTTCTGTATTATCGGCAACACTTACATTTAAACCTGTAAATTGAATTTGTGTTGCAGTAACTGTACCTGAGGCAATAAAAGTTGAACCGTCAAATAACGCAATTGTATTGATTGCATCTGACCATGTTGAAACTTGATTACCAGCAGCTTGCGCTAATGTAAATGATGTTAATATAGTAGGTAAATTATCTGCATCTGCCAAGGTTGCACCACCATCACGCACTTTAAATTGCCATACTTGCACACCCGTTGTAGAAGTTAAAGGTGCTGCATCATTAATTATACTGTTAACAGTAGCCGATTCAGAAGAAGCCACCGCAATAACATCCGACAATGACGAACCAGTAACTGTTCCACTACACGTTACATTTTGACTCGTTGCACCCGTACTTGAGGCAACAATGGTTTCACTATTATAAGCCCCTACAGATAATCCTGCTTTTAAACGAACATAAATTGTGGTGCTCGCCACAGTCCCTGCTGTTGGTGTTAAAGAAATTGAACCACTAAAAGGCCCGGCCGCAGCTGTAGCAATTTCATAATCAGTTGGTGCTGTTAAAACTAAATTAGCAGTTAAATTTGCACCACTTACAGTAAAAGTTTGGTTAGCAGAAGGACCTGCACCAACTATATAATTGAAACCAGTTAATGTTGCTGGAGAAACAGAAATACTAGGCGAACCACCCAAAAGAACTCCTGTGAAATTAACATTATCAAATCTATTATTTCCACCTGAAGCTGTCGCTCCTGTAACGGTTAATTTAATATAGACATTTGCTAAATTATCTAAAGCAGAAATTGCCGAAAAATCTACTGTTTGATTAGAAAATGCAGTAGCATTTCTTCCACCAATAGTAGCATGTGGCGTAAAAGTAACTCCATCAGTACTATATGACCAATCGTGAGTAGTATAACCAGAAGCTGTTCCTCTAGTAGCATAAGTTAATATCAAATCCTGATATCCGGTAGTTGGTAATTTAAAAACTACTGAAAATCCATTATTAAAAGGTGAAGCAGGCGCAACTAATGAATAAGCACCAGTAGCTGTTGTTACACCACATAATGCTGCGGCAGGAGCTACCCCTGCAAAATACTGCCTTGTTGTCACAACCGCCCAGTTACTTGAACCGTTTGTGCCATCTGCATAAAAGTTTGAAGTTGCAGAAAAAATACCACATTCAGCAGTTAATGTTGCAGGAGCATTTCCTATAGTTGTAGGATAAGTCCAAGCAGCCAATGTAGTTTGCCCCCAAGACAAGATAGAGCATAAAAAAGCTAAAACTAGTAGTTTTAATTTCATTTTTGTTAATTTTGGGTTTTATTAGATTTTTTTGTGCTTAACTTCCTTAAAAAGAAAAGCTTGTAAATGTACGCAAATTTATTCTATATAATCAAGTTTTCGTAAAAATATAGTTTATTAAATCGTTAATTAATTGAAAAAACAACAGAATAAAAGTTACTCTATTGATGAAATTCGCAGTAAAATGGAATATTTCTGCAGTTATCAAGACCGCTGCTACCAAGAGGTGGAAGAAAAATTGAAAAATTTTAACCTTATTCCGGCCGCAAAAGAGCAAGTGATGATTTTTCTGATAGAAAATAATTACATAAACGAAGAACGTTTTGCTAAAAGTTTTGCTCGCGGCAAACACAATTATAAGTCTTGGGGCAAGGTACGCATTAGTTTAGAACTTAAATTTAGAGGCATTTCTAAAAAAAATATTGAATTGGCCTTAGCCGAAATTTCAACAGAGAATTATTTCAACCATTTTCATCAATTAGCAGAAAAACATTGGGAAAGTTGTAAAGAAAGAAAAGGTCCTAAAAAAAATAAAAAGTTTGTTGACTTTCTCTTGAGAAAAGGATACGAAAGCCATTTGGTTTACGACAAACTTCAGGAATTAAACCAATAAAAAAAGACTGGAACACCCAGTCTTCTTAAAACATTTTCACTCAAATTAAACGACCAACTACTAAACCATCGTTATTTCATGAAAACAAGAAGCGTATTAACAATAAACACAACTAAGTTGCTAATACCACTATGAAAAAAACTACTCTCTAAATTTCATAAATCAATAAAAAAACAAACAACACAAAAAACAATAAAAGTTGTAATTGATAAAAAACCAACCACCAGAAATTTTTTTTGTTTTCATTCCATTTTACCTTACTTTTTTCTAATGCAAGTATCATTTTGTCTTTTTTTTACATGGCAAATCTAAAATCATAATGTTAAATGAAATTACAATTCGTATTATATAAACGTTAATTTAACCCTTGTTATATTAAGAAAGTATTGATTTATTTTGGATTGAAAAGCTGTATCTTTGCCAAAATTTGTAATTACATGTTAGAAGATAAAAATCAGAAAAAAACAAGTTTAGCTTCGTTAGGTGAGTTTAAATTAATTGAACATTTAACTAAACACTTCACTATCAGCCAAGAAAGTACTATAAAAGGTATTGGTGATGACGCTGCCGTTTTAGATTTTAAAGAAAAAAAAGTGGTTGTTTCTACTGATTTATTAGTGGAAGGTGTTCATTTTGACTTAAGTTACATGCCTTTAAAGCATTTGGGTTACAAAGCCGTAGTTGCTAATGTATCGGACATTTGTGCAATGAATGCACAACCAACTCAAATTACAGTTTCATTGGCGGTTTCTAACCGTTTTCCGTTAGAAGCACTGGAAGAACTAATGGCCGGAATTACATTGGCTGCTTCTATTTATGGTGTTGATGTAATTGGTGGCGACACTACTTCTTCGCAAAAAGGATTAATTATAAGTATTACCGCTCTTGGAGAAGCTTCTCTTGATGAAATTACGTATAGAAATGGTGCTCAAGTAGGCGATTTGTTAGTGGTTTCTGGAGATTTAGGCGCTGCTTATATGGGATTACAAGTACTGGAACGTGAAAAACAAGTGTTTCAAGTGAACCCAAACAATCAGCCAATTTTGGATGATTACACCTATTTAATTGAACGACAGCTAAAACCAGAAGCCCGAAAAGATGTTAAGGAACTATTAGAAAAATTAGAAATTAAACCTACGGCAATGATTGACATTTCGGACGGTTTGTCGTCTGAACTTTTACACATCTGTAAACAATCTCATGTGGGTTGTAATTTATATGAAGAAAAAATACCTATCGATCCACAATTAATAAATGTGTGCGAAGAATTTAGTATAGACAGTACTACCATTGCTTTAAATGGTGGTGAAGATTATGAATTGCTTTTCACTATTAAAATGGATGATTACGATAAAATAAAGCACAATCCTAATTTTACTGTTATTGGTCATATGGTTGCCGAAAACGAAGGCACGCATTTAATAACGAGAGCCAACACTAAAATTGCGTTGAAAGCGAGAGGTTGGAATGCTTTAGAGGAATAAAAGGATGTTGAAGAGATGCTGGCTCTAGCGTAGCGAACAGGCGCTAGCAAATAAATTCAGCATGACAAAAGGAAGATGCTGGCTCTAGCGTAGCGAACAGGCGCTAGCAAATAAATTCAGCATGACAAAAAGAAGTTGCTGGAGAGATGCTAGAGATGCTAGAGATGCTGGAGATGCTGAAATAAATTCAGCATGACACAAACTAGAACACAAACTAGAACACAAACTAGAACATAAAGTAGACACAAAAAGGACTAACAAATAAAAACCCCAAATCTCTATTGAAATTTGGGGTTTTACTTTTATTGGATGTGTGTATTGATACTTTACAACTACATTTTCATTAACCAATTACGCATAGAAACTTCATTTGCAATAATTGTTCTTAATTCTGAAATGGCTACACGTTGTTGTTCCATAGAATCTCTATGACGAATAGTAACTGTTTTATCTTCTAATGTTTGGTGATCTACTGTAATACAGAAAGGTGTTCCTAAAGCGTCTTGTCTTCTGTAACGACGACCTACTGCATCTTTTTCATCATACGCCACATTGAAATCCCATTTTAATTCTTCCACAATTTCTTTTGCCACTTCTGGCAAACCATCTTTTTTCACTAATGGTAAAATGGCAGCTTTTGTTGGTGCTAATACAGAAGGCAAACGCAATACAGTTCTAGTAGAACCATCTTCCAAGGTTTCTTCTTGTAAGGCTTTTGAGAATACAGCTAAGAACATACGATCTAAACCAACCGATGTTTCTACTACATAAGGTACATAGTTTCTGTTTTCTTCCGTATCAAAATATTGTAATTTTTTACCTGAGAATTGTTCGTGTGCTTTTAAATCGAAATCGGTACGGGAATGAATTCCTTCCAATTCTTTAAATCCGAACGGGAAATTGAACTCAATATCGGCAGCAGCATTGGCATAGTGTGCTAATTTTTCATGGTCGTGAAAACGGTAATTTTCTTTCCCTAAACCTAGCGACAAATGCCATTTTAAACGCGTTTCTTTCCAGTATTCGTAGTATTTCATTTCTTCTCCTGGCTTCACAAAGAATTGCATTTCCATTTGTTCAAACTCACGCATACGGAAAATAAATTGTCGAGCCACAATTTCATTACGGAAGGCTTTACCTGTTTGAGCAATTCCAAAAGGAATCTTCATACGGCCTGTTTTTTGAACGTTTAAGAAATTTACAAAAATACCTTGTGCAGTTTCCGGACGTAAATACAAATCCATTGCTGAATCAGCAGAAGCGCCTAATTTAGTACCGAACATTAAGTTGAACTGGCGTACTTCGGTCCAATTGCGCGAACCTGATTCCGGGCAAGCGATTTCTAATTCTTCGATTAAAGCTTTCACATCGGCTAAATCGCCAGAATCTAGACCCTTAGCCATTCTTTGTA
Organism: Flavobacterium indicum GPTSA100-9 = DSM 17447; assembly: GCF_000455605.1. Taxonomy (NCBI): domain Bacteria; kingdom Pseudomonadati; phylum Bacteroidota; class Flavobacteriia; order Flavobacteriales; family Flavobacteriaceae; genus Flavobacterium; species Flavobacterium indicum. The sequence continues at coordinate 2,853,071 of NC_017025.1, forward strand.
AGATTGCATTTTTCTGGTCTAAATAACCTTTAACTCTTTCGTTAGTCGCTACAAACTGAGCCTCGTCAAAAGCATCGCCAAAACGGCCTTTAGCTTTTTCTATTTCTTTTTGTGCTTTTTGGTTTAATTTTTCGGCATAATCCTCAATTAACACATCGGCACGGTATCTTTTTTTCGAATCTTTATTATCAATTAAAGGATCATTAAAAGCATCTACGTGACCCGATGCTTTCCAAGTTGTAGGGTGCATAAATATTGCGGCATCAATACCTACAATGTTTTCATGCATTTGCACCATTGATTTCCACCAATAATCACGGATGTTTTTCTTTAATTCTACCCCGTTTTGAGCATAGTCATATACTGCACTCAATCCATCATAAATTTCGCTTGACGGAAAAATAAATCCGTACTCTTTTGCATGCGAAACTACATTCTTAAATAAGTCTTCTTGTTTTGCCATACTGCAAAAGTAAAATAAGGAATGGAATTAAGAAAAGTTTTTTTGTAAATTAATTATAGTTGAAGATGGTAGAACCAATTTTGTTAATTCCTGAATACAAATTCACTACATATCTTCCTTTGTAAATTTTATTTTTTTCAAGGTCTACGTAGTTGCAAACGTCGGTAATTTGTTTGTTGTAGATGAAATCTATCTTTTTACTGTATCGTAATACTGTGTTGTTTTGTTCAAAAATTAATTGTTCTTTAGAGATAATTTCATTTTTTGGATTTACAATTTGAATAAATAACTCTTTTTCACCATAATCTACAAACTTTGTACCTTCAAATGAAAAACAAACGCGTATTTGTTCAATTTCTTTTTTCTGAGCATTAGTGGCGTTATCTTTAATTACTTTAACTCCTCTAGCTTGTAAATTTGAAATTACTAATTTACTAGATGCTGAAATTTTTTCTAAATTGTTTACAACAACTTTTTCTTTAGTGGCTACAGGATTTAATTTTTCTAAATTTCTAAGTTTCTTTTTTAGTGAAGCAATTGAATCTTTAATTGCCGCTATTTGTTGGTTTACCGATACAACATCTTTAAAACTAAGAGCAACGGTTTCTTTAGAAGTGCCACCATTAATGGAATTTAAAGTTAGCGTTCCCTCTTCAATAGAAACTTTATTTAATTTCAAAAGAGCCGAATCATATTTTTCAATCATTTCCGTTAACTGCGTTTGAGTTATGTAGTTTTCTTCTTGCAAACTATTTTGCAACTCATGAGCAGTTTTATTATCTTTATAACCTTTATATAGTAATACTACTATTAAAAGTGATAAAAAAAATATTATTAAACGATATGAATAATTCTTCTTTTGAGACATTTAATTTTCATTTTTTAACTAATTTATAATTAAATATATAAAATGCTACATTTTTTCGACAAAATACACAAAAATCTGTTAAAATTAATTTACCCTGATTATTGTGCTGGTTGTGACAATTTACTTTTACACAATGAAAAAATCATATGTACCAACTGTTTGCACCATTTGCCCACTACTTTACACCTAGAAACAGAAACTAATGAAATTCATCGAATTTTTTACGGCATTTTACCTATTGAACAAGCGTATTCATTGTTGTACTTTCATAAAAATGGAATAGCACAAAACCTTATTCATCAGCTAAAGTATAAAAAAAGACAAGATATTGGCAATTATTTAGCCGAAATGTTTTCAAGCGAATTTAAGGTTGCTGTATCATTCAAAACTGTTGATTTAATAGTACCTGTACCCCTTCATAAAAAGAGATTGTATGAACGCGGTTATAATCAAATAGATACCTTTTGCCAAACACTATCGCAAGAATTAAATATTCCCTACGACAAAGATGTACTAGTACGAAATGAATATTTAAAATCTCAGACAAAAAAATCGAAAATAGAAAGAAGAGAAGTTAAAAGCACTCTATTCTCGGTTCAAAAAAATGACGCTTTAAAAGGACAACATTTTTTATTGGTTGATGATGTACTAACAACAGGAGCAACAATTGAAGCTTGTGCTAAAGAATTACTTTCTATTCCGAACGCAAAAGTTAGTATTCTTACCCTTGCTTACGCTCAATCATAAATTTTGATTAAATAGTTATGAGGAAAACGAATATAATTGTTACTTTGCCAAGTAAATTATTCTTTACTTAATTTATTCGTTTTTAGAAAACTAAGTTTCTTTATATGAGGTTGATAAACTATATTTATACATTATTTATATTATTTTTAGTGTCAAGTTGTGCTAAAAGAGGCACAATAACTGGTGGGCCAAAAGATACAATTGCTCCCGTTTTAGTTAGAAGTACGCCAAAAAATTATGAAACAAATTTTAATGGTAAAGAAATTCGAATTGATTTTAGTGAATATATTAAAATTAAAGACATCAATAAGCAATTGATCATTTCTCCGCCAATGGACAAAAAGCCCACTGTTAATCCACAAGGTAGTGCTAGTAAGTACATTTCTATAAAATTAAATGAGGCATTATTACCCAACACTACTTATAGTTTTAATTTTGGCCAAAGTATCACCGATTATAATGAAGGAAATCCTTACTCACAATTCAAGTATGTGTTTTCTACTGGAGCTTATGTCGATTCTTTGAAGATTAAAGGCGGAATTGTTGATGCCTTTGAAAACAAAACAGATGATTATGTTAATGTTTTATTGTACGACGCTTCCACTTTTAAAGACTCTACTATTTATAAAGAAGTACCACGATATGTTACTAATACTCTAGAAAAAAATACCGCATTTACCATTGAAAATATAAAGGAAGGTGAGTACTATCTTTTTGCATTAAAGGATAAAAATAATGATTTTAAATACCAGCCTAAAACGGATAAAATTGCTTTCAAAAAAGAAAAAATAAAGCTTCCTTCGGATTCAACTTATGTGTTAAAGCTATTTAAAGAAAAAACAAATACTAAGTTTTTTAAGCCTACACAAGAATCGAACAACAAATTATTTATTGGCTTTGAGGGCGACAGAAATCAATTAAAAATTACAGGTAAAAAAGACACTAAAGAAATTCCAATAGTTGTTTCTAACTTTACAGATAGAAAGAAAGATTCATTGCAAATATTTTTCCCGGACTATATTAAAGACTCATTAAATATAGTGGTTAAAAGTGCTCAGTCTGAGAAAGAATATGTTGTGAAACTAAAAAAAATGAAAGTAGCTGATTCGTTAAAAATTACATTAGGCGACAATGATAATTTAACTTTCAAAGATTTAGTAAAATTAAAATTCACTACGCCGGTTTCAAAAATTAATTCGGAAAAAATACAGCTTAGTAAAAAAGATTCTAGTATTGTTTCTTTCAAAACTAAAATTGATAATTTCGCTCAAGAACTTGTATTGGATTTCACTAAAGAAGAAAATGAGAATTATAAAATTAAACTTTTACCTGGAGCCATTGAAGATATGTATGGTGTTAAAAACGACAGTTTAGAGTTTAATTACAAAACAGGTAAAAATAGTGATTTTGGAAATTTGAAACTTAACTTTAAAAATGTGAAAAGATTTCCTTATGTAGTTCAAATTTTATCTGACGAAATTACAATTATCAATAGTACTTATTGTGAAAAAGAAACAGAAGTGTTTTTTGAAGGAATTAAACCAAGCCTTTATACAGTAAGAATCTTTTATGATGACAACAAAAATCAACAATGGGATTCTGGCGAATATTTGTCAAAAACTCAACCTGAGGAAGTCATTTATTTTCCTGGTAAAATTGATGTACGGGCAAATTGGGATGTCGAACAAGAATTTGAGCTAAAAAAATAAAAAAAAGTCCAAACTAAGGTTTGGACTTTTTTTATCAACTCAATATAAAGTTGTCTTTATCATTTAAAAAATTTAGCTTATTGCGCGTATCCAATAACTTCTCTTTATCTAATTCAATATATGCTATTGTTTCGTTCTCAAATGGTGCAATTAAATAATTACCGAGTGCATCTATTGCTTGCGAATGACCTACATATTCCAAGCCATTAGCATCATTTCCAACCCGATTTACAGCAACTACATAACTTAAATTTTCAACAGCTCGTGCTTTAAGTAAAATATCCCACGCTTGTATTCTTGGTTTTGGCCAATTTGCTACATAAAGTAACACATCATAATTTTCAACATTCCTACTGTATACAGGAAATCGCAAATCATAACAAATTAAAGGACATATTTTCCAATCTTTATAATGAATAATTGTTTTCGTTTGAAGATTGGGTGTGTACACTTTTTCTTCTCCGGCTAGAGTAAACAGATGTCTTTTATCATAGTATTCTATAGTACCATTTGGAAAAATAAATAAAAATCGATTAAAATAACCCCCTTGTTCTTCGATAACTAAACTTCCGGCAATGGCACAATTTTTTGTAACCGCAACTTCTTTCATCCAATTGACCGTAACACCTTCCATGGTTTCAGCAACATTGGAAGGATGCATGGTAAATCCGGTAGTAAACATTTCAGGAAAAACTATGATATCCACATTTTTATCGACAGTAGCAAGAATTTTATCAAAATGCAGAATATTAGACTTTTTATCTTCCCAAATAATCGTTGTTTGAACTAATGCTATTTTCATAGAAATACTTTAAAAAAGTAAAAATACGTAATAAAAAAAACGCATTCAATTTAGAATGCGTTTTTTTATTTTTCAATTTGTTTATTTACTCTGATAAAACATATTCAAAAGTTCCACTAAACGTATGATTTGGATTAGTTCCATCATTTGTATTAATCAGAAAAGTACCTTTTAGTAATCTAGAAGATGAATCATAAGATTCAATAACTATCTTTCCATTAGTTGTATTTACCGTTTCCTCAACACCATTAACTTTATATAAACCAACATTACCATAAAAATCACTTGGTTGCTGTGTACTTGAAAACAAATGCTCCCCTACAGTTATACTTGATTCTGGAACAAATAAACTAATTTTGATTTCCTTTGGTGTAATAGGAATTCTATTTAATGCATTTGTAACTTCATTGTAACCATATAGAACATGAGTATAGTTTCCTGCAGTACCACTTAATATACTGTTCGTTGTTCCATCAGCATTTCTTAATTCAAGATAAGGTTGACTATCAATCCTAACTTTCATTGGTTTAGCAGCTATTGTATTGTCTTGTGCTTCCCCATCTGTAGTAGTTGAACTATCAGAAGAGCAAGAAGCCAAAGAGAACAACAATGTAACCAAAAATATTCTTATCAATAATTTCATAAACTTTATTTTAAAGATGCTTTTAAAAATTCTCTATTCATACGAGCGATGTTTTCTAAAGAAATTCCTTTAGGACATTCAATTTCACAAGCACCTGTATTAGTACAGTTTCCGAAACCTTCCTCATCCATTTGACGTACCATGTTTAATACACGTTGAGTAGCTTCTACTTTACCTTGAGGTAATAATGCATATTGAGAAACTTTTGCCCCAACGAATAACATAGCCGAACCATTTTTACACGTTGCTACACATGCTCCACAACCAATACAAGCAGCTGCTTCAAATGCTTTATCAGCATCCGCTTTAGGGATTGGAGTTGCATTAGCATCAATAGTATTACCAGAAGTATTTACTGATACGAATCCTCCTGCTTGTTGAATTCTATCAAATGAACTTCTATCAACAACTAAATCCTTGATAACTGGAAAAGCTTTACTTCTCCATGGTTCCACGTAAATAGTTTCTCCATCTTTGAAAGAACGCATGTGTAATTGACAAGTTGTAATTCCAGTATCTGGTCCGTGTGCTCTACCGTTAATAAACATAGAACACATACCACAAATACCTTCACGACAATCGTGGTCAAATGCAATTGGTTCTTTTCTTTCGTTAACCAATTGTTCGTTCAATTGATCCATCATTTCTAAAAACGAACTGTCAGTAGAAACGTTATTTAAGGTATAATCTTCTAATTTACCTTGAGTTTGACCGCTTTTTTGACGCCAAACTTTTAATTTGATATTTATATTTTTTGATGCCATAATTTTATTTTATTAAGTGATTAGTGATAAGTAATAAGTGATTAGTTTTTGTAAAGTTGACTAATTACTCTTCACTATATACTAATTACTATTTATAATTTCTAGCTGCAATTTTAATGAATTCGTATTTCAATTCTTCTTTATGAAGTACCGATTTTCCTGCATCACTTCCTTGATATTCCCAAGCGGCTACATAAGAGAAATTTTCGTCGTCACGAAGTGTTTCACCTTCTGCATCTTGATACTCTTCACGGAAATGCCCACCACAAGATTCTTTTCTTAATAAAGCATCTTTTGCCATTAATTGCCCAAGTTCCATAAAGTCAGCAACTCTTAAAGCTTTTTCTAATTCTGGGTTCAATTCATTAGCTGAACCTGGCACATAAACATCTTTATAGAACTCTTCTCTTAATTCCGCAATTTCAGCAATTGCTTCAGTTAATCCTTGTTCGTTACGAGCCATTCCAACTTTATTCCACATAATATGTCCTAAACGTTTGTGGAAATAATCTACTGATTTTGAACCATTATTATTTAAGAAACGTTCAATTGATTGACGCACTTCATTTTCTGCATCAACAAACTCAGGTAAATCTGTAGAAATTTTACCTGTTCTAATTTCGTCTGCTAAATAATTAGAAATGGTATAAGGCAATACAAAATAACCATCTGCTAAACCTTGCATTAAAGCAGAAGCTCCTAAACGGTTTGCTCCGTGATCAGAGAAATTAGCTTCTCCTGCCACAAAACAACCTGGTATAGTAGACATTAAGTTATAATCAACCCAAACACCACCCATTGTATAGTGTACTGCTGGATAAATTTTCATAGGAGTTTCATATGGATTTTCAGCTGTAATTTTTTCATACATCTGGAATAAGTTACCATATTTCTCTTCTACCCATTTTTTACCTAAAGCAATTATTTCAGCTTCTGAAGGATTATGATTTCCTTGAGCATAAGCTGCTTGTTTTCCTTTATTTTTAATTTCTGTAGAGAAATCTAAATATACTCCTTCGTTAGTATCATTAGCTTCAATTCCGAAACCAGCATCACAACGCTCTTTAGCCGCACGAGAAGCAACGTCACGTGGTACTAAGTTACCAAATGCAGGATACCTTCTTTCTAAATAGTAATCTCTATCTTCTTCTGCAATTTGAGTTGGTTTTAATTGTCCTGCTCTAATTGCTTCTGCATCTTCTTTTTTCTTAGGCACCCAAATACGACCAGAATTACGTAATGATTCAGACATTAACGTTAATTTAGATTGATTGGTTCCATGAACAGGAATACAAGTTGGGTGAATTTGAACATAACAAGGATTCGCGAAGAAAGCACCTTTTTTATGAATTTTCCAAGCTGCTGTTACATTACTTCCCATTGCATTTGTAGACAAGAAATATACATTTCCATATCCACCAGACGCAATAATAACCGCATGAGCAGAATGTCTTTCTAACTCTCCAGTGATTAAGTTTCTTGCTATAATTCCGCGTGCTTTTCCGTCTACTTTTACGATGTCTAACATTTCGTGACGGTTATACATTTTAACTCTTCCTAAACCAATTTGTCTTGATAATGCAGAGTAAGCACCTAATAACAATTGTTGCCCTGTTTGACCAGCGGCATAAAAAGTACGTTGTACTTGAGTACCTCCAAACGAACGGTTATCTAACAAACCACCATATTCACGTGCAAAAGGAACACCTTGCGCCACACATTGGTCGATGATATTACCCGAAACTTCTGCTAAACGATGTACGTTGGCTTCACGAGCACGGTAGTCACCTCCTTTGATTGTGTCATAAAATAATCTATATATACTGTCACCATCATTTTGATAGTTTTTTGCTGCATTGATACCTCCTTGAGCAGCAATTGAGTGTGCTCTTCTTGGAGAATCTTGGAAACAAAATGCTTTAACGTTATAACCCATCTCACCTAGAGATGCAGCTGCTGAAGCACCAGCCAAACCTGTACCTACAACGATTACATCGATTTTTGGTCTATTATTTGGAGCAACCAATTTCAAGTGATTCTTGTGGTTAGTCCATTTTTCAGAAATATGACCTTGAGGTATTTTAGAATCTAATGCCATATGTTTTTATTTTAATATAAAGTGAATGTAAAGTGGAATAATTGCAAATAATAAAGGAACGATTACAGAAAAAACCTTTCCAAAAAATTGAATTGCTGGAGTGAATTTGTTATTAACCCCTAATGATTGAAATGCGCTTTGGAACCCATGCCATAAATGGAAACCTAAAACTGCCATTGAAAACACATAAAAAATGGTAAACAACAACCCTTCGTTAGGAATAGCACCAAATAATTTACCTTTACTTTTAAAGAATTCAATAGTGATTTTATGTAAATCTTTATATCCTTCAGCAATTTTAATCTTTTCCTTTTTTAATTTGTTACCATCATGGATATCTTTAAACTCTCTGTTTAAGTAAATTGAATTACCTTCTACAAAATAGTATTTACCATCAACAGCATTTGTTGGAATAAACTTCCCTAAGAAAGCATCATTTCCAGCTAAACCATTGTTTGTAGAAACAAAAAATTCAACTTTTTGTCCCATGTTTTCAGCAGCAATAGTTTGTAATGGCATATTTTTATCAAAATGCATTTTAGCCCAAAAATTCACCATGTGAGTAGCAATGAAAACTAAAACTAATGTTCCTAAAACTGCCATGTTTCTCGAAGAAAAAGAACTGCTTACGCTATCATTTTTATAAGCGTAATTTACTGGTCTAGCTTTTTTGTTTTGAATTGCTAAAGCAATACCGTCGATAGCGTGGAATAAAATTGAAATATAAGTTAAATAAGAAAGTACTTTTACTGCTGGATTTGAAGTCATAAACAAAGCGTACTTATTAAATTGTAATGCAGCTTCAGTAGATCTACCTGCTAACAATTGTAAGTTTCCTAATAAGTGACCAACCAAAAACAAGCACAAGAACAATCCTGTCAATGCCATCCAATATTTTTTCGCAATGGATGACTTTAAAAATGCTGATTTTGCCATAATTATAGTTATTGTTAATTTGAAATATATAAATTCAAGCAAAAATAAAGGTTATAAGTAGAACTTACAACCTTTTAAACTTAATTTATAATGATTTTAAATGAATTTAATATTCGCTAAATATCAGAAAGTTAGGTGTTAATTTCAAATAGAAAAACTCAGAATTCAATCTATCAATACTTTACTTACACTATTTTATCCTATTTAAGGCTCAAATTTTATTTATGAATTTGCCTTTATAGCGCTGAAAACTAATCAGCACACACACTAAAAATTATTTCCCTATATCTTTTTGTTAGTAAAACAAATAGCAAACATTTACAGTATTTTTACTAGTAAAAACCGCCACTTTTTCAATGAATTTGTGCGCTACAGTAAATAAATAAACTTCTTTGACAATTTATTTAATTATCATAAAAGTTCAGTTTTTCCGATTTTATTTCAAATGGCTGTTTTACAGTTTTAGCACCATCATTTAATTCAACAAAATATTTTCCAACAGGTAAATAATAGTTGTTATTTTCTCCTTTATGAATTTTCAAACTCGCATCTGCCTTCTCAATAGCTTTTTTTGTTTTTTCATCTATTGTTACATCAAATGTGATTTTTTTCAATCCTTTCACCGCATTATAGGTGTGTTGATAAACAACAATATTATCTTTATTCTTAATTGTTAATGTTGCATTATTTAAAGTATTGAAATAAAAACCAATGTTTAATTGTGGCAATACCATACTTCCCCATGTGTAACTTTTTGAACCCCATTGTTTTGAATACACTAAATCTTCTATTTCAAAAAGTAAATTTTTAGACTCTTTTAGTGCAGTATTCATTTGATACAGTTCCTTTAAATTCCGTTTATATAAAGACCTTCCGTGTGTAGCAACTAATAAATCTTTTGCTTTCTTTTGAATCACTAAATCATGAACAGCAACATTCGGTATTCCTTCGGAAAAATCGGCCCAATTTTCGCCTTTATCTATACTAATATACAAGCCATTATCGGTTCCAACATATAAAATATTTTCATTTTCTGCATCTTCTAAAATAACATTTACTGCTTGTTGCAATCCTGTAGAAATAGAACGCCAGTTTTGACCTAAATCGTCGGAAACAAAGACATAAGATTGGAAGTCGTCTTGTCGATATCCATTCATGGTTACATATATTCTTTCCTTATTAAAATTGGAAAATCGCACTCTTGAAACCCACAATTTTTGTGGCAGTTTATCGGAAATTTTGATCCAATTTACTCCTGAGTTTTTTGTTAATTGTACATTTCCATCGTCTGTTCCTACAACTAATAATCCAAACTGGAATTTACTTTCACTAATTGACGTTATAGTACCAAAAGGCACATTGCCCTCAACTTTTCCATTGGTAAGATCAGGAGAAATAATCTCCCATTTTTTACCTTGTTTCATAGAACGATGTAAAAAATTTGAACCCATGTAAACTATGTCATTATTATGAACCGAAAGTAAAATAGGTGTTTGCCAATTAAAACGAAATGGATTTTTCTTATCTTCAGATACAGGAGTTATTCTTTCTGTTATTCCTTTTCTGTCTATTCTAAAATAATTTCCAAATTGAAATCCAGTATAAACAATATTAGCATTATTGGCGTCAATTTGCACTTGCATACCATCGCCTCCCATGATGCTTTCATACGGATATTTACCTTCTTGTTGCCATTCATAAGAAGGAGCATAATTATTTGGTCCAACCCAAACCCCATTATCTTGTAAGCCCCCATAAACCTTGTAGTTTTCCTGATTATCTACATTAACGGTATAAAATTGTCCAACTTCTTGATTGTTGCATTTTATCCAATGTTTTCCATTGTCATAACTTATATTTACACCTCCATCATTAGCATTAATAATATGGTTGGGATTTTGAGGATTGGTCCAAACCACATGATGGTCAGCATGCACATTCTCCTTATTAATTGCTTCAAAAGTTTCCCCTCCATCATTTGAACATAATAACGGAACTCCTGAAATATAAATTCGATTTTGATTTGTTTTAGAAACAGTAATATCTCCAAAATAATACCCATAGGTGTAAAAACAATCCTCAATATAGGTTGTGTTTGTTTTTTTCCAAGTTTTACCCCCATCTTTTGTTAAATATACTTCTGCTCCAATAATTTCTGTAGAAAATAAAGCCGCATTAGCATCTTTCGTTTTTTCATTTTTTGAATTGGGTCTCAAATTTTGATTATCAACAACTGCATAAACAGTATTTTCATCATACAATGCCAATCCAATTCTTCCTATTCCTTCATTTGATGGAAAACCAGAAGCATCTGCAATTCTGGTCCAAGTAGAACCTGCATCAGTACTTTTATAAATCCCTGAATTTTTTCCATTCCCTTTAAAATTCCATGCTGCTCTCATTTTATCCCAAGCAGCAGCATACATTATATTCGGATTATTTTCTGCTACCACTAAATCGATAATTCCTGTCTCATCATTAATAAACAACGTATTTTTCCATGTTTTTCCACCATCTAAAGATTTAAAAACACCTCTTTCTTCATTTTTAGAATACAAATGACCCGTAACACCAACAACTATTTCATTGTTATCTTTCGGATTTACCCAAATAGATGCAATATGATGACTATCTTTTAAACCTAAATGTTCCCAACTCTTCCCATTATTTGTTGTTTTAAGCAATCCAATTCCTGCATACGACGAGCGAGAAGCATTAACTTCTCCTGTTCCTACCCAAAGTGTTTTTGTATTCCAATCGACAAATAAACTACCGCAATTTAATGTGGTTGCTGTATCCATAATTGGTTCAAAACTATTCCCGTTAGTATTGGTGTACCAAACACCTCCGGAAGCATAAGCTGCATAAAACTCTGTTGGGTTATCAGGATTAACAGCCAAATCCACTACTCGTCCACTCATTATTGTTGGACCAATATTTTGAAATACGATTTCTTTAAAATTTATTTCTTGTCCTAGCAGTGCAAACTGTACTAGGAATAAACAACATAAAAATATTTTTTTCATTTAATGGGTTTTAGTTACATCACTATCAACTACAATTATAAAATCAGCTAAATTGTTATTTTCTTTTTTAAACAAGTCTATGTTTTCTTGTTCCACAGTGGCAATGGTCATTATTTTTACTTTAGGAACAAATTTTCTTAAATACCAATTAATTCCTTCATAATTATTGGAATGGTAGGTACCATTGAAATGAACAAAAACAGATGCTTCTTTTAAATTCTGACTAATAGAATATGCCATGGTAGCATCTTTCAACGCTTGGGCTTTAGGTAATGTTTCAGATATATGCCCATCTCCCATATCTTTCATCGATTTATATCCTGGTAATTCGGCGTCGTATTCAATTGGCAATGGTGCTACCCAATTTTTTCTTTCTCCACTTAATGTATCTAAGACTTTAAAATCATTTTTATAGACTAAACTGGCATATTTTCTGGGAACATTCGTAGCAATAAAAGCCAATTTATTTTCCTTTGCAAAATCAACTAGGGGTTTGTAATCCGTTTTATAATTGACCCATAAACGTGCTACAGAATCAAATTTTTTCTGATTAATGGATCCAGCTAAATAAGCATTTAATTCATCTTGATTATCCCTTTCTAACATTTCAGCTCCTAAAACCAATTTATTTTTTACAGACAAATCTTTTACAAATTCCAATTGCAACCAATGCAGTATTGAATTATTATGAATTTCACCAAAGAGCACTACATCATTCTTTTTAGCAACAGAAAGCATTTTAGAATAATTTACTTCTTGACCTGATCGATCATAAATCTTGAATGGCATCTTGTCTTGACTAAAAATCAAATGCGCACCAAACAAGCAAAAGGTTAAAAATAATTTTTTCATAGTTTAGTAGTAAATTTTATCAAATTTAAACTTTTTAATGGTTAAATTAGCTGAATAATTCAATTTCATTTAAATTGTCTTTCCCATTAGAAATAATTCAAACGTTTTTCAGACCCATTTCACTTAAAAAAAATGATTTTTTTGTGAAACAAGGCGAAATTTGTTCCAATTTCTGCTTTATTGAAGAAGGAATTTTACAACATGCTATACTCATTAACGAGGAAGAAAAAACCACTTATCTTTCATTAAAAAACTCCTTTACGGCTTCTTTAAAAAGTTTTTTAAATCAAACGCCCTCACGTAAAAGTATAAAAGCATTGCATGATTGTAAATTATGGATAGTGAATCGAAAAGAATTCCAAGATTTAATGGAAAACAATAGTCAGTTTAAAACATTTTACTTTGAATTAATTGAAAAACAAATCTGCTTAATCGACGATTATCGTATTGATTTATTGGCGCTTACTCCTGAAGAACGCTATAAAAAACTGCTTGAAAACGAACCGAAATTACTCAATGAAGTTCCATTACATTATTTAGCTTCTTTTTTGGGAATTTCAACGCGACATATGAGTCGAATTAGAAAAAATATAAAATAACGCCTTTTGGCTAGTCGGTTTTTCCTTTTTAGTTTTTATTTTTGATTGCGAGAAAAAAAATAATTATTAAAACATGAAATATTTACCTATTAATAAAGAGCTTTTTATTAAGAATAGAAAGAACTTTATGGCTCAAATGAAGCCGAATGGTGTTGCAATCTTTAATTCAAACGATATTTATCCAGTTAGTGCAGATAGCACCTTACCTTTTGCACAACACAGAGATATTTTTTACTTATCTGGTGTAGACCAAGAGGAAAGTATTTTATTATTATTCCCAGACGCCCCTTATGCTCATTTAAAAGAAATTTTATTCTTAAGAGAAACCAATGAGCATATTGCTATTTGGGAAGGTGAGAAATTAACCAAAGAACGTGCCTTTGAAGTTTCTGGAATTCAATCTGTGTATTGGTTGCAAGATTTTAAAAAAGTTTTGAAAGAAGTGATGATGTATGCCGATACTATGTATATCAACACCAACGAGCATTATCGTTCTTCTGTAGAAACCGAAACTCGTGAAGACCGTTTTATTAAATGGTGGAAAAATGAATACCCCGCTCATAAAGTTGAAAAATCGAATCCGATTCTACAACGCTTGCGTTCCGTAAAAGATTCAATTGAGTTAGACTTAATGCAAACGGCTTGTAACATTACCGAAAAAGGAGTGCGTCGTTTATTAAACTTTGTAAAACCGGGTGTTACAGAATACGAAATTGAAGCTGAATTAGCTCACGAATTTTTACGCAACCGTTCCAAAGGGTTTGCTTATACGCCGATTATTGCTTCTGGAAATAATGCGAATGTATTACATTATATTGAAAACAATCAAGTTTGCCAAGCGGGTGACTTAATTTTATTAGATGTTGGTGCAGAATATGCTAATTATTCATCTGATTTAACCCGTATGATTCCGGTTTCAGGAAAATTTACAGACCGACAAAAACAAGTGTATAATGCCGTGTTAAATGTAAAAAACGAAGCTACTAAAATGTTAGTTCCAGGAACATTATGGAAAGAATACCATGTTGAAGTAGGTAAAATCATGACTTCGGAATTATTAGGTTTAGGCTTGTTAGACAAAGCTGATGTACAGAATGAAAATCCAGATTGGCCTGCTTATAAAAAATATTTCATGCACGGCACATCACACCATTTAGGATTAGACACGCACGATTACGGTCTATTACACGAGCCAATGCAAGCGAATATGGTATTCACGGTAGAACCAGGAATTTATATTCCAGCTGAAGGATTTGGAATTCGTTTAGAAGACGATGTGGTGATTCAACCTACAGGTGCACCATTTAATTTAATGAAAAACATTCCGATTGAAGCTGATGAAATTGAATCGATAATGAACAGTTAGATTTTTTTCAGGTTTCAGGTTACAGATTACAACGACTCGCTTAATTGTGGGTCGTTTTTGTTTTTTAGTAAACTTAATTTTACTTTTGTCCTATGAATTATACCCAATACAAAAACACCAAAATTGCTTACACCGATCAAGGTAAAGGCACTGCTATTGTTTTACTTCATGGTTTTTTAGAAAACAGTACTATGTGGAAGTATTTAGCTCCAGTTTTGGAAAAAAAATACCGTGTAGTTTGTATTGATTTATTAGGACATGGTCAATCGGATAGTCTGGGATATGTGCATAAAATGGAAGACATGGCCGATGCTGTTCATCAGGTATTGCACGATTTAAAAATTAGAAAGGCCGTGTTTGTGGGACATTCTATGGGCGGCTATGTTTCTTTGGCTTTCGCCGAATTGTATCCCGAAATGATGAAAGGTTTAGTTCTTATGAATTCGACATCCAGAGCCGATAGTGAAGAACGAATTTTAAACAGAACTAGAGCTATAAAAGCCGTAAAACAAAATTATGTAGCTGCCGTTCGCATGTCTATTGCTAATTTATTTAGCGAGGAAAATCGGGAGCTTTTAATAGACGAAATTGAATGGGTTAAAAACGAAGCGCTACAAACTCCTTTACAAGGTATTATCGCCGCTCAAGAAGGCATGAAACTGCGTAATGATCGAGAAGTAATTTTACATTTTGCTCCCTATCCTATTCTATTAATTTTAGGGAAACAAGATCCCGTTCTTAATTATGAAGAAAACAAAGAACAAATTGAAAATACAGCTGTACAATTAGTTACTTTCAATGATGGACACATGAGTCATATTGAAAATAAAGTTGAATTAGAAAAAGTGTTGCTTGACTTTTTAAAAAAATTATAGCATTTAATTTATTTTCTCTTTAAAAGACATTTGCGGATTCAAAATTTCAGCAATTAACACCACTAATTCTTCTGTAAAATGCTCTAACATTTTATTTGATATTAGTGTTTCTGGAACAACTCCTCTTCCTTTACCGAAGCCAAAAGGCATAAATCCGGCTTTCATGTTTTTAAAAGAGATAATTCCTACCTCTACTGGGTAATTATGAAGAATGGGCTTGTTTTGATACATTAATGCATAGCACAATAACTGAATAATTTTGTCGTTTTTCAAATCAAGCGTTAAGCCCTCAAACGTATTTATTTTTAAATTGTTTGCCAATACTTTACCTGTTTTATAATCAATAATTCGAACTACATTATTTCTTAGTTCAATGCGATCTACTTTACCGGCAACTTTAACAGGATAAGGTAAACTTTGTTGTGTTATAAGCGTATCATGGCTTTGCTCTAAAGACAAAATATACAGCTCGTCACCTTTTTCAAGGTTGTCTTTTTCTTGATTTAAAAAATTTTGAATATTACGTTTGGCAACTTCAAATGCAATTAAATTTTTACCTTTTGTTATTTCTCCTTCTTTGTAAACTTCTTTAAATTTTTCAATTGTATAGGTCTCTACATAGCGCATCATTTGTTCAACATCTTGAACCGTAACTTGCTTTTTTGATTCTACAAAAGGAGTAAACATTTTTTCTAACACTTCATGAATAATTGTTCCTAATGTATTAACTGCAATATTTTCTTCAACTTCTTCATTTTCACTAACTCCTAAAATACGTTGGTAATAAAACTGAATTGGATTACGCAAATAATTAGTTAACGACGAAGGCGAAAACCCTTTATCAGTGGCAATTTCATGTAGTCGAGCTAAAATTTTATCTGTCTTAACAATTTCAATTGGTTGGTAAGCTTTATCAGGTAAAAAGGCATTATATGTTGTTTTTTTATACTGATGATTTGGTAAACGTTCAACATCTAATTGCGTTAAAAACCTACTTTTTTCTCCAGCATCTAACCCTTCAGAATAATTATTATAAAGTAAGTAAATATTTTTTGCACGTTGTAATAATCGATAAAAATGATAGGTAAAAATCGCATCACGTTCCTTATAGGTAGGTAATCCTTTTTCAATTTTTACATCATAAGGAATAAATGAATTGGCAGATTTACCTGCGGGTAATTTTCCTTCGTTTAAAGAAGTGATGATAACATTATCGAAATCTAAAACACGACTTTCTAAAATTCCCATAATTTGTAAACCAATTAAAGGTTCTCCTTCAAAAGAAACCTCTGCTTGATCAATAACTTGTTTATAAATAGTAAACAACCCTTCTAATGATTCAATTCTATGATACTTTTCATAATAATTTGTTATTTGAAGGATTACTTTGTAAACTGAATAGACAAAAGCTTTGGTAACTTTATTTTGTTCGTTATCGTTCGATAAACTCTCTTTTAAACAAAGAAGTACCTCCTGGATTTTAACAAGAATAGCTGCTATAGGAGCATCCCAATTTGTAAATAATAAGTGAAATATAGCTGCAGAACCATCTTTATTTAATTGTTGAAACAAATCGTTCAATCGACTTGCCGTAATAAATGTAAGATTAGATTTTTTAATAGTTTGAACAATTTCAAATCCTTGTATTATGGGTTCTATTAAAGGATTATTAATAATTTCTAATACTTCTTTATAATAGTAAACACTTTGCTTTGCGTTTCTTTTTTGCGCATTGACATGCAACTTGAAAAGTTTATGAATTAATATTTGAGCTGGATTATTGATGCTTGAATAACCCATGGTAATATTCAAATTTTGGACTTCACTTGGTAACGCATTTAAAACAGGAATAAGTAATTTCTCTTCACTTAATACGATTGCTGTTTTTTCTAAATTAGCAGTTGTTTGAGAAATTGATTCAATGATTTTTCCAGCAATTTTTGCTTGCCCAATAGATTTTGGTGTACCGATGACTTCAATATTTTTATCTTTTGAAAATTCATCAAAAACCCAATTAAAGGGATGTTGTTGAAAATAGTTCCATGATTTTTTTATTCTTCTTAAGAAATAGCCCGCATCATGAAATTCATCTTTTAGAAAAACAGTATCTATATCCCAAAATATTTCAGCTTTATTAGCTTCTAAGAGGTGTTGAATAATTATTTCTTCCGCTTGATTTAAAGCATTAAAACCTGCAAAAATAAAATGTTCGCTTTCTAAATTTAAAACAAATGCCTCTTTATTTTGTACTGCCTGTTTATAAATTAATCCTGAATAACCAATTTTTCTCTCTATTAAATGTTTTGAAAAGGCTTCATAATAACTTGGCAATTGTCTCCAAAACTCTAATTGATTTTCGATTAATTGTGTTTGTTGTTCTTTATTGGGAGTCCAATGTTTAATTCGTTCAATTTCTAAAAGATAGGAGAATATTTCGTTGGGATTGATAAGGTAACGATCAATTTCATTAAAATCTTGAATTAGCGTTTTTGCCCAATTAGAAAATCTCTCGAAATCATGTGCTACCTCAACTGGAGTAATTTCCAGATAAACAGTATAAAATTCGAAAAGTAATTCAATTGCATCTAAACTTCTAAGTTGAGAAATCGATTCAATTAGCGATTCAATACTAATGATTTGAGGAGCAAAAAATGTTAAGGTAGATTTTTTTTTAAGTTCTTCTAAAAGAAAAAGTTTTGCTCTTTTATTTGGTAAAACAACAATGGTATTGGTTAAGTCCGAAATAGACTTTAATAATAACTGATCTGCTATATTTCCTAGAAATGTCTCCTTCATGGTATAAATATAAAAAAAACGTCCCGAAAATTCGGGACGTTTTAGAATATTATTTAAGTTAAAATTATTTTACTAATTTAACTTCAACTCTTCTGTTTTGTGCTTTTCCAGCTTTAGTTTTGTTAGAAGCAACTGGTTTAGTTTCTCCGTAACCTTCTGAAGTTAATCTGTCAGCAGCAATACCTTTTTCTACTAAGAAGTTTTTAACAGCAGCAGCTCTATCTTTAGATAACTGTAAGTTGAAAGAATCTTTACCATCAGAATCAGTGTGTCCTTCTAAATGGAATTTAGCTGTAGGATACTCTTTTAAGATAGCAGTCATAGCTTCTAATACTGGTAAAGTTTGTTTTTGGAACGATGCTTTTCCTGTATCAAATAAGATTGTTTTAGCATAGTCATTTAATTTTTTCATTGTATCTTCAGATACTTCAGGACATCCGTTGTTAGCAACTGTACCAGCTACTGTAGGACATTTGTCATCTTTATCTAAAACTTTGTCTCCGTCTGTATCAGGCCAAGGACAACCAGCATTTGCTTTTTCTCCTTTTACTGTAGGACATTTGTCATCTTTATCAGCAACACCGTCACCGTCAGCATCAGGACATCCGTTTAATACTTTTAAACCAGCGTCATCTGGACAAGCATCTTCTCCGTCAGCAACACCGTCTCCATCTCTATCAGGACAACCGTTTAATTCTGGTAAACCAGCTTCAGTTGGACAAGCGTCAGCTGAATCTTGGATTCCGTCTAAATCTGAATCAGGACATCCGTTGAATTGTGCTAAACCAGCAACTTCTGGACAAGCATCTTCTTTGTCAATGATTCCATCGTTGTCAGTATCTTTAGCTCCAAATTTGAACTTAAGACCAACTTGGTGGAACATATGTGTAGGAACATCTACATTAGCAACTCTTGTATCGTCGAAAGAGTGTTTGTAAGTAGAAGCAAAAGATAAACCTACATTTTTAGCAAACCAAAAAGTTAAACCTAAACCTCCATTAACAGTACCTGCAGAAGCATCACCGAAGAAAGTATAACCTCCACCAACATGAGCAGATGGGTCTAACCATTTAGATTTTAATAAATCCATGAAGCTATAAGAGATAACCCCATCAATTCCGTAATAATTTAAATCTCCAGGATTAACAACATCATAAGTGTTAATAGTTCCAGGAACTTTTTCTACCCATCTAGAGATTTTGTTGAAAGATCCTGTTACACCGAAGTTGAAACCACTTCCTACATTTCTAGATACATTAACGTAAGATACTGAAGGAACAATATTCCAATGATCTTGAACATTAAAAAATTCCGAGAATTGTTGTTTAACTGGGTCTGAAGCGCTGATTTTAGTGTCAACAGCATTAACACCAAATGATACCGCCCATGGGTTTGTGCTGTCTTGAGCATTAGCAGCAAATCCTGCTAACAATAACGCTCCAGCAAATAGTTTGTTAAGATGTTTCATACTTTTTATAATTTAATTACAATGCGTTATATTAGAACAAAAGTAATATGTTTTTTGTAATTCGCAAAACAAATGTACATTTTTTCCTTATTAACAATAGATTAAGTGATTTTTATTTAATTATGTCTAGTTTTTTTCCTACTTTAGTGAAGGCCTGAATCGCTTTGTCTAAGTGCTCTTTCGTATGAGCAGCAGACAATTGCACTCTAATTCTTGCTTTATCTTTTGGAACCACTGGATAAAAGAATCCAATAACATAAATTCCTTCTTTTAAAAGTTCATCAGCCATAATTTGCGATAATTTTGCATCATATAGCATTACCGGAACAATAGCAGAATCTCCATCAATAATATCAAAACCTGCTTTTTTCATTCCTTCTTTGAAATAATTTGTGTTCCATTCTAATTGATCTCTTAATGAATTATCTTTTTTCAATAATTCAAAAACTTTCAAAGATGCCCCTACAATTGCAGGTGATAGTGAATTAGAGAACAAATAAGGTCTTGAACGTTGACGTAAAATTTCAATTACTTCTTTTTTAGCTGTAGTATATCCACCCATTGCACCCCCTAAAGCTTTTCCTAATGTTCCTGTAATAATATCTACGCGACCCATTACGCCTTTTGCTTCAAGCGTTCCTTTTCCAGTTTTTCCAATAAATCCGGCTGCATGGCATTCGTCTACCATTACTAATGCATCGTATTTATCTGCCAAATCACATATTTTATCTAATGGTGCTACTAAACCATCCATTGAGAAAACTCCATCAGTAACAATTAATTTAAAACGATGCCCTGCCTCTGTTGCTTTAATCAATTGTGCTTCTAAATCGTCCATATTGTTGTTTTCATAACGATAGCGCGCTGCTTTACACAATCTAACTCCGTCAATTATTGACGCGTGATTTAAACTATCCGAAATAATACAGTCTTCTTCTCCTAACAATGGTTCAAAGACCCCACCATTAGCATCAAATGCGGCTGCATATAAAATAGTATCTTCAGTACCATAAAATTCTGCAATTTCTTTTTCTAATTGTTTATGGATATCTTGTGTACCGCAAATAAAACGCACCGACGACATTCCAAATCCATGAGAATCTAAAGCGTCTTTTGCTGCTTGAATTACTTCTGGATGCGACGATAAACCTAAATAATTATTGGCACAAAAATTTAATACCGTTTCTCCATTAACTGTAATTTCTGCACCTTGAGGCGAAGTAATAATGCGTTCTTTTTTAAATAACCCATTGGTTTCAATGGCATTCAATTCGTTTTGTAAGTGTTGTTTAATCTTTCCGTACATGGTTGGTTTATTAATTTGTTAGTTTGTACTTCTTAATTTGTGCTACAAATGTATAAGTTTTATATCATCTCCTATATATAGTAGAATTTTTTTAACCACTTTTACCTCCATTTTTTCAATAACTCGTGTATAAGTTTCCAACTGTTTTTCATATTTAGATTGATGTTCACCTGTTTTGTAATCCAACAAATAGGCTTCATTATTCAGCAACACCACACGGTCTGGCTTAAGATTTGTTTCATTAGGAGAAACAATGTTATTTTCATTGAAAACTATTGCTTTATCATTGAAAAACACTTCTAATTCTGGATGAAAAACTATTTTATATAAAATGGAATGGAAAATTTCTTTCTGAGAATATAAAAAAAGTCCGCTTTCTAATC
This sequence comes from Flavobacterium indicum GPTSA100-9 = DSM 17447, assembly GCF_000455605.1. NCBI lineage: Bacteria > Pseudomonadati > Bacteroidota > Flavobacteriia > Flavobacteriales > Flavobacteriaceae > Flavobacterium > Flavobacterium indicum. The sequence goes on from NC_017025.1 coordinate 2,874,772, forward strand.
CTTTTATAATTGCCCGATCAACATCTGTTTTATATTTTACAAAAGACAGCAATTCATGGACTATATTACCAAATTCAATAGCATTTTCTTGTGTTGTTCCCCACATCAATGCTTCTCTTTTTGCTATTTTGATAGAAGAAAAATTTAAATGCTTTTGTACATTTTTAATTGTTTCTTGTTGTTTTACAATAGTTTTAGGCGATGAAACACGTTGAGAGGAGCCAAAATTATATGTCTTTTGATTGATAGTAAACAAGCCTTTTTCTTGAAGGTAATTGGTAAAATATGTCCCCACTGTTTGTTTTGTACTCAACACTCCTTTTGAAGTAACCCCAAAACTCGATATAATATACAATTGCTCTTCTGCTCTTGTCAATGCAACATATATTACATTAATCATATCTAAAATTTCCTCTTGTGTTTTTGTTTCAAAAACAGTTTTCGTTTCATCATTAATTGTTTCTAATTTTTTAGTTTTTTTAACCAAAGCTTGTTTCATATCAATTCCTTCCTCTTCAATTGGAATCCAAACTTTTGGGTCTATTGGTTTGGTGCTGTCGTCTGCAAATGGATAAATAACAACGGGAAACTCTAATCCTTTTGATTTATGGATTGTAATAATTCTGACAGCTTGTTCACCTTCTGGAGACGGAATGCTTTGTTTGAATCCCACTCGTTCCCAATATTCTAAAAAATCTGAGGTACTGGACTGGTATTTCATGTCTCTTTCTAAAACCAAATCTAGAAAATACTGCACGTAAGAAATAGTTGTTTTTTCAGGTAAAAAAGTAGCTATAATTTTTTCTACTGCTTCGTACAAAGATTTTTTTCTTGAATCTGAAAAAGAAATAGTATAGTTATATCTTGCTAAAAATTGTTCTAAATCTTTTTCGTTTAAATCTTTTGCTTCAAAAATAAAGTCGTGAATTTCTGTAGGTTGTACAGTCTGATTTGCTACATAATACAACCAATTAATTTTTGATTCTTGATTAAAATGACTGTCTAAATATTCTAAAAAATGAATAATGAATTTTACTTCTGATGCGTTTTGTATTAACAACGTATCTGATGATAATATGGGTATATTTTTCTCCGTTAAATAATTAGCTAACAGTACTCCTTGCTTCGTTTTTCGAGTTAACAATACAATATCATTATAATCAAAACCTTGATTTTTAACTTGTTCTATAATTTCCAAGGTTTTAACTAAATGCTTTTTATCTTTTTCTGAAATTTCATCATCGTCATTAAATTCTTCTTCAATTAAGTTGTCATTATCTTCTAAAAACTGTATGGATACAAATCCTCCTTTTTTTGAATTGGTTTTTTGCGAAGCCGTTTCTTTATATAAATTTAAATAATCTTCATTAGTAAATTCATGAGCGATATGCTGAAAAAAATCGTTATTAAATGCAATGATTTGCGAATAACTTCTGTAGTTTGTGTCTAGATTTTTTACTTCTTTATTATCGTTTGAAAAGGGATTCTCAGTTCCACTTAAACGAATAAATTGTTCTGCTTTACCACCGCGCCATCTGTAAATTGATTGTTTTGGGTCGCCTACAATCATTAAAGAACCTCTTGTTCCGTCCATATCTTCACTTGCCAAAGCATTATCGATTAAAGGAACAAAATTTTGCCATTGCATTTCTGAAGTATCTTGAAATTCATCAATAAAATAATGCCGGTATCGGTCGCCCAATCGCTCATAAATGAAGGGTGCGGGTTGGTCCTTAATTTCTCTATTAATTATTGTATTGAAATCTGAAATTGATAGTACATTTTGATCTTCTTGAAGTTGCTTGTACTCCTTATATACCGTATGAATTAAAGACAAAGGAACCATATTACTCAATACTAATTCAAACAAGTTATTCTCCTTGTTTAATTGGTATATTTGAGCTAATAACTCTTTCCATTTTTCCTTTAAATTTTCAACGATGTCTTTATTTTTTGATTTGGCAGGACTATCAATTTCTTTTAAACTTACAAAATCATATTCGTAAGCTTTTGGATTCAATTCAAAAATATTTTGAATATGCCTAAAAAAAGTTCCTCTCGAAAAATCTGCTTCTGAAATTGCATTGATTTCAAAATCTTTCAATATTAACCCTGAAATTTCTTTTATTTTAGAAGAATTCGTTTCAAATTTCGATTTAATATTAGTCGCAATTTTAGTAAAGTCTTCTATACTTTTATCTTGAAATTGATTGAAATTAAAAAAATGTTCTTCGTTTAAAATTAATTGGCACACATCATACAAATCATTTGTAACATCCCAGTTTTTATCATCATCAATTTTAGATTTAGCAAAATTTATCAAAACCTGAGTTAATTCTTCATCTTCTCCTGCTTTTGCAATAACGGTATCAATAGCATTTCTTAATAAATTTTCTGTTTCTAAAGTAACATCAAAATTGGTAGGTAAATTTAAATCGTTCGCAAATGTTCTAATGACCCGATGTGTAAATTTATCAATGGTAGAAATATCAAAAGCAGCATAATTATGAATAATTGTTTTAACTATTTTCTTTGATTTTTCTTTTAAAGTTGCAACATCACTGCCAATTTCAGCAGCTATTTCTTTCATAAAAGCATCGGTTTTTTCAGAAACTTCATCCTGAGAGAAAGCAATTAAATTGTCTACAATTCTTGACTTCATTTCTTCTACAGCTTTATTCGTAAAAGTAATGGCTAAAATTCTACGGTATTTATCAAAAGAATGCGCCTGAAATAAAATTTTCAAGTATTCTTTTGTTAATGTATACGTTTTGCCAGAACCTGCTGAAGCATTATAAACCTTAAAACTCATGAAAGAATATTTTTTAATAATGAAACTATAAGAAGTTTCTATTTTTATTTCCAAAGTTAAATTTATAAATTTGAAAAAAATAATTAATCAATTTAAAAATAAAATATCATGGCTTTTGAATTACCAAAATTACCGTACGCGTATGATGCATTAGAACCAAATGTGGACGCAAGAACAATGGAAATTCACCACACAAAACACCATAATGCTTATACTACAAATTTAAATGCTGCAATACAAGGAACAGATTTAGATGGAAAAACTATTGAAAATATCTTAATCAATTTAGATATGAACAATATGGCGGTAAGAAATAATGGTGGTGGATTTTACAATCATAACTTATTCTGGACAATTATGTCGCCAAATGGTGGTGGACAGCCAACAGGAGAATTAGCAAATGCCATTGAAAGAGACTTTGGTTCTTTTGAAGCATTTAAAGCTGAATTTTCTAAGGCTGCTGCAACAAGATTTGGGTCTGGATGGGCTTGGTTATGTGTACACAAAGGTGGAAAACTTGAAGTTTGTAGTACTGCAAATCAAGATTGTCCATTAATGCCTGGAATTGCATGTGAGGGAACTCCAATTTTAGGATTAGATGTTTGGGAACATGCTTACTATTTAAATTATCAAAACAGACGCCCTGATTATATTGAAGCTTTTTTCAATGTAATTAATTGGACTGAAGTTGCTAGAAGATACGCAACTGAAAAATAATTAATTTTAATTATTGTTTTACAATAGGAGTCGCTCTTCAATGGAGCGACTTTTTTTATCTACTTTAAATTTGAAAACGTATCTTTGTTTTTTATTTGCTATTTAAAAATGAGGTTTTTAACGGTTGTGTTTTTCTTTTTGTACCTTGGGTTAAGTGCTCAAAACAAAACTTCTTACAATCAAGACAACACCTTCGAATTGGTTAAAAATGTTGTCAGAGTTCAAAATAATAGCAAGCTTTTAACTATTAACCACAACTATTCTTATTATGAAAAAACGGTGGTTTCTGCACACCCAGATTCTATTTCATCTACCATAGACACTATTTATAAAAACAGGAAAAAAAATAAATTTAGCATCGATTCATCTAGTTATAAATTTAAAAAACTTGTTACAAAACAACACTTATACCAGTTTGAAAAAGTATCCGATGTTTTTATAAAAAACAGTACTAAAAAAGAAGAAATTCTTGGTATAAAAATGGCAGGTTTAAAACAACCTATTTATGAATTAATTGGACAAGAATTCATGCCTACAGATTTTACAAAAGAGAATTTGAAATTTCTAACTTTTACAATTAAAAACCCAGTGTCTTTAAATGGTTCAAAAAAATATATTTTTTCAATAGATACTAATTACAAAACTAACAATACTAACCTAGTAAAGCTTAATTTTAATAGTACCACGCTTTTTAAAAAAAATAAAGTCAATGGGTATTACATAGTTAACAAAAATACATTTGCTATTCAAAAAGCTGTTTTTATAATAAATGGCATTGTCAATATTCAAGCAGAAACAAATTTTGAATGGTCAAAAAAAGGAAAAAACTGGTATCCCATTTCTCAAAATTTACTGGCAACAAAAGGCAATCACAACCACAATATTGACATTTTAGGAGAAACTATCCGATTTGATAATTTACAATCATCTACAAACAAAAAATTTGACTATACGAAAGACTTATATTTAAAAATTACAAGGAAATATTTGAATTATAATTTTGAAGTAACCTCTAAAAAACAACTGTATCAAATTCAAATCGATAAAAATGCTATTTCCAATAAGGATTTATTTTTAACTTTTTTTGAAAAAGATTCGTTAGATGCTCGTTCCGATCAAACTCACAAAACATTAGACAGTTTAGTTACGGCAGAACGTATTGAAAAGAAAATTTATTTTGGAAAAAAATTAATTAACGGACAAATTCCTTTGGGATTTATAGACCTTGCTGTTCGCCATATATTTAAGTACAACAACCAAGAAGGATTTCGATTGGGTTTAGGATTATCAACAAACGATCGCTTTTCCAACTGGTTTAAAATTTTTGGCTATGGTGCTTATGGCACTAAAGACGGCGTGTTTAAAAGCCAAATTGGAACAGGATTCCGACTTTCAAAAAAATCTAATACTTGGCTTTCGGGTTCATTCACGGATGACATTACAGAGTTTGCCGATGTAACATTAATGGCGGATAATAAAAAATATAAATTATACGATCCAAGACCATTTAATATTTCAACATTTTACAATCATCAAACCTACAGTATTAATATAGAATCCAAGTTTATTTCTCAAGTTGAAACGCTTTTTAATCTTTCAAAATCAAGAATAAACCCTTTATTTAATTATGTTTATCAGCCCAACAATGACAATGTTGATTTTTATAATTTAACTTTAGCAAGTTTGAGTTTTGAATGGTCGCCTTACAGTAAATTTTTACAATCACCTCAAAATATTTTCGAAGTTGAAAAAAATTATCCAAAATTTTTAATTCAAATTATTCAGTCGGTCCCAAATGTATTTGAAAACGAATTTAATTTTACAAAAATTGATACTCGAATTCAATTTGAAAAAAAATACTTGTCTGGTCATAAAACCACTTTGTTATGGCAAGCAGGTATCAGCATAGGACAAACACCTTTGTCACATTTATACAGTATAGCACCCAATAATTTAGACAAAAATAGTTTGTTAAAACGAATTACATTTGCCAGTAAAACTTCTTTTGAAACCATGTTTTTTAATGAGTTTTATTCCGACAAATATACATTCTTGCAACTCAAACATTATTTTTATAAAATTGTACTGTCTAAAAGTATAAAACCCATTTTTGTACTTGGTTCAAAAGCGGCATTTGGTTATTTAGCTCATCCAGAATACCACTCCGGAATTACCTTTAAAACCATGGAAAAAGGATTTTTTGAAAGTGGTTTAGAAATTCAAAACATCTTTAAAGGTTTTGGTATTTCGTCTTATTATCGATACGGCCCTTATCAATTACCTCGATGGGAAGATAATCTTGCCATTAAAATTTCTTTTACTTTAAATTTAGGACTATAACCTATAGGTTTAAATAATTGGTAATATGCAATAAATTAAGTGATTTTATCACATTAATTAGTATCTTTGCGCCTTATTTTTTTAACACTTTTATCCTCGATAAAAGATTTAAATACTTGGAAATGAAGAAATGGTTATCGACCAGCTTTTGGATTTTAATATCACGTTTTTTACTTAGAAATAGATTATTAGTTATAGTAATGATTGCGGCATTCACTGTATTTATGGGGATGCAATGGAAATACATTCGCTTTACACAAACAGAAGCTAACTTATTACCCGATGACCATAAAGACAATATAGCCTACACTAATTTTTTAAAGAAATTTGGAGAAGAAGCAAATCTAATTGTATTCGCAGTAAAAAGTGATGAAGTTTTCAAACCAGAAAATTTCAAAGCGTGGAGTGAAATGATGCAAAACATTCAACAAAACAAAAAAGAAGTTGATTTTGTCATTTCATTTAAAGAATTGAAACAACTAGTTAAAAATGATTCTACTCAAGCATTTGAATTAAAACCTTTTATCGACGAAAATAAACTAACAGAAGTTAATTATTTACAAGACAAACGCAAAGAACTTATTCATAATTTACCTTTTTATGAGAGTTTATTATTCAATAAAAAAAGTGGCGTTGTTCGTAGTGTTATTTACCTGAACAAAAATATTGTCAATACTAAAATTAGGAAAGATTTTGTACTAGAAAAATTAATTCCTGAAATCAATAAATTTAAAGAAAAAACAAAAGTTGACATTCGTGTATCGGGTATGCCTTATATTCGAACCTTAAATGCTACTGCTATTATTAGTGAAATTGGATTGTTTATTGGGGCAACCTTATTGGTTACCTCACTAATTTTCTATTTCTTTTTCCGATCATTCAGAACCACCTTAATGGCAATTTTTGTGGTAATTATTGGCGTAATGTGGTCTTTTGGATTACTAGGTTTATTACGTTATGAAATTACAGTATTAACCGCTTTAGTTCCTTCTTTAATAGTTATTATTGGAATTCCTAACTGCATTTTCCTTACGAACAAATACCACCAGGAAGCCAGAGCACACGGTAATAGAGCTAAAGCGTTACAGCGTGTTTTAACAAAAGTAGGAACGGCTACATTCATAACCAATGTTACAACTGCTGTTGGTTTTGCGACATTTATTATTACTAACAACCAATTGTTATCCGAATTTGGTGTAGTTACTTCCTTAAACATCATGGCATTATTTGTCTTGAGTTTATTTGTAATTCCCATTTTCTTTAGTTTTTTACCCATTCCAAAAGACAAACATTTAGAACACTTAGAAAGAAGCTATCTTGTTGGGTTTAGGGATTGGATTATCAACCAAGTTAAATACCACAATGTCCGTGTTTATGCCGTTGCTTTAACGCTTTTAATTGCAGGAATCATTGGTGTTTACAAAATGAAAATATCAGGTAGTGTTTTGGAAGACATGCCTAAAAACCAACCTTTCTTTGAAGATATACGCTTTTTTGAAAAAGAATTTAAAGGTGTTTTACCCGTAGAAATCATGATTGACACCAAACGTAAAAAAGGTGTGATGAAAATGTCTACGTTAAAAAAAATAGATGAATTACAAAGAGAAATTGAAGAAATTCCTCAATTGTCAAAACCCGTTTCTATTGTCAATTTAGTTAAATATGCTAAACAAGCCTATTATAATGGAAATCCTGAATATTATGATTTACCTAATTCACAAGAACAGGCCTTTATATTGCCTTATTTAAAAAATTCAGCTAAAGACGGAAAAGAGAACCCGTTAAAAAGTTATGTAGATAAAACTGGTCAATACGCTCGCATTTCTACTTTTATGAAAGAAGTTGGCACAGATGAAATGGAAGAAGTGGAGAAAAAATTAAATGAAAAAATAAAAGAACTCTTCCCTGAAGATCGCTATACTGTTGCTATTACCGGTAAAGCCCTTTTGTTCCAGAAAGGAACCAGTTACTTATTAGACAATTTAATTGAATCGTTAATCTTTGCAGTAGCATTAACAGCCGGATTAATTTTCTTTTTATTCCGATCGGTTAAAATGATTTTTGTTGCACTAATTCCAAACTTGTTACCACTATTATGTACGGCAGGATTAATGGGATATTTAGAAATTCCTATCAAACCCTCAACCATTTTAGTATTTGGTATTGCCTTTGGATTATCTGTTGATGATACCATTCGATTCCTAGCACAATACCGACAAGAATTAAAGATAAATAATTGGAAAATTAAGAAATCTATATTCAAAACATTAGAAGAAGAAGGACCAAGTATGTTCTACACTTCTATTGTTTTATTATGCGGATTTTTTGTGTTTACGTTGTCAGATTTTGGAGGAACAGTAGCTTTAGGAGGTTTAGTTTCCATCACTTTATTGTTTGGAATGCTTACGAATTTAATTTTATTACCTAGCTTAGTACTCTCTTTAAACCGAACTCTAGCAAACCAACAAGAAATGAAAGAACCAACGTTAGATATTGTAGTGTCTGACGATGAAATAGAAGAAGAAATAGAACAAAAAAATAAACAAGATTAAAATGAGAAATTTAGTAGCCGAATTACAATGGAGAGGGCTGGTTCATGACATCATGCCTGGAACGGAAGAGCAATTGTTAAAAGAACCTACTTCGGCCTATATTGGATTTGATCCTACTTCAGATTCATTACACATTGGAAGTTTAGTACCTATTATTATATTAATGCATTTAAGAAGATTTGGTCACAAACCTTATGCATTGGTAGGAGGTGCTACAGGAATGATAGGTGATCCTTCAGGAAAATCTAATGAAAGAAATTTATTAGATGAAGCTACATTAGCAAAAAATGTGGAAGGTATTAAAAAAATTTTATCGCGCTTTTTGGATTTTGAAGCAACCGATGCACAAGCACCTGTTTTAGTAAATAATTACGATTGGATGAAAGATTTTTCTTTTATCAATTTTGCACGCGATGTAGGTAAAAGAATTACCGTTAATTACATGATGAGCAAAGATTCTGTTAAAAAACGCTTAACTGGAGAAGCTGGAGAAGGTATGAGTTTTACTGAATTTACCTACCAATTGATTCAAGGATATGATTTCTACCATTTATACAAAAACCATAATTGTTTGTTGCAAATGGGAGGAAGTGACCAATGGGGAAACATCACCACTGGTACTGAATTAATCAGAAGAATGAGTGTTGATACTGAGGATGAAGGAAAAGCTTATGCTATGACTTGTCCTTTAATTACAAAAGCGGATGGTTCTAAATTTGGCAAATCTGAAAAAGGAAATATTTGGTTAGATGGAGATAAAACTTCTGCTTATGAATTTTACCAATTTTGGTTAAATACGACCGATGTTGATGCTGAAAAATACATTAAAATATTTACATTCTTAGAAAAAGAAACAATAGAAAGTTTAATTGCACAACATCAAGAAGCGCCTCATACTCGCTTATTACAAAAGAAACTAGCAGAGGAACTAACAACCATGATTCATGGAAAAGAGGAATTAGAAAATGCTATTAAAGCGTCCAATATTTTATTTGGAAACTCTTCTGCTGAAGATTTAAAATCCTTAAACGAACAAACTTTCTTAGCTGTTTTTGATGGAGTTCCTCAAGCGGAAGTTTCTAGAAGTGAAATTGAAGCTGGTTATTCAATTGTTGACGCGTTCGTAAAGAACGAATTTTTAGCTTCAGGTAATGAAACTAGAAGAGCATTAAAAGAAAATGCGGTTGCTGTAAATAAAGCAAAAGTGAAGGAAGATTATGTTATATCTCTTGCTGATTTAATTAACAGTAAATACATTTTACTTCAAAAAGGAAAAAAGAATTACTATTTATTAAAAGCTATATAAAGATAAATTTTTTCAAACATAAAAAAACCACGTTGCAATTGCAACGTGGTTTTTTATTTCAAATTAAATAGATTACAATCTATTTTAAATAAAAAAGGTGAACATAGTTCACCCTTTTTGCCCCAAATCTACCATAAAACTTAACCTACTAATTTTCTGGTAGTACTAAAGTAGAGTGATTATTCTGAATGTCTAAAAAAAATTGTTGTACTACCTAAAAAAATCGTTAAACTGCATTTTTTAAGAAAAATTATAGACAAAAAAACTATAACGTATAAATAAAAAAGGTGAACATAGTTCACCCTTTTTGCCCCAAATCTACCATAAAACTTAACCTACTAATTTTCTGGTACAGCTAAAGTAGAATGATTATTCTGAATATTTAAAAAAAATTGTTGTTTTACTTAAAAAATCGTCAAACTGCATTTTTAGTAAGCCCTTGCATCATTTCCTTCATAAAAATTGATAAACGCTGTGTTTACAACTCTATTACCGCCAGGTGTTGGATAATCTCCAGTAAAGTACCAATCCCCTAAATTTTTAGGACACGCTTTATGCAAATCATCTACTTTTTGAAAAATAATTTTTATACCTGCTTTAATATCCTCTGAAGTCAACATCTGAGCCATTTTATCAGATATTTGCTCATCTGTAAAAGGAGCATAAATTTCTTTAACGTAGTTTACAATTTCAATATCTTTTAAACCTTGTTGTGCTTTCGCCTTTTTATAAACTTCATCAACAATGTGGTATTGATTCGTTTCTTTTAACAATTCTAATGTAGCTTTAAAAGCAATAAATCCATCCAATGTACTCATGTCTATTCCATAACAATCTGGATAACGAATCTGCGGAGCTGAAGAAACAATAACAATCTTTTTAGGATGTAAACGATCCAATATCTTAATGATACTTTTTTTCAAAGTGGTTCCTCGAACAATACTGTCGTCAATAATAACCAGATTATCTGTAGGTTTAACCACACCATAAGTTACATCATAAACATGCGAAACTAAATCATCTCTACTACTATCTTCCGTAATAAATGTTCGTAATTTCACATCTTTAATTGCTATTTTTTCCGTTCTTACTTTTTCAGCCAAAATTGCATTTAAACCCGCTTCATCTAAGGTATTTCTTTTCTCAATGATGGTTTTTACTTTTTGTTCATCCAAGTGTTTTTGAGCCGCTTCAGACAATCCGTAAAATGAAGTTTCAGCCGTATTTGGAATATAAGAGAAAACAGTATTTAAAATGTCATTGTCAATTTCTTTCAATACATTTGGAAACACTAATCTTCCTAAATCTTTACGTTCTTGATAAATTTCAGCATCACTTCCTCTTGAGAAGTATATGCGTTCAAAAGAACAGGCTTTTTTAGTTATACTTTCACGTATGGTTTCAAAAGATACTTGACCGTTTTTCTTAACAATTATAGCATCTCCTGCTTCTAATTCTTTTACACTTTCGAAAGGAACATTAAAAACGGTTTGAATTACTGGACGCTCTGAAGCCACAACTACAATTTCATCATCTTGATAATAATAGGCCGGGCGAATTCCTGCGGGATCACGCACCACAAAGGCATCTCCATGTCCTAATAATCCTGCCATTGCATAGCCTCCGTCCCAATTTTTAGAAGCACGTTTTAAAATTCGAGCCACATTTAATCGTTCGGCAATAACTTTAGATGCTTCTTGTTTAGACAAACCTTCATTTTTACAATCTAAATACAAATTGGTTACTTCATCATCTAAGAAATGTCCAATTTTTTCCATTACCGTTACGGTATCTGCCATTTCTTTTGGATGTTGTCCTACTTCAACTAAATCTTGAAATAACTCTTTTACATTCGTCATGTTAAAGTTACCTGCCACAATTAAATTGCGATGCATCCAATTATTTTGACGTAAAAAAGGGTGAACACTTTCTATACTATTTTTACCAAAAGTTCCATAACGTACATGACCTAAAAACAATTCACCAATATAAGGAATATTAGCTTTTTGCAAAGCCACATTATCTTGATATTCAGGGTTTTTAGTTAACTCTTCGTTGATGCGTTGATTAATTTGGGCGAAAACATCTTGTATAGGTTGAGATTGATTGGAACGTACACGACTGATGTATCTTTCACCTGGTTTTACATCAAATTTAATGCTTGCAAAACCGGCACCATCTTGACCTCTGTTGTGTTGCTTTTCCATTAACAAGTACATTTTTTGTACTCCATAAAAAGCGGTTCCGTATTTTTCCTTGTAATATTCTAAAGGTTTAAGTAATCGTAATAAAGCAATTCCACATTCGTGTTTAATAGCGTCGCTCATTGTTGTTGTGTGTTGTGTGTTGTAGTTATTGTTTGTTGCAAAAGTACAAAAAAGCCCCGATAAATCGGGGCGTATTTTTATAAAGAAATTTCAAATTGTGTTAATGCTTTGAATTGTTGTAAACGACTCAATACTTCTTCCTTATCTAGCGCAACCATACGCTCTGTACCGAATTTTTCTACACAGAATGAAGCTAAATTAGATCCGTGAATGATTGCATTTTTCATGTTTTCAAAAGACGTATCTCCTGATTGGGCAATATAACCTGAGAAACCACCTGCGAACGTATCACCAGCACCAGTTGGATCAAACACTTCCTCTAATGGTAATGCCGGAGCAAAAAACACATCTTTATTATGGAATAATAATGCGCCGTGCTCTCCTTTTTTGATTACCACATATTTAGGCCCCATAGTATGGATTTTAGCTGCAGCTTTCACCAATGAATATTCTCCTGATAACTGACGTGCTTCTTCATCATTAATAGTAATTACGTCTACACGTTTCATAACATCTAACAATTCAGGTAAAGCACAATCCATCCAGAAATTCATCGTGTCTAAAACTACTAACTTAGGTTTAGCCGTTAATTGATCTAACACACTTGATTGAACTAATGGGTGTAAGTTACCTAACATTACAATTTCTGCATCTTGGAATGCTACTGGAACCACTGGTTTAAAATCCGCTAATACATTTAATTCAGTTGCCAATGTATCGCGTGAATTCATATCGTTGTGGTAACGGCCACTCCAAAAGAAAGTTTTTCCTCCAGGAACAACTTCAATACCATCGATATTAATATTTTTGTTAGTTAATAAATCTAAATATTCTTGAGGGAAATCTTCACCCACTACAGAAACAATTGCAGATTCAACATTAAAGAAAGAAGCGGATAAACCAATAAAAGTTCCTGCTCCACCTAATATTTTATCTGTTTTTCCAAAAGGGGTTTCTATAGCATCAAAAGCTACTGTTCCTACAATTAATAACTTGCTCATTTACTTTATTTTAAAATAGGGGGCAAAGATACTATTTTAGTTGCAGAGTTGCAAAGAATTAAAATTACAAAATTGATTCAATCTTAACTTTTATAATTCTTAAAAATATAAATCCAAATCATACGTGACAATCTGATATTAAATGAAGTTAGCAACAACAATACCACCATTATAATTGGGAATATTTTTAAATCAAATGTTTTCTCAAAAAAAGGTCGGATAATAAAATAAGTTATTAAAGCTTCTGCTACTCCAATAGCATAACTAACGAACATAGCACCAAAGAAAAAACCTGGTTCTTTTTCAAAAGTAAAACCACAATGTGAACAAGCTTTATTCATTTTAGGAAAACCTAAACTAAAATAAAAACTCTTATCTGCAAAAACAGTACCTTGAGCACAATTCGGACATTTATTGGTAAAAATATTTTTTATTGTTGACCACATCTTTCATTTTTTTTACAAATATAAAGACATCGATTTAGAAAAAATAGGCTTATTTTCGCAATTAATAAAACAAAAAAGACATTTTGAAAAATTATCCTATATACGAAATTCAAAAATTTAATTGTAATGAATTTCAAGACGAAGTCTATGTCAATACTTTTAAAAAACACTTAGTAAAAAACAGTTTTGTAGAAAAATCACATAGCCACAACTTTTATTTAGTGGTTTTTTTTACGTCTGGTTCAGGGAAACACACGGTTGATTTTGAAACCTATACCATTTCACCGAACACTGTTTTTATACTTCAACCGGGTCAAATTCATAGTTGGGAACTCTCCGAAGATATTGATGGATATATTTTATTTTATACCCATACCTTTTATCATTTGCATTTTGCAACAAAACGCATGGAACAATATCCCTTTTTTAAATCACTTACCAATCATCCGAAAGTAGAACTTCAGCGAAATGCTACAACAAAAATTGGGGATTATTTTAATGAGTTGATTTCGGAATATCAACATCATTTTCAATATAAATTGGATAAAATGAAAACTTTAATTGATTTACTCCTAATAGAAATAACTCGAAATTACCAAACTACAGAAACACACCAAAGTTCAACTTACCAGCAAAAATTAGCACAATTTGAAAAACTTTTAGAAATTCATTACAAAACAGAAAAGGCCCCTATTTTTTATGCCAACCAACTCCATATTAGTTTAAAACATTTAAACCGAATTAGTAAAGAAGTACTCAATCAAACGGTAACAGAAATCATAAGAAGGCGAGTAATCTTAGAAAGCAAACGAATGCTCACTTTACGCCAATTTAGTATTAGTGAAATTGCTCATGCTCTTGGATTTGAAAGCGCCTCTTACTTTTCTAAACAGTTTAAAATTCAAACAGGAATGCAACCTAAGGAGTTTGTTAAAAACACACTATAACAAACCTTGTTCCTCTCGTTCATAATAGGTATCAATAGATAACTTTTCTTGTTGAGACGCCATTACCGCTAATTGATCGCATCGTTCGTTTTGTGGGTGGTTGTTATGACCCTTAATCCATTGAAATTTTACTTGATGTTTACGATATATTTTCAAAAAACGCATCCATAAATCCGGATTTTTTTTGTCTTTGAAGTATTTTTTTTCCCAACCAAAAACCCAACCTTTTTCTACTGCATCAACTACATATTTAGAATCAGAAACAACTAAAACGGATGTGTTTGGATTTTTTAGCTTTTCTAACCCAACAATAACTGCTAATAATTCCATTCTATTATTGGTAGTTAATCGAAATCCTTCATAGAATTCTTTTTTATAAGACGTTCCAGCTAATTCCATAACCACACCATACCCACCTGGGCCTGGGTTCCCTTTAGAAGCACCGTCTGTATATATATAAACTTGGTATTGCATATATTTCTTATTGTCCTGCTGAATTTATTTCAGCATCTTTCTATTCTATCAAACTTTCAATTACTTTAGGGAAATGCTCCATTTCTAATTCGTGAATTTTTAGTGCAATTTCATCTGCAGATTGACAGTTTTCAATAGAAACCGCTTTTTGAAATATAAACTCACCTTCATCATAGTGCTCATTAACAAAATGAATAGTTATACCGGTTTCTTTTTCATTATTTTCCAAAACGGCTTGATGTACATGCCTACCATACATACCTTTTCCGCCATATTTAGGTAATAATGCAGGATGAACATTAATGATTTTATCAGGGAATTTTGCAATTATGGATTCAGGAAATTTTAATAAGAATCCGGCTAAAACTATTAAATCGGGTTGAATTTTTTGTAATTCTTCTAAAACTTTACCTTCATTTAATTCCGATTTAGTAAATGTAAAAGTAGGTACAGCTTGACTTTTTGCTCTATCTAAAACTTTGGCATGTAGATTGTTAGAAAACACTCCAACTACTGTTCCTTGATTTGAATTTTTAAAATGTATAATAATGTTTTCGGCATTGGAACCATTACCTGAAGCAAAAAGCACAATCTTTTTCATTGTTGTTGTATTGTTTAGCGATTGTTTAGACCCAAAATGAAAATAAATTGGTCAAAAATCATGTAATTTTCATTACGCAAAAGAAAAAAAATTAAATTAAAAAACCACTGAAAAAGCTGAAAATTTAGGTCATTGGAAATATTTTTTATAAATTAGTAGTTATATTTACTAACAAAAATGTTGTTTTAAAATAAAGTTTTTTATTTTTGCCAACAAATTAAAATTAAAATTTAAGATTATGTCAGACATTGCATCAAGAGTAAAAGCGATTATCGTGGACAAATTAGGTGTTGACGAAAACGAAGTTGTAGCAGAAGCAAGCTTCACTAACGATTTAGGTGCTGATTCATTAGACACTGTAGAGCTAATCATGGAATTCGAAAAAGAATTTGATATTCAAATTCCAGACGATCAAGCGGAAAACATTGCTACTGTAGGTCAAGCAATTTCTTACATCGAAGAAGCTAAGAAATAATAACTTTCACATCCGTATAATTTGTTTTGTGCGGATGTTGTTATTTTTCTTCTATTTTTAAAAATCTTTTTTATAGATTTGTAAAAAACATTGATTGTATTACAATCATTTAAATAAGACATTATGTAATACCCATTGTTTCTTTTAAATTTTATTAAAAGCACTATGGGTTTTTTTATATAACTAAAACCAAATTTTATGCAACTAAAACGTGTAGTAGTAACAGGACTTGGAGCGCTAACTCCTATTGGTAATAACTTAGAGGAGTATTGGCAAGCTTTGATTAGTGGAAAAAGCGGTGCGGCTCCTATCACCTATTATGACACAGAAAAACATAAAACTAAATTTGCTTGCGAAGTTAAAAACTTCAACGTTGAAGATTACATTGACAAGAAAGAAGCAAGAAGAATGGACAAATTTGCTCAATATGCTATTGTAGCAAGTGATGAAGCTATAAAAGATGCTGGTTTAGTTTTAGAACAATTAAACAAATATAAAGTTGGTGTAATTTGGGGTGCTGGAATTGGTGGTTTAGAAACGTTCCAAGAGGAAGTTTTAAATTATGCTAAAGGAGATGGAACACCGCGTTTCAATCCATTCTTTATCCCTAAAATGATTGCTGATATTGCTCCAGGACATATTTCTATGAGAAATGGATTTATGGGTCCAAACTATACCACTGTTTCCGCTTGTGCTTCTTCAGCAAATGCTTTAGTAGATGCATTCAACTACATTCGTTTAGGTATGTGTGATGTTATTGTATCTGGTGGATCTGAAGCTGCGGTTACAATTGCAGGTATGGGAGGATTTAACTCCATGCAAGCATTATCAACAAGAAACGAATCTCCGGAAACTGCTTCTAGACCGTTCGATGCAACCCGTGATGGTTTCGTACTGGGTGAAGGTGCTGGTGCATTAGTTTTGGAAGAATACGAACATGCAAAAGCACGTGGAGCAAAAATATATTGTGAAGTAGGCGGTGGTGGTTTATCATCAGATGCTTACCATTTAACTGCTCCTCATCCCGATGGAATTGGTGTAATTGCTGTAATGCAAAACTGTTTAAATGATGCCGGCTTAAAACCTGAAGACATCGACCATATCAACACACACGGAACTTCAACACCACTTGGAGATGTTGCCGAATTAAAAGCAATAAGTGCTGTTTTTGGTGAACATGCTAAAAACATCAATATCAATTCTACCAAATCGATGACAGGACACTTGTTAGGGGCTGCAGGGGCTATTGAAGCTATTGCATCTATCTTAGCGATTAAAAACGGAATCATTCCTCCAACAATTAACCATAGCGTAGTGGATGAAAATATTGACCCATCCTTAAATTTAACTTTGAATAAAGCTCAAAAAAGAGAAATTAAAGTAGCTATGAGTAATACATTTGGTTTTGGCGGACACAATGCTTGTGTGTTATTCAAAAAATTAGAAGAATAAATTTACATGCGTCGCATCATAAAAAAAATATTAAAAAAATCCCCTTCTTCAGATCAAGACGGGGTTTTTTTTGATAAAATTCATACAATATTAGGCTTCAAGCCCACTACTTTGAGATATTACGAAAAGGCATTTACCCATCGTTCTGCTAATAAATTAGACGATAAAGGAAATCAAATTAGCTACGAGCGTTTAGAATTTTTAGGAGATGCCATGCTGGGGAGTGTAATTGCTGCTCATTTATACAATGAAGTCCCATCTGGTGATGAAGGATATCTAACCAAAATGCGCTCTAAAATTGTAAGTAGAGAACACTTAAATGAATTAGGACGCGATTTCAATTTAATTCAATTTGTTGAGAGTAAAGTCAATCCCCAACATTTTGGAGAAAACATCCATGGTAATATTTTTGAAGCTTTTATTGGTGCAATTTATTTAGACAGAGGTTATACGTATTGCGAAAAATTCATCCATAATAAAATCATTAAACCTTATGTTGATATTGCTAAATTAGAAGGCAAAGTAATCAGTTACAAAAGTTTAATTATTGAATGGTGCCAAAAAGAAAAAAAATCGTTTAAGTTTGATGTTTATGAAGACAACGGTAAAGAAGGCATGAAATTTTTCGGAGTTAAACTTTACATAGACGAAAAAGTAGTATGTAAAGCTCGTGCAACTTCAAAGAAAAAGGCAGAAGAAACGGCAGCAAAACGTGCCTATTTTGTTTTTCAAGAAAAAATTTCCAGAAAAAACAATTAACTTTTTATCAACTAAAACGTTTTAGTTTCGTTTTTAATAATTTGATAATCAATTTTTTTTACTTTTTCACAGTTTTATATTCTATCTTTACTAACAATTTAAAATCAATGGCGAATTTAAAATTAACAATTGATGATTTTTACTCAAGCGATTTTGAGCTTATTGCCATTCATTCGACAGTTGAAGATTTTAAATTAGCTTATTTAATCAATAAAAATTTAGAACTCTCCTTAAGTAAAAATAGTAAAGAAGTTTCTATTCAATCTACAAATGGAATTGGTTATTTTTCTTGGTTTTATTTCGATGATTGTAAACATGATTTAAGCTGGAATTTGTTATCAAATAAAACATTTGTTGCTAATTCAAACACACCTGTTGGATTATTTAATGAGGATCAAATAACTTTTCATTTGATTCCTGAATTAAAAAAAGCAGATTACTTATTAAAGATTGAAAATCTAGACGAACGATTCAACACACAAAAAGTTATTGAAAACTTGACCAAAATAAACCAAATATCAACCAGTTATATTGTTGATATTGACAATATTAAATCGATAAACAATTTAATTTTTTAAAAAAATGCATACCAGTAAAAAAACAAAAATTGTTGCCACGTTAGGACCAGCATGCAGCACAAAAGAAGTAATGAAAAACATGATTGATGCCGGTGTAAATGTGTTTAGAATTAACTTTTCTCATGCAGATTATACAGATGTAAAAGAAAAAATAGACATTATAAGAGAATTAAATAAAGAATTTGGTTATACTACTTCTATACTTGCTGATTTACAAGGTCCAAAGTTACGTGTTGGCGTAATGAAAGAAGATGTAATTGTTTCTAAAGGAGACATTATCACTTTCACTACTGCTGAAGACATTCTAGGAACAGCTGAAAGAGTTTACATGAATTACAAAGAATTTCCTTCAGATGTAAATCCTGGTGAACGTATATTATTAGACGATGGAAAACTTATTTTTAAAGTAATAGAAACCGATAAGAAAACAGAAGTTAAAGCGGAAGTTGTTCAAGGTGGACCTTTAAAATCAAAAAAAGGAGTAAACCTACCAAATACCAAAGTTTCTTTACCTGCTTTAACACAAAAAGATATTAAAGATGCTGTTTTTGCTATTGAAAATGAAGTAGATTGGATTGCGCTTTCCTTTGTTAGAACTCCAGAAGATTTACAAGATCTTAAAGACTTAATTGCGCAACATTCTAGCCATAAAATTCCAATTGTGGCAAAAATTGAAAAACCAGAAGCGGTAGAAAACATCGATAAAATTGTTATAAACTGTGATGGTTTAATGGTTGCTCGTGGCGACTTAGGTGTAGAAGTTCCGGCGCAAGAAGTTCCTTTAATTCAAAAGAAATTAATTTTAAAAGCTAAAACCGCTCGTATCCCTGTAATTGTGGCAACTCAAATGATGGAAACCATGATTACCAGTTTAACTCCAACAAGAGCAGAAGTAAACGACGTTGCCAATTCTGTAATGGATGGTGCAGATGCAGTGAT
This sequence comes from Flavobacterium indicum GPTSA100-9 = DSM 17447, assembly GCF_000455605.1. Lineage (NCBI taxonomy): Bacteria > Pseudomonadati > Bacteroidota > Flavobacteriia > Flavobacteriales > Flavobacteriaceae > Flavobacterium > Flavobacterium indicum. The sequence continues at coordinate 2,894,498 of NC_017025.1, forward strand.
GCTTTCTGGGGAAACTTCTGTAGGGAATTATCCTGTTCAAGTTATTGAAACCATGACCAGTATTATTGAAAGTGTAGAAGATTCATCACTAATACAAGTGCCTCACATAGCACCTAATATTAGAAACAATCGTTTTATCACTAAATCGGTTTGTTTTCATGCTGCGTTAATGGCAGATGATATCAATGCCAAAGCCATTACCACTTTAACAAATAGTGGCTATACCGCATTTCAAATTTCGGCTTGGCGACCAAAATCACACATTTTAGTGTTTACTTCAAATAAACGTATTTTAACTCAATTAAACTTATTATGGGGTGTGCGTGCATTTTATTACGATAAATTTGTAAGCACAGATGATACCATTGAAGATATTAATGCCATCTGCAAAGAACGCAAGTATGTAAAAAAAGGCGACATGGTCATTAACCTAGCCGCCATGCCAATTGCAAATAAAGGTATGGTAAACACCTTGCGTGTGTCAGAAGTAGAATAATACTAAAGGAAGCTAAAATGGCTTCCTTTTTTTTTGGAGCACCACCTCATCTTATGCTTCACTTCATCTCCTGCTGTCCGCACTACACGGTAGTTTGCTTCCATCAGGGCTAGAAAACAAGTAGCTCATTTCATAAAAAAATTCATATATTTGTAACAAAATACTTAACAAACAACACACGCAAATACGAATCCAAACACATGAAAAAAAGCTTCTTATTACTTTTCACGCTCCTTTCCTATCCAACAATAGGACAAAACAAAAACACCCCTTCTACTGATAAACAAATTGAAGAAATTAAAGTGGTTAAAACAAAAAAAGCAATAGAACACAAAGCTGATCGTACTATTTTCGATTTCGCTTCCCAATCACATTTAAATTCAGGAACAGTAATGGAGGGATTAAAAAAATTACCTGGGTTAATTGCTTCTGATGTAGCCGGAATGATGTACCAAGGTAAATTATTAGATGTGTATCTAGACAGTAGACCTTTAAATATTTCATCAAATGAATTAACTGCATTTTTAGAGGGCATGCCGGCTAATTCTGTGGAACGTATTGAAATTATTACACAACCTGGCGCCGAATTTCCAGCCACTTCTGGAGGTGCGATTTTAAATATTATTACAAGCAAAAATGCAAAAAAATACCTTAGTGCTACCTATACGAATAGTTCAAATTTTACAAATTACAATGATTTTCGTTTACGCACTAATAATAGTATTTTACTAAATGCTAGAAACAAGTATTTTGCTTGGCAATTCAATGTTGGACAAAATTATCGAGAAGCAGCACAATGGAATAAAGTAGAAAATAAAAGCACAACAACCACTTTACTTTCTAATACACTTGCCGATCGTTATATAAGAGGTAATTATGCCAAAACAGCTTTAACTTTTGACTTTAAAAAGGATCGAATGATTCTGAATTATGATGTCAATTACAACAACAACACCAGTTACACTTCGGGAGAAGGATTCAATTTTAATTCGGATGATTTATCAAACACAAAATATTTCAGACAAAGTGCTGCATGGACGTATCAAAAAAGATTTAATGATAAGAATAAAAAACTGGATTTCCTTTTTAATTATACTAACAATCATTCCGATTTTAATTTTAGATCTAGATTAAACAACCTAGCTCTTTTAGACAATACTTCAAATCAAGATTATTATAACTTTAAAATCGATTTTTCACAACCTATTAAAATTCTAGATGAAGGCAAAGTAAGCGTGGGAACCTTATATGATGAATTACATTTTAATACAAAAAGTCAAAATATAACGAATTTAAACTATAGTAGAAGAACTGCAGCTACCTATTTAGAATTTCAAGCAAAGTGGAACAAATTCGATTTTATTGTTGGAGGAAGAACGGAAGATTATTTAATAAAAGGAAACACCAATACAACACCTTTAATTCCGTTTAATCAGTTCAAGTTTTTTCCTAATGCAAGTTTGCAATATAATTTCATGCCTCAAATTTTCTTGAACATGAACTATAATAAAAAAATAGCCTTGCCAAGTACCTCCGCATTAAATCCAAATAATACTACGTATCAAAATCAAAATGTAAGCTATGCAGGAAATCCAAATTTACAACCTACAATTTATGATAATTACGAAGTAAAAATAAGTGCCTTTGATTATGCTTATGTTGGTTATAATGTAAGTATTGCAAACAATCAGGTGGTGAATCGAATTTCTGAAAATAACAACAGTATGTTTAATACGTCAATTAATGTATCACAAATTAAAATCCATAATTTTAACATTGGTTTACCTTTACCTTATATGCTTTTTACTAAAGGATTAGCAGAAACCATGAAATTTGATTTCAATCCAGATAAAATAAATTTTTTGTATATGTATGCGGGTTATCAAGTACAAGAATTACCCGACTTTGAAACCAATGGTTTTTGGATTTTTAATTTCATGTCGCAAATTATTCTACCCAAAGACATCAAATTTGTTACAAATTATAGTTATTTAACTTCTGGTGGAAACAACTACTATTTTTATATTGAAAAGCCATTAAACCACAGTTTAGATTTTAGTTTTTCAAAAAAATTCTTAAACGAACAACTAACCATTTCCCTATTTGCCGATGATGTATTGAACACAAACGAAAGTAATTTTAGTTCTATTGGCACTCCCGTTTATTTAGAAAATAAATCTGACACAAGACGCTTTGGATTTACACTAAACTACAAATTACCAACCAAAAACAAATTGGCTAAAGAAGATCCAAATTTATTAAACAAAGAGAAAAAAGAAGATAATAATTAATTTTATAAGAAAAGGAAGCCATTTGGCTTCCTTTTATATATTACCTCTTTAATGAAAAATGCGATTTAAAAATAGCTTTTTCATTTTTAGGTGTGGTATATTCTATGGTAAACCAATAATCCGTTGAAGGTAATTCTTTACCATTGTAGTTGCCGTCCCATCCTTCTCCTGCTGGAGAAATCTGTTTAATAAATTTTCCATAGCGATCAAAAATTGAAATGAGTGCATCTTCTTGATGGCTAAAATCCCAAATATTCCAACGGTCGTTTACACCGTCTCCATTTGGTGTGAAATAATTTGGATAATTAATAATATGTATTGGACCAACTAACGAAGGTGAACAACCTGCCAAAGAATCATATATATGAACAAAATAAATTCCTGATTCTAGATTGGTAAATTGATTACTCGTTTGAACAGCTCCAAAATTCCCATCTGGATATTCTAATTGATATGAATATTGACCAAATCCTCCTGTTATATTTACAGTAATAAAGGTACTTAAATCAAATGCATTACTCACTTCATAGGTAGCAATTGCTGGTCCAGATTGGGTAACGGTAAAGGTTGTATTACTATAATTACAATTAGGACCAGAATCTGGTATTAATTTAATAAATTCTACATCATACGTACCTGCTTGTGTTGCAGTATAATTAGGACCAGTACCCATTAATGTGCCGTTTAAATACCAATTGACAGTATAAATTGCAGGATTTAATCCGGTCGAAATAGTATACGATTGTAACACTTGATTGGTAGTTGGGTCTACACAAATAAAGCCATCATTTATTGGAAAATTTAACAACGGATAAACGGTAAATGTAAATGCTTGTTCGTCATTACAATTGGCATTATTAGTTGCTGTTGCATATACATAATAAGTGTACGTTTCTGGACTTCCTGTTGTATTTGCAATAGTTAAATTTGTAATAGGCCCCACACCATTGGGTTGAGAAAAATACCCAATAGTATACGGAACGGTTGGTAAGGTTGGTAACACATAACTGCCACATTCTTCATTATCAAACACCAATCCTAACGTTGCTAAATTTGGCGTTTCAGAAATAATTACATCAAAACTATCCGATGCATTACATGTAATTCGATCTCCGTTTTGAGCCACGACCCAAATCGTTGTGGTTGTATTTGGCGTGTTAAATATAGTTCCATTAGGTACAGGCATTGTTCCTGCTTGGTCATAGAAATAGCCTATGGTATAATTTTCTGGTGTTGGTGCAACATGTGTAAGTGCCGGTAATTGGAAATTTTCATATTCACAATGTGATTCGTTTTGGTAATTCGGTAAATTGATTCCACTATACGTAACGGTAAATGGTTTGTCTATAAAACAACCTGTAGTTGTATCTATATTGTATAAATAAAATGTTTGAGTAGAAGAAAATGTTTGTGATGCATTTACAATACTTCCTCCTCCTGATGGTCCGCCTGGAGCTGTATAAATAGTTCCGTTTACAGGCGTTGCAATTGAATACGGATTACATTCAAATCGATCAATAACGCCATCGGCTGGAGGATAAGGGTTTAAATTAATGGTAAAAGCTTGTTCTTGCGTGCAATTATTTCCATCTGGACCATAATACATATAATACGTTCCTGGACTTAAATTTAATGTGGTTAAATCAATAATTTGTCCCGGAAAAAGTTGCACTTGTCCTGGAACACCGGGCCCACCAGATAATGTATAATATTTTCCACCATTTGTCAAAGCAGGTAAAACATATTGTCCACAATATACTCCACTTGGATTAGGATCCATAGTAGGTAATGGGTAAATTGTAATATTGTAATTTAAATTATTTGTACAATTAGGCAAAGTAGTGGTATTCGCATAATAATAAACGATTTGTGAAGTGGTTATTGGAATGGTTGGATCAACTGGCGTGCCCCCACCGAACGGAGCCGTAAAATAACCTCCAAAAGCAATGGAAGGTAATACATATCCTCCACATTGATTAATTGCAGTAAATTGAGAAGTATCTACTAAATTTACAACAAAAGGATCATTCAACAAACAAGCTCCTGGAGTTCCTTGGCTTGTGGTATGAGAGGCTGCATTCACCACATAATAGATGCCTGGAAAATTGGGCCCATTTACACTAATAACATCACCCGCATTTAAAGTAGTTCCCGATCCATCAGAAGCTGTATTATAGGTTCCATTGGTTAAAGGTTGTAACACATAAGAATCACAAGTTGTGACATCATCAACTAAATCAATTAATGGTTGTGGGTGTATATAAATTGTAAATAATTGATCCCTACAAAACACTCCGTTTACTTCTGCATAATAATAGATATCTTGTGTAATGGTTGAAGCACCTGTATTACTGTAAACAGTCCCTGTAGGAATTAATGTTCCAGTCCCCGAAGGTCCACCGGGTGCGGTAAAAAAAGCACCAATATTTTCAGGTGGAGTTGGCACTGTAAACTGACCACAATTGTCTAGTGACGGTACATATTCATCAATCATAGTTACATTAAACTGCGATTCATTCGTACATCCATTAGCATCTGGACCTATGAAAATATAATAGGTTCCATCATCTGTAATTATATCTCCAGCATTGTATTGCGTTCCTGTTCCGTTGGGTCCAGAATATACTGTACCGTTAGTTAGTACCGGAACTACAAAATCAGTACATTCGGTTTGGTTCGGTAATACATCAACAGTAGGTAACGGATTTACAGTGATTGTTACTGTAGTTGTATCAAAACATGCTGGATTGGCATTGTCTTGTATTCGAATATAAACAGTAATTGTAGTTGTACCGTTAGGGATATTAACTACAGTAATGGGATTATTTCCTGAAGCTGCATCAGCTGCAGTTGCATAATAAGTAATTGTATAATTTAGTGGCGATTGTCCATTTAATACTTGTGTATCTAAAACTCCTAATCCATAATTTGTCCCCGAACCTCCTGAAGATTCGCATAAAGAAACATTAGCGGGTTGAGTAGCCGTTACAGCATTATTAATAATTAAATCAAATGTATATACTGCATCACAAAAATTTCCAGTAAGTGTATTAAATAGTTTCACATATATGGTTTGCCCCGATACAGTTGAAAAATTTGCTGGAGAAGCAATTGGGTTATTCGCCGATGCATCTGCAGCACTTAAATAGTAGAACACATTATAAATTGCAGTATCAATCCCAAGTTGTGTTTCATTATTTGTCGTTAAATCAAAAATATAGGAAGCCGCACCCGTATTACACGTTTGTAAATTAATAGGGTTGGTAACGTTTAAATTGGTAAATTCAACAGTATCTGTAATAAAACACGATCCTTTCACTGCTTCTACAGTATATGTTCCTGGTGCCGTTACAGTATATGTTGGATTTGTCTCACCAGGCAGAACAGTACTGTTTTGATACCATGTATAAGTGTAGGTGTTATCAAGGTTTGTGTTTAAAACAGCTTCATCACCCAAACAAATATTTTGATCAGGACCCAAATCTAAATTTGTTGTAAAACTCCCTGCCGCTAAGAAAACCGCAGAATCATAACCTGAATCATTATAATCCCCTATTACAAGTCTTATTTTATAAGGTGTATTAGGAACTACAACTGAGGAAGCATTCATCACAATTGTATGTCCTCGCATGTTTAATGTAGATGTTGCAGGATTATTGACATTATATACACCAAAAAAACCTGGATTGGCCGATTGACAACTTCCATTGTAAGCTGAATTTCGAATATCTTTAACTGTAACAGGAGTAGAAGTTCCTGGTATAACTGCTAAATTAGTTGTAGTTCCTGTACTTAAATTAGTAAGTACAAAAGCAAAAACATCACTAAATCCACATTGGTATTGACCGTATTCATTTGATGCGAATAAAAAATCAAAACTAAAATTACTGGATAACGGAATGAAATCAAATTCTAAAAATGCTACATCCGTTATGGGAGCTGTTTGACCACTTGCATTACTTAATGTTTGCAGATAAGGGTCGCCATTGGTATTAATCTGCGTACTTAAATTGGTATTCGAATATAAACCTTGGGTATTTATTACGGCTCCATTTCTAATAACAATCCCTTCATTAATTGGAAAAGTAGAGCCATTTCGGTTAAAATAGGCGACGGATTGAGGCGATGAAATGGAAATATTTGACACCTCAACACACGAATTCCCGAGCAACAAATTAACCAATTGTGCAGGAGAATTTGTAGTGTTATCAACCGTAATTGTTTGAGAATAGGCTGGTAAAAAAAACAACGTACTTAAAAATAATAATAATCTCATATAGTTAGCTTTGGGGCGTTTTGGTTGCTTAAAAATAACAAAAAAAGCCAAGTAAAAAAGAAAAACACTTCAAAAAAATAAATTCTTTGAAGTGTTTTTATAAATATTGTTAAATTCTTAATTAATCGTTAAGTTTTAGAACCGCCATGAATGCTTCTTGAGGAATTTCTACATTACCTACTTGACGCATACGTTTCTTTCCTTTCTTTTGTTTTTCTAACAATTTACGTTTACGAGAAATATCTCCTCCATAACATTTGGCTGTTACATCTTTACGTAAGGCTTTAATCGTTTCTCTAGCGATAATTTTGGCACCAATAGAAGCTTGAATTGGAATTTCAAATTGTTGACGTGGAATTAATTCTTTTAATTTCTCACACATTTTCTTTCCAATACTATAAGCGTTATCTGCGTGAATTAATGCCGATAAAGCATCTAATTGATTCGCATTTAACAAGATGTCCATTTTTACTAATTTTGATTCGCGCATACCAATTGGATGGTAATCAAAAGAGGCATAACCTTTTGATACGGTTTTTAATCGATCATAGAAATCAAATACAATTTCCGCTAAAGGCATGTCAAAATTCAACTCAACACGTTCAGGTGTTAAATAAGTTTGATTTGTAATTTGTCCGCGTTTTTCAATACACAAACTCATTACGTTTCCAACGAAATCTGACTTCGTAATGATAGTTGCCTTGATATAAGGCTCCTCAACACGGTCTAATTTAGTTGCATCAGGTAAATCACTTGGGTTGTTAACAATGATAGGTGTATCTGGTTCTTTTTTCGTATAAGCCAAATAGGATACGTTGGGAACTGTAGTGATCACTGTCATGTTGAATTCACGTTCCAAACGCTCTTGAATAATTTCCATGTGTAACATCCCTAAGAATCCACATCGGAAACCAAATCCTAAAGCCGCCGAACTTTCAGCAGCAAAAACTAATGAAGCATCATTCAACTGCAATTTTTCCATTGAAGCTCTTAATTCTTCATAATCTTCTGTATCGACCGGATAAATTCCTGCAAATACCATTGGTTTCACATCTTCAAATCCAGAAACCATATTTTTGGTTGGGTTAGCAGCATCTGTAATAGTATCACCTACTTTAACTTCTTTTGCTTCTTTGATACCCGAAATTAAATACCCTACATCACCCGTTGAAACCACACTTTTTGGCACCTGATTTAATTTCAATGTCCCAACTTCATCTGCATAGTATTCTTTACCCGTAGCCATGAATTTAATTTTCTGGCCTTTTTTAATTTCACCGTTTACAACACGGAAAATTACCTCAATTCCACGGAAAGGATTATAATGTGAGTCGAAAATCAAGGCTTGTAATGGTTCCTCTTTTTCCCCTTTTGGAGCGGGAATTTTTTCAACAATTGCTTCTAAAATTTTGTCTACACCAAAACCCGTTTTACCAGAAGCATGTATAATATCTTCTAAATCACATCCTAGTAAATCAATAATATCATCACTCACTTCTTCTGGGTTGGCAGAAGGTAAATCTACTTTATTTAATACAGGAATAATTTCTAAGTCGTTTTCTAATGCTAAATATAAATTAGAAATTGTTTGTGCTTGAATACTTTGTGCCGCATCCACAATTAACAAAGCTCCTTCACAAGCGGCAATAGAACGAGAAACTTCATAAGAGAAGTCAACGTGCCCTGGAGTGTCAATCAAATTTAAAATATATTGTTCTCCTTTATAGGTATATTCCATTTGGATAGCGTGACTTTTAATGGTAATTCCACGTTCACGCTCCAAGTCCATATTGTCAAGTAATTGTGCTTTTTCTTCACGAGCTGTAACGGTTTGTGTAGCCCCCAAAAGACGGTCGGCCAATGTACTTTTCCCGTGGTCAATATGTGCAATAATGCAAAAATTTCTAATGTGTTTCATAGTCAATTTCAACTTCAAAATTCAAACCCAATTTTCGAAATTTATTTTTTCTTCCTTAAAAATTTCAAATATATTGAGTTACGTTCTTATCTAATCTGCAAATATAGTTGAAATTAGTGAGTTTACAATTAGTAATTTTTTTATACAATAAATTAAAAAAAACTTAGTTATTAATAAAAAAGAGAAATGAGAAAACTAATATTTTTTTTGCTACTAACTATTCCATTTGCATATGCTCAAAATTCTATTTTAGTAAATGGTTTAGGTAAAACCTCTACTTTTCCAAATGCAGCAAATATTACTATTGAACTTAACCATGTTAAACCTACGCTAAGAGAAGCTGTTAATGATAATCAAAACACTTTAAAAGTAGTTAAAACAATTTTAAAAAAATACGTGTTGGATTCAACAAAAATAAAAACAAGTTTAATTGCAACAAATAAATCCTATAAATGGGATTCCAAATTAAACAAAGAAGTTTTTCAAGGATTTGAATCAACTCAAAAAATAATATTTACACTTTTGGATTTAAATAAAATGCAAGATTTAACAGAAGAATTGTTGAAAACAAAATTTAATAAAATACAAACTATATCTTATTTTAATACAAATTCCGAAGAACTTATTAAAGAAGCTCAAGATTTAGCAGTTAAAGATGCAATTGACATTACTAATCGATTAGCAAAAAGTGCTGGAATTAAAACTGGTTCCATCAAGAAAATTTCGACAAATAGTAGTGCAAATGAAGAAAAATTCTCTGTTGATAGAAATGAATTTGAAACATATGGAAAGGCTATGGGAGGAAAAGGAGTTTCTTCAAGTGGCCAATTAATTGAATATACTGTTCGAGTTAATGTTGAAACAGAAATAATCAATTAAAACTCAAACCTTAACTGCACCACTACATTTTTCTTTTGATTGGTGTTTAAATTATTTAAAGAAATGCCTAATAACCGAACCGAATCTTTTAAACGTTCTTGGTAGAGCAGCTCTTTGGCTGTTTCCATAATCAAACTTTTATCGGCAATGAAATAAGGCAAGGTTTTACTCCGAGTTTGTTGGGTAAAATCGGAATATTTGATTTTTAACGTAATGGTTTTTCCTGAAATTTTATATTTCTTAATTCGTCGTTCAATCTCGGAAGCGATATTTTCCAACCGCTCTTCCATGTAGATTTCTGACGACAAATTTTCATTAAAAGTACGTTCAGCTCCAATAGATTTCATTTGTCTATTTGGCTTTACCTGACTGTAACTAATACCTCTGGACAAGTTGTAAAACGCCTGACCGCTGTTTCCAAAATGTTGTTCCAAATACTCAAGGGTTTTATTTTTTAAATCGAGACCCGTATAAATGCCCAATTGGTACATTTTTTCAGCCGTTACTTTTCCTATACCATAAAACTTCTTCACATCTAGTACTTCAATAAAGGCTTCAACCTCATCGGGATTTACGGTTTTTTGTCCGTTAGGCTTATTATAATCACTGGCAATTTTAGCCACAAATTTATTGACTGAAATTCCAGCAGAAGCGGTTAAACCCGTTTTTTCGAATATTTTTTGTCTAATTTCTTTCGCAATTAAGGTAGCACTAGGATTTCCTTTTTTATTTTCGGTTACATCCAAATAAGCTTCATCTAAAGACAAGGGTTCAACTAAATCCGTATATTCTAAAAAAATAGCTCGAATTTGCTTGGAAATTTCTTTATACCGGTCAAATCTTGGTCGGACAAATGTTAATTCAGGACACAATCTAGCAGCTTGCACCCCACTCATGGCACTTCGTACCCCATACTTTCTGGCTTCATAACTGGCCGCACTTACCACACCACGCACTTCACTTCCGCCTACTGCAATTGGTTTTCCTTTTAGTTCAGGATTATCCAATTGTTCTACAGAGGCATAAAATGCATCCATATCAATATGAATTATTTTGCGAAGTGGTGCTGATTCCATAAGTACAAATTACTGAAAAAATTAATTTTTTAAACTCAAATTTTTGAGATTTTTACAAATTTCAACAACATTGGCTTCGAGAACCTTAGCAACTTGAAATCTTAAACTTGAAACAAAAAGACTATTAAAACTTATATGACTTATATGTTTAAAATTGTATTTTTGATTTTTAAGATGTCAAAAAATGCAAGAAATAGAACGTAAATTTTTAACAACTTCAACTGCTTTTATTCAAGAAGCTACTCAAGCTCAAAAAATAGTGCAAGGGTATTTAAACAGTCATCCCGAACGAACTGTTCGCGTGCGAATTAAAAACGAAAAAGGATTTATAACTATTAAGGGAAAAGGCGACAGTACAGGAACCACTAGATTTGAATGGGAAAAAGAAATTGGAATTGAAGAAGCCAGAGCATTAATTCAATTATGTGAATCGGGTGTTATTGATAAAACCCGTTATTTAATCCCTAAAGGAAATCATGTTTTCGAAGTAGATGTTTTTGAAGGCGAAAACCGAGGTCTAATAATGGCAGAAATTGAGTTGTCTAGTTCAAATGAAATTTTTGAAAAACCTAATTGGCTCGGTGAAGAAGTAACCACCGATGAAAGATACTACAATGCTTATTTAAGTAAAAAGCCTTTTACCACTTGGTAAAAGGCTTTTATTTATTTTTTTACAATTTCTAAATCGACTTCAATATGACCTCCATAGGATTTTGGAGCAATGGCCATAAAAGCTTTTCGAGTTAAATCAATATGTTTCGTTTTTGAAAACGGACCTCTATCAGTAACCGTGACATAAACCACTTTTTTGGTTTTTACCCCAGTAACTTTAAGTTTCGTCCCAAAGGGTAACTTTCTGTGTGCACAAGTCATGTCATTGTTATTAAAACGAGCGCCACTTGCTGTTCTTCTTCCGTTAAATTTATTAGCATAATAGGACGCGTGGGCTCCTTTATGAAACATTTCTAATTTTTCAACCTTACTGGTGTCTTTCTTAATCGTATCAACAACTTTAACTAGTGGTTTTTGTTGTGTGGGTACGGCTTTAATTTTATCTTTCTGATAAAAAAAGACTAACAATAAGGGTAGAAAGTATATTATTTTTTTCATATGCTTCTGTTTTATGAAAGCCATGCTTTCCAGTTAAACGGAACAAGTTTTTACAAAAACTATACCACTATTTTGCAAACCATAAACTCCAAGGAATTCTAGATAAAATTAATACTAATCCAATAGCATATAAATAGGCAATTTTCTTAAATTTACCATTGCTACTGTCTTCTTTTTTATGTTTAGACCATCCCATTGTAATTAAAACAAGTGCAATAATGTTAATTAAAGGGTGCTCCATAGCAGTTAATCGTAATGCTGCATCAGACATATTGCTCATAGCCGCTTTTCCTAATGGAGAAGTAAACCATAAAGCCAAACCTACAACTAACTGAATGTGTGAAAAGATCAAAGCAATTAAGGCAAAACTTCTATCTTTTTTCTCAAAATTTCTTTTAGATGATAAACCTAAAAATGAATTAACAATAGCAATTACTAATGCTGCTAACACAACATAGGCTAAGGTAGAGTGAATACTTTGTAACATAGTTTAATTTTTTAGTGAAAAACAAACTTACATAATTTAATCCAAATTTCCGACCTATGTTCGCATTTTCGATTGGTTATTTCCTAAATTTTGTCCCTTTTATTCCTTTTAAAACTGATATATTTTGTTGGGTGTTATACAAAAATCTAACGCCACATCCGAATCAATTACGGCATCAATAGCTTCTATTGCTTCAAAAAAAGACAAGCCTATTTTTAAGGTTTCTGGTTTACAATTAGACAAAAACAAATCATAAAATCCTTTTCCATACCCTACTCTATTTCCCATTTTATCAAATGCTAATAGTGGAACAAAAACCACCTCAATTTTTGAAACAGGAACTTCCAATCCGTCTATAGGTTCTGGAATATTGTATTCATTCTTTTTTATCTTGGTGTTAGCTGTTAACAAAAAATGAGTCATCTCTCTAGTTTCAAAATCAGATTTAGACACCACTATTTCTTTATCTCTTCCTGCTAAAACTTGCAATAGATATTCAGTATTGACTTCTTTTTGTTCCACTATGGGCAAAAAAAGATGAAAATACGTTTTATCCCATATATCAAGCGAAATAATTTGATTGGCAATTTGTAAACTCAATTCTTCAACCTCATCTTCACTTAACTGTTGTCTTAATTCCTTATACTGTTTTCTAATTGTTTTTTTATCCATTTCTAGACGCTTTTAAATCGTCTATAAAATTAGTCAAATGTTCAACTTCAACGTGATCCATTAGCACAATTTTGTACCATTTATTATTTTCATTGTGTTCTTGAGGCACTAAAGTATATTTATGTGCCAATTCATCTGGAATAAATGAAGCTTTTATTGTTACTATATTCATGTAAGGACAACTGTAATATTCTATACCTAATGCATCCAACTCTTTTCTTAAAAATTGAGTTCGCATCATCAAAATACTTATTTTTTCATACCATGCATAAGGACCATAGGTGAACAAAATCATCCAAACCGCCACCGCATTTGCACCCGAACGACTACCACATAAGGTAACATCCATCCCTTCTACATAAGCAGCCTCTTGTGTCAATACGTTTTCAATTAACCCTTTTCTACAAATAAAAACTCCCGTACCATAAGGCGCTTGAAGCATTTTATGAGCATCAATAGTTATGGAGCTTATTTTGGGATTATCAAATGTAATGGTAGATTCTTGGTTGCTGAATGGGTAAACAAATCCACCATAAGCACCATCAATATGCAGTTTAAAATTTAATTCGTGTTTTTCTAATACCGAAATATAATCTTCTGGATTATCAACCGAACCAAACATGGTAGTTCCCATATTAGAAACAGCAATAAAATAGCGAACACCTCTGTTTTTTGCCTCTACTACTACTTGTTCTAATTGAACTTTATCAATGGCTCTAGTATTGAAATCTACAGCAATTCTAATCCATTCTATTTGCAATAAGTTTGATGCTTTTGCAATGGAATAGTGCGTGTCTTCTGTAGCTAAAATGGCAATTTCATTTAATTGGGCTTGATGCTTATTAAAAAAGTAATTTCTAAAAACCCAAATAGCCTGAATGTTGGCTTCTGTTCCCCCTGGTGCAATATAGCCATCATATTCATTGGGTTGGGATTTAAAAACATCAACTGCAAGCACATTTAAAACTTCTCGTTCTATTTCTTGCGTTCCTCCAAAAGCACCTTCAGAAGTTCCTAATGTATGGCATCCAATATTGTTGGGATTGGCCACATATGTTCTTATTGTTGGGGCGTCTCTTAAAAAAGGAGCTTCTTCATAAAATACTTTACTATCTAATCGTGAAGCAGGATATCCTAAAGAAGCATCGGTTGCAAAATTTACATTTTGTTGTAAGGCTTCATCTATACGTTGTTGTCGTTGTGCTGGGGTTAATTTTTTCCAATACTGCATACCTAATAAATTTCGACAAATCTATTAGTCAGAAAAATAAAAAAACATGATAATTGTTAGGTTTAACTAATTGTTACAATTTTTATTTATTTGTTAATTTATTCTAATTCTTTGGAAATATGGAAAATAGCATCTCCTTGATATACAATAGGGGCATCGTTAACATTAATTAGATAACCGTCATGCGGCGCTTTAACCTTGTGTTCTATTTTACCAAAGGGATCAGAAATCGTTGCCAGTAACTCTCCTTTCTTAACAAATGTTCCAATTGCTTTTAGTCCATGAAACATTCCTGAAAAATTGGCGCGAATCCAATCTGATTTTGTTATATAAATAGTTGCATGCGCCTCCATAGATTGGTGTTTGGTTGCCAACATTTTTAAATGCTTTAAAAAACGTTTAGAGCCTTCAATTGCTTCATCCGTCACTTTTTGATTCATGTCTAAGGATTTTCCACCCTCAAACAACAACATTTTGGTACCCATATGATCACATGAGGTTCTAAATGAACCAGAAATATGATTGGAATACAAGGTAAACGGTGCGCCAAATACATCTGATAATTTTTTCAATTCTTGATTATTAGGTACAATTCTAATTTGTGGTGCATTAAATCGTTGGGCTCCACCTGCATGAAAATCAATAGCATAATCCACATGAGGAATAATTTCTTGAAGAATATAATGAGCAAATCGACTGGCTAAAGAACCTGTTTTACTTCCTGGAAAAACACGATTTAAATCACGCCCGTCTGGAAACTCTCTTGTTTGATTCACAAAACCAAAAATATTAATAATGGGCATACAAATAATGGTTCCGCGTTTCGGTTTATTTATTTTTTGTACAATGAGCTGTCTTACGATTTCGGTGCCATTAATTTCGTCACCATGCAAACCTGCACTAAACAAAACAGTTGGTCCGTCTAATTTACTTCTTTCTACAATAATTGGGATTTGTAAATCGGTCATCGTATGCAATTTGGCAATTTGCATGTGAATGGTTTTACTTTCACCCGGCAGAATAGTTTCATTAAAAATCGTAATTTCTTTATGCATTTTAAAAAGGTGTTTTTTGCGAATGTAATGATTTTTTAAAAACCATAACTTTTTGTTACTTTTGTTATGAAAATTCTATTATACTAAAGACACAAATGCCTACTCCTTTAGAACTTCAAATTCAAACCTTACCCGATAGCCCTGGTGTATATCAATATTTTGATAAAGAGGGGAAAATTTTATACGTAGGCAAAGCCAAAAATTTAAAAAAAAGAGTGCAGTCTTATTTTTCTAAAAACCATGATAATTACAAAACATCGGTTTTAGTAAAAAAAATAGTTAGTATCAAACACATTGTTGTTCCAACCGAAACAGATGCCTTATTATTAGAAAACAATTTAATTAAAAAACTCCAACCAAGATATAATGTATTATTAAAAGACGACAAAACCTACCCTTGGATTTGTATAAAAAGAGAACCTTTTTCTAGAGTATTCCCTACCCGAAAAATGGTAAAAGACGGTTCTGAATATTTCGGTCCTTACACCAGTTTTAAAACGGTGAATACCTTATTAGAATTAATCAAAGAATTATATCCATTAAGAACTTGCAACTATGATTTATCTCATGGAAATATTGTCTCTGGAAAATACAAAGTGTGTTTAGAATACCACATTGGTAATTGTAAAGGTCCGTGTGAAGGCTACGAAACCTTAGAAAATTACCAAAACCAAATCCAGGCCATTCGAGAAATTTTAAAAGGAAATTTCAAAGAAAGTTTAAAAGATTTTAAAAAATTAATGACCGATTTGGCTATTGATATGCGCTTTGAAGAGGCACAAAAAATAAAAGAAAAAATTGAGGTGCTAGAAAATTATCAAGCCAAATCAACCATTTTAAATCCAAAAATAACGAACGTCGATGTTTTTTCAATTGTGTCAGATGAAAGTATGGCTTTTGTTAATTTTTTACAGATTTCACATGGTGCTATTATTCGTTCGCACACTTTAGAATTAAAAAAGAAATTAGATGAAACGGATGAAGAGTTATTAGAATTAGCAATCATCGAAATTCGGGAACGTTTTCATTTAACTTCTAAAGAAATCATAGTGCCTTTCGAAATTGATTTAGGCGAAAACATAAAAATTACCGTTCCAAAATTAGGAGATAAAAAAGAAATTCTGAATTTATCGGAACGCAATGCAAAACATTATCGATTGGACCAATTAAAACAGATCAAAATTGTGGATCCGGACCGACATACCAATCGCATAATGGCTCAAATGATGAAAGACTTGCGTTTATCTGTAGAGCCCAGACATATTGAGTGTTTTGATAATTCGAATATTCAAGGAACCAATCCGGTTTCTGCATGCGTTGTATTTAAAGATGGTAAACCAAGTAAAAAAGACTACCGCCATTTTAATATCAAAACCGTGGAAGGTCCAAACGATTTTGCATCCATGGAGGAAGTCGTATACCGAAGATATAAGCGTTTGTTAGACGAAAACGAACCGTTGCCACAATTAATTATTATTGATGGTGGAAAAGGTCAATTGTCCTCGGCTTTAAAAAGTTTAGAGGAATTAGGATTAAGAGGAAAAATTGCCATTATTGGCATCGCTAAACGATTAGAAGAATTGTTTTATCCTGATGATCCTATTCCGTTGTACCTAGATAAAAAATCAGAAACGTTAAAAACAATCCAACACCTTCGTAATGAAGCCCACCGTTTTGGAATTACACATCATAGAGATAAAAGAAGTAAATCGGCCTTACAAACGAGTATGGAAACCATTCCAGGGATAGGAGAAAAAACCATGGTGACGTTAATAAAACACTTCAAAAGTGTAAAAAGAATAAAAGAAGCGGATGAAAATGAAATTGCGAAAGTAATTGGGCTTTCAAAAGCGAAAAAAATTTCCGACTTTTACAAAAAAGAATAACGTATGTTTAAGAGCCTAATGAAAAGTAAAAAGAACCCTGTGAATTGCCTTAAAAGTAAATTTACTTGTATGTTACTTTTTACTTTTGTCTTTTTACTTGGCTCTTACACTTCATCTGCTCAAGATACAATTAGAAAGCCAAAAATTGGATTAGTGCTTTCTGGCGGAGGCGCAAAAGGATTGGCTCATATTGGCGTACTAAAAGTTATCGATTCATTGGGAATAAAAATAGATTACATTGGAGGTACTAGTATGGGAGCCATTGTAGGAGGATTGTATGCTTCGGGTTACAATGCCAAACAACTAGATTCAATTTTTACAACTTTAGATGCCGATGCGCTAATCCAAGACTATGTG
Organism: Flavobacterium indicum GPTSA100-9 = DSM 17447; assembly: GCF_000455605.1. Taxonomy (NCBI): domain Bacteria; kingdom Pseudomonadati; phylum Bacteroidota; class Flavobacteriia; order Flavobacteriales; family Flavobacteriaceae; genus Flavobacterium; species Flavobacterium indicum. Next base: position 2,912,232 of record NC_017025.1, read on the forward strand.
CCACGAAGTTCTAAATCTTTTTTTGAAAAAAGAAATGATGAATTATACGCCCTTACACTTCCTTTTAAAAAATTAAAACTTGAAACACCTAATGCCCTTTCAAAAGGAATGTATAATTATAATTTACTTTCCAAACTAACCTTTCATGTAAGGCATTTACGTGATTTTAATCGATTACCCATTCCTTTTTTCTGCATGGCAACCGATATTGAAACAGGTGAAGAAGTGATTTTAAACAAAGGTATTTTAGCTCAAGCTATGGTGGCAAGTGGTTCTATCCCTTCTCTTTTCAATCCTATAGAGATCAACGGCAGAATGTTGGTAGATGGCGGAGTAAAAAACAATTATCCGGTTGAAAATCTCAAAGCAATGGGAGCTGAATATATTATTGGAGTTGATGTTCAAGATGGTTTAAAAACTAAAGATGAATTAAAAGGTGTTTCAACAATACTTTTACAAATATCCAATTTTGGTACACTTGAAAAAATGCCTGAGAAGATTAAACAAACGGATATTTACATTAAACCCGATATTACTGGCTATTCTGTTTTATCATTTGACGATGGAAAAACAATTATAAAAAATGGCGAAAATGCAGCAAAAAAAGAGCTATTTAAGTTAATTAATTTAAAAAAAGAAATTTATTATAAACCTTTTTTAAAAACGCAATCCGATACAATTGTAATATCAAACATCAATTTTAATGTTACAAAAAATTACACTCGATCTTATTTACTAGGTAAGTTAAAAATCAAACCAAAATCTAAAGTTAGTTATAAAACCTTAGTTGATGGTATTCAAAATCTTAATTCCACTCAAAATTTTAGTTCAATTAAATATACATTTGAAAACAACAGTTTAAATATTGATTTAAAGGAAAATAATGTCAATACTTTTTTAAAATTCGGAATTCGATATGATGATTTTCTCAAAAGTGCGGCATTAATTAATATAACGCAGAAAAAAATAATATCAAAAAATGACATATTATCTTTAGATGTTATTTTAGGAGATAATTTTAGGTATGATTTGAATTACCTAATTGACAATGGTTTTAATTGGAGTTTTGGTTTAAACTCAAGTTTTGTGACTTTTAACCGAAATGTTTCTACCGAATTTAACATCAATTTATTTAACAATATAAATCTAAACAGCATAAATCTTGATTATAGTTCAATAAATAATCAAGCATTTATTCAAACACTTTTTTCTAAAAAATTTACCGTTAGTGGAGGTGTTGAATGGCAAAGACTTAAAATAAAAACAGACAATTTTTCAAATGATGTTGGAACTATAGAAAACAGTAATTATTTATCTTTCTTCGGAAATGTTTCACATGATAATTTTAATAAAAAATTCTTCCCTACTAAAGGTTGGTATGTAAAGAGTAATTTTAAAACATATGTTTATTCTACTGATTATACCAATACATTTGAACGTTTTTCTATAGCGAAAGCAGATGCAGGAATTGTTATTAGCCCTATAAAAAAAATAAGCGTGTTATTACAAACAGAAGGAGGGTTTAAAGTTGGAAGAAGTGCAACTCCTTTTTTTGATTTTATACTTGGAGGAAATACAGTTAGGGAAATCAACAACTTCAGACCTTTTTATGGTTATGACTATCTATCACTTTTAGGAAATAGTTATGTGAAAGCATGCAGCACTATTGATTTTGAGTTTTATAAAAAAAATCATTTGAATTTTTCATATAACGCAGCAAACGTTGGAAATTTCATCTTTGATTCTACTAAAGATTGGATTAATAAACCGAGCTATACTGGTTTTGCTATTGGTTACGGATTAGATTCAATCCTCGGACCCGTTGAGTTAAAATACAGTTGGTCACCTGAATCAAGAAATAGTAATTTTTGGGTGAATGTTGGGTTTATTTTTTAACAAAAAACAAAAAATAAAGAATTAAATTAAAAAATCTTATATTTGAGACCTTAAAACTATTAACTATTACTATGTCAATTTGGAGAGTAAAACCTGTTTCAGCTTTTGAAGCAGACATGAAAAAAAGTCAATTAAAGAGGGTTCTAGGAAAATGGAGCCTTACAGCTATTGGTGTAGGAGCAATTATTGGTGGAGGAATTTTCGTTCTAACCGGAACTGGAGCTTACTATCACGCAGGTCCTGCCTTAGCTATTTCGTTTATAATTGCAGGAATTGCTTGTGTCTTTGCTGCATTATGTTATTCAGAATTTGCATCAATTTTACCTGTTGAGGGCTCCGCTTATGCCTATGCATACGGAACTATTGGAGAAATTTTTGCTTGGATTATTGGTTGGGGATTAATCCTCGAATATGCCATGGGATCAATGACAGTGGCCGTTTCTTGGTCGGGTTATTTTAACAAACTCTTAAAACTCTTTGGTGTTAAGCTTCCCGATTGGTTAACTACAGACCCTGCTAGTTATACTGGAGAAGGGTTCTCAATGAATTTACCTGCATTTTTAATTGTATTGTTCGTAATATCTATCCTTATTAAAGGAACAAGTAGTGCTGCAAAAGCCAACAACTTTATTGTAATCTTAAAAGTTTCTGCAGTTTTATTTGTAATTATCGCAGGTGCATTTTTTATTAATGCAGAAAACTGGGATCCATTTATTCCTGCAGCAACACAAATTGTGGAAAAAGAAACTACCCACAATGCTTATGGAATAGCTGGAATTATTTCTGGAGCAGCGGCAATTTTCTTTGCCTATGTAGGTTTTGATGCTGTATCTACTCAAGCTGGAGAAGCTGTAAATCCTAAAAAAGATGTTCCGTTTGCTATTATTGCTTCTTTACTAATTTGTACTGTATTATATATCTTAGTTTCATTAGTATTAACAGGAATGATGAACTACCAAGATTTCAATCCACTTGGAAAATATCCAGAAGCTATTAAAGCACCTGTTGCTTATGCTTTTGATATAGCAGGTCAAGGTTGGGCTGGTTTTATCATCACTATTGCTGCGACTGTAGGTTTAATTTCTGTTTTAATGGTAATGATTATGGGGCAATCTAGAATTTTCTTAGGAATGTCTAAAGACGGATTAATTCCTTCAGTATTTTCAAGAATTAACCCAACTTCAGGTACACCTCAAACTAACTTAATGATTTTAGGTGGATTTATTGCTGTAGTTGCTGCCTTTACTCCAATTAGTAAATTAGCAGACATGACAAGTTTTGGTACTTTATTTGCCTTCACAATGGTATGTATTGCTGTTTGGATTTTGCGTGTAAAACAACCAAACTTAACCAGAACATTTAAAGTTCCAGCATTACCAATTATCGCTATTTCAGGTATCTTAATCAATACTTATTTAATGATTAACCTTAGCGTTGAAGCGCAAATGTTGTCATTAGGTTGGTTAGCCATCGGAATAGTAGTATACTTCTTGTATGGAAAACGAAATTCTAAATTAGAAAATCAAGAATAAAAATTTAAGCCACTTTTTTAGTGGCTTTTTTATTTTTTTACGATATTTGTTGTAGTAAATCAATTTATGCAACCACTTTTTAAAGATTTATTAGCTCACTTAAAATTCCTCATCAAGAGAAATCCTGAATGAATGGATGGATGTGCCGAATAATCAATTCGTCACTTTGTCAATTTATTTAAGTGGCACTTTCATTGGCAACTTGACATATTATTAATTTACACATTAAAGTTATGCCTATTTATCACAAATTAGGAAAAATACCTCATAAACGTCACATTCAATTTAGAAAAGAAAATGGCGATTTATATTATGAGCAGTTATTTGGTACCATTGGTTTTGACGGAATGTCAACAAACATGTATCATGAACACAGACCAACACAAGTTAAAGAAATTAAAAACCAATATAGTGTTGCTCCTAAAATAGCGAAAGCTAACAACATTCAATCGTATCGTTTAAGAGGCTTCCAAGTACAACCTCAGGATGATTTTTTAGAAAGTAGAAAAATTGTTCTAACAAATTCGGACTGTCATATTGTATTGGCAGCTCCAAAAAAATCAACCACTGATTATTTTTATAAAAACACCGACTCTGATGAAGTAATTTTTATCCACAGAGGAACAGGGAAATTAAGAACCATGTTAGGTAATCTGGATTTCAAATACGGAGATTATCTAGTAATTCCTCGTGGAATGATTTATAAAATAGATTTTGACACAGAAGATAATCGATTATTTATCGTTGAATCTAGAAGACCCGTTTATACTCCAAAACAATATAGAAATTGGTTTGGCCAATTATTAGAACATTCTCCATTCTGTGAAAGAGATATTCGCAGACCTGAAGAATTAGAAACCTATGATGAAAAAGGAGAATTCTTAATTAAAATTAAGAAAAAAGATGAAATTTTTGATTTAGTTTATGCTACACATCCATTTGATGTTGTAGGCTACGACGGATTCAATTATCCTTATGCTTTTTCAATACATGATTTTGAACCAATAACAGGAAGAATTCATTTACCTCCTCCTATTCATCAAACATTTGAAACTGATGCTTTCGTAATCTGTTCATTTGTTCCAAGATTATACGACTATCACCCACAATCCATTCCTGCTCCTTACAATCATAGTAATATAGATGCCGATGAAGTGTTGTACTATGTAGATGGCGACTTTATGAGTAGAAACGACATTGAAGCCGGTCATATTTCATTGCATCCTGCTGGAATTCCACACGGACCGCACCCAGGAGCTGTTGAAAGAAGTATTGGTAAAACAGAAACACAAGAATTAGCCGTAATGGTTGATACGTTTAAACCTTTAATGGTCACAGAAGAAGCAATGAAAATTGCAGATGAAAAGTATTACCAATCTTGGCTAGATTAATTAGCCCCAAAACAAACATTGTTGAACTTCAATTGGCAACTTGCCACATTGATATTTAAAAATTTAAACATTATGAGTAACGAAATAAAATCAGTAGAATACGGATTAGAAAAAATATTTGAAGGAGCACAAGACTTCTTACCATTATTAGGAACAGATTATGTAGAATTTTATGTAGGTAATGCAAAACAAGCAGCCCATTTTTACAAAACTGCATTTGGATTTCAATCATTAGCCTATGCTGGACTAGAAACGGGTGTAAAAGACAAAGCATCTTATGTATTAAAACAAGATAAAATTCGTTTAGTTTTAACAACAGCTTTAAATAGCAATTCACCAATTGGAGAACATGTAAAAAAACATGGTGATGGTGTTAAAGTAATAGCCCTATGGGTAGAAGATGCACGTAAGTCATACGAAGAAACAACTAGCCGTGGAGCAAAATCATATTTTGAGCCTGTTGTAGAAAAAGACGAAAATGGAGAAGTTGTTCGCGCAGGTATTTATGGTGCTTATGGAGAAACCGTTTTTGTATTTGTTGAACGTAAAAACTACAATGGTATCTTTTTACCTGGATATAGTGAATGGAAATCGGACTACAACCCAGAAGCTGTTGGTTTAAAATATATTGACCACATGGTAGGTAACACGGGATGGAACAGAATGAATGAAGCCGTTAAATGGTTTGAAGATGTGATGGGATTTGTTAATTTCCTTTCTTTTGACGACAAACAAATTACTACAGAGTATTCTGCATTAATGTCAAAAGTAATGTCTAATGGAAACGGAAGAATTAAATTCCCAATCAATGAACCTGCTAATGGTAAAAAACGTTCTCAAATTGAAGAATATTTAGATTTCTATGAAGATGAAGGGGTACAACATATTGCAGTTGCTACAGACGACATCATTAAAACCGTAACAGAAATGCATGCAAGAGGAGTGGAATTTTTAAGTACACCTCCACAAGCCTATTATGATGCTATTCCAGAAAGACTTAAAGACCATATGTCGAAATTCAAAGAAGATATTAATGAGTTGCAAAAACTTGGTATCATGATCGACGCCGATGAAGAAGGTTACTTATTACAAATATTCACTAAACCTGTTGAAGATAGACCAACATTATTCTTTGAAATCATCCAAAGAATGGGGGCTAAAGGTTTTGGAGCTGGTAACTTTAAAGCTTTGTTTGAATCTATAGAAAGAGAACAAGCACTTCGAGGAACTTTATAAAAATTCACAATTCACAAAAAACGCTTCAACTTGAAGCGTTTTTTTATTGAATTATCACTAACAAGAATATTTTTTGCTTTTCATTCAAAAAAAATCATTTTTTTTATCAAAAAAGTTACAAATTAAACAATTTTGTTTTGAGAAAAATATTGAAAAAGATCTGAATTTTTTAATATTGTTAAATTTTAAGGTGTTTTTTTGTATTTTTTTCTGTTAAAAGTGTTAAAGTTGATTTTTTATTGAATAATATTTAAAAACCCAACTAATTTTGCATTCGCAATCTGAGAGGTAGTAGACTCAAATTGTGTATAAGTTTTTCATAATTTATAGTTTTTTGGTTGGTTAATAGCATAAAAACTCAGTCATTTCTTTTGACTGGGTTTTTTTGTTTTTGTACTTTTGGAACAATAATTGTAATCTCCTTTGAAAAACAATTAATCATGAAAAGAATACTTCTACTTTTTACCGTTTTTATTTTGTCTAACTCGTTTGATTACAAACAAATAGACGCTTACACTATTGGAGAATACATTAAACTTCGCATACACTACGGATTAGTAAATGCCGGACATGCAACACTTGAAGTTAAAGACGCAACTTTAAATGGAAAAAAAATGCATCATGTAGTTGGTAAAGGAGTTACAACAGGTATGACAAAATTTTTCTTTAAAGTTGACGACAACTATGAAAGCTATTTTGATAAAGAAACCAACAAACCGTATGTTTTTATAAGAAGAATAAACGAAGGGGGGTATACAAAAAACCAACAAGGTTATTTTAATCAAGCCACTAATACTGTTTTAGTTAAAGATTATAAACATAAAACAGAAAAAACATTTAGTGTGCCTGAAGAGGTGCAAGATATTGTTTCTTCTTTTTACTATTTAAGAAATCATCCAAAAGTTGATGAACTAAAAGTGGGTGAATCTATTTCAATCGATATGTTTTTTGATGATGAAACCATTAAATTTAAACTAAAATATCTTGGTAAAGAAAATATAAACAGTAAATTTGGAGATATTAACTGTAAAAAATTTAGACCTTACGTACAAGCAGGTAGAGTTTTCAAAGAAGAAGAAAGCTTAACCGTTTGGATATCTGACGACTACAATAAAATTCCAATTAGAATTAAAGCCAGTTTAGCCGTAGGTTCTCTTAAAGCAGATATAGAAGATTATAGAGGGTTAAAACATCCTATAAAATTTAAAAAATAACACATGCTACAAACCGAATTATACGAAAAAATACAACTTTTAGAAGAGAAATTTAATAAAATTAATCAAAAAACAGAAACCCATCTGGAAGGATTGTTGTGGTCTAAACCCATCACCTACTGGGATTATATTCAAACTGATGCTTTATTAAATTTACAAATTCAAAGAACTACTTTACCCGATGAAATGGTGTTTATTATGTATCACCAAGTCAATGAGTTATTGTTCAAAATGATTCTTTGGGAAATCAATCAGTTGTGTCATACGGAAAAACCAGAAACTCCTTATTTCACAGAAAAAATAATGCGTATTTCACGATATTTCGACATGCTCACTACTTCTTTTGATATTATGAAAGATGGTATGCAAGTAGAACAATACATGAAATTTAGAAATACACTAACACCAGCAAGTGGATTTCAAAGTGCACAGTATCGTTTAATTGAATTTGCTTCTACTGATTTAATCAATTTAATCGACGCTCGTTTTAGAGCTACAATTGACAGAAATACACCTTTCGAACATGCTTTTGAACATCTCTATTGGCAAGCAGCAGGCAAAGATTATCATACGGGAGAAAAAAGTTATTTAATTCTTGAGTTTGAAAGAAAATATAAAGGTGAATTTCTTCGTTTTATGGAAGAATACAACACCATTAATATTTGGCAAAAATTTAAGCAATTACCTGAAAACGATCAAAAAAATCCAGAATTAATAGCGGCTATGCGTCATTATGACAAAACGGTAAATATAACTTGGGTTATGGCACATTACAATGCTGCTGTTAAATACATTGAAAGCGGACAAGGAAATGGTGAAGCAACAGGTGGTAGTGATTGGAAAAAATACATGTTACCAAAATACCAAAGACGCATTTTCTTCCCTGAATTATGGACAGATGAAGAATTAAAAAATTGGGGTGAGTAATTTAAGGACGGAGGATTAAGATTTGAAATATTTTATTTATCTTTTTTTAGCTATCTTGACTTTTTCATGTAATCAAGAGAAGTCTAAAACACGAACCAAAAAAACTATAAAAAAGGAACCTATAATCAAAGATTATGGGTTTACTTTTAATGACTACAATGTTGTTAGGGACACCTTACAATCAGGTGACACATTTAGCACTATTTTGGAGGCGTTTACACTGCCCGATAGTTTAAAATCTCATGATGTAACCGAAAAGATAAAAGACTCATTTAATATAAAAAACATTCGAGCAGGAAAAGAATTTATTACCTTTTCAGATAAAAAAAACAAAAAAGAATTAAAAGCACTCGTTTATATTCAAGACAAAACGAATTATCTAGTAGTAGACTTAAGAGATTCAATAGTTGTACAAATGAAGGCAAAACCTACGGTAATTAAACGTAGAACGGTAGCCGCTGAATTGAATGGCTCTTTGTCTGAAACACTAGACAAACTTGGTGTAAGTACAGCATTAGCACCGCAAATGGCGCAAATTTATGCCTATTCTATTGACTTCTTTAAAATTCAAAAAGGAGACAAATTTGCTATCACTTTACAAGAAAAATATTTTGAAAATGGAGATTATTTAGGTGTGGAAAAAATTGAAGCTTGTTATTTTGAATATAAAGGCAAAAAAATATATGCTTTCCCGTATAAATTAAGTGAAAATCAAAAATATTTCGAATACTATGATGAAGACGGAAAAGGTCTAAAAAACATGTTTTTAAAAGCTCCTTTGGATTATTTCCGATTAACGTCTCGTTTTTCAAGAGCACGTTTTCATCCTGTACAATTGCGCTGGAAAGCACACAACGGAACCGATTATGCCGCACCACATGGTACTCCAATCAAAACTACTGCCTCGGGTGTTGTAGAACGAACAGGATATACCGCAGGTAATGGTAATTTTGTTAAAGTTAAACACAACGGCATGTACAGCACACAATATTTACACATGTCAAAAATATTGGTTCGTACAGGGCAACGTGTTTCACAAGGTCAAACCATTGGACGAGTTGGAAGTACTGGTTTAGCTACGGGGCCACACGTTTGTTATCGTTTTTGGAAAAATGGTGTTCAAGTAGACCCACTTCGATTAAAACTTCCAAATACGGAACCGATGTCTAAAAAACAGAAAGGCAGCTATTTAGAATACATCAAACCACTTAAAAAAGAATTAGACGATATATCAGCTAAAACTTTTAAAGAAGAATAAAATGGCATTACAAACAATCAATCCAACTGAGACAGAAGCTTGGGTAAAACTTCGTGAACATTTTGAAAATATTCAATATCAGTCTACCAAAGAATTATTTCAAACGGATTCAAATAGAGCCGAAAAATTCACCATTGAATGGCAAGACTTTTTTGTTGATTTTTCAAAAAACAATTGGACCGAAGAAACTATTGCGTTGCTAATTAATTTAGCCAATGAAGTTGATTTAAAAGGGGCAATTACAAAATATTTTTCGGGAGAAAAAATAAACGTAACTGAAAATCGAGCGGTTTTACACACGGCTTTACGTGCAAAAAACACTACTGTTGTTGTAGATGGAGAAACTATTGCACCCTTGATTGAAAGCACTAAACAAAAAATTAAAAATTTTACTAACCAAATTATTTCAGGTGAAAGAAAAGGGTTCACTGGTAAAACTTTTACCGATGTGGTTAATATTGGAATTGGAGGTTCCGACTTAGGTCCGGCTATGGTTGTTGAAGCCTTACAATTTTATTCAAATCATTTAAACATTCACTTCATCTCCAATATTGATGGCGATCATGTACAAGAAGTGTTAAAAAAAGTAAATCCAGAAACCACTTTATTTATTGTAGCTTCTAAAACATTTACTACTCAAGAAACCCTAACCAACGCCGAAACCGTTCGTAAATGGTTCTTACAATCGGCAAATGAAAAAGACATTGCCAAACACTTTGCTGCTGTTTCCACTAATATTTCAAAAGTAACTGAATTTGGAATTGCAGAAGAAAACATCTTCCCTATGTGGGATTGGGTTGGCGGACGCTTTTCCCTTTGGAGCGCTGTTGGATTAAGTATCGCTTTAAGTGTAGGCTACGATCATTTTGAACAACTTTTACATGGAGCTAATGAAATGGACGAACATTTCAAAAATACACCATTTGAAAAAAATATTCCAGTTGTATTAGCTTTATTAAGCATTTGGCACAACAACTTCTTTGGTGCTGAAACCGAAGCTTTAATTCCGTACACACAATATTTACAAAAACTCGCGCCTTACTTACAACAAGGCATCATGGAAAGTAATGGCAAATCCGTTGGTAGAAATGGATTTCCAGTAAATTACCAAACCGGAACCATTGTTTGGGGTGAACCCGGAACCAACGCGCAACATGCTTTTTTCCAATTGATTCATCAAGGCACTAAATTAATCCCAACCGATTTTATTGGTTTCATTAAACCTCTTTATGGTGAACAAGACCATCATAATAAACTGATGGCCAATTTCTTTGCGCAAACAGAAGCGTTGTTAATGGGAAAAACCAAAGAGCAAGTTATCGCTGAATTTGCTGCACAAGGAAAATTGGAGCATGAGGTTAGCGATTTAATTCCGTTTAAAGTATTTGAAGGAAATAAACCTACGAATACGTTATTAATTGACCAATTAACGCCCGCTTCATTAGGAAAACTGATTGCATTGTACGAACATAAAATATTTGTTCAAGGTGTCATTTGGAATATTTTCAGTTACGACCAATGGGGTGTTGAATTAGGTAAACAATTAGCTAATTCTATTTTGGAAGAGATAAAATTAAACAAAGTAAATTTTCACGACAGTTCTACTATGAATCTTTTAAAAAAATTTCTAAAAAATTAATATTCTAATAAAAATGATTTTAAGTAAAAAATAGACTGGTTTTGTTAATATTCTCTTAACATTTTTCTTTTTTTTTGAATTAATTTTGCAGCAAATAAATTAACAACATAACATGAAAAAATTAAATTATTTGCTACTTGCGTCATTTTTGATGTTAAGTTCATTTATGTATGGACAATCAACAATAACAGGAAAAGTTGTTGACGATGCCAATAATACTTTAGCTAACGCTACGGTAAAATTAAAAGGAAGTAACAATTCTGTTACAACTACAGAAGATGGAAGTTTTACAATTACTTCTAAAGAAAAAGAAGGTTCTGTTCTAATTTCTTTTATTGGTTTTGAAACAAAAGAGGTTTCATTCAAAGGTTCACAAAATGTAGGAACCGTTTTTTTAACTTCTACTTCAAATGCTATTGAAGAAGTAGTGGTAGTAGGAAAAGGAGTTGTCGACTTGGTAAAAGACCGAAAAACTCCTGTAGCTGTTTCAACTATTAAAGCGGCAGAAATTCAAGCAAAAATAGGATCAACAGATATTACACAAGCACTAGTAAATACTCCTTCTGTATATGTAGCGGGTCAAGCAGGTGGATTTGGTGATTCTAGAATTACCGTTCGTGGATTTCAACAAGACAACACAGCATTCTTATTAAATGGTCAACCAATTAATGGAATGGAAGACGGAAAAATGTATTGGTCTAACTGGTCAGGTATGGCTGATATTGCTAATGCTATTCAAATTCAAAGAGGTTTAGGTTCATCAAAATTAGCAATTTCTTCTGTTGGAGGAACTGTTAACTTTGTAACTAAAGCAACAGCAAAAAAAGAAGGTGGACAAGTGATGGCAACATTAGCAAATGATGACTATTTAAAAACAACTGCCATTTATAATACCGGTAAAAACGCTAAAGGTTGGGGAGCAAGTTTCATGTTCTCACAATGGAGTGGTGATGGATATGTTGAAGGAACTAAAGGAGAAGGTCAAACGTATTTTATTTCAGTAGGTTTCGAACCAAATGAAAAACATAATTTCAACTTTTTAGTTACAGGCGCACCACAATACCATGACCAAAACTTTACTAAACCAATTTCAGATTATTTAGGTTTTGGAAGAAAGTATAATAATAATTATGGTTATTTAAATGGTGAATATCTTTCGGAAAGAAGAAATTTTTACCACAAACCCGTTGCAAACTTTAACTGGGATTGGAAAATTAATGAAAAAATGAATCTTTCTACTGTTTTATATGCCTCTTGGGGAAGAGGTGGTGGAACAGGTAATTATGGACGTGGTAAAAAGAGCTTTACTGGATTTAATCCATATACCAATCAAAACCAGTCGACTTACATTAATTTTGACCAAATTTTTGCAAACAACTCAAATGATAATAACGGTATTGGAAGTAATGAAACTTCTGATCCAAACCGAAATAACAATTATTTAATTAGAGCTTCAATGAATAACCACGCTTGGTACGGAATGGTTTCTAACTTGAATACTAAATTAAATGAAAATTTAAGTTTAAATGTTGGTTTAGATTTAAGAACATACCACGGAGACCATTACAGACAAGTGTCTAATTTCTTAGGATTAAATGGGTGGTATGAAACAAGACCATTAAGGGATAATAACCATGTAATACCGAACCCTAACACTTTACCTATTGGCACAAATACTGTAACTCAATATATGCCTTCAGAGCCTTGGAAAGCATTTTTCAATACTATTGACGACAACCAAAAAATTGATTATGATTATAGCGAAACAATTTCTTATGGTGGTTTATTTGGACAATTAGAATATCAAAAAGAAAATGTTACTGCATTCTTCCAAGGAGCTATTTCAAATCAATCGCATCAAAGATTTGATTATTATGACTACCAAGAAGCTTATCAAGATTCTGAAAAAGTTAATAATATAGGATTCAATGTTAAAGGAGGCGGAAGTTATAATTTTGCAGAGAAACATACCGTTTATGGTAATGCAGGTTTTTACTCTCGTCAACCTTACCACGACAACATCTATTTAAACTTTACAAATGCAATAAACCCATTAACTTCAAATGAAGATATTTTAGGATTAGAAGCTGGTTATACATTTAAATCTAAAATTTTTACAACTAGTTTAAATTTATATAGAACTACTTGGGAAAATCGTGTAATTACAACTTCAGCTCCGGTAACAAGTAATACAACAATTGGTGGTGTAAATATTGCAGCTGGAGACATTGTTTATACCTCGAATTTAGGGGCTAAACAAGAACACATGGGTGTTGAATTAGATTTCATTTTCAAACCAATTGATCAATTAGAAATTAAAGGATTTGGTTCTTATGGTGACTGGAAATACAAAGGAAATGTTGTTACAAGACGATATGCAGAAGATTTAACATTCTTAGATGAAAACTTAAAAGATGTTGATGGAAGTAAAGTAGGTGATGCCGCTCAAACTACTTGGGGATTAGGAGCAAAATATGAAATCATTAAAAACTTTTCTATCGATATGGACTGGAGAAACTATGATAGATTATACGCAAATACAGTAACGAAAAACAACATTGAATTACCTAATTATGATTTAGTGGATGCTGGAATTTCATATAAAATGTTAGTTGGAAAAGATAAGAAAAACTCCGTAAACTTTAGAGTTAATATGAACAATATATTTGATGAAGTTTATCTTTCTGAAATTTCTGCAACAACTAGTACTGGTAACGTAGATGGATTATTCCCTACTAATGGAACCGATAAAGAATACAAAGGAATAAACGTTAAAAACAACGCTTACTTTGGCTGGGGAAGAACTTGGAACGTATCTATCTCTTACAAATTCTAATTTAATTACAAGTTATAACTATTTTAAAGTCCCTCTATATGAGGGGCTTTTTTTATTTATATAAGAATGTTACATTTACAAAAAATATATTCGTATGGTTTTAAGCAGATTTTGGTTGGTCATTTTTATTTCTTCTATCCTATTTATCATGGTAGGTTTATTCACTTCACAATATTATTCCATTGATTATGTGTTAAATGGAAAAAAAGACGAACCCATTTTAATCGCTGAAAAATTCATAAATGAATTCCCAAAACCATTACAAGATTCAATCTTAAAAGCGGATGAAAAAACCTTTAAAGTAAATATCGATACGTTAAATGCGGATACTACTTATGTTTTTAAAAACAAAACCGTAAAAATATACAGTGGAGTACAAAAATCAGACGGATTATTACCTACTTGTAAAGCGAGTTTATTCGACATCATTTTACCCTTAATGGCGTATTTAGCTTTCTTTTGTGGTTTAATGGAATTGCTTATCATTTCAGGTGCTTCCGAGAAATTAGCCAAAAAATTAAGTCCGTTTTTTGCACAAATATTTCCATCCATTCCTAAAAACCATGAATCGGTTTCTTACATGACGTTAAATTTTGCTGCTAACTTTTTAGGATTAGATTCGGCTGCAACTCCTTTCGGCTTAAAAGCCATGGAAAGTTTACAAACCTTAAACCCAGATAAAGACCGTGCTAGTGATGCTCAAATCATGTTTATGTGTTTGCATGCCGCAGGTTTAACCTTAATTCCCACTTCTATCATTGGGTATAGAGCCGCCGCTAATGCTGCCAATCCAGCCGATGTAATGTTACCTTGCATCATCACTTCGTTTATTGGAACCATAGCCGCTTTATTATTGGTTGGAATTCGTCAACGCATTAACTTCAAAAGTGCCACGTTGTTAGTCGGACTAATGTCGGTTATTGCTGCAATTGTCGGACTTTTGTTTTACATTAACGGATTGAACCTTATAGAGAAAAACTTCTTTACCTCTAACCTATCAGCTATTTTATTAATTGCTATTATTGGATTAACATTAACCTATGCTTTCATCAAAGAGAAAAAATTTGTGGAACAAAAAACCACTATTTTCGATGCATTTGTTTCGGGGGCAAAAAACGGTTTAACAACCGGTGTTACTATCTTTCCTTATGTGTTAGGCATGTTAGCGGCTATTTCATTCTTTAGAAACAGCGGTTTGTTTGAAATGATGAGTGAAGGCATTTCGGTTATTTTCCTAAATTTTAATGTAAGTAAAGAAATCACCGATTCGTTACCAGTAGCTATGTTGCGTCCTTTTAGTTCGAGTGGTTCGAGAGGATTTATGATTGACGCCATGAATAACTTTGGTCCCGATTCCTTAACAGGTCGTTTGAGTTCCATTTTCCAATGCAGTGCCGAAACCACGTTTTATGTGATTGCCGTCTATTTTGGAAGTATAAACGTGAAAAACACCAGATATACCTTAGCCACCATGTTACTTGTGGACTTAATTTGTGTGATTACGGCAATTGCTGTGGCGAGTTGGTTTTTTGTGAGATAAATGAAATCAAATTATAATTATAAATTTTACGGCGATTTTAATTCAGTTATTAAGGACAAATATTACTATGGCATCCTTTTAGTGTTTTTAGTATTGTTTGCTATTTCATTTTCTATAAACAAATATTTAGCAATCCCTACTTTTATAATTTTAATTGGAACAATTGTCTATGTAGTAAATAAATTTAATTCAGAAAACAATTTAATACTTTTTACAGATAAGAATATAATTCGCATCAAAAATGAAACTGAAATTGAATTTAATTATAACGATGTAATTAAAGTTGAATATCATTTTCCCTTTAAACATCAATCTTACGTTAATCTAATACTTTCAAATCAGAAGTTAAAATTCACCTTAGAATCTAAAATTAAAAGTGATTATAAATACTCTAGTTTAAACGAACTTTTATTAGACAAAAATAAAACAATAGAAATACTTGAATTTGTTCCATTCGAAAAACACAAATATTTTTTACATCATGGAGAAATTAGAAAAGTTCAAATTTAGCAATTGACTATATCTAATAACCAAATTTCCTTTTTCTATCCCATCAATATTTGTTAACTTTACATTTCAAAACACACAAAACAATGGATTTTATATACCAAGACCCGTATCCTATTTTAAAAGACGATACGTCATACAAAAAATTAACTTCTGATTACGTTAAAGTAGAACAATTAGGAGATAGAGAAATCTTAACCGTAGATCCAAAAGGTTTAGAATTACTTGCCGAAGAAGCCATGAAAGACGTTTCTTTTATGTTACGTGCTTCGCATCTTGAAAAATTAAGAAAAATTATTGACGATCCAGAAGCTACAGACAACGACCGATTTGTAGCGTATAACCTATTACAAAATGCAGTTGTGGCCGTTGAAGGCGAATTACCTTCTTGTCAAGATACTGGAACAGCTATTGTAATGGCTAAAAAAGGAGAGAATGTGTATACTGGTGTGGACGATGGTGAATGGTTGTCTAAAGGTATTTTCAATACCTATCAAAATAGAAATTTACGTTATTCGCAAATTGTTCCTATTTCGATGTTTGAAGAGAAAAACTCGGGTTCAAACTTGCCTGCACAAATTGATATTTATGCTAAAAAAGGAAGTTCGTATGAGTTTTTATTTTTAGCTAAAGGGGGTGGTTCAGCAAATAAAACCTTCTTATACCAGAAAACAAAATCGTTATTAAACGAAAAATCATTAGATGCTTTTATCCGTGAACGCATCATGGATTTAGGAACTGCGGCTTGTCCGCCATACCACTTAGCAATCGTAATTGGTGGTACTTCGGCAGAAGCCAATTTAGCGGCTGTTAAAAAAGCTTCGGCAGGGTATTACGACAATTTACCTACTTCGGGTAACATGGCAGGTCAAGCTTTTCGTGACTTAGAGTGGGAAAAACGCGTACAAGAAATTTGTCAAGAAAGTTCCATTGGTGCCCAATTTGGAGGAAAATATCTAACACATGACGTTCGTGTTATTCGATTACCACGACATGCCGCTTCGTGTCCGGTTGGAATGGGTGTTTCGTGTTCGGCAGATCGAAACATCAAAGGAAAAATTACAAAAGACGGTATTTTCTTAGAGCAATTAGAAACTAATCCGAAACAGTTTTTACCTGAAACTGCTCCACATTTAGAACCAGCCATTGAAATTGACTTAAACCGTCCAATGAAAGAAGTATTGGCTGAATTATCAAACTATCCTATCAAAACCCGTTTAAAATTAAATGGTACATTGATTGTAGCTCGTGATATTGCGCACGCTAAAATTAAAGAATTGTTAGACGCCGGACAACCGATGCCTGAATATTTCAAAAATCACCCGGTGTATTATGCCGGACCAGCAAAAACGCCAGACGGAATGCCTTCTGGAAGTTTTGGACCAACTACAGCTGGACGTATGGACGTTTATGTAGACGAATTCCAAGCCGCAGGTGGAAGTATGATTATGTTAGCCAAAGGAAACCGTAGTGCTGATGTAATGAATGCTTGTAACAAATACGGCGGATTCTATTTAGGTTCTATTGGTGGACCTGCGGCTATTTTAGCAAAAGAAAACATCTTAAGTGTTGAAGTGGTAGATTTCCCTGAATTAGGAATGGAAGCCGTTCGCAAAATTGAAGTAAAAGATTTCCCTGCTTTCATTATTACAGATGATAAAGGAAATGATTTCTTTTCGGCATTAAGTCATTAAGAATTTATAAATAAAATATAAAAAACCTGTAAGTGGAACTACTTACGGGTTTTTTTATTTAAAATAAGATTCTAATAAATGGATTGATTTTTTAACTTTATTATCAAATGTTAATTTTAAAATGAGAAAAAATATAAGTAGAAAGGGAAAAAATAGTAAAACTTTAAAATCTTCGAATTTACTATAAATAAAAATTACAAATACCAATTCCATTACTATTAAAAGTAAAAACAATCGCTTTAAAAAAGTACTAATTGTAAATTCTAAATCAATTGTTGAACCATGAATTTTAACTTTAATTTCAGGTCGAAATTGTTCTCTTGGACCAAAATCAAATGTAGGTTTAATACAAAAATCTCCGTTTAAATTTATACTACCTTCAAAATTAAATTCAGAGTTATCTCGATGAAAACTTTCGACCTTACTTTGAAAGATGGCAATGATTTCTTCTTTTGACCGTGTGGTTTTTATAGAGTATAATTTTTTGAACATAGTATTAAGATTGAAACAAAAAGTCAAAAACTTCTTTGCAAAATAAGCAATTTATATTAGCCTATTTAAACTCGTTTCAGTTTCAAAATTAAGAGATTCTGAAACAAGTTCAGTATGACAAACTATGTGTAAAATACTGAACACCAAATACAAATTTTATTCTACATATAAAACCAATCCTTTTAAGTAATGTCCTTCGGGATGGTAAATATTCGTTGGGTGATCAGGACCCTGTTCTAATTTGTGTAACACTCGAATGGTTCTACCGGTTTCAATAGCAGCAGCAGCAACCGTATTATAAAACAACACATCGTCTATCACTTGTGAGCACGAAAAAGTAAATAAAATTCCTTTGGGTGCTAAAGCTTTAAATCCGGCAATGTTTAATCGTTTATACGCTTGTGTAGCTGTGTGTTTGCTTTTAATACTTTTTGCAAAAGCCGGGGGGTCTAATACAATCACATCATAAATTTGATGGTTTTCTTTCATGAAGTTGAACACATCGTCTGCTACAGCTTTGTGATTGGCATTTGGAAAGTTAAGTTCCATATTTTTTGCCGCTAAATCCACTGCTTTTTGAGAAATATCCACTGATGTAACTAATTCAGCTCCAGCACTCATTGCGTAAATTGAAAATCCGCCTGTATAACAAAACGTATTCAATACTTTTTTACCTTTTGAGAATTCACCTAATAACTTTCGGTTTTCACGCTGGTCTAAGAAGAAACCTGTTTTTTGTCCTTCCACCCAATTTACTGAAAACAAAATATTGTTCTCTTTTGCAATGGTCTCTTGGTTATTCCCAAATAAAAAATAATCGGTACCCATATTAGGCAAAGTTCCTGAACTCTTACAATAAATGGTATCACAATACTCAGGAAATGAATTTTGGATAGCTTTTGCAATTTCTTCAACCGCATAATAAATTCCAGAAGAATGGGCTTGTAACACCCAATTTTTATCATAATAATCGATGATTAATCCTGGTATTCCGTCACCTTCACCATGAATCACACGAAAAGCATTGGTTATTTCTATATTCAATAACTTTACACGCAATTCCCAAGCCGATAGTAATTTTTCGGTCCAAAAGTTCTCAGAAAAAGTTTCCTCACCAAAAGTTAGTAATCGAACAACAATACTTCCTTTATCACTGAAATAACCTGTTCCTAAATGTTGGTTTTGCGCGTCAACTACATCTACCATTTCCCCATCGTTTAATTCTTGGGTTACACCATAAACCGCACCACTGAAAATCCAAGGATGACGACGTTGAATTGATTTTTCTTTACCTTTTTTTAAAATTACTTTTGCTCTCATTTTATTTCGAAAAGACCTGACAGGTTTTAGAATCCTGTCAGGTCTATATATTAAAAATTATTAATTTGCTTGTTGGCTAATTAATACTCATTTCAGGTATATCACCTTCAATGATTAATTCGGCTTCTGTTGCTTTGATGATGTCTTCTACTGAAACACCTGGCGCACGTTCTAATAATTTAAAACCTTTAGGAGTTACTTCCAAAACAGCCAATTCAGTTACTACTTTTTTCACACAACCAACACCGGTTAACGGCAACGTACATTTTTTAAGAATTTTTGATTCTCCTGCTTTATTCACGTGCATCATGGCCACAATAATATTTTCTGCAGAAGCCACTAAATCCATGGCACCACCCATACCTTTTACCATTTTACCTGGGATTTTCCAGTTGGCAATATCACCGTTTTCTGAAACTTCCATAGCACCTAAAATGGTTAAATCAACTTTTTGTGCTCGAATCATTCCGAAACTAAACGCCGAGTCGAAAAAACTTGCGCCTGGTAAAGTTGTGATGGTTTGTTTACCTGCATTAATTATGTCCGCATCTTCTTCTCCTTCAAAAGGGAAAGGTCCCATGCCTAAAACTCCATTTTCTGATTGAAATTCAACCGATATATCTTCACGCACAAAATTGGCTACCAATGTTGGAATTCCAATTCCTAAATTCACATAGTATCCATCTTTTACTTCTTGTGCAATACGTTTTGCAATTTGATTTTTATCTAGTGCCATTTATTATTTGATGATTTGAAAATTTGATGATTTGAAAATTAACCTTTCTTAGAAGAGGAAATAATTTTAGAAATTATCAAATTTATTGATTGTAATTTTTTAAATAATTCTTCATTAGGATTTGGGTAGAATTCTGAATTTTGACATAATTCTAACCAAAAAAGTAATTCATCTGTTTCTTTTGCTGAAATTTTAAACTTATGAATAAAATCTGCTTTGCTTTCGGCATTTTGAGCCTCTCTAATATTTGCTCCAATTGAAGTTCCGCTTCTAAAAATTTGAGATGCCATTTCAAAACGATTTGTTTTTCTTATTTCTTCGGAAAAACTTATTATTTCTAATGCAAACTCAAAAGTTAATTTTACTATTAAATTATCTTTATCGTTTCTCATCTTCAAATTTTCAAATTAAGAAATCATTCCATTACTTTTGACGAACCGTTCGTTGCTCAATTCTTTTTTCAAACTTTTCACCTTGGAAAATACGATTTACCATAATTCCTGGGATGTGAATTTCATTTGGATTCAAGGTTCCTGCTGGCACTAATTCTTCTACCTCAGCGATGGTGATTTTTGCAGCTCCTGCCATAGGGGCATTAAAATTACGTGCGGTTCCTTTAAAAATTAAATTTCCTGCTTCGTCCCCTTTCCATGCTTTAACAATAGAAAAATCAGCTTTATAAGCATGTTCTAACACATGCATTTTTCCGTTAAATTCACGCACTTCTTTTCCTTCTGCTACTTCAGTTCCATAACCCGCAGGTGTAAAGAAAGCCGGAATTCCTGCTTGCGCCGCTCTACATTTTTCAGCTAAAGTTCCTTGAGGTGTTAGTTCCACTTCTAATTCTCCAGACAACATTTGACGTTCAAATTCGGCATTTTCACCTACATAAGAAGAAATCATTTTTTTGATTTGTTTCTTTTGCAATAATAAACCCAATCCAAAATCGTCTACTCCTGCATTATTGGAAATACACGTTAAGTCGGTTACATTTTTTCGTACTAATTCAGCAATACTATTTTCTGGAATTCCACACAATCCGAAACCACCTAACATAATTGTCATTCCGTCTTGAATTCCTTCTAAAGCTTCCTGAACGTTATTCACTTTTCTAGAAATCATAAATATAGTTTAGTTGTTTGTTATAAATTAAATACCCACATCGTTTGCGTCTGGTTGTGCATCAACAGGAACTGCAGTTGAATCGATTGCTGTTGAATCTAAAACCCTACTTGGTTCTGGTGCACAATCTACTGTTATTGAGAAATTGGCTGGTTTTTCAAATGGTTTTTGAGAAACATTTAAAGAAGTATCCGCCAAACATTTTCTCATAAAGATACCATAAATTGGCAAGGCCATTGTGGCTCCTTGACCGAGCGAGGTTTCCTTGAAATGGGCCGATCGATCTTCATTTCCTACCCAAACACCAGCGGCCAAGTTAGGCACCATACCAATAAACCATCCATCCGAATTGTTTTGTGAAGTCCCTGTTTTACCTGCTACAGGTCCTTTAATATTATAGGGCACGCCCGTTAAGAAATTGGATGGTGCTGAAGCAGCCCAACGTAAACGAGAACCTGTACCTGACTCAGTTACACCTTCCATTAATTTAATGACAGTGTAGGCTACATCTTTATTCACCACATCATGAGTCTCTGGAGTAGATTGATAAATGACTACTCCGTTTTTATCTTCAATTTTGGTAATTAATTGAGGTTTTACATACACCCCTTCATTGGCAAATGTACTGAAAGCTGCTACCATTTCTTCAACTGTAATTTCCACTGCACCAAGTGCAATGGCTGGACGATTAGGAATGTTAGCCGTAACTCCTAATTTTTTAGCCATATCAACAACTGCTGGGGCACCAACTTCATTAATTAGTCGGGCCGAAACCGTGTTAATTGAGTTGGCTAACGCTTTTTTCATGGAAACCAATCCTCTGAATTTACCATCAGAATTGTTAGGCGTCCAATCTTTATCGTTATTGTCTCCTTTAGGAATAGTAAATGGAGCATCTAAAATCATATCACAGGGCGATTTTCCTAATCGGTCAATGCAAGTGGCGTACACAAAAGGTTTAAAAGTTGAACCCACTTGACGTGCCCCTTGACCCACGTGATCGTATTGGAAATATTTATAATTGATTCCTCCTACCCAAGCTTTCACGTTTCCTGTTTGAGGTTCCATTGCCATCATTCCCGCTTGCAAGAAATGCTTATAGTACAAAATGGAATCTTTAGGTTTCATTATGGTATCGCGTTCTCCGTTCCAGGTAAACACCTTCATTTTGGTTTCCACATCAAACGATTTGATGATTTCTTCATCTGACTTTCCATTAATGCTCATGACACGCCATCTTTCTGAATTTTTCATGGCTTGTTTGATGATTTTATCCGTTTCTTCCGGTGTAATATCTAAAAACGGTGCATTTGGATTACTTTTTTGTCTTCTGAAAAACTCTTTCTGTAAATTTGATAGATGCTCACTAACCGCTTCTTCTGCATATTGTTGCATACGCGAGTCGATTGTGGTATAAATTTTTAACCCATCGGTATAAATATCATATTCTTCACCATCGTCGTTAGGGTTGTTTTTAACCCATTCTTTTAACTCTTCTCGAATGTATTCTCTAAAATAAGTAGCCATTCCTTCTGAATGACTTTCTGGTTTAAAATTAATTTTAACTGGTCTTTTCTTTAAAACTTCGGCAATTTCTTTTGTAATTACTTTGTTTTTCACCATTTGATCAAAAACAGTATTACGTCTATTTAATACTTTTTCTTTTCTTTTTTCTTTAGTAGGATTAAATAAAGCCGGATTTTTCAACATTCCTACAAACAAAGCGCTCTCTTCAATGGATAAATCTTTTGGCTCTTTATTCATGTAAATTTTAGCTGCCGAACGAATTCCTACGGCTCCATTTACAAAATCCACTTTATTAAGGTATAATGCAATAATTTCTTGTTTGGTATATTGACGTTCCAATTTCGTTGCAATAATCCATTCTTTACATTTTTGAATGATACGAAAAGGTAAAAACTTAGATCCTTCTCCGTGAAATAAATTTTTAGCTAATTGTTGGGTAATGGTACTGGCTCCTCCACTTCTTCCTAAACTTGAAACGGCTCTTAACGTTCCTCTGGCGTCAATTCCCGAATGTTCATAGAATCGTTCGTCTTCAGTTGCTACTAAAGCTTTAACCAAATGTGCTGGTAAATCTTCATATTTTACTGGTGTTCTGTTTTCTTTATAAAACTTACCAATTGTTTTTCCGTCAGAAGAAATAATTTCGGTAGCAATATTAGTATCTGGATTTTCTAATTCATCAAACGAAGGCATTTTGCCAAAAAATCCCCACGATGCTAAGAGGAAAAATAAAATTACTCCTCCAAATGAATAAAAGAAAAGTTTCCAAAACCTTCTTACATAATCAGAAAAATTTGCTTGATTATTCTTGGTTGCCATATATTTTTATTTTGTTTTTTCTATTCTAAATCCAACTTCTGTTACCCCTTCTAAATCTTGAACTCCAGTTACTCTTCCCGTTTGTCTTAAAGCATGTTCCACGTTTACAGTATATTTACCAACTTTAGAAAAACTAAAATTTTCTTTATACCATAATTTACTTTCCTTCACATCGGAAAAGCCTTTACCTAATAACGTTCCGTCTGGATTCGTCATTTGGTATTCTAAAGTGTCGACTAAAACTCTTCCTCCGGGCTCATTTAATGATACAATTACAAATAAATTATTGTACGGATAATCATTATTATTCCTCACATTAAGAAACATATTGTACTTGCTAATTGTATCTTTTTGTTCAAATGTAAAACTTGCTTTCTGATTTTTTTTCCATGTCCCATCGAATTCTCTGTATTCATCGAATACCTGAGCTTTATCACAGGCAAAAAAAACAAAAACTAGGCCAAACAGAGCTAACTTTATGAAAGTATTATTCATTTTTATCTTTCGTTGGTTTTCTTCTTTTCTTATTTTTATTCTTATTATTTTTCTTTTTAGGTTGATCAAAACGCGTTAAACTATCTTGACCAACAACATTTTCAAATTTTTTCTCAACTGAAGTTGAAGTAACTTCTTCTACATAATCTTCTAATTGTGCAATTTTCTTTCCTTGCTTATTAAGCGCTACAATTTGTTTCGCTTGATCCGCTTTAATCATGTGCCAATGCGCAGGATTATTAGCATAAGAAAACCACATCAGTCCTTTGAAAATATCTAGTTTTTGACAATACGCATCTCCTTTTTCGGTTAAAATTTTGGTATCCATATCTGGGAAACCTTTCAAGGCATCTAAATACGTATCCAATTCATAATTTAAACAACACTTTAATTTACCACATTGTCCTGCCAATTTTTGTGGATTTAAAGACAATTGTTGGTAACGTGCTGCTGATGTATTCACACTTCTAAAATCGGTTAACCAAGAAGAACAACACAATTCGCGACCACAAGATCCAATTCCTCCTAAACGCGCTGCTTCTTGACGGAAACCAACTTGCTTCATCTCAATTCGAATTTTAAATTCAGCTGCGTAATCTTTAATCAACTGACGAAAATCCACACGGTCATTGGCTGTATAATAAAATGTTGCTTTTGATGCATCACCTTGAAATTCGATATCAGATATTTTCATTTCTAAGTTTAATGCAATAGCCAACTCCCTTGCTCTTACCTGAATAGCTTCCTCTCTATTTCGTGCTTCTTGCCAAATATCAATATCTTTTTGAGTGGCTTTTCTGTAGATTTTTGGAATTTCACCTTTATAATCTACTTTCTTTTTATCCATTTGTACACGAACCAACTCACCAGTAAGAGATACTATCCCAACATCATGACCTGAAGCCGCCTCAGTAGCTACTACATCGCTAATGGACAATTGCAATTTTTCTGAATTTCTAAAAAATTCTTTTCTACCGTTTTTGAAGCGTACTTCTACACAATCAAAGGGTTCTTGTCCGCCTGGTAATGTCATGTTAGACAACCAATCAAAAACAGTTAATTTATTGCAGCTATCGGTGCCGCAAGTCCCATTATTTTTACATCCACGGGGCGTTCCATCATTAGAACCCGTTGAACAACTTGTACATGCCATATTTGAATATATATTGATCGTCCTCTTATTGGGACTACTTGTTCATTAATTAAGTTGGTAAAGATAGCATTTTTCAATGAATTGTAATAACGAAAATTTTATGCTAAAAGTATATTAAAAAGAAAAAACCTATCGAATTTAACTTCAATAGGTTTCTTATATTTTATATTCATTTACTCTAGGTTTCTTTAACAGATATGATGTGAACGGGACAGGCTTTTTC
This sequence comes from Flavobacterium indicum GPTSA100-9 = DSM 17447, assembly GCF_000455605.1. Lineage (NCBI taxonomy): Bacteria > Pseudomonadati > Bacteroidota > Flavobacteriia > Flavobacteriales > Flavobacteriaceae > Flavobacterium > Flavobacterium indicum. The sequence goes on from NC_017025.1 coordinate 2,937,789, forward strand.
TGCTAATTCACAGGCTTCAAAAATCGTATGGTCGGGCGATTTTAAGGTGTGAAAACCTTTATTGTCTGTTGATTTTAACAAAACTGTCTTTCCGTCTTTTTTTGACATCTGAAATTGGGCTGGTGCAAATTCAACACAATAATTACAGCCAATACATTTATCTCTTTGTAGCGTAATAATTACCATTAGGCTTCCACTAATTTATACATTTTATCAGACAAACGCACTCTAAACGGCACTTTCAATGTTAAACTATCGCCTTTAGTTGCTTTTTCTAATTTAGAGTCATTCACCATCATGTCTTCCAAAACTAATTCTTGCACACCAGTACTTGGACCTGTAATCAAAATTTTATCCCCAATTTTAACATCATACGCTTCAATTTTGAATTCGGCTACACTTGATTTTGGAAAATAATGCATGCCTTTACCAATGTACACTTTCTTTTGTGTGGCATTGCTTCCAGGGTCTTTACTCCATTCTCCTAATTTTTGTCCTAAGTAATAGCCACTCCAAAATCCTCTGTTGTAAACCGTATTTAAGGTTTCCATCCATTGGGCAATTTTATCCTGAGAAAATGTTTTTTCATAGTAAGCATCTATGGCTTCACGATAGGTTTTTATAACCGTTGCTACATATTCTGGTGCTCGACCGCGGCCTTCGATTTTTAAAACTTTAATTCCAGAATCAATCACTTGATCTAGAAAATCGATGGTACATAAATCTTTAGGCGACATCATGTATTCGTTATCAATTTCGATTTCAAATCCAGATTCCTGATCGATAACCGTATATTTTTTTCTACAATTTTGTTTGCAAGCTCCGCGATTGGCAGAAGAATTATGAGAATGTAGACTTAAATAACATTTCCCAGAAACCGCCATACACAAAGCACCATGACCAAATATTTCAATTTCAACTAAATTCCCACTTGGACCTTTAATCTGTTCTTTTTCAATTTGTTCGGTGATTTTTTTTACTTGACGTAAACTTAATTCTCGAGATAATACAATAGTATCGGCAAATAAAGCATAAAATTTAACCGTTTCTATATTAGTCACATTGACTTGTGTAGAAATATGCACTTCCATACCAATACTACGTGCGGTCATAATTACGGCTTGATCCGCAGCAATAACCGCTGTAATATTTGCTTCTTTAGCTTTATTTAAAAGTGTTTTTACAATCGATAAGTCGTGATCGTATATAATGGTGTTTAACGTCAAATACGTTCTCACGTTTTTTTCTTGACAACGACGTGCAATTTCAGGTAAATCATCTAACGTAAAATTCATTGTTGCACGCGCACGCATGTTCAATTGCTCAACCCCAAAATATACCGAGTCACATCCATTATCTAAGGCTGCTTGCAGAGATTCAAAATTTCCTGCAGGTGCCATTAATTCAATTCTTCCTGTTGTGGTCATCTTAATTTAAAACTTTATATAATTTATCAGAAGCACGCACTTTAAAAGGAACCGACATCGTCACTTTATCTCCAGCAACAGCATTAGTTCCTGGTTGGCCATTTACATACATGTTTTCCACCACCAATTCTTGTTCACCAGTCGTTGGACCCGAAATCAATACCTTGTCCCCTAATTGCAATTCGGCTTTTTCTAAAATAAATTGACCCACTTGCGATTTAGAATAGTAATGTTGGCCTTTACCTACTAATACTTTTTTCTGAGCAATGCGTTGGCGAAGTGTTTTCGTTTTTGGTTCAAAAACTGTAGCACCTACATTAAAATCGGTTGCTTTTGCCAAAGAAACACCTTCCAATTGACCGGAATGTTTAAACTTTAATGCTTCCGATTTTCCCTTTCTAAAAATTTTATTACCCACTTGTTTTCCCGCACGTAACGCCACTTGTTCTGCTAATGGTAAATGTGTGATTTCTAGACATTCGGTAGAACAGCAATGTTCCATTTTTTCTGCACAAGCTTCACACTGAATAAACAACAAATGACAACCATCGTTAGCACAATTGGTGTGCACATCACATGGCGTTCCACATTGGTGGCATTGGGCAATAATATCATCGGTGATTCGTTCTCCTAAACGGTGATCGAACACAAAATTCTTACCTATAAATTTACTTTCTAAACCTTCTTCTTTGATTTGTTTGGCGTAATTAATAATACCGCCTTCCAACTGAAAAACATTTTTAAAACCTTGATGTTTAAAATAGGCCGAAGCTTTTTCACAACGAATGCCACCTGTGCAATACATCACGAGGTTTTTATCTTCTTTAAAATCTTTTAATTGTTCATTGATAATAGGAAGCGATTCGCGAAACGTTTCCACATCTGGGGTAATGGCGCCTTTAAAATGACCCACTTCACTTTCGTAATGGTTTCTAAAATCAACTACAATGGTGTTCGGATCGTCTAAAATTTCATTGAATGCTTTAGCATTTAAGTGCACTCCTTTGTTGGTTACATCAAAGGTTTCATCGTTTAATCCATCAGCCACAATTTTATGTCGGACTTTAATCGTCAATTTTAAAAACGAATGGTCGTCATGTTCCACAGCCACATTTAAGCGGATGCCTTTCATGAAATCGTAGGCTTCTAAAGTATCTCTAAACGCTTCGAAATTTTCTGCCGGCACCGACATTTGGGCGTTAATACCCTCTTTGGCTACATAAATTCGACCCAAAGCATCTAATTTATTCCAAGCTAAAAATAATTCGTTACGAAATTGTTGAGGATCTACAATGTGCGCGTATTGGTAGAAAGATAGCGTCAAACGTTGTTGACCTGCGTCGTCAATTAAACGCGCTCTTTCTTCTGCGCTTAAGGTGTTATACAGTTGCATGCTATAAACGTTAAGTGAGAAATTACTAAAATTAACGAACTCTAAATGGAAGAATTCGGGCGCAAAGTTAAAAATTTTATTAAAAGTTTCCATGTAAATTTTAATTATTTAATTTTTAAACACTTAGATGTTTAAGAGTAGTTTTATAGCTTTAATTTTAGAGCTATTTAAACTTCAATAAATCTTATCAACAATTTTTGTTAGGGCCAAAAAAAGATTTATTTTTACAGAAATATTTAAAGTTATGAGTTCAGAAAAAGAAGCCAAATTAAAAGCCTTACAATTAACGTTAGACAAGTTAGACAAAACCTATGGTAAAGGAACAGTAATGAAAATGGGAGATTCTGCTGTTGAAGAAGTAGAAGTTATTTCATCAGGTTCATTAGGTTTAGACCTTGCCTTAGGGGTAGGTGGTTACCCAAAAGGGAGAATCATTGAAATTTATGGTCCAGAATCATCAGGTAAAACAACGTTAACACTACACGCCATTGCTGAAGCTCAAAAAGCTGGAGGAATTGCAGCCTTTATTGATGCAGAACATGCCTTTGACCGATTTTATGCCGAAAAATTAGGTGTTGATATTGATAATTTAATTATTTCGCAACCGGATAACGGAGAACAAGCCTTAGAAATTGCAGAAAGTTTAATTCGCTCAGGAGCTGTAGATATCGTGGTAATCGACTCAGTTGCAGCATTAACGCCAAAAAGTGAAATAGAAGGCGATATGGGAGACAGTAAAATGGGATTACATGCTCGTTTAATGTCACAAGCGTTGCGTAAATTAACCGGAACGATTCACAAAACAAACTGTACCGTTTTCTTCATTAACCAGTTACGTGATAAAATTGGGGTAATGTTCGGAAATCCCGAAACAACTACCGGTGGAAATGCCTTAAAATTCTATGCATCAGTTCGTGTAGACATTCGTAAATCGTCACAAATTAAAGACGGTGAAAATGTAATTGGTAACCGCGCCAAAGTAAAAATTGTTAAAAACAAAGTAGCACCACCTTTTAGAACAGCCGAGTTTGACATTATGTATGGCGAAGGGGTTTCAAAAGTAGGTGAAGTATTGGATTTAGCGGTTGAATTTGAAATTATCAAAAAAAGTGGTTCTTGGTTTAGTTATGGAGAAACTAAATTAGGACAAGGTAGAGATGCCGTTAAACAATTAATAAAAGATAATCCAGAATTAATGGATGAAGTAGAGGCAAAAATAAAAGAAACCTTGAAAGAGCAAGAATAAAATTAAATCCCGAAAAAATCGGGATTTTTTTTTGCTTTTAACGCAACCTTTTTACTTAAATTGCATCTATATAATATAAATTAAAAAACTCATGAAAAAAATATTATCTCTTTTAAGTTTATTTATTGTGTTGATTTCCTGCTCAACTGATACAGATGAAACAAATGTTCGTTATGAATTAATACCCATTCAAAATGTTACAATAAGTGATCACCTTTTAGTTGGAGAAGCAAATCAAATAACAGTTCAATATAATAGACCATCCGATTGTCATGGATTTAATGGATTTTATTATGAAAAAAATGGATTTACAAGAACAATAGCTGTTCAAAATTATGTTTATGAAAGAGAAGGTTGCTCACCCCTAACAAATGAATTAAGAGAAGAAGTACTTGAATTTAAGCCTACTGAAGTTGGAACTTATACATTTAAATTTTGGCAAGGTAAAGATAGTAACGGTAACGATATTTTCTTAGAATTACAAAGAGACGCAATTATAGAATAATCATATATAAACAAACATGAATGTTAGAACAACTCTTACATGAATGCAAAAAAAATAATACGCAAGCACAAGGACAATTGTACAAACTTTTAGCTCCAAAGTTGTTTGCTGTATGTTTGAAGTATTCCAGGAGTTATGAAGAAGCACAAGATCATTTACAAGAAAGTTTTTTAATAATTTTTAATAAAATTGGACAATTTAACAACGAAGGATCTTTTGAAGGATGGGCAAAAAGAGTAGTTGTGAACTATGTTTTACAACAATATAGAACACAAGGTGTGTTTTTTGAAATTGTCAGCGAAAAAATTCCTGAAGAAGAAAATGTTGAAATTGATGATGATGAAATTTCAATGGATTATTTGTTAAAAATTATTCAAGAATTACCAGACAGGTATAGACTTGTTTTTAATTTATACACTATAGATGGTTATTCGCACAAAGAAATAGCGCAAATGTTAGGTATTTCAGAGGGAACCTCTAAGTCAAATCTAGCAAGAGCAAAGATGATTTTAAAAGATAAACTACAACATTCGCAAAATGTTTTTTCAAAATTTAAATGAAAGAAAATAAAAACATAGAAAGATTATTTCAGGAAAAATTTAAAGATTTTGAAGTTACTCCCCCTGATTTTGTTTGGGAAAACATTCAATCTAAGCTTCATCCTGAAGAGAAGAAAAGAAGAATAGTACCTCTTTGGTTTAAAGTAGGTTCAATTGCTGCTTCTTTAACTTTGCTGTTTTCATTAATTTTTCTAACTAATTATAATGAAAATGAGAACGCTTTTGAAATTATAAATAGTAACTCAAAAAAACAACAAACGGTAAGTAGAAGTAACAACTCAACAAAAATAAATAAAGAAAAAAACCCAACAGCAACTTCTACTATTTTAAATTCAACACATACTAAAAATCACACAACTGATAAAAATATAAACAATGGAAGTTATGTTTCAAATTCAAACAAAGAATATGACAACAAGAACAACTATCCAACTAAAAAAACACTTGCCCAACCCCATTCAAAGTTTACTTCTACTGAAGTTTTGGTAGTTAATAATAAAAACAAAGGAAAATCAACAAATGCTTTAATAGATAAAGACAAGTCCTTAAACAACAATGCCGTAACTTATACTTCTACTAAAAAGAAAAACAAATCTAAAAAAACATTTAAAAACATTGAAAATGGCAACTTGTATTTTGACTTAAATTCAGGTTTGTCTAGTAACAATACCAATCTTTCAACCAAAGAAAAGAAACGATTTAAAAAACATTTATCTAATAAGGAAACTAATTTCAACGTACTAGAAGATGGGCTTGAAATTAATTCTAATACCATCACAGATAATTCAACCAATAATAAAACGAAATCGTTTACAGAAAAAGTTACTAATTCAATTTTAACAGAAAATACAATTGAAAATACAATCAACAATTCTTCAAATAACACAGTAGCCGATATAAATTCAACCGGTTCAAATTCGTTAAATGAGGTTGGTAAAAACATAGAAAATACTGACACCTTATCTTCGGGTGTTGTAGCCAATGCAATTGCTAAAGATACTTTACCTCTAGTAAATGTAGAACAAGCAGAAAATCCATTGGAAAAATTGCTAAAAGAAAAAGAAGATAACAAAAAAATTGCTGATGAGAAAGAAAAACTGAGTAAATGGGCGGTAAACAGTAATGTTACGCCTGTTTACTTTAATTCTTTCACTGAAGGTTCTCCTATTTCGGAAGATTTTATAACCAACACAAAAAACTTTAATAATTCATTAAGTTATGGTGTAGGTGTTACTTATCAAATCAATAAAAAATTGGCTATAAAAACAGGAATTAATAATTTATCTCTTGATTATGACACTCAAGATGTTGCTTATTATACCAGTTACAAAGAACAAAATACAGCAAAAACTAACATTCAACGAAATGAAAAAAGTAAATATATAGTACTAGAAAACCAAAAAAGAACTTCTGTTAATTTAATTGAAAATCAAGTTCTTATTTCTGGACAAAATGAAGGGTATTTAAATCAAAAAATGCAATATTTAGAACTACCTGTAGAACTTTCATACTCCTTAATTAACAAAAAATTCGGGGTGGCTTTAAAAGGTGGTTTTAGTACTTTAATTTTGACAGAAAATAAAATTTCAATGGTATCAGAATCACAACAAATGGAGATAGGAAAGGCAACAAATCTAAACAATATGCATTTTAGCACCAATTTAGGATTAGGTTTTAGTTACAATTTTATTAAAAACTTTCAATTGAATTTAGAACCTATGTTAAAATACCAAATCAACGCTTTTACTACTAATTCTGGCAACTTTAAACCGTACATTGTAGGTATAAGTACAGGTTTAAGTTATAAATTTTAAAAATTGGGTTGGTTATAAATTTTAGTTAAGGTGTTTCAATCCTTTGAATAGTAAAGATTGAAACTGAAAAAGCACCTCGCCAAGGTGCTTTTTTAATTTACATCACTTTCTAAGTCTTTTAATATCAATTGTCTTACTTGATTTTTTAAGGTGTTTTTGTCTTCTAAAGTCAACCCTTTAGTCTCTATAGGTGGATGAATCTGTGCTCTCATTTTTCCTGGTGAACCACTAAAAAAAGTATATGAAAAACGTTTTTTATTATCAAAAAAAGTCATGGGTAAAATCGCTAATTCATGTTCAATTGCAATTCTAAAAGCACCATCTTTAAATTCGTCTAAAATAATATGCTCCTCAGGCACTCCTCCTTCAGGGAATATACAAATACTCAACCCTTGATTTATTCTTTTTTGCGCTCGTTCAAAAACCTCATATCTACTCTTGCTGCTGTTCCGATCTACCATTATACACACTCTTTTATAGATAAAACCAAAAATTGGTATGCGTTCTAATTCTTTTTTTCCCACAAAAACAAAAGGATGATTTTGAACCGCTATCAACATTAACATAATATCCGTCATTGAGGTATGATTAGCTACAAGCATATAACTTTTACCCTCTTCAAAAAATTCTTGACCTTTTATAGAATACCTAAAACCCATTCCTACTAAAACCACTTTAGCCCATAAGCGTGCAATTTTAAAAAACAACGGATACGTTTTTTCTTTGTAAATAGTTATAAAAATTAAAGGAAATAAAACCAATATAGGCACTAATACCAATATATAAAACCAAATTCTATACAATAAAGTTAGCGGATACTTTAAAAAATTCATGTTTGTTATTTATCTGTAACACAAATATAACATTTCCATCGACAACCACACCTGTCTTCCGCTCTATCTTTTTTCGCCTAGCTTATAGCCCATAGAAAAAAGGATGCCGCTTCAACCAGGGTTATAAAACACCTTTTTCATTTCAAAAGAAATAAAAAGAACATTCTTTCACTTTTAACGAAACCGTGTATCTTTGCAAAAAACAAAATCACCTATGTCAAAAATTTTAACAGGCGTACAAAGTACGGGCACACCTCACTTAGGAAATTTGTTGGGCGCAATTTTACCTGCTATAGAAATGGCAAATAACCCTGCAAATGAATCATTTTTATTTATTGCCGATTTGCATTCGGTAACCCAAATTAAAGATGGAAAAACATTACGTGAAAACACCTATAGTGTAGCTGCCACTTGGCTTGCCTGTGGATTAGATGTAAATAAAGTTGTTTTTTACCGTCAGTCCGATGTGCCTCAAACCGCGGAATTGTCTTGGTATTTAAGTTGTTTCTTTCCTTTCCAACGTTTAACATTGGCTCATTCTTTTAAAGATAAAGCCGACCGTTTAGACGATGTAAATGCCGGATTATTTACCTATCCTATGTTAATGGCTGCTGATATTTTATTATATGATGCCGAATTTGTTCCTGTAGGTAAAGATCAATTACAACATTTAGAAATTACCCGTGATGTAGCCTCACGTTTTAATCATCAAATGGGTGAAACGTTTGTTTTACCTGAAGCTAAAATTGATGATAATGTGATGATTATTCCTGGTACCGACGGGGAAAAAATGAGTAAATCACGTAACAATTTTATCAACATCTTTTTAGACGATAAAGCGTTACTAAAACAAATTAAAACCATTCAAACGGATAGCACACCTTTAGAAGAACCTAAAAATCCTGATACTTGTAACGTGTTTGCTTTATATAGATTATTAGGAACTCCAGAACAAGTAGCCGCTATGCGAGCGAATTATGAAGGCGGAAACTACGGATATGGGCATGCTAAGCAGGCATTATATGATTTAATTGTAGAAAAATTTGCAAAAGAAAGAGCACAATACACGCATTATATGAACAACCTTGAAGAAGTGGACCAATTACTTTTTGAAGGGGCAAAAAAAGCAGGAATGGTTGCTGATGGGGTATTGAAAAGAGTTCGAGAAAAACTAGGATTTTAATAAAAAAATGAAGCCGTTCAATAGAACGGCTTTTTTTATATTGCTTCAAATAATTTTCCGGGTAACGGTCTTATTACACCTTTTAATTCCATATTCAATAAATGAGTACTCACTTTAAAAATGGGTAAATCACATTGTAAAGCAATTAAGTCCAATAGTTCTTTTCCATTTTTTATTAAAAAATCATATATTTTTTGTTCTTCTTCTCCTAAAGAAACAAATAATTGTTTTTGAATGGCTTTCTCTTCTTTTTTGGATGCAACATCCCAATTAAGCATATAAATTAAATCCGCCGCAGAAGTTAACATATTGGCGCGTTGCGTTTTAATTAAAGTATTACAACCCTGACTGTATTTATCTGTACTTCTTCCCGGAACTGCAAATACATCTCTATTATAGTCATTAGCCACATTAGCCGTAATTAAAGAACCGCCTTTATCAGCACTTTCAATTACAACAGTTGCTTCACACATACCGGCTACTATTCGATTTCGTTTTACAAAATTTTCTCTATCTGGATTAGAAGTACTCCAATATTCCGTCATAAAACCACCATGTTCTTCCATTCTACTTACATATCTTTTATGTACTTTGGGATAAACTTGATTGAGACCATGTGCCAATACACCTATGGTTTGCAATCCTTCCTCCATTGCTGCTTGATGCGCCACTATATCAACGCCATAGGCAAATCCACTGACAATAATTGGATTTAAAGGCGCTAAATCCGCAATTAATTTTTTGGTAAATTCCGTGCCATACGACGTAATTTGTCGAGTACCAACAATACTGATTAAATGTTGTTTTTGAATGTTGATATTGCCACTCTGAAACAACAGCACGGGACCATCAATACAATGTTTTAATTTTTCTGGATATGATGTTTCTAAATAACTAATACAACTGATAGATTCCTTCTCTAAAAAAAGAAGTTCTTTTTCAGCCAAATTAAAATGATTTTTTATTTGTAAATTCTTGTAAAGTATTTCTCCTATTCCATCGATTGAAAGGATTTGTTTTCTTTTTGCTTTAAAAATAGCTTCAGCAGAACCAAAATGGGAAAGTAATTTTTTGGCAACAATATCACCTACTCCGTCCACTTGCATTAACGCAAGTAAATGAAACAATTCGTTTTGTAACATGGCGTATAAATTTTAAAAGGCTTATAATCAAAGTACAAATATAAGAGATATACGTAAATCTTCAACTATATTTTTATAAGAATTTATTGAAAGCTTATAAATTTTAAATTGTTAATAAAAATTGTTGATAAAATTTTGAATTTGTCTTTGAATACTTAATTTTGCTTATATGAAGATAGAGAAATACATATCGGCTTTATTATATAGATATCAATGTGTTACTGTTCCTGGGTTTGGTGCGTTTTTAACAGAATGGCAATCGGCGCAGGTAATAGAAGGACAACATTCATTCATTCCGCCTAGAAAAATAGTTTCTTTTAATTCAAACATTAAAAGTAATGATGGTTTATTAGCCAATCACATTGCATTAACTGAAAAAATTAGTTACGATCAGGCGTTATCTAAAATCAATTATCAAGTTAATTTTTGGCTTGAAAAACTGCAAAACAAAGAAACGCTTTCTTTAGAAAACATTGGTGATATTTTAGTAAATAATGAGAACAATTGGGTGTTTAAACCAAATCAGGCTATAAATTATTTAACCGATTCTTTTGGGTTATCAAGTTTTAATTCACCAGAAATTCAGCGTGAAGTAAAACAAGTGGAAACTCCAATCGAAACACCAACGCTAACTTTAGTTGAAGAAGAGCATATTGAAGAAAACAATGAAGTAATTGCATTACCTCAAACTGCTGTTAAATCAAATACAAATTGGTTAAAATACGCAGCCGCTGTGGCAATATTTGCTTCTGCGGGTACTTTTGGTTATAAATATTATTACGACTACTCTATTGAACAAAAAACATTGTTAGTTGAAAAAACAGTTCAAGAACAAATCAATAAAAAAATTCAAGAAGCTACGTTCATAATTCCAAATCCAACGCAAAGTGTTGATTTAACTATTGAAAAACCTGAAATCAAACCTTATCATGTGATTGCTGCGGCTTTTAGAAGTGAAAACAATGCAAAAAAAGCAATGGAAGAATTAAAAAAACAAGGGTATTTAAATGCAACTGTTTTACCTATTACGAAACATAATTTATATCCTGTTGCTTTTGAAAGTTTTTCAACTCTATCTGAAGCAAATAAATTAAAAAATAAAATTATAACAGAGCATGCTATAGACGCTTGGTTAAAAATAGATTAATCCCATATTTTTGGGATTTTTTTATGTCTTTATTTAAAAGTCGTTGTTATCTTTGTATAAAAAATAGAAACAATGCAACCAAAATTTCCTCAAGATTCAATTACAACACTTACCGACTTAGTTTTACCTGGAGAAACCAACCCATTAAACAACTTATTTGGTGGAGAACTTTTAGCTAGAATGGACAGAGCTGCAAGTATAACTGCAAGAAGACATTCTCGTAGAGTTTGTGTAACCGCATCAGTAAACCATGTTGCATTTAATAGAGCTATCCCCCTTGGGAGCGTGGTAACCGTAGAATCTAAAGTTTCAAGAACTTTTAATACGTCTATGGAAATATTCATTGATGTTTGGATTGAAGACCGCGAATCAGGAATTAAAAATAAAGCAAACGAAGCCATTTATACTTTCGTTGCTGTTGATGAGACTGGACGACCTGTTCCTGTTCCTCCAATTATTCCAGAAACTGATTTAGAAAAACAACGTTATGAAGCCGCATTACGAAGAAAACAACTAAGTTTAGTTTTAGCTGGAAAAATGAAACCAAACGAAGCTACAGAACTTAAAGCGTTATTTACAGAATAATTATGAACTTTTATAAATTAAAAATACAAGAAGTAAAAAGAGAAACACCAAGTGCTGTTTCAATCCTTTTTCACGTCCCAGATGAATTGAAAACCTTTTATCAATTTACAGCGGGGCAGTACGTTACCTTAAAACTTACATTAGACGGAAAAGAAGTTAGAAGAGCGTATTCTATTTGCACTGCTCCTAAAAGTGGCGAATTAAGAATCGCGGTTAAAGAAGTAGCTCAAGGTTATTTTTCAAAATTTGCAAATCAAAAACTAACCGCTGGCGATTTATTAGAGGTAAGTGTACCTGAAGGTAAATTTACTTTTGAACCTCATGTAGATGCTCAAAAATCTTATGCGGCTTTTGCGGCCGGAAGTGGAATTACACCTGTTATTTCAATTGCAAAAACCGTATTACTAGAAGAACCCAAAAGCACTTTCGTATTGGTATATGGTAATAAAAAACCAGAAGAAACCATATTTCATGACGAATTAGCACACTTACAACAACAGTTTTTAGGTCGCTTTTTTGTTCACTTTGTTTACAGTCAAACGAACATTCCAAACGAATTATTTGGAAGAATTGATAAATCAGTTGTAAATAATGTGATTAAAAACAAACACGCGGATAAAGCTTTCAGTAAGTTTTACTTATGTGGCCCTGAAGAAATGATTACTACTGTTTCTTCTGTTTTAAAAGAAAACAATGTAGCGGACAAAGACATTAAATTTGAATTGTTTGGCACCTCCTCTTCAAAAGAAGAAAGTTCTACTAATGCAGTTTCTGATGGCCATACTCAAATTACAATTTTAGTGGATAGTGACGAAACAACTTTTGAAATGAGTCAGAAACAAACCATTTTAGAAGCGGCATTAAAACACGGATTAGATGTTCCTTATTCTTGCCAAGGTGGAATTTGCAGCAGTTGTATTTGTAAAGTTACCGAAGGAAATGTAACTATGAAGAAAAACCAAATATTAACAGATGAAGAAATTGCCGATGGATTAACCCTTTCTTGTCAGGCAGTACCCACATCCGCAACAATAAAAGTCGATTTTGACAATTTATAAAAATAACAAAAGGAGCTCATTAAGCTCCTTTTGTATTTTTAAAATCCGTTGGAGTCATACCAACCTGTTTTTTAAACAAACTATTAAATGAAGATTTCGAATTAAACCCAGATTTATTAGCGATAGACTCTATTGTATATTGTTTAAAATCATTTGAAAGCAACATTTTTTTTGCTTCTTCTAATCTGTATGAATTTATAAATGTTGCAAAATTAACACCGTATCTTGTATTTATAAAAATAGATAAATATTTTTCATTGGTTCCAATTTTTTTAGCCAGTTCATTTAATGACAATGAAGCATTTAAATAAGGCTTTTCATCAACAATGTAAGAGGATAATTTTTGATCTAAATCGTTAAATAGTGCATCAAATTGGGTTGAATCTTTAATTTCATTATGAAAATTTTGCTCTTTGTTTTTCAATTGTACTTGTGTACGATTAATATACGCCACATAGATAAAATAAATGGAAGAATAGAGTTCAAATGATACTTTTAAAAATTTTGGAACTAAACCTAAAAGTGTTAGTACCATTAAAAGAAAAAACAAAACATATCCTAAAATAAAATATTGAATCTGCGATGGTTGTATCTTATACGTAGTATCCAATTTATATTCTTCCTTATATCTTCTATAAACAGAGTAAGACCTGTAGATATAATATAAATTTAGCAATGGAAAAACAAACAAAAGGGCAAGATAATTTGAATACGTCAATAAATCTTCTGCTAGTTCTTTCATAAACAAATTCTTCTTTGTATTCATGTATATAAAAGAAAATACATTGATTAAAAGAAGAAGAATTGCTAAAACAAAATGTTTGATACCATTATTAAAGGTTGTTTTAGCTAAAAACAAAATGTATAAATACAACAGTGGTGGTACGGCAAGTATAAAAACAAAGAAAAACAACATCAACAACTCTGATAAACCTGTTGGAATACCATTTAATTTTTCAGTTGACAGAAAAAAAGAAGCAATTGCTAAGGTCCAATTTAAAAAATAAAACCCTAAAATTTTTGTCCCTGTATTTCCATTGCTTTTGGGTATCAATAAGAAAAACATCGCCAAAATAAAAGCAATTAATACAGGTATTAATAAAGTCATTAAAGATTAAATTTTATGTTATTTTATCGTCTAAAAATAAGGAATTTGTTTGAAAACAAGGAAAGCGAACAACAAAAAATTTAAAATTTTAGAAATGTGAAATAGTTTTGAACCGCATCAAAATTTATAAAAATGAAAAAAACTATTCACTTATTCATTACATTTTTTTCACTTGTCATTTCTTATGGACAAGTTGGAATTGGAACAACTAATCCACATGCAAGTTCTATTCTTGAATTAAACAGTACTTCACAAGGATTATTAATTACTCGACTAACTTCTGCACAGAGAGATGCGATTATTTCTCCAGCAAATGGATTAATAATATATAATACTTCTATTAATTGTTTCCAATATTATAAAAATTTTTCGTGGTTTTCACTATGTGACGCTACAGTTTCGAGTTTAAATTGTGGTGGTGGTACTGCAAGTAATGGTGCTGTTGGGGTTCCTTATTCAGGTAATGCAACCCTACCCTATTTAGGAGGTAACGGTGGTTCTTATTCCTCGGGTTATCCTATTTCTTCTACTGGAGTAAGTGGATTAACAGCAACATTACAAGCAGGTACATTATCAAATGGTGCTGGAAACTTAACTTTTACAATATCAGGAACACCTACTTCTAGTGGAACAGCTAATTTTGCCTTTTCCTTTGGAGGACAGAGCTGTACTTTTTCAATAACTATTGACGGACCAACCATTGCTTCTATTCCTTGTTCAGCCCCGTTTACAATCACACCTGCTGGAAACGGTATTGCTGGTTTGCCCTTCAATAAAATAGTATCGGTTCCCTATACTGGAGGAAATGGAGTAGCCTATTCTGCAGGATCACCAATATCCTCGATTGGAGTTACAGGGTTAACAGCAACTTTAAACGCTGGCACATTAGCTACTGGTGCTGGAAATTTTACTTTTACAGTAACAGGAACACCCAATCCATTTGTGTCCGCATCAACAACCGCTACTGCAACATTCCCTTTTACTTTTGATGGTAAAAATTGTAGCTTTACTGTAACTATAAATAAAGCTAGTATTGCTCCTATTACTTGTTCTTCTGCTGTGGTTGAAAATCCAACAACAGGAAGTAATGGTTCACCATACGTTGGAACGATTACCATAACCTACCCTGCTGGTGGAAACGGAGGTTGTTTTGATGAACAAACAATAACATCATCAACTGTTACTGGATTAACAGCCATCTTGCCGGCAGGTTGTACTAATACCGCAGGTGGAACTCTCGTTTTCAATGTTTCAGGCACACCCACATCGGTTGGTAATGCCCGGTTTAACTTAAGCAATTTTATAACAAATTTAGGTTGTTCAGGAGCAGACGTTCAAATTACAATTAGTGGAAGTCCAATAGTAACCGGTTTAAACTGTAGTGCCGCAACGCATTCACCTAGTTCTGCTACACAATTAAGTGCTTATTCTGGAACAACAACTTTACCCTATACCGGTGGAAATGGTGTGGCTTATCCCACCCAAACCATACATTCAACAGGGGTAACTGGATTAACAGCTGTTTTAATCCCTGGCACTTTAGCCTCAGGAAATGGGAATCTTACTTTTACAGTAACTGGTACACCAATAACTTCAGGATGGGCAACTTTTACTATTACATTTGGAGGACAAACGTGTGCTTTTTCCATAAGAGTGAATGGTAGAGTAATTACAATTGACTATATTGATAATTCAAGTGTTGGTGGTGCAGCAAGAAGATTTCCCCAACAATATGTTCCAGGAAATTATGGTCCCTCTGGTGTTTTTAATACTATTGGGGGCATATCTACGAGTGATTTTACTACTACTTTTAACGGGGGTATATCTGCATTAACAATGAAAAACACTAAAGATATTGTAGCTTTAGGCCCTCATCATGTTTCAGCTGCTGCTAGAAGTGTAGCAGACTGCCAAAGAATTAGAGATTATGTTTCATTAGGTGGCATCGCAATTATCACTTTAGATGCTCAAAGCGCAAATTCATTAACTACAGCCAATACAATTTTTGCGGCTTTTGGAGGCACAGGTACTTTTAGCTCTAATACCACTACAACCTATACCGCAATTCCTTCATTGTCGAGTGTTTTTTGGGGAACTTCTCCCTCTGGTGTAACTTTAGACAGCTCGGGTTCTGCTAATACAGTCAGTGCAAAATTAAATGCTGGATATGTATTACCTCCCGGATCTATTGTATTAGCAAGATATGCAGATGACACGCCCGCTATTTGGACTTGTGGGGAAGGAAATCGTGCCTTATTTATTTGTGATGATGGTATTTGTGATTCAACATTGTTTACTACTGTTACCGTAAACAATGATTTTGAACGATTTATGCACAATATGTTAAAAAATTATATTTTAGTTCATTTAGGATTTTGATGCAAACCCAATAACTAAATTAAAAAGGAGCTAATTAAGCTCCTTTTGTATTTTATTAATAACTGTTGTTGGTAAAATGGTTCGCATCACATCTTCATACCCTTCCACTTTTTTATTTCCGTAAACGGAAGTTGGCAAAAACGGATAGCGTTCTCTGTCTGAAGTGATACAAAAGTCATCCGGTTGATGAAATGGTTGAAAACCAGCATAAGGATGTGTGGCTCCCCAAAGTGTAATGACTTTAATACCCAACATCGCGGCAATATGAGCATTTCCAGAATCCATTGAAAGCATCAAGTCTAAATTAGAAATCACTTCTAACTCTTGTTTGAATTTTAGTTTTCCAGCCAAAACAATTACATTTTCGTTTTGATTTTGCAATTGATTCAACAGCTGAATTTCTTTTTCTCCTCCGCCAAATAAGAATATTTTGTTCTCTTTATTATGTGCTAATCCATCAATAACTTTTTGCATTAAATCTAACGGATACACTTTACTTTCATACTGTGCAAAGGGCGCTATGCCAATCCATTTTAGATTTTTTATTCCGGTTATAGCAATGATTTCTTCTGATAAAAGTGCTTTTTCTGGGAATTGAGCTTTCGTTAAATCAATTGAAAAACCTAATTGTTCAAACGTTTCAACATGTCTTTGAAACATGGATTTTGTTGGAGAAATAGTCTTTACTGCTAACTTTGTTAATTCTCTTTTGTCTTTTCTACCTTTATCTGTAGCTGCTACTTTTTTCCCGCTAATTGTAAATAATGATCGGACCACTTTAGAACGAAGTACATTATGTAAATCGGCAACCGCATCAATATTCAGTTTTCGCAAATCAGAAAACAAACGTAATAAACCTAAGAATCCTTTGTGTCGTTCTTTCAAATCCACACCAAAGAAATTCACATTCGGAATTCCGTCAAAAAAAGGCTGAAAAAAAGGTCGAGAAACCACTGTAATTTTTACATCTGGGTATTGTAAAACCAAGGCCCTCAACACAGGAACTATCATCGCGACATCACCCATAGCGGATAAACGAATTACGGCGATATGTTTTGTTTTTTGCATATTTATAAATAAAAAACCATTAAGAAAAAGAGTAAAACTCAAATTCTTAATGGTTAAAAGTATAAAAAAAAAATTATTTTTTATTCTGATACAACACAGGATTTAACTCCTCATCGTTATACATTTTCATTTGTTTGTACACTTTCATGTATTTGTCGCCATTAGCAATATCCGTTAACAATTCGCTAATTGAGATAAACATGTCGTTCTTTTGTTCTAATAGTACATTTAATTTTTCTTGACATTTTGCACGATGTTCTGCTGATGCTTCTTCACGAGTCGCCTCTTCATTCATGTGGTAAATTTTCAAAGCTAAAATTGACAAACGATCAATAGCCCAAGCAGGACTTTCGGTATTAATTTTAGCATTAGGTTTTACTTGAACCTCTTTATATTTATCTAAAAAATAGCTGTCAATATATTCCACCATATCTGTACGAACCTGATTAGAAGCGTCTATCTTACGTTTTAAATCTAGTGCTGCAACAGGATCAATATTAGGATCACGTACAATATCTTCATAATGCCACTGAACCGTGTCAACCCAGTTCTTTGCATATAATAAATATTCAATACTTCCTTTTTCAAAAGGATTTAACACCGGTTGGTACACATCATTTATAACATGATAGTCTTTGATACTTTGTTCAAAAATTGGGAAAGCAAATTCAGCGAACATAATTTAATTTATTTAATTTCTACAAAAATAACGTTTTTTTGTACTTTTACTTCAAATTAGTTAAATAAACTTCAACTATGCACATTCATTATATTTCAGAACAAAACAGTATTCTCAATCATTTTTTAGCTCAAATTCGCGATATTCACATCCAAAAAGACAGTATGCGCTTTCGAAAAAACATCGAAAGAATTGGTGAAATTATGGCTTACGAATTAAGCAAAACTTTAGAATATAGAGCTATAGATGTGCAAACCCCGTTGGGAATTAAACACACTACTACTATTGCAGAACCTGTTGTTTTATGTTCCATTCTAAGAGCTGGTTTAGCCTTACATCAAGGGTTTATGAACTTTTTTGATAATGCAGAAAACGGATTTGTGTCTGCTTATAGACATCATTATGATAACGATGATAAATTTGATATTTTAGTAGAATACCAAGCAGCCCCATCCTTTGAAGGTAAAAATTTAATTTTAATTGACCCCATGTTAGCAACAGGTCAATCTATAGTGGCTGTTTTACATAAATTACATTTAGAACAAAAACCAAAGGAAATTCATATTGCCGTTGTTATTGCAACTCCAGAAGGAATTGATTATTTACAAAAAAACCTGCCTGAAAACTGCCATTTATGGGTTGCAGCATTAGATGATCGATTAAATGAAAAAAACTACATTCTACCTGGATTAGGAGATGCGGGTGATTTAGCCTATGGAAGCAAATTATAATTGTAATACAAACAGCGTAATTCCTACAGCAAATAAAATATAAAGCGAGGTTTCTTTAAAATTGTTGTTGTCTAATTTTTCAAACATATTTGCCCCTAAAATGGCCAATGGTGCAAATGAATAAATAAGCATATCATTTGTTTTATCCATAGATAAAGCATAGATTCCAATAGCTAATAAAAAAGAAAAATATACTTGTTTATAAGAAGATTGCATGTTTAAAGGTTTGTTCTGGTAATCAAAAATTTGAGAAGCAAAAAACAAAACCGATATTGACACATAAGACGCTAGTGCCATATTCTCAAAAGTTGTTTTGTGACTGGTGAAGTCAAAACTAACTTGAATCATTTCTTGAAAATTCAATTCATATTTTCCAAAGAAAAACAAACTGAAAAAAATATGAAGTATCCAAACACAAAACAATGAAATAAAAGGAATTAACCAGTTTTTATAATCTTTACCCGAGTGAAATATTATTGAAATAAAAACTAAAATAATATAAGCAATACTCCAAAAATGAAATAAAGCAGATAGGAAAATCCAAAAAGAAGCATCAAAGATTTTTTCTTTTGGAGAATTCAGTGTTCGCAATGAAATTAACCTTCTTAAAGCAAGTAACAAGAAAAAATTGGATAATACTATTTGCCAATTATCCAAAATACTTGGAAACATTAATACAAATATTAGAAACAATAAAATAGCATAATTATCATTCTTTGTTAATGCATTTCTAAGAGAAATAAAGTTAACTAAAATAAAAGAAGCAATTATTAAAACAAAAATAGCAGATTCTTTTAGTAACGTTTGTGTTTCAAAAAAATCTTTATCTCTTGTAAATTGATAAATAAAAAAAGAAATTACAACAAAAAATCCAGTTAAAACGTAATTAAATGGACGAGTTTTACTAAAAAGACTTGCTAACATAAAGATATTTTATATTTTTGTAGTGTAAAATTAATCAAAAAAAAATGAAAGCATTTTTCGAAGCTATACAATTCTTGTTTGAAGAAATATTATTCTTACCAATGAACTTATTCAGAGAGTGGGAATTAACAAACTGGTGGGGTGCTAACATCATCAATTGGATTTTTATTGTTATTTGTTGTTATTGGACTGTTTATTGGACTAAACAGTTAAATTTACACAAAAAGAACAACGAAGATAATCAAGATACTACAGCACATTCTTTCTTGAAATAATTTAAATATAGGATTTGATTATAAATCAAATCCTATATCTTTTCTATAATACATCTTATCGAAATTTAGTTTTTCTATATTTTGATAAGATTTTTTTGTGGCCTCTTTAAAGTCATTTCCATAAGAAGTAACGGCAAGTACTCTACCCCCATTAGTTACAACTTGATTGTTTTCTAATTTTGTTCCAGCATGAAAAACAATAGAATCTTCTACATTTTCAAAACCTGTAATTACATCGCCTTTAGTATAATCTTCTGGATAGCCGCCAGCAACCACCATTACAGTAGCAGCGGTTCTTTCGTCTAATTCAAAAGTAAAGGCTTCCAACTCTTCATTAGCTACCGCTTGAAATAATGCTACTAAATCACTTTTAATTCTTGGCAATACAACTTCCGTTTCAGGGTCACCCATTCTTACATTGTACTCAATTACAAACGGATCGTTTCCAACTTTTATTAAGCCAATAAAAACAAAACCTTTGTATTCAATATTGTCATTTTTTAATCCATTTACAGTTGGAATCACAATTCTTTCCTCAATTTTTTGCATGAAATCAGCATCAACAAAAGGTACGGGTGAAATAGCTCCCATTCCTCCTGTGTTTAAACCTTGGTCTCCTTCTCCAATCCTTTTATAATCTTTTGCTGTAGGGAGAATTTTGTAGCTTTTACCATCGGTTAAAACGAAGCAACTTAATTCAATTCCATCTAAAAACTCTTCAATCACAACTTTGGCACTTGCTGCACCAAATTTAGCCTCCACTAACATATTTTTCAATTCCTCTTTAGCTTCTTGAAGATCGTTAAGGATTAAAACACCTTTACCAGCAGCTAAACCATCCGCTTTCAACACAAATGGAGGTTGTAATGTTTCTAAAAAAGCAAATCCTTCATTTACAGTTTCCGCTGTAAAACTTTGATATTTAGCCGTTGGAATAGTATTTTTAACTAAAAATTGTTTCGCAAATTCTTTACTTCCTTCTAATTGTGCCCCGTATTTTGAAGGTCCAATTACTGGTATAGACGATAATTCTGCATCGTTTTTAAAGAAATCATAAACACCATTAACCAAGGGATCTTCTGGTCCTACTACCACCATTTTTATGTTTTCTTGTAAAACAAATGTTTTAACCGCTTCAAAATCATTAGGATTAATAGCTACATTTTTCGCTATTTGCTGAGTTCCTGCATTACCTGGCGCTACAAATAATTGCGTGCATTGAGAACTTTGAGTAATTTTCCATGCAAAAGCATGTTCTCTTCCGCCTGAACCTAAAAGTAAAATATTCATGTTGTGTTGTTTTGTTTTGGCAAAAATACTTCCTTTTCTATCGAAAAAAAAATTTAGGTGTCGCGGATTATTTATATTTTTGAAGAAACCTTTATGACTGTGTTAAAACTATTTGATTTGTCTTTGTGGATTAATGGCTTTCCCATGAAAAAAGCCAAAGTTGAATTTGAAAAAAACCTTCAAATTCCAGCTAATGACTATCAAAAATTCATTGAAAACAAACGAAAAGAAATAGTTGATTTTCATATTAAAAACAATCCTTTTTATACCAATCTTGTTAAAGGAATTGATATTTCTAATTGGGAAGCACTTCCTGTTTTAACCAAAAAAGAGTTGCAAAAACCGTTAGTGGAACGTCTTTCTAATGGCTTTGAAAAAAATATTTACATCAATAAAACATCTGGCTCTAGTGGTGATCCGTTTGTGTTTGCTAAAGATAAATTTTCCCATGCTTTAACTTGGTATTCCAATATTTACCGATTTGGTTGGTTTGGAGTAGATTTTAATTCCTCGTTTCAAGCCCGATTTTATGGTATTCCACTGGATAAATTTGGTTACTATAAAGAACGACTTAAAGATTTTTTAGCTCATCGATACCGATTTCCTATTTTCGATTTATCTGATGAAGTGTTAGAAAAAGTATTGCATCATTTTTATAAAAAGAGGTTTGATTACATTAATGGTTATACGAGTTCGGTCGTTTTATTTGCCAAGTTTTTACAATCAAAAAACATCGTCTTAAAATCGATTTGTCCGAGCTTAAAAGTGTGCATGGTTACTTCAGAAATGTTGTTTGAGGACGACAAAGAAATTCTTGAAAAATGGCTGGGAGTTCCAATTGTAAATGAGTATGGTGCCTCTGAACTGGATTTAATTGCATTTCAAAATCCGAATGGGGAATGGCAAGTGAATGCCGAAACCTTGTTTGTAGAAATATTGGATGAAAACAATCAAGCCGTCCCCAATGGTGTTGAAGGAAAAGTGGTAATTACTTCATTGTACAATACAGCCCATCCGTTTATTCGTTACGAAATTGGAGATGTAGGTGTTTTAGATGAAAAAAGCACTTGGAAAAAACCAATTTTAAAGAAACTGATTGGAAGAACTAACGATGTGGCACTCTTACCAAGTGGAAAAAAATCACCTGGATTGACTTTTTATTATGTGACCAAGAGTATTATTCAAGACGATGGAAATGTAAAAGAATTTATTGTAAAACAAACCAGCATTGCTACATTTGAAATTGATTATGTTAGCGAAAAAGAATTAACTCCGCAACAAATAAAAGCTATTGAAATTGCAATTGCTACTTATTTAGAACCTGGTTTGCATTTTACTTATAACCGTAAACTTGTATTAGAACGCACAAAAAGAGGGAAACTAAAACAGTTTCAAAGTTTTGTGTAATTTTGAATTTTATATTTTGGTTTAATAACCATTTGGGTAAATAAAAATCGGATTAAATCGAAACCTGCTTTTAAAGCACCTTGTTGGTGGTATTCTTTGTAAACCAAATAATTATATTTAATTAATTTCCATTTTGAAGCCGAAATAGAATCTTTTCGAACACGATAATAGGCTAAATTTTCTGGTGTTGGAATTACTTTTCCCACTTGTTTCACTAAAGTAAGCCACAACATCCAATCTTGTCTTTTTTTAAAAGAAGAAATGGGTATTTTTCCAAAATAATCTACCGAATATATTCCCGTTAAATTACCCACCCAATTACAATAATATAATTGATTATAGGAAATTTGTAAAGGAGTAGTAATTACTTCATTAAGCGGATTAGCATTTTCGTCCATTAATTCGTAAAAAGAAAAAGTTAATGGTAAATCGTGTGTCTTCATAAAATGAAGTTGCTCCTGAAGTTTGGTTGGCTTCCACAAATCATCCGCGTCTAAAAAAGCAATATAGTTGCCCGAAGCCTCATTTAATGCTGTATTTCTAGCCACACCACTCCCACTATTAACGGCTAATTGAATAAGTTTAATTCTGGTATCATTTGCAGCCAAATTGGCAACAATCTCAACAGTACGATCTTGTGAACAATCATCAACAATAATAAGTTCCCAATTCGAATACGTTTGGTTTTGAACCGAATAAACTGTTTGAGCAATGTAATTTGCTGAATTGTAAGCAGGAGTTATAATAGAAATCAAAGCCATTAGTATGCCTTTTCTTCGCCTTTAATGGCATTTACAACTGTTTTAAAAATAATTTTTAAATCTAGAAGAATTGTCCAATTTTCTAAATAAAAAATATCAAAACGCACACGATTAACTATATCTTTATCCGTTTCAACTTCACCTCTATATCCGTTAATTTGAGCCAATCCTGTTATACCTGGTTTAATAAAATGGCGAACCATAAATTTATCTACACTTTTGGCATACATTTCTGTATGGCTAACCATGTGTGGTCTTGGTCCAACAACAGACATTTCGCCAAGTAACACATTGAAAAATTGAGGCAATTCATCTATACTTGATTTTCGTAAAAATCTGCCCAATCTAGTAATTCTAGGGTCGTTTTTTTGCACTTGTTCTAAATCGGCAATTGGATTTAATCGCATAGATCTAAATTTATAACACATGAATTCTTCATAATTTAATCCGTTTCTTTTTTGTTTAAAAAAAACAGGTCCTTTAGAATCCAATTTTATAAGAATTGCTAAAATAGGCGTAAGCCAAGAAAGAAGTAATACAATTATTAATAGCGAAAATCCGATATCAAAAATTCTTTTAAATCTTTTATTAATCTCTTTTTCTAGCGGTATAGTTCTTAACGAAATTATTGGAATATATCCATAATACTCCACCGCTAAATTTCTAAGTAATGTGTTTTTGCTATCGGGTAAAAGTTTTATGGTTTTTAAATTATTATCGGCAAAATTAATAAGATCCTCCACATCATTATTGCTCAATGTATTTAATGCTCCATACATTTCATCTACTTTGTTTTCTAATACAAAGTTGAACGCTTCTTCTAAACCTTGCTTTTTATTACTTTTTAAATCGAATATTTTTAAAAGATTATAGCCATAATCAGGATTATCATTAAAAAAGAACTCAAGTTCTTCAACACTTTTCCCGTTACCTATGATAACTACTTTTCGAAGATTACCTCCGTAAAAAAGGCGGTATTTCCTTAAAAGATAGAAAATTGAAAATTTTAAAAAGGCTACAGCTGCAAAACAAACAAATATATAATTCCAAACTTCATGGGTTGTAACATATTTATACTTGTAGCCTACGTAGGCAAAAGTCACTAAACTAATAAAGAAAAATTGTTTAATTAATTTTCCTAAAATTTGAGTTTCTTTAGTATAACGATAAACTTCATAAAATCCAGAATAATAAGATATTGCCAACCAAAAAGTAGAAACAATGGTATGATAACCAAAGTTACTCATAGCTGGTCTCATACAAACTAATATTAAAAGATTTAGTATAAGTAAATCTAATACGGTTTGTATTGGTCCAATATAACCTGAATATCTGCCTGTTTTTCTTTTCAATTAATAGATATATTTTGAAAAATCTTTATGTTCTTCCTTCGCTAATTCTTCAGGTGATAAAGATTTAAAATAGTCATACGTAATTTTCATTCCTTCTGCTCTTGGCACTTTTGCTTCCCAACCTAATAATTCTTTGGCTCTGGTTGTATCAGGTTGACGTTGCATAGGGTCATTTACAGGTAAATCTTTATAAAT
Organism: Flavobacterium indicum GPTSA100-9 = DSM 17447; assembly: GCF_000455605.1. Classification (NCBI taxonomy): domain Bacteria; kingdom Pseudomonadati; phylum Bacteroidota; class Flavobacteriia; order Flavobacteriales; family Flavobacteriaceae; genus Flavobacterium; species Flavobacterium indicum. The sequence continues at coordinate 2,962,851 of NC_017025.1, forward strand.
GATTTTTTGAGTAGTACCTGTTAATTTTATTATTTCTTCTGCAAAATCTTTAATAGTAATTTCATCTGGATTACCAATGTTTACTGGTAAATGGTAATCTGAATGCAACAATCTAAAAATACCTTCTACTTGATCATCCACATAACAAAACGAACGTGTTTGGCTTCCATCGCCAAAAACAGTTAAATCTTCCCCTCTTAAGGCTTGACCTATAAAAGCAGGGATTACACGCCCGTCGTTTAAACGCATTCTAGGCCCGTATGTATTGAATATTCGAACAATTCTTGTTTCTACCCCATGGAATGTGTGATAAGCCATTGTGATTGCTTCCTGATAACGTTTTGCTTCGTCATAAACCCCTCTTGGGCCAATGGTATTTACATTTCCATAATAATCTTCGGTTTGTGGGTGCACTAAAGGATCACCATATACTTCTGACGTAGAAGCGATCAATATTCTTGCTTTTTTAACTCGTGCTAATCCTAATAAATTATGCGTTCCCATTGCTCCAACTTTTAACGTTTGGATAGGAATTTTTAAATAATCAATTGGACTTGCTGGTGATGCAAAATGAAGAATATAATCTAATTTACCCGGAACATGGACAAATTTAGTAATATCGTGATGGTAAAATTCAAAGTTTTTTTCTTTAAACAAATGTTCAATATTTTTTAAATCGCCTGTAATTAAATTGTCCATTCCAATTACGAAATAGCCTTCTGCTATAAATCGATCACATAAATGTGAACCCAAAAATCCCGCTGCTCCTGTAATTAATATGCGTTTCATGTAGTTTTTTTCAATATTTTTAAAAATGAAAATCTTTTATCAATTGTTTTTTCTGTTCGTTATTGTTCATAAAAAAACAATAAAACATGATAAAAAAACAAACTCCTCGTTGCCTCCATAAAAAAGATTCTGTCAAAAATAAGCTTATCATTAGAATTGCGAAAGTAATATGGATAAAATCTTTATTTGAAAAAGCCTTTTTAATATTTAAAAACAACATTAGAATCAAAAAAAACAAACCAACTATTCCTAAGTCGGCGAAATTTTGAACATATTGATTGTGAAAATTATAGGATCCGTATCCTGGATATAAATTGTGTTCTTTTTCTTTTTCTTGGATTTTTTCTTGAGAAGCATTCATCCCGAAACCTTTCCAGAAAATTGGATATTCCATTATTAGTTCTTTAAAAACTCTAACTTGATATACACGAAAAGCCGTTCCAGGAAAATAATCATTATGAGTAAATTTTTCTTGATTCCAAGCTTGGTAAATACTTATATTATTTACACTACTACTGGTATTACTGTTGTTTGTTAAACTAGAATTGGTGTTGCTGGTAAATTCAATTAAAAAACGTTCTTTAATTTTACTAAAAGACAAAATAACACCAAGTAGAACCAATACAATAGTGGCATTTCTTAATCGTAGTTTATTCGCTATTTTAGAAGAGTAAAAAGTACGTAAAAAGATTAAAACTATAAAAACGATTATAATGTTTTTTGAAGATAATAATAAAACAAAAACAAATAATAATCCTAAAATTATTTTTTCAATAGTTGTTTTAGATTCTTTACAAAAGAAATAAAAAAAGGATAGTACAACATAAACAGATACATGAATTGCATTTAACAATCTAGGTACTAATCCTGTATCTACATCATTTTCAGGACCATGATAAAAGAAAACAGATACATCTTTCGTTAAAATGTACCGAACACCTGCTCTTATTAAAAAATAAATTACATAACCAACCATTGCAAAGCTGTAATATTTAAAAATCAAATTTTTCTGTTCAGAAGAAAATGGTTTTTTAATTACAAAAGCTAATGGAATTAAAATTAATGTAATTTCTTTAAAGATGGCCTTTAATGAATCGTCAGGTTCATAGGACCAAAAATAGGAAAGTAGCATCCAAATAAACAAACTCATTGGAACGATAAAAACGAAACCGATTTTTAATTTGCTTTTATTCAAACTTAGGAAAGCACTCAAAACAAAAATAGCTGTAGCAATATTATTAACAGCCATAGAAATTGGAAAAGTAATTAACAACAATAAAAACGGAATAAAAGTGCTATTTTTTTTACTTTCGTCTAGAATTTCTTTCCATGCAGACTTCAAAAAACTGTAAATACTGTTCATTTATTTTATTCCAATTAAATGTTGAATCAATTGCTAAATAATTATTTTCAATCAAGTGCAAGTTATCACTTTTTTTGGTAGAATTTAAGATATTTTTAACGTCATTAGAATTCGTAAAATACAATGCGTTTTCTTGTAAAACCCCTTTGTTAAATTCATTATTATGTGCCGCAATTAAAGCGCCTGAAGACATAGCTTCAAGCAATGAAGGGTTGGTACCTCCTACGGTGTGACCGTGAAAATATAGATTAGAGTAAAATCGTAAATGATTCAATGCATTTAGGTTATAAATAGCGCCTAAAAATCGAATACGTTTATCCGAAGAAAATTTATTTTTTAAATATTCCCCGTGTTTATTTTGATGGTTTCCAATTACCAATATAGGCATAGTTGTGTTGGATTGCGCATAACCATCCAACACCATTTCAAAATTATTTTCTGGTTCAAAACGAGCCATTATCATGTTAAATTGGTATTCATTAACATCATACTCATTCAAAACTTCTGAATTATTTGCTTTAAAATTGTCTGCCCCATAAGCTATGTATTTGCTTGGAACATGATATTTTTGTTGTAAATAATTTTGAATACCTAATGAATCGGCGATAAGAAAATCACTGTTTTTAACTGCTAACTTTTCAGCCCATTTCAATGCTTGTTGAACAGGTTTTGAATACTTTGTTCTTTTCCATTCTAACCCATCCATATTGGTAATTACTACGGCATTTTTGGGGTGTAATTTAAACCAAACCGAACTACTAGTATAACCTAGTTGAAGTATAATATCAAAGTTTTTTTTTCTAGCGTCTAAAATACAATTTAGGTCGTAAATAAATTGACCTATTGTACCTATTTTATTTTCAGGATCATGGCAATGAATTAATTTCACGCCTTTAAATTCTTTTTCTTGATAAGGATGTGTGTGCGAATTATATACATAGACCTCGTGTCCTTTTTCTGCTAAAAAAACAGAAAAAAACTCAGCAAATTGTTCAAAACCTCCGTAATGATTGGGAACGCCACGTGTGCCTAAGATGCCTATTTTCATTTGCTATTGTCGAATTTATCTGAAAATTGCAAAGTAAATGGAATTTTTTAAACATTAAATGACTTTAATCAATTATTTTCTATTTAAATAATTGTTATTTTTGCATGTAAACATTTTTGAAATGATCAATTTTGATAAAATAGAAGCAAATTTAGAAAGCTTAAGAATACAATATTTAACTGCTCAGCCTTTTCCTTATTTAATTATTGATGGGTTTTGTGATGAAGAAAAATTAACAAAAGCTTATAATTCTATTCCAGAGTTAGATAATAAAAGTAGAGATTATGCTTTTGCAAATAACAAATTTGAAAAATCAAATTACAAAGTACTTTCTCCTGAATTAGACGAATTGTATCATGATTTAGCTTCGGAACGTTTTAATAAAATTTTATCATTTATTACAGCTAAGAAAATATTTGTTGACCCAAAGAACCATGGTGGTGGTTTACACCAAGGAAAAAAGAATAGCTTTTTAGATATGCATTTGGATTTCAACTATCATCCCATCAACAAAAACTGGTATAGAGAACTAAATTTGCTTTTATACTTAAACAAAGATTGGAAAGAAGAGTATAAAGGTCACTTAAAAATTAGAGATCTTAGAACTGATGAAGAAGCAGAATTAGCCGTTCCTTTTAATCGTTTGATTATTCAACAATGTGCTCCTTACACTTTGCATGGTTATGACATGACCAATTTCCCAGAGGGAAGATACAGAACGTCTATTGCAACGTATGCATATCAAGTACACAATATGCATTTTGAAAAACCAAGAACTACCGATTGGTTTCCGAAAGAAGATGCTTCATTTGCCAAAAAATTATTAGCTAAAAATTATAATTTCTTAGTACAAACTAAAAATAAATTTTTTGGTAGTGGTACGGCTAAAAACCAGTAATCGTTTTGAATAAAAATGTTTTAATAATTAATCAATCTGCTGAACTTTATGGGGCAGATAAAGCTATTTTAGAATTAATTGAAAATTTCCCAGAAGGTTACACTCCAATAGTAGTTTTACATGAAGACGGCCCGTTAAAAGACCTCCTTGAAAACTTATCTGTTCAGGTAATAAAATCCTCAGTAATAAAGGTTAAAAGAGGAATATTAAAACCTTCTTTTTTTCTTCAACTACCTTTTGAAATACTAAAATCTTTTTTTACCATTAAAAAAGAATTAAGAGGAAAAAAAATAGCTATAGTTCATTCCAATGCTACTTCCGTTTTTATTGGAGCTTTTTATGCTTTTTTCTTTCGTATTCCCCACATATGGCATGTACATGAGATTATAGAAAAACCAGAACGTATTGCAAAAATATATCCTAGAATTGTTAGTTTTTTTTCAAATAAGGTGGTTTTTAATTCAAAAGCAACTGAGAAACATTTCATTGGTATATTTCCTAAAATTTCAAAAAAAGGAATCGTAGTATACAATGGTTTAAAAAGAAATATTCCTTATTTAACAACAGAAGAAATAATAAAATTTAAACAAACACATTTTAATTCAAATTCATCTGATATAATAATTACAATTATAGGTCGAATAAGTGAAATTAAAGGACAAAAAATAGCCGTTTCCGCTTTAAAAAAAATAGTTAATGAATTTACTAATGTTAAGTTAATTATTATTGGTTCCTATGTTACAGGTAAAAATCAATATTATATTGAATTATTAAACATGATTGATTCTTATAAACTTAAACAAAAAGTAGAATTTATAGATTTTAAAGAAGCTATTTGGCCTTATTATGACGCTTCAGACATCATATTAATGCCTTCAACAGAACCGGAATCTTTTGGTCTTGTAGCTGCTGAAGGGCTTTTATCAAAAAAAAATGTAATTGCTTCAAATATTGGTGCGTTACCTGAAATAATAATTCACGAAAAAACAGGATTGTTGTTTGAGCCAAATAATGCAGAAGACTTGGCTAATAAAATAGCATTACTTTTACGAAATAGCGATATAAATTATGGGATATCAGGTAATACTCATGTATACAATAATTTTAATACTACCCAATTAAAAGAAAATTTTGAAAAAATTTATGTAGCCTTAGCAAGATGATTATTTAACACTTCTCTATAACCTATTAATAGACCAATTAATATAGATTTACTATCTAACTTTAAATAGAAGCCCATAAAAACCCAACTTGATAATAAAAGAAATATAGCAGAACCTTTTATCAAATTATTTAGATAAAAAATTTCTTTACTATTTGTTTTTATTTTATTAAAAATAATAAAAATAGATAGTAAATAAAAGAAAACACCTATTATTCCTGACTTCAGTAATACTGTTGAGAAAGCATTATGCAATGCTGGATAATATCTCACTATTGTCCCATCATTGGTTTGCATTCTTCTTCCTATATCGACTGTTGACCCCAAACCATTTCCAGTTAAAATAGGCTGAATTCCACCATAAGTTATCTGATTAAATGTCTTAATATTCTCAAATGATCTAAAATTATCATTAAAATCTTTCCAATCTTCTTTATTAATTTTTGTTTTAAACGCTTCAATAGGAATAATTTTAACCTTATACAAAAATTCATCAACAAAGGAACCTTTACGTTTTGGATTATAGTTATAAATAGCAAAATAACCTATTAAAGAAATAATTACAGTTAACGAAATAACTTTAATAGATCTTGCGGTTAATATAAAATAACCTTTAATTGCGAGAAATAATAGTATTAATTGTAAAAAATTTGTTCTTGATAAATATGAAAAAACAGATATTCCAACAATTACTATATATGTCAATTTCTGTTTTTTAGTTAATTGGATTTGAAACGAATTGGAAAAAAACAATAAAAGTAAAACAAATGGTTCATAATCATTAAAGTACCCTGAATGCTCCCTGATTTCAGACACTGAAAGTGTTCTGTGATTTAATATTGCAAAGAACACTAATAATAAATGTATAAATGACAAAATAACTCCTGCTTTGACAGCATATTGTAATGCATTTAATTTAAACTCTTTTGAAATATTATATCCTATGAGTAAACCTAAAATTGGTTTTAACAAATACGTTAAATCACGAACTTTATTATATAAATTATGATCATAAAACAGAAATTCTGTTAAAAAACTAATTAAGATAATTATAGAATAACAGGAAATAATATAAAATATTTGCTTTGAATACTTAAGCTTAAAAGTTAAAAAAGCGATGAATAACCAAATAATAAAAGTTAATTCATAATTATTTAAAAATAAAACAAGTAAAGAAAGTATATAATAAAAATAAGAAAGGTTGAATTTCATACTATTTTTTTGTGTGAATTATTTTATACTTAAAACTTAAAATAATTAAAATGATTAATGTAAATAATTCTACAAATATAGAGGAATAATAAACTCCTGCTAATTCAAAGTAAGGAAAACTAAAATAAATACTTAATATAGTTAGAGACGACATTATAATTGTGATTATTGAAAATAGCTTTTGAAAATGTAACGCTAAAAAAAGCTGTTTAAAACAATTTACCAATAAAAAAACTATAGGATAAAAAAGGGAAATTGCTAATATGGATACTATTTTTTTTATTTCTATTACATGATAATATTTTACAATCTCAACTCTAAAAAAATATATTAACAACAATAATAATAATACAAAACTCAAATTAATTAAATTATACAATGACCAATTTTTAATAGCTCTATTATATGTTTGATTGATTTCATAACAAACTTTTGGATATATAAAATTAAAAGACATCATAATATAAGTTCTAAATACTGATATTATTTGATCTACAAGTCTAAATTGACCAACTAATTTTGCATTTCCTAAAAAACTAATAATTAATATTGGAGCATATAATTGAAACCAGGTAAAAATTTGAGAAAAAGCAAATGTTTTGTGTTTATTAAAATAGTTGAATAATTCCTTCTTTTTAATTGTTACAAATTCTATTTCGTATTTAGATTTTAAAATTTTATAAGCCACAAAACCAGATATTACAACACTTAAGCTATAACTTAAGTTTATATAAATAAAATCCGATTCTTTTTTTACAAGTAAAAAACAAAACAGAACATAAAAAATCTTTGAGACAATCGTTAATAAAGAAAAATTTTTAAAATCTTCTAAACCTTGAAAAAACCATAATGGATTAATAATTTGAGCTAAAAAAATTGTACCACTCCATAAATAAAGAGGTTTATCAGTACTAGAACTATCAACAAAAAACAAGGTTACGTAATATATAATTGCAAATAAAACAGCCATAGCTATTTTACTATAAACAATCTTCGATAAAGTATGATTTAAAAGTGCTTTATTATATCTATTTTGAGAAACTTCTTTAACTCCTAATATATCTGATCCGTAATCTACAAAAACAATAACAAAAAATGCAATTGTCATCCCAATAGCAGACTTTCCAAAGTTAGATTCCCCGCATGTTAAAATTAAATATGGAGATAAAAGAAAAGGGACAATTAAATTAACAAATTGACCAGATCCATAGTGAATCAATTTTAATAGTTGCGTTTTTATTTTGGATATATCTACGGAAATCAAGAAAATTAATTTAAAATAAAAAAAGCTATAATGTAAAATTATAGCTTTTAAAATTAATATAATTAGATTATTTTATAATCTTTTGTATTTGTTCAAATAAAGCCTTTTCAGATGTAGCTTGAGGATCATAAGTACCGTTAACTAAAAGTGGCTTTAAAGTTGCTTTATCTTTATCAAATGTTGCCGTTTTTGTTTCAACTAACAAATAATTAAAAAAATCAGAGCCATTAGTTTCAAAAGTTTTACCAAAATAACTCATTTTAAAACTGTTAATTTTTATTTCTGATTGTTCTTTATTAGTACCAAAGTCTAGTCTAATGTTATCTGGAATTACACCATCAGGCAGTCTAAATACAATGTCTTGTGGTTTATCACTACCTTTAAACTCAACGAAAAAAGAACTTGTTTCTTCATATGTAGTTTCAGTTTGTTTTCTATAATATAATTGAAAACTATCATCCTTTTTTACAGTAGCATTTAATGTTATTGTAAATACTGTATCCATAACTTTTTCTGCAACATTTTCTTTTGATTCTTCAAGTTTTTTGTCATCATTTTTACAAGAAACTAACGATAATAATGAGAAAGCAAATAAAATTATTTTTTTCATAACCTTTTGTTTTATATGATATTTTTGCACAAAAATATACATTTTTAATTAATAATTATTTTTTTATCACTTAAATATAAACCTTTTTTAACCTCTTTTTTATTTTCTATTAATACTGCTACTTTATACTCTCCTTTTTGCAGTTTTTCAATATGTATATTAGAAATAAATCCTGAATTGTCATAATTTATATTACTGTTTTCTGCTTTAGTAACATCTGTTCTTGGGAATTGTTGGCATTTAATAACAATACCATTAGAATCATTAACTAATACAATACTTATTTTATTGTCTTTACTATCAATATTTTCTATAAATCCCCATCCTGAAATTTTATAATAAGTAGAATTTTGTTCAAAAACTTCAATCCAAACCTTGGTTAAATCCCCATTATTTGTTTTTAATGGTTTAAATTGATTTAAATCTAGTTTTGAAATAGCATTTTTTTCTAGTATAAAGTGTCGTGTCCATGCATCACAACCATCAAAACTTTCGTCAATATAAAATTTACTATCTACAAATTGTTGTGCTTTGTCAGATAATTTAAAAGGTTTTCCGTGTGCATCTGTATACCAAAATGGTTTCACTTTTGTTGAATCAGCCATCATTTCATTTATAACAGTTTCTAAATCTGGTTTTTCAACTGTATTGAATTTATCTTTTAAATAATAATCAAACCAATATTTTAGACTCGTAAAAACAGGTTCGTTGTTTTTATTGTTATCTATTATTAATTGAGATGCGTCTCTAAATTGTGTTTTAAAAAACCACCTATAATGTCCTTTTACTACTGTTAAATTTAAAAACATAAAAATACATATAGAAACTAGAAATGTATTTTTTATACTATTACTTTTAATATTTGCGATAGCTATTCCAAATATTAAAAAAATAGCTGGAATTATACTTGTAAAGTATCTTGAAATATATAATGAAGTATCTAAATAGCTTTTCAAGAAAACTACTATTATAAAAACTGCAATCCATGTAAGAATTAGTATAAATGGGAACTCTTTATTAGTTAGTTTTTCAGTGTTTGAATATTCTTCTTTACCACTAAAAAAACTGATCATAAAATAAATAAAAACAACACTGAATAAAAATAAAGTGATTTCAGAATTTCCTAAAAACTCTTTTAAAATTAAACTTAATGACTCATTTGTAGGCGCGGGTATCCAGTTGGATTTAAAACCCATTATAGTTGTAAGTTTATAAATATTTGGTATGAAAAACAGCAACGCAATACTACCAGAAATAATCAATTTTTTAATTACTTCAATTATTTCTGATAAAGTTCTATTAAAAGAAACTATTGCTATAGTCATAATTTGTGCGAAGACATTTATAGGTCCAAAAAAACTTGAGTTTAATAATAACCCAACATACAATCCATATTTAATTGCATTTTGTTTGGAAGGATTTTTTATAAAATCTATTAATCCAATGTAGGAAACAATTATAAAAAATAAATACAACGTATAAGGTCTAGCATCTTGAGAAATATAAATTGCATACTCACTAAATGCTAACAGTAATGCCGCAAAAAGCCCAGCTTCCTTATTATATATCTTTTCTCCTAATTTATTAATAGCATATATACTTAAAACGCCTAATAAAGCTGAAAAACCTCTTGTTACAATTGGAGAATATCCAAATACTGTATGAAGAACTTTTAAAAATAAAAAATATAAATATGGAAACCCTTCTCGATTATTAACTTCTGTAATTATACTACCAAATGAATTTTCTGGATTTGTAATGTTCATTGTATAAATCTCATCCAACCAAAGACTTTGAAAATTAATTTTATAAAACCTTAAAATAGTAGCAATACACAAAATCGTTGTTAATGCTTTATTTTCCTTAATGAATTGAAGTAATTTTTTCATTATTCTAAAATTTGATTAATAACTGTTTGCACATCTAACTCATAAAACAAAGGTAGTCTTAATAATGTATCTGTAAAATTATCAGTGTTATGAAGAATTCTACCATCATGTTTTTCAATATAGTAAGGGCTAGAATGCAGACTGATATAATGGAAAACAGAATGTGTGTTTTTTGCTTTTAATTTATTTATTATTTGAGTGCGTTGTGTTATATTTTTACATTTAATAAAAAACATATGTCCATTATTTGTTGAGTATTCAGGTATAAATGGTAATTCAATTTCATTTACTTTTGCCCAACTTAACAACTGAGACTGATAAGCATCCCAATGTTGTTTTCTTATTTTTTGAATGTTTTCCAAATTTTCTAATTGCGCCCATAAAAAAGCTGCAATTATTTCTGAAGGTAAAAAAGAACTTCCAATATCAACCCAACCATATTTATCAACTTCTCCTCTAAAAAAAGAAGAACGATTGGTTCCTTTTTCCCAAATAATTTCTGCACGATTTATAAATTGCTCATCGTTAACAACTAACATACCTCCTTCTCCTGCAATAATATTTTTTGTTTCATGAAAAGAAAATGCAGCTAAATGACCTATAGATCCTAATGGTTTTTTTATACCATCTTTCCCAGTATAATAACTATCTATAGCCTGAGCAGCATCCTCAACGACAAATAAATTATATTTTTTTGCAAGCTCCATTATTGTATCCATATCGCAGGCTACTCCAGCATAATGAACTGGAACAATTGCTTTTGTTTTTGAAGTAATTAAAGCTTCCAAAGTACTACAATCCATATTAGGATGGTTTGGTAAGCTATCAGCAAAAATAATTTTTGCCCCTCGTAATACAAAAGCATTTGCTGTTGAAACAAAAGTATATGATGGAATTATTACTTCGTCACCTTCTTTAATACCAATTAAAATGGCAGCCATCTCTAAAGCATCTGTACAAGATGTGGTTAATAATGTTTTTTTAAATCCAAATTTTGTTTCAAAAAACTGCTGACATTTTTGTGTGTATTTTCCGTTTCCTGATATTTTTCCAGAAATAACTGCATCTGTAATATATTCAGTTTCTTTTCCTGTTAAATAAGGTTTATTAAATGGAATCATTTATATTATTTTTTAATTTATTCCCAAAATAAAAATTTAAATTCGAAATTGATTTTTGTGATAAAAATAGTTTTATTATTATTTTTTACTCTTTATACAATTCTATTTAACATTTAATGTTGAATAAATTCCTGCTCAAATTGTAACGCCTGCATTTTAAAAACACATTAAAAGTTTTTTATTGTAAAACTTGTTTACAGCTATATAATCTTGAAAATAATGAAACTAGCATCTGCAATTAGTTAACTTCAAGAAATTTCACCTTAGTAAAATTCGCATTTTATTCTTTGGTTTTTTCAACCATCTTTTTACTAATAAAACCAGTAAATCATATAATAATAAATTTTAATTTTCGAAATAATCGTTTAAATATATTATTTTACTGTTATTAAACTATCCTCCCAATCTTTAATCTCAACTCCAAAAACAGCTTTTATCTTTGTTTTATCTAACACACTGTACGCGGGTCTTTTCGCGGGAGTGGGATAGGCAGAAGTAGGAATAGGTTGTAAATTTATTGAAATGTTATTAATTCTAAATATTTCTTTTGCAAAATCATACCAAGAACATTGTCCTTCGTTGCTGAAATTGTATATGCCATAGTGAGATGCTGAACTAAATTCAGCATGACAAGAGGTTGTTTCAGCATGATAAAAAGTAATTATTTTTACTAGTACTTCCGCTAAATCAACTGCATTGGTTGGAGTACCTATTTGATCGGCTACCACTGATAATACTGTTCTTTCAGAAGCCAAACGTAACATGGTTTTCATAAAATTATGACCAAATTGTGAATACACCCAAGAAGTTCTGATAATAAAATGCTTTTCCCAAGTAGCTTGAATGGCTTGCTCGCCTTGTAATTTGGTTAATCCGTAAATTCCTGCTGGAAAAGGCACATCGGTTTCTACTAATCCTTTATTACTTTTTAAGGGTAATCGTAATTGGCTGTCATAATAAGCTATACCGTCCTCAAATTTGGCATCGAAAACAAAATCGGTAGAAATATGCAGTAAAACAGTATTGTAACTTTTACAAACTTCAGCAATATGTTGAGCTCCAGTTACATTGATGGCAAACGCTTTTTCGGGTTCTGATTCGGCTTTATCAACCGCGGTATATGCTGCTGCATTAATACAAAATTGCGGTTGGTGTTTTTCAAAAACGATCTCACAATTCTCTTTATTAGTAATGTCTAAGTCAGAAGAAGAACAAAACACAAAATCGATGGAAGGATAGTTTCCAGCAATCGATTGAATCGCTTGTCCTAATTGACCATTCGCGCCTGTAACTAGTACTACCATACTTTTTTTGCGTTTTCTAAAGTGGGTAACTGCTGGTCTTTTTCGGAGATAATCATGTCTTCGATTGGAAACTTCCAATCAATAGTTAAAGTGGGATCATTAAACAATACACCGCCTTCACTTGCTGCGTTATAAAAATTATCACATTTATAGAAAAAAGTTGCTGTTTCGCTTAAAACCAAAAAACCGTGAGCAAAACCACGAGGTATGTAAAACTGAATTTGGTTATCCCCTGTAAGTAAAGCAGTTTCATGTTGACCATAAGTTGGAGAATTGGGTCTTAAATCTACTGCAACATCTAATACTTCACCGTTTAATACACGAACTAATTTAGCTTGTGCGTGTGCTCCTGTTTGATAATGTAATCCTCTTAAAACTCCTTTTGTTGAAAAAGATTGATTGTCTTGAACAAAATGAACCTGTTGTCCGACTCCTTCAGCAAATATTTTTTCATTAAAACTTTCCATGAACGAGCCTCTCTCATCTCCTATTATTTTGGGTTCTAGGATAAAACATCCTTTAAGTTTGGTTTCCGTAAATTTCAAAGTAAATCTAAATTTCAACTTCAAATTTCAATGTCAAATAACATGAAACGTGAAACATTAAACAAATTTTAAACTAAGCTCATTAAATGTTTACCGTACCCACTTTTTAAAAGAGGTTCGGCTAATTTTTTTAATTGCGCTGCGTCGATGAAGCCCATTTTATAAGCCGCTTCTTCAATTGCACCAATTTTTAATCCTTGACGTTCTTCAATTACTTGTACAAATTGGCCTGCTTGCATTAAGGATTGAAATGTACCGGTATCTAACCAAGCGGTTCCTCTATCTAAAATAGATACTTGTAAATTACCTTGTTCTAAATACGCTTTATTAATATCTGTAATTTCTAATTCGCCACGTGGACTTGGTTTTATATTAGCTGCAATTTCAAGTACTTGATTGTCATAAAAATATATTCCAGGAACAGCAAAATTTGATTTGGGTTGTAATGGTTTTTCTTCAATGGACAATACTTTTCCAAATTTATCAAACTCAACCACTCCATAGCGCTCTGGATCGTGAACATGGTAGGCATATACAATTCCACCGTTAGGATTGTTATTCGCTTGTAACAATTCCGCTAATCCAGTTCCGTAAAAAATATTGTCTCCTAAAATTAAGGCTACCTTATCATTTCCTACAAACTCTTTACCGATTATAAATGCCTCAGCTAATCCATTGGGGTGTTCTTGCACAGCGTATTCAAAACGACAACCTAATGAACTTCCATCTCCTAATAATTGTCTGAATAACGGTAAATCATGAGGTGTTGAAATAATCAAAATTTCATTAATTCCTGCCCACATCAAAGTTGATAATGGATAATAAATCATCGGTTTGTCGTAAATAGGCATTAATTGTTTACTTACCGCTAATGTTAAGGGGTGTAAACGTGTTCCTGAGCCGCCGGCTAATATAATTCCTTTCATTTGTTTTTTGTTTTATTTGTTTCAAGTTAACTAACCTGAAATAAAAATAACTTTAAGCCTGAAACTTTTTTAAATACCATTCGATTGTTTTCACAATTCCAGTATCAAAATTTTCATCAGCCTTCCAGCCTAATTCGTTTTCTATTTTTGTAGCATCGATAGCATAACGTAAATCGTGACCAGGACGATCTTTTACAAAAGTAATTTGGTCTTTATAACTTCCCGATATTTTGGGTTTCAATGCATCTAATATAGTGCAAACTCGATCTACAATTTGTAAATTATTGCGTTCGTTTCTTCCGCCAATATTATAGGTTTCGCCCGATTTACCTGTTTTGAATGCCAACTCAATTCCTTTACAATGATCCAGTACGTATAACCAATCACGCACATTTTTCCCATCGCCGTAAATTGGAATATTTTCTCCTGTTAATGCTTTACGAATAATGGTAGGAATCAATTTTTCGTTATGTTGTTTAGGGCCATAATTGTTAGAACAATTGGTTGTAACCACATTCATTCCATAAGTATGAAAATAACTTCTCACAATCATATCTGAACCTGCTTTAGAAGCCGAATAAGGACTATTTGGAGCATAAGGTGTAGTTTCTTCAAATAAGCCTGTTTCCCCTAAAGTACCGTACACCTCATCTGTAGAAACATGATGAAAACGAGCGTTTGAAAACTCTAATTTATAGTCGTTTGGACCATTCATCCATAACTTACGTGCTGTATCTAATAAATTAAATGTACCTAGAACATTAGTTTTAATAAATGCTTCTGGTCCAGAGATGGAATTATCCACATGACTTTCAGCAGCAAAATGAATGACATCATGAAATTGATAGTTAGCAAATAAATCCTCTATGAAAGCTCTATCACAAATATCACCATGAACAAATGAATATCTAGGATGGTTTTCAACTTCTCTAAGATTTTCTAAGTTTCCTGCATACGTTAAGGCATCTAAATTTACTAGATGATATTCTTCGTTATTTGCAATAAAAAAGGGAACAAAATTAGACCCAATAAAACCAGCACCGCCGGTTACTAATATATTTTTCATAGTTTAACTATTTGCTAATCTGGCTTTTTGCTTTTTATAAAGTTTAGAAAATGAATAAAATAATAAATAAATAAATATAAGTAATAAAGGTAATATTACTTTCATTTTTAAGAAAATAGGTGTTTTATTTAAATTATTAATACTCACATTTTCATCCTTAATTACTTTGTCATAAATATTATCATTTAACTTCAAATATTGTGACTCTTGTATCAATTTATCTTTTTTATCAATTAATTCCGCTACACTACTTTTCTCAGAAATTGTAATGCTTGAATTTGAATTATTTTTTGATAAAACTTGAATAATTCCATCTATTTGCTTAATCAAGGAATCGTTTAAAGCAATTTTTTCTTTAACATTCTCTTGATTAGTTTCTTTTTGTTTTAGGAAAAATAAGGAGTTGTTAAGATATTTTAAGAAAGGATCAACCAATTGTTCTCTTTTAAATTTACCTTTAGTTGTAATGATAATATTTTGTAAATAATATTGTTTACTTGTCAATTCGTCTTTTAAAATTTTGTCTATATCCCCGTCTTCAGCCATTAATTTTATCAACTCTAAATTCTGAGGTCCTCTCTCTCTATCAGTAATAAAATTATATATCTGCTGTGTAGCTTCAACTTCAAATGATAGTATATTTTTACTGTTTTTTACACCAATAGAATTGAAAAATAACGTGTCTTTTTCGGCTAACTTTTTATCTAAAAAGTCAATTTGATTGTACAAATAATCATTACTACCAAAATTTGGAATTACTGCTATAGTGTGGGAATAAGTCTTTCCTTTATCTAGAAAATAACCTCCAATTACTCCAAGAATAAATAAACTAATTATAACTACTTTTTTTTCAATAATAAAGAATAAAAAATCAAAACATTTATTGATAATTTTATTGAAAAAGTTTTTAATTCCTTGACCTATTTGGGTTAAATCTAACTCTTGGTCTTGAATGTTATTTGACATATACTTAAATTATTTGACTTTAAAAATTTGTTCTAAAATTTTAATGGTGATTAGATAGGTCGGTTTTACTCCAGTTGTTCCTAATCCACCAGAAGCTAAAGTACTTCCTGTTTCTAATGGGTTATCAGAAGCGTAATACGCGTATCTTACTTTTACATTTGGATTAATACTTTTTCTAATTTTAGAAGCAGATTGAATTGCTTTTTGATAATACGCTCCTTCCATTTCTAATCCAATAGCACCCCACGTTGATTCATGGAAAAACTTCAATAAATCTTTATTTTGAAGAGAAGTTCCTAATACGGTAATCATTGGACCTGCATAAACGGGTATACCATTTCCTTCAAATAGTTCTTTTGTAAGTTCGTTATCAAATGGATAGTTGTCGGCAGTTCCTTCATTCACATGTGCGTTTGGAATCATGATATCGCCTTTTCCTCCTTCTAATATTCCAGCTTTACCCATGATTGAAACCGATTCTACATTTAAGAAATATTTTTCTTTTTTCACTTTATACGGTTTCAATAACTCATCAATAGTTTCAAAAGCTTGCTCACCAAAAGCATAATCCATTACAATTAAAACGGGTTTTTCTTTAACCGTTGCCGTTGGAAATGCTGTTTTTTTCCAATCAAATTTTGCCGAATCAAAGATTTGAACATCGATATTTGTTCCCGAAGTATCTGGAATTGAAATCATTCCATGCTGTAAGGCAAATTCTTCTACTTTTTTACGCAATTCTTTGTTCCCTGAAGCACTTAAATCTTCATAAATTTCATACTCTGCTTTTCCTTTGTATTTCGTACCAAGAACCGCTGGAGCAAAAACCGAATTCATTACACTATGCATATTAGCACTTATGATATGAATTGGTCGGTCTATTAATTGATTTTTATCTAATGTTTCTTTAATGGTGTTTGCCCAAATTTCTCCATATATATGATGTCCTAAACGTTCTCTTAATATGGGACTAAACGTAATTGTTCGTTTGTTATTGTCTACGACTTCTTCAATAGCAATTTTACCTAACCAATAAATGATTTGTAAAAATCGATCTGGTGCATCTGCGGTGGCAAAACCATCATAAATATCTTGAACCTCTGCAAATGTTCTTCCCAACACATTTGAGGCATGAGACATTGCAATCTCACGCTCAATTTGAGTTAATTTTTTTGATTGTAAAGCGTATTGCTCTAGTTTTTCCCAGTCTCTTGACACTTTACCTTCATCATCAATTAAAACACGGTCTTTAATTTTATGTGATTCAATGAAAATAAATGTTAAGTGAGTCAAAATATCGTAAATGTCCGAACGACCACGTGTGATTTCCACATTCATTTGTTCGTCATCAATACGGTAACAATTTCTTCTTCTTTTTGGAGGAACGATAGCTTTAAAATGAGAATTAGCATATCCTTCATCCGAAGTTAAGTTGATGTAACGACACTGCTCAATTCCTACAGGTAAACGTTCTATAACGTATAATAATCCATTTAATTCTACCTTTTCTTCTGCAATAGAACCGTAAATTTCAGGTCGTAAGGATAATAAAGCTTCACGTAAGGTTTCTCCAGAAACTCCCATAGGTTTATAGAAACCTCTGTTAAACAAGTGACGCATGGTAATGTACAGTCGTTCGATAGCTGCCGACGACTCTTGCGCTCGTGAGCGCGAAATGTTTTTAATGTCCTTCATTAATTTTATCTTTTATCTAACCTGCAAATATACTATTTTTAATATTAGTTGGTCAATGTGATTTTTACTGATGGTGTTAGAATTTTTTCATGATATTTTTTTAGTAACAACATTTCGTAACTATTTGGTTTTTCAATAATGACTTTTTTAGCTTTTTCCCAATTATTAAATTTTCTATAATAAACTATAAATTGATTTGATGGTACTAAAGAAATTTCAGGTTCGTAACTCATGCTTTTAAAAGTTTTTTTCTCTCCATTTGGCATTCTTCCAGTAGTTTCAAAATAATATTTGTTTTCTTCAATTAAAAGATTTTCAAAACAAATAAATAAACCTTCATCGGGAATTAAAATATCTTTATTTGATAAATCTAATAGATTACTTCTACCTCCTTTTTTTACTTCAATAATTGTATCATGAACTATTTCATTCTGTTCAATGGAATTAAATTTAGAATTATTTAAAAATGAAATTTTTAATTTTGCCTTTTCAATGTTTGAATCGGTGTGAAATTTTATTTTTTTTAAAAAATTACAATTTTTATTTAAAGAATCTTTTTTTAATAAAATAGCACAACCATGATTATTGTTATGATATCTAAAACCATAGGATTCAAAAATGTCAATTTCCTTTTCTATTTTTTGTTTTTCTCTCTTAATTATTACTTCTTTTATCTGATTTTCTATTGGAATTAATTTTATTTCCATATTATCTGATAATTCACAAGATTTTGACTGATATCCGAATAGTTGAAATATAGCTTTACCCTTAATGTTTTCATCCAATACAAAATTCCCTTTACTATCTGAATTAAAAACCTTATTATTTGATGCATAAATATTTACAAAAGGAATTGGCTCTTTCGTTATACTATCTTTTACAACACCTTTTATTTGGGCACTCAATGCTGTTGAGAATAGAAAAAATAAAATTATTTTATTCATAGATGTTTAATTAAATATTATGAAACCAATCGGCTATTTTTCTATCATTGCTTAATCTTGGCAACTTATTTTGTCCGCCTAATTTTCCTATCGATTTCATATAGTCTTGAAATCCATTTTTGGTCACTTTTGTTATGACGATAGTTCGCAACACATGACCTTTTATTAAATCGTCGTAATACACATTTTGTTGTCGCATTTCCAAATCAATTTTTTGTGCGAAAGCTTCCAAATCTTCTGGTTCATGATCAAATTCTATCAACCATTCGTGATACGGCAAACCTGAAATCGGATTGATTTGCGGCGCTACCGTAAATTCATTCACACTAATATTCGTTCCTGAAAGGGCATTTTGCAAAGCAGTCTCCACTTCTTTTCCGATAACATGTTCACCAAAAGCCGAAATATAATGTTTGATTCTTCCGGTAACCACAACACGATACGGTTTCGTAGAAGTAAACGCAATGGTATCGCCAATATTGTATGCCCAAAGTCCGGCATTGGTGGAAATAATCAACACATAATTCACCCCAACTTCCACTTCTTTGATTGTGAGACGTTTAGGGTTTTCAGTAAAAAATTCATCCGCTTTGATAAACTCATAAAAAATACCTGAGTTTAAAAGCAATAACATGCCTTTTTCTTTTTGAGAATCTTGGTAAGCAAAAAATCCTTCTGAAGCAGGAAATAATTCAATGGAATCTACTTTTCTTCCAATTAAATTTTCAAATTTGGCACGATAGGGTTCGTAATTCACGCCGCCATAAATAAACAAATTGAAATTTTTAAACAAGTCGCCAACGGGTTGTTGGGCTTTATCTTTTAATTTTTCAAAATACATTTGCACCCAAGAAGGAATTCCTGAAATAACGGTCATGTTTTGATGATAAGTTTCTTCAACTATGGCGTCGACTTTGGTTTCCCAATCCTCAATACAATTGGTTTCCCAACTTGGTAACCGGTTTTTTTGTAAATAGTTAGGAACAAAATGGGCTACAATACCCGAAAGGCGCCCTAATTTAATTCCGTTTTTCTCTGTTAACTCCGGACTTCCTTGTAAAAAGATCATTTTACCATCTACAAAGTCTGTTTTTCCCGTTTCATGTATATAATTCAAAATTGCGTTTCGAGCCGCTTCAATATGATACGGCATGGATTCCTTTGTAAGAGGAATGTATTTAGCACCTGAAGTGGTCCCTGAAGTTTTGGCAAAATATAATGGTTTTCCTGGCCACAAAATATTTTCTTCGCCTTTAACAACTTGGTCTACATAGCATTTTAGTCCTTCATAATCGCGCACCGGTACCTGATTTACAAAATCTTCATGAGTTAAAACAGTATCAAATTTGTGATCAATTCCAAATTGAGTAGTTGAAGCTTTTTGAAGTAAATCTTTAAAAACTTGGTCTTGAGCAGCCACTGGATTTTGAATCCATTTTTGATTTTTCTGGTGAATATAACGAGCAAATACTTTTGCGGCCAAACCTTTTATTGACATAGTTTATTGAAAATTTATATATTGAGTTGGATCGATTGGAATACCGTTTTTCCAAAGTTCGAAGTGTAACGTTTTTTTAGAAGCATCATCACCAAAAATAGCTAAAACTTCTCCCGATTTAACGGAGTTTCCAGCATTTTTAGTAGTAGAGGCTAAATTTTTGTATACCGAAATGATATCATCCGCATGACGCACCAATAACACGTAACCATTTGCTGGGGTCCAATCTGCAAACAAAACCGTACCAGGAGCAATTGTTTTCACTGAAGTTCCTTTTGCAATAGCTAAATCTACACCCAAATTTTTAGTAGCTAAATTGTATTTTTTAACAATTTTACCATTAACCGGTGCAAACAACACATAACTTACTTTAGGTTGTGCTTGGTCAAAAACATTGTACTTATCGTCTTTTTCTACTTGCTTTTTTAATTCTTTTTCTTTTTCGGAAACTGATAAATCAACCTTTTTTAAGGTGTCTTCCATAATCTTAATCGAATCTCTGTTCAATTGAGCATATTCTAAATCGCCTTTTAAAACCGCTTGAATCGCATTAAGATATTGATTGTTTTCAGTAACAATTCGTTGTAAAGAATCTGATTTTATTGTTAATGCTGTAGCTTGTCTTTTTAATTCGGTTGAAGCATACCCGGGAATATATTCCCTTAATGGGGTGAATGCAATAATGAAAGTAGTTATAAAAATGATTAATATAGCTCCTAATGAAGCCACAACGAAAATATTCATTAAGGTTAATTTCCAAGAAAAAGTTTCGGCCAACGTATCTTCATTAAAAATAATGAAACGTCTTTTGCTAAATAATTTACGTTTAAAACTTTGAAACTTTAATCTTTTCTCAGACATGTTGTCTACTTTTTATACAAATATAGTTATTTAGACCTTGTGCGAATACATCAAGGTGTCAATTAATAAATGAAAATACTATAAATTTACGTTAAGGAAAGTTAAATGAATTACTTTTTTAAGTACATTTGCATTGTTAATTAATAGCTACTTGTCATGGGAAGATTAGGAACAACAGAAATCATATTAATCATTGCAGTCATTTTATTATTATTTGGAGGTAAAAAAATTCCAGAATTAATGAAAGGATTAGGAAGTGGTGTAAAAGAATTCAAAAAAGCAGCTAAAGGAGAAGAGGATGCTTCTGTTGCTAAGAAAGAAGACGAAACAAAATAATAAAATATGGGCAAAATTGGTACTTTTGAAATTGTAATTATTCTACTTGCAATTGGATTGCCAATTTTAGCAGCATTATTGGTTGTTTTAACACGAAAAAATAATAATAAAGATACTTTATAATCTTATTACGTTAAAAAAAATTCCAAATTCCAAGATTCTGAAACAAGTTCAGAATCAGAAGGAATTTGGGATTTTTTATTTATAAAATCATTGTCAACTGAATACGTTTTCTAGCTTCATCTACCTCAACGACTTTTACTTGTACGTGTTGGTGTAATTTCACTACTTCGTTTACATCTGAAACGAAACCTTCTTTAAGTTGCGAAATATGAACTAATCCACTTTCTTTAATTCCAATATCCACAAAACAACCAAAAGCTGTAATATTGTTAACAATACCCGGAAGTACCATTCCTGGTTTAACATTGGCTATGCTTCTTACATTAGGATCAAATTCAAAAACTTTGGCCGCTTTACGTGGGTCTAATCCCGGTTTTTCTAATTCTTTTAAAATGTCTTTGATTCCTAAAATACCTACCGCATCGGTTACGTATTTTTCCGGATTAATTTTAGCAATTTGTTCTTTATTAGCAACCAAATCAGTTAAAGCGATACCTAAATCTTTTGCCATTTTTTCTACAGTTTTATACGATTCAGGGTGCACTGCAGAATTGTCTAACGGGTTTATACCGTCTTTAATTCGGATAAAAGCAGCCGCTTGTTGAAAGGCTTTTTCGCCTAAACGCGGTACTTTTTTCAAGGCCTTTCTGTCTTCAAAAGGGCCATTTTCAGCGCGATAACTCACTATGTTTTCAGCCATTTTTTCACCAATTCCTGAAACATAACTCAACAACGCTTTACTGGCTGTGTTTAAATTGATTCCCACGGCATTTACACAACGTATCACGGTGCTATCTAACTCTTCTTTTAGTTTTGTTTGATCCACGTCGTGTTGGTATTGTCCAACCCCAATTGATTTAGGATCGATTTTTACCAATTCGGCCAACGGATCACTTAAACGGCGACCAATAGAAACCGAACCTCTAACAGTTACATCATAGTTTGGAAATTCTTCTCGAGCAATTTTACTTGCCGAATACACAGATGCACCTGCTTCGGAAACCACAAAAACTTGTACAGGTCTGTCGAAAGCAATTTTTTTAATGAAAAATTCAGTTTCACGACTGGCCGTTCCATTGCCTATAGAAATCGCTTCAATAGCATACGCATTCACCATAGAACGAATTTTTTTCATCGCCATAGCCGTATCATTTTGAGGTGCATGTGGATAAATCGTTTCATTGTGCAACAAATCTCCTTTTTCGTCTAAACAGACTACTTTACATCCGGTTTTAAATCCGGGATCAATGGCTAAAATACGTTTTTCGCCCAAAGGTGGAGCGAGTAACAACTGACGTAAATTTTCGGCAAAAACAGCAATGGCTTTAGTATCTGCTTTTTCTTTATATTCTTGTAAAACTTCATTTGAAATAGCAGGTTCTAATAAGCGTTTATAACTGTCGTCAATGGCTTTTTCAATATGAACTGCGCAATCGCCTTCGTTCTTTATTAAAGCTTTATCCATCATACGCAAAGCTTCTTCTTTATCTTCAGGTGAAAGTGTAATTTTAAATTTTACAAAACCTTCATTTTCGGCACGAAGCATCGCTAATAATCGATGTGAGGGCGCTTTATATAAAGGTTCGGACCAATCAAAATATTGAGAAAATTTTTGTGCTTCATCATCATCTTTTTTGGTTTTGACCACTTTAGTTTCAACCTGGGCTTTTCTTTGATAGATGCGGCGCAAGTTTTTTCTAATGAAGATGTTTTCATTAATCCATTCGGCAATAATGTCTCGAGCACCTTGCAAAGCCTCATCTTCATTGGCTACTTTATCATTTAAATACTTGGAAGCTAAATACTCTAAATCGTCATTTTTTTGAGCCATGATAATTTTAGCCAACGGTTCTAATCCGTTTTCTCGGGCAGTATCTGCTTTAGTTTTTTTACGTTTTTTATACGGTAAATAAAAATCTTCTAACTCTTGTAAATCAAAACTGGATTCTATTTTAGATTTCAGTTCAGGGGTTAAAGCATTTTGTTCTTCAATAGCTTTTAAAATACTTTCCTTGCGTTTAACAATTTCATCAAACTGCTTATTTAATTTGGCAATTTGTTCAATTTGAACCTCATCTAAATTTCCGGTTTGATCTTTTCTATAACGGGAAATAAAAGGAATGGTACAATCTTCGTTTAATAAAGCAATTGTATTTTCAATTCCTTTTACAGGAAGTTGTATCGCATTTTGAATGAATTGAATATGGGTCATTTTCTAAATATGTAAAACACAAAGATAAAATTCTATCATTTGGTTTTACTAGAAGTGAAGTAGTTTTTTTTAACTTTGATTTTTGAATCTGTATGAAAAATTTACTCTACCTATTTATAATTTTAAATTTCATTACGACTTTAGTTTTTGGAATAGACAAATGGCTTGCTATGTATAATAAGCAACGTATTTCTGAAAAACATTTGTTATTATTTACTTTTTTTGGTGGAAGTTTCGGAGCGCTTTTAGCGATGATTTTGTTCAAACATAAAACGGCAAAACCAAGTTTTCTTTGGAAATTGACAGCTATTATTCTGCTACAAATGGGAGGTCTTTTTTTGATTTTAAAATTTTTAGTTAAGACAACTGCTTAAACGCTTTCCCTATATTTTGTATAACATCTGTAATTAACATACTTTCCTCGCTTTGTGTTTCAAGTGTTATATCCGCTGCTAACCCGTGAAGATAAACTCCTAAAATTGAAGCATGTAACAAAGAATAACCTTGTGCAATGAAAGAGGTAATCATTCCTGTTAAAGCATCACCCGAACCACCTTTGGCTAAACCAGCATTCCCAGTTGTATTAATATAAATATGATGACCATCTGTTATGATGGTTTGATGACTTTTTAACACTATTACGGTATTTAATTCAAGTGCTTTTTTAACCGCTGTTTCCATACGTGCTTCATGAGTTGCATGCGTTTCAAATAAACGATCAAATTCTTTAGGGTGAGGTGTAATTACAAATGGAAATTTAAAATTTTTCCAATCTAAATGATACGATGAAATTACGTTCAAAGCGTCTGCATCAAATACTACAGGTAATTGATTATCATAGAGTTGATAAACATAATTTAAACTGAATTGATTCACACCTATTCCAGGACCAATTCCGATAACATTACAATTGAATTGATTTTTTATTTCAAAATCCGTGGAAATCATAGCTTCTGGAATAGCATTAAAAATGACATTTTTTTCCTTTTCGCTACAAGTTAATGTTAACAATCCTACCCCACTTCGTAAACACGCTTTAGCAGCAATAATAGCGGCTCCCATTTTTGAGGAACTTCCTGCAATTAACAAGGCATGACCGTGATTTCCTTTGTTTGAAACTCTATTTCTTCTTTTATAAAAAGAATGAATAAATTCTTGATTTACTTGTATCATAACCTAAATTAACTGGAATGAAAATCTTTGTTTCTGAAATTTCGCTTCATAAATTTTAAAGCAACTTCTACTATTTCTGCCATAGTTTCAGCTTTTTTGAAATGCTTATCCAGCGTAAAATCATACACTTCTTTTCTAAGTTGTTCAATATGTTCTCTTGGAGCTAATGGTAACGATTTCATTGCCAGAATTAAGTCTTTTAGTCGGTCTTCTGAATCTAACATTCTTTTAACTAAATTTGATCTTTCTTCTTTTTGGTATTGTGCAATAGCATCTTCGTTTAATTTATGTTTAACCAAATGCGTAAAAGGAAAATTTTCTTTAAACAAATGAGGTTTATACAATTTAAAATTTCCTTCATAACATTGTTGGTCAAAATCGATGGCTCTTATTCGAAATACACGATTATCAAAATCATGAATGGTCACAATAACAAAATTATAAGAACGCATATCGCCTAAAAGACCGATCATGCAACGTTCATTAAATTTAACAAATTCTTTAGCTATTTGTGCTTTTTCGTGTTCATTACAATCAGAGAGATGATCAATTAAAAACTGATCGCCTGGAATACCTATAATATGTTCTTCTATTAAAGTATCTTTAAAAACTAAAAAATTAATCCGGTTAGGAGACAAAATATGCTCTAATTCAAGTCCGAAAACTCTGGAAGCATCGGCTTTTTTAACATAAAAGTTTGTATAGTTATCATTTAGAATATTTCGGATTCGTACCCGAAAAGGTTTAGAATTTCCAAAAGTGCAAAAATCAATATAATCAACGGTTAAAAATTGGATTTTACTTTCATCACCATCGGAATGAAGTAAAGTATATATTTTATTTAAACTGTAATCGATTTCTTTTTTCTCAAATTCATTGTAAAAAACTCGAATCCAAAGTGTATCCTTTCCATCTTTATCGTAAACTGAAATTCCTCCTTGAAAACGAAGTAAATCATCGTATAAAACATGGGTTTTTGTAAGCCGTTTGTATTTGTCTAAATAATGCTTTATTTCAGAAGTAATGGGATAATTTTTCTTTTTTAATAAAGGTGGATTTTGCCCCATATTTAATATTTTTAATCTTGAACAATAAAATGTTTAGGATCTTCCTTTTTAAATTCTGGCTGAATATTGATGTGATTGATACCAAATTTTTCAAACAAACAGCTTTCAATTTGATGAAGTAAATCGTTAAACTCACTCATTTTAATATCTTCCGCACAATCTAAATGTGCCTCGAGATGCAACTCTTCTTCATTCAAATGCCACACATGAATATGGTGTAATTTACCTGCTCCAGGTATTTTATGAACTTCACGAACAATTTCTTTTATATCGATTTCTTCTGGGGTAAAAAGCATCAACATTTTAGTAGAACTTTTTAATAAATCAATACCCACCACAATTAAATAAATTGCAATTAGAATTGTTAGTAAACTATCTACCCAAAACCAACCGTAAAACTTCATTAACAAACCACCAACTAAAACAGCTACGGAAGCCATCATATCGGTTAATAAATGTAAGTACGCTGATTTCATATTTAGATTGTGATCGGCATCTTTTTTTAGGAATAAAACAGAGGCTCCATTAGCAACAATTCCCAATAGGGCTAACCAAATTACTAAATCAGAACCAATAGGATGCGGATGAAAAAAACGCTCAATTGCACCATAGATTAAAATAAAAGCCACAATAATTAACGTGGCTGCATTGGTAAAAGCGGCAATTAATTCGGCTCTTTTATAACCAAAAGTATGATCAATAGATGCTTTTCTTCGTGATAATTTATGCGCCACTAAACTAAACACCAATGATATTACATCTGAAAAATTATGCAACGCATCTGATACCAATGCTAAACTTCCAGATATAATTCCACCTACAAGTTGGGCTAACGTAATGATTAAATTCAAAACAATAGAAATAATCAAATTCGTTGCTTTTACTTCGTGTTTATGGATGTGTACGTGACTCATAGATTATTTACACGCAATCTTTTTAACTCTATTAGCATGTCTTCCGCCTTCAAATGGTGTTTCAAGAAATGTTTCTACCATAGCCACTGCTTGAGGTATAGAAGTATAACGTGCTGGAATACTAATTATATTAGCATCATTGTGTTGACGAGCTAATTCTGCAATTTCTTTGGTCCAACATAAAGCGGCACGTATGTCTTGGTGTTTATTAACTGTCATAGCAATTCCGTTTCCAGAACCACAAATTACAATTCCTAAATCGGCTTTTTTACTTTCTACATCATAAGCCACTGGATGTCCAAAATCAGGATAATCCACACTTTCAAATGTATCTGTTCCATGGTTAATAACTATATGACCATTAGATTCTAAATAGTCTACAATCGCGTTTTTATACTCTGGACCTGCATGGTCGTTTCCAATTGAAATTGTCATAATGTTGATAGTGTTGTTTATTATTAATTACAAAATTAAACATAATCAATAAGAAGATGCATTAACTTTGAAATTATTTTTTATACATGTTATTCCAAGCTGAAATACTATCCTTTGGTGAAAATAATTTAGGTTATGGTCCTTATTTTGTGATTCCAACAGATTTAGTTGAAGCACATTTAAAAACTACGACTACCAAAAGAGTAAAATGTACTTTAAATAATAGCTTAACAATTGATAGGGCAATTTCATTAAAAGATACTATGTATTACATTTTAATTAATCAGCCAATATTAAAAACTCTTGGAGTTTCCTTTGGAGATACAATTGAAGTGCAACTTATTGCAGATGCATCCAAATACGGAGTAGAAATAACAGATGAAATGACCGAAGTTTTATATCAGGATCCTGAAGGAAGTACGTTGTTTCATAAACTTACTCCGGGTAAACAACGTACCCTTATCTTGTTGATTAATAAAATTAAAAGTACACAACTTCGAATTGAAAAGAGTTTTGTAATTCTAGAACATTTAAAAAAACAGAATGGTAAATTAGATTTTGAACAGTTAAATGAAGATTTTAAAAAAGCACGAAGTACTACTAAATTTTAAATTAAAAGCTTTATAATCAATAAACTATTTACTTTTTAAGACTCTTTTTTATCAAATGTTAATTGAATTTTACAAATCATTGATTTTTAGTTAATTATAAATTAACATCAATTGTTAATAATTTTGAATAGAAAATTAGAACTTTTTTAAAAAGCTATTGTTTTTTTTCTAAGCAGAAACTTAAATTAAATAGACAAATTTATTTTTGAGAAGTTATTAAAAATTGATG
This sequence comes from Flavobacterium indicum GPTSA100-9 = DSM 17447, assembly GCF_000455605.1. Classification (NCBI taxonomy): domain Bacteria; kingdom Pseudomonadati; phylum Bacteroidota; class Flavobacteriia; order Flavobacteriales; family Flavobacteriaceae; genus Flavobacterium; species Flavobacterium indicum. The sequence goes on from NC_017025.1 coordinate 2,991,112, forward strand.
TCGATAATTTAAATGGTTATTAACATAAAATACACTTGTTAATTATTTACAATTTCAAAATAAAATTAAAAGTTAACAATTGTTGATAACCTAATACTTACAAAATTAAGTAAGTTGAAAAACAACAATTTACAATTATATAACATTGTTAATTTCATTGTATAAAATTGTATAACTCTAAAAAAATGAAAAAAAGAAATAAGTTATTCCACAAATTAACACGCTATAATAACAATCAAAAATTTAAAAATTTAAAATTCTTTTTTTTTGTTGTTTTTAATATATGTTGAAAACTTTCAAGTTTTAGAAAAATGCTATTTAAAATTATACATTTGTAAAAAAATTTAAAAATGAAAAAAATATACTTTGTTTTATTTCTTTTATCTGTAATTTCTTATGGACAAATTCAAATAGGTAGTAATATTAATGGAGAAGCTGCTGGTGATAATTGTGGTCGTAAACACAGTTTTTCATCTGATGGTACTGTATTAGCAATTGGTGCATCACTAAATGATGGAAATGGATCTAATTCTGGTCATGTTCGTGTTTTTAAAAACATATCTAATACATGGATTCAAATTGGTTCTGATATTGATGGTGAAGCTATTGATGATTATTTAGGTTTAAGTATTTCATTATCTTCTGATGGTACTGTATTAGCAATTGGTGCATCACTAAATGATGGAAATGGATCTAATTCTGGTCATGTTCGTGTTTTTAAAAACATATCTAATACATGGATTCAAATTGGTTCTGATATTGATGGTGAAGCTGCTGGAGATTATTTTGGTTCAAGTGTTTCTTTATCGGCTAATGGAACAATTTTAGCAATTGGCGGACATTTAAATGATGGAAATGGATCCAATTCTGGTCATGTTCGTGTTTATCAAAATATTTCAAATACATGGACTCAAATTGGTTCTGATATTGATGGTGAAGCTGCTGGAGATTGGAGTGGTGAAAATGTTTCATTATCCTCTGATGGTACAATATTAGCAATTGGAGCATCACTAAATGCGGGAAATGGTATTAATTCTGGTCATGTTCGTATTTATCAAAATATTTCAAATACATGGACTCAAATTGGTTCTGATATTGATGGTGAAGCTGCTGGAGATTTTTTTGGTTCAAGTATTTCGTTATCTTCTGATGGTTCAATATTAGCAATTGGAGCATTTCAAAATGATGGAAATGGATCCAATTCTGGTCATGTTCGTGTTTTTAAAAACATATCTAATACATGGATTCAAATTGGTTCTGATATTGATGGAGAAGCTGCTGGAGATAGGAGTGGTGAAGATGTTTCATTATCTTCTAATGGTACAATATTAGCAATTGGAGCATCACTAAATGATGGAAATGGATCCAATTCTGGTCATGTTCGTATTTATCAAAATATTTCAAATACATGGACTCAAATAGGTTCTGATATTAATGGAGAAGCTTCTAACGACAGAAGTGGTATATCTACTTCATTATCTTCTAATGGAACAATATTAGCAATTGGAGCATTTCAAAATGACGGAAATGGCACAGATTCTGGTCATGTTCGTGTTTTTGATTTATCCGCTTTATTATCAAGTAATACTTTTGTTTTAAATAATTTTTCAATTTATCCAAATCCAACTTCAGATATTTTAAATATAAATTTAGATAACAATTTAACTTTAGAAAAAGTTAATATTTATACTACTTTAGGACAATTGATACAAACTGAAAATAAACCACAAATTCATATAACTAGTTTAGTAAAAGGAAATTATATTATAGAAGTAGTTACCAATCAAGGAAAAGCGACAAAAACGTTTATAGTAGAATAAAACAACTTTCACTTTTTTAAAAAGGTTGTCTAATATTATTTAGACAACCTTTTTTGTTTTATTTCAGATTTTAGAAAAATTAATATTTTATTAAATCTGAATGGTATTATCATTTATTAAATTTCTTCTTTGTACATTTAATGCATATTAAGAAAAAA